>NZ_JBEZDA010000010.1:0-231556 GCF_040647855.1 Nocardia sp. NPDC049220
GGCCGGTACAGAGGGCTGCGATACCGTGAGGTGGAGCGAATCCCTTAAAGCCGGTCTCAGTTCGGATCGGGGTCTGCAACTCGACCCCGTGAAGTTGGAGTCGCTAGTAATCGCAGATCAGCAACGCTGCGGTGAATACGTTCCCGGGCCTTGTACACACCGCCCGTCACGTCATGAAAGTCGGTAACACCCGAAGCCGGTGGCCTAACCCTTGTGGAGGGAGCCGTCGAAGGTGGGATTGGCGATTGGGACGAAGTCGTAACAAGGTAGCCGTACCGGAAGGTGCGGCTGGATCACCTCCTTTCTAAGGAGCACTTCTGCATCGCACCCCGAAGAGTCGGGGATGGTAAACGTTGATGCCAGAGACCGTTGAGTTCTCATCTGTAGGACTGCGGACGCTCATGGGTGGAACGCTGACAAGTTTTATCGCATTCGATCAGTCCTGTGTGGTTGGTCGCGGTGAATATATCGACACACTGTTGGGTCCTGAGAGAACACGCGAGTGTTTCTTTCTAGGCAAAGAATAACGATCTGGTGGGATCTCCGGTCATACCGGCCTCGGCCTTTGGGTTGAGGTGCTGGTGTCGGGTTGGGTTTCATCGGGTGTGTTGTTTGAGAACTGCACAGTGGACGCGAGCATCTTTGTTTGTAAGTGTTTAAGAGCGTACGGTGGATGCCTTGGCACCAGGAGCCGATGAAGGACGTAGGAGGCTGCGATAAGCCTCGGGGAGCTGTCAACCGAGCTGAGATCCGAGGATTTCCGAATGGGGAAACCCAGCACGAGTGATGTCGTGTTACCCGCATCTGAATATATAGGGTGTGTGGAGGGAACGTGGGGAAGTGAAACATCTCAGTACCCACAGGAAGAGAAAACAATTGTGATTCCGTGAGTAGTGGCGAGCGAAAGCGGATGAGGCTAAACCATGCGGATGTGATACCCGGCAGGGGTTGTCCGTGTGGGGTTGTGGGGCCCATTTTCTCATTGCTGCCGTGATGAGCGACAGTCAGAAAAGTTCGTGTTAGTCGAAGTGGTCTGGGATGGCCTGTCGTAGAGGGTGAGAATCCCGTAGACGAAAACACGTGCTCTGTCGTAGTGGGTGCCCGAGTAGCAGCGGGCCCGTGAAATCTGCTGTGAATCTGCCGGGACCACCCGGTAAGCCTGAATACTCCCTGGTGACCGATAGCGGACTAGTACCGTGAGGGAAAGGTGAAAAGTACCCCGGGAGGGGAGTGAAATAGTACCTGAAACCGTGCGCTTACAATCCGTCAGAGCCTTCCCTTCGGGGTGGGGTGATGGCGTGCCTTTTGAAGAATGAGCCTGCGAGTTAGTGGCATGTGGCGAGGTTAACCCGTGTGGGGTAGCCGTAGCGAAAGCGAGTCCGAATAGGGCGTTTGAGTCGCATGTTCTAGACCCGAAGCGGAGTGATCTACCCATGGCCAGGGTGAAGCGACGGTAAGACGTCGTGGAGGCCCGAACCCACTTAGGTTGAAAACTGAGGGGATGAGCTGTGGGTAGGGGTGAAAGGCCAATCAAACTCCGTGATAGCTGGTTCTCCCCGAAATGCATTTAGGTGCAGCGTCACGTGTTTCACACCGGAGGTAGAGCTACTGGATGGTCTAGGGGGCCTACAAGCTTACCGAAATCAGCCAAACTCCGAATGCCGGTGTGTGAGAGCGTGGCAGTGAGACTGCGGGGGATAAGCTTCGTAGTCGAGAGGGAAACAGCCCAGATCGCCGGCTAAGGCCCCTAAGCGTGTACTAAGTGGAAAAGGATGTGGGGTCGCGAAGACAACCAGGAGGTTGGCTTAGAAGCAGCCACCCTTGAAAGAGTGCGTAATAGCTCACTGGTCAAGTGATCCTGCGCCGACAATGTAGCGGGGCTCAAGTACACCGCCGAAGCCGCGGCATTCACACATGACATTCCAGCCCTTTTGGGGGTTGGCAGTGGTGTGGATGGGTAGGGGAGCGTCCTGTTGCCAGGGAAGCGCCGGAGTGATCCAGGTGTGGAGGCTACAGGAGTGAGAATGCAGGCATGAGTAGCGAAAGACGAGTGAGAAACTCGTCCGCCGAATGACCAAGGGTTCCTGGGCCAGGTTAATCCGCCCAGGGTGAGTCGGGACCTAAGGCGAGGCCGACAGGCGTAGTCGATGGACAACGGGTTGATATTCCCGTACCCGTGTATCCGCGCCCATGATGAATCAATGGTACTAACCGTCCAAAAGGTGATGGACTCCCTTCGGGGAGCCGGAGCTGGCTGCACGGGACCTTCGTTGGTAGTAGTCAAGCGATGGGGTGACGCAGGAAGGTAGCTGGGCCAGTCAGTGGTTGTACTGGTGTAAGCCTGTAGGGCGTGACATAGGTAAATCCGTGTCGCATGTGCCTGAGAGGTGATGCGTAGCCGATTGAGGCGAATTCAGTGATCCTATGCTGCCGAGAAAAGCCTCTAGTGAGTTGGTACACGGCCCGTACCCCAAACCGACACAGGTGGTCAGGTAGAGAATACCGAGGCGATCGAGAGAACTGTGGTTAAGGAACTCGGCAAAATGCCCCCGTAACTTCGGGAGAAGGGGGACCAACGCTGGTGACGGGACTTGCTCCCTGAGCTGGTGGTGGTCGCAGAGACCAGAGAGAAGCGACTGTTTACTAAAAACACAGGTCCGTGCGAAGTCGTAAGACGATGTATACGGACTGACGCCTGCCCGGTGCCGGAAGGTTAAGAGGACCGGTTAGCGCCTTCGGGTGCGAAGCTGAGAATTTAAGCCCCGGTAAACGGCGGTGGTAACTATAACCATCCTAAGGTAGCGAAATTCCTTGTCGGGTAAGTTCCGACCTGCACGAATGGCGTAACGACTTCTCTGCTGTCTCAACCACAGACTCGGCGAAATTGCATTACGAGTAAAGATGCTCGTTACGCGCGGCAGGACGAAAAGACCCCGGGACCTTCACTATAGCTTGGTATTGGTGTTCGGTACGGTTTGTGTAGGATAGGTGGGAGACTGTGAAGCGGGCACGCTAGTGTTTGTGGAGTCGTCGTTGAAATACCACTCTGATCGTATTGGACTTCTAACCTCGGACCATGATCTGGTTCAGGGACAGTGCCTGGTGGGTAGTTTAACTGGGGCGGTTGCCTCCTAAAATGTAACGGAGGCGCCCAAAGGTTCCCTCAGCCTGGTTGGCAATCAGGTGTCGAGTGCAAGTGCACAAGGGAGCTTGACTGTGAGAGCGACAGCTCGAGCAGGGACGAAAGTCGGGACTAGTGATCCGGCACCGGCAAGTGGAAGCGGTGTCGCTCAACGGATAAAAGGTACCCCGGGGATAACAGGCTGATCTTCCCCAAGAGTCCATATCGACGGGATGGTTTGGCACCTCGATGTCGGCTCGTCGCATCCTGGGGCTGGAGTAGGTCCCAAGGGTTGGGCTGTTCGCCCATTAAAGCGGCACGCGAGCTGGGTTTAGAACGTCGTGAGACAGTTCGGTCTCTATCCGCCGCGCGCGTCAGAAACTTGAGGAAGGCTGTCCCTAGTACGAGAGGACCGGGACGGACGAACCTCTGGTGTGCCAGTTGTCCTGCCAAGGGCACTGCTGGTTGGCTACGTTCGGAAGGGATAACCGCTGAAAGCATCTAAGCGGGAAGCCTGTTCCAAGATGAGGTTTCTCACCACCTTCGAGTGGTTAAGGCCCCCTACAGACCATGGGGTTGATAGGCCAGAACTGGAAGCACGGTAACGTGTGTAGGTGACTGGTACTAATCGGCCGAGGACTTACCAACAAAGAAGCTACGCGTCCACTGTGCGGTATCTGAAACAACACACAACCCTGTGAACAATCCCACCGTCTCGGTACGGGATGGGGTGTTTACGGGTGGATAGTTTCATAGAGTTACGGCGGCCATAGCGGCAGGGAAACGCCCGGTCCCATTCCGAACCCGGAAGCTAAGCCTGCCAGCGCCGATGGTACTGCACTCGACAGGGTGTGGGAGAGTAGGACACCGCCGGAACATCCTTCACCGAAGGCCCTCGACACAGTCGAGGGCCTTCGGCATTTCCCCCACACGACAACAGATCACACCGACATTACGGAATCGTCCAAGTATTTCTCGCTGTTTCGGGCGTTGGCAACATCGGTTATCAGGCGACGGCCCGTTCGCGGATCTCCACCGCCGTCTCGAGCATTTGCTGAGTGCTGGTGAACCAGTCCTGCAGATTCAGATCCACGATGAGTTCGTCTGCGCCAGCGGCTGCGGCCGTTCGGACGTCGTCCATCACCTGATCGAAGACGTCCAGCGTCTCGTCGAGGAAGCGGCCGCGATCCGCTCGAGTGGCGCCAGTGGCCTGGAGTTCGTCGGTGGACCAGCCGGTGCCCATGCCTGCGACCACGCGGCCGCCACTGATCTGATCGATCGTAGCCAGCGCCTTCGCCAGCTGGATGGGTGTGCAGTGCAGCGACCAGAACGGCAGTACCGAGGCGCACCTCTTCGGTCGCCACCGCCGCTGCCGTGAGGACTGCCAGGGGGTCAGCGGCCTGCCGCTGGGTTTCCGGCCACGGCACGTTCGGCGGGGCATAGGGTTCGGCGGGCTTCTCTGGGAAGAGCAGTCGTTCGTACGTCCACACACTGGCGTATCCGGCCGCTTCGGCCGTTCTGGCTGCTTCGACCAAGTCGTGTTGTAGGTCGACTCCCGCTCTCTGGGGCAGGCGAAGTCCGTTTCATGTGAAGCCTCCGATGCAGTCGTGATTGTCGTAGCCGCAGGAACTGAGCCAGCCTCCGGCATCTACCTGTTGTTCAGGCAGAGTGCGGCTGTTTTTGGTCCATCCGGCGAGTCTTGAACATTCACATAGGTGTGAAGGTCGAGGGTAAGTTCGAGCACGTGCGAATCGGAAAGCTCGCCGAGCGCACCGGCGTCTCCCGTCGGCTACTGCGCTACTACGAGGAGCAGGGCTTGATCACACCCAGCCGCGCCCTCAACGGTTACCGTGAGTACGGAGAGTCACACGTGCAGGTCGTTCAGCAGATCACGGGACTGCTCGATGCCGGACTGCCGACCCGTATCATCTAGCAGCTCCTGCCGTGCCTGGACAAGCCGCAGTCCATCTACGTTCCCGACGTGACGACCGAGATGATCGCCGAGCTGCGAGGCGAACAAGCTCGGCTGTCCGAACGCATCGAGTGCCTGACTCGCAACAAAGACGCAATCGCCGACTACCTCGACAAGGTTCTCAGCGTCAAATCGGCGAACAACGGGCGCAGGGCCACGTCATGATCAGATGCTCGAGGAGGTAATCCTTCCTGGTCATCCACAGGTTTTTAAGTATCGCTCGCCGGGCGAATTCCGCCGTCAGTTACAGGTGAAAGGGGGCGTAGGGGACTCGGTGGCCGGTAGGGCAGACGAAGAATGGCACTACGTTGTCCTTGCTGGGCTGCGAGCGGGGGCGTGTCGTGCTGCCGATTGTGGCGTTGCTCTTCTGCTGGACCTGCGCAGTTGTCGAGCGTGTCTGTGATCAGCTGTCGAGTTTACGTGCGGCCAAAGCAGCCGTGAGTTCCCGTGCGCTCGCGATTGTGGCCGAAATGAACTCGGCGCGTTCGAATTTCGTCGTGGCGGCGCGCAGTGGCCCGAGCTGGACTTCGTAGGCGGCGGTGCCGGTGGGGTCGAAAACCGGTGCTGCGAGATAACTCAGGGGCAGTTGGTCGTCGGAATCCAATTCCGTTCTGGTGAACGGCCGTGCGGTGAGGGCGGCGAGTTGGCGCAAAGCGCGGGTCCGTAGATGCGACCGGCGGAGATCGTCGCCGACCGCGCCGAGTAGATCAGCGAGCAGATCGACCATCCCGGCGTCGTCGGTGCGTGGACGGAAGACAGCGACGCCACGCTCGCGGACTAGCGCCAACAGCGAAGCGGCGGTGCGCTGGTCGGTGCTGGCTGTGGTGGCGAGCCAGGTATTCTGCTCACCCGCCGAACGCCACGGCATGACGCTCGCGCCCGCGGGAAACTGCAGCGGAATACGGTGTCCCACCGGGATGCCGGGGACGACGCGATCGATGCCGTGCCGGACATCGAGCACCGTGAGTCGATCCGGTTCGATCCGGCTGAACGTGGCGCCGTAGCCGGTGCGGTCGGCCAGGGCGGTGAGGATCTCTCCGATTCCGTGCGGGAGTGCGGCGCCGGACAGTCCGGACAGTGCGGGTCCGATGCCGTAACCGCGGGCGGGATGGCGGATGACCCAGCCTGCCACGTCCAACTCGGTCAGGATCGCGGTCGCGGTGGTGCGCGCGATGCCGAGTCGCTCGGCGATCCCTGCCACGCTGATCGGCGCATCGGAGGTCGCGAGCAGCGACACGATCTCGACGACGCGACGCGTAGGTGGGGACGGGGATCGTTCCGGCATGGCGTCAACCCCTTGTCTCGACTCCGACGTACTCCGTACGATGACGATTATCAGAATAGATCGTGTCGAATATTCGACAGGCCTGCGCAGCGCATAGGGGGCGCGAATGATTCTGGATCGGTTCCGTATCGACGGACAGGTCGCCATCGTCACCGGCGCCGGTCGCGGCCTCGGGGCGGCGATCGCCGTGGCATTCGCGGAGGCGGGCGCCGACATCGTCCTGGCGGCACGCACGAAGAGCCAGCTGGACGAGGTCGCGGAGCAGGTGGCCGCGACCGGAAGGCAGGCCCATGTGGTCCCGGCGGATCTGAGTGACGCCGATGCTACGGCGGCCCTCGCGGCGACGGCCGTCGAACGGTTCGGACGCCTGGATATCGTGGTCAACAATGTCGGTGGTGCGCTGCCGTGCCCGTTGCTCGACACGACACCGCAGATGCTGGCGGAGGCGTTCAGTTTCAATGTTCTCACCGCGCACAGTTTGGTTCGGGCGGCGGTGCCGCGGATACTCGACACCGCCGGTGGCGGTTCCATCGTGAACATCACCTCCACGATGGGACGCCTGCCGGGGCGCGCGTTCACCGCCTACGGCACCGTCAAAGCCGCCTTGGCTCACTACACGAAGCTCGCCGCGCTCGACCTGAACCCGCGTATCCGGGTGAATGCGATCGCGCCCGGTTCGATCCTGACCTCTGCGCTCGAGGTCGTCGCCGGTAATGCGGCGATACGCACCGAACTGGAGACCAAGACCCCGCTGCACCGCATCGGCGAACCCGAAGACATCGCCGCCGCGGCTCTGTACCTCGTCTCGCCCGCCGGGAAGTATCTCACCGGCAAGATCCTCGAGCCCGACGGCGGCTTGATCGTTCCGAATCTCGACCTACCGATTCCGGATCTGTGACATGACATATCGCGTAGTGCAATGGGGCACCGGCAATGTTGGCAGGCATGCTCTGGCGGGCGTCATCGCCAACCCCGACCTTGAACTCACGGGGGTGTGGGTGTCCGGCCCCGCCAAGGATGGTGTCGACGCGGGAATGCTTGCGGGACTGGATCATTCGGTGGGTGTCACCGCGACTACCGATGCGGCTGCGCTGCTGGCGTCGGGTCCCGACTGCGTCGTCTACTGTTCGATGACCGATAATCGCCTGTTCGAAGCGGTGCAGGATCTCCAACGTATTCTCGCGGCGGGAATCAATGTCGTCGCCTGCGCTCCGGTGTTCTTCCAGTACCCCTACGGCGTGCTTCCGGATGACCTGCTCGAGCCGGTCCGAGCGGCTGCCGTGCAGGGGAACTCGTCACTGTGGGTCAATGGCATCGATCCGGGTTTCGCGAACGACTTGCTTCCGCTGGCCCTCGCGGGCACGTGCCTGCGCATCGACCAGGTGCGCTGTCTGGAGATCGTCGACTATGCCAGCTACGACAATCGCGAGGTCATGTTCGACATCATGGGTTTCGGCAAGCCGGTCGAGGACATTCCAATGCTGTTGCAGCCGGGTGTGCTCTCCCTCGCCTGGGGCGGCACAGTCCGTCAGCTCGCCGCGGGGATCGGCGTCACGCTCGATGGCGTGACCGAGACCTACGAGCGGGTCCCCGCGCCGGAATCGTTCGATATCGTCACCGGGCACATCGCCGAAGGCACCGCCGCCGCACTGCGTTTCGAGGTGCGTGGCATGGTTGGTGACGTGCCGGTCACGGTGCTCGAGCATGTGACCCGGCTGCGCTCCGATCTGTGCCCGGACTGGCCGCAACCCGCGCACCGAGCGGGCTCCTATCGGGTCGAGATCACCGGTGAGCCCAGTTACGCACTGGATCTGGTGACCTCGAGTCGCAACGGCGATCACAATTACGCGACTCTGCTGGCCACCGGTATGCGCATCGTCAACGCGGTGCCCGCCGTGGTCGCGGCGCCGCCTGGCATTCTCACCGCACTCGATCTTCCGCTGATCACCAGCCCGGCGGTGCGTCTGGGCCGCTGATCGGACGTCAGGTCCCGCGTGCTGTCCAGCGTCACCGGGTATCCGGTCGGCGACGTCCCGACGCGGCTATTCGGCGGGTGCCCACATGTTGGACAGCAGTTGGAAACTCGGTGTGTCGGACAGCGCCTGCATTGCTTCATAGATGCGCTGGTAGCCGGTCGAGGAGATACGCCAGTGGCCGTCGGTGTCGAGGCGGTAGGTGTCAGTGTAGTAACCGGCGCCGCGGATCAGGACGCGGTATTCCGTCGAGATCACCGTGTCCTCGAAAGCCCATGAGCCCGTCGCTGTTTCGCCGTCGATATGAATCTCCGGATGGTTGGCGACGTGGACGGTGACGACCGAGGGGCCGAGATTCTCCCGCATGAACGCGATGATGGCGTCGCGGCCGCTCAGGCGCAGCGGTTCGCCGAGCGCGTGGGTGCCGTAGTGACCGGCGGCGTCGACGGTCAGCGTGTCGCCGAACTCGTTCCACAATTTGAGGTCGAGGGTCCGGAAGTAGCGGTACTTCAGCTGTCGGACCGCTTCGATGGCGTCGAGATCCATCTCTCGAGGGTGGCACGCTCGAGGTCGTCAGACAAGAACGTGTTCTATTCTGGGTCGTCGGTGGTGTGTCGGAAGGCTACGGCGGCCTGACCGGTGTGCCTGCCGGTCACCGCGTCCTCGCCGCCTCGGCCAGAGCTGCGAGCCCATCGAGCACCGCGGCTTGCGCGCCGGGTACCTCGATGTCCATGTGGGTAGCGGGGGCATCAGCAGGGATGAACGTGAACGCGAAGCAGTCACAGCAGTCCGCCTCACGCGCGGCCAGGGCACGTGCCGATTGCTCGGCATCCGCCGCCAGCGTCAGGCGCAGTCGAGTCGGCGCGATTCGCTCGACACGTAGCAGGGAACTGGCGAACAGGTCGTGGAACTCCCGGACACGCAGAGGTTGTTCGGCAGTCGGCAGGGTGCATGCTTTCGGAACGCCCATGCGGTGTCCGGACGCATCTCCGTCATCGGGTCACCTCCAAGTCTTCTTCAAGGGTAAGCCCGTACTCTGGTGTCGGATCGAGTCGTGTTCCGTGGATGGTCATCTCGGCGGTGTCGAAGCCGCTCGATCGGGTACCCGCATCCTGGGGCACGCGACCGTTCAACCGCGGCGACGCCTGTCTGCACCGTTACCGTCCCGACCGGAGAGTCCGCGATGACCGCGCATCCCACCGCCCACGATCCACACCACGAACCCGCCACCGACCAGGACGTCACCCTGCTCGCCGAGCGCGACAGCCGCGAGTGGCCGCACGCGCTGATCGAATTCCAGCACAGGTCCGCGTAGGTGGGTCGGAGTTGGATGGTGAACGGGCGCGGTGCACCGGCGTCAGCTGCCCGGGCAGCGCTGTGTGCTGCCCGATCAGACAATCCGATGCGAAAGTGATAGTGGGCGTTGTCCCGGCGGGACCTCGAACGGCGTTGTGGCGGAACAGAACCAACGTGCGCCGGAGACGAACCAGTCGGGTCGAAGTACTTCTAAGTTCTAGGCGATCATGCAGTGGAGGTGAACAATGACGGTCGAGGCGGCGATCCCTCCGGATTCCGGCGAGTTGTGGACGGGATCGGGACCCGCCGCTCGGCCCGCGCAGCCGCCGGTGTCGATGATCGAGCGAATGACGCTGATACTGGAAGCATTCGACGGTGCGACGCCGACCCTGACCCTGGTGGGGCTCGCCGAACGCACCGGGCTGCCGCGCTCCACGGTGCACCGCATACTCGACCAGTTGATCCGATTGCGCTGGCTCGCGCACGCGCCCGGCGGATACCGCCTCGGTACGCGCACGCTCGAATTGGGTGGACTGGCGGCCGAACACAACGAGATTCGTGATGCGGTGAGCCCGCTGCTGCACGACCTCTGTCAGCGGACCAAGATGATCGGTCACCTCGGCGTCCTGGAGGGGCGCGAGGTGCTGTTTCTGGACAAAGCCGGGGGTCGGTGCGCAGCGGCGGTGCCAACCCGGCTGGGCGGCCGGATGCCTGCGCACAGCACGGCGCTCGGCAAGGCGATGCTCGCCTCACTAGAACCGAGCATCGTCGACGTGTCCTTCCGCGACCGGCTCCCGCAGTTCACCCCGCGCACCCTCGGTGACCGCGCCGAACTGCATCGTGAGCTCACGCGCACCCGCCAGCGGCAGGGTGTCGCCGTCGACAACGAGGAGTCGCTACCCGGGATCGCGTGCGTAGCCGTGCCGATTCGCAGCCGCGGCGCCGCGGTGGCGGCTTTGTCGCTGTCGGGTCGGATCGGCGGTGAACAGGCGGTACCGGACACCGCGCGCCTGGCACGCGTGCTGGTCGAGGCGGCCCATGAGGCAGGACGTTCGCTCCTCCCTCGGCAGGCGCGCCGATGCTAGCGCCGCCGGGAATCGGCGGCGTATCCCTCGACTTTCGGGGCGGTGGTCATCGCCGTCGGTGCGTCCGCTGACGAGCGCACGACGGCCGCTATGGCATGGTGCGTACGACGGCGGGGCGATGTACCAAGTCTTCGTGCGTCTGGCTTGCCGGGCTGACGTATGCGATGTCATCACGTCCGAAACGGGTGATGTCCGATAATTATTTCGGCGATCCACTGTTGTGCCCGGCTGTTTTGTGGTCTCCTCGGACGGTGAGCCAAGTCCACTTGGGGCACATTTTCCACATCGCGGGCAGCCCGGCCGCCGCCGATGCCGCTGACGCACTGGTTTCGGTACCGGACGGCGCGCTGGCGATCGACGACAACGGTCGAATCGCGTACTGCGGTGACCGCGCCGAAGTCCCCACCGTTTTCCGCGACGAAAATGTGTTCGATCACCGCCCGGGTTTTCTGCTTCCGGGATTTGTCGACACCCACGTTCACTTCCCGCAGACTTTTGCCGGCGACGCGTACGGTGGCGGCCAGTTGCCGGAGTGGCTCGATCACTGTATGTTCCCCGCGGAATCCCGGTATGCCGAGATCGAGTTCGCGCAGCGAGCTGCCCTCGAATTCTGTAACAGACGCACCGCGGCGGGAACTACGGCGGCGATGGTCTTCGGGTCGGCCTTCCCGCATGCGCAAGATGCCTTGTTCACCGAGACGCTGCGGTTCGGTCTTCGGATGGTCAGCGGCCGCGGTGTCCAGACGACCGGCGGGGAATCGGCGGCGCCCCTGATCACCTCCGAGGACGACGCCGTCAGGCTGTGCAGGGAAGAAGTCGACAAGTGGCACGCAGCCGACACCGGAAACGTCGAGACGGCACTTCTTCATGTGGCGATCGTGCCGCGTTTCGCGCTGTCGGTGACGCGCGAGACGTTGAAGAACCTTGGTGAACTATACGATTCCGTGCGCGACCGCGGCGTCTATTTCCACAGCCACCTCAACGAGAACAATCGCCCCGGAACCGGTGAAATCGACACCACGAAGCAGGTCTACCGAGTCGATTCGTACCTCGACGCCTACGACGGGAAGTTCCTGGCCGGCTCGGCCGAGGGGGGCAAGAGTCTGCTCGGTCGACGCAGTATTCTCGCGCACTGCGTGCACTGCGAGGATGTCGAGCTTCAGCGGATGGCGGAGACCGGCACATCGGTCGCGCACTGTCCGGTTTCGCAGCAGTTCTTGGGATCCGGCACGATGCCGTGGAAACGGACGATCGCCTCGGGCGTCAACGTGGCCGTTGGAACCGACTTCGGTGGTGGCGACGAATGGCTGATCCCGCAGGTGCTCTCGGCCGCGTTCAAGGTCCACATCTCCGAGCCGGGCGACGACGCAGTGGCGATGCATCCGGCCGAAATGCTCTTCACGGGGACGCTGGCCGGCGCGCGGGCTCTGGATATGGAAGGCCGATTCGGAAACTTCGATCTCGGCAAGGAAGCGGACTTCCTGGTTGTCGAACCGGCGCGATGGCCCGCCCTGGCGGGTGCGCTGACACACGGAATCCGGTCCGGAGACCCCAGATCGGCGCGGGATCAAACGTTGTTCGCCCTGCTGATGGGTATGCGTGAGCCCGCAATCTCGGAGGCTTACGTTCGGGGCCGTCGCGTCGACGCTCGGTGATGGCGCACCGATGACAGCCGCCGCCACCGCGGTCACCGTCTTCCACCGCCCGGCCGACGGTGCCGGCTTCCATGCCTGGTTGACGCGGCTCATCGAAATTGCCGAGACTGCACCCGGATTCGTGACGGCGTCGGCGGCGATCAGCGACGACCCGCACCTGGATTCGGGGTTCAGTGTCACTTTTCGATCCGAGCCGTTGATGCACGATTTCCTGGACTCACCCGACCGAACACAGGTGCTGACCGAAGGCGCGGCACTCGGGTTCCGCCGCAAGAGCTCGGATCTTGTCATCCTCGAAGGCGGATCGCCGCCACCAGGAATCGGCGTCTTTCGGCACAGCGTCGCCCGCGGCAGGGAAGCCGAATTCATCGCGACGGAGTCGCGCCTTGTCGCGGCGAGTGCGAAGTTTTCCGGATTCGAGGGCGGCCTGCTTTTTGCGTTCGGTGATACGGGCCGATGGTATTCGGTGGTTCGGTTTCGAACCGGGCACCAGCTGTCGAAGTGGATGCACTCGAAAGAACGGGACGCCGCGCTTCCGGAACTGCGTTCGGAGCTGACCGAGGATTTCACGGTCGCCGCGCACACCACACCGTTCGGTTCTACGCTGCGAACGGTCGACGGTGAGACACGAATGACGCCGACGTGGAAGATCGCCATGTTGGTGTTGTTGGTGCTGTATCCGACAGTGATGACGCTGTCCAGATTCCTCGGGCCGGTGCTGGACGGGATCGGCGCGCAGCCCTGGTTGGCGATGTGGCTGAGCCAGATCGTCAGCGTCGGGTTGATGAGTTGGATTTTGTCGCCCGCGATCGCGAGGTGCTTTCGGCGATGGCTCGATCCGGTCGATGGTGCGGGATGGTGGGTCGGTACCGTCGGAGCGGCGGCGGTTGTCGTGCTCTACGCCTTGACGCTGCTGCTGTTCGCCTCGGTGCAGTGGTTGCACTACTGGGACTATCAGTGACCGGTGTGCGGGCTCATGTCCGACCGTGCCGTTTGAGTTCCGTGCTCCGTGCACCCGGCGTCCGCGCTTACGTCGCATCGTTCGGTCGGCCGGCCGCGCGGTGCGGAAGCCGTTCGGGCCGAATCATTTTCGATCCTGCCGCGCTTGTGTCCACCGGATGCTCGATGTTTGCGTCGCGCTTGCTGAATTGTGAGTCTTTCAGAGTGAAGATTTTTCGTTCGCGATGTGCGCAGGCGTCCGGGCTGCTTTTCTGAGGACGTCAGGATGGACGGTCCGCAGGCGATCCGGAGTTGGGGGAGCGATGCACCGAATGCCGAACGAACGGCGGCGATCCCGCGCCGGATGGCTGTGGTCGGCGGCGGTTGTGCTGACTGTCGCCGGCGCGGCCCTCGGGCTGGCGCAGCCACAGCAGCCGATGTGCGAAGTGGGGTTCGCGCCGAGCCCACCGTCCCGAGTTCCCTTGCTGGCCTCGACATTTGTGCCGCGGACCCTACCGCCTTCGTCGACAGTGACGGGTGCGGCGCGGTACTACACCCTCGGCCGACGGGTCGCGTGCTCGTTCAGCGGATTGGCGTCGGACGGCTTCTATGCCGCGCTGTCGACCGTGGCTTACGGCCGTGCCGACCTGTGCGGCGCGTCTCTCGAGGTTCAGGGCCCACGCGGAACGGTGCGGGCCGTCGTCGTCGACCGTTGCCCGGGATGCACTACGGAGCAACTGGTTCTGAACGCAGCGGCATTCGAAGAAGTTGCCGATCCGCGTGCCGGGGTGGCGGAGGTCCGCTATCGAGTGGTGCGGGACCCGCAGCCGATGCCGGAACTGACCTACCAGGTGAAACCGGATTCCTCGGCGTCCCGGTTCGGCATCCTGTTCGGCGGCACCGGAAACGCGTTGTCCGAGGTGGCTGTTCGCCCTGTCGGAGGTGGTCCGTGGCGGGAACTCACGCGTGGGATGGACAACTACTGGAGCCTGTCCGACGCCGGTTCCGGCCCTTTCGGCGCGCAGCTGACGGATGTTTACGGCAACCGCGTCGAGATATCCGGTGTCACCATGGGGCCGGGACAACGCTCTACCGATGCGCGGCTGTATACCGGTGCTCCTTCGTTCACCGCGACCGCCGTCACCTCGTTGGCGGCACCATCGGACCTGCCTGCACTACGGTGCGCACCTAGCGAGGTCAGGTGAGTTTCGCTGTCGCCCGCCCCGCGGCGCGGCCGGAGAAGATGCAGCCGCCCAGGAAGGTGCCCTCCAACGCGTTGTAGCCGTGCACGCCGCCGCCGCCGAATCCGGCGACCTCGCCCGCGGCGTACAGGCCGGGAAACGCGGAGCCGTCCGGCTTGATCACCTGCGAGTCCAAGTTGGTCTGTACGCCCCCCAAAGTCTTCCGGGTGAGGATATTGAGCCGGACGGCGATCAGCGGTCCCGCGGCCGGGTCCAGGATTCGGTGCGGTTTGGCGACCCGGCCCGCCTTGTCGCCGAAATATCGACGCGCGTTGCTGATCGCCATCAGCTGGCTGTCCTTGGTGTACGCGTTGGCCAGTTCCCGGTCGCGGGCGACGATCTGGCCTTCCAGCTTGTCGTAGTCGAGCTGCGGTCCTCGGGCGATCTTGTTCATCCCGTCGACGAGCTCGCGCAGTGTGTCCGCGACGACGAAGTCGACACCGTGCTGCTTGAACGCCTCCACCGGGCCGGGCGCTCCCTTCGCGACCCGGCTCTTGAGCGTGAGTTTGAGGTCCTTGCCGGTGATGTCGGGATTCTGCTCGGAACCCGACAGCGCGAACTCCTTCTCGATAATGGATTGGGTGAGCACGAACCAGGAGTAGTCATAGCCGGACTTCAAGATCTCCTTCATCGTGGCGTTGGTGTCGAAGCCGGGGAAACATGGTGCGGGCAGCCGTTTTCCGAGCGCGTCGAACCACATCGAGGACGGACCGGGAATGATCCGGATGGCGTGGTCGGGCCAGATCGGGTCCCAGTTGACAATACCCTCGGTGTAGTGCCACATGCGGTCCCGGTTGACAATGGCGCCGCCTGCCGCCTCGGTGACGCCGAGCATGCGTCCGTCCACATGGGCGGGCACACCGGAGATGAGTGTCTCCGGGCATTTCCCGAGCCGCTCGGTCGGCCAGTTGCGGCGGATCAGCTCGTGGTTGTGACCGATTCCGCCGGAGGCCACGATCACCGCCTTTGCCCGGAACTCGAACTCGCCCACCTCGTTGCGCGACGATGCCTTGCCGCGTTCGAGATCGGTGTCCGCTAGCACGGTGCCGCGCACGCCGACCACCGCGTAGTTCTCCACGATCAGCTCGTCCACGCGGTGGCGGAAGCTGAAACCGACGAGCCCGCGACGCTCGCCGGCGAGGACAGGCTCGGCGAACACTCGGACCACCTCGGGGCCGGTGCCCCACGTGAGATGGAACCGCGGCACCGAATTGCCGTGACCGTCGGCGAATCCACCACCACGCTCGGCCCAGCCGACCAGCGGGGTCACGCGCAGGCCTAGAGTCCGAAGATAGTCCCGCTTTTCGGTGGCGGCGAAGTGTACGTAGGCCTGGGCCCACTGCCGCGCCCACAGGTCCTCGTCCTCGCGGTCGAACCCGGCCGAGCCGAGCCAATCTTGCAGCGCGAGATCGTAGGAATCCTTGATGCCGAGGCGTCGCTGCTCAGGGCTGTCGACGAAGAACAGTCCGCCGAGCGACCAGAACGCTTGACCGCCGAGATTGTTGCGGTTCTCCTGGTCGAGCAGGTGGACCGTGCGGCCCGCCTGGACCAGCTCATACGCGGCGACGAGGCCGGCGAGTCCGGCGCCGACGACGATGACGTCCGCCCGCTGTGCCACATCCGAACTGCTGTGGGACATGTTCATCCTTCGGTTGCGGTGCTGTAGGCCAGCACGACGTGGTGGAAGAGCTCGGTGCGCCGGCTGCGGACGACACCGCTGTCGGGCTCCATCAGAACTTGCACGCTGGTGCCGTCGTGGACAGCGATGAGCGCCTGACCGAGCGCGTGCGGGTTCGGCACGCGGCGGCCGACGCGCAGCAGGGCAGTGAGGATGGTCGGCATGAGGGTCGCGACGATGGCTTCCTCGCGCGCGGACATCACCTTGCGCAGTGTGGGTGTACGCAGGGCGTGTGTGGTGAACTCCGTGGTGATCCGGTACCAGTCCTCGTCGACGGGGACGGCCCGCTCCAGCCGTTCGACCACTGTGCTGACCTCAGCGGTGCATTCGGCGGCGATGTCGTCGAGGATGACTCTCGCCGCCGTGAGCATTGCCGCCGACCGCTGTTCCCACATGGTCAGAAACAGCTCGTCCAGTGAGCTGAAGTTGGAGTAGAACGCGCCACGGGTGAACCCGGCCCGTTCGCAAACCCGTTCGACGGTGACGCGACCGAACCCCTCCTCGGCGAATGCCTCGTAGGCTGCGGCGAGCAACCGGTTTCTCGTCTCGGTGCGGCGTCGGGTGGCTCGGGTCGGTGCGGTACGCGTGGCCTCGGACGTCACCAGCACCTCCCTCGGCTCCGGCTGATCGCGGCCATTCGATACAGAAACGTATCCAATACGGCAACGTATCAGAGTTGCGGCCTCGCGAGTAGGAAACCGCCAGGTAGGGTGGCCTCAGCACATTCGGCCGTGGTCGGGGGCCGGTCCGTATCGAGCCGATCGGTGCGAGGTGATTCGATGAGTGACGTCCGCGGCGGTACGAACTCGATGCTCTGTTGGCGGGCGCGCAGACCGGGCCCCATCGACACCGGTCCGCTGGACGAGGTGCGTTCGGTCATCCCGGAACCGGCGTCGGGCGAGCTGTTGGTGCGCGTACTCGCGTGCGGTGTCTGCCGGACCGACTTACACGTGGTGGAGGGGGATCTCCCGGTGCACCGTGCGGGCGTCGTGCCGGGGCACGAGGTCGTCGGTGCGGTCGTCGCCCTCGGCTCGGCGACGGAGGAGGAGTTCGCCGTCGGGGATCGGGTCGGCATCGCCTGGCTGCGGCACACCTGCGGGGAATGTGCGTTCTGTCTGCGCGGCGCGGAAAACCTCTGTCCGCGTTCGGCTTACACGGGCTGGGATGCCGATGGCGGCTACGCCGAGTTCGCCTGTGTGCCTGCCGCGTACGCGCTGCGCCTGCCGGACGGGTACTCCGATGCGGACGCCGCGCCGCTGCTGTGCGCGGGCATTATCGGATACCGGGCGCTGCGGCGGGCTAACCTGCCGCCCGCCGGACGACTCGGGATCTATGGCTTCGGCGGCAGCGCCCACATCGCCGCGCAGATCGCGGTCGCGCAGGGTGCCGAGGTGCACGTGATGACGCGTGATCCCGCCGCGCGGGAACTCGCGACCGCCCTCGGCGCGGCGTCGGTGCAGGGCGCGGCCGACCCATCCCCGGTGCGGTTGGATTCGGCGATCTTGTTCGCGCCCGTCGGCGAGTTGGTGCTGCCCGCGCTGGCCGCGCTCGATCGCGGCGGGGTCCTCGCCATTGCGGGAATCCATCTCAGCGACATTCCTGCGCTGAACTATCAGCAGCATCTTTTCCAGGAGCGCGAGATTCGCTCCGTCACCGCTAACACTCGCGCGGACTCCCGTGAATTCCTGGCCCTCGCCGGCGAACATCGGATAAGCCTGACCACGCACGGGTACTCCCTCGGTAGAGCCGACCGTGCGCTGGCCGACCTCGCGCACGGACGCTTCACCGGCGCAGCGGTTCTCGTTCCGTAGGGCGACGCGGCAGGACACGATTCGGCGCTGAGTCCGCATCGGTCGGGTCGAGTTCCTTGACAGTCGCCGGGGACGTTCTTACCTTCGCGGATATAGCCGAGAATTGTCATCGACAAGGGTCACTCGGCTGTCTCACAACGGCGTGAGTAGGTGAGCGCGATGGCCAACCGGACGGTGATTCATTTCGAAAAGTGTCGTGTGGCAAGGGCATTTGCTGTGCTACTGCTCGCCGCCGGATTCGGGGCAACGGCAGGATTGCACGCATGGGCGATGTCCTGCGTGGCAGTCGATGTCGCGATAGCCAGGGGGACACACGAACCCGGGTATCTGGGTTCGGCGGTGGGTGACCCACTCTATGACAGGCTGTGGCACGCGCTGTCGGTGAGTTCGCAGGCATATCGCGTGAGTTACCCCGCGGACCTGCTCGATCCGGCGTCGGTCAGCCGTGGCACCCAGGACATGACCGCCCATGTGCTACAGCAGGCGGCGATATGTCCGGAGCAACGGTTCGTGCTCGTCGGCTTTTCGCAGGGCGCGGTGGTGGTCCACGGGGTACTCGGCACCGAGACCGTGACCACGCTCGGCGGCATCTACTCCCTGCCAGTCGGTCTGGAATCCCGGGTGGCGGCGGTGCTGCTGTTCGGGGATCCGGTCCGTCGGCTCGGCGGGAACGTCCCGGATCTGTATTCCGCGCGGACCGGGAACTATTGCACCAGTGGAGATCCGATCTGCGGCGGTGGGATCGACCCGAATGCGCACACGAACTACTGGTGGGCTCTGTGGCCTGCCACAGAGTTCGCCGAGTGCCGGGTATAGGAACCGCGAACGGGAGGCCGAACGGTGGGGTCGATTGTGGTCGACCCCACTGGTTGGTGCCGCCACCGCCCGGCCGACTTCAGTCGAGCGCGGCGCGAGCATCGACGAGTTCAGAGGCTGATCACCGGACCGAGGCCGATTGTGCGGCAGGATGGCGCGCCTCATCGCAGTCCCAGTAGAACGGCACCGGGCAACCCCGGCGCCCATTCGGCAACACCATCCTGACCAGCACGGACTCAACCGACAATGGTAATCGGGAGCCGCTCGAGGCCCCGAGCCCAGATCGTCGGCCGCCAGGTCAATTCGTCCTCTCCGATCGCCAGGCCGAAATCGCCTAGACGTGCAAGTAGCGTTTCGAACGCGACTTCGCTCTCCACAATGGCGAACGGTGCGCCGAGGCAGTAAGTGATGCCGCGGCCGAAGTCGAGATGCTCGGCATTGTGTGGCCTATCCAACCGAAACACTGCGGGCTCCGGAAACTTCTCGGGGTCGCGGTTCGCAGCACCGAACAGCGCGACCAGCGACTCGCCTGCGGCCAGGTCCACGTCTCCCAACCGAGTCGCCTTCGCGGTCTGCCGCGGAACATACGTGACCGGCGAGTCGTACCGGAGTGTCTCGGTGACAACATCGGCCACCCGTTCCGGCTGCCTGCGTGCTGCCTCGAGTTCTGCGGGATGGCGTAACAACGCAAGCAGCCCATTGCCGACGAGGTTGGTGACGTTCTCGTGCCCCGCGATGAGAAGCGTCACCGCAAGGCTGATGAGTTCGCGCTCGCTGAGCCGTTCACCGTGCTCCTCCGCGTCCAGCAGTTCACTGAGCAGATCCTCACCTCGATTCCTGCGCCGCAACGAGATCAGGGCGAGGAAGTAGCCCTTGAACAGCGCGGCCGCCTCGATCCCCCGCGCCCGAACCTCATCCGAGATGACGAAGTCGACGGTCGGAGTGATGTCGTGGGTCCACGAGCGCAGCATCTCGCGATCCTCCGGCGGCACCCCTAGAATCTCGCACACCACCTGCAACGGCAGCGGGTATGCGAAATCCGAGATGACATCAAGGACGTCACCGCTCCGAGCCGCGGCCTCGTCCAAGAGTTCGGCCGCCAACTCCCGCATTCTCGGCCGCAGGCGCTCGGCCTTCTCGCGCGTGAACGATCCCGCGACCAGTCGCCGCAACCGGGTGTGATCGGGTGGGTCAAGCGCGAACATGAACCGGCCCATCACATCGTTCAGGCTGTTCTGTCCGAAGCTACGAGCCAATACCTCGGCGAAGTCGCCGCGTACGAAGGTCCGGTGATCACGCAGCAGCTGATCGATATCCGCGAATCTGGTCAGAAACCGCAGACCGTTGATACCTCGATGGGCCGGAGCCAGCGTGCGGAGCCGGTCGAACCACGGGTAGGGATCTCTGATCACTTCAGGTCGTGCCGGGTCGAACTCATCCACACGCGGATCGAAGTCCGACGCCGCAAAAGTGCCTGTCACAGCATGCCTTTCCCGTATGTCGAGCAGTGGAGCAAGGTGCACGGGTTTCGATCGAACGCCGACCAGCTACCCGCAGCCCTCGATGCATGATCCATCGAGTAGCGCATCTCCGCACGCGCGGGTCCGCCCATCGGACCATGCGCCGTTCTCGTATCGAATGTGGCCCGACGGGCTCATGGCCGCACGGGTCCGGGCCGGCTGCGGGTGCGACCCGAACTGGTGATCGCGGACAAGGCGTAGTCGCATCCCTCGGACGAGGTAGTGGCCGTCGGGTAGCCCATGTCCGGCGCCCGCTCTCGTGCCAACATCGCTCGAGAGTTCTGTTGACCGTCATTTCCGCGACGTCAGCTGTATCTGATGTGGATCAACGGACAGGCCGTGGGCTCGGAGCCGGTCCACCACCTGTTGGGTGTATTTGCGATCGGGGCGATAGTGTCCGCTGACATCGGTGAGCAGGTCGAGCCTACCCATGGTGACCTTGAGGCTCCCGGCGCCGGCGACCGGTCCTCCGGCTGTCAAGCTCGAATGATGAATGTCCGTCCTGGGTAACGTGACCAGCAAATTCCCTTCATGATCCATAACCCAGATCGCTCTACGTCGCCTGTCCAATCTGTTGCGGCCTGGTCTTCGCGTGTTGAGGAGTTCGCCTTTCGCGTCATACAGCCGACCTTCGCGAATCTCGACAAGGAATTGCTTCCGTTGTTCTTCGTCGTAGTACCGAATGCCCGGCAGGAGTCGAGGCAGGAGTCGCCCTGGGCGCTCCTCACCGACGTATCGGCGCCGCATCTCGATTGTCAGCAGCGGTCGATCCAAGGTGGTTTCGCCAGGCAGGTGCAAACCCTGGTCGCCATTTCGGGGCTCATCGCCGATGGGCCCACTGTGAAGGTCCACGGTGAGCGCATCCAACGCTCCGGCAGAGTCCCGATCGGTGTCGACGACGTGGCGGACGACGCCCAGGTCGAGTGTGCGGGAATGTCGCCCATAGAATGTGGCAGCCGTGCGCGCTCCCTCCGTCGCTGCATCCACCACGCGGTGAGCTGCCTCGCCTAATGCGCGTATCAGGGGATTACCGGCGAAGTCGTCGACCATCTAGCTACGACGTCTCATCACTCTGCTCACAGGCATCTTTCTAGCAGGGTAGCTGGAGACGTTGCCAAGGCCCCTGGATGAGAGATTCCGGGCGGCCTCCTCACGCGCTACGACCCGATCCGTCCTTCCCGTCATGCACATGTCTCGATCACTCCTCCTACCGGTCAGCTGCAAGCTGTTGCTCCGAACCTGTGCTACCGACAGGCCGACAAGTTCCGGCAGGGTCGGCGCTTCGGCGCAGGTGATGATCGATTGCACAACGGTGCTGATGTGCGGGCGGAACGCATCGCGCGGTGGGACGACCCATCTTCGATATCCGGTGTTCTCATCGCCGGGGGCCGGCAGCGCGATCGAGCCGCCGTCCGGGACGATCGTTGCGGCTGCGCGCAGTAGCGCGATAATGATGGCGCTGTCGTTGGCGAGTCACCATGTCACGACGGCTGGCGCGCTCAACGGCCTGACGGCCGAGATCTCAGACACCCACTGAGACACCTCGAGCGGTTGTGCGCCCTGCCCCGTCGGGTCGGGCAGGTGCGACCCGATGGATAGGCCAGAGGTGCCGAAACTGACGGCGTAACGAGACCTCTGAAGACACTGTGCGACAACGTATATGCTGCTTCGCGCGAGCAGGATCGTAACTCCGAACTGTGGTGGAGCGGCGCGTGCCCAGCATCGTCCACCGGGGCCGGGGCACCTGCGGCTCTCGCAGAATTCCGATGGAACCGATCTGCCCCGCACTGCGTCAGAACAGATGAATGAACGGCGAAGGACGTCGTTGCGCGATCCGCGACGTCGGGTTCTTCGGCGGGTAGGTCGGTGGTGGGCAGTCGCGAAATGGGAGGTGTTGTGGCGGAATTCGATCCGAGCCGCGCTGCGGAGAGCTTTGCGCAGTTGGCAGAAGATTTCGAGCGCCGGGCCGGGCGGTTTCAGGAGTTGCAGGAGCGGATGACGGCGCTCACGGTCACCGAGTCCAGCGGTGGTGGTCGGGTGAGTGTCACTGTGGACAGCAATGGTGTTCCGACCGCGATCAACCTGTCGGCGGGGTCGCGTGGCCAGGATCCGGCGGTGCTGTCCGCCGAGATCATGTCCTGTATGCGACAGGCGCAATCGACATTGCGTACACAGGTCACCGAACTCGTGCAGCACACCGTCGGTGCGGACGAGGCAGGCGCTACGATCATCGATCAGTTCGCCCAGCGGTTTCCCGATCCAGGGCCGGACCCGGTCGCGCCTTCCGGGTACTCCGCATCGCCGCCGTCGGGCAACACTCCACCGTCGGTCCCGTCCGCTTCCTCCCCGGCACAATCGCCGACCTCTTCGGATGCGAGCCTGTCGCGGTCGCGTAATCGCAAACCTGACCGCGACCAGATCGTTGTCCCGGATGAACCAGACGCCGACGACGAGTACTACAACCGGAAGACTTGGCTGATATAACCATGGGCAACCCCGACGCAATCTCGGTCGATCCCGAGGAAGTCCGCAGTCACGCGACGAATCTGCAGAAACTCATGCACAGTTTGACGCTGTCTCTCGAGGCCGCCAGCTACCTCGGCGCCGCAGACGACGGCTTCGGAGCGATCCCACGACCGCTGGTGAAGATGGTGCTGGACGACGATCACCGAAACGCCATCGAAGTGATCCGCAAGCTCGCCGAGGACGTTGCGGCGTTGCCGGACAAACTCCATACCGTCGCGACGGCATTCGACGACAAGGATGGTGCCTTCGGCAACTCGCTGACCGAACTGCACGGGAGGATCGCCGACGCGTCAGGAGGGTCGAAGTGAGCACCGGGATCGGCAACTGGATCAACGAGAACACTCCAGGCTTCAACGATCGGAAGAAGCCCGAGGGCAACCCGCTGATCGAAGACGGGACCGACTACCGGGACGAATATTTCCAGGAGACCGTCTTCTGGCTGCACGACATCGGTCTGAAGCAGGATGAGAAGACCGGCGTCCCCGGTTTCTTGTCCGGAACCATTGCGGGTGACGCCTGGGAGGCGTACGCGAATCTCAAGAACGCCAAGACATTCGAGGCCATCCTCGGTGGCATCGAGGTAGGCGTGACCGGATACGACGCTTGCTACGATCCATTCGGATTCGCGGGCGACCTGATCGCCGGATGGATGCTCACGCACGCCGAGCCATATCGGAAGGTCTTGGACGCGTTCGCTGGAAACGACAATATGGTGCAGGCGTATTCCGTTACGTGGAGCAAGATCGCCAAAGAGCTGACCGATATGAGCGTGACGTGGAAGTCAGGGGTGGAGGCCGATATTGCGACATGGACCGGCCAAGCTGGAGACGCCTACCGAAGTCGTGCCGGCGATCTGATCGATCAGATCGCCGGGGCAGGTGGGATAGCGGCCAGTCTCGGGGAGACCATGGACATCGTGTCGAAGATCGTCAAGGCATTCCGAAAACTGGTGCAGGATATCCTGACCAGCTTGGTGGGAGCACTGATCGGGTACACCATCGAGCTCGCCTTAACTGCGTGCACCGCGGCCCCACACGTCGTCAGCGCGGTGCTGCTCAGATTCGGGCGCGACAGCATGAAGATCTCGGCGCTGCTCACCGAGATGGCCGGTGCCTTCAAGGATGTGCACACGCTCGCCCAGGCTGTTACCGCCGTCATCTACGCCGTCCTGGGTAAGCAAAACCAACCTGAACAAGCTTGACATCTGCGTTCGGCGGTTCGCGGGGGAGTTTTGTTGCGAATCGTCGGCACCTAGTGAGGAGTGACTGCACATCGTGCGCAATGAGCAATGGCCGAATGCACATATCGGCGCCCCCGAGAACCGGTCATACGCGCCGCCGCCACCGGCTGGGCAGGCTGGTTTCGGCGGTCCGCCACAGCCGCACGGATACAGCGGACGTACGCGGAGCAACATATTTCAACCCCAGTCGCCCGGTGCACCCGAGGTCCACGTCTATCGCGGCACCGCTCACTACGTGCCACCGCCACTGCACACAGTCGATATGCCGAGACTCCGGTTCGCGCAGAACGCGGAGCGGTACCCGGTAGAAGCGTATCGGCCCGAGCCAGGTCAGACCGGAATTACGGTCTACACCGCCTATTTCCGGTGGTGGATCCTAGCGCCCGCATACGCGGCAGCCGGACCGCGAATATATGTGAACGGCAATGAAGTACCGAATACATCCTGGGGCGTCACACACGTACCCGCCAACCCAGGGCTCTACCGCGTCGAAATATTGACGCGGCGACCACACTGGTTCTACCGAATCTTCTTCAAGTCATGGTATTCCGATATGGGACCAGCCGACACTGTCGTCCCAGTCGAATCCGGGTATCAAACACAAGTCCACTACCGCTCTCCGGGGTTCCACCTCCTTCCAGGCGCGATCGCCCCGTACCCCCCGAGGTGGCCGGGATTGAACTGGATCCGCTTCAGCTGGGTGGTCTTCGGCGCGTTGATCGGCCTGATGTTGTTCGGGGTGGTGATGAACATTCTCGACTGAGCCGCCACTGGAGAAGCTGCATCAGCGCCGAGTTGAGCGTGTGGATATTCGGCTGTTGCTGTGCGAGGAAGCCAATGGCCTCCTTGTGGTCTCGCTCTCGGCGATCTCGTCGTCGTCGCAGTAGTACGCGGCCGCGGTTTCCGGCATTCGCACCTGAGTCAGCGATAGGGAAGTCCAGCGCGTAGCTGAGCGCGCGGCCGCCGTCGCGCGCCAGCCGGTGCGCATTGTCAGCGCCGGTTACCCCCATATGGTGCTGCCGCAAACGACGAATGCTCCCGATGTCGGGAGCCGCGCTGCACGGCGGGGTGCTCGTCACGAGATCTTCCTACCGTGTTCGGGTGGAGGCAGAAGGTGAAACTGCACCGTCGGTGCTCCTTGGGCAGCACCTACCAGCGGTTGCTGGATGCGGTGTGTGGTTATGACAAGCCGGTGGCCGACGGCGGCGATCCGGACCTTTCCGTTGCCGGCAACGGCGGGGTCCGCAGTTCGTCACGCGGCTGGTGTGACGCTATGGCTGCCGGCGCGGGCAGCGACGGTCGCGATAGTTCCCGGTGGCGGAATCGCCGATCCCGGCTATGATCTCGGTCGAACCTACTGGTCGGTTGGCCGATGGTTGGTGTCGGTAGGTGAGAAGGGACCGCGCACACGCTATGACAACGCTCCAGCGAACGAAAATAGCACCCGGGCGCCCGCCCGTGGTCTCCGGAAAACAGCCGATTGTCGGCCACCTTCCCGAATTCCTCGTGGCGCCAGAGCGCGTGCTCTGGCGCGGTCAACGACAACACGGCAATATCTTTCAGCTCGTCGTGCCGGGCGCCGATGTCGTCGTACTACTCGGCATGCGCAATAGTGAGTTCTTCTTCAAAGAAACCGACAAGCGCCTCTCCATCGCAGACGCCTACCCCTTTTTCACCCGCATGTTCGGCTCTGAATTCTATTTCATGGGCAGTGTCGAACAGTGGAAGAAACAGCGCGAGGTGGTCCTTCCCCGATTTCAGGGAGGGCAGGTGGCCGACTACATTCAGGTCATGGACCAGGAAGCCGCTCGGTTTGTCGAATCACTTGGCGACCGAGGCGAATTCAACCTAACCGACGAGTTCGGCGTACTGGTCATGCGTATCGCGGCCCACGCCTTTTTGGGGCCAGCGATCGCCGACGATCTGGTGGCCGGCGACTTCTTCGAGGAATTTCGTAAGTTCAGCATGGGGATGAGCTTCTTCCTCCCCGACTGGCTGCCCGTTCCGCGGACCGTCAAGAGCAATCGCGCTCGCGACCGGTTACGGCGGTCGCTCAGCGAAATGATTCAGCAGCGACGACGCGCTTCGATTGATCCGCCGGACTTCTTGCAACATCTGGTCGAATCTGTCTATGCCGATGGCACCCGGGTGCCCGACAATGTGCTGGTCAATTTCGTGCTGATGTTCTGCTGGGCCGGCCATGAGACGACCACCGGGCATTTGTCGTGGGCCTTGGCCGATCTCATCGAACATCCTTCGGAATTACGTCGTGTGCGGGCCGAAGCCGAGCAGTTACTGGCTGCCGATCAGGTGGATCTCGCCGGGGTACGAGGCATGCGTTTCACCTATGACTGCCTGCACGAAACAGAGCGGTTGCACCCGGTGGCCTACATCCTCGCCCGGCAGGCGCAAGAAGAGCTGGACATCGACGGCTATACGATTCCGCGCGGCGCCTTCGTCTTCACCAGCCCGGCCGTCAGCCATCGGCTACCGGAAACCTATCCGGAGGCCACCGAGACCTACTGGCCGGACCGGTATTCCCAACCCGGTGGCAAATCGGCCCGGGGTTCGCTAATCGGTTTCGGCGCCGGCGCGCATCGCTGCCTCGGCACTCATTTCGCTTACCTGGAAATGCAAATCATTGTGGCGCGTCTGGTCGCGGAATTCGAATTGGAGCTGGTGCACGGCATGCCGAAGCCGATGTCCGGTGCGGGCACCACCAAATGGCCCGCGCACCCGTGCGCCGTTCGGTACCGCCGTCGCAGCTGACCGAGCCCGCCAGGCGTAGAACACATTCGACGAGACACAGGACGTATCGACGTGAAGAATTTCGCGGGCAAAACCGTGGTCATTACCGGCGCCGGTGCCGGGATAGGCCGATCCATGGCGGTGGAATTGGCGCGCCAGGGGGCCCGGCTGGCGTTGTCCGGCCGAAGTATCGGCAATGTGGCGGAAACCGCCGCGCTCTGCGAGAAGGAAGGCGCGAGAGCGCGTGCCTACCAGGTCGACGTCACCGATCGCGCGGCCGTATACACCCATGCCGATCAGGTGCTGGCCGATTTCGGCGTGGTAAACCTGGTCGTCAACAATGCCGGGGTCTCGATGACCGCCAATGTGGCGGAACTGGACATCGAGGATTTCGAATGGATTGTGAATATCAACTTCTGGGGCGTGATCTACGGGACCAAGGCCTTCCTTCCGCACGTGATCACCTCCGGTGACGGACATATCGCCAATATCTCCAGTATGTTCGGCCTCGCCGCGTGCCCCAGCCAAAGCGCTTACTGCGCAACGAAATTCGGCATCCGCGGCTTCACCGAAGCGCTCCGGCAGGAGATGAAAATCGCCGGCCATCCGGTGGGTGTCAGCAGCGTGCATCCCGGCATGGTCAAGACGGGGATCGCCTGGAAGGCACGCGCTGGTAAAGACCACGACCGCGATGCCCTGGCCGCTAATTTCGACCGTCTGGCGAAGACTTCCCCGGATTCAGCGGCATCCGCCATCATCGCTGGCATTCGCAAAGATCGTGCGACCATCTTGGTGGGCGCCGACGCCAAGGTGATCAACTGGCTTCCCCGGCTGTTCGGGTCCGGATATCAGCGCATCCTCTCCGCACAGATGAAGAACCACGTATAGCACTCCGGCTGTAGTAAGTCCGTCCACCATGGCCCGATCATCGCGGATCTACCAGTGTATTCCCGGCACTACGCGCGCGATGCGGGCCGCGGGCCCTGGGAGGGCCATGAGCGGCATGACCACCGGGGCGAGCACAGCGAGGGGACTGGGAGCCTGCTGTGCGTCCGGCTCGGCGGGCGCCTCTTGGACGGTCGCGGAATTCGTGCTGTGTTGCGCCGCATGGGATTCCCCGAAGAGGCGGAAACCCTGGTGCATGATCTGGCGTTTCACCGACGGCATGAGTAGCTCCACCGCCTGGGCGAAGGTGCCGACCGGGGTGTCGATGCGGTGGGGGCGGTCCTCTAGCGCGCGGATCACGATGGCGGCGGCCTGGTCCGGATCGGGGACCGGAAGCGCGCGGTACAAATCAGTCGGCGCAATCATCGGCGTGCGCACCAGCGGCATTCGGACCGAGGTGAAGGTGATTCCGGCATCGCGGTTCTCGACCGCCGCGATCTCGCTGAAGTTGTCGAGCGCAGACTTGCTCGCCACGTACGCGGCGAATCGGGGCACCTTGGTCTGCACCGCGATCGAGGAGATGTTGACCACGTGCCCGAAGCGGCGTTCCCGCATCGACGGAAGCAGCCCGAGGATGAGCCGCACTGCGCCGAAGTAGTTCACCGCCATGGTGCGCTCGAAATCGTGCATTCGGTCGGTCGAGTTGAGCACCGACCGGCGGATCGAGCGGCCCGCGTTGTTCACCAGGTAGTCGACGTGTCCGTGGTCGTCGAGGACGCATCGCACGAGCTTCTCGACCGCCTCGGAGTCGGTGATGTCGCAGGGATAGGTGTGTGCCACACCGTTTTCCGCGCGCACCGCGTCGGCGGCAGCGGCCAGGTCGTCGTGGCCGCGGGCGACCATCAGCACGGTGGCGCCGCGGCGGGCGACTGCGTGCGCGGTGGCCAGTCCGATGCCAGAAGAGGCGCCGGTGATCAGGACTACCCGACCCGCGAGCCGGTCACCGGTGAACGACACGCGGCCACGCTGGGGATCCAGATGGTTGCGCCAGTACTCCCACAGGCGCTCGGCGTAACTGTCGAACGACGGTACGGTGATTCCCGCGCAGCGCAGTTGGGCGCGGGTCGAGTCGCTGATGAACTCGGCCGAGAACGACGTGTGCGGGGCGACCTCGGCCGGAATGCCGAGTTGTGCGAGCAGGAAATCGCGCACGGCACGAACACCGGGCAGGTGCGCGAGTCCGCTCAGCGCGAGTGCGCTGCCGGGCATCGTGCCGGCACCGGTCGGTGCGCCCGCTGCCGCGGCAAGTGCGGCGTACACCTCGCTGCACGGCTGCGGGTCCGGGTTGACCAGGTGGAAGGTGCGTCCGTCCAGGCCGGGGCGGCGGATCAGGTGGACCATGGCGGCGGAGACGTAGTCGACCGGGACGATATTGGTCGCACCGACATCGGGCAGCGGTATAGGCAGGTCGGACGGCAGCGCGCTGAGCTTGGCTATGGCGGCGAAGAAGTAGTATGGGCCGTCGATCTTGTCCGTTTCGCCGGTGCGCGAATCGCCGACGATGATCGCGGGCCGGTACACCCGCCAGCGGACGCCACGCGACTCGCGGACGAGTTGTTCGGCGGCGAACTTCGTCCGGTGATACGGCGAGGTCAGCTGCTGTCCGAGGTCGAAGTCCTCTTCGAAGAACTTGCCTTTGTGATCGCCGGCCACGGCGACGGAGGAGGTGTGGTGCAGCACCGCGCCCAGTTCGCCGGCCAGTGCGAGGACCGAGCGGGTGCCCGCAACGTTGGCGGCGTGCGAAGTGTCCTCATCGGCAGTCATATCGTAGACGGCGCCCAAATGGATGATGTGATCGGCATGCGGTGCTTCGCGGGCCAGGCCCAGCCCGTCGGCGGTGAGGTCGCCGATCAGCGCGAAGACACGGGTGCCGCCGCGCCAGCTCGTCGTGAGTTCGGTGAATTTCGCCAGGGACGTCTCACGCACCAGGACATGCACGATCGCCTCGGAATCACTATCCAGGAGATCCTGCACCACCCGTCGGCCCAAGAATCCGGTACCGCCCGTCACGATGTAGGAAACCATCGCACTCTCCTGCCGTTTACTCGAACCGTGTTGTCGCACAAGTTATCCGGCATGCGGCGGTGGATGCGGACAGCGTCGAATCAGCCCCGGTGACAATCCGTCGGGCCGAGAGCAGGAACCTCTTCGTCCTGACTTGTTACTGCACAGTAACCGACCCTGCGGGACACCGGCAAGCGATCGTTACCCGTTCGAGTTGTGGCGATGGTCACCGTCCTTGCAGGTCAAAGGGTGTGTCTGACAAGTATTTCCGGATGCCGGCAGTTCGGTCGAAATTCCGGTAACCGGTGCGCGTTCGGCGCCTTACCTCTGCTCGACGCGGGAGGACGGTGCGTGCAGCGCAGGCTTGTCGCGCAGGAACGCCTTGAAGGCGTCCAGATCGATCGGGCCGACTGTGATGTCGGTACCCTCGTTGAAGACCGTGAAACCGTCGCCGCCGGAGGCCAGGAAGTTATTGGTGGTGATGCGGTAACGGGCAACCGGGTCGAGCGCCTGTCCGGCGATGCGCAGGCTGTCCGGGATCACCTTCGAGTCGACGGGGGTCGTCTGGGAATAGGTGTAGGTGCCCTGCGCGTCCATGACGTTCGCGGCCAGATACTGGAATTTCGCGCCGGTGAACGGCACGCCGGGTGAGCATCCGTCCGCAGCGCAGCCGACCTGCCGGACGCGGGCCAATTCCGTTATTCCGTCATCGAATTCGTGATTTCCTACCGACGACGCGGCGACCCCGACATTGTTCAGGAAGGTGATCGTCGGCTCGTCGTGGAACAGGGCGGAGAACACGGGACTGGCTCCGATGTTGTCTCCGGCTGCCACCACCGCGCTCGCGGGATAGGCGGCCTTCAACCGAGCAAGGTGAGTCGCGAGATAGGCCGCCCCGCCCGCGTCGTACCCCGCGATCTTCCCGGTCGATTCGGCCGACGGCTGTAAGTTCCCGTGCAAGTCGTTGAATCCGAACAGATGCACCTCATCCGGGTGCGACGCCGGCACGTCATTCGTCGAGACCACGGGCGCGACCTTCGGCGTCGTCGAGATGGCGGGGCCGTCGCCTGGATCAGGGACGCCACACCCCCGGGCAGACTTGCCCCGACCAGGCCGGCGAGCACACTGGCGATGCGACGGCGCGTTCTCATATCAACTGTCTCACGCTCCGTCTGTCCCCGCGGAGACACGACCGGCCGAATCCCGCACCCGCCAAACGAGACCTGGCGGGCGATGCGGCTCGTGTGGTTCGCTGGCCGGATTTCTTTGGTCGTCGCGGGGCGGGTCTCCTACTGGGCGGCGGGAAACTCCTCGGCAAGTTCTTCGAAGACCGCGGTGTTCATCGCGAACGCGCGCTGTCCCTCGTCGAGTACACGGCGACGCTCCAGATCGTCCAGCGGTAGGCGGTCGAGCAGGCCGCGGTACTCGCGTTTGAACGCCGCCGGATTTCCGACGCCGTCGAAAACGTAGAAGCGCACACCGTCGCCGCGGTGTGGCAGGTTCCACAGCTTCTCCGCGGTGCCGCGGATGACCTGTCCGCCGGACAGGTCACCGAGATATCGGGTGTAGTGGTGGGCGATGTAGCCGGCGGGCCAGTCACGGGCGCACTCGTAGATGCGCGCGGCGTAGGCGGCGGTCGCAGGCAGCGGTTCGAGGTTGTCGCGCCAGTTGGGGCCGAGGAGATGGGTGAGGTCACTTTCCAGTTCAATGGTGCGGGCGAGTTCGGGCCGAATAAAGGGTCCGGCGATCGGGTCGTGGACCAAATCGTCCCAGCGGCGCTCCAGCGCCTGGTAGATGAACCAGAGTTGGCCGGTGTAGCGGTGATACGAGTCGACGCCGAGCGCTCCGCCGAGCATGTCACTCATGAACCGTGAGTTCTCCGCCTCCGCGTGCTGTTGCTCGGTGGCCTTGCGGATCTGCGCCGAGAACGGAACTGCCTCCGCCATGTCCGAACCACCTCACCTCATACCGGAGTGGGCTACCTCAACCACCGCGATAAGAGGGTACCGGGTGGACACGGACCCGCGCGGGATGTTGCCGCGCACGGTCACTGGACGGATACCGACCGGCGGCGACGCCGCACGATCGGACGCCGCACCGAGCCGAAACGCCGGAGTATCCGTGGTCGGCGGGCGGTCCGGTCGAACCACTCGCCGAGGGTGACACCAGCCGCCAGCGCGCAGCCGACGCCGAAGGCCGCGAGCAGTTGATTGGCTCCGATCAGCAGTTCGTCGTTGAGCAGGGCGTACAGGCCGCGGTACACCTTGAGTCCCGGTAGGAGCGGGGTGATACCCGCGACCGCGACGACCAGGGGCGGCGTCAATGCCCGGCGGGCCATCAGACCACCGGCCAGGCCGACCAGAGTCGCTGCGATGCCGGAGGAGATCAGCGGACCGAACCCACCCTGCTGCGCGAGCAGGAAACAGATGGTGCCGGCGGCACCGCTGCCTGCGGCGGCGGCGAGCGCGCGGCGTTCGGCATAGCAGGCGAGCGCGAACGCCAGTGCCGCGACGGCGCCCGCCACGATCTTCATCGGCAGGTCGGTGATGTCGTGGGCGGAGGTGAGGTAGACCGGCGGCACGGTGGCGTCGACGAGATTGGCGACGCGCAGCGCGAGCACGATGCCCGCGATGATCCCGCCCGTCATCATCATCACCTCGAGCATGCGGGCGGTCGCGGTGATGGGCGCACCGGTGATCGCATCCTGAACCGAGCCGACGAGTTGTAATCCACTGAGCAGCACGGTGATTCCGGCCGCGATGATCAGGGTCGGGTCGACGTCGATGTCCAGCCGCACGGCCAGCGTAGCCAGGACGAGAGCGGGCACGGCCGCGATCGCGCCGCCGACCACGTGCTGGAAGAAGAACGGCAGGCCGTAGCGATTCAGCATGCGGTTGGTGCGGTCGATCGCCGCGGTGCTGGCGAAACTGATCGCGGCGACGATCGCGCCGCCGCCGAGGAGCGCGGCGATCGACGCGGCCAGGAGCGACCAGGCGAAGGTGGCGGTCCACCGCCGATACGGGTGTGGCGCCGAGGTGATCGCGTCGAGTGCCGCGCGTGCCTGGTCCGGCGGGACGACTTTTGTACGGATCCGGCGGGTCAGGCGGTCCACCGCGGCGAGCCGGGTGAAGTCCAGGGCACGGTAGTGCACGATCCGCATGGTGCTGGCCGGTGGCAGTTGTGGTCCGCGGTCGGCCCAGATCCTGATGGCGTCGTAGGTGACGTCGATGCTGCAGCGCGACAGGCCGTAGGTGGCGGCGATGAACCGCACGGTCGTCGTGGTGTCGACGACGCCGGTGCCGGAGGCGAGTACCACTTCGCCGACCCGGACCGCGAGATCGAGGACCTCGGCGACGCGCGCGTCGTCGGTGAGATCGATCGGTTGCAGGGGTGTCGGCGCGGCGACGATGGTGTCCGCGGTCGCCTGGCGGTCCGCGACGAGCAGTCCGACGGCCTGGCTGACGACCGGAATCCGCAGTGCCCGCCGCAGTCGCAGCCCGCGGCGCCGGCCGAGGTGATCCACCCGCTCGGCGGTGACGTCGCCTCCCGAAAATGTGTCAGGACCCATGGGCGCGAACCTAGTCACCCGACAGGCATTCGGCATCCGCAGGGGTCGGCACTGTGGCGTCGACGCAGCACAGGCTCTTGGGCCGCCCCGGAATTCATGGTAGAACTTGTTCTAATTTCGGCGATGGGAGTGGGTACCGTGCGGTACGGAATCGTATTGTTTACCAGCGACCGGGGAATCAGCCCGGCAGATGCGGCGGTGGCTGCGGAGAGTGTCGGCTTCGACACATTCTATGTGCCTGAGCATACCCATATCCCGGTGGTCCGCGCGGCACCGCATCCGCGCACCGGTGACGCGAGTCTGCCCGACGACCGGTACCTGCGAACCCTCGACCCCTGGGTGGCGCTCGGCACCGCGGCCGCCGTGACCAGTCGCATCGGATTGGCCACGGCCGTCGCGCTGCCGGCCGAACATCACCCGATCACGCTGGCGAAAACGATCGCCTCACTGGATCATCTGTCCGGCGGTCGAGTCAGCCTGGGTGTCGGATTCGGGTGGAATACCGACGAACTCGCCCACCACGGTGTGCCCGCGGGCAAGCGCAGGACCGTGCTGCGCGAGCACCTGGACGCCATGCGCGCCCTGTGGACGGAGGATGAAGCCAGCTTCGACGGAGAGTTCGTCTCCTTCGGCGCCAGCTGGTCGTGGCCGAAGCCGGTACGCAAGCGGATCCCGGTGCTGCTCGGCGCCTCGGGCACGGAGAAAACCTTCAGGTGGCTGGCGAAGAACGCCGACGGGTGGATCACGACCCCGACCGAGGACGATCTGGAAGGGAAAATCGGCCTGCTGCACCGGATGTGGCGCGAGTACGATCGCGCGGACTCGCCGGAGATTCTCGCGCTCGCGCCGCAGCATGACGCGGCGCAGCTTGCGCGATGGGCCGACTTCGGTGTCACCGAGGTGCTTTTCGGGCTGCCAGACAGTTCGACCGACGACGTCCGGGCCTACCTCGCACGGCTGGCGGCGGAACTGGGGATCGACGAATCCCGGTGACGCGCTGAGAGCGCCACCGGGATTTTGACGTCAGCCTCGCCTGCGGGCCACCACCAGGCCCGCGATAACGCCGACAACGATGACGGCGCCCGCGCCGAGCCCCGCGACGAGAAGCCATTTCGTCGCCGGCCGGGTGGCCACATCGTTGGTCGGCGTCGCCGCGGTGTTCGGAACGCTGTTCGCTTTGCCCACGCCGCTGGCCTTCTCGCCGAAGACTCCATCGCCGATACCGGTGGAGTACACCGGTCCGTTCTCGCGCGTACCGCCGACGGTGAGATCCAGCTGGATGGGTACCGGCGTGCCGTCGCCCTTCTCGGTGAAGGTGGAACCCAGTTTCACCGCCAGGTAGTACCAACCGCCCACCGACTCTTTGCGGGCGTCGAGGCTGGTGGCGGTCCGGTTGGCGTAGCGTATCGGAACCGTAGCCATCGGTTTGTTCGATGGCAGAACGTGGTCGGTGCCGGTGTAGGCGCTGAAGTCCGAGCCGATCTCCTGGCGGATCGGGCTGTAGAGCGTGGTTCGGATATTGGAGACGTTGTCCACACCGCGCGCGCCGTTGCCGCCGAAGCGCACCTGATAAGCGAGGCCTTGACCCCAATCCAGCCGGACCCGGTAGAACACGAACTCACCCGGCCGGAGAGTGTCGGTATACCGCCCGGTGGCGGTGAGCGGCGTCGCTACATTGAACGAACCGCCGCCGATCGTGGGCGTGCCGGCACCGGCCTGCTCGGCGAAGGCCGTCGGCGGTGCAGTAGCGGCGGGTCCTGGATCGGTCGCGGCGGGCTCGATGCCGACCAGCAACTCGAGGGGCAGCCGCTCGGGAACACCGGTGGAGACTTTGTCCCAGGTCAGGGCGAAGTAGTAGCGCCCACCGCCCCGGCACTTGTCGGAGTTCGCGTTGCTGGCGCGCTCCTTGGTCGCGCCGTCCCAGGTCTTGGCGACGGTCAGCGCCACACCGTCACTGGAACTGGTGGCTTGTTGGAATTCGAAGGCGTTGCAGTCCCGGCCGTCCGCACCGTAAACGCGCAGGTTGAGGACGTTGATGTCATCGACGGATCCGATGTTCGGTAGGCGCGGAAAGGAGATGGTGCCACTGAAGTAGGCGGTTGCCCCGGTGGGAATGTCGAGGGCCCAGTATCGGGTCTCTTTCTGGCCGATGGTGTCGAGGTACTGGCCGGGTGTGGCGAGGGGCGCCTTGTCGTAGCTTGGCGTGCCGGTGATGGGTGTGCCGGCGGCTTGGTAGTTGCGCAAAGCGGCGGCGGTGACGCGGGGGAGGATGCGTTCGAGTGCGTGGCCGTCGGTGGCGTCTGTGTAGGTGCCGCCGGTGGCTTGTGCCATGCAGGTCAGCTGGGCGCGGGCCTTGGCGTCGACGGCGAAGCCGATCGCGTGCATGATCAGGTCTATGCCGCGCTGTTTTACTTCTCGTGCGACCTCGCATGGGTCCGGTGGGGAGCAGGTGTCGTCTCCGTCGGAGACCAGCACGACCGAGCGTGGGCCGGAGTCGGGGAGGGCTTCGGCTGCTTGGCGCAGGGCGGTGGCCATCGGAGTCCAGCCGCGGGCTTCGATGCGATCGACCGCGGAGGTGAGCGCGGTTCGGTCGAGGGTGTCGGGGCGGTGTAGTACCTGCACGTCGCGGCATCCCGCGGTCTTTTCCGCCTCGGAATTGCCGGTACTTGTGCCGTAGGTGGCCAGCCCGACCTTCGACTCGGCGGGTGCGGCGTCGACGAATGTGCGGACTGCGGTCTTGGCGGCGTCCATCATGGTGCCTGCCGGGTCCGGTCGTTGCATTGATCCGGAGGCGTCCAGGATCAGCATGGTCGGTGCGTATTGCGGGGTTTGCTCGGAGGTGTTCGGCTGTGCTGTTGCACTGGGGGCGGCGAGCAGTGCGCTGATCAGGCAGGTGGTGAGCAGGGCGGTGAGTGTGGTGAATCTCGGCATGGTCCTCGTCGATTGTGTTTCGCCGGTATCGCACGGCGCGATCCAGATCAGTTCCTGGTGACCGTATTGCTCGGATGTCTTGTAGCGCGACTCCGCACTGCCCCACCACGAGAAGTGGTCCGCGCGACGTGCTCGCGCGGACCACCGAATCGGGCGAATCAGCGCAGGTCGCGCCGGCGGAACGCGGCGACGCCGACACCGATCAGGATCGTGGCGATGCCGAGTAGCCACAGCTCCGGCTGGGCTCGGAACTCCGTACCGGGCAGCTTCGGCGGGTGCACATACGGCACCAGATCCACCATCCACTGGGGCAGCCCGTCCAGCGAGCCGACGAAGTAGAACACCACCATGGCGCTGAGCACGCCCCACGCGACCGGTGTGAATCGCGGTGCGAGACCGTAGAGCGCCACCGTGATGCCCGTGACTACCCAGACCGCGGGTAGCTGCACGGCTGCCGCGCCGATCGATTGCGGCAACTTCACGGCCAGGTCGCCGGTGGCGGCGCCGTATACGACACCGATCGCCGTGCCTGCGATCAGCAGAGCCGCCGCGGGACCGAGGAGCGCGAAACCGATATGGCTGAGCGTGTATCGGGCGCGCCCGACGGCGCCGGACAGGGTGGCCTCGACCCGTCCGCTGGACTCCTCGTCGTGCAGCCGCAACGTGGCGGAGATCGAGTAGGCGGACGCGGCAGCGGCGAGCATCGCGATGGCATAGGTGATGAACGACTGCTGCAATTGCTCCGAGCCACCCATCTTGGTGACCACGTCGCGGATCGTGTCGCTGCCACCGAGCATGTCACCGACGCTGTTGACCGCGCCGCCGATCAGCAGACCGTAGAGCGCGAAGCCGATGGTCCACGCCAGCAGTGTGCCGCGCTGTAGCCGCCAGGCCAGGCCAAGCGGGCCGGACAGGCCGGGTGTCGCGGACGGCGGCCCAGGACGTTCGGCGAGCAGTCCCGAGCCGATATCGCGGTTGCCGAGCAGCGCGTACGCGGCGACGGTCCCGAGCGCGGCGACCGCGCACAGCGGGATCAGCACCCACCAGCGCTCGTTCGCGTACGGCCGGATCTGTAGGCACCACCCGATCGGCGAAAACCAGGACAGCACACCATTCCCGGCGTCGCCGACCGCCCGCAGTGCGAAAGTGGCGCCGAGCGTGCCGAACGCCACGCCACGGGCCACCCGTGCGCTCGTGCTCACCTGGGCCGCTACCGCGGCGAGGGAGCCCCAGACGACGCCCGAGGCAGCGAGCGCTGCGCCGAAGGCGAGTGAGCCCGCACCGGGCAGGTCGTTGCTCGCGAGCGACAGGGCACACACGATTCCGGCGAACAGCGCGCCGGCATAGCTCATGATCAGTGCGGCGGTGAGCCCGGCGTAGCGGCCGATGCTGGTCGAGCCCACCAGTTCCGCGCGACCGGTCTCCTCCTCGACGCGGGTGTGCCGGATCACCGTCAGCACTGTGGCGATCGCGATGATCGTGTACATGGCGCCTGCTTTCCAGGTGCCGATCGAGCCGAACTCGGAGCTGAACACCGGGCCGTACATGGCCAGCAGCGCTGGGCTGCCGGCCGTTGTCGCCGCGAAGCTGTCCAGCTGGGCCTGGGTGCTGTACAGATCTTTGATGCTGGCGATCTGGATGGCGGGCATCAGACCGATCAGCAATGTCCACAGCGGCAGCACGATCCGGTCTCGCCGAAGGTATAGCCGCAGCAGGCTGCCGGTGCCCGCGAAATTGTCGGAAAGGCCGAATGCCGATGGCGCGGTGGAGCGGTCGACAGTGGTGGTGGTCATGCTCGCACCCTCTCCCCGGTGGTCGCGGCAAACTCGGGTGTCCGGCCGTCGACGTGGTAGTGCCGCAGGAACAGTTCTTCGAGCGTGGGCGGCTTGCTGGTCAGGCTGCGCACCCCGGTGTCGCCGAGTACCCGAATCAGTTCGCCGAGGTGCTCGCTCTCGACCTGGCAGCGCAGGGTGGATCCGTCCCACTCGATATCCTCCACGCCCGGGAGGCGGCTGAGATCGCCTGCATCGCCGAGCAATTCGGCGGTGATCGAGGTGCGTGAGAGGTGGCGCAGGTCCGACAGCGAGCCGCTCTCCACTGTTCGCCCGGACCGGATGATGGTCACCCGGTCGCACAGCGCTTCGACCTCGGAGAGGATGTGACTGGACAGCAGGACGGTGGCGCCGCGCTGCTGCGCCTCGTGCACGCACTCCCGGAAAACCTGCTCCATCAGCGGGTCGAGACCGGAGGTCGGCTCGTCCAGCAGCAGCAGGCGCGCGTCCGAGGCCAACGCGGAGATCAGCGCGACCTTCTGGCGGTTGCCCTTGGAGTAGGTGCGTGCTTTCTTGCGCGGGTCGAGGTCGAAGCGGTCGATCAGTTCTGCGCGGCGTTGCTGGTTCCTGCCGCCCCGCATCCTGGCCAGCAGATCGATGGTCTCTCCGCCCGACAGTGATGGCCACAGCGTGACATCGCCTGGGACATAGGCCAGTTCGCGGTGTAGGGCGACGGCGTCGGCCCACGGATCTCGGTCGAGGAGTCGAACTCGACCCGACGTGGCGCGCAGGATGCCGAGCAGCACCCGGATGGTGGTCGACTTGCCTGAGCCGTTGGGTCCGAGAAAGCCGTGGATCTCGCCCTCGGTCACCATGAGGTTCAGTCCATCGAGGGCGGTGACATGGCCGAAGGTTTTACGGAGATCGTGGACTTCGATGATGCCGGACATCAGGTCTCCTTGGTGAATGTGTCCAAGATCGTTGAATCGCTGAGCAGGCCCTGGGTGTAGAACTCGAGTGCCGGGGGAGTCATCTCGTTGGATAACTCCCGAATTGCTTTGCGGTAGTTGATCTTTCCGTCACGTTGCTGGCGCATCTGCATGTATAGCAGGGTGGCGCCGACATTGAGCAGGGTCAGGTATCTGGCGCGCGCTGCCGGGTCGCGGCTCGATTTTGCCGTGCCCGCCTCGACTGCCAACTGGAGGTATTCCTCGGCGTCGGAAACCATATGATCGAACAAGGATTCCGCCAGCGGCCCGCCTGCCTGCAGGCTACGCACCATGTAGGCGACGAACGGGCCGAACGACTCGATCTCGGCGAGGGCGTTGAGCATGCCTTTCGCGACGGAAGGCGCGGTGGTCGCCTTGATCTTCTCGTCCCGGATCACTTGTAACACTCGGTCGTCGCAGGCGGCCCGCAAGCCGTCCTTGGAACCGAAGTGATGGTTCACCAGCCCGGGGGAGACACCAGCGGCGGCGGCGATCGCGCGGACTCCGAGCTGGAATCCGTGTTCGCCGAATACCTCGATCGCGGCGTCGCGGATGCGGGCCGCGGTGGTCAGATCGTCGGTGGATCCTTGCGATACGGGCTGTTTGCTAAACACATGTTCAGTATATTAAACGTTCGTTCAAGGTCTAGCAAGGTCGGTGTGTGACTTGTTACGTCAACGGTTTCGCGTCCGCGTGCCGGACTATCGTCGGGTCATGACTACCGGCACCGCGACCACGGCCGATCACCTACGTATTGCCTTGGACGGACCCTGGGCGGGCATCCGGGAAGAGGCACGGATCCAGCTGGCCGGAGACGAGTTCGCTGGGGATCCGTCGCTCGACTTCAAGGCGGCGCGGGCGCGGGTGCTCGATCAGATGCGCGCCGTCGCCTCGTTGGGCTATGCCGAGCGAGGGTTCCGGCGGGAGAACGGTGGGACCAGCGAGCCAGGGGCGGCGGTCGTCGGCCTGGAGATGCTCGCCTACGCGGATCTGTCGCTGTGGGTGAAGGCCGGAGTGCAGTGGGGTCTGTTCGGCGGTGCGGTGGAGAATCTCGGCACCGACCGGCACCGCGAGTACATCAAGCGGTTGATCTCGTTGGATCTGCTCGGGTGCTTCGCCATGACCGAGTCCGGGCATGGGAGTGACGTCGCGAACCTGGAGACGACGGCGACCTACGATCCGCAGACCCAGGAGTTCGTCGTGCACTCGCCGACACCGTCGGCACGCAAGGATTACATCGGCGGCGCGGCCGAACACGCCAGGATAGCGGCGGTTTTCGCGCAGTTGATCACCGACGGTGAGAACCGAGGCGTGCACTGTCTGCTGGTGCCTATTCGCGACGAGAACGGCGCCGACCTGCCCGGTGTGACCACCTACGACGACGGACTCAAGGGCGGACTGCCCGGTGTCGACAACGGCCGCATCCTGTTCGACCAGGTGCGGATTCCCAGGGAGAACCTGCTCAACCGGTATGCCGACGTCGCACCGGACGGGTCCTACAGTTCCGAGATCGACAACCCGAGCCGACGGTTCTTCACCACGCTCGGCACCTTGGTGCGCGGCCGCGTGAGTGTCGGCGGCGCCGCGGCGGCCGGTACCCGGGTCGCGGTGAGCATCGCGGTGCGATACGCGCTGAAGCGTCGCCAGTTCGCCGACCCGGACACCGGTGTGGAGACAGTGCTGTTGGATTACCGCAATCACCAGCGCAGGCTGCTCCCCTTGGTCGCGAAGTCGTACGCGCTCGCGTTCGCGCAGAACGACCTGGTACGGCGGATGCACCTGGTGCAGACCGGCCAGGATCTCGAGCCGGGCGCGCAACGCGCTCTGGAGAAGCGCGCGGCGGGACTGAAGGTCGCACAGACCGAACACGCCACCCGCGCCATTCAGGAATGCCGTGAAGCGTGCGGCGGCGCAGGCTATCTGACGGAGAACCGTCTGGTCACGCTCAAGGCCGACACCGATGTCTTCACCACTTTCGAGGGCGACAACGTCGTGCTGACGCAGTTGGTGGCCAAGGAACTGCTCACCGCCTACTCCGATGAAGTGCGCGACCTGGATGCGCTGGGGTGGGTGCGTTTCGCCGCGACCATGGCAGGTGACGTGGTGCGCAAGCGATCCGGTGTGCGCCAGCTGATCCAGACCCTCAAAGACCGCGGCGACGAGTCCATCGACGAGGGAGATCTCTCCCGCCGCGCGGTGCAGTTGCAGTTGTTCGCCGACCGCGAGGACTACTTGGTCCGCACCGCGGGGCACCGGCTGCGCGCCCGAGCCCGGGACACCGGCCCGTTCGAAGCGTTCAACAACGCCCAGGACCACATCTTGGCTGCCGGTTCGGCGCATATCGACCGCCTGATACTGGAGGCCTTCATCGAGGGTATCGCCGGCATCCACGACCCGGACGCCCGTGCGCTGGCGGACTCGATGTGCGACCTGTTCGTCTACTCGTCGATCGAGGAGAACCAGGCCTGGTACATCATGCACCGGTTCATGTCGGTCGACCGAGCGAAGGCGGTACGCCGCGGCGTGAACGAGCTGGTCGACCGGCTGCGCCCGCACGCGCAGACCTTGGTCGAGGCCATGGGCGTGCCCGAGACGATGCTGCGCGCCGCCATGCTCCACGACGCGAGCGTGTTCGACCGAACATAGTCCGGGAGAAGGTCGTCGACCGACCGCGCGGTGGCGAGGGCACCGGGTGATCGGGTGTGCGTCGGCAATCGATTGCCGCGTCGATCGCGGTTCAATCACCGATCGGCGGACCTGGAGTCATGCTGCTCAGGTGCCGAGCCCGCCGCGTCGGGCAGTGCTGTGCCGGCGGGGTAGCGATTCGGCCGTCCAGCACAGCAGTGTCACCATCGTGATCGCCGCTGCGGCGCCGCCGAGGACGTCGGTCGGATGGTGGTAGTCGAGGCCGATCATTCCCGTGGCGGTCGCCGCCAACGCCACGCTTGCCGCCGCGCACACCGCATATCGCGCGCAGGGCGTGCCGGCCAACAGTACGAAGGTGGTGGCGATGGCGACCAAGTGGACGGTGTGTCCGCTCGGGTATGCGAGATAGTCGTGCCACTGCCGTCCCCACAGCGGTTTCAGCAGCCAGGTGTTGATCGCGACCGCTATTTCCGGGACCGTGGCCATCGTTATTGCCCGTCGCATGTCACCGTGGTAGGCGAACCATGCGCAGGTGAGCATGAGTAGCGGGATCAGTATGTAGCCGTTGCTCGGGAGCACGAGCGCCTCGTACACATCATGGCGTGTACCCAGCATCGAGTGCAGGGGTTCGGCGATCGCGCGATCAACCGAGGATGGACCGCCATCGGCGGGCAGGGTCATCGGCACCGTGATGGTGACGGCCGCCCCGGTCGCGGCGACGCCGAACCGGGTGCGATGTCGCAGGACCGAAGTCTCCCGAACAGCTAACACCGCTCGACGATAACCACCGCCACACCGGGCGGCCTAGGGGGCTCGCGATGGACACCGGCGACCCGGTCGAGGCCATGGGCACGCCGACCAGTAGCTACGAACGAATTATCTGTATTCGTCGAAACTCTGACTATTTATGCATGATGTGTCGGATATGCGACCGCTCCGCGATCGCGTTGGACGTGGGCTGTGCCGGTGTTCGTGTCGTTTGTTCCATATTGGCAAATAGTTCTTGATTCGCGGCTCGGGCGACGGCCGGATTGATAAAATGAATGCCAGATTCTTGGAACAACTGCGATATTTTCGGTGTAACTCTGAAGGCGAGCGGATACCGCGATCGAGGAGACGCCATGCGGCTCCGCCCCGGTCCGGCACACGTCTTGGAAGGCGAGCGCAGAGGGTCGAAACCGCAACAATCGCTCAGTTTGCCCGCGACAGATGTCGTGGCGTTGCTCACTTCATCGAACGTGAACCTGCTGGTCATCGCCGAAAGCAGCCAGCGGAGGTGTCACAGATTCCCCAGCTGCCCCGTCTTCACTGGGCAGGTAGTTCGCTCGAAGGGAAGAACCGTGACCACAGAAAACACACCCCACCCCGAGAACCCCGATACCACGACCACCTTTCCCGCGATCGAAGTGATCGGGTCCGTGCGCGGGGCGCCGCAAATCCCGGATGGCGCCGAAGCCATGACGGTCCTGGTCACCGTCCCTCCTGGGTGCACGGGGTCACCGCCGCATCGGCATTCCGGTCCGGCGTACGGCTATGTCATCAAGGGCGAGATCATCTTCGAACTGGAAGGTGAGCCGCAGCGAGTCGTCAAGGCGGGGGAGACGTTCTGGGAGCCTGGCGGGGATGTCATCCACTACCAGGATGGGAACAACCTCGACGATGTCGAATCGGCCTTTGTGGTGACGATGTTCTGCGCGCCCGGACAGCCGATGTTGGTTCTGGTCAGCGCGGAGGAACTCGAACAGCGCCGCCACCTGCGGGCACCCCGCCCGGCAGTAGCGTCCAGCGCACGCGCCTGAGCCCTCGCCGATACGGTCGCATTCTCGCTCGTGCACGCGACGGGGCCGCCGAATTCTCAGATGGTGTCGCGGGCTCTCGGACCCACGCGGCGTGGCGCGGTTGCCGGCGCCGATGCCAGCGGCTGACGTGGTTGCTGCCATCGGCTGGCAGGGGTGCCGATGAAAGGTCCTGTCGATCTCGCGAGTCCGGAACGTTGTCGCCCGCGACAGGTGAATTCGCAAGGGACTGACAGCGCGTTCCGATCCGCTCAATGTGGGCACCCGCCGCCGTCGAGATGCTTCTGCGCAGTGTCGAACAGGAAAAGTCTCCACGTGTGCAACTCACGCAGCGGCGACTGCTCGGCGTAGTCGGTCCGCCGGAAGTTCGCGCCGACGGGTAGCTGACAGCTACCCGCGCGACCGCTTCGATCTCGAAGAATAAAGACTTGAAGGGAACATTGATGGACTATTCGAGTGAACACCAGATCGCCACGTCGGTGCTCGTGATCGGTACCGGCGGTGCCGGTTTACGGGCAGCGATCGAGCTGGCAGAGCGTGGCGTCGACGTGCTGGTGGTCGGTAAACGGACGAAGGGGGACGCGCACACCACGCTGGCGGCGGGTGGCATCAACGCCGCACTTGCGACCATGGACCGCGAAGACACCTGGCAACAGCACGCGGCAGACACGATCAAGGAGAGTTACCTTCTCGCCCGCCCGGAGACCGTGCGGATCGTCACCGAGAATGCCGCTCGCGGAATCGACGACCTGCAGCGGTGGGGAATGCCGTTCGCTCGGGAAGCAGATGGGCGTATTTCCCAGCGGTTCTTCGGCGCACACACCTACCGACGGACCGCATTCGCTGGCGATTACACCGGCCTGGAGATCCAGCGAACACTCGTCAACCGTGCTGGTCAGCTCGGTATACAGATACTGGATACCTGTTATGTGACGCGAATTCTCGTGCACGACAACGTTGTGTTCGGTGCATATGGGTTCGATCTCGACAACGGTCGGCGATATGTGTTTCACGCCGATGCCGTCATCCTTGCCGCGGGCGGGCATACCCGGATCTGGCGTCGCACGTCGTCGAGGCGGGATGAGAACACCGGTGACTCTTTTCGGCTCGCCCTACTCGCCGGCGGTCGAATCCGCGATCCGGAACTCGTGCAATTCCACCCGTCCGGGCTCATCGAACCGGAGAACGCCGCAGGCACGTTGGTATCGGAAGCCGCACGGGGCGAAGGCGGGATCCTCCGGAACGCGGCGGGCGAGCGATTCATGACCCGGTATGACCCGGAGCGGATGGAACTGTCGACCCGCGACAGGGTGGCGCTTGCCGCGTACACGGAAATCAAGGAAGGCAGGGGCACCACGCACGGTGGCGTCTGGCTTGATGTATCGCACCTACCGCGCGAGACGATCATGCAGCGGCTGCCGCGTGTCTACCAGACCATGCTGGAACTACAGATGCTCGACATCACCCGCGGCCCGATCGAGATCGCGCCCACCGCGCACTACTCGATGGGCGGCGTGTGGGTACGGTCGCACGATCACGGAACCGACGTCGAAGGCCTCTACGCGATCGGTGAGGCGTCCAGCGGTTTGCACGGCGCCAACCGGCTCGGTGGCAACTCACTGATCGAACTGTTCGTGTATGGCCGGATCGTCGGCGAGGCCGTAGCGCGCTACTCGGCCGAATTGTCTGCCCAGCGTCGGTCACCGGGCGCGCTCGCCGATGCTCGCCGTGAGGTGGATGAACTTTTGGCCACCGACGGCAAGGAGAACGTGCGCGCATTACAGCGCGCCCTGCGCGACACCATGACCGAGCACGCGGGCGTGGTCCGCGACGATGCCGGAATTCGAACAGGACTATCGGATCTCGATCAGATCGAGGCACGGATGACACACATCGGAGTACATCCCGATCCCGCGGGCTTCCAGGATCTGGCGCACGCGTACGACCTGAAATCTTCAGCGATCGCTGCTAGGGCGACACTGGAGGCTGCCCTGGAACGACGCGAAACGCGTGGTTGTCATAACCGCTCCGATTACCCCGAACTCGATCCTGACCTGCGCGTGAATTTGGTGTGGTCCGGGCCAGGTCGGATCGAACGGGAGGACATCCCCGAGGTTCCGGACGACATCGCCCGACTCATGCGGGAGGTCTCCACTGCCGGGAAGCTGGTCGAATGAGCGGATAAGACACGGCGTCAGCGCACCCGCGTGGCGGTGGCGCCCGCGAGTCTTACGCGGCTCGCGACTCTCGTTGCTGCGCGCCAGGCCCAGGGGCACAACCGGCTCGGTAGCAGTAGGTCCGCCCTCAGCCCGGGCCGTAGGTCAGTATCGCGGTGACCACGAACCACAGCATCCAGGCGGCGCCGATCATCATGCCGATCGCGAGGACGGTGCGCATGAACGTGCGGCCGAGATCGAGGTCGCCGGATTCCCTCGGATACAGCTTCCACGGGCTGTACCACGGCGCTTCGATGGCGAACGGGGAGCTCTGCGCCTCCCGTTCGGCCTGCGCCAACTCCTGGGCGTAGGCCTCGGCCTGCGCCTGATTCGGCCCGCCGTGCCAGAGGGTGATATCGATCGGACCGAGAAAACCCTCGTTGAGTAGTTCCTGCGGCGCCGGCAGATAGGGCAGAATGCCGAGGCCACGGAACGCGACGGCGATATCGTTGGCCGTCCACAGGAAACTCTCCTGCTCGGCAAGCGAGTCGAAGTAGTGCTGGAGCCGAACGGGGTCGTCGCCGATGATCACGTCGAAGCTCGGATCGGTCCACGCCTGCTCGATCTTCAACTGGGCGCCGCGTAACGGGACGATCAGCGCGAGACCATGCACTACGCGCTGGCCGAGTCCGCGGGCGGCGAGCCAGCTCTGCAATGCGAAGGTGTGTTCGCGGGACCTCTCCAGCGGTGTGCCGCGGTCACGGCGCTCGGTCGCGGCGGGCTCACCGTTGATCGTCCACCCAGCGTTGAGGGGGACTTCCAGCACGCCGTCCTGCCGGGCGACGAGCGCCTCTGTCTCGATCACCACGCAACTGTTAGGCGTCCACACCACCGCGTCGAACTGGTGCAACTTGTCCTGGTGGAACAGGCTGCAGTGGACGGTCGCGACGCCGTGCGGACTCGCGGGATCCTTCCAGGCGCGCAGCCAATCGATCAGAGCCCGCTCGGCATTGGTGCCTGAGGCGTTCTGGACTCGTACGAGCATTGGCGACCACCCTTCTCGTCGACACTCGACAATGGACAGGATACGAGGTCGCGCGCCGAGTTCGCCGCGCCCACGCCAAGAATGGGCGTGTTGCGGGCGGAACTAATCCGGTTGTTCGGCCGCGATCCGGCCCGCGCGGACCGCCGCGACCAACTCGGCGTGGTCGGCCTCGGTGCGGTCGGCGTAGCGCACCGCGAAATTCGCCACCGAGTCGTCGAAGCGCTCGTCACCGTCCAGGTACCCCGACAGCAGTCGTGGGTCGAGCGAACGCGAATGGGCTCTGGCCAGCAGTGCGCCCGCTAACCTTCCGTAGTCGTCGAGATCGTTGGCGGGCAGGCCGGTGGGGTCTATGCTGCCCTTCGAATTGCGGAATTGCCGGACGATGAAGGGCAATTCGGTGCCGCCGCCGGTCGGGTCCAACGAGGTCCAACCCAGCAGAATATCGGTCTCGGACTGAACGATTCTCGCGCCTTGCACGATCCGCTCTCCTTCGTGCCGAGTCGGGGCCGTCGGTAGAAACGGGGCCAGTACCGAGGGGGTGGCCTGCTTCACCTGGAGGATCAGCGACTCACCGTCGTTGCCGTGCAGTAGCGCGATGTAGGTGTGCAGCCCGACACTTCCGGTGCCCACAATGCGAAACGCGATGTCGGACACCGCGAAGCGGGCGATCAGGTTGCGCCGGGATTCACGCAGGGTTTCTGCGTAGCGCTCCAGTCCTTCGATCACCGCCGCGGCGACGCGGTCCTCGACGGCGGTGAGAATCGGTGGGTCGCTGATGAATCGGTGTCGGCGAATGCCGGTCTCATGGTCGTCCAGGTGCTCGGTCCACTTGGCTACCACCTTGGCGCTTGTGTTCTTGCGGGCCTTCTTCGCGGCCTTCGCGAAATCATCCAGCAGGGCCTCGGCCTTGGCCTGGGTGATCACCGACTCGTCGGGTAGCGCGGTCCACGATGCCATGAACGGCATGGCGGCCAGCGCGTCGACTGTCGCGCGATAGGCGCGCGCCGCGTCGCGGGCCGCCGTACGGCAATCGTCCTCGTCGGCACAGCCCTCGCGGCCCGCGAGTACCAGACTGGCTGCGAGACGCTCCAGATCCCACTCCCATGGGCCCGCGATGGTCTCGTCGAAATCGTTGATGTCCATGATGATTTCGCCGCGCGCGGTGCCGTAGAGGCCGAAATTGGCGGCGTGCGCGTCGCCACACAGCTGGGCGGCGAGCCCGCTGTGCGGGCCACCCGCGAGATCGGCCGCCATCAACCCCGCCGCGCCTCGGTAGAAGGTGAACGGCGAGGCGATCATCCGGCCGACGCGCAGTGGCCTCAGATGCGGCAGTCTGCCCGCGTTGCTCGCCTCGACGAACTCGGGTACGCCGGGACGATGCACGCTGGTCGGCTCCCGGTCGCGCGCGAGCGGAGACACCTGCTGGCGCAGCACGCGGCCCCTGGCGCGAATCTGCTCCGCGGGCGCATAGGAGCGTAGGTCGATACCACTGTCGGACACGATGAATCACGCTAGCGACTGCGCGGCGGGGACCGATGTGGCGTCGGACTCACTCGACGGGGATCGCGGGCAGGACGGGCTCGATCGGCAGTCGCAACGCACCAGGCGCGATAGCGGGCACCGTGGGACGGGCCGGCGCCACCGGTGCGACGCGACAGTAGGACGATCCCAGTTCCGGCCGGGTGTCGGGCTCGTTCCGGTTGGGCCAGAACGCCATCGCGCGCTCGGCTTGCGCGGTGATGGTCAGCGACGGGTTCACGCCGAGGTTGGCGGTCACCGCGGAGCCGTCCGCGACGTGCAGGCCAGGATGCCCGTACACCCGTTGGTACGGGTCGACCACACCGGTTTCCGGGCAGTCGCCGATGACGCAGCCGCCGATGTAGTGCGCGGTAGCCGGGATCCCGAACACATCCATGATCAGGCCGTGGGTGTCGCCGTCGACCTTCGCGCCGAATCGGCGGCCGATGTCGTGTGCCAGCGGGATCCAGGTCGGGTTCGGCGCACCGGTACCCGGCCTGGTCACGAGTCGTCCGCGCCGTCGGAACGAGGTCAGGGAGTTGTCCAGTGACTGCATGATCAGCAGGATCACCGACTTCTCCGACGCGTGCCGCGCGTTGAGGCTGCGGAGGAACACGAGCGGGTGCAGCAGGATCGCCAGCAGAAACCGGAGGAAGCGGAACGCGCCGCCGTCCACGATCGGCACCGACATCGGGAACAGCGCATTCTGCCGCTTCCCGTAGTGACACACCTCGACGTGGGTGTCGGCCTCCGGATGGATCGAGGAGGTGATCGCGACGCCCTCGGCGAAATCGTTGCGTGAGCGGCTCACCACGTTGAGGATCGCCTCGGAGTTGCTGCGAGTCAGCTCGCCGAGCCGGGGCGACAGGCGGGATAGTACGCCGTCGTCGCGCATCTTGTGCAGCAGCTTCTGGGTGCCGAGGGCGGCGCCCGCGAACACCACCTGTTCGGCGGTGAAGGTCCTGCGCTGCTTGCGGATCCAGCGGTCGGACCGTTTGGTCTCGACCGCGTAGCCGCCGCCGGGCAGCGGGCGCACGGCGGTGGCGGTGGTCAGTGGATGCACCTGCGCGCCCGCCTGCTCGGCCAGGTAGAGGTAGTTGGTGGTGGTGGTGTTCTTGGCGTTGTGCGGGCAGCCCGTGAAGCACCGTGCACAATGCACGCAGCCGCTGCGCCGCGGCCCGGCGCCGCCGAAGTAGGGGTCGTCGACCTCCGTGCCCGGATTGCTCTCGTTGAAGAACACACCGACGTCGGTGGGGTGGAAGGTATCGGCGACATCGAGGTCTTCGGCGATCTGCTGGATCACCTCGTCGGCCGGGGTCATGCGCGGGTTGGGTGCGACGCCGAGCATGCGCTTGGCCTGGTCGTAGTACGGCGCCAGCTCTGCGCGCCAGTCGGTGATGTGGTTCCATTGCCGGTCGGTATAGAAGTTCGGTAGCGGTTCGTAAAGGGTATTGCCATAGATGAGTGAGCCGCCGCCGACGCCCACCCCGGAGAATACGGCGCACTTGCCGAGCAGACTGATTCGCTGTGGGCCGGTGCAGCCGAGCCGAGGCGCCCAGATCGATGTGCGCACATTCCAGTTCGTGGCGGGGATGTCCTCCGCGTTCCACCGCCGACCAGCCTCGAGCACGCCGACCCGATAATTCTTCTCGGTGAGCCGCAACGCGCTGACGCTGCCGCCGAAGCCGGAACCGATCACCACCACGTCGTAATCGAATGTGGACATGACTTCCTCTCGCGCACCCCCGATGGGTGAGATGATTTCATACTCATTCTGTCACGGTCGGTTTGTGGCGAAAACCATTCGCGGAGGGCGTCCGGGGGCACGGATCTCGCAAAAATCGGCGCTGGAGATGGCGGCGGCCGGGTCGGTGCGGTATGCACGGGGTCGTGACAACCGAATCGGGCACGACGGAACCCGGGGAGCGCGCAGGCGCCGACGGTGCGGTGCAGGGTGTCTTTGCCGACCGCATCCTGACCGTGCCGAATGTGCTCAGCGTGCTGCGCCTGCTCGGCGTTCCGCTTTTCCTGTGGTTGCTGCTGGTCCAGCGGGCCGACGGCTGGGCATGTGCGCTACTGGTCGCCAGCGGCGTCACCGACTTCCTGGATGGCAAACTCGCGCGGTTGCTCGACCAGTCTTCGCGCCTGGGCGCGTTGCTCGATCCGTTCGTGGACCGGCTGTTTCTGGTCACGACGCTGGCTGCCTTCGTGATCCGCGGCCTGGTCCCGTGGTGGGTGGCGGTGATCCTGGTCGGGCGAGACGTCCTGCTCACCGCGACGCTGTCGGTGTACAAGCGCCGCGACCTGCCCCCGCCCGAGGTGATCTACCTGGGCAAGGCCGCCACCTTCGCGCTGATGTCGGCGCTGCCCTGGCTACTGGCCGGGCAGATTGACTGGGCGGGCGACGGTTTCGGGCGCGCCTTCGGCGGGGCATTACTGATCTGGGGCACGGCGGTCTACGTCTGGACCGGCATGCTGTACACCGGCAGGGCCATCGCGGTAGCGAGAGCGATACCGGCAGTGTCACACCGCACGGCATAGCCGATAGAGTTTGCTTGCAACGTTCAAACGAAAGGACGGCCTGTGACCCAGACCCCCGAGGATCTGCGCTACACCGAGGAGCATGAGTGGGTGCGCCGGATCGCCCCGACCCGGGTCCGGGTGGGCATCACCGACTACGCCCAGTCTCAACTCGGTGACGTTGTGTTCGTGCAGTTGCCCGAGACGGACACGGACGTGGTCGCCTCGGACAGCATCGCGGAGGTGGAGTCGACCAAGAGCGTGTCCGACATCTACGCTCCGATGGGCGCGAAAGTCGTTGCGGTGAACGAGAAATTGACCTCGGAGCCGGAGACCTTGAACACCGATCCCTACGGTGAGGGATGGCTGTTCGAGTTGGAGGTGAGCGACGCGGTGAGCCTGGATGCGACGCTCGATGAACTGTTGGATGCCGCAGGTTATCAAGCAGTTATCGGGGGCTGAGGCAGCCTTGCCAGTTCCACCTGCACGGGTGCGGCCTGGCAGGGTACGGTCAATGCCAACAGATGTACCCGGTGGTTGTGCCGGGAATCTAGGGACTCGACGGCAGGTCGTGATGTCACAAACATCACCTGCTTGCATGTGATAATCAGGTTCGAGGAGGAGAGAAACGGTGAGCGAGAACAAAGACCCGGGTTACGGGGAGACCGCGGCCGAGACAACGTCGGTCTTCCGCGCGGATTTCCTGAACGAGGTCGACGCGTCGCGCTCCGGGGAGCCGACCGGCGAGCAGCCGGTCCAAGGGGTCGAGGGTCTGCCCGTTGGCGCGGCCCTCTTGGTCGTCAAACGCGGCCCGAATGCGGGCTCGCGGTTCCTGCTTGATCAGCCGACCACATCGGCGGGTCGTCACCCCGACAGTGACATCTTTCTCGATGACGTCACCGTCAGCCGTCGGCACGCCGAGTTCCGTCAGGACGACGATTCGTTCCAGGTCGTGGACGTCGGCAGCCTGAACGGCACTTATGTGAACCGGGAGCCGGTGGACTCCTCGGAGCTGCAGAACGGTGACGAGGTGCAGATCGGCAAGTTCCGGCTGGTGTTCCTCACGGGACCGCGCGCGCAAGTTACGGACACGTCGGCGGGTGCGGGCAGTCTATGACCACGTCGGCGCTGGGTCTCACTCATGAAAGGCTCAGGGTCATGAAGGACCTGGCGCAGTGACCGGTGCGGCGCAGTGGGCTCGCGGAGGCATGTCGATCGGCTCCGTACTCGACCTGCTGCGTCCCGATTTTCCGGACGTCACCATCTCCAAGATCCGCTTCCTGGAAGCGGAGGGCCTGATTCGGCCGGAGCGGACGCCCTCGGGCTACCGTAGGTTCTCCATCGCAGATGTCGAAAGGCTTCGGTTTGTACTGACCGCGCAACGCGACCAGTACCTACCGCTGAAGGTGATCAAGGAGCAACTCGAGGCTATCGACAGCGGTGCGGCAACGCTCGGTGTGCGGGAAGCCCGTGCCCGAGCGCATCCCGGTCACGGCGGTGTCGCGGAGTCCGGGCGTGTTCCGACGGAGTCCGAGCAGTCCGCTGCCGGTCCCGAACGCGGCGGTCGCCCCGTGGCGCCGCCGCGTCGGCTCGGTGTCGTACCGAGCGAGGTCTCTCCGGACGATCTGCGATTCGATCACGAAATCCGGCTCACTCGGTCGGATCTGCTCGACCAGGCCCAGATCGATGACAGGTTCCTCAACGATCTGATCCGCGCCAACCTGATCACGCCGGGTGTCGCGGGGTATTTCGACGCCGACGCGGTCACCCTGGCGAAGACTGCGCGGGCGATGGCCGAATTCGGTTTGGAGGCACGGCATCTGCGCGCGTTCAAGCTGGCCGCCGACCGGGAAGCCGCGCTCGTCGCGCAGATTGCCGCCCCGATCGCGAAGAGCCGCGATGCGGGTGCCCGGGCTCGCGCCGAGGAGATGGTGCGTGAACTCGCGGCGTTGTCGCTGACATTGCACAGCTGTCTGGTGAAGGCCTCGGTCCGGAGTTCGCTGGGGGGTTGAGCCTCTGGCGGCTCCTGGTCGGTAGGTTTCGTCGATCCAACACGCCGATTGCGGCGGTGCACACCGATCGCTGGACCCGTGCTGGTTCGCCTAGACTCGTGGTACGGCGAGTTCTACAGCGGTCATGTCGGGCTGCCGGCGAGTATGGGAGGCAGTGCGATGAGCGAAATGCGCGTGATCGGCATCCGTGTCGAACAGCCACAGAACCAGCCCGTGCTGTTGCTCCGCGAGGTGGCGGGAGACCGGTATCTGCCGATCTGGATCGGGCAGGCCGAGGCGACAGCGATCGTGCTCGAGCAGGAGGGGGTGACGCCGATCCGCCCGTTGACCCACGACCTGATCAAGGTTCTCATCACAGAACTCGGGCACACGCTCAAGGAGGTCAGGATCGTTGATCTCCAGGAGGGCACCTTCTACGCGGACTTGGTTTTCGACAACGATTTGCGTATTTCGGCACGTCCGTCCGATTCGGTGGCGATAGCCTTGCGGGTGGGTTGCCCGATCTACGCCGAGGAGCCGGTGCTGGAGGAAGCGGGCCTCGTCATGCCGGACGAGCGTGAGGACGAGGTCGAAAAGTTCAAGGAATTTCTCGAGTCGGTGTCCCCTGACGACTTCAAGGCAACCGATAGCTGAAGTAGAGGTCGAGACTTTTACCGCGCGTCGCGTTTGGCTCGATGAGGGCGCTCCCTGGACAATCGAGGGGAGTAATCTCGACAGTTGGGCCACGCCCGTTTCGGCCGAATCCACCAACGGTTCGGTCACCAACGGAGCCGGGTCATCGATGAGGCTGGGAATGCGTCGGCGAAGCAAGGGAGTGGTCAGTGGCAGAGCAATCGCAGGATGTGGTACAGCCAGGCCTGTTCCCGGACGACTCGGTGCCTGACGACCTAGTCGGGTATCGCGTCCCCAGCGCATGCCAGGTGGCCGGGATCACCTACCGGCAGCTCGACTACTGGGCGCGAACCGGTCTGGTCGTGCCGTCGGTCCGTGGCGCCGCGGGTTCGGGTAGCCAGCGGCTGTATTCGTTCAAGGACATCCTGGTCCTCAAAATCGTCAAGCGGTTGTTGGACGCGGGCATTTCACTGCAGAACATCCGTATCGCCGTCGATCACCTGCGCAGCCGCGGCGTGCAGGATCTGGCCGGCATCACCCTTTTCTCCGACGGGACCTCGGTCTATGAGTGCACCTCGCCCGAAGAGGTCGTCGATTTACTCCAAGGCGGGCAAGGGGTGTTCGGTATCGCCGTCAGCGGAGCCATGCGGGAACTGACCGGCGCGATCGCCAATTTCCCGGCGGAACGGGCGTCGGCAGTCACCGAACGACCGGAGGACGAGCTGTCTTTCCGTCGTAAGGCGCGGATGAATCGGAAAACGGGCTAGGTCAACCGCTGCTCGATGAGCGCGATAGAGCGTCGCGCCGTGCAAGGCGGCCACGACATCGCCGGACTGGTGGGGCCGATCGACCCCATTGAGGCATTCCCGACGGTGGACGAACTGAACGGATTCGCTGACGTGCTGGCCGCCGCGCATCCGGGCCGAATATCGATTACCGAGATCGGGCGATCACGCGGCGGTGATCCGATCCGCGAGGTGCTGGTCGGATCGGGACCGCGGCACATCCTGGTGCTCGGCAATCCGCACCCGAACGAGCCGATCGGCATGGCCACGATCCGTCATCTGCTCGGCAGAATGGCGCGCGACGATGCCAGCACGGTCGAGGCCACCTGGCATTTCGTGCTGTGCGTCGATCCGGACGGGACCCGGCTCAACGAAGGCTGGTTCGCGGGTCCGCACACCAGAACTGGTGTCGCGCGCGGTTTCTACCGCCCACCCGCGGTGGAACAGCCAGAGTGGTGCTTTCCGACCGCGTGGCGTGGCATTCGAGTCGGTGTACCCCTGCCGGAGACGAGAGCGCTGATGACGCTGATCGACCGCACCCGGCCGGCCCTGATCGTTTCGTTACACAATGCCGAGTTCGGCGGGGGGTTCTTCTACACCACCGGCGGTGACCCGGAGTACTGGTCGGCGCTGACCGACCGACTAGCGGCCTCGGAGGTGCCGATCTATTACGGCCAGCCCGACACACCAGGTGCGCGGACGTTGGCGCATGGCGTTTTCGAACTGCCGCGGTTCGACGCGATGGCCGACCGACTCGCAGGACAGGGCGTCGATGCGGTCGCGGCATTGGGGGGCGGCGGCTGCCGGGACTACGTGGCGCGCTACGGCACGGCGATTCTGGTGTGCGAGTTGCCGTTGTGGGTCGATCCGCGGATCGGCGACGGCTCAGCGGGCGATTGTATTCTCGGTGACCTGCTCGACGCCACGGCAGCCGACTTCGCCGCCCTGGCCGAGGTCGTGTCCGACGTGCTTGCCCGGGTCTCCGATCGGCTGAGCGGCAGCAGCCCGTTCGAGCGTTCGGTACGCGCGTTGGTCGCCAGGCTTCCCGGTCTCGCGGTGAGCAGGCAGGTGGTGGCGAGCCGGAACCGGATCGCGACCCGCGGCGAGATCTTCGTCCACCAGTACGACTGGACGGCCATGATGCGCCTGCGGCTCGGTGGCATGCTGTTGCGGTTGCTCGACACGGAATATCGGCGCGCCGGATCGCCGATACTGGCGGCCGAACGTGACCGGTTCGCCGCGGTCTTCGACGGGTGGTGCGCCGAGATCGAGCACAACGCGCCCGGCGTGCCGGTGCCGCTTCCACGCCTGGTCGGGATCCAAGCGGAGGTGATCATGCTCGCGGCGACCCGGTTGCGCGATGGTCTGGCGATCTGATGCCGGATTGCGGGCGGTCGGCGAGTGACGAGAACGACATGGCGCTGCGGGGGTCTCGTGGCGCGCCGCGGTGTCGCGTCGGCATAAACTGAGGCTGCGTCGCCGCCGTGCGGGAGAGTCCCGGTCTCGACATGAGTCCGGGCGCCGAAGGAGCAGCACCTCCCCGTCAATCTCTCAGGCAACAGGGACCGTGCGGGCTTCGACGCCTCTGGAAAGCGGTGGCTTCGAGCTGCCCGCCCATGGGGAAAGGGTTCGCGTCGGTCGCGGCACCCGAATCTCTCAGGCACCACGACAGAGGGGGAGGGCCGGTACTTGTCGACCATGTGGTCGACCCCGCCCGACCTTGGGAGTTTTGTCGTGACACGCTCATTCGCCGATCGTCATATCGGACCGGACCGGAGCGAACTCGCCCGGATTCTGGACGTCATCGGCGTACCGTCGCTCGATGACCTCGCTGCGAAGGCGCTGCCCGCCAGCATCCTGGACGGCGCCGGCCTGGCCGGACTGCCCGCGGCGGCCACCGAGCACGAGACACTCGCCGAGTTGGCGGCGCTTGCCCAGGCGAACACCGTGGCGACCTCGATGATCGGCCTCGGCTACTACGACACGCTGACCCCGCCGGTGCTGGTGCGCAATGTGCTGGAAAACCCGGCATGGTACACCGCTTATACCCCCTACCAGCCGGAGATCAGCCAGGGAAGGCTGGAGGCGCTGCTCAACTTCCAGACCATGGTGTCCGAGCTGACCGCGATGGATGTCGCCAACGCATCCATGCTGGACGAGGCCACGGCCGCGGCCGAGGCGATGACGCTGCTGCATCGCGCGAGCAGGTCCAAGTCCACGCGCTTTCTGATCGACACCGATCTGTTCCCCCAGACCAGGACCGTGCTGCATACCAGGGCGGAGCCGCTCGGCCTCGAGATCGTCGAGGCGGACCTGTCCGCGGACGTGCTGCCCGACGGTGAGTTCTTCGGTGTGCTTGCGCAGTCGCCCGGTGCCTCCGGCCGCATCGTGGACTGGACCGGCATGATCAGCGCGGCGCACGAGCGCGGTGCGCTGGTCGCGGTGGGGGCGGATCTGCTGGCAATGACGCTGATCACGCCGCCCGGCGACCAAGGCGCCGACGTGTGCTTCGGCACCACCCAACGTTTCGGTGTTCCGCTCGGCTTCGGTGGCCCGCACGCGGGATATCTGGCCGTTCGCCGGGCACAGGCCCGTCAGCTACCCGGTCGCCTGGTCGGCGTCTCGGTGGATGCGGACGGCGACGTGGCCTATCGGCTCGCGTTGCAGACCCGCGAGCAGCACATCCGTCGTGAGAAGGCGACCTCCAACATCTGTACCGCGCAGGTGCTGCTGGCGATCGTGGCCGCGATGTACGCGTCTTACCACGGTGCCGACGGCTTGCGTGCGATCGCCCGCAGGGTGCACCGGCATGCCGCGGCGATCGCGGCGGGGCTGGACGGCGCCGTCGTGCACGACGCCTTCTTCGACACTGTGCTCGCCCATGTGCCCGGCGGCGCGGAAGCCGTGGTGGCGAAGGCGAAATCGCGTGGGATCAATCTGCGTCTCGTGGATGCCGACCACGTCGGCATCGCCTGTGACGAGGCGACCACCGATGCGCACGTCGTGGCTGTGCTCGAATCCTTCGGCACCGCAATGTCCTCCGAACAGGGCGCGCCGGCCCCGGTCGCCGCGATCGAGACCAGGACATCGGAGTTCCTGACCCACGCCGCGTTCACGAAGTACCACACCGAAACGGCCATGCTGCGCTATCTGCGTTCGCTGTCCGACAAGGACATCGCGTTGGACCGCAGCATGATTCCGCTCGGCTCGTGCACCATGAAACTCAACGCCACCGCGGAGATGGAGGCCATCACCTGGCCCGGCTTCGCTCGTATGCACCCGTACGCGCCGGTCGACGACGTGCCAGGTCTGCTGAAGGTGATCGCGGATCTGGAGGGCTGGCTGTCGGATATCACCGGTTACGACTCGGTGAGTCTGCAGCCGAACGCGGGCAGTCAGGGCGAGTACGCCGGCCTGCTGGCGATCCGCCGGTATCATCTGGACCGCGGCGACGGTCATCGCGACACCTGCCTCATCCCGTCCAGCGCGCACGGCACCAACGCAGCGTCCGCGGCCATGGCCGGGCTGCGCGTCGAGGTGGTGAAGTGCCGCGACAACGGGGACGTCGATCTGAACGACCTGCGCGCCAAGATCGCCGACCACGCCGACCGGCTGGCCTGCATCATGATCACCTACCCATCCACGCATGGCGTGTACGAGCACGAGGTCGCCGAGTTGTGCGCGCTCGTGCACGATGCGGGCGGTCAGGTCTATGTGGACGGCGCGAACTTGAACGCTCTGGTCGGCGTCGCCCGTCCGGGCCGGTTCGGCGGCGACGTAAGCCATCTCAATTTGCACAAGACCTTCTGCATTCCGCATGGTGGCGGTGGTCCTGGCGTCGGTCCGGTCGCGGTGCGCGCGCATCTGGCCCGGTATCTGCCTGGCGATCCGTTGCAGGCGGGATCGCACGCGGTCTCGGCGGCCGAGTATGGTTCGGCGTCGATCCTCCCGATCACCTGGGCCTATATCCGCATGATGGGTGCCGACGGCTTGCGCAGGGCCACGCTGTCGGCGATCGCGTCGGCGAACTACATCGCCCGCAGGTTGGATGAGTACTTCTCGGTGCTCTACACCGGAGAGCACGGCATGGTCGCGCACGAGTGCATCCTCGATCTGCGCGAGATCACCACGCGGACCGGTGTCACGGTCGACGACGTGGCCAAGCGCCTCGCGGACTACGGTTTTCACGCGCCGACCATGAGTTTCCCGGTGGCAGGCACACTGATGGTGGAACCGACCGAAAGCGAGAATCTCGCCGAGTTGGACGATTTCATCGAGGCGATGATCGCCATCCGCGCGGAGATCGATCAGGTGGACGCGGGCGTGTGGCCGGTGACCGACAACCCGCTGCGCGGTGCGCCGCACACCGCGGCGTCACTGGTGGGCGAATGGGAGCATCCCTACAGTCGTGAGGTTGCCGTCTATCCACGCGGCCGCACGCATGCCCGAGCCAAGGTATGGCCGCCGGTCCGCCGGATCGACGGGGCATACGGCGACCGAAACCTGGTGTGCGCGTGCCCGCCGCTGGAGGCTTACGCCGACTGAGCGTGAACGGCTCAAACCGCGTTCGCGCACGGCGCGCGACGTCGGTATAGAGCTAGGCTCGGTCGCGCAGTCACGGTCGGTCAGGGCGTAGTGAGCGCCTTGACGACGGCGGAGCCGAAGCTGAGGTCGTCGGAGGTGATGACGCGGGTGTAGCTGCCGCCGGTCTGTCGCGCCAGGTCTTGCAGGGTTTGGTTGCTGCTGCCATTGCCGCCGATGACGATCATATCGATCCGAACTGGGCGGTCGCGGTTGATCGCGGCGGTGATGTCGGCCGCCAGCTTTGCTCCGGTGACGGTGGAGTCGTCATCGGGTCCGTCGGTGATCAGCAGCACCGAGTTGGTCAGGCCAGGCTTGTATCCAGCGATGGCGCTCTTGAAAGCGGCGATCAACGAGGGGTAGGCCTGGTCTGCCCGTGGCTCGCCGGCGTGGACGTTGCCGAGGGCGGTGCTGATCTGCGTGCGCTGGTCGGTGGTGAGCGGCGCGGTGGCGGCCTGCACCTGATACGGGATGGTGCCGTCGAGGTTCTTACCGAAGGTCCAGACACCGAGGCCGAAGTCGGGTGGCATGACGGTCATCGTGGAGTTCAGCGCGCCGATCACATTCGTCAGCCGTGTCATGGCGCCCTCGGGGGTCGCCATCGAGGCCGAGACGTCGATCAGGACCGTGGACTGCACGCCGAGAACGGGCTTTGCGAGCGTGGCCACCACCTTGTCGAGGGCGGCGCGCGGTGGCGCGGCGACCGCGGCAGGCGGTGCGGTGGTGAATCCGGCCGCGAGGAAGTTCTGTGCCTGACTCGGGGCTCGCAGATAATCGCGGAACAGCCCCGCGATGAGATTTTGTGTCTTGTCCACCCATGGGCCGGACATCAGTGCGGCCGGGTAATCCGCCGTCGGCGCGGCCCCGGTGGGATGGAACGCGGCCACTTCGGGCCGGGTCTTCAATTGCTGTTCGGTAGCGGCGACCGCATGAATCGGTGCCTGTTGCGTCCCCGCGATGGCGGAGAGCGCGGCAGCGGTGTCAGACGCCTCGGGGGCGCCCGCGGCCAGCCCCGAAACGGCGGCGACCACCTGACCAGATTGCGCCTCCTCCGTGGTGAGCGGATCCGTGCCCGACACCATGCCGCCGACTGAGGTGGCCGCGGCGAGCGTGGGGTCCCCGGGCGGGAGCGCCATTCGCAGGCCACCCCAACCGGTCAGTCCGAGTTCGCCGAGCGATCCTTGTTGCAGTCGTGGCAGATCCGCCCAGCTGATCTGTGCCTGCTCCAGCGCGCGGCGCAAATCCTCCGGCACAGCCAGCACGATCGGGCTTCCGGCGACCGGCGCGGGAGTGCCCTCGATCAGCCCGGGTACTCGCATCGCCTCGATGGAGCGGGACGAATCGGCGATCCACAGCGCAGGTTGTGGGCCGAGCGCCGGATCCCAGGTTTTGCCGCTGGTGAACGCGGCGACGAGGGCAGCGGAGGGCTGCGTGGTCACCGCGATCTGCGCACAATGGTCGCGCACCCGAGGTTTGGTCGAGTTGTAACCGTCCGCGGCCGCCCTGACCTGCGTCGCGATCTCCGGATCTGCGGTCACGTACAGCGTCGCGGGCCCCTCCACGCACTCGGCCGCCGCAGCGCTGTCCTGATCGGCCGCCCGATCGCGCAGTTGAAACCAGCCGACAACGGCCGCAACCAACAAGGCAACGACAACCACTGCGATAACCGGACCTTTGCTGACGCCCCGGGACCTGGCTCCGCTGCGATGAGTGCCCACGCGCTCAGTGTATGGGCCCCGGCGCGACGGGCTTGGCGAGGCTCCCTGTTTTGCCAGTCGGTCGGTGCGCGGCTCATCGACGTACCTGCCGTCGTGCGCGGGTGGAGGATCACAGGCGGATTACGCGTCCTCGGTCGAACTCGTGGCCGCCCCAGACACCGGACTGGCCGGTGCGCGCGGCGAACTCACCACACGCGTCTCGGATCGGACAGGCCGCGCAGACTGCGCGGGCGTAATCGAAATCCTGCGACGGGTACGGGAACCAGGCTTCGTGGTTCGGGTCGCCACGGCAGGCCGCGCGGTGCCACGCTCGGGAATCCGAGAGTGGGAGCAGCTCGGCCAAGGTCGACTCGGCGACGGTGGTTGTCTCGGGGTACGTCATCGCGATCTTCTCCTTCCTCGGAACGTGGTCAGGTGGCGGCGAGTTGCTTCCAGATCCGCCGTTGCTGCCTGGCCTGGTGGTGGGGTGCCCGCGGCTCCCAGAGCAGGCGCATGCTCGCCTCTTCCGGGGTGCGGTCGGCCTTGGCCGTGTTGCATGGCGCGCAGCAGGCCACCAGATTGCTCCAGGTATTCGGGCCGCCCCGCGATCGCGGCCGGATGTGGTCTACGGTCCGGGCCCATTCCGCGCAGTAGCCGCACCGGTGGTTGTCTCGGCGCAACACGCCGGCCGACGTCGCACGACTGTCGTCGAGCCGCAGCGGGCTGTGCTCGATGTACACATAGCGCAGCAACCGAATCGTCTCCGGCAGAGCGAGTTCCAGATGCCGTGACCGAATCGGGAACCGGGGGTCGCGGACCACGACCGTCTCCGCCGCACCGGCGATGAGCAGGACGACGGCCCGGTCGGCAGTGATCTCATCCAGTGCCTCGTAGGAGGCGTTGAGGACGACCACTCCGGTGTTTGTCCAGTTGTCGGTGGTCGGCACGACCTGATCGGCGGCACAGCGGAACGGCATGGGAATCACCATGTTTCGTACAAAAGAGTGAGTGATGAGGGGGAATGCGGCGGTATCAGCCGAGGGCATCGAGGCGGCTGTCGTCCGGTCCGTCGTGCATGACGCACGACTGCTTGCCGAACGCGTCGTCCGCGGTCGACAGCCACGGTGCCATGTCGGGATACCTTGGATTCGTCTGTTCCGGATGCACTGCCGCCCCTCCTCTCCACTACTCGGGTGACCAGCTTCGATGCGGTGGTCATCGTCAATCACATGGTGGCACAACGCCCCCGTCGCTGTCGGGTCATTTTCGGCGATGCGGCGACCGGGCGCACCGATCGCGGGCTGGCTCGGTCGTAGTTCTGCCACGTCGAACGAGACATCGCACCGGATGCGACGCCGGTGAACTGCGCCGAATCGATGTCGACAAAGGAGGGACGTGGCCCTCGGCGCTTCGAACTACCCGGGTCGGTGCACGTGTGATCGCGTTTACGGAGCCAGCTCTGCTCGGGCAGTCCTCGGTCGCCGTGCTGACCGGTCGCAGCCCGGGACCGGCCACATACCTCGATCAGAGGAGTGAGGCACGCGGCGACGGTGTCCCGCGATCGGTGCGTGTCCGAGCAGAACCCGGCCGCTGAACTGGGCGTGCTCGGCGCGGGAGGCGGGCGGACAGGCAGCCGTGCTCACAAATTCCCGATGACGCGCTCCAAGCGCTCGGCGACTAGTTCACGCGCCCTCTTCCGCAGAGTGGGGCGATAGCCGCTCGGATACACCGGGTCGGCGGGCGCGTAGTCCTTCAGGACCTCTTTCGCGAGGGTGATTTTGTGCACCTCGGTCGGGCCGTCGGCGATGGCCATCACCTCGGCGTAACCGAGCATGTCCACGAACGGCAGATCTTGGCTGACGCCGATCGCGCCGTGTAGGTGCAGCGGGCGTTGGGCGATGTCGTGCATCACCTTGGGCATGGCGACCTTGATGGCGGCGATGTCCTTGCGCACCTTGCGGTAATCCTGCTCCTTGTCGATGCGCCACGCGGTGCGCAGCACCAGCAGCCGGAACTGCTCCATCTCGATCCAGCTGTCGGCGATGCGTTCCTGGGTCATCTGCAGTCCGGCCAGCGTGCCGTCGCGCATCGGACGAGATACCGCGCGCTCGGCCATCATGTCGAACGCTTTGCGCACCAGGGCGACCGTTCGCATCGCGTGATGAACTCGGCCGCCGCCCAGACGGGTCTGCGCGACGACGAAGCCATTCCCTTCGGCGCCGAGCAGATGGTCGGCAGGAACGCGGACGTCGGTGAACCGCAGGTGGCCCTCGTGCTCGCTGAAGCCCGCGACATGGAAATTTTTCACGATTTCGAGGCCGGGCGTGCCGGCGGGCACGATGAACATCGACATGCCCCGGTAGGGACTGACCTCGGGGTCGGTCACCACCATGACGATGTGGAACGCGGCGAACTGTGCGTTCGAGTTGAACCACTTCTCTCCGTTGATCACCCAGTGGTCGCCGTCGAGCACCGCGCGAGTCGTGAACAGCGTGGGGTCCGAACCGCCGGTCGGTTCGGTCATCACATAGCAGGAGCCGATTTCACCAGCCAGCAGCGGCGCCAGGTAGGTCGCCTTCTGCTCCGGAGTGCCGTAGTGCGCGAGGATTTCCGCGTTCCCGGAATCCGGTGCCTGGCAGCCGAATACCGACGGCGCCCAGATCGAGGTACCCAGTACCTCGTTGAGCAGCGCGAGCTTCATCTGCCCGTAGCCGGGACCGCCTAGTTCCGGCCCCAAATGACAGGCCCAGAGGCCCTGCTCCTTGACCTGCTCCGCGAGCGGACGCATCAGCGCCATGGCTTCGCGGTCGGTGCGGTCGTAGGGGTTCGGATACAGCAGGTCGAGCGGTTCCACCTCGGTCCGGACGAACTCCGTCGCCCAGTCCAGCTTCCTCTGGTACTCGGTGTCGGTTTCGAAATCCCAAGCCATAATCAGCCTTTCAGACTTGCTCGGTGGCGCGCACGACGCCGTCGAGGAGGGCGGACGCGAGAATTTCGGAAATCTCGCCGGGAGAGTGGTCGCCGTGCGGGCGGTACCAGAACGTCACCATGTTCAGCATGCCGAGCATGCCGTTGGTCACCACATGGTCGTTGGTGCGCAGCAATCCCTCAGCGTGGCCCGCGTCGAGGACACGTTGCCAGCAGTGCTGGACCCGGTCGCGCAGGTCCTGCAGTTCGGTTGCGCACATGCCGGTCAGCGCGCCGACATCGCGCAACTGGATGGTGACCTCGCGCTGGTGGCGGATGATCAGCCGGACATGGCTATGGATCAGTGCGCGCAGTTTGGTGACCGGATCGTCGCCGCCCTCGGCGATCTGCTCGGCCTCGACGAGCATCAGTTCGATGTAGTCCCGCAGGATCCGCCAGAGTTGCGAAGGCGAGCACCATCTTCTTACCGAGGCCCCGGCTACCTCCGGTCACAACGACGACTCTGTCTGTGAGCGACACCCGGACTCCCGTTGTGGTCGAAATGTTCCGATCAGTACATTAAATATACCGCGCGGTACGATCGAGGGGTTGTCGGGCCGACCGCCGACACCCACGCGATCCGCCCGGTGAACGACCAGCTCACGAACGGCGTGGCGACACAGAATGGGCAGACGAGGTGTCCGCCCGACGCAGGCCTTATCTACCGACGGGTAACATGGTTGCGTCTTTCCACCCGGCTTTCTCAGAAGTGAGGCAGTAGATGACAAAGCGGATTCAGGTCGGCGGGCTCCAGGTTGCCAGCGTTCTCCACGAGTTCGTCGAGAACGAGGCGCTTCCCGGTACCGGCGTGGATTCCGCCGGATTCTGGGCGGGCGCCGAGCGAGTCATTACCGATCTCGCGCCGCGCAATCGTGCTCTGCTGGCCGAACGCGACGAGATCCAGGGCAAGATCGACGCCTGGCACGCGGAGCATCCCGGCGCGAATTACCACAAGGCCGCCTACAAGAAGTTCCTGACCGAGATCGGCTACCTGCGCCCCGAGCCGGGTGAGTTCCAGATCGCGACGCAGAACGTGGACGACGAGATCGCCACCACCGCGGGCCCACAGCTCGTGGTGCCCGTGATGAACGCCCGCTTCGCGATCAACGCCGCGAACGCCCGTTGGGGCTCGCTCTATGACGCGCTGTACGGCACCGACGCCGTCCCCGAGGCGAACGGCGCACAGAAGGGTGTCGGCTACAACAAAGTGCGCGGGGACAAAGTCATCGAGTGGGCGCGCAACTTCCTTGACGACTCGGTCACCCTGATCACCGGATCGCACATCGGTTCGACGTTCTACAAGATCGTCGACGGTGAGCTGGAGGTCGGCCTGGAGGACGGCACCAGTATCGGCCTCGCCGACGCCTCGCAGCTGGTCGGTTACCTCGGCGATCCGGAGTCCCCGAGTTCGGTCCTGCTCCAGCACAACGGTTTGCACATCGAGATCCAGATCGACCCGCGATCGCCGATCGGGAGCACCGACACCGCCGGCGTGCAGGACGTCGTGCTCGAATCGGCCGTCACCACGATCATGGACTTCGAGGATTCGGTTGCCGCCGTGGACGCCGAGGACAAGGTGCTCGGTTACCACAACTGGCTGGGGCTGATGAAAGGTGACCTGACCGAGGTGGTCACCAAGGGCGAGAAGACCTTCACGCGCACGATGAACCCCGACCGGGTATACACCGGGCTGGACGGCGGCGAACTCGTGCTGCACGGCCGCTCGCTGATGTTCGTGCGCAACGTCGGACATCTGATGACTTCCGACGCGATCCTCGACGCCCAGGGCAACGAGGTGCCCGAAGGCATCCTGGACGGCCTGATCACTTCGCTGGTCGCCAAGCACAGCCTCGGCGACGACACCGCGCTGAAGAACAGCCGCACCGGCTCGGTCTACATCGTGAAGCCGAAGATGCACGGCCCGGACGAGGTCGCGTTCACCGACGAGCTTTTCGCCAGGATCGAGGACGTGATCGGACTGGAGCGCAACACGCTCAAGGTCGGCATCATGGACGAGGAGCGCCGCACCACAGTGAACCTTGCGGCATGTATCGCGGCCGCTGCCGAGCGCGTCGTCTTCATCAACACCGGCTTCCTGGACCGCACCGGCGACGAAATCCACACCTCCATGGAGGCCGGGCCGATGGTCCGCAAGGCCGACATGAAGTCCCAACAGTGGATCCTGTCCTACGAGGACCGCAACGTCGACACCGGCCTGGCCGCGGGCTTGCCCGGCAAGGCGCAGATCGGCAAGGGGATGTGGGCCATGCCGGACCTGATGGCCGACATGCTGGTGCAAAAGATCGGCCACCCCAAGGCGGGCGCGAACACCGCCTGGGTGCCATCGCCTACCGCGGCCACGCTGCACGCGACGCACTACCACTTGGTCGATGTGTTCGCACGGCAGCGGGAGATCGCCAAGGGCGGCCGCCGCGCCACCATCGATCAGATCCTGGAAATCCCGCTGGCCGCCGCACCGAACTGGACCGACGAGGAGAAGCGTCAGGAGCTGGACAACAACTCGCAATCCATCCTCGGTTATGTCGTGCGGTGGATCGACCAGGGTGTCGGCTGCTCCAAGGTGCCCGACATCAAGGACGTCGCGCTTATGGAAGACCGTGCGACCCTACGCATTTCGAGCCAGCTCATGGCCAACTGGCTGCGTCACGGCATCGTCACCGGCGACCAGGTGGTGGCCAGTCTGGAGCGGATGGCGCCGGTCGTGGACCGGCAGAATGCCGGTGACTCGAATTACCGCGCCATGGCACCGGACTTCGCGGGCAGCATTGCCTTTCAGGCGGCCAAGGAACTGATCCTGTTGGGCGCCAGGCAGCCCAACGGGTACACCGAGCCGATCCTGCACCGGCGGCGTCGGGAGGCCAAGGGCACGTACAAGTGAGTGATGTTCAGTGATTGAAAAGTAGCTTCTGACAGCTCTTTTCGAATTGAGGCCCCTCGCCAGGGACACCAGGTGAGGGGCCTCTGTAATCACTGGAGATCAGCTTGATACCGGCCCGTCACGCTCAAAACGGTCACAAAAACGGTCACAGGCGGGAACGCTTTCAGTGTCAGAAAGTGATGCTCTACGAGCGCCGATGGCTGCCGCCGTCCTTGATGAGTACGGTCGTGGCGTGCGGACCCCAAAGGGGCGGCTGATGGTGCGTCGCTCAGACGCAATTGATCGGCCAATCAGCAGTCCACCACCGGCATGACGTCCGAGCATCAACCGCTTCCGCGACCGGCGTGGCCACGCACGACGAACATGACTTCCGGCGTGTCGTCGCGCCGACACGCCGACAGTTTTTCACGACAGCTAATTGCTGGCAATCGACATGGTTGGAGCGCTGCCTGGTTTCTGAGCACTCTGGAGCGGCCTTGGCGGACGGCGCTCCAAGACCGCGGCGCGCGGGTGAGGATCCGCTTGCGTGACATGTCTCGGTGGGGGTCAAGACGGGAGGGGGACTCGACCACTACGCACACCTCCACGAACGCACAGTGCTGATCGTGGGGGAGTAGCCAGCCCGTTGCGATCGCCGACCTGGACACGCTCCCACGGACGGTTGGTGTCTAGTCTCAGCCAATCTTGTGCGGATTCATCGAGATGCTTGCTGGGGCGCCGCAACCAGAGCCGTCACGCTAGCCTGCGCCATTCGCGGCGATTGATACTTCGGCTGCCGTGAATGGCGAAAGGTGCCCTGAATTGTGATAATTCGACTTGCCTAACCTGAGTTGCGCCAGGGTTAGGGGTTTTTCGGGATGTATGGAGTCTCTGCGCTGGTGACAGGGGTGTGGTTCGGAGAGGGGGCACACTAATCGGTCGGTAGAATCCGGCCCATGGCCGCCTATATCCGGAAGGTTCGCACCGCCTCGGGGGCGACAGCGGTGCAGATCGCGGCCAAGCAGCGCCGCCGAAACAAGGTGCTCGAGCATCTCGGCTCCGCGCATACCGATGGTGACCTTGCCGCGCCGCTCGAGGCGTCGCGCGAGAAACTGCACGCCGGTCAGCAGCAACTCGACCTCGGTATCGGGACGGGCGCACGCGGGGCGTCGGTGATCACCGGCAGCCGTTCTCGGCCACAAAGTTGATGCTTTTCCAGCGGCCGCAACGGCGGCCGTGTCTATTCGAGCATGCGTACGGTCGCAAGCTGCACGACTAAATGTAGTTCATTGGGTCATCGAATATTCTGAGGCCCTCATGAAATCCATCTAGCCGAGCAAGGTCTTCAGGCAGCAGATCGAAATCGAAAATGTCAAGATTTTCGCGCAAGCGACGCACGTTGTTCGACTTTGGAATAGCCGAGACTCCATGGTGGAGAATCCAGCGTAGCATGATTTGAGCCGGGGTCTTCCCGTATTTGATCGCTGTCGCGATCAGCCTGGGGTCATCGAGACGTTTGCCTTGCGTCAACGGACTGTAAGCCTGTAATTGAATCCCCTGACCCTGGCAATATCTCAAAAGGTCTTCGGAGTAAAGGTACGGACTAAATTCGACTTGATTGACCGCCGGCACTATATCAGCATAGTCTTGAAATTCTTCCAACAGGGGGATAGGATAATTACAGACGCCTATGCTCCGAATTCTTCCCTGTTGGTGCAAGGTCTCCATCGCCCTCCACATTTCTCTCCTATGTGAACGGCTGGGCCAATGTAGCAAATACAAATCAATATAACCGCAATTAATTCTGTTCAGACTCTCCTCGAACGCTCGAATCGTACTGTCGTAGCCTTGGTATGTATCCTTTACCTTGGTGGTAACGAATATTTCCGCACGGCCGATCCCACTTTCGCGAACCGCCCGCCCGACGGCTGCTTCATTGTCGTACATGGCAGCCGTATCGATGAGCCGATAACCAATGGTGAGGGCCGAGCGTATGGCGCGGACCGCGTCCGCACCGTACATCCCAGATACCCCTAAGCCCAACATGGGCATAGAATGGCCGTTGTTGAGGGTGGTCTGCAGCAAAGAAGTCACCATTCTGTCTCGGTCAGCCAGGCTGGGTGTATCTACTCGGCCATTCGATGAATACGCCAATCGCATGGACTCGATGGCAGCCGCGAGCCGCCTGCCGACGGCTTTGTAATCGCAATTATCCGTAGCAAGTGCGTAGTATTGTCGACGATCCGCGTCTTAGCGTTCGCATTGGTGTCGCAGGAGATCTGCGAGCTCGACAAGTCCGACGTTGGGATGGACGCGTATCAGGTTGCGATCGGTAGCCGGCAGCACTTTGTCGACAGGAAGATCGGTCACTGCGACGCAGGCACACGCTGATGTGCGGTCACACGGGATCGGTCGTGAGATTATCCCTCCTAGCTGACGATCCGAGAGATATCGACTCTCGCCACGCGCTGGACAGCGCAGTGGCAGCGTCGTCCCATGTCGGCAGTTCCCCAGCTACTGCATGGGCACGCGCAGCAAGTCGTTGCCGTTTCCGCGGATCGAGCAACAGCTCGGCGATGGCAGCAGCAAAGCGAGCATCCGTTTCCGCGATGACAACTGCATCGCGCGCTGACTGCGGAAAGCCCACCAGGGCTTCTGGTGCCGCCACGATCGGGCACGCGATTTGGAACGCCTCGGACAGTTTTATCTTGACGCCACCATGCATTCGCACTGGGCAGACAAAGACGTCCGCGGATCTGAGGTACTCCGCCACACTGGTGACTTGGCCAACGAATTCCACGCTTGGTGCATGGCGAGCCAGCACTCTCAGTGAAGCATCGGCCCCAGCGCCGATAAGACTCAGGCGAGCGTCAGGGACGAGCTGCAAGACGCGTGGCCAGATCGAGGTCAACAGGCGAACGGCCGCGTCGCGTGTGGGTGTCCACGAGTAGTTGCCGACAAACACTACTTGTGCCCCATCAGCGTGGCGCCGTGGCGGCGCAACGCCAACATGATCGAACCCGCAAGGAAGTAAGACGCTTCGGATGTCCGGAGCGTCGCGACGCATGATCTCGAGGTCGTCGATACTGACGGTGCCGCAGATCGTCGCTTGCTGCCAGGCCTCATGTTCGAGGTGCCTGATTTCATTCCAGCCGATCGAGTCCGGGTCGCCGAGTTCCTCGCATGTCTTGTCGAGGAGGTATTCGATGTTCTCTTCGCACAGAACGATAGGTAGGTCGACGTCCGGGAGGTGTCTCATCATGAAGTACCCCTCGACATGAATCGCATCAATTCCGCCAGCAGCAAGTCTGAGCTCGAGGGCGGGCCGCAACGTGGAAGATCGATAGCTTGCAACCCTTTTCGGCAAGTGAGGCTCGTAACCCTCTGTGGCTGACGCACTTCGAACGATAGTCAGGTTTGCGCAGTACGGCAGCATCAGGGCCGAATTTTCCCGGTCGCGCTCGAACTGGTTCGTAAGGACAACAAGTTCGATCGCGATGTCGCGGCTCAGTCTCTTCAGCGTCTCCGATTCCCTCAACTGGCCACCGCTATGAGCAGGCAGGGGGAGCTGGTTCGTGAGGTAAAGAATGCGGAACTGTCCTGAGTTCGCACCTCCACGCAACTCGAAGTGCTGCTGGCAGTTCTTTTCGCGGTAAATGTCAGACCACCAGATCTCCGGATGCACCCGCTCCCTTTCCATTCCGGGGCTCATCACCTGTCTCTCTCGAAGGTAGCTGGAGGGTTTGGTCGTTCTGCAGCCAAGCACGGAGCTGACCCGCAAACCATCGGTGCCCCTCTTCGAGGGAGTGGCCTCCGGGTCCGCGCTCGTATTCTGACGGCATCTCGAGGAAGCATGTGCCCGGGCGTGGCGGTATTCCGCCGAACGTTCGCGCTTGACTCAGTTGCTCAGCCGCAGCGACGGCCGAGGCAGGAAGTTCGCGTGGGATCGGGAATGCGAAGTTGTACCTGGGATGTACACCGGTGTCACGCAAGAGAGCGTCCATCATCACCCAATCCAAGAATTGGCTCGCCAACTGTCCGTCGTCATTCCACAGGTGGTCGTAGAAGGCGATAGATGCCCGGTGTCCCTCTCTCACGCGCCAGGAGCCGATACGTTGCCAGCCATCATGAAAACGATCTCCAACGTTGAAACGCCGCAAACTCCGCTTCTTTCCAACGTAGTGCTCGTGCCGCGAGGTCTCACTCCAGCTCACTAGGGTCAAGATCTCTTCAGGTGCGTAGCCTGATTGCTGGATTACCGTTGGCAGTTGCTCGACAAGAGTCCGGGTGATCCGCCGATTCGACGAGCCGTTGCGAGCCAGGTTGACAAGTTCAACGCCTAGGCTCTCTGCCAGAACAACCGGCCACCCGTCGCGTTCGGGACGCTCCATCTCTTTTCCTACAGCGCAGCTGCAGCCGTTAGTAACGAGAAGACGGATCATGAGATCACGCGAACGCCGGTTTTGGCGACCCACGACTTTACGTGAGAAGTGTCGTTCAAGAGCGGTTCGCCCCTTCCGTTCAGGCTCGTGTTGAGCAAAGCGGGGCAGCCAGTCTCCTGCTCCCACGCAGCGAGTAGTGCATACAGTCCCGGGTGTTGGTCTTCGGTGACGGTTTGCACACGACTTGTGCCGTCGAAGTGCACGACCGCCGGCATCTCATCCGGCAGACGACTTCGTGCCGTGAACTGCATGTATGGCGATTCGTCCACCGGAATGTCGAACAGATCGTGGGCGCGTTCCTGGCGAATGACCGGCGCAAAAGGACGAAACAGTTCACGTCCCTTGACCTTGTTCACTCGATCCTTCATATCCGCCGGGCGTGGGTCCGCAAGCAACGAGCGGTTGCCGAGTGCTCGTGGTCCGAATTCTGCCTTGCCACTGGCGACACCAACGATTCCATCACCGGTCAGCGCGGCGAGAATGTCGTCGACGGGCCACTCGGTGCCGAGCGATGTTCCGAGATAAGGCCCCCGCCAGTCGATCTCTCCGCCAAGGACCGCGGCCGCGGCACCAATTGACGATCCCGCGTCTCCTGGATTCGGAAGGATCCAAATACGGTCGAACAGTCCACGCTCGGCGATTCGAGTGTTTGCTACACAGTTCAACGCGACACCGCCCATCAAGACAAGGTTGCGAGAGCTGGTCTCTCGCGCAACCCACTCGGCAGCCGATAAAAGGATGTCCTCAGTGATGTGTTGGATACTCGCCGCGAGGTCGGCCGGTTCGGCATCCGCGGCCCATTCCCCAATACCGCGATGCGGGTTGATGCGAAGCCGGAACGACGGTGGGACTACTTCGATGAGGTCGTCATATATACGATCGACATGGCGGGGCGAACCGTAGGCCGCCATCCCCATGACGATGTATTCGTCTTCATTCGGACGGAATCCGCAGCGTCTGGTAAACGCACTGTATAAAAGGCCCAGGCTGTGCGGATACCGGCGCTCGTGAAGCGGGCGAAAACCAGCACCCCGCGTGTAAGAGCCGATGCTGAAGGTGGTGAACTCACCGATCGCGTCTGCGACGATGACGGCGGCTTCATCGAAGCCAGAAGTCGCGATACCTCCGATCGCATGGGATCGGTGGTGACTGACGTACTCGATCGGGGGTAGCCGAAATGGAAGCTCGAGTGATCGTAGGTAGCGACGGGGGAGGTCGTCCAACCGTATTGCGTCGGACCACTGTCCGGCGCGGACCTGGCGCGCTTTCTTAATCAGCGGCCGCTCGTACCAGGCGATGAGATCGGGCCGACCGAAACTCATCGCTTCTTGAATGAGCGCCGGATGCAAATAAAGGTCGTTCTTCACGCGTGAGTAACGCTCAGCATGCGCGGCGAAGAGGACATTCGTGCCGTCGATGACAGCGAGCGATGCATCATGAGAAAGCGCTGAGATCCCCCAGACCACCGTCATGCGCGGGCGCTACTTGTAAAGAAAAGGATCACGGCCACGCAACTTCCTCATCTTCCGACGCCTTCGTAACGTCTTCAGTGTGAATAGGTCAATAATGCTCTGCCACATCGGAATTAGGCTACTCGAACCGGGTGTCCACGGCAAGGGTTCGCGTTGATCGTCAATACTAGTGGGCGCCCGTTAGATTGAGTTCAAACCTGTCCTGCGCGTTCGGGATCCCGCTCTCTTGGCGGGTGCCTCGCTGGGAGGGTTTCGCCGCTCTGGCCGGGCAGGCCCTATTGTGTGCGGAGGTGCGCCGAAAGCCCGCGCCGAACTCGTGCAGGGGAACGATGCTGTAGGGCAACGGCTTTTCCCAAGGGTGGCGTAGGTCGGCGGCTATGCCGCGGGTGAGTCGGAGTTTGGTGTAGGCGGCGATCAGCATCCAGATCCAGCGGTCGGCGGCCTCGGGGTCGCGGACCCTGGGGCTGGTCCAGCCGAGGGTTTGTTTGAGCGCGCAGAAGATGGGTGGCGATGCAGATGACTGAAGACGGTGCCCCGCTCGTGGTTTGGGCGAAGATCTCGCCGTCGAGGGTCAGCTCCCGGCCGCGCGCCTCGTCGGCAATCGCCTCGGCCAACTCCGGATAAGACCTGGTGATCTCCTGCTTGTCTCTGCTGTACAAGCGACAGGTGCTGACGTCGCAGACGGTGATGGCGCGTACACGGTCCCATTTTGACTGCTGTGATCGTTAGCGCGGCGGCGCCGGGGAAGTCGGGCCCGAAAACCCGGCGGATCTCGGGTGGTGCGCCCTGGACCCGCAAGGAGATCACGCCGGGCGGGACAACCGGCGACAAGCGTTCCGGAATCGTGGTGACGCCGAACCCACCGGCGACCAGGTGCAGTTTCCTCAGCCGGTCGCGTGCACTGTGGACGATGCGCGCTCGCCCCGGCAGGCCCGGCCAGACACCGAGCAGTGGCTCCGCGCTGATGAGAAAAGGGCGCGATCCAGGGTGCGTCGACTACTAGGTTGTGCGTTGAACGACCGCCGCGGGCTCTTTTATGCGGCGTGCGCGCCAGGCCAGTATCACCATAGCGACGACCAGCAGCCAGCCTGTTGTCGAGATTCCGAGCATCGACAGAATGTACCCCGCGAGCAACGCGCCTACGGCCATGCCGCTGCACTGCACGAGCAACATGGCGCCGACAACCCTCCCCATCATGGCTTCGGGAATAACGCGCACCTGATACATGGTCAGCACAACGTTGGAGAATGTCCCGAAGCCGGCGATACCCATGAGGGCAACGGCGTACACCACCGGGCTGGAGCTGACCGCTATGAGCGCAAGCAGAACAGCCCACGCCCAGAGCGTGGTTACGAACGCAGTCCTTGCGCTGACCCGACTGGAGAGCCACACCGTGGGAACAGTGCTGAGCATGCCGCCTAGACCCGAGGCGCCCAATACGAGGCCGACCTCCCATACCGGACGGCCACTGTCACTGATATCCAACGCAATAAGCAACACGACGACCTCGAAAATGAAGTTCGTCGCCGCGAGGATGGAGGACGTGGACCGTAGGTACGGTTCGGTCCACACGATCCGCATACCAGCCCAGGCACGGTTCCAATCCCAAATACTCAGGCTGTCGACGTCAGGTTGCGCCGGAACTCTGCCTTTGATTATGGACAGGGACCAAAGACAGTACAGATAGGTTGCGGCGTTCGCGAGGAACGGCAAACTCCGGCCAGCACCCAGAGCGACAGCGCCGAGCGCTCGGCCCACCACGGTTGCGATCGACTCCTCGGCTTCGATGAGCGAGAAGGCTTCCCGACGCTCCTGGACGCTGACAATGTCACGGACCAGCCCCAACTCGGTGGTGGCGAAGAAAACCTGTGCGGTTCCCTCGACCAATGCCGCACTCATAAGGAACAGCGACACACCCGGGGGTTGCAACACGACGACCGTCGCCGTCAGCAGAGTTGCCGCCAACCCGAACTGCTTGCACTTGACGAGTGTTCGCATGCGATTCCCGTAGTCCGCAGCGACACCCGCTGGTACCTGGAAGATCAAGCAGGGCAACGTGATCGCGAATCCCACCCAACTAGCCACGACCGGCGATCCGGTGAGGGACAGCGCCAACAGCGGATAGGCGATGCGGACTCCGTTATAGCCGACAAACGAAGTCGCATTGCCAGACCACAACAGCAGGAAGTTCTTGTTGTTGGTGAGGATGCTCATGCTAGGCATATAGATTCACGGCCTCCGTGGGACTTGAGTTAAGTCGGTCCAGCACCCGTCCAGTACCCATGCGACACTACTGAATTGCTACGGATTCCCCATCTGCGGGAATGCTCGACGACCGCCCCTGGAGTGGGCATTGCCAGCAGGTTTTGGCGGTCGACGAGCGTGGTCACCTGACTGCTTGTCCCGCCCACGATCAGGTCGCTCTCGATGTGACCGGTGATGCTGCGGCCTTCGGCGTCGGCTGGCCTGTCGGTGATCGGCCGTGCCCTGATGATCTGCAAGCGTCACTTCTCTTTCACACTGTGCCGCTTGTTCTTACGGATCGAACGTGCGGTCCTCAGCTTCTTCGACATCTCCCTGGGGATACTCCTCCAGCGGCTGGTGTAGACAGTCCGCAGATCGTCTCGTGGCTGACCGTCACGTCCGGGTCGTCACTGTGCTCGAGGCGCAGCCGCTGCGCGATCTGCTGGGGCGACCACTCCTGCGCCAGCCACTCGGCGACCCGATAGAAGCACCGAATTATGTTCCAGCAGAAGCTATTTCGGGCACCCGCGTTGGTCGCCGGCATGTTTCTGGGCCGATACGGCCCGGTATGCCTCACGAACCGCCGTTGTGCTCGACCTCCCGGCTCACCGTCGACGGTGACCGCTCGAGACCAGCCGCGATGGCACGATACGACACCCCGGCCGCCCAACCCTCGCCACACAACCTCACTCCACCAGCACCGTTGCAATGACACCTTGAATCTCAGTGGTCCGCGCTGAAAGTTCTTCGGGGATTGTTGGGCCGGGTGTAGAACTTGAACGTTCGAGTGCGCGTTTCGCCCGCACCGAGCCACCCTCACCCGCTAGCAGCATCGGTAAGCCGGCACTTGCGGCCGTCTGGCCGATCCCCGAAGAATTCCCAGCGGGAACCACCAGGCGTCAGGCAAGGCCGCATAGCACCGGCCGCGACCGAAACAGGTCCCCGTCTCAGTTGTCGGCCAGGTCGGCGATCTGGCGTTCATAGACGGCAAGGCCGGTCAGGAGTACGGGGGCGTCGTGGAATTCGCGCCTGGCCCGGTCGAGGAATCGTGTCATGTCGTCGAAGCCGTGCTGCTCACCCTCCTCCAAATACAGCGTCCCCGATGGCGCCCAGGTCCGTTCGCGGGTGGCGAGGAAGTCGCTGACTGCCGCGAACTGGCGAACCTGGTCGTCTACTTGCGCTAACTGCCCACGATAGATCTCCTCCGCGATCCCACATTCACTCGAGGCCGCGGCGAACAGGTCTGCCACGGGCTTCCCGGATGCGGTGATGGTCAACGCATCCCAGACAGGTTGGGCGATCAAAGCGAAGACGATCGGTACCCCGTCCAGCACCGACGAGGGCTGGTACAAGTCGTCGTCGACGAAGCTGGTGGTGCGCTCCACGACGTGGACCAGATCGTCGATCACAGCGTCGGGCGGCAGCCAATCCACGTCAACGTTGCTGGTCTGGTCCTGGGTGAAGAAGCGGCCAGCGCCCTTGGCATCGAGGAAATAACGCAGGATCAGGTCGGTATTGGCGTCTTTGGTGATGCCGTCGATGGCACCTAGACGGTTGTAGCTGCCCGAGATACCCAGAGCAATCGGCTGATAATTCCCGCCCACCCGTCGAAGCAGCACCAGCGTGGCATCAACCGCACCCAAGCTGACACCGGTGATCATGCAATTGTAATCATAGAAGCCCACTGTGGAAGCCTATGACGACAGCCCGAGTCCGCACCCGGCGAGTTACATGATCCGGACAGCGAGATGTCTGTATACCTGGCCGGTTTCTGATGACGAGACCACCTCCGAATCGGGTGATCTCGTCATCAGGGACCGGCCAGGAGGGCCATCACCGGCCGCGTTCGGAAGCCGCGTTCGCCATGCTCTGCGGCGTCCCCTGATCCCCGCCTCCTCCGGCAGATGGAAGCATCGCCTGTAATCGGACGCCTTTTCCTCATCGCTCACCACGACGCCGAGTAGCCGGAGGGAATTTCACCCTCCGGCCTTTACAGATCCGGACGTGAACCTCGCGATTCATCCGGCTCGTGCCGTCCAGTCACCAAGTCGTGTAGCGCAGTTCCCAGTGCGCAAATAGGCGAGGCGCGCGTTTCCGAACTCCGCACAGCCATTCTCGCGCACCCTTGTCACCACGTTCCAGCCGCTTGTACTTCCGTCTCGCCCAGTGCATCAAGTGACAATCAACCCGCCAGCAGAACGGAATCACCATGCGAGGCGACCTTCCGGCTAATATCCTTCAACTTGCTGAAATTGACCGCCGGTAAGAACCGGCGCTGGGCTTCTGACGAAGAGGCAGTGGCTCATTTGGAAGACCCAGTCAGTATCGGCGAACCGGCGATCCCGGTACTTGAGCCGCATTGCTTCGAGTCGGTACCCGAAGCGGTTAAGGAGCGGCATCAATTCTAGTCGTGCCCCATCAGTGCCGCGAAGTAGGCCGACTTCGTTTGGAACGATGAAGAGATAGCGTACTTCGTGATCTGCCAATAGACGAAGCCACCATTCAATGGCTGGGCTCGGGCACTCCGGAAAACTGTGAATGTTCAGCGCTACGTCGATACGAGTCGACGAGAGACGCGAAGCAATGTCGTTGAGCGGGACAACGTCGACGGTCTCCACGCCGCGATGAGCGAGATAGAACTCGCTCAGTGCAGTGGATTCAGGGATCCCATCACTGCAGATGTACCCGGCACCGGGCGCTACCTCAGATGTCCTGTGCGCCAGTCGACCATATCCGGCCCCGATGTCGAGAAACGAAAGCGACGAGAGGTCGCCGAGTTCCGACCTCAGAAAGCCCAGCTCTGCAACGGAGTCGAGGAGGTCTCGGCTGACCAACCTGCCATCGATCGGCACGCAGTGGGCGCCGAACGCACCGTCTTCGGAGCAGCCCGCGAGCAGATCCCCTTCGTGGTCCGCTAACCACCTGTAGGACCGCTCGTATGCATCATTTCCATGAAAACGTTGCCACACATAAACGTTGTCTGCGCGGAAGTTGGCAGGGTCGATGCCCGACGCGATGTACTCGCGTGACCACATGGATGTTGCAGAGGCAGGGTGGCCGGAATAAAGCTGCCGTAAACGAGCGACATTCGCCGCGAAATCAACGATTGGCGTTGACATGATTACCTCAAAGGGCTTGGACTGCATGACGGTTGCAGTGCTTGCTCACAGGACCGATAGTGCTCCACAGACTACCGAGGCGGCCGCGACGACCAGCGCCCAGCGCAGTCGCGACCTCAGTACCTTGTGAAATTCCTCGAGGAATTTCACAACTGATCCACTTCTGGGCTTCCGCCACGTCTTTAGACCTCCAACCGCTAGCCGCTCGGCAGTCTCGATTCTTGCGTCGCCGCCACGACAAGTCAAGGGACATACCGCAATTCGCTAGCCAATAGTCGATGAGTCCCTGATCCTTGCGACTTCGACCTCCCTTCCGGATCGGGCCTGGACCAGGGCCGTCCTGCGCGCCCTGAGCTCCGAATCCATCTCTGACGCAATGTCGTACCTGCCGATCAGATCGCAGTGTCACGTCGCGTAAGTATTTCGTACCGGCCGGCTTTCGATTCTGCAGGCGTGGTTATCTGTTGACGGCGGCGTGGGGACCCGAGTTCGGGGCAGGTCTCGGGGTCCTGTCGGGACGTGAGAGATGCTGTGCTGAACCGTGTTTCGATGCCGGATCAGGTGTCGGCGGGGGTGCTGGCTGCCGAGGTGCGGTCGGCGTTTCCGAAGGTCAGGGTCGTGGCGGTGGCCGAATGCGGCACGCACCCCGCAATCCGCCACCTGCTCACGCGCCAAAACGAGCCCGCCACAACAGCTACCGGACCTAGAGACCCGGCGAACCCGCCAGCGTTCGTCACCGTCCGACTCCGACAATTCGAACCAGACTCAGCGGCATGAAGATGGGACGTGGTATTGGATCAGATCGCGGTTCGGCCGGAACGACATTGCCTCAGAGAGGGATTCGGAGCTCGGGGCGGGCAGGACGGCCCAGGTCCCGGCCGGATTCGGCGGGGTGAGCGGAGTTGTAAAGATCAGGAACTCATCGTCTGTTGGTCAGCTGACACGCAGTGTCCGGCCAAGTCTTGTATGCTTGCCGGGTGGTGAGTGTCAGCGTGATTTGCCCTACGTATCAGCGCAATCATGAGCTGCGTGCGATGGTGGGGTACTACTGTGCGCAAAAATTTAGCGGTTCATTGGAGTTGCTGATCCTCGACGACAGCCCAGAACCTGCCGAATTTCTGGCGAACGGGCAGTACCGGAAGTTTGATGTGCATTACATTCACCAACCAAAACACAAGATGTCGATCGGCGCCAAGCTCAACTTCTTGGTGGAAAGAGCTCGTGGGGACGTCGTGATGAGATTCGACGACGACGACTATTATGCACCGCACTATGTGGAGAGGATGCTGGAGCTCCTCGGCGACGGCGATATCCTCACGTTGAACCGCTGGTTCGCATATAGTCCGAAACACGAAAAGTTCTGCTACTGGGAAACGGACGTCAGATTGCCAGAACATTTTGTCGTGTCGCGTCAGGGACCGGTGCACACTGCTTCCACCGAGGGATGGGATCCGGATTGGACGCTCACCAAAAACTTCGGCTGCTACGGTTTCGCTATGGTGCTGCGGAGGCAGGTCGCCTCACAGGTGCAGTTCTCGGACAAGAATCACCGCGAGGAGGCGGAGTTGTTCGAGCGGGCCATGGACGCGGGATTCCGGTCGACGTGTGCGGCGGACACCGAAGGCCTGGTGCTGCACATCGTCCATGAGCGCAGTACCTCGGCGCACATATATCCGCAGTACGTTTTGCCCAGCTTCATGCTCCGGAGATATTTTCCGGACTATGCCAATATCGGTTTGGAATAAAAGTCGGGACCGTCGACGGCCACATGGGTGGTTGGTTGAGCTATGTCCTGGTATCGTACCCTCGATCTTGAAAGAAGTTTTTATGCAATTGAGTTGGAACGGGGCCAGCAGCATGAAAGCGGACCTCGAGACGGATATTGAGATCGCCCGGCGGGTGGGGTATCCATTATTGGAAATTTGGGGTGCGAAATTACGGCACTATCTGCAGGGGAACTCGGTCCTGGATTTGGCCGATCGCTTTCGCGAGAGCGGGGTGAAGCCGCTCAGCATCAACGCCGTGGACAAGACGACGTACTCCGGCAAGGATTTCGCCGACGGCGAAAAAACCTTGCGTGAGTTCGCTTTCATCGCCGGAGAGATCGGCTGCGAGACGATCGTGGTGGTGCCGGGGAGGCGTCCTCCGGGGGTCACCGACAACGAGGTAAAGGACGAAACCGTTGCGGTGCTGCGGGCGTTCGGCGACATCGCCGCCACCTACGGCGTCAAGATCGCCTTCGAGTTCCTGGGATTCCCGGGGTGCTCGGTGCGCACACTCGAAAAGGCCTGGGACATCGTGGCGGAAGTGGATCGCCCCGATGTCGGCCTCGTCATCGACACGTTCCATTTCCATGTCGGCGGGTCGCAGCTAGGATCGCTGCGGCGCATCGACTCGTCGAAGCTTTTCATTCTCCACGTCAGCGATTGCGAAGACCGCCCCGCTGCGCAGTTGCAGGACGCTCACCGCCTCCTGCCCGGGTCGGGCATTCTGCAGTTCAAGCGGATTGCCGACGAGCTGAAAGCCACGGGCTACGATCGGTTGGCGAGCATCGAGCTTTTCCGGCCCGAGTATTGGGAACGAGATCCGTTCGAATTGGCCGCGGCGGCGAAGACAGCCACTCAGAAGGCGCTCGGCATCCCCGAATAGTATTTTTCTACATTGGACTCGGTATCGAGGCCCCGCCAATGGGATGTGTTGGGCCTGACCCGCCCTGATCGATGTCGGTCGGAAAAGGAGAAATGGTGGGCGAGATGACGTTCACTGCGGCCCGTGTGGACCTTTCCGGCGTTGCAATCAACGCCGGGTGCCTTGGGCTTCAATCAGGAGCATTTCGCGCGCCTACGCCCTTCCGAACTGCGCTATGGCCGCACGTCGAGTGCCACGCTCGGCACAGGAACTCCCCAGGCGCACAGTGTCTGGCCTGTCGACGTCAAGCTCGACCCGCTCGATCTTCGGGGCAAGCTTGAGCGCCACAATTGCGATCATCGGGGGAGGCATGGCGGGTCTGGAGGTCGCAACTTCTCTGGCTTCTCGTCCAGGCCTGGAAATCGAGGTATTCGAGCGCGGTCCGTCCATCCGTCGCGAGCACATCGATTGGGACACCACGGTATATTCGGGTGATGAGAAAACGAGGAGATGGACTGCCACAGACTGGGGTGCAGGTGGCGGCCTCTCCGAAAGACTGGGCGGAAGATCGCTCTGCTATCACGGGGTTCTTCTCGAGATAGACTCGTCGGCTCTGGTCGACTGGCCGCAGGAGTGGGTTCACCTGCTCGCGGGCCCGGAAGGGGCCTACAGCGAAGTCCGCAAGAGCCTTATAACTGAGTTTCCTGAGCTCGAACCTCGCCCGCTTTCGCCGGCTGCTGTTCGCCTTGGGATGAAGCACGTTCCTCAGGCTGCGTACTTCGATACTGCTTCACAAGGCTTCAGGGCATACTCTCCGCTTCGGCCAGCGCTTCGGCTAGCGGGAGCGGGTGATTCTTTGCGCATCACCCGAGCTGCGGCGCAGCGACTCCGGCGAACTGCGAATGGATACTGGTCAATTGATCTTATTGATGAATATGGCAACGTCTACACGCGCAGTCACTTTCAATGTTGTGTCCTAGCAGCGTCCGCCATCTCCAACGTCACGCTCCTGAGTCAGACGCTACAGCAGGAATTGACGACTCGCATAACCGACCACTTATGTGCTGGTGCGCTCCTTCGCCTTCCACCCGGAAACGAGCTGGACACATTTCGCCACCGCAAGCTCTGGTCAGGCTACCTGGCCGTGCCATCAATGGCCACAAACATTTTCGTGCAAGAGAGGGCTCCGCTACCAAACGGTGACCGGCTCGTCGAGATCTTCGCCGTTATAGAACAGGGACGCAACCGAGCGGACTATAGCGAATTGACAGCCACTCCAGCCAAAGGCGGGCGCGCCTCGCGCACGTATGTGACCGGCAAAGTGTCGACCGATGACCGAGCGCGTGTGGCAGACGTGAAACGCCATCTGAGGCAGATTGTCAACCAGATCGCGGGAGGTGTACCCGAAGACGTTACGAGACAAGATTCCGAGGCCGGACTCTCTCGGCACGACGGGAACGTTTCGCGGGGAGGGGAGAACTCTCGCTGGCTCAGATACGAGGATGCGTACGACGCTGTCACAGAGCATCAACTAGCCGGGACGTTTGCGTGGTTCGGCAATCCCTATGGGTCGTTCGAGCACGAGGCATGCAGCCACCCAATCGGACTCGACGGCCCGCTGACGGTGACACGTCACTTAGAGGTAGAAGGACTGCCTGGTTTGTATCTCGCCGGACCCGGTAATTTCGTTAGGCCGGGAGCGGCCAATCCGGCTCTGACCATTCTGGCCATGTCGCGATTCCTCGCCGCCACCATTAGTGCAACCTACCAATGAAGCAGGTGTTGCATCTCACCAAACTTGGGCTGACCGCGCTTGATTAGACCGTGTCTCACGCGGATTTATCGCCGGCCTGAGGTTCACCCCGAATGGTGGACAGGGGATCAAGCAGCGGGGCTGAGCATCCCGAGGGCGGAGTGCCGCCGGTCATGGTTGTACCTGTGGATCCAATTGTCCACCGAGGCAACGAGTTCGGCTTTGGTTGCGTAGACGTGCCGGTAATATGACTCGTGTTTGAAAGTCGACCAGAACGATTCGGCGGGACAGTCGTCCCAGCAGATTCCGGTGTCACCCATCGACCGTTTCAGCTGATGGCGACGGCAGGCTTTCACCGTCAACGCCGCAGTGAACTCGCCGCCACGATCGGAATGCAGCACTGCGCCGGCCACGATGCCGCCGCGCACTGCTACCGCTCGGTCGATCGCCTGACACACCACATCGGCGCCGATATGGTCGGCCACGGCGTGGGCGAGCACACGGCGGGAATGCCCGTCACGAATCGCACACAAGTACATGTCGCCCTGCCCGCAGGTCAGATAGGTGAAATCGGTCATCCAGACAGCGTTCAGTCGCCCCTGGTCGAAGTTTCGACGCACCAGGTCCGGCGGGAACGACGCCGCAGGATCGACCACTGTCGTTCTCGTCTTGAAGGTACGGGGGCTGATGCCCTCGATCCCGATCTCGGCCATGATCGCCGCGACAGTCTTGACGTTGGCCACCTCACCGCGTTCGCGCAGCTCGGCGGCGATCCGCGGAGACCCATATGTCTCGTCGGACTCGGCGTGCACGTCCAAGATCTTCACCGTCGGATCGGCACGACGCTGCTGACGCGGCGTCAAAACTATTGCCACCTTCCGTTTCACATGTATGTAGTAGCCCGACGCCGAGACACCGAGCAGGCGTGTCATACGACGGATCGAGAATCGGTGTCCCTCGCGCGTGCCGGTGCCGGCGGTCTCGGCGATATCATCGGGGCCGGCGTACTCGGCCATCAGATCGAACCGGGTCGGTTGTTCTGCATCGCGGCAAAGTACGCCGAAGCTTTTACCAAGAACGCGTTGTCCTTCTCCAAAACGTCGCCCAATTGGTGTCGGCGCTTACTCGTAAAATGTTTCTGCGAATCGATCCGGATCCGGCCGACAAGCGCATCCGTCGTCTGACGGCCACCGAGGTCAGCGACCGGTACTGGCGCGCACGCGATACTGCGGACTTCGCCGCAGTCGTCACCTGGTTCGCCGCGCTCACCCCCGACGAACTCGACACCTTGATCAGGCTGGCCGCCAAAGTCCTGGCCGACTGACACTCGGTGGCCTTGTGGGGTACAGGTCGTTGTGGAAGAGCGCCGCATAGTCGCCGGGGTCGACCGGGACCCGCCATTGGCGGGCGCGCACGCGAGGGCTGACCGTGATGCCGAGGTCTGCGAGTGTCTCGTCGACGGTGCGGATCGAAAACGGGGCAATGCTGGCGCCGTGTGCGTGGTGTCCTCCGGTGCGATCGCGCATCCAGCGCAATCGCTGGGTGATCATCGCGTCGCGGGTGTGCGGGGCCGGTAGGGCGATGCGCCCTTCGAGCCACCCGGCGATCCACGCCGCGGACGCTTCCGCGTTGAGCGTGCTGACCGCCGACGAGTTGTAACCTGCGAAGGTGAGATTCGGGACGTGGGTCGGCAGTATCTGCCGATACAGCCGGAAGTCGCCGCGGGCATCGGTGATCATGTCGCGGACTGTCGAGCCGAAGAACGGCACATGTTGACGGAAACCGGTGGCGCACGCCACGATGTCGGCGCGCAATCGTTGCCCGGTGACCAAATACGCGGCGGTGCCCTCGGGCTCGGCGATCAGCTTGTCGATGGCCGTGTCGCGGCACACGACGATCCTGCCCGTGCCGACCTTTTCGAAGAAACCCTCGGTGACCAAACTCAGGCTACTTTCCGCGATGTCCTCGAATCGACCGTGCGGCACCAGTCCGAGTTCGACCAGCCGCAGCTCCCGCACCACGCGCCGTTGAATACCGGTCAGGATGTGTTCGCGAATGCGTCGGCCGGGGCCATGTAGGAATCGCTCGGTGATGTTCTGTTCGATATAGGGGAACATCGCTTCACCGATGCGGGTCAGGGCCAACTGTTCATAGCCGCCGCCAGCGGTGCGCGGCATCTTCCAGAGCAGCCGTCGGGTGACGACAGTGGTGGACGCGGCCACCTCCGATATGGCCTCCGCCAGATCACAAGCGGACTTCCCGTAACCCACCACCACGACATGTCGACCACGTGCCGCGTCAAGGTCGGCGAACTCGCTTGGCGCGCAGACTCGCCCACCGCCGTCAACGAACTCGTCCGCGCCCGAGAAGTCCGGTATGAGCGGATCACTGAATACGCCGTTGGCCACGACGAGATGGTCGAAACGGGCCATCGATGGTGCTGCCGCGGCCTGCTCGAGCAAGGTCAGTGTCCAACCGCCATCGGCTCTCGGCACCGCCGAGCTGACCTCGGTGCCGAGTCGAATTCGATCGCCGAATCCGAACCGATCGACATAAGCCGCCAGGTAAGCCTGCATCTGCGCGGCTGTCGGCCAGCTCGGGTAGTCGTGCGGCATCGGGAAATCCGAGAACCGGTAGGTCTTCTTGCTGTTCTGTGTTCGCAGCCCTGGGTAGCGCCGGGTGGCGCTCCACACGCCCCCGAGGTCTGGCGTTCGGTCGAACACGGTGACCCCGAACCCTCGCCCGGTCAATGTCTTGGCCGTGGCCAAGCCCGCTATCCCTGCACCAATTATCCCGATCCGCATGCTGTGTGCCGCCCTTACAATGCTCAATATCTTGCCTATTATGGAGAGGTATCCCGGGTGGTCGACAGGAGTTCCAGGTGAGACCACGCAATACGACGTCCGTCAGCGCCTCTCGGGAGGAGACCTTGGAAGCCGTCCTGCCGATGGCCGAGCGCTTCGCCGACCTGGCTGTCGACAACATCGATCCCGATCGTGACGTTCCTGCGACTCTAGGCTGGTCGATCACCGATGTCGTCGGACACGTTGCCATGGAGCCCTCCCGTTATCGCTCCTTGGTCTTGGGCGGCCCCGACGTCCCGGCGGCTGTGGGTCAGCAGCTGAACTCACCACCGAACCGTCTGCAGCGCAGGCCATCAAGGTCAACTTCCTCATAGACACCGACTACGGAGCCGAGCAGATCGAGACCGGATGCTCGGTCGATCGAACCCGTATCGCGATGTCGCCGGCACCACTCTCAACCCCTTGACCTTCAGCGTCGTGACCGACACTCCAATGCGCGTCGACTACGATTGGCCTTATGAATCAGGTAACCGGGGTGTTTGCCGGGCGCGCGCAATAGCGCCTTCCCCGACGAAATCTCGGCATGCAACGGATCTCACTCGGTGCCACTGATCCCGGTCCGGTCTCGTATCGTGCATAACATTCCGCGGTCACCGCTGTCCGCCCGGGCCGTGGATACTGCCGTCGGTCGGTCCGCCAATCGAATGAGCGCGTCGCGCAGATCTTCTCGGCGACCCCCTGTAGTGAGTTCTTGGAGTGCGGCCTCGGCGATAGCAGCGATTAGTAGAATGGCGACCGGCTCAGGTGATTGCCAACCTATCGCCTCCAGATCGGCTATGACTATGCCTGCTGCCTGCTGATTACGTACGGCTACTTCGTCCGCGAGCCCCGCATCGGTGCGTGCCTGAACTAACAGAGCCTTGGTGGCAGGTTCGGCGAGACACACGTCGAGATAAGTGTTCATCCCGATGGTGAGTCGCTCGAGGCCAGGCGGCTGGTGTGTCATCCTGGTTGAGACGATGCGAAGAAGCTCGTCGTGGAAAGTGCGGTGCAGGGCGAGGAAAAACTCGTGACGGCTGCGCCAATGCTGGTAGAAGCTACCTTTAGCCATCTTGGCCTCGGCGGTGATTGCATTGATCGACAGCCGGGTCAGGGGCTCCTCGGCCAATAGCCGCTGTCCGGCTCCGAGCAGGGCGCGTCGTCCGGGTTCGGCGGATCTCATCTTTGACTCCTGGCATGTTGAGCAAGAAACGAAGTGACCTTCCGGAGGAAAAGCTCTGGGCGCTCGTTGAATGGTTCATGACCCGTCGGAAGCAGCACGAACTCAGCGTCAGGTAGGCACCGTCGGGTCCGGCGCCCGTCGATTACGGCAAGCAGGACCGGATCGCGCTTGCCCCAAACAACGAGTGTTGGCACCGCTGGCGCGGTGTCGGACAAGTCGAATCGAGGGTCGGCAAAGCTGCGCCAGATTGCGCAGTGCACTTCAAGCCGCACTGGATCGTTGCGAACCTGCTTCGCGCGTTCGTATGTTGCCCGGGCGCTCGAGGTGCGCAGTCGACCTAGGTAGGCACGGGCGAGCGGGGTGACGAGTCGGCTGGCGATCCAGGGCCTGCCCATCACCTGACGGCAGAACGTTCGAGTGAGTGCATTCTGAGGTGAGTATCCAGCGGAGTCGACAAGTACGACACCAGTGACGGACTCGGGGCGGCATACCGCGAGCCGTACGGCGGCGAAGCCGCCGACGCTGTTACCAATAATGGCCACTCGCTTGATCCCATGTTCCGCCAGGTGATCCAGGACGAGTTCGCCAACCTCGGCCAAGCCGAGCGCGGTTACTTGGCGGGCGTCGGCCACTGTGGACTGGCCGTAGCCAGGCCAATCGACTGACGCGATGGCATACTCGCTGCCGAGAACTGGGGTGACAGCGTCGAAGTCGCGACTATCACCAGGATTCGCGTGCAGCATCAGCACCGTGGGCGCGGCCCCCGGATCCTGTCCGGTGATGTGCACGGAAACGGCTCCCAGTGGCGTGCCGACGGTGAGCATCATCGAGCCGAGGTCGACTGCCGCGTCGCGCGCCGCTGTGATCGGCGCGCGAGATACTCGCCGACCTCCATCGACCACGTGGCAACACCAGCCAGCTGATAGGTTACCGGACCGTATCGCAGAGCCGGCCCTTTCTTTCCGAACAAAAGGTGCCCGCCGAGATTGAACGACCAGCCGACGACGAACATCGGCACTCCGGCGTGGGGCCGCGCTACCAACAGCGGTAGTGAGGCAACAACCATGGGCACGCCGATAAAGTGCATCGCTCGCACACCTGGAACCGCGTGAATCGTCCGATAGTACTCGAGCTTTTCATCAAAGGGCGCAGTCGCCAATGGTGGATGCACGAGATACATGCTAGACATGACCGTCCGGTCGGTCAAGGCCTGTCATCTACTTTAGTACTGCGTAGAGTGGCAGTCCGGTCACACCAATCTTGGTGACGACGATGCGGGTCGTGGCCGAGCTCGCAGCCTGCAGACTTCGTCTCATGATGCGCGACAGACAGCCGGAGAGCCTGCGGGACTGGTCCGTGGATTCTCTCTCTACGCACGGTCGGTCTCATCGCCCTCGGGAAAGGAGGGAAAGGAGGTATTGCTCAAAGGACAAGGTCCGGTTTTGGTTCAACACCGCCTGTCGAGGGTGGACCTTTGCTCTGGCGGAAGAGTACTCGATAAGTTTATTCACAGAGGCTACGCTTAATGGGTGTGAATACTAGGCATCGGGTTGGTGCTGGTAATTTGCCTACGCCTGCTTATGGCTTCGTCGGACGAGATTGTGAGCAGGAGAAAATCAGTGGTCTGCTGCTGGGCGCGGCCAGGTTGATCACCTTGACTGGACCGGGTGGGATCGGGAAGACGCGGTTGGCTGCAGAGACCGTGCGTCGCTACACCAAAGCCGTGCGGGGAGCACGCGTGTATTGGGTACGGATGGCTCGACTTGCCAGAAATGCCGAGGAAGCCGCAGTCGTCGGGGAGATCGCACATGCGGTGATCGACGCCGACTTCTCCGGGCGAACAGCGAGGGCGGCTATCGTTGACACTCTCACCACTACCGACACAACCGGTCACGCGGGACATGTCGTGCTGGTGTTCGACAACTGTGAACATCTACTTACCAGTGTCGGGCGGGTGGTCGCAGACCTGCTTGAAACTGTCCCGGAGTTGACCATCATTGCTACGAGCCGCGAACCCCTCGGCTGGATCGACGAACTCCTCGTCCCCGTCCCGCCCCTAACCCGCCAGCATGCTCTAACTCTTTTCCAGCACCGGGCCGAACTCACCGGCCACCCCATCACCGGCGCCGAGCAGTCCAACACAGCGGCAGCCATCTGCCGTCACGTACACAACCATCCCCTCTACATCCAGCTTGCGGCCGCTCGGCTGGTGTACCAGCCACCTGCAGCGATCTTGCGTGGGCTAACTGGTCGCGTCGACGATGCCCGCCTGCGGTGGTCACAGACCCGTCGGCTGGGGGCAGACCCCCGCCATGGTGCGGTCACCGACGTCATCGACTGGTCCTACAATCTGTGCACGGACAAAGAGCGACTGCTCTTCGACCGCCTGTCGGTCTTCGCCGCTGGTTACTACACCAACCCCGACGACCCTGATACCACCAACATTCTGTTGGACGTCGGTGCCGACCTCGACGCCATCGAAACCATCTGCAGCGATACCACTTACGATGACGCGAAGGCTGACAGTGGCGGCGACGGTCGTTCTGCCGGGGCGGGTCTAGCCCGAAACGAGATCGAGGGTTTGCTCGAACGTCTTGCAGATCACTCGCTGATCTCGGCGCAGAGAACATCCAATACCGTGCGATACTCGCTGATGGAGAGTCTGCGTGTGTATGCCCAGCATCGGTTATCGCTGCGCTCCACCCCTGAGGTGGATGAACCCGCCCGCTTGGCCAAGAGGCACATCCACTACTACCGCGACAAAACGGTCTACGCCGCGGCCCACTGGTTCACACCCGAACGACAAGATCTGTTGAATTGGGCTCGAACGAACTGGGCAAATAACGTGACCGCAATCGAGGCCAGCCTCAACACCCCCGACCAAGCCACCGCCGGGCTGGAAATTTGCCTTGGACTGGCCCATATGCGAGTACCGTTCACGAACGGATCGATTCGAGAAATGCGCCGGTGGCTTCAATGCTGTCTCGAGGCCACCCGAGTCGCAGTGCCGCAACCCACGGAAATTCAGATCGCGGCAATGGCCGTCATGGTGCGGCTCGCCCTGACCCAGGGCATATACGATGATGCTGAACAGCTGCTCGAAGACTGTGTCGCCGCGTGTATTCCTGATGCAGAAGCCAGATCGAAGTGGCGTCACGATGCTGGCACTGATATAGGCCTTCCGGCCGATGTCGAATTTGCATGGGGGATGGAACTCTTACTCACGCGCCACGATCCCGCCTCGATCACTGTTTTTACCCGTGCTCGGAACAAGTTTGAAGCCCTGGGAAACAAGGGAAACGTCTCCCTGAGTGCTTTGTTCGCGGCGACGGCGGCGGGTCTGCTCGGAGACGCAAAACAAGCCCATGAAATCACCGAGCAGTACCTGGATCACACCAATGTTTCCGGAGCGCCGCGAGACAAGGCATGGGCTGAACTCGCCAGATCGATAGCCTTGACCCGACATGGCGACCCAGCCAAAGCCCTGGAACTGCAACGGGCGTCGCTGGAATACAACTTGGATGTAGGTGATCAGTGGTCTGGGGTATGGGCGGTACAATTACGGAATTGGTCGTTGGCCCATACTATCACTGAATCAATCCTCGCTGGGGAACCCGATCAAAATAGATTGGAAGCGCTTGCCACCGAAATCGCAGTATTAGCCGGTGGTGCTACAACCCTACGAGCCGGACTCGGCATAGAAATCAAAGCAATGGGACCACTTGCCGACGAAGCTACGAATGCAATCAACGTTGCACGACGAGTTCTCGGGCCCGACGCATACGCCGATGCAGAGGCACGCGGCTCGCGTTTACGTCCAGAACTAGACGAGGTGCAACGGGTCGCTCTCGGCACTCTCGGAATCGCCCCCGAGTCGAAATATCGTCCAGCCGGAAAAATTCCTTCCTCGAGGTGGAACGAGTTGAGTGAGGCTGAAAAGCAGGTCGCTGTCATGGCCGCCGCCGGTTGGACTAATTCCGCCATCGCCGCTCGCCGCGGTAAATCAGTGCGAACCGTCGAAGCGCAAATCGCCGCAATTCTGCATAAACTGACCATAACCTCGCGCGAAGACATAATCGACTACATCCCCCGAGACTTCATCGGCCAAGTTCGGACTGAAACCACCAAACGACTGAACCGAGATGGCCACAACGCAAAGCGGTAATATTTCTGAATACGGTGTCGCGATACCTCGCCTCGTAGCTTCACAATTTCCTATACCGCGACCCCGTAGATGTTACTGCGTGGGTGACCCGGAGATTACCCGGGGTATGGAGGACTTCACGTTCGGCCTGCGATCTCGCGAGGGCCACGTGTATTTGGCCCGGGCGCAGACGCAGATCGCGCGCGGCCGATTCCGCGCGGCGGTCGCCGACGCGCAGCAGGCATACGAGTGTTTCCAGGCTGCGGAAACGGGTGTGTGGGCCGCACAAGCCCAGCTCACAGCCGGGCGCGCGTTGGCGCGATCCGGCGAACAAGAATCAGCGGTCCGCGAACTCGAATTGGCGCATAGTTCACTTCGCGACTTCGGAGCCTCGCGGCTTGCCGACCAGGCCGCGCGTGAGCTGAGGACGCTGGGAAAGCATATCCGGCGGAGGCCAGCGGTCGATGTGCCGGCTGACCCAGCAGCCTTGACCGAACGCGAACGCGATATCGCCGACCGCGTCGTCGAGGGGTACAGCAACCGTGAAATCGCGGCGGAGCTGTACATCAGCCCGAAGACAGTTGAAAAGCACCTCGCGAGGGTCTTCACCAAGCTGGGGGTTTCCTACCGTGCCGGTGTGGCCGCAGCAATGAGCCGCGGGGACTCCAGACAACGATAGCGCCGCGCCGGCAGGGATTCGGGGGACGTCCACCCGATGTTGATGGTGATCGGTTGCGCAGCGCAGAGGCGGGGTCGATGAAGGTGTTGGTTCGGCGGCCGAGAAATCCTAATCCGTTGCACCCCCGGCTCATAGCTTCCAGCCAGGGGTGGGACACTGGTGACCTCGCGTTATCAACTGTCGTGTAAACCTGGCTCCGGGTCGTTCTGCGGTGCTGGATCGGGCCCGGTCTCGGGGCCGTAGCGGCTCCAGGGACTGCCGGCTTCGGCGGCGAGGCGGGCGGTCTGGTCGTGGGTGTAGCCGAGCATTCGGGCGACGACGGGTGCGGGTGCTTGCAGGACGAGGTGCCTGATCGCGGCGGCGCGGCCGGTGAGTGCGGGGATCTGGTGGAGGCGCAACTGCCGTTGGAGGGCATCGCTGGTCAGGGGCTGGCCGCCCCGGCGGCCGGGGAACAGCCAGTTGGCGTTGCGGTTGGTGGCGGTGGTCAGGTTGAGCTGGTTGCCGAGGTGGGTGCGCAGCAGTCCGGCGACGGGCTCGGGGACCGGGCTGGGTGGATCACCGAGCCTGATACTGGGCTTGGCGTCTGTGCCCAGAACATCGCCGGTGGTCAGGCGCAGGATGCGGGTCAGCGGCTGGGCGTAGAGCAGCATCAGCAGTGCCGCGACACGGGTGGGCAGCTCGATAGCGTCGTCGGTGATCAGGCGGCGAATGAGGTCCAGGCGTTGCCGCTGGCTGATCGGGGACGGGCTGCGGGTGTCCTGATGTGGAATATGTAGTCGGCCAGCCAGTTTGGCGTGGGTGGCCCAGCGCAGGAAGGCGTGGGTGAGCCCGCGCGCAGTGTAGGCACCGCCGTACCAGGCATCGACATCGGCTTGACGGCACGTGCCCAAGGCGCGGCCTCGGCTGTTCAACCAAGCCAGGAAACCGATCGCGTGGCGGACCTCGGCGCGGGCCTGCTGGGTCTGTTTCTCGGTGACCGGGCCGCGGTCGGCGAATTGCCGTAGGCGCCGCTGGACATGCCAGAGAGCGAACCGTTCCACGACACGGCGGTGCTCGCTGTCGTCGATCCGGTCCAGAACCTGACGCAACCAGCGTTCGAACAACATCAGATGCCGGTCGACCGACGGGAGAACGCCGTGCAGCATGAGCAGGTCCCGCAAGTAGGCCACCGACCGCCACGGTGGCATGCCGTCGAGCGTTTCGTGGGTGATCGCAGTAGCGGGATCGGCGAGCCGGTGCAGCATGGCATTGACGTGGGGCCGGGCCATCCAACTGATTCCGGCACGGGGGTTGCGCATGCGGGCCAAGCCTTCGGCGAAGGGCTCCAGTTCCGGCCGGATGCTGCCGGTGCCGTCATCGAGAACGGCCCGCAACTCGACGGCCAAGGCGCAGGGCCCCGCACAATCCGCGCCGGTAGCGCCACCCCTCGGTCCCGCAGCGTTCACACAACAGGGCCGGGGTCACGGTTCGGGACGAAGACGGGTTCGTGTGGGCCGGCGGGCGTTGAGATTGACCACCCCGTCGGCGGTGGCGGTCTTGCGGACTGCGACGCTTTCGGCGCGTGTGGCGATCAAATCGGCTGGGGTGCAGGCGAAGATGTCGCACAAGGCGGCCAGGATCGGCAGCGAGATTCGTTCCGGGGTGCCTGTGGTCAGCCGGTAGACCTGCGACACCGATAGTTTGATCTCACGGTCAGCCAGCAGCGGCACGAGATCGGAGATGGTGAACATGCCGTGCGCGGCCATCACCTCCCGCAGCCGCCACTGATAGCTGACCTGCCGTTTCATCGTTTCCTCCCAGTTGTTCCGCCCAATGCCGCGGCCAGCGTGTCGTTCAGGGCCCGGCGCAAGGTCGAGGTCCGGAAGTCCGACGAAACGCACTTGTATATCCACGTCGTGGAAGCATGTTCGTGCCCGCACTGGAATTGGACGAACAACGGGTCCCGACCTGCCTCGATGAGATGGGTGACGTAAGACCTGCGGAGCCCATGGAAGTCCAGAACGGGATCGAGACCGAGCGCGTCCCGGTAGGTCGAGAACCGGGAATTGATGCGCTGCAACCCGATTCGCCATCCACGCTCGGACGGCCACAACACCGGCGAACCGGGTTCGGCGAGCATCGGCCGGAACTTGGTCACCCACCGGCGGCAGGCGATGAGCCGGTTCGCGGTGCGGTCTCGCAGGTAGCGGCTGATCTCGGCATCAGCGATCAGACGATCTACGGTTGGCGTAAGATCACTGCGCGGAATCGACTGTGAACAGGAAGTTGTCGGCGGTCAGTGCCTTCTACCAGCACGCCACTCGCAATGGCGTGGACCTGGGCGAACTGCTGGTGACGTGGCAGCCGGCCGGTCATCGTCGAGGAACCGGCTGGAAGCCGTTCCTGCACCATGTCACCAAGCGGGAACCGCAGGCTCGGAGAGCGATCGCTTTGGGAAGCCGCCCGCAAAGTCGGCGTTACCGGCGACACCGTCGTGCTCGATCCGGACGGACCACTCGCCGAGGCGTCCTGGGCCAAGCAGCGTGTCAGCCGGGCGACCCAGGCCCTGCCGAACGGATACTGCGGACTTCCGCTGGTGAGGACCTGCCCGCATGCCAACGCGTGTTTGACCTGCCCGATGTTCGTAACCACCGCCGAGTTTCTCCCGCAACACCAACAGCATCGGCAGCAGGTTATCGAACTGATTTCCGCCGCTGAGGCCCGTGGCCAGCAGCGCCTTGCGGAGATGAACGCACAGGTGCTCGGCAACCTGAACAACATCATCACCGCCCTCGAAGACGGCCAGAACATCACAGCGCAAGGAGCGCCGCATGCGGGCTGATAACAGCAAGCATCTCGTCGCTGCGGCACATCATCGACACGAACTGACCCGCAGCAAGGCCATACAGGCAATCCGCGAACTGGACGCAGCTGGCGCACCCGTGACCTTCCAGACCGTTGCCGCCGCCGCAGAGGTCTCGCGATCCTGGCTCTATTCCCAGCCCGACACACGAGCCGAGGTCTGGAGGCTACGCAATCTCAATCGCCGTGCCCCGGAAACATCGCTACCAGCACGTCATCGCACCAGTGATGCGTCGCTGGTCCGCCGATTGGAGCTCACGAACACCAGAAACCGGGAACTGACCGAGGAGAACCAGCGGCTGCGGCACCAGCTCGCAGAAGCACTCGGCCGCCTCCGGCACGCGGGTATCCGCCCCGCGCCTGAAATCGAGCCTTCCAACCTTCCGCGCCGTTCCAGGTCCATAACGATCGGCCCGTGCTGATCAGCTATCCCAGCACCGTCATCTGTTCGTCGGCAACGTTGTTACCGACGAACAGATGCAGGTCAACGCCATAGGGCAACCAGCAGCTAAAGATAACCTTGGTTTCCCGACAACCCTCATTTGGTCGAACACGCTCCCCAACCCGGTTCGCACCGAATCCACGACATCAGTACAGATCCGGTTGAAGCTGTTCGAATTCATCGTTTGCCACCTGGTTTGAATCGATGCGACACTATGAGTGCCACACCAGGTCTACACGAGGAGTGTGCTGCATGGCTGTCCGGTTCAAGCTCGGCTACTACTCACCAGTCACAGACGACCCGCTGAATCGGGATTACGTTGGTTACTTCCCGCGTATGACCGAAGAGGAGGCATGGACAGCAGGCCGGGGAGTATGGAAGGTGAACAAGGAACGGCTATCCCGGGAGAAGTTCGCCCTGATCATCGGTGACGGCCAGGTTTGTGCCGTTGCCGAGATTCACGGCGTGTCCGTGTATGAGGATCGGGTGGCCGTCGACGGTGAGGTGCTGACCGAAGGACACCCCGTCCGTGACGAGTGGATCGGCAAACCGGATCCGGTGGTGAACGCCTCGCAGAACCCGGTCGGCTACTGCGACCTTCCGGAAGAAGCCGAGTTCCGTGCGCGGCCCTGCGGCTGTGGGTGCGGTGAGATCAGCACCCGCGATTTCCTGCCCGGCCATGACGTGCGCGCCTTCCAGGACCGTGTCCGGCGCATGTTCGCCGGATCGGCGCTGGAGTTCATCCGCTGGGTCGACCGCATGGCCGGCGAGCACGGCCTACCTGTCTTGGATATCCGATCCAGGCGAGCCGCCACCGCCGTGCGGCTCCCGGAGCCCGACGATCAATCGCCGCAGGAGCCGGGAATCTCCTACGCCGGGCTCTCCGATGCCGAAGAGCCGTTGCACGGCAACGAATCCCGCGCGGCCGACAGCGCGCACGGCTAGGGTTGCCGCCGTGGCTGAGCGTGAGCAGAACTGGTACCCGATCTCGTGGATCGGGTACTTCACCGATCTTGTCCGCGAAGGTATCGACGTTACCCGCGGACAGATCGAGTTGTTCACCCTGGCCCTGGACGAGGGTTCACGAATACGACGGAAAGGGACCGTGGCTGGGTGTAGCCGCTGGTCGGGGATGGCCTGTGTCCGGGATGGTGGGCGCGGTTAGGGTGTTCGGGTCCGGGTTGTGATTGTGATCTTGGTGGGGTGTTGGGTTGGCGTCGATCGATCGCACCACCTACCCGCGGTTCAAGCGTGTGGTGTCGGTGCAAAACTGGCCGAGGCGTGATGGCGCTCACTGAACTTCCCCACTGACGCTCACCGGAATTCCCCATTTGTCCCCGTGTGGCTCCGCCGTGAAGGGCGGGCCTCCTCCGATGCTGGTGGTTACCACACCTGACCAGCGCTTTTGACCGGAGGAGGCTCGCTTTTCCATGTTGGCATGTGAGGAAGATGTGGAAATCGTTGCCCTGCGGGCGCGGGGCTGGACGATCTCGCAGATCGCCCGGCATACCGGCCGTGACCGCAAGACCATTCGTGCCTATCTGGCCGGGGAACGAACCCCTGGCGTGCGGAAACGGCATCTGCCGGACCCGTTCGAGCCGTTCGTCGAGTATGTGACCGCCCGTCTGCAAGAAGACCCGCACCTGTGGGCACAGACGCTGATGGACGAGTTGGAGCCGCTGGGGTTTCCGCTGTCGTATCAGTCGCTGACGCGCAACATCCGTGCCCGCGCACTGCGGCCGGTGTGCCAAGCCTGCCGGACTGCGACCGAACGTCCCAACGCGGTCATCCCGTCTCGTCGAACCTCCCCACCCGTACTCGTGGAAATTCCCCACCCGTGAGCGGTGCTTATTGTAGGGGTTCGCGGTTTCCGGTGGTTGCTCGGCGGAGGTTGTCGATTCGCGACGCCCTGGTCGGTGCCGAGCGTGTGTGGCACCTTCCGCGAAATCGCCGAACTCACCCAACGCCACGGCGCCGAAGCACACGCCCGGATGCTCGCTCAGGTCGCCGACCTCAGCACGGGCGCGCTGTCCCGACAACCGGGGCGGTCGCCCACCGCGCGGAGATCGACGCCAAGCTCACCTCGTAGACCCACGACGGTGTACTCCTACGAGATCGTTCCGAGGCTCGGGAACAGCTCGACAGCATCCCGAGCGATGGCCTGGTGTCCTACGCCGAGCTCATCGCCTTCTGGGAGCTGACTTCCTGGGCGGGCCCGCCCTACCGCGACGCAAACCCCGGCTCCGGGATGCGCCGAATGGTTTTCGGCCACAACAGTTCAGGGCTCGCGGTGTACGTGATCCTCGATTTCACCGACCGGCGCGCATCGCAGTCCGCGGATCGCGTGCGTGCGTGCGTTCGCCGAGTTCTCGTTGTCTTCAGGCTACCGCTTCTGTTCCGAGAGTGACGGGTGCGAGATCGGACGGGAGGTGGCGCACGGCCGCCGCCACCGCCTCACCGGCGGTGCTGAACTCGAAGTCACCCACGTCGATCGTGTACCGATCGAGGGCTAGAGCGGACAGCCACGGTCCCACAGCAGAAAGGTTGGGACCCGTTGTGGTGGAAAAGCGCAAGTCCCACATGCTCTTGAATGGATAGAGTCGGCGCAGTCCTGGTTCGGCGTACGCCGCTTCGATGAGAGCCCGGTGGGCAGACGCCCAGGCGTGGTCCGGATCGACCATTCTCCGATAGGCGGGTGTCCCTGGGGCCACCAGCTCGGTTGCTTCGGTGCGCAGGCAGCACCACTCACTTTCAGCCATTCGTTCAGGATCGAGGTCGGGGACCTCGAAGCGGCCTGTCAGGTGGACGAACGGGGCGACGCGTCGGATGTCACTGAGCGTTTCTCCGTAGTACCAGCCATACGTGACTGCGACAAGCTGGTCCCAATCGTCTGTGTCGCCAGTGATGAGTTCCAGGTTCTGGAACGAGTCGGTAACCCGTAGCGACCACCGCCGCCTGTTTCGCGAGGCGGTGATCTGCAGAGGTTCGCGGTATGCCAAGACACTGCTGACTGTGGCGAAGGTCAAGGGAGAGCGTTCAGAGTTCGTGATCGGAACGGAGTCCAAGTGGCCTCGTGCCACCGCTCGCAGCGTCGCACCGAGACTGCCACGGTCCGTAACATCGGGATAAAAGAAGGGACTGCCCGAAAGCCAAATCGCGCAAGGGGGTCTTCTAAGCCTCGATCCACCGACGCAATCTGCGGGTAGGGGTGTGTTGAAATAGAGAAAGTGCCTTCTGACCTGGGATGATTGATGTTCTCACGCATTAATCAAGACCAGGACAGGCAGACACTTTCAGTGCGATTGTTCCACACGTTCGCCGAGGGCTCGGCACGCTTTGATGACGACAACCTGGTGTCGGTGGCCGGGCTGGTGCCGGTGATGACATTGGCTGAGCAAACCGGCCTGACCAGCATGTTGACTGAGAAGGTCGCGATCGCCTCGCCGCGGATCAAGTCCGGATCGGCGAATCCGGCACCGAAGTTGGCCACGCTGATCGCCGGGATGTGCGCGGGCGCGGACAGCATCGATGATATCGATTTGTTGCGCAGCGGCGGTGGTAAGGAGTTGTTCGATAGCGTGTATGCGCCCTCGACGGTGGGAACGTTGTTGCGGGAGTTCACCTTCGGGCATGCGCGGCAGTTGGAGTCGGTGTTGGGCGAGCACTTGGTTGCATTGTCCGCGCGCACCGCTCTGCTGCCCGGTGCGGATGTGCGGTGTTTCGTCGACATCGACTCGCTGCTGCGCCCGGTCTATGGCCACCAGAAGCAAGGCGCGTCCTTCGGACACACCAAAATCGCGGGTAAACAGGTTCTCCGCAAAGGGCTTTCACCGTTGGCGGCCACGATCAGCACCGATCTCGCCGCCCCGGTCGTCGCGGGGATGCGGCTACGCGCTGGGAAAACCGGCTCCGGCAAAGGCGCCGCGTCGATGGTCACCGCAGCGATCAACACCGCGCGGCGGGCCGGGGCAACCGGCACGATCGTGGTGCGCGGCGACTCCGCCTTCGGCAACCGCAAAGTCGTGCGTGCGGCGCTGCGCGCGGACGCGCAGTTCTCGGTGGCGATGACCCGCAACGCCGCGATCAGGCGAGCCATCGACGCTATTGACGACGACGCCTGGACCCCGGTGAAATACCCCGGTGCGGTCCGCGACCCCGACACCGGTGAGTGGATCTCCGACGCCGAGGTCGCCGAAATCGCCTACACCGCTTTTGCTTCCACCAAAGACCGCGTGACCGCCCGGCTGATCGTGCGCCGCGTCAAAGATGCCCGCTTCCCGGACACGCTGTTCCCGGTTTGGCGTCATCACCCGTTTTTCACCAACTCCACCGAGTCCACCGCTGACGCCGACATCACCCACCGCAAACACGCCGTCATCGAGACCGTGTTCGCCGACCTCATCAACGGCCCACTGGCCCACATCCCGTCCGGGAAATTCGGCGCGAATTCTGCCTGGGTCCTGTGCGCTGCGATCGCCCATAACCTGCTGCGCGCCACCGGCATCCTCGCTGGCGGAAACCACGGCCGCGCACGAGCGGCCACCCTGCGCCGCAAGATCGTCAACATCCCCGCCCGGATCGCCCGCCCGCAGCGCCGACCGATCCTGCACCTTCCCACCCACTGGCCATGGTCCGAACCATGGTTCACGTTGTGGCACAACACAATCGGATACACGCCACCACAACCCGCCCCCACCTGACCACCCCGGCCCAACAGCCCCAACCGGCATCGAAGTGGAAAAGCTGAGCAGACCAGCGGCTACCCCTCACCCCAAACACGCTGGTCCGCGTGCCTGCGGCGCGCAGACCAGCACGAAACCCACGTCGGTGGATCGAGGCTTAGCGACGGCGACTTCACAGCCCTCGATCAATGGCTACGAGCAACCTGAAACACCCGCGATCCACAGGAATTGACAATTGCTCGAGGATCTGTACAGAGCGTGGCTCCGCACCTATGAGAACGACAGGCAGAAGCGCCCTCAGAACGCAAAGCATTATCGGCGCGAGATCGAACCGGCCACGAAAGGCCGAGCGAAAGCCGACAAGATCACGCTAGCTGGGTCGGTCCTGGGAAGGATGAAGGCGGCCGAGACGAGGCCGTTCCACATCCGCATACACCTGGAGTTACTGAACGGGTTTTCGTACAAGAACGCCCGCCAGAAGTCCATCCTGCGCAACGCGTTTCAGATGCTTGTTGGCGACGGCTTCCGTGACGACAATCCCGTCGACACGGTGAAGGGCTACAAGGGAAGTCGGGCCAAACAGCCGGGAAGCCGCGCAAGAAAGGTGCGCAACCCGTTTTTCCCCGATGAGCCGCAGCCGTTCACCCCCCAAGAGCTCAGCTGGTACTGGGAGGCTGAACGTGACTACTTCCCTCGCCCGAACCAATCCCGTGTGTTCGAACAGCGATACATGGATTTTACGAAGCTGATGTACGAGCTCGCTGCTCGCCCGAGCGAAGCTTTGTCCGTTCGCTTCGACGACGTCAACTTCGACACGCATGAAGTGACTATTTCTGGGACTATCGTCGATACCGAACTGCGTGTGCGGCAACTCAAGGAAATCATCGAGCAGTATCGGCTGCCTCATGACGAGATCGTCATGCCTCGTGGATGGCCGAACTACGACGATGACGACGTTGTCGGCGTCGCCTACCGTCAGCCGTTCACGAAGACCGCACGATCGATGCGGACGATTAAGGTTGGCCCTGACTGCATGGCGATGCTGCGCCGGCGACAGATAGCAGTGGCACCCGGTTACCGACTGGTGATCCCAAGCCGGACCGGCCAAGTGGTGCGGTCGGAGCAGATGTCCAAGACCTGGGCGGCGATTGTCAAGGGGCTGGACCTCGAGTGGTCGACGGTAAAGACGCTCCGCTCCACCCGTGCGACGCGCGTAGCCGAAAAGTACGGGCTTCCGGCTGCCCGGCTGATCCTGGGGCACGAGGTGGATTCGGCCGTGACCGCGAGGCACTACGTCCCAGAGGCTCGCCACGTTGTTGATCTCGCCGATGCCCGGTGATGCGCAAGTGGTTGGTGCTGACCCACCCAAAACGGCCACAAAACGGTCACTGGAGATCTGAAGCTATGTTAATCCGCAGGTCAGGCGAGGAAACAGAGTCATGAGGTTACACCGAGCCGATCCTGCATCGCCGTCGCCGCGAGGCGAAGGCGATAGCCCGCGTGTAGCCCGCGCCGCGCATACCCAGTCGGACCGGCTGGGTCAGGAGATGCGCGTCTCGGGCGCCAGATGAGTTTCGGCTCCCTTTATCAGTCCGTTACCCTTGGTGTCGCACGAGATCGTTCAATTTGTGAGGAAGATTCATGGGAAGCGTTGTGCTCGACATCGTGGCATTGCTCGCCAATCGCGCAGCTATGTTCTGGAATTGGCTGGCCACCGGATCGGCGGGCTTCCCGCCGCTGTGAGTGGTGCGGTGAACGATGGATTTCGATAGTCGAATCCCCTGGTCAGATTCTTGGCCGGGGGATTTTTCTGTTCATGGTGAGGGCGGAACTATGCCGAAGCATCGAGGTTGTCAAGGCGATGGGGCGCGGCGACAGCGCGCTGGCCGGATTGTGTGGACAGTCCAACGGGGCGCCCCGCTGTCGATCTGATCGCTCGCGAGACTGTCTTCTGGAATTGTGGATTACACATGGGCCGTCGGGCATTTCGCCCGACTCGTTTGTCGCTTCTGCCCACGTACGGTTCGCTCGTGATCGTCCATGGCGAAGGTGATTTCATGCTCGATACCCCCCGGCGAAGCGGATCCAGCTCGTATCTTGATCACGTGAGCACCACCGGATCCGTTCGCACACGGTCACGTATCCCTCGTTGGTTCGTTCTTTGGATGGGACTGCTGATCGCGCTCGTGGCGGTGTGCTGTCTAGCGCTGTTCTGGCAGTTGGGTGCTGCGGGGACGTTCCCGACCATCGTCGTGCTGTGGTTGGTTCTCGGCGTGCTCGGCGCGATCGCCTGGCTGTTCGGACTGCTCGGCCTGCTGCGCTACCGCGCCGTTCTCCATAGTCTCGCCTCGCCCGCCCTGATCGCGGTTCTGCTGGCGTCGGTCTGGTTCGATATTCCGGAAACCACCGGCTGGCGGCTCTCCCGCGCCATTCTCGAGGACCAGGCCGTCGACTGCGTCAATCCCGGCCACCGCACCCGCCTAGGTGTCTACGCCATCACCTACATCACTTCCCGTGATGGCGGCTGCCTCTTCTATACGCGAGCGAGCGAATCGAATACCGGCGGATTCGCCTACTTCGCCGACGCCGCTGCTCCACCCCATATCGGCGCACCCCCCACCCGCGGTATCGAGTACCAAACGTTCGAGGGTCGGTGGTACCGATTCACCGAGAAGTCGTGATCGCTTTCAGCGAGTGAGGCAGGCTGCCTCGCGACAGTTCCTGCGCGTTCCATGGTTCGCGGTGACGCCACCGCACGATCTCTCAGTGTGCTGTGCCGCCGCGATTCCACCGCACTTGTGCTGACCAGCCTCGGGAGCTTCTGCTGAGTTCTGCGGGAGCGAGTGCTGCACTGGTGGTTGTTCGCCGATTGCTGGCTGCGTACTTCCGGAATCTCGCGGATATTCGAATCTCGAGGCGTCCGATGACATCCGGCCGCGCTGGTCGAGGTGGCTGGGGATGTCTGCTCCGAGGTGCCGCGCGTCAGTCGGTAGACCGCTACCGGGTGTGATCGCGCCGGTGATCGTCGTGCACACTCCACTGCGCGAATCGTGGCTCAGAAGCCTACGCGTCATTCTCAAGCAATCTTAACTAGATTGCTGCTTGTCCGGACAATAAGGCCTTGAACTCGGATAGCAACAGTAGCTACTCGGTAGTAGTTTAATTTGCGTGAGACGCTCATCGTTTGCTGTTGGAAAGATCTTTCTGGTTGGTTGCTGTCGCGCCCGGCGGGATCTGCCGTGGAGGTGAGGACGGTGGCCGAGTACACGCCAACACTGGTCGTTCTCTATGACGTGGGCTCCGCGCAACCACTACGAGTAGCCGAGTTCAGGCTGACATCGGGGGGTGCGGCGGCGCTCACCGTGATCGACCCCCGCGGATGCCTGGTTGCCGAGCGCTGGCACGACCGCGGGATCAAGGTCTACAACCCGCCCAGTCGAATCAGATCCGACGATGGCCCACGGTTCTTGCGTGCGCTGATCCAGTCGGCGGGGATGAGTTACTACCGTGTGGTCGACGAAAGCGCGGGAAGGTCGGCGCCCGCGGTCGGTCGGACCCCCTGGCAGCGGACGCCGGATCAGACTTCCGGGCTCGTGACGCCGCCCCAGCCGTGATCGAGGGCGTCACCCCGCTGCTGCGTAGTATCGCGAAACGTTTGACCAGAACCTTGGACCTGGGCACACGATCGGTCGAGGGCGTCTACCGACGCACCGGCAATACCGCCAGCGGCGCCGCCCGCACTTTCCGGGAGGTCGACGAGCGGTCCTCGCCGCTGTTGGACGAGCCCCGGAGGATGCGGCAACCGCATCCGATGCAGGTGGCGAGGAGTCGTACATGGGACTATCGGCCGAGCGAAGCCGAGTCTGCCATGAGTGCACGCCGATTGACCGACGATGTCGAGTTTTCCGGTGCGATGGGCGACCTCGTCGCGCGCAGTTCGACCGAAGTGCGAAAGATGCGCTCAGACGACGGGGAACTGAACATATACAAACCGATACATGGTGAGAAATACGACGCAGGCCTGCCATTCATACACGCGCCCGGTGCGCTGACGAGCAGGGAGATCGCAGCGTATCGTGTCGATGAACTTCTCGGATTCGGCAGAGTGCCCCCCACTGCCCGAACAGACGGCGTGATCGGAGCTGATGGCCGACCTTTCGGCCCCGGAATGATCCAGCAGTTCGTCGATTCCGAACCGTCCAGAGCAATCGGTGCTTACCCGAGAGTCCAGCAACAGCAGGTCGCCGTACTCGACTACGTCATCGGTGCGCTCGACCGCCACCCAGGCAACTACCGCACCGTCGACCGTGGCGATCACCTCGACGTGGTCGCCATCGACCACGGCAGGTCGTTTCCCCTGTCACAACGTCCGCTCGAGATACCGATCGACTCCGATTTCGTCGCGGCGCAGAAGGGCGAGTTGCTCGAAGGCGACGTGTTGCGGGCTGTGCGGGGCGTCGAAATGGACCGGTTTCGGGCAGCGCTCGGGGACGCGGGTTTGCACCCCAACGCGATAGACGGAGCGGTCGCGCGGTTGGAAAAAATCCGTGAGCTGCAGCGGATCCCCGGCGATGTATGGGTTTTGCCACCCTGATCACCCGACTACTTGTCAGAGTGGCGTTCGCGCGAGCACTCCGGCTTGCGTCACCAGGTCCGCGCGAGGTGTGCGTCCGTCTCGGCGTGCGCCAGCGCCAGGAGTCCGTCGCAGACACCGAGGGAATACCGGTGCAATGCCACCGCGCGTCCTACCAGTACGGCTAGGCGCGGACGTATTCGGCACGCCCCGCCGAGGTCTCGATGTGTACCGGCTCGTAGCCGTGTTCGGAGAGATAGTAGGCGGCGCGCATATCGAGTTCGCGGGCGGCGCAGGCCAGTTCGAACCAGTCCAGCAGCAGTTCCGAGGAGGTCAGGGGGACCAGTTCGAAACCCCACTTGTAGAGGTCGATTGTTGATTCCAGGTGAACGGCGGGCCCTGTCGCGGCAGGAGCGCATGGAAACGCTGTCCTCGGAAGCTGATATTTGGTCCCGCTTCCCAGCGATCCGTGGCGTGCATGCAGCCACGTGAGACACGGTCTTTGGAGAGTTCTATTCAGGCGCTTGTTCCAGCAGCGACTCTAGGGTTGCGAGCAACCGCTCTCGCAGTACTTCGGCTCGGCTCGACAGTTCAACTTGGCGACGAACATACTCGGCTCGCCCAGAAGGTGTTTCGATGCACACCGGCTGGTACCCATATTCACGTATGTCGTAAGGGCTGGCTTGCATGTCGAGGACCCGGGCATCGAGGGCGAGTTCGAAACAATCCAAGAGCAGTTCAGAGGGCGTTAGTGGGCTTGTATGAAAGCACCACTTGTACAGGTCCATGTTCGTGTGCAGGCATCCAGGCTGTTCGTGGTCGACCTGATCGGCCCGGGTCAGCGGCTTGGCGTTCCGGCCGGCCGCCTCCGGGGTGAAGAAGCGGTAGGCGTCGAAATGTGTGCAGCGCAACGACATCGACTCGACCACGGCATCGGTGCCCGCTCGACCCAGCCGTAACGGGACCTTCTGGTGGCGGATGTCGTCGGTGCGATAGACCATCGCCCACTCGTGCAAACCGAAACAGGACAGTTGTGCGGGACGGGACGCGGTGGCGCGCAAGAGGCTCGCGATGAACGCGAGGGTGTCCCGACGCGCGGCCAGATGGCCTGGGTCGGCCGTGAAGACGGCGACGTCGGGGTGGAAGCCGTCGACAGGCCAAGCGTATCCGTCGCCTTCGGTAGCGCACGCCGCCCTCACCTGGTGGTAGCCCCGGGCGCCGTCGTACTCGGCGGCGTCTGCCAGCGCGACACCATAACCCGGGTGCCAGCGGCGCAACTGCGCGGGTTTGTGACCGTAGTAGGTGAACAAGAAGTCGATCACCGGATGCGACAAACCCTGTGCCCGCCGGTCGAGATACGGTCCGACCAGCTTGTCGAGCCGGACTCGGTGCTCCGCGGCGGTCGCTTTCCATCGCGCGGCGGGCAGCGCGCGCACCGTCATGCCCGCACCCGGTCGCCGTGACGGGGCGCCTGGGCTCGGCGCGCCGCCCTCATTCGATCACCCGATGCGTACCGTCTCGGACGGTGCCGACGAATTCCTCCACCAGGTCCTCCATGGCGACAACGCCGGTCGTATTGCCTCGTTCGTCGACCACCCGGCCGAGGTGGCTGTTGGTGCGGCGCAACCGTGCCAGGGCCTCGTAGAGCGTCGTGCCCATGCCGACGGTCGGCAACGGCCGGATGTCGGTGCGCGGGATCGGCGTCGCGGGACCGGCGCTCTCGTCGGCGACCTTGTCGAGCACGTCCTTCAGGTGCAGGTAGCCGACCAGTGAGCCGTCGCTTGCCCGCACCGGGTATCGGGAGAATCCGGTCTCGGCGACGGCGGATTCGATGTCGCCGAGCGTGGTCCCGCTTCCGCGCAACGGCACCGACCACGTCGCGTCGAGCGGCACCATCACGTCGGCGACCACCCGGTTGCTGGTGTCCAGCGCCTGGGTGAGACGGCGATGTTCCTCCTCGTCGAGCAGGCCCTCCGAGCGTGACTCGCCGATCATCTCGGCCAACTCGACCGAGGAGACGGTGGCCTCGAGTTCGTCCTTCGGCTCGATCCGCAGCAGCCGCAGCGACAGATTGGCGGCGAGGTTGTAGAGCGCGATGAGCGGACGGGCCAGCCGCAGCCACATCAGATGCGCGGGAACGAGCAGCAGTGCACTGCGTTCCGGCCCGGCCAGCGCGATATTCTTCGGGATCATCTCGCCGAACAGAATGTGCAGGATGACCACGATGGTCAGCGCGAGCGCGAACGCCAACGGATGCAGCAGCTGCTCGGGCAGGCCGACCAGTTCGAAGGGACCCGCGAGCAGATGTGCGACGGCGGGTTCGCCGACGCGGCCGAGTAGGATCGAGCAGATCGTGATGCCCAGCTGCGCCGCCGCCAGCATCATCGAAAGGTTCTCGCCCGCCCGGATCACCGTGTTCGCGTTGCGTTTACCTTGTGCCGCAAGCGCTTCCAATCGGTCCCTGCGAGCGGAGATGAGCGCGAACTCCGCGGCGACGAAGAAGGCATTGCCGCCGAGCAGCACGGCCGTGAGCAGTATGCCGAACAGATCACCCATGGCTGGGCTCCTTGGTGACAAGGGCCTCGGCGGCGACCGGGATCAAGCGCACCCGGTCGATGCGCCGCCCGTCCATTCGCTCGACCCGGGCGATCCAGCCGCCGGCGCCGGGGTGCTCCCCGGTCGACCACTGCTGCGAGCGAGGATTCGGCAGCACGACTTCGTCGCCCGCCACCGGGATGCGGCCCAGCCTGGTAAGCACGAGGCCGCCGAGAGTCTCGTACTCGCCCTCGGGGGCGTCGTATCCGGTGGCTCGAGAGACCTCGTCGATGCGCAGCAGCCCCGAACAGTCCCAGCCGTCGGACACGCGCCGCACATCGCGCTCCTCCTCGTCGTGCTCGTCGCGGACATCGCCGAGGATCTCCTCGATGATGTCCTCCATGGTGACCAGGCCCGCGGTACCGCCGTACTCGTCGACGACGAGCGCGACCTGCATACCGTCGGCACGGATGCGCTCGAGCACCTCGTCGCCGTCCAGGCTCGCGGGCACGATGGGCACCGGGCGGGCGAGCAACTGCAGGGGAGTGCTGCGGCGCACACTCGCCGGGTGCGTAAATGCCTGTTTGACGTGCACGAAACCCAATGTGTTATCGAGATCGCCGTCGATCACGGGGAACCGGGAGTAGCCGGTGCGACTCGTCGCATCGATGAGATCGGCGATGGTGTCGAGTTTGTCCAGTGCCTCGATCTTCACCCGTGGCGTCATCAACTCCTCGGCGCTGCGCTCGCCGAACTGCAACGAGCGATCCATCACCTGTGCGGTGCGCTGGTCGAGCGCCCCGCGCAGTGCGGAAGTCCGTACCAGGGAGCCGAGTTCCTGTGGGGACCGCGCCGAGCGCAACTCTTCGGCTGGCTCGACGCCGAACCTGCGGACGACCCAGTTCGCGGTGCCATTCAGGAAATGGATCATCCACTTGAACGCCACCGAGAACCCAATCATCGGCCCGGCGGTGGCGCGGGCGGTGGCGAGCGGTTTGGCGATGGCGATGTTCTTCGGCACCAGCTCGCCGTAGATCATCGACAACGAGGTGGCCAGCACCAGTGCGAGCGTGAGTGCGACGCCGTGCGCGGCGGCGTCACTCAGCCCGATCCCGGTGAACAGCGGATTCAACAGCCTGGCCAGTACCGGCTCGGCGATGTAGCCGGTGATCAGCGTGGTGATGGTGATGCCGAGTTGTGCGCCGGACAGCTGAAACGACAGCGTGCGATGCGCCTTGCGGACCATCCGCGCTTGCACGTCGCCGGTGCGAGCGTGCGCCTCGACGGTGCTGCGTTCCAGCGCGGTGAGGGAGAACTCGGCGGCGACGAACAGCGCGGTGCCGACCGTCAAAGCGACGAACCCGACCAGGCTGAGCGCATTGAGTGCGACGGACATCGTCAGCACCACCCGAACGGTGCTGAGTACCAGCTGGGGAAGGGGACGACTGCGGAGAGAGGGACGCCGGGTTTGTCACCCGGCTCGGTAGAGGAGCCCTCCTGTGCGGCGCCCTCGGACGCGGGTGACAACTGGATCCTTTCGGGAAATGAGTCATGGTGCCGGTGCCCGGCAACCACTATGTTACCGGCCCACGCGTCGAGTCGCGTGGGCCGGTGCCCGGCTGTTCAGGGTGTCGGGTTCACCAACCGCTGGGTAGCGGACGGCCTTCGGCGAATCCGGCCGCGGACTGCACGCCGAGTACGGCACGGTCGTGGAATTCGGCGAGGTTGCGCGCCCCCGCGTAGGTGCACGCGCTGCGGACGCCCGAGCAGATGTGGTCGATAAGGTCCTCCACGCCGGGCCGTTCCGGGTCCAGCCGCATCCGCGAGCTGGAGATGCCCTCCTCGAACAGCGCTTTGCGCGCGCGGTCGAATTCGCTGTCGGATGCGGTGCGGGCGGCTACGGCGCGCTTGGACGCCATGCCGAAGCTTTCCTTGTACGCGTTGCCATCGCGGTCGACCCGCAGGTCGCCGGGCGACTCGTAGGTGCCGGCGAACCACGAGCCGATCATCACGTTGGACGCGCCCGCCGCGAGCGCGAGCGCGACATCACGGGGATGGCGCACGCCGCCGTCGGCCCAGATGTGCACGCCGAGTTCTTTGGCGGCGGCGGCGCACTCGGCCACCGCGGAGAACTGCGGACGGCCGACGCCGGTCATCATGCGGGTGGTGCACATAGCCCCGGGGCCGACACCGACCTTGATGATGTCCGCGCCCGCCTCGGCGAGGTCCCTGGTGCCCTCGGCGGAGACCACATTGCCTGCTACCAGCGGGACACCGAGACCGAGATCGCGGACGGCGGCGAGGGTTTCGAGCATCTTGGCCTGGTGACCGTGTGCGGTGTCGATGACGAGTAGATCGGCGCCCGCGTCGACAAGGGATTTGGCCTTGGCGGCGACGTCGCCGTTGATGCCGACCGCCGCCGCGACGCGCAACTTGCCCGTGGCGTCGACGGCGGGTTGGTAGATGCCGGCGCGGAGGGCCCCGGTGCGGGTCAGCAACCCGGCCAGGGTGCCGTCCTCAGCGGTGAGCACGGCGAAGTCGGCGTGCTTGGCGTGCAGCAGGTCGAACAGATCGCGTGGGGTGGTGCTGGCCGGCGCCCGCACGAAATCGGTGACCGCGACCTCGCGGAGCCGGGCGAATCGGTCGACGTCGGTGCAGGAAGTCTCGGTGACCACGCCGACCGGGCGTCCCGCGTCGACCACGACGACGGCGCCATGCGCGCGCTTGTGCATCAGGGCTACCGCCTCGGAGACCGAGCGGTCGGGGGCAAGTGTCACCGGGGTGTCGGCGGTCAGCGAGCGGCTTTTGACGAAAGCTATGGTGTCGGCCGCCGCGCTGTTCGGCAGATCTTGCGGAAGCACCACGATGCCACCGCGACGTGCCACGGTCTCAGCCATGCGGCGCCCGGCTACCGCGGTCATGTTCGCCACGACGATCGGGATCGTGGTGCCGGACCCATCGGCCGTCGACAGGTCGACGTCGAAGCGCGACGCGACATCCGTCCGATTGGGGACCAGGAAGATGTCGTCGTAGGTCAGGTCGTATGGCGGCTGGTGACCGGGTAGAAAGTGCACTTGACCGATGATAACGGGGACCCGTGCGCGCCGCGCCGTTCTCCCGGCAACGCCCCCTGCCGCACAGTTCGCCTGCCCGAGTTCCGGGCGCTGTCTCCGACGACGAGAACCACGAGTTCTTCGCGGCCCGGTCGGCGCTGAGAACGGTCCAGCCCGCACCGCTCGCGCGGGCGAGCGTGACAAGTAGCTGTTTCCGTACCGGCCCGGTGGTGTCGATAGGGTCATTCAGCCGTTTCCCATCACGTTCTTGACCGATTCCGTGCGGTTTAGTCGATCTACGCGCAACGTTCGCAAAACTCTTACGGCGGGGCAGCCTGGCCGCGTCGCCGGCGCAGGTTGGCCAGGACGTAAATGTGCTGCCACTGTGTCGCGGCGAGCGCCGTACGGATGCTGCCCGAGCCCGCTGCGGTCGATCCGTGCTCGGTACAACAGGATTTGGCGGGATCCCGCCAGTATTCGGCTGATGCCGTGCGGGATTCGGAGGACGCCGCCACGGATGCCGACCGAGGTGGCCTTGGCCCGGGCGGGCGGCCGTCCGGCCCGACATCGATGTCACGGAGCGTGCGCATCTAATCGTCGTGGTCAGGCGGCGGTGGCCTGCGAGCGGGAGAGCGCGAGTGTGGTTGCGCACATGACGATCACCGCCAGCCCGGTGACCACGAGGCCGAGGGTGTTCGTCCGAAAGTGTTCATCCAACACGGTGAGTCCGAGGAAGGCGGCGGCGAGTGGCTCGGCGATCGTGACGGCGGGCAGGGACGCGGCGAGCGGTCCGGCCTGAAACGCGCGCTGCTGAAGGTAGACGCCGGTCACGCCAGCCGCGATCAGCGCCCAGGTCTGCCAGCTGCCGAGCACGTGCAGGAGGCCATGCTCGAACAGGTCGGTGACGTAAGAGGTGAGGGCGGCGGCGAGTCCGTACAGCGAGCCGCTTACCGCGCCGAGCAACAATGCACGCCGTGCCGGGTCCACCGCGACGATGCCGCCCGCGACCGCCCCGACGATCAGGGCGAGCATGAATCCGAGCGGGAGGAGCCACTCGTGCAGGGGTGCACTGGTATTGCCTTCCGTCGGGTCGCCGACGAGCAGGAAACATGCCAGCGCTGCGGTCAATGTCAGCGCGGTCAGCCAGGTGCGGGGCGTGATACGGCGGCTATTGAGTCGCGCCGCCAGTGGCAGCGCGAACACCAGGGCACTGACCAGGATCGGTTGCACAAGGAGCACGGCGCCGAGTGCGAGCGCGGCGACTTGCATCGCGTATCCGCCCGCGTCGCCGACGACGCCCGCCAACCAGCGCGGGTTACGCACCAGCGATCGGACGAGCGATTCTCCCTCCGGGACCGCCGCGGCCGCCCGTTGCTGGGCGACCGCCGCGACGGCGAACAGCATGGCCGCGAGCACTGCGCAGGCGACGGCCCCGATCGGGTGATTCGACACCTATCAGTTTGCTACATGATTGCCATACCTCGGCGACTGCTGTGCTCGCACGGCGCGTCGTCGTGGTCGCCCGGGCGTGTCGCCGGACCCGGAACCCGCGTCTCGGCTGGAGAACTCCGTCGTGCTGCCGGAGTCGCGTACCCGCGTTGCCTTAGGTGCGCCCGCATGCCGTCCCGCGGAGTTGCTCGTCGGCGAATTTCCAGTCGCTGTCGCACTGTGGCGTCGGCCCGACGTGCCCTTGGCGGGTCCGCCGATCCGATCGGCGGACGATGCCCCCGAGCCCTGTCGTGCGCCCGACTTGATCGCCGCGCCCGCGCCACGGCCACCGGAAGCGGCCTGCTCGCCCCGGCGCCCCGGCTTCCTGCGGGGAGGCTTCGCCGTGCTCGCGACTGGCGCCGGTGCGGTCGGCGCCGCAATCGGAACGCCGGAGGGGCGACGCGCGCCGGTGATCTCGATCAGCGTGCGGTCGCCCGGACGCACCTCGACCCCGTCGACCTCGACCCCGGCCTTGCGTGCCATCGTCTCGACGTCGCGCCGTTCCTCGGTCATCACGAGTGTGACCACCACGCCGTCCTCGCCCGCGCGGGCGGTGCGTCCGGCCCGATGCAAGTAGGCCTTCGGCTCAGCCGGCGGATCGACGTGCACAACAAGGGAAATTCCGTCGACGTGGATGCCGCGTGCGGCGACGTCGGTGGTGACCAGCACCGGCACCGAGCCGTCGGCGAAAGCCGCGAGCGTGCGGGTCCGGTTGTTCTGTGCCTTGCCACCGTGCAGTGCGCCCGCGGGGACACCTGCGCCCCGCAATTGCTTGGCGAGCCGATCGGCGCCGTGCTTGGTGCGGACGAACATGATGGTCAGCCCGTCGCGAGCGGCGATCTCGGTAGCGACGGCTCGCTTGGCGACCTTGTCGCGCACGTACAGCAGATGGTGCGACATCGTCGCGACCGAGGCCGAGGGCGGTGCGGTGGAATGGGTGACCGGAGAGCGCAGGTAGCGCTTGACCAGCTTGTCGACCTCGCCGTCGAGTGTGGCCGAGAACAGCAGTCGCTGACCGTGTTTCGGCGTGCGGTCGAGCAGCTTGGTGACTTGCGGCAGAAAGCCCATGTCGGCCATGTGGTCGGCTTCGTCCAGCGCGGTGATCGACACGTCGGACAGGTCGGCGGAGCCCTGCATGATGAGGTCGGCGAGCCGGCCCGGCGTAGCGATGAGCAGGTCGACGCCGCGCGCGAGTCGGTCGGCCTGGCGCTTGATCGGCGCGCCGCCGACCACCGAGGCAACCCGAAGGCCGAGCGCGCGCCCCGGTTCGTCGAGAGCCCGTTCGATCTGTGCTGCCAGCTCACGGGTCGGTACCAGCACGAGCCCGCGCGGCTTGCCGGGCTTGGCGGGTGAGCCGGCCAAGCGGGTGAGCATCGGGAGGCCGAAGGCGAGGGTCTTCCCGGAACCGGTCGGCCCGCGGCCGAGTACGTCCTTGGCGGCCAAGGCGTCCGGCACCGTGGCGGCCTGGATCGGGAACGGCGTCTCGATGCCGTCGCGCCGCAGTGCCTGTACGAGCACGGCGGGCAGGCCCAGTTCCGCGAAGGTCACGGTGGGCGCCGCGGCGACGGTTGTCGAGGGGGTCACGAGGGGTATATGCCTTTCGTCGCACAGCGCGTTCGACGCGAACGCGCTGTTCGGTGGGTTCGAGAGCGGTGCACGATGCGGTTCATCGCGCGCTGCGGCGCGAGTGATCGCATGCCGCGTGAAGAGCTGGCGCGGCCGATCGGAGACCGGGCCGAGTGTCCAGGATACGGCCTGGCGGATTCAGCCGTGGAACAGCCGACTGAGTTCGACGAGCCAGGGTACGGCCACCGCCTGCGTCGGCACCAGCAGGATGGCGGCGGAACCGAGGTAGGCGGCTGTGGCGATACGCACGTCGCCGATCCGATCGCTGAGTCGCTGGATGCGGATCAGTGTGGTCGGACCACCTGCGGCGAGCGCGCCTTGCGGTGCGGTGGACTTCGCGCACGCGATCAGGGCGCGGGCGAGTGGTTTCGGCCCGGTGACTTTGACTGCAGAATCGTCGGCGAGCAGTTCGATCAGCAGTTTCACCGAGCCGAGCGCCGCCTTGCTGCGCACCACTCGCGGGAACGCCTCGTGCACTGCGGTGAAGGCCTCCAGCACCAGATCGTGCCTGGCCCGCAGGTGCGACCGCTCATGGCTCACGATGGCGGTGACCTCGGCATCCGCCAGATTGGTCAGCGTGCCCTCGCTGAGCACCACCCGCTGGCGCAGGCCGGGTAGGCAGTAGGCGATCGGCTCGGTGGCCGCCAGCACCCGGATGTCGGCGGCGCGGCGGTGCGGACCGCCCTGGTCGAGCAGGTCGACGAGCATGCGGTGGCGGGCCCGCCGCCTGCGCGTGTGCACGCCGACCCGGACGATCGCGTAGATCAGTCGGGCGCCGACCAGTAGCGTGAGCGCGAAGACAGACACATAGGCCAGCCACAACGGCACGCCGAGCGCGTCGATCTCGCGGGTCGGTGCGGTGGTCGGATGTCCGTCAGGGCCGGGCACGAGCAACTCGGCGGCGATGGCGAGTCCCGACCCGAACGCGCTGAGCACGGCGGCGAGCGCGATAGCCTGCCAGAGCACCAGTGCGGCACGAGGTGTCCGGTAAGTCCAGGTTGCCCGGCTGAGCAAAGCCGGAGCGGGTCCCGCGAGAAGCAATGCCAGTCCGGCGAAGACCGGCGCTGTTGCGTTCATCGACTCAGCTCACTGCGTTGTGGGGCCATGACGCCCGAGAAGTCTACTCCGGAGGGGGTGCCGGATCCTCGGTTGCTTCGAGCTTAGCGAGTGCCTCCCGTAGTGCGGCAGCCTCATCCCTACCCACCTGTTCCACGAAGTGCACGAGCGCGGCGGCGCGGCTGCCCGCCTCGTCGGCCTGTTGCAATGCGTCCACCATCAGACTGGCCACCAGTTCATCGCGCGTATGCACGGGCGCATAGCGGTGCGCCCGGTCGTCGCGCCGCTGGACCACGAGGTTCTTCTTCGCCAGGCGCTGCAACACGGTCATCACCGTGGTGTAGGCGAGCTCCCGGCGTGCGGCGAGCGCCTCGTGCACCTGCCGAACCGTTTGTGGTTCGTCGGCCGACCACAACTGGTCCATGACCGCTTTCTCGAGTTCACCAAGACCTGCCATTCCTCAATTTTAGGTACTCAACGACGGTGATGCGTACTACAGGGTGTCGTAACTATGTAATAACTGGTGTGTCATTTGTCATAGGGTGCGGTTTCCGGCCCGGCGACAGCCGGTCCGCCCACCGTGCCGCGGACATGTCGGGCGCCGATCGGCACGATCATCGGCCTGCCCGAGACGGGGTCCTCGAGCACCGCGGCCTCCAGGTCGAACACCTCGCGCAGCAGCTCTACCGAGATCACGTCGGCCGGGGCGCCGCTGGCGACGATGCGCCCCGCGCGCATGACGATCAGGTGGTCGCTGTAGCGGATCGCGAGGTTGAGGTCGTGCAGCACCATGACGATGGTGCGGCCGAGGTCATCGTGGAGCCGGTCGACGAGATCGAGCACCTCGATCGAATGCGCCAGATCGAGGTAGGTGGTCGGCTCGTCGAGTAACAGAATGTCGGTGCCCTGGGCCAGCGCCATCGAGATCCAGGCACGCTGGCGCTGGCCGCCGGATAGTTCGTCGAGAGCGCGGTCGGCCAGATCGGCGATCCCGGTCTGCTCCAGTGCGGTCAGCACTTCGGCTTCGTCGGTGGCCGACCACTGGCGGAACCAGGACTGGTGCGGATGGCGACCGCGCGCGACGAGGTCGGCGACAGTGAGCCCTTCCGGCGCGACCGGTGACTGCGGAAGCACGCCGATGATGCGAGCCACGGCTTTGGTGGTCATCGTGGAAATAGCTTTGCCGTCCAACAGGACTCGGCCCGCACGTGGGCGCAGTAGTCGCCCGAGCGAGCGCAGCAGCGTGGACTTGCCGCAGCCGTTCGGCCCGATCACCGTTGTGATCACTCCGGGGGCGATATCCAGACTCAGGCCGTCGACGATGATCGCGTCGCCGTAACCGAGGGTGACGCCGTCCACGCCGAGACGATGCGCGTCGGTGTAGGTCGAATCGCCCACGGCATCCGTAATGCTGCGGTCTGCGGCCGTCATGACACTGTCGCCTTCCGATTGATCCGCACGAGCAGGTACAGCAGGAACGGGCCGCCGAACGCCGCAGTGACGACGCCTACCGGCAGGTCGATCGGAAACACCGCGCGCGACGCGACATCCGCGCCGACGACGAGGATGGCGCCGATCAGCGCTGAGCCGATCAACGGTTCGCCCGGCGTGCGCAGCAGTCTGCGCGCGATCTGCGGCCCGGCGAGGGCGACGAAGCCGACCGGCCCGACGGCGGCGGTCGCTACCGAGGCGCCGATCACGGCCGCCCCGATCAGGATCGCCTGCTGGGTCTGGATTCGCACGCCGAGCGCCCGGGTCGTCTCCGCGCCGAGGCGCAGCGCGGCGAGGGTGCGGGCCGAGCCCAGCGCGACGAGCGCCAGCACGGTGGTGGCGATTGCGGCGGGCGCCAGATGCGCTCGGTCGGCCGCGTTGAGCGATCCGCTCAGCCACAACTGAGCGCGCTGTGCGTCCGCCAGGCTGGCGCGGGTGAGCAGCCAGCTGATGCCGGCGGTCAGCAGTGCATTGATGCCGATGCCGATCAGCACCAGCCGCAGTCCGGTAACACCGCGCTCACCGGTGGCGCTGCGTCCCCAGGCGAGCAGATAGATGGCCACCGCGGTGAGTAGCCCGCCGACCAGCGCGGCAAGTGGCGCACCGACAGTGGCCGCCAGTCCGGTGCCCGCGCCGCCGGTGCCGACCAGGACGGTGACGGCGCCGAGACTCGCGCCGGAGGTGATGCCGAGCATGTCAGGGGCGGCCAGCGGGTTGTGCAGAATCGACTGTGTGATGGCGCCCGCGAGTCCGAGTGCGATCCCCACCATGAGCGCGGTAAGCGCCCGTGGTAGCCGGGATTCGAGCACGATGAACCGCTGTGCGCGGGTGCCGCCCCCGGTCAGCACGTCGAGCACACGCCCGAGCGGGAGGTGTGATTCGCCGACGGCGATGTCGAGGCAGAACAGGACAAGTGCCACCACCGCCAGCGCCGCGGCGATCAGCGCCATCCGCGGGCGCAGCACGGTCGAGGCCGGCCCGACGCGCACTGCCGGCCGGGCGCCGCCTGCTGTGATCTGCGGCGAAAGTCTCACAGGCCCACCAACTTCCTGCGACGGACGAACGCGAGGAAGAAGGGCGCGCCGAGCGCCGCCAGTACCACCCCGACCTGTAGCTCGCCGGGTCGGGCCACCACGCGGCCGATGATGTCGGAGACCAGCAGCAGCAACGCGCCGAGCAAGCCGGAGTATGGAATCAGCCAGCGATAGTCCGGCCCGGTGAGCACCCGTGCGAGATGTGGAACGGCAAGGCCGAGGAACGCGATCGGCCCGACCGCCGCCGTCGCGGCTCCCGACAACAGCACGACGGCCGCCAATCCCAGTGCCCGGCTGCGACCGACGTGCACGCCGAGACCCCGCGCGACCTCCTCGCCGAGGCTCAGCAGATTCAGGCCCGGCGAGGCCGCCACGCTGAGCAATGTGCCGACCGCCAGAAAGGGAAGCACCTGCCAGAACACCTCGGCATCGCGCCCCGCCACGGTGCCGACCACCCAGAAGCGGTAAGTATCCAGGGCCGACGCGTCGAGCAGGATGACGGCGTTTGTCATCGCCTGCAGGAACGCGGTCACTGCTGCGCCGGCGAGCACGAGGCTCAGCGGGCTCGCCTTTCCACCCCCGACGGCCGAGATTCCGAACACCACCAACCCGGCGATCAATGCCCCGGCGAACGCGAACCAGATGTATTGCTCCGGCGTGCTGAACGCGAACAGATACACGCTCAGCGCCGCGAGGAAGGCCGCACCCGCGTTGAGGCCGAGCAGTCCGGCGTCGGCCAGCGGGTTTCGGGTGTAGCCCTGGATGAGGGCGCCGGCGATGCCCAGGGCAAGTCCGCAGACCAGCGCAAGCGCGGTGCGGGGGAGTCGCAGCCCCCGCACGATTTGTTCCTCGGTGGAGTCGGCCGCGCAGGAAAAGGGCCCGCCGGGGCAGGTGAGCGCGTGGTGCACGGCGTCGTAAACAGTGCCCGGTGCGAGCGATCGGGCGCCGACCGTGACGCCCGCCACGATCGCCAGCGATAGCAGCGTGGTGACCAGAAGTAGTCCGGTCAGTCGCCGTCGGCGCACGGTGTCGAGGGGTGTCACGCGGCGAACTACTCCTGACTCGGCAACCGGGCACTTGCTAGGTCTGGTAAGCCTAACCTATCTTTCGGTGCGACGGAGCCAACCCTCGAGGAGGTTCGATGACCGAACTCAGCACCACGCCGCGCCGATCTCAGGCGGCGTTCGGGCATGCCTGCGCGAAGCTCCGCGCTCTGCGGCCGGAGCATCCGCGGGTGTATGCCGTGGCCGCGATGGTCGAGCAGGGGAAGCGGCGGTGGTGGCCGCTGTTGGGTGGGGCGCGCGAGGGGCGGATCGAACTCATGTACCAGCGCCACGCCGCAGAGATGATCAGTGCCGACATAGCGGCGGAAGTTGTGGCGACAGCGCTGATTCACGCGGTCATCGGCAGGGTGAGCGCGCTGCTCGTCGTGGCGGGGCGCGCATGGGACCCTGGCGTGGAGAACCTCTGGATTCACACCGACAACGATGGCGGGATCGACTGGGCGGGCGTGGTGGACACCACGATTCGAGTGTTGGACGGCGATCGCCTCGCGGGTCGGCCCGGTGTGGTCGCACTGCCGTGCGAGGAGGCGATGTACGTGTGGCTCGCTCATCGCTGTGAGCCCGCTCTGGCGCTCATTCAGGCGAGCATGGCCCGCTGCTCCGGGCTGAGTCGGCGCCGGTTCTGGTTGTTGGTCGGCGAATCTATCGCCGGCGCTTCGACCTACGTGCCCGATCTGGCGCGGACCGACGCAACTGTGGGCGCGCGGCGCGGCCAGGGACTGCTGGCGGCGCTGACTGATCGCGGACTGCCGGTGCGTCCCACCGCCCGGGTTGCTTAGTTAGGTAAGCCTGTCCTACACTAGACCCGGCGTACGGATCATGCGAGAGTCCCGAGGGCTGCGGCGACCCCTGATCCCGTGCCGCGACGGGCTCCACTCCGGTGGGGCCCGTCGCTCTGCTCCTTCCCGATCGCAGTCGACCCGCGGGTGTCCGATCGGACGATCCTGCGGCGCCCGTTTGTCGACGCTGTGCGACAGTGAACGAATGACGCAGCAGGAGACCCAAGCGATCGGCTCGCTGGCGAATGTCACGCCCGAGCAGATGAACAAATACAGCGAAGGTACCTTCGCCGACCTGATCGGCCTCCGCTACACCGAGTTGACCGCCGACCGTGTACTCGGCGAATGGGTAGTCAAGCCGCATCTGTACCAGCCCGCCGGTATCCAGAACGGCGGCGTGTACTGCACCGTCATCGAGACGCTGGCCAGCGTTGGGGGCGGAATCTGGTTCGGCGACCAAGGCACGGTCGTCGGCGTGAACAACAACACCGACTTCCTTCGCGCGGTCCGCGAAGGCACCCTGTCCGGCGAAGCGACACCAGTGCATCGAGGCAGGCTCCAGCAGCTGTGGCAGGTCGTCATCACCGATGAGCAGGGCCGCACCGTCGCGCGCGGCCAGGTGCGGCTGCAGAACCTGCCACATCGGTCCTGACCGCGCTGGTCCGGACACGATGGAACGGGGCGGTGCCAGAATGACATCATCCAGCCACTGCGACCCGGGGAGGAGTGCGGATGCGACTGTCGCCGCACGAGCAGGAACGTCTGCTGTTGAGCTACGCCGCCGAGTTGGCTCGGCGCAGAAGGGCGCGCGGACTCGTGTTGAACCATCCGGAGGCGATCGCGCTGATCACCGACCACGTGCTCGAGGGTGCGCGGGACGGGCGCACCGTCGCCGAGCTGATGTCTTCGGGCCGAACGGTGCTGACCCGCGACGACGTGATGGACGGCGTGCCGGAGATGATTCACGACGTCCAGATCGAGGCGACTTTCCCGGACGGAACCAAACTGGTCACCGTGCACAACCCGATCGGGTAGAAGGCCGGATGCGATACCGGAGCGAAACGTTTCCCGGCGTGGGGCGAGGCGCGGAATGATTCCGGGTGAATACCTGTGTGCCGAGGGCACCATCGAGCTGAACTCCGGCGCGGACCGCATCGAACTGGAAGTGGTCAACACCGGCGATCGGCCGGTGCAGATCGGCAGCCACGCACACTTCCCACAGGCGAACCCGGCCCTGTACTTCGACCGAGACGCCGCGCACGGCCGTCGCCTCGACATCCCGGCCGGGACCGCGGTGCGCTTCGAACCCGGTCTCTCTCAGCGTGTGCGACTGGTGCCGCTCGGCGGCGCCCGCGAGGTCCATGGGATCACCCTGACCCCGCCCGGCCGTCTCGATGACTAGTAACTACGTGGATATCGCCCGATTCGATGGGGTGCTCGGGCGTTCGCAGAACGCGGTGCACGGTTCGAAACGGAGGACGCGATGAGTGAACTGAGCCGGGCCCGGTACGCCGAGCTATTCGGTCCGACGACCGGCGACCGGATCAGGTTGGCCGATACCGATCTGCTGATCGAGATCACCGAGGATCGCAGCGGGGGACCGGGGCGTGCCGGCGACGAGGCCGTGTTCGGCGGTGGCAAGGTGCTCCGCGAGTCCATGGGGCAGGCTCGCGCCACCCGCGCGGAGGGAGCCCCCGATACCGTGATCACCGGTGTAGTGATCATCGACCATTGGGGAATCATCAAGGCGGACGTCGGCATTCGGGACGGCCGAATTCGCGCGATCGGGAAGGCAGGCAATCCCGACACCATGAGCGGGGTGCACCCGGACCTCGTCGTTGGCCCATCCACCGAGATCATCGCGGGCAATGGCCGCATTCTCACCGCGGGCGCGATCGACTGTCACGTGCACTTCATCTGCCCGCAGTTGATGGACGAGGCGCTCGGTGGCGGTATCACCACGCTGATCGGCGGCGGAACCGGTCCCGCCGAGGGCAGTAAGGCGACCACGGTGACGCCTGGCGCCTGGCACCTGGCGCGGATGCTCGAAGGCACCGACGGCTGGCCGATGAACATCGTGCTGCTCGGCAAGGGCAATACCGTCAGCGTCGAGGCGATGTGGGAGCAGTTGCGCGGCGGCGCATCGGGATTCAAGCTGCACGAAGACTGGGGTTCGACGCCCGCCGCGATCGACGCCTGCCTCACGGTGGCCGACGCCGCGGGCGTACAGGTGGCGTTGCACTCGGACACACTGAACGAAGCCGGTTTCGTCGAAGACACGCTCGCGGCGATCGCGGGCCGGGGCATCCACGCGTATCACACCGAGGGCGCGGGCGGCGGGCACGCGCCCGACATCATCACCGTCGCTGCACATCTCAACGTGCTGCCCAGTTCGACGAATCCGACGCGCCCGCACACGATCAACACGTTGGACGAGCACCTGGACATGCTCATGGTATGCCATCATCTGAGCGCCGCCATCCCGGAGGATCTCGCGTTCGCCGAGAGCCGCATCCGCCCGTCCACCATCGCCGCCGAGGACCTGCTGCACGATCTCGGCGCCATCTCGATGATCGGTAGCGACTCGCAGGCCATGGGTCGGATCGGGGAGGTCGTGCTACGCACCTGGCAGACCGCGCACGTGATGAAGCGGCGCCGCGGCGCGTTGCCCGGCGACGCCGCCGCGGACAACGCGCGCGTCCAGCGTTACATCGCGAAATACACCATCTGCCCAGCTGTCGCGCACGGCATCGACCACGAGGTCGGCTCGGTCGAATTCGGCAAACTGGCTGATCTGGTGCTGTGGGAGCCCGCGTTCTTCGGCGTTCGTCCCCATGCCGTGCTCAAGGGCGGTGCGATCGCCTGGGCCGCGATGGGCGACGCCAACGCCTCCATTCCGACACCGCAACCGGTGCTGCCGCGTCCCATGTTCGGTGCTGCCTCGGCAAGCGCCGCGGCGACTTCGCTGCACTTCGTTTCCGAGCAGGCGATCGACGACGGGCTCGCCGACCGTCTGCGCGTCCAGCGAAGCCTTGTGCCGGTGCGCGATGTACGTCGCGTGACGAAAGCTGACATGCCGCACAACGACACCAGGCCGCACATCGAGGTCGACCCCGATACGTTCACCGTCCGCATCGACGGCGAGGTCTGGCAAGAACAACCCGCCACCGAACTTCCGATGGCTCAGCGCTATTTTCTGTTCTGAGCAGGTAAGGAGCTGGTCGGTCCGCCCGTAGCCCGGATGTCACGCGACGCGCATTTTCGTTACCGGAATATCACTTCGACCTTCGAGCGCACCAGTGCTGGGCGTACGGTGACCGCGTTCGGCAACTGAAATCGACGGTCGCCGCACTGTGCGATTCGGGGCGCCGAGCGGGGTCTGGGACTGCACGCTGCACAGCGATGGTCCGCTGTGTCCAGATCATCGGTCCGGCAACCTGGAATCCGGGTGTGACTTCTTCGACGAGTAGTCGCGGTCGTGCTGCCGCCCGGATGGCTCATAGCATGGTGGCATGCTCGTCGAGGCGGTGCATGTCGCTGGTCATCCGATGGATATCGCGGTCTCCTCGCGGCCGGTCCGCAGTGGCGGGGTCGACATGGCAGGGTTCCAGGGGCGCGCGCCGAGCCAGGTCGATCTTCAGGTGGTCCCATATCCTGCGCTGACGGTGTTCATAGATTTCGGTGACGTGTTGTTCATCGATGATGCCAGCGGTGCACGGAAACCGGCCAGCGGCGTTGTAGGCCTCGGTTCCGTCAGTGTTCGGGAGTGTGGGCAAACTGTCGATCTTCTGCGGATACGGCTGTCGCCGGTGGCGCGCACGCGATCTTGGGTGCCTCGCTGGGATCGGGTGGAGCGGTAGTGGCCCTCGAGGAGTTCTTGGGACGCGATGTCACCCGAATTCGGGGGCGACTGCACGCTGCCCGCTCATGGGATGACCGATTCGCCATCGTTGAGACCGTGCTCGCTGAACGGCGGCAGGCCGGACGGGCGGTCGATCCGGAGATTGCCTTCGCATGGCGACGAATCGTGGCACATAGGGATGCCATGGCCTTTACCGGGCTGACCCCCACGGCTCTCGCGGACGCGCGATGGCTCGCAGTCGATCCCGTCGCGTGGGCCGCCCCGGATTACGCATCCGGGTGTAATCCCAGTCGATACCGTTGGACGACACTTGTTCTCGCGGCATCACCCGTCGGAACGGCAACATTTCTCCAAGACATCCACTGGCGTGCTGGCACTGCTGGCAGTCACGTCCGACAGCGCTCGCCGGTACGAGCTGCGGCGTGGACGACGCGGTGTAATCGAGAAGGAACGACATGAGCGACACGACCGGTATCCAACGGTTGCCACCCGGTATCCGACTGTTGCGTGCCCTGCTGAAAGAGCCGGACTGCCCGACGATGACGACCGCGGAGTTGACTGCGACACTGCGCACGCTTACACGAACTCGGGTTGACCGACGTGCCGCGGCGCAACCTCGGCTGGCGCACATAGTGGGGAACCCCCTGGTTTCCTACGAGACTCGGCACGGCAACCAAGACCGGGTGACTCCGACATCAACACCGACTCGGCCACCCGATCCGCCAGAAGAGGCCGGGTGGCGGGTCTGGTCGCGCTGACTTGGATCCGCCGGATCATTACCTCGCGCGTAATCGACTGGGCGTGCGCACTGCGGCATGGTTGGAGTCAGCCGGCCCGGAGATCCGGGCAGGATATCGAAAAGTATTTGGGCACAGGAGGTTTCGACATGTCGCGACACGAGCAGGCAGTAGACCGGTACTTCGCCGCGTGGAACGCCACCGACCCTGAGATCAGGGCGAAGGCGGTCGCCGCCGCGTGGACGGAGGACGGCTTCTACACCGATCCGCTCGCGGACGTCAGCGGTCACGATCAACTTGTGGCCGCCATCGAGGGAGTGCAGACGCAGTTCGCCGGCTTCGAATTCCGCCCGATCGGCATGGTCGACGGCCACCACGACATCGTTCGATTCTCCTGGGAGCTGGTTTCGCGCGTCGACGGCAGTGCGCCGGTCGCGGGCACCGATGTGATCACCCTCGGCGCCGATGACCGGATCACGGGTGTGCACGGATTCCTGGACCGGGTACCGCCCGCGTAGTGTCCGGCTGTGGGCGCGGGAGTCCATCGACACTCGTCATGGGGTCGGCTCATCGGGTTCGGCCTCGGCCTGCGGGATGCGAAGGCGATCGTTGTGTCCCGGCGACTGTTTGATGCCGCCGCACACGGTCGGGTGATGGTGCCGCGCACCGGCGCCATGGTGGTTGTGATCGCTGTGCCGATCGAGCCGACGCCGCTGAACGTGGGCGACGCGGCCTGATTACTCGGCGACAGAGACGGGTGCGACGGCCGGAATCGGTGGTGGGGTCGTGCTCGTCTTCCACCGCGCGTCGACGATCAGACCGACGACGCCGACCGCCAGGCAGGCGCCGGAGAACACCAGTAGACCCGGATGCGTCGTCCCGGTGAGCGCGTCGCCGAGGATGACTGTGCCGATGGTGCCGGGTAGTACGCCGAACAGTGTGGCGGTCATGTACGGCCAGAACCGGATCGAGGACAGTCCGCAACAGTAGTTGATCACCGAGAACGGCACCGCGGCGATGAGCCGTAGCGAACCGACCGCCAGCCATCCGCGGCGGCGCAGGCGCTCGTCGATTGCGCGCACTGCGGGATGGGTGAGACGGGAGGCGACCTGATCGCGATCGAGCGCCCGGACGAGCAGGATCGCCAGTGCCGCGCTGAGGGTGGTGGCGCCCACCGCGAGCACGATGCCGAGTAACGGACCGAACAGCAGCCCCGCGCTGACGGTGAACACGGTGCGCGGAATCGGCGCCACTGTGACCACCGCGTGGACAATGAAGAACACCAAGGGAAGGGCCGGACCGACGGAAGTCGCCCACTCTTGAATCTGGCGCGGACTCGGCAGCGGAGCGAGCGTCGCCGCGACGAACAACGCGGCAGCGCCGACAAGCAACGCGACGACACGCGGGTCGCGGATCAGCCTGGTCACCCGGGAAAGGCTACCGGGTAGTAGCGGCGGGCAGCATCAACCGGCTGGCAACCGCCCGCTAGCATCAGAGGAGGCGGGACGAATGCTCGTTAACCGAAGTAGTCGCTGAGCTGGTCGAATGTGAGGGTATCGGGCATACACACACGGTGTCCGCGTCGAGGAAGAGGAACAGCGAGTTATGCCGATTGCTTCAGATCCTGGGGCGGATCCGGTGCCCGAATACGCCGCGTGGCGCAAGGGTGTTGCCGGGGTGCTGGCGAAGGCCCGCCAGGTCGATGTCACCGAACTTCCCGAGGAGCCTGAGCGGCTGCTGGACCAGACCACCTACGACGGGCTGACCATCGCCCCGCTGTACACCCTTCGCGACGAGCTGCCCGAACAACCGCTGCCGGGAGCCTTCCCGTTCGTCCGCGGCCGGGACGCCACCCGGGACGTCCACCGCGGGTGGTATGTCGGCGCACAGGTCGACGCCCGCGATGCCGCCGCGGCCAACCGGGAGATTCTCACCGGTCTGGAGAATGGGATCGGTGCGATCCGACTGGGTGCCGGTGAGCGCGGCGTGCCGGTGGCCGACCTGCCGACCGCCCTCGCGGGCTTACTGTTCGAGCTGGCTCCGCTGGCCCTGGATGCCGGCAGTGCGGTGACCGAAGCTGCCGACCAGATGTTCACCGTGCTCGACGGCTACCCGGCGCCCATCCGCGAGGATATTCGGATTGCGCTCGGCGCCGCACCGCTGACCAGCCGCTTCGCGGGCATCGCCGACATCGGGCTCGCCGAGGCGGTTGTACTCGCCGGGCGGGCCGCGAAACGGGCCGAGACGGTGCGAGCGATTACCGTGGACGGCACCGTTTTCCACGATGTCGGTGCCTCTGACGCCCAGGAGATCGGCGCTGCGGTCGCGGCGGGGTTGGCTTATCTGCGTGCCATGACGGAGCATCTCGACATCGCTGATGCGCTGGAGCAGCTGGAATTCCGGTTCGCCGCGACCGACGACCAGTTTGTCACCATCGCGAAGTTTCGTGCCGCGAGGCAACTCTGGGCCCGGGTGGCGCACGTGTGCGGTGCGCCGGATTTCGGCGGCGCACCCCAGCACGCGGTGACCTCGGCCGCCATGATGAGCCAGCGCGATCCGTGGGTGAATATGTTGCGCACCACGCTGGCCGCGTTCGGTGCGGGGGTGGGCGGCGCCGACACCGTGACCGTGCTGCCGTTCGACACGGCACTGCCGCCGGGTGAACTCGGCGTGTCGAAAGCGTTCTCCGATCGGATGGCCCGCAATACCCAACTGCTGCTGCTCGAGGAGTCGCATCTGGGTCACGTGCGGGACCCCGGCGCGGGCTCCTGGTACGTGGAGGACCTCACCGCGACGGTCGCCGCGAAAGCGTGGGAGTTCATGCAGGAGATCGAGGCGGCGGGTGGTTATCCGGCCGCGCTGGACTCGGGTCTGCTCGCCGAGCGTGTCGGTGCCACCAAGGCCGCGCGCGAGACCGATGTCGCGCATCGAAGGACCGCCGTCACCGGCGTGAACGAATTCCCGAATCTGGCCGAGCAGCCGCTGACCGAGGCGGCGCGGCAGCCGGGTCGGGTCGCTCGATACGGCGCGGCGTTCGAGGAATTACGCGACCGCTCCGACGCCTATCTCTTTGCTGTCGGCGCCCGCCCGAAAGCCCTGCTGGTGCCGCTGGGTTCGGTTGCCGAACACAACGTGCGGGTCACCTTTGTCGCGAACCTTTTGGCATCGGGTGGGATCGAATCGGTCAATCCCGGGCCGGTCGAGGTGGGCGCGATCGCTGCCGCGGCAACCGAAGCCGGGGCGCCTATCGCGGTGCTGTGCGGCTCGGATGCGCGCTACCGGACGGAAGTGGGCGAAGCGGTCGAGCAGTTGCGTGCAGTGGGCGTGCCGACGGTGCTATTGGCCGGTGCGGCCGAGGCCGTCGGCGCACTGAGCGACCCGCAGCGTCCGGACGGATTCCTCACGGCGCGCATGGATGCGGTCGCGGCGCTGTCTGCCCTGCTGGAGAAGGTGGGAGCGTAATGACTACTCGCGAGATCAGACATCTGATCGGCAGTTTCGCCGACGTGCCGTTGACGGAGAAGGCGCCGACCGCCGCCGCCGTCGATGCCGCACAGGTGCAGGCATACGTGCGGGTGGCAGCAGCGGCCAACCAGTACACACCCGAGCAACTGGTGTGGTCGACGCCGGAAGGCATCGACGTGCCGCCGGTGTTCACCAAGGCCGATCGGGATGCCGTTGCTGCCGAAGGGTATCCGCTCGACAGTGTGCCCGGCGTCGCGCCGTTCGTGCGCGGGCCGTACCCCACGATGTACGTCAACCAGCCGTGGACCATCCGCCAATACGCGGGTTTCTCCACGGCCGCGGACTCGAACGCCTTCTACCGCCGTAACCTGCAGGCGGGGCAGAAAGGATTGTCGGTCGCCTTCGATCTGGCCACCCATCGCGGCTACGATTCCGACCATCCGAGGGTGCAAGGTGACGTCGGCATGGCGGGTGTGGCCATCGATTCGATCCTGGATATGCGTCAGTTGTTCGACCACATCCCGCTGGACCAGGTCAGCGTGTCGATGACGATGAACGGCGCGGTACTGCCGATCCTCGCGCTCTACGTGGTCGCCGCCGAAGAACAGGGCGTCGCGCCGGAACAGCTCGCCGGAACCATTCAGAACGACATTCTGAAAGAGTTCATGGTCCGCAACACCTATATCTACCCGCCACGGCCCTCGATGCGGATCATCTCCGACATCTTCGCCTACACCAGCGCGAAGATGCCGAAATTCAACTCGATCTCCATCTCCGGCTACCACATCCAGGAGGCGGGCGCGACCGCCGACCTGGAGCTGGCCTACACCCTCGCCGACGGTGTCGAGTACATCCGCGCTGGCATCGACGCCGGCATGGCGGTCGACGAGTTCGCACCGCGCCTGTCGTTCTTCTGGGCGATCGGCATGAACTTCTTCATGGAGGTCGCCAAGCTGCGCGCCGGGCGTCTGTTGTGGAGCGAGCTGGTTGCGAAGTTCACTCCGAAGAGCGCGAAATCACTGTCGCTGCGTACCCATTCGCAGACCTCCGGCTGGTCGCTCACTGCCCAGGACGCCTACAACAATGTCGCGCGCACCTGTATCGAGGCCATGGCCGCCACGCAAGGCCACACCCAGTCGTTGCACACCAACGCGCTCGACGAGGCGCTCGCGCTGCCCACGGACTTCTCCGCGCGCATCGCCCGCAATACGCAACTGCTGATCCAGCAGGAGTCCAACACCACCCGGCCGATCGACCCGTGGGGCGGCTCGTACTACGTCGAGTGGCTGACCCATCAGCTCGCCAACCGCGCCCGCGCGCACATCGCCGAGGTCGAGGCGCACGGCGGCATGGCGCAGGCGATCGGCGAGGGCATCCCGAAGCTACGCATCGAGGAGGCTGCCGCGCGGACCCAGGCGCGCATCGACACCGGTCAGCAGCCGGTGATCGGCGTCAACAAGTACCAGGTCGAAGAGGATCAGCAGGTCGAAGTCCTGAAGGTCGAAAACTCGCGGGTGCGTGCCGAGCAGATCGAGAAGCTGCGGCGGCTGCGTGCCGAACGTGACCCGGACGCGGTGCGGCGGGCGCTCGCGGAATTGACCCGCGCCGCGGCCGCCACCGAGGGTGGCATCGCGAACAACCTGCTCGCGCTGGCGATCGACGCGGCGCGCGCGAAGGCGACCGTCGGCGAGATCTCCGACGCGCTGGAGCAGGTATACGGTCGCCATCGAGCCGAGATCCGTACGCTCTCCGGTGTGTACCGCGACGAGGCAGGGAAGGTCACCAACATCACCGCGGCGAGCGAGCTCGTCGAGGAATTCGCCCACGCCGAAGGTCGTCGCCCCCGCATCCTCGTCGCCAAGATGGGCCAGGACGGCCACGACCGAGGACAGAAGGTGATCGCCACGGCCTTCGCCGATCTCGGCTTCGATGTCGACGTGGGCCCGCTGTTCCAGACTCCGGAAGAGGTGGCGCAGCAGGCGGCCGACAACGATGTGCATGTCGTGGGCGTGTCCTCGCTCGCGGCAGGTCACCTCACGCTGGTGCCCGCGCTACGGCAGGCACTGGCCGAGGTCGGGCGTCCCGACATCATGGTCATCGTCGGCGGCGTGATCCCGCCCGGTGACTTCGACGAGCTGTACCGGGCCGGCGCCGCCGCGATCTTCCCGCCCGGTACCGTGATCGCCGACGCGGCGATCGACCTGTTGAAGAAGCTCTGCGCCGAACTCGGTCACGAACTGGGCAGCGGCGCCGCGGATTCCGCCGTTACCGAATGAGCGAAGCTGATTCGGCCGCCACGCAGGTCGCCGGGCGCAGGTTGATCGATGTCGACGTGCTGGCCGAGGCTGTCCGCCAAAACGAGCGGGCCGCTGTGGCGCGGGCGATCACGCTGGTGGAGTCGACTCGGGCCGACCACAGGGCCTTGGCGCAGCAGCTGCTGCTGAAGGTGACCCCGGACGCGAATGCCGCGGCGACGAGGCCGGTCTCGAACCGGGTCGGCATCACGGGAGTTCCCGGTGTCGGCAAGTCCACGTTCATCGACGCACTCGGCATGTACCTGATCGGGAAGGGGCATCGGGTCGCCGTGCTGGCGGTCGATCCGTCCTCGACCCGGACCGGCGGCTCCATTCTGGGTGACAAGACGCGGATGGCGCGTCTCTCGGTGCAACGTGCCGCCTACATCCGCCCGTCGCCGACCGCGGGCACGCTCGGCGGTGTGGCCAAGGCGACCCGGGAGACCATCGTGCTGCTCGAGGCCGCGGGCTACGACGTGATTCTGGTGGAGACCGTCGGCGTCGGTCAGTCCGAGGTCACGGTCGCGAACATGGTCGACGTGTTCTGCTTCCTCACGCTGGCTCGGACCGGTGATCAGCTGCAGGGCATCAAGAAAGGTGTGCTCGAGCTCGCCGATCTGGTCGCGGTGAACAAGGCCGACGGCACACACGAGATGGAGGCCAAGGCGGCCGCCCGCGAGCTGGCGGGAGCGCTGCGCCTCATCCACCCGCACGACGCACTGTGGCGGCCGCCGGTACTCACGATGAGCGGGTTGGAAGGCGTCGGTCTGGAGACATTCTGGGACACGGTGCTGGAGCACCGGCGGGTACTCACCGACGCCGGAGCGTTCGACGAGAAGCGCCGCCGTCAGCAGATCGATTGGACCTGGACCATGGTGTACGACCAGTTGCTGCGCAGGCTCGCGGACAACCCGGACGTGAAAGCCATCCGGGCACAGGTGGAACAACGCGTTCGAGACGGCACGCTGACCGCCGCCCTCGCGTCCGAGGAACTGCTTCGGGCCTTCGACGGCAACTGACCGAGGCGACGACCACTGCGCTGCGCGTGCGCGGGCTGTGGCTCATGGTGCTCGTTATGCCTGGGCCCGGAGTTGTTCGATGCCGAAGAGGCGGGCGGCGTTCTGGTAGCAGACCAGCCGCAGCCAGTCGTCCCCGAGGTCGAGTCGTTCGAGAACCTGGATCGAATGGCTGTAGGAATACGGGATGTTGGGGAAGTCGCTGCCGAACAGGATGCGGTCGGCCAAGGCGCGCAGCCGGCCGTACTCGCTGGTCGGGAAGGGGGAATGCGCCTCGAGGAAGTCGGTCCACACCATGGTGGTGTCCAACCGCAGGCCCGGGTATTCCTCGGCCAGGTCGAGGAATTCGGAATACTCGGGCGTGCCCATGTGCGCGATGATCAGCGGCAGACGCGGAAAACGTCGCAGCACACCAGCGATCGGCTCCGGTCCGGTATGTGCGCCTGGCGCAGGACCGGAACCGCAGTGGATGACGATGGGGATCTGGGCATCCTCCAGCAGTTCCCACACCGGGTTCAGTAGTGGGTCGCCGGGATGGTAGCCACCTACCTGGACATGCGCCTTGAAGATACGCGCGCCCCGCGCGAGAGCCTCCTCGACGTAGCCCGCGGCCTGCGGCTCAGGGAAGAATGTCGCGGTGTGCAAGCAGTCCGGGACGTGTCCGGCGAACTCGGCGGTCCACTCGTTGAGCCACGCCGCCATCGCCGGCTTGTGCGGATACACCAGCGCGGGGAATGTGCGAATGCCCAAGTCACGCAAGGTTTTCAGGCGGACCTGCTCATCGGCGCGGTAGGTGATCGGCCAGCTGCGCCCGACCAGCGGGCCCGCCGCGTCGAAGTATGCCCACACCTTGCGCAGTACCTGGTCGGGCATGAAATGTGTGTGGACGTCGATGATTCCGGGTAGCCCGAGCCTGGTCCGGAACGCGGAGAGGTAAATGGAGTCGTCGTTGTCGATCATCGCAGCTTCTGGGCAGCGGGTGGATGGACGGTCCGTGCGAAATCGCCGACCCGGCTGATCAGTCGGTCGAAGAACACGTCGGGATCGGTCCCGATCACAATGTCGGCGTTGGGTTCGCGGCCCCACATCCCAGCCCAGTCGGCGACGGTGGTCGCTCGGGTGAGCGTGCCGGCCAGCTCGACGTCGACTGTCGCGGCGCGGGTGCGGGCCAGCGTAGGGTCCAGCGCGACTGCGGCGGCGAACGGGTCGTGCATGTGGGCCAGATAGCCTTGGCCGTAGCTGCGGTGGAAGTCGAAGTAGAACCGGACCGCATCGGTGACGTACCGGACGATCGGATTGCTCGCCGCGGACCGGGCTTCGGGTGGGTCGGTCTCCGTGACCAGTTCCACCGGGTAGCTGTTCGCGCGTGTGGCAAGGCGGACGAGGTGTTCGGCTCGCATCTCGATGGTCTCGGTGACGTCGAGCGCGCACACGATCGGCCTGCGCTGCGGGGGAGCGGCGGCGAACGCGTCGAAGACCTCTTTGGCGGCCTCTGGGTCGACGTGCACGTTCCACTCGGTGGTCGGCGTCGTATTCCCAGGGTGGTTGAACGCGCCGCCCATGATGACCAAGCGGTGCAGCAGCACGGGCAGTTCGGGTTCGATCCGCAGGGCGAGGGCGAGGTTGGTCAGCGGTCCGGTGCAGAGTCCGACGATCTCGCCGGGGTGCGCGCGAGCCAGGTCGACCCACAGGTGAGCGGCCGTGCGCCGGGATAGTCGACGGACGGATCGCGGCAGCTCGGCGTAGCCGACGCCGTGTGGTCCGTGCGTGTCCTCGGTGGTGCGCAGCGGGATGGCTATCGGCTCGGCGGCGCCGAGTGCCACCTCGATATCGGGTGCGCGGCAGACATCGAGCCAGGCGAGGTTGTTCGCCGCAACCTGTGCCGCGGGAACGTTGCCGGCGGTCGCGGCGATTCCGGCGATCTCGGCATCGGGCGAGGCAAGAAGGTACAGCAGCGCGAGTGAATCGTCGATACCCGTATCGACGTCCGCGATGATCTTCTGCCGCACGGCATGAGACTAGCGAGTCGGTCCGGCGCCGCCGCGTCCGAGGCGGCGATGAAACGACGACCGCGGGGTGATAGAACAGACGTCTAGTACGAATGTCTGAGACGCTGTAGCCTCGGGCTATGGGAAATCGCGAGGACCTACTGGCGGGTGCACGGAAAGTCATCGTGCAACGCGGTGTCGCCAAGGCAACGGCCCGTGATATCGCGGCGGCCGCCGGAGTGAGCCTCGCCGCGATCGGATACCACTTCGGGTCCAAGGAGCAGCTGATCACCGAGGTGCTGTCGGACACTCTGGGCACCGAGATCGGCGACAGCATGGAGGCGATGATCCGAGCCGGCAGCGGCGTGCCGCCGCTGCGAGCGTTCGCCGCGATGTGGAACGCGATGCCGACGGTGATCGCCGACAACCGGGACGCCATGCTCGCGAGCATGGAGAACCTGGTCCGGGTCGCGCGGTCACCGGAAGCGCAGAAATTCTTCGCCGAGAGCGCGCCCGGTGCCTATCGCGACATGGCGACGGCGTTGCGCGTGGCGCAGCCGCACCTGAGCGAGGAACAGGCAGTTGCGGTAGCCGAGCTGTACTTCGTGCTCGTGCAGGGGCTCGGTGTGCTGCAGACGATCGCTCCGGAGATGCATCTTCCCGACGGAGATAGGTTGGCATTGGCGATCGCCGCGCTCGCGGGAGACGCGCCCGCCGCCGACTGATCCGAGGACGAAGGCGGCGCAGACGTAGTGGTGTGGGGCGCTGGCCCGCTCCGCCCGGTCGAAGTCGTCTTCTGGACGAGGGCTGGATCGGTGAACTCGGCAGGCTGGCGCACACCGCTCACCCGCCAGGGGAGCTGTTCGCATCGTCCGCACCCGGTGCCATGCCTGCCGCACGAGCCAGGGATGCTACATCAGATGCAAGAGATCTTTCGCGCTGTCGGCGTCCACGGGTGGGTGTACGCCCAGTGTTTCGACTGCGGTGCCGGGGCGGGTGCCGGGGCGGACGAGCCGGTTGTGCTGGCGTCGGTGGTGAAAGTACCGCTGGTGCTGGAGTTCGCCAGGCAGGTCGCGGCGGGCCAGCTGGACCCTGCTGATCGAGTCCGGGCTCGCGCGGCGGATCGGCTCGGCGGCGTGGGCACCGCGGGCTGCGTCGACGATATCGAGCTGAGCTTGCGTGATGCGGCGTATTTCGCGCTCACCCTGAGCGATAACACCGCGGCCGACCTGCTGTTCGACCGTGTCGGGTTGGACAATGTGCGTTCACTGCTGCGCGAACTCGGCCTCACCGCGACCCAGGTCGCCGGTCCGCCCCGGGCCATCCTCGAGTCCATGGCCGAGGATATCGGTGCGGCGGACGCCGCCGAGTTCGCGCGCCGTTTTCCGACGTTGGGCGCCGACGAGGTGCTCTGCACGCGGGCGCTCGATCCGAGACGTACCACCGCGAGCACGCCGCGCGAAATGGTGCGGCTGCTCACGATGATCGGCCAGGATCTGGCGGGTGCTCCCGAGGCGTGCCGGTGGGTTCGTGATCTGATGAGCCAGCAGGTGAACTGGCATCGCCTGGCTTCCGCGTTCCCGCCGCAGGTGCGGGTCTGGGCGAAGTCCGGGACGCTGCCCGGTGTGCGCAACGAAATCGGCGTTGTCGAGTATCCCGACGGAAAACGTTATGCCGTGGCGGTTTTCACCAGGGCGGCGACACTCGCGCAGCGGCTGCCCGCAGTGGACCGCGCGGTCGGGGCTGCCGCGGCGCACGCGATCGACCGCATCGCTCACGGCCTGCCATAAACGACATTCCAAGGCCGTCGCGGCAGGTCCGCGTCCGTCGCGGGTCGGGTCGCGCCGTCGTCCTGCAGCACCGTGACAACCAGCTCGGCGAGTTCGCGCACCCGCGGATGGGCCACAGCAACCGGCCACGCCAGCGACAGTCGCCTGCTCAGTGTGCCCGTTGGCAGCGGCCGCCAGACCACGCGCGGTTCCTTGCGCGCCACCAAGCCCTCGTCGAATGCTATCCCGCGCCCGGACAGCACCATGCCGAGCACGAACTCGGGGTTGTGCGCATGCTGCACCGCGATGGGCCGGAAGCCGAGCTCCCAGCACCGGCGCAGCGTCGCGTCATACAGCCCGGGGGCTGCGGCCCGCGGGAAGATCACCAACCCGTGCCCCGCGAGATCGGCGAGTTCCAGCGTGGACCGCACTGCCAGCGGTGAATCGCGCGGCAGTACCACCCCGAGCGGCGTCTCGACGGCGGGACCGAGTTCCAAGCCGACGACGTCGACCGGATGCTGAAGCAGCCCGGCGTCGAGCTGGCGGTCCGCGAGCAGTCGAATCTGTTCGGCGGTGGTCAGTTCCTGCAGGTCGGCCCGGACGTCGCTGGCCTCGAACGCGGTGAGCAGCGCGGCGAGCACCCGACCGGCCAGTTCGGGTGGCACGCCGATGCGAACCGCATCCATTTCGCCTCGATGCGCTTTGCCGACCAGCGTTTTCGTCCGTTCCCAGCGGGCAAGCAGATCGCGGGACTCGGCGAGCAGGATCTGCCCGGCCTCGGTGAGTTCGACTCGGCGGCTGTCCCGGTCGAAGAGGCGAGCGCCGAGGTCGGCTTCGAGACGACGGATGCGCTGGCTCAGGGGCGGCTGGGCGATGCCGAGGCGCTCGGCTGCCCGACCGAAATGCAATTCTTCCGCGACGGCAACGAAGTACCGCAGCTGACGCAGATGGTCCACGCTGCGACGATATCCGCTCTGATATCGTTGCGCCGGTCCGCCGGTCTTGGACACGGCCGCCGCGGATGTGGTGTGGTGCCCGCATGACAGGTTTCGGACGTCGAGGATTCCTCGGCGCGACTGCGGGGCTCGCGACGTTGGCGGGTGTATTATCTTGTGGCACAACGAATTCGACAGAGAAAGACGGGTCGGTGGCCGCCTCGGAGCGGCTGATTCCCAGCGGGGTGGCGCTGCGCTGGTGGGGTAACAACAGCTGGGAGATCCGTCTGCCCGGCGGCAAGACTGTACTCATCGACCCGTGGCTGACCAGGTTTCATACCGGAACCTACAGTGCCGAGGGCGCAGACCCCGAGACCCCGATCGTGGTGGATACCGCGCTGATCGATCGCTACGTCGACGGCGGAGAGTTACGCGCCGACCACATTCTGGTTACCCACGGGCACTACGACCACCTCACCGACGTGCCGTATCTGGCGAAGAAGACCGGGGCCACTGTGCTCGGCACCGAAACCCACCTCAACCTCCTGGCTGCGCTCGGAGCTCCGGAGAACCAACTCACCCTGGCCACCGGTGGTGAGTTCCTGCACTTCGGTGACTACTCGATCCGGGTGCTGCGCTCGCTGCATTCGGCGTCCGGGCCACGAGCCGGTGTGGCCTTCGCGGGCACCCGCCCTGGCCTCGGTGCGGGAAAGTTGCCCGAGCCCAAAGTGATTCGTGATCTCGTCGAGGGTGGCACCCTCGCCTACGAAGTGCGCGGCGGCGGGGTGAGCGTGTTGGACTTCGGCGGATCGAACTACATCGAATCGGAACTGGCGGGGTTGCGGCCAGATGTACTGCTGCTTCCTGCGGGTGGCGGGAAGATCGAGGACTACGTCGCGCGGCTGCTGCGCGTCACCGGAAACCCGCGCTATGTGATTCCCACCCACTGGGATGATTTCGACTATCCGCTCGCCGAACCTGCCCGCGACTGGGGCGGGCTGGAGGCATTGCGCACGGCCGTGGCCGCGGCCAGCCCACGCAGCACGTTCGTCACCGTCGACCATCTGCAAACCTTCACACCCTGACCGGTGTGCGGGCCGTCGAGTATTGTCCGGGCGGGGCTGCGGTGTTGTTCGGGTTCCGGCTGAGCTGGATGTCACCGGAAGAGAGCGGCACGAGCCCGGAGCCGTACGGGTACCGGATCCGGTGCGACGGGTCGGCTGGCGGCGACTTCCGGACCGCCAGGTTCGGGCGACTACGGTGTCCGGTGGGCCAGGTGCGCGCCGATGTCGGAAAGGAGATCAACGTGGCGGGATCCCATGCCGACTCGAAGTGGCTGCGTTCGTTGCGATCCGAGCCTCAGGGCCGGCACGCTCTGCTGTGCTTCCCGTCGGGTGGCGCTCCGGCCACGACGTATCGCGATCTCGCTCAGCGGTTCGGCGCGGATATCGCGGTGCTCGCGGTGCAGTATCCAGGTCGCCAGGACCGGTTCGGTGAGGCGCCGATCACGGATATCGCGGTGCTCGCGGACCGAATCGCCGAGGAGGTGCTGACCCGAGGAGCGGTCGAACGGCTGTCGCTGTTCGGACACAGCATGGGTGCCACAGTGGCGTTCGAGACCGCGCGCAGGCTGGAGCGCGACGGGCGGCAGCTCGCGACGCTGTTCGTATCGGGTCGTCCCGCACCCACGTTCGTGGAGACCCAGCGCCTGCACCTGGCCTCCGATGACGAGCTGCTCCGGGATCTCGAGCGGCTGGCCGCCGACCCAGCATCGGTCGGACTGCTGCGTAGCGAGCCGAGTCTTGCCGAACTCGTGCTGCCCGCGATCCGGGCCGACTACCAGGCGGTGGAGACCTATCGCTACCGCTCCGGCGTCGCGCTGCGCACCGACATCGCCGCGCTGGTGGGCACCGAGGACCCGACGATGCGTCCGGAGCAGGCCGACGAATGGCGCGGGCACACCAGCGGCGGCTTCGAGCGAGCGACCTTCCCCGGCGGGCACTTCTATCTCGACGAGCATGGCGCAGAGGTCGCCGACTTCGTCGGCCGGCACCTCGCAGGTCCCTGAGGCCAGGTGCGCCCGGCGATTCAGCCGGGGTGGGCCGGTCGGTGCGGGGCGTTCACGGGGACGGTCGGCACGGTGGACCGATGCCGCCGGGTCCACGCATACCCGGTCCACGACGCCACCACCAGCACCGCGACCAGCGCCCGTACCAAGCCGAGTGCGTCCTCGGGGTAGAGCACGCCGGTGATGTAGTGGTCGATGAACCCGCTCGACGGCAGTCGCGCTTCGCCGGCGCGGACTCGCGCCCAATTCTCCAGATCGGTCAGGGGGCATTCGAACCCCAAGGCGACCGAGCCGAGCCCCCAGCACGCCGCGATCAGATGCAGCCAGATGGTGCGCGCCAAGCGCCACGCGACGAAGCCGCCGACCACGACGTAGGCCACAAAGGCGAAGTGCGTGACGGCGGTGGCATCGGCCAGCAGCCGGTACAGCATTCTTCCAGCGTAGCTGTCGAAACCGTGCTGCGCGGGGCTACCACGGAGAGGGCTGGTAGTCCTTCAAGAAGCAACCGAAAAGGTCGGTACCGTTCTCGCCCTGCACGATCGGGTCGTACACCCGTGCCGCGCCGTCGACCAAGTCGAGCGGCGCGTGGAAACCCTCATCGGCCAGGCGGACTTTCGTGTAATGCGGGCGTTCGTCGGTGATCCAGCCGGTGTCGACGGCGGTCATCAGGATGCCGTCCTCCTCGAACATCTCGCGGGCGCTGGTCCGGGTCAACATGTTCAGCGCGGCCTTGGCCATATTGGTGTGCGGGTGCCCTGGCCCTTTGTAGGCGCGGGAGAACTGACCCTCCATGGCGGAGACATTCACGACGTACTTGCGCCGCGCCGCCGCGGCGGCCATCGTCGGACGCAGTCGTGACACCAGAATGAACGGCGCGACCGAGTTGCACAACTGGACTTCCAGCAGTTCGGTCGGATCCACCTCGCCGACGGTCTGCACCCAACTGTTCGTGTGTGCGAGATCCGGTACCAGACCGCCCGCGTCGATCGCCACGCCACGCGAAATGCGTTCCGGCGTAGCCGATCCCGCAACCAAGGCCAGCTCGGTCACGTCGGCGGCGGATAGCGTGGGCGTGAGTGAGGCGGTGAGCGCAGTGGGATGCGCCTGCATGGTTTTGCCGAAACTCACCATCTCCGGCAGCTGCCCGGCGGGCAGCGGCCCGGACTCGGCGTCGACCAGCGCGCTATAGGCGCCTGCGGAGCGCCGCACCGTCTGCGCGGCGTTGTTGATCAGGATGTCCAGCGGGCCATGCGCAGCCACGTCGTCGGCGAGGGCGACCACCTGAGCCGGGTCGCGTAGGTCGATGCCGACGATGCGCAGCCGGTGCAGCCAATCGGCGCTGTCGGCCATCGCGGCGAAACGCCGGATCGCGTCGCGGGGGAAGCGGGTGGTGACGGTGGTGTGCGCGCCGTCGCGGAGCAGCCGCAGCGCGATGTACATGCCGATTTTGGCACGCCCGCCGGTGAGCAGCGCGCGGCGTCCGGTGAGGTCGGTGCGAGCGTCCCGCTTGGTGTGGCTGCTCGCCGCGCACTCGGGGCACAACTGGTGGTAGAAGGCGTCGACTTGGGAATAGCGCTGCTTGCAGATGTAGCACGGTCGCGCGCGCAGCAGCGTGCCCGCACTGGCGCCGGCGCTGCGGGTGCTGATCGGGATACCCGCGGTCTCGTCATCGATCCGGTTCGGTGAGCCGGTCGCGGTTGCCGCCACCACCGCGTGATCAGCCGCGGCGATCGCCTCGCGGGCTGCGGACCTGCGCCGCTGCTTGAGTTTCTTGAACATGTGCCCAACCGCGCGTTGGACGGTCACCGAGTCGGGGTGGGCCTTGTCCAGCACTGCGGTCTGCTCCAGGACCCTGAGACAGGTCGCAAGGTCCTGCGGATCGATCATGCTTTCGGGCATCGCGGCTACGGACATCCTTCACTGAGCTGGGCAATCGACCGGCCTATTGTCGCAAACCCGTGCGCGGGATTGCCGTCCGGTCGTCTGGGTGGCGCACATCGGGCCGGGCTGGTCCGCCGGCCGCCAGCTTGTTGACAAGCTGCCAATAGTTGAGGAGCCTGGGGGCGAACCGGTGCTGGAGCCGGACACGGAGCGAGCGAGGGATCGAGCGATGGCACGCGCGGCGTGGAGTGACGACGAGGTCGAGGCGGTACGCGACCTGGCGAAGGCCTTCTTCGAGAAGGAGGTCGTCCCGCACGAGGACAAGTTCGTCGCCCAGGGCCATCCCGACCGTGCGCTGTACAACCGGGCAGGCGAACTCGGCCTACTGTGTCCCGCGATTCCCGCCGAATACGGTGGTGGCGGCGGGACGTTCGCACATGAGGCCGCGATCATCGAAGAACAGTCCCGTGCGGGCGACGGGTCGATGGGCATGCCCGTGCATAGTTCGATTATCGCGCCGTACCTCAATGCGTTCGGCTCGGAGGAACTCAAGCGGCGTGTGTTGCCCAAAGCGGCCAGCGGCGAAATGGTGCTGTCCATCGGTATGACCGAACCGGGCACCGGTTCGGACCTACAGAACATCAAGACCCGCGCGGTGCGCGAAGGCGACGAGTACGTGATCACCGGCTCGAAGATCTTCATCACCAACGGCTGGCTCTGCGACGGCATCATCATCGCTGCCAAGACCGACCCGACCAAGGGCGCGGCGGGCGTCTCGCTGATCTTCGCCGAAGTCGGCGACGACACCCCGGGGTTTGAGCGTGGCCGCATCCTGAACAAGATCGGCGGCAAAGCTCAAGATACCGCCGAACTGTTCTTCGACGGCCTACGCGTGCCCGCGTCCCACCTGCTCGGTGCGGCCGAGGGGCAGGGTTTCTACCAGATGATGCAATTGCTCGCGCAGGAGCGCTTGGTCACCGCGATCATCGCGGTCGTCATGATGGAGAAGGCCGTGCAGCTCACCGTGGACTACACCAAGGGACGCGAAGCGTTCGGCAAGCCACTGTTCGCCATGCAGAACACCAAGTTCGAGCTAGCCGAGTGCGCGACGGTCGCCACCGTCTCCCGTACCTTCCTGGACGACTGCATCGGCAGGCATTTGCGTGGCGAACTCGACATTCCCACCGCTGCGATGTCCAAGTACTGGCTCACCGACCAGCTGGGTATGGTGGTTGACCGCTGCCTGCAACTGTTCGGCGGCTACGGCTACATGACGGAGTATCCGATTTCGCAGCTCTACACCGGCGCCCGTGTTCTGCGCATCCTGGCAGGCAGCAACGAGGTGATGAAGGATCTCATTGCCCGGTCTCTCTGATGTCACGAGTGTGACCGCGGACGGTGGCGCCGAGTCGGTGTCACCGCGCCGCCGTCGGCTCGAACCCGACGAGCGGCGTGCGCAGATCCTCGCCTGCGCGATCGATATGTTCGGCGAACGCCCGTACGCGTCCGTGTCGACTGCCGAGCTGGCCCAGCGGGCTGGGGTGGCCCGCGGTCTGATCAATCACTATTTCGGTAACAAACGCGATCTCTACCTCGCTGTGGTGCGTCGGATGGTGACGCTACCCAAGCTCGACAACATGATCGTGCCCACCGGCACCGCCCGCGAACGCGTCGATGCCAGTGTGCGCTGGCTGTTGGATACCATCGCGGAGCATGGCAGCACCTGGGTGAAGGTGACCAGCCACGAGGGGGTCGGAGACGACCCACAGGTGCAGCAGATTCTCGACGCCGCCGACGATGCGGCAGCCGACCGCCTGCTGCTGATGGTCGGTCTCGCCGATTCGGCGCACGGTGCCGAGTTGCGCGCGATGGTCCGCGCCTATGGCGGGCTGGTCAAAGTTGCCGGGCGTGAATGGATCACTCGCCGCACGCTCACTCGCGAGCAGGTGCACGACCTGCTGTCGGACATCTTGCTGACGCTCGTCGATGAGTCGCTGCCGAAGGTGGATCGGCGTAGCTGAACTAGCGGCCCGAGCCGGTCGGTGCGTAGCCGTGTCGCGCCGCAGGTCGTCGGCGCCCGTGCGTGCTCCGATCTCGGTAGCGGCGTGCGGCAGGCTGTCGCCACGATCAAGAGAGAGCGTTCCCTGGAGTAGTTGAATTGGGGTTGCCGACTAGCAAATCTTCCGCATCGCAGGTGAATCCGGTTGAAATGGACTGCGGTCGCCTGGTTTACGTCGTCATACCGGCGAACATCCAGAATGAGGGCATGGCGTCTTGCCCTGCATGCCGGTCATGCGGCATTTGTGTGGCTAATCGATCCGCGCGAGCATCTCATCGTTGTTATTACGGCTCGATCACGAAATTATCGATACTCCAGATCCACTATTCGCGTTTTGCGCCTTATTCTGGGTCGGTATATCGGGGCGGGTTCGGACAGTCCGAGGTTCCTGCACGGTGTGGTGTAGGAGAGGTACCTGGATGGCACGGGCAGAACGCCGGGAGACCGAACGTTGGCCGGAGGCGCAACCGGACGAACGCTGGGCGGAACAGGAGCCCGACGGTCGGTGGTCGGAGCCGGAGACCGAACGTTGGCCCGAGCAGGCGTCCAGCCGCCGCCGGACCGGTCGACTGCGGGTAGAGGTTCCACCGATCGTCAATCCGTACGCGATCGTCGCGCTGGTAGCCGCGTTGCTGGGGCTGTTCCCGGTCGCGATCGTGTTCGGGTTCATTGCTTACAGTCATCCCCGTGGACGTGTCATGGCGATGTTCGCGCTGTTGATCGGCGTCGCCGAGATGACCGCGCTGGCCGCGTTCGTGGTGCTGTCGGGCAACTGGTTGCCCGGTGTCACGGAATCTCGAGCCGCCCCGGCCCCGACGTCGGTAGCCCCCGTGACCATCGAGCGTTCGGCGCCTGGTCCGACGACCGTCGCGGCGCGCACCACGGCTACGAGCACTCCACCTGCGGCGAGCCAGGGGCAGGTCACGAAGGGCTCGTCATGCACCGAGGCTCAGCTGGGCCAGATCGGCTCGGCCGCCGACGGCGGCACCTTGATCTGCCTCACTACCACCGGTGGCGGCTACCAGTGGGCCGGCCCGCACATTGTGGCGTCCGCGACCCAGCAGGCCGGATCGAAATGCGACCCCTCGGGTGCGAAGACCGGTCGTACGTCCGACGGCCGGGCGTTGGTGTGTGAAGGCACCGGCCGCACCGGAACCTGGGTCTTGTGGACCGACTAGGTTCTGTCCTGTAAGTAATCGGAGCCAGAGGATGTTCGCGGCGATGGTGGGTACGGCCTGGTAGTAGGCGGCGCGTTTCGCGTAGAGGTGGATCTTGGTGCTCCGCCCGCTACGGGACCGGCCGAGCGCTTCTCTATCGACAGCGACGCCGATGCTGCTGGCGCCCTTTTTTCCGGGCACCAGCAGCGTGCTGATGGACCGGGATGACAGTGGAATCCACACTGAGGATCCACTCGACCTCACCGATCGAGTCGTGTTCGACGATCACCTCGTCCAGGAGATCCGCTGCCAGGTCCCGTCGCCAGTCCACATCCGCAGCCGCTCGTACGCAGTTCTCCACGGCCCGTACCGCTCGGGCAACTCACACCACAGGCGCCGGCCCGCAGCTTCCACCGGATCGCGCTGATCCCCTGCCGGTGATCACGCCAGCACCGACCACGACCGGACACCGGCAGCATCGGCTAGATCCGAGCCCGGGCCCGGTCCGTCAACACACCACGACCCATCACGGCATACAGCTAACACCAACCGTCACAACGAATTACAGGACAGGCCCTGGTCGCATCGACCGTCGGGGTGCGCTAGTCCGACTTCTTGGCGCGGCTCGGCTGGACGCGGGGCGGCTCGTTCGGCATCTTCGGGTACTGCGGCGGCCAGGGAGCGTCCATCAGGCCCGCAGCCATGTCACGTTCGGACATTTCCAGCAGCGGTGCGAGGGACTGCGGGGCGCGGTCGGCCCACGGGTCGCCGAATTCGGCGTAGCGGGCCGGCACGGTGGCGATGGTCAGTTCATCGGGAACAACCGAATCCAGATCCGACCAGGTGATCGGCGTCGATACCTGCGCACCGACCTTCGGCCGGGCGCACCATGCGCCGAACACCGTTTTATGCGGTGCGTTCTGGTTGAAGTCGACGAACACGCGATTGCCGCGTTCTTCCTTCCACCACTGTGCGGTGATCTCTTCCGGGTGCCTGCGTTCCAGTTCACGGGCCAGCGCGACCGCGGCAGCACGCACCTGGTAGCCGTCCCATTTCGGTTCCAGCGCTACATAGATGTGCAACCCGCGCGAGCCGGAGGTCTTGATCCGCGAATCGATGTCGAATTCGCCGAACAGATCTCTGGTGAGCACCGCGGCGTGCTTGAGATCCTCGAACGTTATACCCGGGGAAGGATCGAGATCTATGCGCAACTCGTCGGCGATCCCGAGATCATCGGCGCGATTGGGCCAGACATGGAATCCGAGGCAGCCTTGGTTGACTGCCCACAGGATATGCGCGAGATCGTGCGCGACGAGGGCATCGCTGGTGGTGCCGTTCGGCGTGGACACCTCCACGGTGTGCAACCAGTGTGGCGCGGATTTCGGCACCCGCTTCTGGAACCACGATTTGCCGGACGCACCATCGGGATAACGCTCCAGCAGCAGCGGGCGCCCGCCGACCACGTTCAGGAACGGCTCGGCGATCGCCTGGTAGTAATGCACCAGATCGAGTTTCGTCTCGCCGCGTTTGGTGAAATAGACCTTGTCCGGATTGCTGATCGTGACGGTTCTGCCGTCGACCTCGAGATCGACCGACGCGCTCATCGTGTTTCGCTTTCGCTGGACGCCGCGCTTTCGCTGGACGCCGCGCTTTCGCTGGACGCCGCGCTTTCGCTGAACAGAGCACTCAATTCCGCGGGCGCGACTTCGTCCAGTTGCGCATAGGTGCACGATTCGGGAGTTCGGTCGGTGCGAAAGCGCACCAGTCTGCCGCCGTGGCGCAGTCTGCCCGACTGCACGTGCTCGTAGCGGACTTCGGCGACCAGTTCCGGCCGCAGCGCCTCCCAGGACAGGTCCTTGCCTCCGGTCCAGCGGCTGACCCCGCCCGGCATTTTACCCCCTGCCCTGGCCTGTGCGGCGGCGTCCGCCCAGGCCCGCCACGGGTGGTTGTCCAGCGCGTTCTCCCGTAGCGGAGTCAGCTCTTCGACCAGCTCTTTGCGTCGTGCCGCGGTGAAACTGCTGGCCACGCCGACGTGGTGCATGGTGCCCTGGTCGTCGAAGAGCCCCAGCAGCAGCGACCCCACACCCTGACCGTCCTTGTGCCAGCGGAAGCCCGCCACCACGCAGTCGGCCGTGCGCTCGTGCTTGACCTTGAGCATCACCCGCTTGTCCTGCAGGTAAGTCAGCTCGTCGGACTTGACCATGACGCCGTCGAATCCGGCACCTTCGAACCGGGTGAACCAGTCTTCGGCGATATCGGGGTCATGGGTGAGCGGGGTCAGATGGACCCGGGCGAGTTCAGTGCGCAGGATCGTCTCCAACAATCGCCTCCGCTCGGCGAACGGCGCACCGGTCAGATCCTTGTCGCCGAGTGCGAGCAGGTCGAAAGCGACGAAGCTGGCCGGTGTCTCCACGGCGAGTTTGTCGACCCGGGACGCGGCCGGGTGCAGGCGGTTCTGCAGGGTGTCGAAGTCGAGACCATGCTCGGTGACCACCACTATTTCGCCGTCCACTACGCACCGGTCCGGGAGCGCCAGCTTCAATAGCGCGGCGACCTCGGGAAAGTACCTGGTCAGCGGGCGGTCATTGCGCGAGCCCAACTCGACGTCGGTGCCGTCGCGGAACACAACGCAGCGGAAACCGTCCCACTTCGGTTCGTAGCTCAGGCCCGGCTCGCGTGGCACCGCGGGCACGGATTTGGCCAACATCGGCCGGACAGGCGGCATCACCGGTAAGTCCACGCGAACCTCCTCGGGTCGATCGTCACCCGTACCGACGTCACCCGCGGCGCAAACTCATCGGTACGTGGCGCGGCTTCGGTCGATGGTAAGTGGCAACCCCGACACGGTCGTGGACTTCGGCGTGTTCGCGCTCCGGCTCAGTTCTCCAGCCAGCCGTGCTGGTCGGCGAAAGCGGTGAGCCGATCCCGGATGGTGAGGATCTCACCGGCCGTGAGCGCCGGGCTCGCATCCAGAAGCAACTCGGTGATCAGGCGTTTGTGTTCGGCGACCGTGAGCGGTCCCGAGCCCGGTCTTTCCTTCCCTTTGGACCGGGGAACCGCGGGAGCGGGCTGGCCGCCGACCGCGCTGAGATTGACCGCCTTGGGTCCACGGTCGCCTTCGGTCACGTCGAATTCGAACACCCGCCCCTGGCGTAACTCGTCCTCGTCCAGTCCGATGTCGTTGACGTGGACAAACACGTCCGGACCGCCGTCTTCCGGCCGAATAAACCCGAATCCCCGAGAGCTGTCGAACGACACCAATTTCCCGATGGACACCACCACACCCGCTCCTCGCCGCAGTCGATACCCGGCTACTTTAACCCGCATCTTCCCTGTCGTTGGGGGTTAGGGCCTTTTGTAGCGAATTGAACACGGTCAGCCCCTGACCGACCATTCCGTTCACCAGTTCACTCACGCCATCGGGTCCATTGAGTACGGTGAGATTCGCGTTCGCCAGGCCGTTCGAGGCCTGCTTGACGATTTCCGGAAGTTGTTCGATCAACAATTGATCCAGCGCGATCCGGTTGTTCGACGCGGCTGCCTCGGCTTGGATCCTGGTCCGGTCGGCCTCCGCCTCGGCCAGGATGCGCACCCGATCCGCTTCGGCTAGAGCGGGTTTCACGACCTCGGCCTGCAGTTGCTGTTCGCGTAGCTCGGCTGCTTTGCGTGCCTGCTCGGCCTGAGCGGTGAGCACCTCTTGCAACGCCATCGCCTCGGCGAGCGGCCCGGCCTGAGCCGCCTCGGCGTTCGCCTTGTCGATATCGCGCTGGTATTGCGCACGCAGGATCGCGGTCTCGCGCTGGTATTCCGCCTGCCTGCGCTGGGATTCCTGCTCGGCCTGCGCTGACACCTGCGCCGCCTGGGATTGCGCGATCTGCGCATCGCGCTGTACCGCGGCATTATGCGGCGCCGCCAGTGCGGCGATGTAGCCGAGGTTCCCATCGTCGATGGACTGGATCTGGAAGGAGTCGACCCACAGACCGATATTGCTCATTTCCACTTTCGACGCGACGAGCACTTCGTCCGCCAGTCTCTGGCGTTCCCGGATGATCTCCTCAACGGTCATCGAACCGACGATCGATCGCAGGTGCCCGGAGAAAATGCGTCCGGTAAGCACCGACATCTCTCGCTCCTGCTCGGAGAGAAAGCGCTGCGCCGCGTTCACGATTGAGGGAGTGTCGTTAGCGACCTTGAACGCGATCACCGCTCGAACGTCGAGTTGGATCGCCTGCTTGGTGACACACCGCTCTTTGATCTCGGCCTCGAACATCGCCAGGGACAGGTAGCTCACCTTGCGGAACAGTGGAATCACCCAAGCGCCACGTCCGATGATCACCTTGAACGGTGCGTTGTCTCGGCTCGTACCGCCGCTGACCAACATCGCCTCGTCCGGGTCCGGCACGTGATAACCCAGCACGTCTGTCTCCCTTACTGTTTCAGAATAATTCGCCGGATTCCGTGTCGAGCGGAATCCATGGGACGACATCGACGATGCGTCCCGGATGGACCGCGATGACCAGCACCGCCGATCCAGCCGAAATCGGCTCGACGGCTTGTGCGAGATACAGCTCGGTTCCCCCTCGAATCGCGACCAAGACCTCACCCAGCGTCCCGGCTCCCCGGATCGGCGATGTGAGCGTACCTGTCGAACCAACTATGGGGTCGGTCATCTCGCGATCTCCGGTACAGACTGCCGGATCGTCGGACTACTTCGCACACAACATATTCGACACCGGAAGATCTGCGATGGTGGTGTTTCCCTGTTCCGGGCGATCCAGCCGCGCCCGCGCGTGTTGGCTTGCCAGCCAGGGCGCCGTGGTGGGTGAGTTCGGAGTGTGCGGCGTCGGGCGGGACCGGAATCCATCGGCGAACTCCCGAACGTGCTGTACGACCATCCGGGCTGGTGGCGGCCTGCGATGGTGCATGCGCGGGTGGCCTCGATCAGATTGGGGCATCGGAGTTCACGGTCGTACACAGGACGTTCGCGGCACTGTCGCGAGGCAGGTCGCGCAAATACCCGGACGGAGATACCGACATCCGAGTCGTCGGTACACCGCGACGCGGTCGCGGTCGAAGTCGGTGCCGGGAGGTGTGCGGTCAGCAATACAGCGAGCGATACGCGGTGAGCATCGCGACGCAGTGGTCGACAATCTGGTCCCGGGTTGCGCGCAGCGAGCCGTTCAGCCACGCCGCGAACATACCGGCATTGCCGCTGGCCATCGTCACCGCGGCAAGTCTGCGCCGGACCGGGTCGTCGATGTGGCCGAACAAGTGGTCCTGCATGATTCGAGTGAACACCGGCATCACCGCGATGGTGGTCTGGCCGAGGCCGGTGCTCGAGTACGGCTCGACCAAGAACAGTCGCGACTTGCGCGGGTCGGCGAGCACTGCGTCCACCAAGATCTCCGACAACTCACGGTCGCGGGACCGGTCGTCGGTGGCGGTGAAGGCGGTCATCGGTGCGAGAAACTCGTCGGCGATCTGACGGTAGAGCACATCCAGCAGTTCGTCGCGGCTGGTGAAACTCTCGTAGAAATAGCGGTCGGTGAGGTTGGCTCGTCGGCACACCGCGCGCATGGTGACCCCGCTCGCGCCCGCCTCGCCGATCAGGTCGAGCGCGGCCTCCAGCAGCGCTGCCCGGCGTGCCTCCCTCCGCTCGGTGAGCGTGGTTCCACCCCAGATCCGCGGGCCTGAGTCGCCCTCTGATTCCTGGTCTGTCTGCACCGCCCAACGATAGTGCCTTGGGTCTGCGGATGTATCCCGGACCTGCCTGGAACCTGTACGGACACCATGGTCTTGCCGAAACAAATGCTGGACGATTACGGGATGGTAACTGTATGTTTACGCGAGCCGGTTACGCTGCCGGTTTGATCGGTGTTTCTGCGGTGGAGGATTACAACGCGTGAACAACTCCACTGTGGGAGGCCGCACCGTCGGCGGCGGATTGGGGGTGGCTCTGCCCAACGACCGACGACCTTCGGTCCTTAATCTCCCACCGCGGCAGCGTCCGGCTGCGCTCGCCCGCCGCCCGCGTCCGGCGTACGTGCCGCTCGCGCCCGCCCAGGAACGGATGTGGCACGCCGCGCGCGCGGGTAGCTCGAGTGACTGGAATGTGGCTCGCGCGGTGCGGATATGCGGTCCAGCGTTGGAAGTCGGCGCGCTCGTCGCGGCGATCCGCGATGTCGTCGCCCGGCATGAGCCATTGCGCACCCGCTACCCGGAGACCGGTGCGGGTCCGGCGCAGGTGGTCGTTCCGGTACTCGAGGCCTGGGTGCGGCCTGAGGTCCGCATGGTCACCGAGGATGAATTACCGAAACACATTGCCGAATTCGCGGCGAACGAATTCGATCTGGCTACCGACCAACCGCTGCGGGCGCGGCTGTGTGTGCTCGGGCCGCACGATGTCGTGCTGGTGCTGGTCGTCCACCATATCTCGATCGACGGCCGCTCGGTGGGTCCTCTGCTGCGAGACCTCGTCACTGCCTATCTGGCCAGGCGGGCTGGCGTCGCGCCCGGGTGGACGCCGCTACCGATCGACTATGTCGACTACACGCTATGGAAGCACGCCCAGCTCGGCGATTATGCGGACGAGTGGAGTCGGGCCACTCAGCAGTTGCGTTACTGGGCCAACGTTCTGGCCGGTCGGCCGGCCGTGCTCGAATTCCCTTGTGCCCGAGTACGTCCGGACCGTCGGGCGGACTCCGTCGGCGCCCTCCTTCCGGTCACGTTCGGCGCCGGCGTGCACCGCGGGCTGCTCAACCGGGCCACGGCGGCGCAAGCCAGTATTTTCATGGTGCTGCAGGCCGCGTTCGCGGTGGCGGTCGGGGCCTTCTCTTGCAGCGACGATGTCACGGTGGCCACCGCGGTGTCGGGGCGGGGGCACCGCCTACTGGATGATCTGGTCGGAAACTTCTCCGACGACGTGCTGATGCGGGTCCGTCTCGACCGCGCCGCGGACGTGGACGACCTGCTCGAACAGGTACGCAGGGTCGCGCTGGCGGCGTTCGCCAACCCCGATACGCCGAACACTCGGCTGAAGCGCTGCCTGCTCCAGGACGCGGCCTGCCCACTGTTCCAAGCGACGCTGATCCTCCAGCGCGGCGCGGCCGCGCAGTCCGCGCACACCGGCGGCGACCTGACCATCGCCGAGATCGATATCGGCGTGATCCGCGCCAAGCACGATCTCGAGTTCGGCCTGGTCGAACGCTACGATCGGGTGGGCCGGCCCGCGGGAATCGACGGCGGGTTCATCTACCCGACTGCGCTGTTCGAGCACGACACAGCAGTGGCGTTCGTGGAATTGTTCTCGGCGACAGTCGAATTGTTCGCCACTGGATACCGCGGTCCGCTGGCCCCGCTGCTGGCGAACATCCGACACTGCACCACTGTGGTGCGGTAGCCGGCTGGGCTCAGCCGCGCTCGAGGGGCAGACCTGCGTCACGCCACGCGACGATCCCGCCGTCGAGGCTCGCGGCGTCATATCCCGCCCGATGGGCGCGGGCCGCGAACCGCAGCGACAGCTCGCCGACCGGACAGACGAAGACCACCGGTCGCGACCGCGGGAACGGGATACCGTGGGTGAACATCTCGTCGAGTTGGTCGTCGCGGATGTTCAGTGCGCCGGGCACGTGCCCGATGCGGAAGGCCATCGCGCCACGCGTGTCGACGATAGTCGGTCGGCCGGTCCGGTCCAGTTCGACGAGTTGCTCTGGCGACAGTCTGGGTGTGGCGTTCAGTTCGGTAGCAGTCGGCGCCGCTTCCCCGCCTGTGCGGTCGAACAGCTCGGGCCTGCGCTTCTTGATATATGACAGGTACGGCTCGAGCCGATCGCAGACGATGAGCACGGCGATGATCGGATCGGTCGGGTCGATCGCCGACTGGTCCAAAGCGTCGAGTGTGTCCAGCGCAGCGGCATAGGCTGCGCCGCTGGTCGGCCCGGCGAGCACCCCATACCCGCTGGCGAGCCGTAGTGTCGCGTCCACCGCGTCGGTGGCGGGCACGGTGACGATCCGATCGTAGAAATCGGGTTGGAACAACCCGACATCCCACATCTCACTTTCGGACCGGATACCGGGGATGAAGTCCGACCGCTCGGACACCACCGCGATGGTGCGCAGTTCGGGATTGTGCTTGCGCAGGTAGGTGGCGGTGCCTCGGGTGGATCCGGTGGTGCCAAGCCCTCCGATCAGATAGTCGACCCTGGTGATGCCGTCGGCGGCGAGGTCTTCATGGATCTCCCGGCCGGTGCCGGAATAGTGCGCCTCCACATTCTTCTCATTGGTGTATTGCGACAGATGGCGATAGACACCGGGCTGCTGCGCCATGGTCGTCTCGATGACCGAGTAGACGTCGTTCGGCGTGGTCGGGTCGGGGCATTCGGACAGGCCCGGCAGTTCCACGATCTCGGTGCCGAACAGCTGTAAGAGATCGCGGACCTCGGCGACTTTGATCCGGTTGGTGACCGCGCGCAGACCGATGCCGTACACCGCGCCGAGGATGCGCAACGCCTTGGCGGTGTTCCCGCTGGATGCCTCGATCAGGGTCTGGCGGCCCGCGCCGATATCGGCCAGGTCGTCGCGGATCATGCCCCAGGCCACCCGGTCTTTGACCGAGCCGAACGGGTTGTGCGACTCCAGCTTCGCGTAGAGTTCGACGTGCGCCAGTCCGTGCACTGTGGGATCGAGGCGCAGCAGGGGCGTGTTGCCGATGAGTTCGGTGATGTGTTCGTAGCGCATCAGTGGGTCTCGACGGATCGGACCGGCCGCGTGGGACGGTGGCCGGGGTGTGGAATCGCCGAGTGCGGCGGGTCGAGAGCGACGGGTGGTTCGTAATCGATGTCGCGAACGACCTGGAAGTCACCGGCGCCGTAGGTGACGGCGAGCTTCCCAGGCGGTGGATGCATCGAGGCCGATGCCGCGGACAGATCCATGTGGTAGGCGCCGGTGTTCGGGAAAACGATCAGATCACCCGACCGCGGCGGGGCAGGCAGCCATACCTTGTGGTTGGTGATCAGGTCACGTTCCAGGCACAACTGCCCCGCGAAATAGACGCCGACCGGCCCGGATTCGCTTCTGCCCAGCGCCGGATCCAGCCCGGTGGACGCAGCCTGGCGCACTGCGCGGGGCAGAACGATCGGATCAACCATGACCTCCTGGTCGGCAGGCGTCACCGAATCGCGGCTGAGGTCCAGATTCACCAGCACACTGCCGTCGGAAGTCTGCTTGACGAACTGGACCGAGGCCACCGTGATACCCGCGTGGTCGACCAGCGACTTACCCGGCTCCAGCCACAACTCGAGCAGATTGTCGCCAGTGACCTGTGCCACCGTGCGCCCGCCGTGCCCCGGCAGCGGCGCGTCGAGCAGATCCGCGAGCATCGTGCTCGCCGGCACGGTGTTGGCGTACTTGTGGAACACTGGCGTACCGTGCACGGCACTGCCGCTGATGTGGTACCCGAAGGTGTTGCTGCCCCAGCTCATCGGCTCTCTACGACCGAGTAGCGACTCGCGCAGTGCAAGCACATAGTTGTCGAACTGCTCGGCGTCGGCGGTGAACACCTGACGGAATCCACCGCCGATGTCGAGTACCGACGGTGCGAGTCCGCAATCGTAAGCCCGCTCGACCAATGCTAGGCAGGCGTCGATCGCGCGGACCCGCTCACCGAGGTCACCGGAGTCGAGGTGGAAGGCGAAACCGAGGAATTCGATGTGCTCGCACTGCTCCGTCAGCAGGTCCAGCGCCTGCCGGGTGTGCGTGAGCGGCACGCCGAACCGACTCACCTGACCGGCGGCGAAACCGGCGACCCGAAGCAGCACCGGCACCGGTAGGTCCCCGGCCAACTCGGCGATCCGGCGCAGTTCCCATAGGTTGTCCACGTTGATGGTCGCCCCGTGGTCGATGAGGTCACGCAGGAAGGCTTCGCCCTTCGGCCCGGTCACCTCGATGCGCGGCGGATCGAACCCCGCACCGGCGGCGCTGGCCAGCTCGTGCGTCGAGGCGACGTCGATGGTGATACCCGCTTGCTCGGCGGTCCGAACCAACGCGCGGGACTGATTGACCTTGTGCGCGTAGCAGATCCGGTGTCGTGGCGTGCGGCGGTCGAGCACGTCGCGCAGACTCGTGAGGTTCTCCGCGAACACTTGCGGGAATACCAAGTGCGCCGGGGAGCCGAACCGCGTGAGTGTCTGCGCCACGGCGTCCGGAGTGTCGAGGAAGGCGGAAACCAGCGGATGCAGCTTCGCTGGGAGCGCCGGGAACGGACCCGTCATACCGCGGTTTCCGAGGGCTCTGCGGCGACTTGCCGCGCCGGGGTCTCCGGCTGCGCAGCGACGGGGTTGTAGCCGCCGTCCCGGATCGCCTCGAACGCTCGTGCCCGGTTGCGCGGGCTACGGAACTCGGCGATCACCCGCTTGGTGGTCAGGTCGATGTCGATCACGCGGATGTCCATCGACGCGAGCACTCCGCCGATCGTGCGGACGCAGTGCTGACAGGTCATGTCTGGCACGGAGAACACCTGATCCTCGACGGTGACAGCGCGGTCCGCGTCCGCCCCGTAGAGGTCGGCGCTAACCTCGACGATCTCGCAGCGCTCGGTGATCTCGAGGAACGTCGCGACGAACCGGTCGACCACAGTGGGCAGGATGCTGTAGTGCTCGCCGTTCATCTGGTGCGGCATCGCGGCGAGGCAGGCGGGGCGGGTTCCCGTGGGCAGCAACGCGTACTGACGTGAGATCAGGTCGAGATCGTCGTGGTACTTGGCAAGCGCGTCCGGGATCGAGAGCCCCTCGACGGTGGTGGCGCGGCGCATCACAGTATGCGCGTCGGCGATGGTGGCGTCTTTCATCGCGCGCAGGGTCGCCACTGTCTCCGCCGAATAGCGTACGGCGCCGTTGGGTTGTGCAACAAGGGTCACCGGGATCATGCCGCGCCGGTAGGTGGACGCTTGCAACTCCCAGAACCAGCGCGTCGCCACCGCCGCGAACAGTCCGGAATCCTGTATTCCCTTCGCGAACTCGGTGGCGTCGTGATACGGGGTCTGGCTGGCGAGCAGCGCGTGCTGCGTCAGCACGCGCCCGGCCGACTCGATGCCGACTCGCACGATGTCCAGCGGATCGTGATCGGTGGTAGTGCCGAGCAGCGCCGCGTGATCGCTCGGGCGCAGCGCCGAAACCCGTTCGAAGAAGGTGGGATTCGCGTCTATCGCGTGCCAGAGCGCCAGAACGGCTTCGCGTGTGGCGATCGGCACCAACGGCCCGAGTCCGTCGGCCCGGAAGTGTCCCGTGTTCGGGATGCCGTCGCTGTCGGTCCACGCGATCCGATGGGACGCGCTGGTCACCTGATCCGCTCGGCACGGCCGCATGAACCGCTCCAGATACAGACGCTGGGAGTAGGTGAGGTGACTGCCCGGCTCGGCGGACAATGCGGCACAGGTGAATTCGATCCGGCGCGGCAGCGCTGGCGGCGACAGCGGTGCGGTGAACAGCCCCGGCTGCGCCAGTCCGGCCAGCACCTGGGACGCGGCCCGCCGGTCGTAGCGCGGGGTATCGATCGTCACGTGACCTCCTCGGCGATCTTATTGACGCAAGTGGTGAATCGGTCGATCTCGTCGCGGGTGTTGTAGACGTGCGTGCTCACCCGCACCGAGTCGACCTCGTCGGCTACCGCGGGAGTGCAGTGCGCACCGGTACGGACCAGGAATCCCAGCTCGCTCAATACGAATCCCAGATCGGTGGCCGAGATTCCGTCCAGCGTGAACGAGACGATCCCGTACCCGACGGCGCAGTCGGCGTGCGCCGGCCCGGGCAGGAACTCCAGCCGCCGCAGTGGTCGCAGGCCATCGATCAGCCGCAACGTCAGGTCCCGGTTGTGTGCCGCGATCGCACTGATGTCGAGAGATTCCAGCACGTCCAGCGCGCTGCCGAGTGCGAGGATGCCCGGGATGTTGGGGGTGCCGCCCTCGAGCAGTTCGGGCATCGCCTCGGGAAGGAGGCCGCCCGCGCCGAGACGCACCCCGGAGGTGCCACCCGGCAGGAACGGGACCAGCCTGTCGTGCACGCGTCTGCGGCAGTAGAGGATTCCGGTTCCAGGCATGCCGAACATTTTGTGCGCGGCGAAGATCGCGAAGTCCGCACCGAGTTCGGTCACGTCGACCGGAAGGTGCCCACCACTCTGCGAGCAGTCGAAGCACAGCAGAATGGCAGGATCGATCTGCCCACGCAATTCCTCCAGCGTGGTGCGACCGCCGAAGACATGGTGTAGATGGCTGGTCGTGATCAGCCTGGTCCGCGGAGTGATCTTGGCCAGGATGTCGGCGGTGTCCGCCTCTCCCGTGCCGGTCACTCGGTAGGGAACCAGCGCGATATGGCGCCCGAAGCGCGCGAGCAACCCGCGCAGATGGTGCCACGGATACACATTCGACGCATGATCGGTCGCGTTGTAGAGGATTTCGTCACCATCGCCGAGGTCGGCCATGCCCCACGACAGTGCGACGGCGTTGAGCCCGGCAGTGGCTCCGCTGGTGAAAACCACCTCGTCGGCGTGCTCGGCACCGATGAACGCCGCGGCATGCTCCCGGACGTGGGCGATCCGCGCGGACAGGCCGGTCGCCCATGGGTAGGTACCGCGCCCCGCATTGGCGGTCCGTGCGCTGTGATAGCGGTGGATGGTCTCGATGACAGGTAGCGGTTTCTGCGTGGTGGCGGCGCTGTCGAGGTAGACCTCGGTGGCATCGGCCAACGCCGGGAACAGTTCGCGCACCGAGGTGGGCACGAGTGCCGAGGGCCGCGTGACCTCCGCCGGTGTGACCTCTGCCCGCGTAACCACCGCCCGCGTAACCACCGCCCGCGCCACACGCGACCTCGGGGCGGGGAAGCGCACGGTGACGCTCCCTTCGCCGGATCCGCTGGACTTCACCCACGATACGCATTTTTGGTACGGACTTCGAAGTTTTGTCGTGGACAACGGCTTTCGAACGCTAGCCTGGTGGTCATGCCACTGACCTCGGACGAGCGTCAACAATTCTTCGCGCAGCCACACATCGCGGCACTGTCGGTGTCGGCGGGATCCGGACGTGGCCCGCTCACTGTCCCGATCTGGTACCAGTATCGCCCCGGCGGCGAGGTATGGGTGCTCACCGGCCCGCAGTCGCAGAAGATGCGCCTTATCCGGGAAGCCGGTCGGTTCACCCTCATGGTGGAGCAGGTGGAGCCGACCGTCCGTTATGTGAGCGTGGAGGGCCCGGTCATCCGAGTCGCGCCGGCGACCGACGAGATGCACCGCGAGATGGTCGCGCGTTACCTGCCCGCGGAATCGGTCGACGCCTATCTGAAGGCCGCCGAGGCATACGGTGAGCAGGTCGCGATCTACCTGCGGCCGGAGCACTGGCTCTCGGCCGATCTCGGCAACCTCAGCGAACTCTAGTACCGGCCCTGCAGGTACTCGACGAGGTGTTGGCGCTCGGTCGCCAGCTCCGAGATCGCGCTTTTCACCACATCGCCGATGCTGACGATGCCGACCAGTCTCCCCTCGTGTACGACGGGCAGGTGCCGGATACGGTGTTCGGTCATGATGGAACGCAGGCCGTCGACCGTATCGTCGAGCGCGCAGGTGCGTACGTCGGAAGTCATGATCTCCGATACGGGGGTGTCCAGCAGGCCCGCGCCGCGGGCGTGCAGACTGCGCACCACGTCGCGCTCGGAAACGATACCCGCGATCGTGTTCCCGTCCGGGGAGACGACGACCGCGCCGATATTGTGCTCGGCCAGCGCGGCGAGCAGCGTGCGTACCGTTGTGTCGGTGGCGACGGTGGCAACGTCGCTACCCTTTCTACGCAGGATCTCCGAAATTCGCATATTTCACCATCCAGACATCGAGGCCTTACCAGGATCGCAAGTTCGCCGTGCGGTGACCAGCACGAATCCGTTACGGCCACGGATCGGTCACGGACCGGGCAGTCATCAGCGGGGCCGTACGACGCTGCGGTCCAGGTCACGGGCGAGCAGTGCGATCGCGGCCTGCGAGATTCCCGCCGAGGTCGCCAGATCGAGGGAAGTCAGCTGGGTGATGCGGCGCAGCCGATAGTCGACGGTATTGGGATGCACGTAGAGCTGGCGCGCGGTGAGCCGACGATTCATATCGTTGCCGAGGTAGGCGCGCATGGTCTCGAACAGTTCGGGATGGGCGTCGAGCGGACCGAGAATGGTGGCGATTCGCCGGGTCGCCGGGCCGCCGCGGGTGAGCTGATATTCGACGGCCAGATCAGCCATCTGGTAGAGACCGGGCGGTCTGCTGCCGATCTGAACCAGATTGAGCAGCTCATGGGCCTGGTCGGCGGATTCGGGAATCCGGTCGGTGTCACTGGTCACGACGGTGGCGGTGAGCGGGACCTCCGCGGCCTCGGTCAAGAGGCCGAGCGTCGCGCCCCCGACGGTGGTTTCGGTGTCCGCGCCCAGCGGGATCAGCAGCGTGCCGCCCTTCGTGCTGAGCAGGGACAGTGCGCGGGACGCGAACACCGAGGCCAGCCCGGACTGTAGCCGGCGCAACGTGCGACGTGCGGCGACATTCGTGTCGACTTGCGCGTCGCGCTCGTCCGGGTGCTCCGGGATCGCAAGGGCGATCACCTGATAGGACCCTGCGATCGGGATGCCCGTCTGCCGTGCCAGTGCCGAAGTTCCTCGTCCGCTCAACAGTGCGGAGGCCAGCGTCTGTGCCGCCGTCTGGTGTTCCCGCGCGACCGAATGCTGCTCGTCGACATAAGCTTCGGATACCGCCGCGGTGACCGCTTCCAGCAGTTCGAACACGAGATCGGTGGCGATCAGCACCTCGTTGACGTCATCGGCTTTGGCGTGCGCGGTGACCAGACCGAACGCGATGCGTACCCCTTCGTGGTAGGCGCGCAGGATGGTGCGCAGCGGCACGCCCTCCCGGGCCCACTGGGACGCCGATTCGCGCATCGCGCCGAGCTGCTCACCGTCTGGGACGGCGCGCCGGTCGAACATCTCGGCGACGAGGCCGAGACAGCCGCGGGCGAGTTCGGTGATTTCTCCGCGCGAGTGCTCGCCACGGAGTGCGCGACTGGGGGCCAGGCAGGTCTCGAAGTACCCGACCATGTGCGAGGCGACGTGATCGGCATTGCGCAGTGGCGCGGACGCCGGCTGTCCGCCGATTTCGAGTGCCGAGTCGGACGAATCTGTGGACAGATCCAGCGTGGAGAAGGTCATGCCGAGTTCGCTCCCATGCCACCTCGAGCGTGCGAGTGCTGCGCCCGAGTCGATCGGATCACTATACGAAAGGGTCGTGTGTGTGGCGAGTGATCGGTGAGATCGATTGCGAGCATGGCGCATTGTGCGATGACCTGCTCACGACGGGGACCCTTGCGGTTGCGTCCGATGATGAAACTGCCCTCGGGCTGGGGCGAACAACTGTGTGCGCCAATCGATTTCGGTGTGCTACTCGTCGTCCAAGCCAGCTGACAGATAGGCGGCGGCCGCCAGCCACTGCCTGCACTGCGGGCCGTGTACCTCATGGGCGTAGAGGATGTCCCGGGCCTGCCGGTAGGTGAGGCCGGGCGGCTCGACTCCGCAATCGGACATCGAGAACTCCGGCGGCGGGCATCGGCGCAGTAGTTCGGCGCCGGCTCCAGCGCCCTCGAGGACGGTAACCCGGCGGGGAGCTAGGAATGGTTGGCTCATTCGACTACCCCTCGCGTGTGCACGTGGCGGGGAGGACGATGTGATGGTGACGCCGGCGCGAACTCCCTGCGTACCTCCCCGATTTCGGGTATGAGTCTATGCCTCTGTCGCTTACAGATGCAAGTACATTTGCACGATCGGTCGGAAGAATCGGCGCGGCGGTCGTCGACTTCGGGTCGGTCGACCGCCGCTGTGCCGCTTCAGATTTGACGTCTATGGGGCTTACGGCTTGCGGGCAACCGCGCCGTAGGCGGAGATTGGGCGGATCTCGCCTATCTGGGTCTGGTCGGTGCGCCATTGGGTGATCGACACAACGCCTGGGTCCACCAGCTCCAGCCCGTCGAAGACGGCTTCGATCTGGGCGCGAGGACGCGGAACATAGGGGGTGCCGCCGGTGCCGGTGTAGTTCTCACACAGCGTGACGTAGTCCTTGCTGTCGTCGGTGCCGTCCCACATCACCAGGAAGCTGCCCGCCGGCACCGAATCCAGCACGGTCCGCACGATGCGCAACAAGTCGTCGTAGGTTTTGGCGTGGCCGAGCACGCCCATGAACATGACGGCGATCGGCTGCGTGAAGTTCAAAACATTCTTGGCGTCGGAGATGATGCGTTCCGGCTCGTGGTAATCGGCATCGATGTAGGTGGTAACGCCCTCCGGGGTCGTGCTGGTCAGCAGTGCTCTGGCATGGGTGAGCACCAATGGGTCATTGTCCACATAAACGATCTTGGCTTCGGGTGCGACGCTTTGAGCGACCTCGTGCGTGTTCTGCATAGTGGGCAGGCCGGTCCCGATGTCGAGGAACTGTCGGATGCCTTGCTCGCCCGCGAGATAGCGCACGGCACGGATGAGGAACTGGCGGGATTGCACTGCCATGGTGGTGATGTCGGGATCGACTTCGATCCCGGCGTCTCCGGCGACGCGATCTATTTCGTAGTAGTCCTTGCCGCCCATCCAGTAATTCCAGATCCGCGCGGAGTGCGGGATGTCGGTCCGGATCAAGGGGCTGTGGTCTTCGGGCATGGGGTAGGGCTCCTCAGGGAAACGGTCCATGACACGGCCGTGCGGGTGCTGCGCCGCGGGTGTCGCGAATGACTGATGCATCCGATGTGCACTGTGACAGTACAAGATTCGTGCGTCTCGGGCCGGGTAGATTGTCGAGCTGATCACGGGATTTGGTGTCGACCCGATCGTGTTTCACATTCGCGATCGAGCGGTCCGGATCGCCGGACACGCGAGGGCGAACTTCGTGCTATCGTCCGGGTGTGGGTGCAGATGCAAGAACGTTTGAGCGTGCATCTGCACGAACCGATTCGTCGAACTGCGGTAACCGAGGAGTGGGGAAGATGTTGGATACATCCATCAACGAGATCATCGGAACTTGGCGCAAGAGTTCTTTCAGTAATCCGAGCGGCAACTGCGTCGAGGTCGCTGAAGCGGCCAATGGCCAGGTGGCAGTACGGAACTCGCGGGACCCGGAGGGCGGCGTGATCTTCTATACGCGTCCGGAGATCGACGCGTTCGTCCGCGGCGCGAAGGCGGGGGAGTTCGACTATTTGACTAGCTGAGCGGTAGCATTGGCGGTCGGTGCGGTGTGTTTCACGACAGGTGGTTGTGACACACTGTGGGCAACCCCGGAGTATCGGAGACGAACTCGATGATCGCTGAACCCGATGACGATGGTCATGTGCAATCTGTTGTCGCGGAACGTGGTCCGACCGTGCTACGCATCGCACTGGGCGGCCAGTTGCGCAAGCTCCGGGAGAACAGGGGCATCACGCGCGAGGCGGCGGGTGATGCGATCCGGGGTTCACATGCCAAGATCAGTCGACTCGAGTTGGGCCGCACCGGTTTCAAGGAACGCGACATCCGCGACTTGCTGACCCTCTACGGAGTCCTCGACGCAAAGGAACGCGAGTCGTTCCTTGAATTGGCCAGGCAGGCCAACGAACCGGGCTGGTGGCATCGATACAGCGACCTGCTGCCGCAGTGGTTCGGCACCTACCTCGGTTTGGAGCAGGCCGCGAACAAGATTCGCACCTACGAGGCGCATCTCGTCCCCGGACTGCTTCAAACACCCGAATACGCCCGGGCTGTAGTGGCCCTCGGGTACGAGGATGCCGATACAGATCGGCGAGTCGCGGTGCGGCAACGCAGGCAGGAGATCTTGTTCCGATCGGATCCGCCGATCGTCTGGGCGGTGATCGATGAGGCCGCGTTGCATCGGCCCGTGGGTGGCGCGCAGGTGCACCGCGAACAAATGCAGCATCTGATCACACTCGCCAAGTTGCCGAACGTGACGATCCAAGTACTGCCTTATTCCGCCGGCGAGCACGCCGCGGCGGGCAGTTCTTTCAGCATTTTGCGTTTCGCCGAGCCAGAACTGCCTGACATCGTCTACCTCGAGCACCTGACCAGCGCGTTGTATCTGGATCGGCGGCAGGACTTGGCGCTGTACTTGTCGGTGATGGACCGGCTCAGTGTCCAGGCAGAGCGTCCGGACAAGTCGATCGCGATCATCGACAAGTACGCTGCCGGACTCTGAGTTCGTCATGGGGCGCGATCCGTCGGGGCTGTCGCTGAACGGCTGATGACACAAGGCAACTACGGCTCAATAGCCGGTCGCTACCTCGCGTTCTGCGCTCCTTGATTTCAGCCGGTCAAACCTTTGGCTAGGCGGTCGGCGGATACATCCAGCGCCGTATGGTGGGACGGCAGCATTGCCGAAGGCGTCGTCGCGTGGTGCGGTGCTTGTGGTACAGCGCCGGGCGGTATTACAGCCTGATGCAGCTGGAGGTGATCCGCCAGAATGTTGTGCGCTGCAATGTGGTGAAATCCCAATCGTCGGCCATAGCGTGCACGGTGGTGACGATTCGCTCGATATCGAAATCATGTCGTGTCGCCGCGCCGGTCGATTCAACCGCATCGATGACGTACGCTACGGCAGTTTCCCGCGAGAATGCGGTAGTGGTTTGGCCGCTTCGGGCCGACGGTGTGCTCATTTCTCCACCGTTCGCCAGCTGATCAGTCGGTGCAGCATCGGCTAATTCGAGCCGGCCACCATGTAGTGATTGTTTCATTCGAATGCCCCTACTGTGTGGCAGTGGCGAGCACGTGGTGACTTCGGCGTTCGGCTGGCCATGCGGCCTCCCCTGCTTGTCCCCAGTAAAGCGTTGCCGACTGAGTCTAGGTCGCTGTACCTTTCAGATGCAAGCACATCTGCACGATCGATTGCATGGTCACGCTAGGCTTTTGGCGTCTGTGAGTTTGCGGACGCACTGCTCGCGAGCGTGCTTTCATTCGCGCCCGAATAGCACGTCCGTGCTGTAATCGATCTGCGTACCCGGCTCTACGAATTGATCCGCCGCGGCATGCCAGGTCAGGAAATGTTCGGTGAAGCGATGCGCTTCCGCTGCCTCGTCATCGGTGTACAACTGGTAGAGGAAGAACCGGTGCGGGTCGACCCGATCTGCGCAGATGTCGAAGCGCAGGCATCCAGGCTCGGTCCGGACCGCGGCATCCGCGCTCCGGGAGATGGCCGCGAGGAATTCCGCGCGCGAGCCGGGGCGGATCTTCATCGAGACGATACGACTGAACACGGGTCGTTCTCCCATCGTGATGGTGGCGTCGAGCGGCACGGGCGGCAGTGGTGTTCGCTTCCGCTCAATCGGACAGCTGCGCAATTGCCTGGCTAATTGGAGTGCTTCCGGACACGAGTTCCACTGTCATGCCGAAAGTGTGTGCCGCGGGCAGCAGCGCGGTCAGAACGGCGGCCACATCGGCGCGCGGTACGTCGCCGCGGCCGACCGGGGGAGGGGCCAGTGTCACCAGTCCGGTGCCGGCCGTGTCGATCAGACGACCCGGCCGCAGGATCGTCCAGTTCAGATTCCGTGCCCGCAGGTCGTTCTCGGCCTGGGTCTTCGCGTCGATGTAGGCCGCCCACACCTTGTCGCTGCCCCGCGCGGGCGGCTGGCCGGCGCCCATGGTGGAGATCTGCAGGAAACGCTGTGTCCCCACCTGCTCGGCGGCCTCGGCCAACCGCACCGAACCACCCGAGTCCACGGTGTACTTGCGGGCCACGCCGCTGCCCTGTCCGGCCCCGGCCGCGAAGACCACAGCATCGGAGCCCGTGACGACGGCGAGGAGTCTGTCGGTCGCGGTGTTCTCCACGTCGAACAGGATCGGTTCGGCGCCTGCTGCCCGTACGTCGGCGGCATGCTCGGGATTGCGAATGAGTGCGGCGACCTCGTCACCGGCAGAAGTGAGCGATCGGGCGAGGAGTAGTGCGATCTTCCCGTGTCCGCCTGCGATGACGACGCGCATCAGTCGGTCCTTCCGGTCGGGCGGTCGCCGTACTCAGCGTTCGGGACCACCGGGATTGCAGCGTGCTTCGACGGTGGCCTGGTAGCCGACCGCCGGACGCCACGGTTCCAGATTCCAGCTGGACTTGGTCGGCTGCACCAGCCGTGCCCAGGCCCAATGACAGAGGAACTGGTCGTGCATGCCGGGGGTGTCGGCATCCGCCGATTGTGCGACTACCTCTCGCCAGGCGCGTATGTCCGAGTTCGGGAAGGTGGTCTGGCGCCCGGCGGAACTGGGAAACACGAGCAGCCTCGGTCCGTCGATCGCCTCGGTCCAAGTGACGTGGTCGATCAGCGGCAGTTCCGCATAAGGGTCGACGGAAGGCACTGCCTCCATCGGAGTGGACGCCGGGGACGTCGACGTACTCCGCGTTGATGCGGCCGTGGCCGAGCTTGCCGTTGTGTGATCAGCGGCGGAAGGCTGGTCGAAACCGCAAGCGACGCAGGGCACGGACAGTAGCGCGAGGGACAACCAAGCGGCGGCGCGGTGCCGTAGGCCACCCCCGTGCGGGTACCGCTGTGCCACTGTCGAACCTCCTGTGTTCTCCTCGGCACCGCTGTGTGCCCCTCGAGCCTAGCGAGCACGGGCGGCCCCGGCGAGGATCGGGGTACCGAGTGTGACGGCTTGACGGCACCGAGTTCCGGAGGAGATAGTCATTAGGCGCTTACCTACGGACCATGGCGCGGGAGCGACGGCGGTCGAGCAGGAGCGTGAACCCGCCGTACTCAGTGCCAGAGCGACCGGCAGGGGAGCCTGCGCAGGTCGGGACGCACCAGGGCGTCCACGCTGACGGACAGGCCGGCATGCACGGCGGCGGCGGTGAACTCACCGGCCTCGGTTCGAGTGGCCGCGTACTCGAGAACGAGCGCATCGCGGGGGGTGGGCCCATCGAAGTAGACGGTGATCCGCTGGGTCGGCGCCTCGGTGTCGTCGCAGTCGGCGGGTATGTGCGTAGTGCCGTCCATGCCACCGTCTCCTTCCGGACCAGCGCCACACCGCGCCGTTGGCACTGACGGTAAGTGCCCACCATTGCTGAGAACATGTTCCAGGTTGTCGGCTGGAAATGTGACAGAACGGGCGCGCGGCGGTGGGGTAGAGTCGCGACCGAGGACGCCCTGGGAACACAGGCATGTCCCCGAAACTTGTGAATTGTCAACATGTTCGCGCCGGCAGCTGCCTTGTCCGTGGGATGTTGTCGAGGATCAGCACTGCGTTGGATCGTTCAGGAGGCATACGTCGATGAGTCAGGGCCCACGTTCGATGGGGAAGGGAGTGCGACGACGGCGCCTCGCCCGCGCGTTCGGTGCGATGGCCACGGGCCTCGTGCTGGTCGCGAGTACGGCTGGAGCGGCGGTCGCCACGCCGCTGTATCCGACGCCGGATCCGGACCCTTTCTATGGGACACCCGCGGATATCGCCGACAAGAAGCCGGGCGATGTGATCGAAACCCGTGCCATGCCTGCCCTGATGATCTTTCCGGACACAACCGTCACCGTGGTCCGTTTCCGATCGACGAGTTCCGAGGGGCAGCCGATCGCGGCGACCACCACCGTGCTCACGCCGAAGCAGCATCGCAAGGACGGGCCGCTGCTGTCGTTCCAGCACATCATCAATGGGCTCGGCGCGGAGTGCTCGGTCTCCCGGGTGCTCTACACCGACAATCCGGACCTGATCGTGCGGGAGGCCCCCGGTTGGAACGTGCTGCTGTCTCGCGGCTGGAGCGTCGCTCTGCCCGACCACCTCGGCCCGAACTTCGCCTACGGCGCAGCCAAACTCGGCGGGCAGATCACCCTGGATGGCATCCGCGCGGTGAAGCAGGTCGCTGAGCTACAGGTGCAGCAGAGCCCCGTAGGGATGGTCGGGTACTCCGGTGGCGGCATGGCCACCGCCTGGGCGGCCGCTCTGCAACCGAAGTACGCGCCGGAACTGGACATCGCGGGCGCGGCGATGGGCGGTGTGCCGATGAACCTGGTGAAGATGCTCGAGACGCTCGGGCTGAATTCGCACCCGGTGTTCGGGCTCGCATTGGCCGCCGGTCTGGGCCTCGAGCGCGAGTATCCGGACCGTTTCCCGCTCAGTGACCAACTGAACGAGCGTGGACTCGCCGCCCGCGCGCAGATCGCCAACAGTTGCACCAATGACATCCTCGCGACGGGCGCCGGCCGCGGTGCACTGGACTTCGCCAAGACGACCTCGATGATCAATGACAACACCGCGCGCGCCGTGGTCGAGGAGAACAGCCTCGAACTCTATGACGGAGTGCCCGAGACTCCGGTGTTCGAATGGCATTCGCCCATCGACGGACTCATCCCGATCGACTCGGTGGTCGACACCGACAAGCGCTGGTGTGCGGCAGGCGCCAAGGTGCAGTCCGACCAGATTCCGGTGCCCGATCACCTGACGGCGGCGGTCCTCGGCATCCCGGCGGCACTGAACTGGTTGGATGCCCGTTTCCGAGGGGATGCCCCACCCAGCAACTGCTGATCGGCCGTAGGTGGCGGCAGCGACCGAGCGGAATCGGTTCTCTCCCCATCGGTCTCGACTCGGTTATCGCGAAATAGGTCTTCGACAGACACAATTCGGCCGCTTTTGGGTATCGAACTCGAGATGCTGGCGTAGCCTGACGTTCTGGCTCCGGAATGACAGGGGGCATTTCGGGGTCGAAGGCCACACCTCCGGGCGCCAGGCGAACCCGACGCCGCGCACGAAGAGGTCTGTGCCATGAGATTCTTACGTGTCATCGCTGTCACGCTGCTCGTCGTTTGTCCGGCATCGGCCGGACAGGCTGCCGCCGAGCCGCTGCCCGCTCCGCCGCTGCCCCCCGTGTCGGGCGCGTTCCCGCCGCCCGGCGGGCTGTTGCCCGGCCTACAACAACTCATCGACCAGGTGATCCCGCCGCCGCCGATCACCCCGAAATCGGCGTCGCCCACGCAACCGGACGCTGCGCTGTCGCCGCAGTTGGCGGCCTTACGCCAGGCCTCGCTGCCCGCGCCGATCGGCGATCCGATGTTCGACGCCTGGCCGGCCGATCTCGGCGAACTGGCCGAGGGGCAGGTCATTGCCTACCGCGACGTCAGCACGACGACCGCGCCGCTGATGCTGATGCCGATCCGGCGTGCCGTGTTGATGAAGTATCGGACCACCGATTCGCACGGCGCACCCTCGTACGCCACTGCGACACTGATTGTTCCGGCCGCGGCCTGGGCGGGCCCCGGCCCACGCCCGGTTGTGGTGAACAATCTCCCGATCGACGCGCTCGGCCGCACCTGCACCCCGGGGTACACCCTCGCGCACGGGCTCAACGCGGACACCAACTTCACCGACTTCGTGCCGCCGACTACCCATGTGGCAGCGCTGCGCGGGTACGCCGTGTTGATCCCGGATCATGAGGGGCCGTTGATGGCCTACGCCGAACCGGTCGTGGCCGGTCACGCGGTGCTCGACGCGATCAGAGCGGTCCGCGGCCTGTTTCCCGGCGAGTTCGGCGCGAGCAGGTTCGGCATCGCCGGGTACTCAGGTGGCGCCATCGCGACGCACGGCGCGGTGAAGCTGATCGCCAGCTACGCACCGGAGTTGGCGGATGCGATCGTCGGCGCGGCGCTGGGCGGCGTGCCTGCGGACTACGAGATCTTGGCCCGAAGCATGAACGGCAACCTCGCCTCCGCGGTCTTCATGAGCGCCGTCTTCGGGATCGGCCGGGAGCGCCCGGAGATCCTGGCCAGGATGAACAACCTTGCCCAGTGGGTGGCGACGTCGCGGCTGAAGGACTTCTGTGGCAGCAGCTACGGACTGGTCGGAGTGCTGATGTTGCCCATCGATATCGCGGCGAACATCCCGGATCCGTTGCACTCGGATTTGGCTGTAGACATCTACCGAGTGACCGGGATGGCCGACATGAAGTCGGCGACTCCGTTGTACATATACAACGGTGAGCAGGAGTTCTGGATTCCCGCCGAGGGCGCGCGTAATCTGTATCGCGAGCAGTGCCGCCTCGGCGTACCCGCGGTCTACCGCAGTGTGCTCGGCGAGCACGTCATCGCGGCGGTACTCGGCTATCCGGAGGCGATGATCTGGCTGGATGAGCGGCTGCGCGGCGCGCCGGCACCCAATGAGTGCTGACAGCACGTTGATCGAGCCTCCGGGCTGCAGGATCCGCCGGTACGAAGTGCCCCGCCCACCGTGGTCCAGCACCCCAGCTGATATATCTGGCGGTTGGTTTGTCGTGATGTCCAGATCCAAGATCAGCGCTGTGCGGCACGTCCGCCGTTCCGGTACGGTGGGCCGGTCCGGGCGGGGCGACGCCGGGTTCGCGAAAGAGGCACATGAACGACATTTCGATCTCCGCGTCCGAGCAGGCCAAGGCGCTGGTGGGGCGGAGTTTTCGCATGACCGATCACTACGAGGTGGGACGGGAGAAGATACGCGAGTTTGCGCGGGCCCTGCAGGACGGCCATCCGGCGCACCGACAGGAGGGCGCCGCAGCGGATTTGGGATTCGACGGACTGATCGCGCCGGTGACCTTCTCCTCGATTGTCCTGATGCTGATGCAGCGCAAGATGTTCGAGCACATGCTGACCGGTTATGGCCTCGGGCAGGTGCTGCAGACCGAGCAGTCCATCCGGGTGTATCGGCAGATCGTCGCGGGTGACCAACTGCGCTGTGACTCGTATATCGAGTCGTTTCGGCAGTTCGGTGACAAAGACTTCATGGTGACCAAGAACGTGCTCAGCAACCAGCACAAGGAAGTGCTGCAGATTGCGCACACCACGGCGGTGGCGCAGACCGGGGCGGATATCGCGACCGACCTACGCGCGGTGGTCGATGGTGTGATCATGACCGGGCAGTCGGCCGCCGGCCGATCCGATGTGGCGGGCACACGGGCGGGGAACCAGGATATGGGTTTGGTCGAGTGTATCGACGAACTGGCCCAACTCGATTCGGAGCCAGAGCACAGGACTCCTCGGACCGGGCCCACTTTCGAGGAACTGACGGTCGGCATGGAAATCGCTCCGCGCACCGTCGCGCTCACCCGTGGTGATCTGGTGAATTATGCCGGGGTGTCCGGAGATACGAATCCAATTCACTTCAGCGACCTCGTCGCACGCAGCGCGGGCTTGCCCGACGTGGTGTCGCACGGACTGCTGACGATGGGGCTCGGTGCCGGGTACCTCTCGTCGTGGCTGGGCGATCCGGCCGCCATATCGGACTACGGAGTGCGGTTCGCCGGGTTTGCCCCGGTTCCGTCTATCGAGGCCAGCGCGATCGAATTCCGTGGCCGTGTCAAGGAGTTGGACCCGGTACGCCGATCCGCCACCATAGCGCTGAGTGCGACGTGCGACAGGCGCAAGCTTTTCGGCCGCGCGACGGCGGTCGTGCTGCTGCGCTGAGTGATGCGGCGGAGTTGCCGCTTCCGGCTCGGTGCGCACGCGCGGGCTGCGGCACGACAGCGCCGGGTCGCAAATGTTGGCTGATCCGCAGTCTCGCGGATGTGCCGGGCGAATGCGCTCCGTGCGACTCCTCCCATGCCACTTGATGGCGCTTGACCTCTCGATGGCATTACCGACGGCAACGAGCGGTGATCGGTCAGGTCGCAGATCGGGTGCGCACCAGCCGATTCCAGTTCTCGCACGACGGTGGCGTGGGCGCGAAACTTCCTGGGATGCCGGCGGATACCCGTTCGGTTTTGACCGAGCAGCGTTGGTGCTGGAGTGCGGAGGGTACCCGTGCAAGACTCGAGGTATGCGTGCTTCGGTAATGCGACATCGAAACGGAATCATCGCTCGCACAACGACTCCGGTCGGAGATGGTGGGCCGACTGTCCTGCGGATGATGCTCGGTGGTCGGATGCGGAGATTGCGGGAGGTTTGTGGGATATCGCTCGAGGAGGCGGGGGAGGCGATCCGTGGTTCGCATTCCAAGATCAGCAGGCTCGAGCTGGGGCGGACCGGATTCCGGGAACGTGATCTGGTCGACCTGCTCGATCTCTACGGGGTCACCGACGGCGACGAACGTGCCGAGTTCAGGCACCTGGCCGAGCAGGCCAATACCTCGGGCTGGTGGCATCGCGACACCGACTGGCTGCCGAAATGGTTCGACACCTACCTGGGGCTGGAACAGGGCGCACAGTTGATCCGGTGTTACGAGCCGAGGGTGGTTCCCGAGTTGCTGCAGACCGCGGACTACGCTCGCGCGCTGCTGACCCTCGCCCATCCGCAAGAGGATGGGGAGTCGATCGAACGACGGGTGTCGCTGCGGATGCGCCGCCAGGAAATCCTGACCCGGCCGGATCCGCCCCAGTTGTGGCTGATCGTCGAGGAAGCGGCGCTCCGTCGTCGGATCGGCGGATCGCAAGTGTGGCTCGCGCAGCTGGAGCGGGTGCTGAGCGCCGCGGAGCCACCGAATGTCACTGTGCAGGTGCTCGCCGACCACGTCGGCGGGCCCGCACTCGCCGATGGCGCGTTCACCATACTCCGCTTCGGCGAGTCGGATCTGCCCGACATCGTCTATCTCCAGCAGCTGACCGGCGCGTTGTACCTGGACAAGCAGGCTGATCTGGCCGCTTACCGCGCTGTCGCGAACGTCCTGTCGGTACATGCCGCGCCGCCCGAGTACACCACCGAGCTCGTCGCGGCGCTGCGCGAAAGCGTTCCGCCGACTCTGGATCAGCCATCGGGTGTCAGCTAGCGACGCGGAGCGGCGAGGTCGATGCGGGCGGAGCCCGTTCGATCGTCGTCGGAATGTTCTCTGGCGGCGCCGAGCCGTTCGACGGCGCGGGTCGAGGCTTGTGGCGTTGACTACGGCTTTCGACTCACTGGACACCACATGTCGTGCAACGGCGAGTGAAGCGGCGGTGGCGCCGGGTGGATTCGCTACGTGTTACGGCTGGTCGGCCGAGGCGGCCGGGTAGGCAGCAGTTTCACCTCGCAGGTGACAAGCCTGGCTCCGGATGAAACCGGTCGGTGCGGAGCTTGCTCTATCTTGCGCCAGCAGATATTCGCGCGGCGAAAGCGTCGACCAGCTGACGGCATTCGATCATGCTGTCGCGACCGCCGCCGACGACCTGCCCGCGCGAGCCTGACGAATGTGCCCGGTGATCATCGCGAGTGGCCGGTCGGTCGTTTTCGAGGCGCTGGCGATGCGGCAAGCCCGACGATCTGCTAGTGCGAAGCGTGCGCCGGATGCTCGAGCGCTCGCGTCGCCATACTCCTGGCCATGGCGTTCACGGCAGCCTCGATCCGCCGTGTACAGCCGGAGAACCTGCCAGTGCCAACGTGTCCTGGGCCGACGGACATGGTCACGATCATGCTGAGACCTCGCGGCGTCATCTGCCCGAGTTCGACTTCGCGGCGCCATCTGGACCCGCTCGACGAGATTGTTCGGATCCGTCCGCAGACCTCCGCCCGTGCCCTGGGCAGACCGGCGGTGGATTCGTTGGGTCTGAAAGTGGGCATCTGATAACAGAGATGGATACTCATGCCCTCGCACGCTGCGGTGCATTGAGCGGGGTCGCACTTACCCTGGCGGCGCCCGCTGTGTCCTGCTCGCACACAATGGCGAAGTATTGTCCCAATGGGACAATTGGGGGTAAACTACCCATATGAGCGACGATGGCGTCGATCTGGACGGCCGAAGGCTACGCACTCGGCGTAGCCGTGAGGCATTGTCGCGCGCCGCCTTCGATCTACTCGCCGAACGGGGGCTGGGCGCGGTCGCCGTCGAAGATGTCGCGGTGCGTGCCGGCGTCACGCGCCGCACCTTCAGCAGGCATTTCGCCTCCATCGAGGAAGCGATTCTCGGTGACGTCGACCAAGACGTGCATCTACTCAATGAGGCGTTGTGCCGACGCCCGGCGGGCGAACCGCCGCTGGTCGCCTATCGCAACTCTGTGCACGACTGGCTGGTCACCGAATACAGCGGGTCTCGTGCGGCCCGGCTGGCGCGACGCTGGGAGCTGTTCCAGCGTTTCGAGGACGAGCCCGAGTTGTTCGCCGGCTATCAACGTATACGCATCGACGGCCAACGTGAATCGGTACGAATCATCGCGGCACGGTTGGGCGTGGACCCGCTGACGGACCCACGCCCAGCCGCTGCCGTGGGCGCCGGGGCGGGCTTGCTGCTCGCCGCGTTGCAGACCTGGGCGGCCGGCTCGGACCCGATGGGATTGGCCGCCCTTGTCGAAGAGTTTTTCGACACCCTTGTCACTCTCACTACCGAATTCCGGAACGAGGAGTCACCGTCATGCCTATAGGGTCGGTGAACATGTACCGCCGGACGTGCCGACGCGTCGGGCTGGACCGTAATCCTCTGCGGCGCAGGGAAGACCGCTGGCAGACCGGGGTAGCCGCCTTCCTCGTGTTGGTGTTCTTGCTTGTCGCGCCAGTGCTCGCCTACGCGGTCGGCGGTCAGGTGTATCGCGTGGAAACATCGGCGGTGCAAGCCGAAACGGCGCGCCTGCACCAGGTCGATGCCACTGTGGTCGAGACCGGCAAGACACCGCTGTACGCGCCGATCATGCCGGCCCGGGTGTCGTGGAAGGATGCCGACGGAGTGGTACGCACCGGCGACTATCAATCAACCACCGTCGTCGAGCCGGGTTCCACCGTGTCGATCTGGTTGAACAAGAGCGGCGCTATCGTCGAGCCGCCGTCGTCCGCCCAGGCGGCCAGCAAAGCGGTGCTGCTCACCTCGGGCGCGCTGCTCGGTGTCCTCGGTGTCCTCGCGGGCTGCTACCTGTTGCTGCGGCGCGGCCTGGATCGGCGTCGTCTGCACAACTGGGAATCGGAATGGGTTACCGCCGACCTGACCTGGGGCAACCGTGGCTGAGCCCCAGCGCTGCGGGCGGCCGCGCGGCGTTGACACCGGCTGCGTATTCGGTCACACCTGACGAGCGACGAGCCGAATACGGCCGCGGCACCGGCACAATGGCGCTGCTTGCGCACCGATCACCGGACAGTCGACGACATGCCGGTTCTGTGGGGTGTCGTGGCCTGACCGCGCGTTACCGCGGGACCGGATCACACCGGGAAAAGGCTATGTTTGCGGGGGTTGGGTTCGGCGCTCGCTGCCTTGTCGCGCAGCAGCCGCAGCGCATGCCGGATCTCGAGCCGGGTCCGCGACGGCTCGATCACCGCGTCGATGTATCCGCGCTCAGCCGCGATCCAAGGCGTGGCGACGGTCGAGTTGTACTGATCGATCATGAAGTCCCGCACCGTTCCGCGCTGCTCGGCGGGCAGCTGGGCGAGCTGGCGCTTGCCGATGATGCTGACAGCGCTTTCCGCTCCCATGACCGCGATCCGTGCGGAGGGCCAGGCGAGGCTGATATCGGCGCCCAACTGCTTGCAGCCCATCACCGCGTAGCCGCCGCCGTATGCTTTGCGCACCACCACGGTCACGATTGGGACGGTCGCCTCGATCACCGCGCGGAAGAACCGGCCGCCGCGCTTGATCACGCCGCTGCGCTCCTCTTCGACGCCCGGCAGCACGCCGGGGGTATCCACGACAAAGATGAGCGGCAGCCCGAAGACATTGCACAGCCGGATGAAGTGCGTTGCCTTGTCCGAACATTTGGCATCGATAGCGCCACCCAGGGCCAACGGCTGATTCGCGATCACGCCGACACTACGCCCATCCACCCTGGCGAAACCGGTGATCAGATTCTGTGCGGTGACCGCGCTGATCTCATGGAACTCGCCGTCGTCGAACAGGCGCAGCAGAATCTCGTGCATGTCGTAGCCCTCCCGGTCCGAGTCCGGGATGATCGAGTCCAGCTCCAGATCGTGCGGCGTGATCGTCGGCTCGAGTCCAGGGTTGACGAGGGGTCCCTGTTCCAGGCAACTCGACGGCAGATAGCTCAAGTATTTTCTCGCCCAATCGAACGCGTCCTGTTCGGTGGCCGCGACATGGTGGATGGTGCCGTTGGCTGCCTGCACCTGCGCTCCGCCGAGTTCCTCCATGGTCACTTCTTCGCCGGTGACCTCTTTGATCACCTCCGGTCCGGTGACGAACATGTACGACGTCTCGGTCGCGATGAGAATGTCGGTGTTGACCGGAGCGTAGACCGCCCCCGCCGCGCACTTGCCCAGCATGATCGACACTTGCGGCACGAAGCCGGACAGCTGTTCTTGGCGCCGGCTCATCAGCGCATACCAGGCCAGTGAGGCGACCGCGTCTTGGATGCGGGCTCCACCGGAATCGTTGATCGCGACCACCGGGCAGGCGTTGGTCGTGGCGAAATCCAGCGCCTTGGCGACCTTGCGGCCGAACATCTCGCCGACGGAGCCGCCGAAGACGGTCTGGTCGTGCGCGATCACGACGACGGGCCTGCCGTCGATGTGGCCGCGGCCGGTGACCACGCCGTCGCCGTACATGGCGCCGGGTGTAGCGGGCTGGCGTACCAGCGCGCCGATCTCAACGAAGCTGCCGGGGTCGAGCAGTGCGCGCACCCGTTCGCGCGCGCTCGGTATGCCCTTGCTCTGGCGTTTCGCGATGCCGGACGCACCGGCGGGTTCCTCGGCGAGCTCCAGAATTGCCCGCAGCTCATCCAGCTTTTCTCGCGTACCGCTCATGTGTGGTATTCGCCCTTCGAACCTTGCCGCGTCACCGTATGGGCGCGGCGCTCGATGCTATCGGTGGTGAGATCTGCTGCACAGGTGGTCGGACGATCTCATGGCAGCTGACAGGGTTCCACAACGCGCACGTGATCTAGCACACGGGGCTGTCCAGCACAGCGTAGCTGGACTGGGCCCCGCGGAATCAGCGTGGCCCCCCGGTGTTGTCATCGGTATGACTTCCGCACTCGGTTCGGTCCGATTCTCTGTCCTCGATCGCTCGCGGGTGCGGCGTGGCCAGAGCCACCCTGCGGCGCTGCGGGAGACGGTCGAATTCGCGCGGCTCGCCGAGGAGTGGGGTTACCACCGGTTCTGGGTGTCCGAGCACCACAGCGTGCCCGGGGTGGCCGGTTCGGCGCCCATGGTGCTCGCCGCCGCCGTCGCGGCGGCGACCACGCGGATCCGGATCGGTACCGGGGGGGTCATGTTGCCCAACCATCAGCCGCTCGTAGTGGCCGAACAGTTCGGTGTGCTGGAGTCGCTCTATCCGGGACGTGTCGACATGGGCATCGGCCGATCGGTGGGGTTCACCGACGGCGTCCGCAGGGCGTTGGGGCACGACAAGGGCGATGCCGAAGATTTCGACGCGCAACTGACCGAGTTGCTGTCGTACTTCGCCCACGGCAGGCAGAGCGTGCACGCGTGGCCGACGGAGGGGCTGAACGTTCCGGCATACCTGCTAACGACCGGATCCGGCGCGCAGCGCGCGGCGCGATTCGGGCTGCCGTTGGTGATCGCCGCTGTGGGGGGCGAGGATCGGATGGTCGAGTCGATCGAGCGCTATCGTGCCGAGTTCCGGCCCGCGGCTCATGGTGCCGCGCCCTACGTCATTGTCTCGGGTTCGGTCGCCGTTGCCGACACCACACCGCAGGCGCGTCGACTGCTCGAACCGGAGGCATGGTCCACCGCGTACTCACGCACGCGGGGTGAGTTCCCACCCCTGATTTCGCCGTCCGAGATCGACGCGCTCACCATGACCGACCGGGAACGCCGGATCTTCGACGAAGCGCTGCGTGACCAGCTGTACGGTGCCGAGGACGAGGTCGCTATTCAACTGGAACGACTTGTGACCAGGACCGGTGCCGACGAGATCCTTGTCCACACCAGTACCTACGATCGCGCGGCGCGTCTGGATTCGCACCGCAGACTGGCACGCGTAGTCGGTCTGCCGCGCGATCGAGCCGATGCGCGGGATCGTCGTGGAGTTGCGGCTTGATCGGTGTACTACAACCGATATGGTTGCGGAACGCCACCATATCGGGTGGAGTCGCTACTGACCGGCGCACGTGGGGTGACACTCTTGACGCGGCGACACTCGGGGTCGTGGAACGGAACTTTCGGAGCGTTCTTTTCAGCCGCGCCTGCCGTGCAAATAGTCGCTGACCACCGCGGCGCCGAGACCGTCCAAGTCGGGCGCCACGACGCGGCCACCGCTGCGGCGGGCGACCAGGTCGACGAATGCCCGTAGTTCCGGGTCATCGCCGAGCATGTACACCGTCACCGTGGCGCCCAGTGTGGTCAGGGCATCGACCTGGGCCATCGTCACGGCCAAGGTGCGCGGTTCCGGGGGCCAGTTGAAGTACGCCGTGCCATCCGGCTCCAGGTGAGCTGTGGGCTCGCCATCGGTGACCACGAGTACGACGGGGACGGCATCCGGATGTCTGCGCAGGTGTCGTGCGGCCAGCAGCAGCGCGTGGTGCAGATTGGTGCCCTGTTCCCACACACCCTCCAGCGCGGTCAGTTCGCCGATGTCGACTGTCATGGCGTGCCGGCCGAACGTGATCACGCTGAGCGCGTCGGAGCGGAACCGGGTACCGATCAACTGGTGCAGCGCGAGAGCGGTGCGCTTCATCGGCACCCACCTGCCCTCCTGCACCATCGACCACGACGTATCGACACAGAGCGCCACCGCGGCTCTCGACCGCTGCTCGGTTTCCATGATCTCGACGTCGGACACGTCCAGTCGGACCCTGCGACTGCCCGTCGACGCCGAGCGCAGAACGGCGTTGCGTACGGTTCTCGGCACGTCCCACGGCTCGGTGTCGCCGAACTGCCACAACCGTGCGGCACCGGTCGGCTCGCCTGCCGCACCGGCCAATACCGTGTCCCGCTCGCCTCGCCGGGATCGCAACCGTCCGAAGACGGCACGCAGCGCCGTCTCGCCGAGCCGACGCAAAGCCTTGGGCGTCAACCGGAGCGAGCCGTCCTGTGCCCGTTCGAATATGCCTTGTCTGCGCAGTTCCCGCTCCAGTTCGGTGAGTCGGGTGGCATCAACGCCGGCGCTGTCGCCGAGGTGGCGGGCCAATGCCTCCAGATCGATGTCTTCGAGCCTGGCACCCGGATAGGACTGGCTGAGTTGCTCGGCTAGCGCGTCCAGTTCGGCGAGGTCCTGCATGGCCTGCGCGCCGTCACCGAGGCCCAGCGGGTTCTGGCCGCGGAACCGCTGCCCGGAGGTCCAGTCCTCGCCTGGGCGCAGCGCTTGCAGATTGGCATCGAGGGCGGCGATCTGCTGCGCGATGCGTGGATCGCCGAACGCCTGGCCGATCAGGTCGGCCAGTTCCGCTCGCTGCTCGGCGGACATCGAGTTGATCATGCGTCGCGCGGCGGCGGTACGGGTCGCGAGTGCGTCGATCAGCTCGTCGGTGTTGCTGGGATTCTCTGGAAAGAACGCTCCGTGCTCGGCCATGAAATCGGCGAATCGCTGCTCGGTATGCTCGCCCCGCGCATGCGCGGCGAGCAGGTCGTTCAGATCGGACATCATCTGCCCGACGCGTTCGATGTCCTCGGGCGTCGCGTTCTGCAGAACCTGTTTCATGCCCTGGAATCGGGAGTCCAGCAATTCTCGGCCGACCAGGTCTCTGATCTCCTGGTAGTTCTGCCTGCCGGTTTCGGATCGCCAGTGGTAGCCGGCGAGTTCGTTGACGGCAGCCGCGGTGCTCGCCGGCAATGCGTCCAACTGCGCCTCGGCGAATCTGGCGTCATCCGACGGGTCGGGGAACAGTGCGCCGCGCTCGGCCTCCACGGCCTCTTCCAGCAGTTCGCGGACCTGGTGCAACGTACCGTCGAGTTGGTGCTGCCCGGAGATCTCCGAGCGGCGCTGCCGCACCTGACGGGTCAACTCGTCGAGCCCGCGGGTATCGCGTGTGCCGCGCCGAAGCAGTTCCGCCAACGCGGCGCGAGGCGAACTGCCCTCCATCACATCGCGCCCGATCTGATCCAGCGCCTCCCGCAGGTCGAGTGGGGGCGCCAGGGGGTCGGGTCCATCGTGATAGGGCCCGTAGGAGTAGCGGTCGGGGGCGGTCACGATGATGCACCGGGACCAGGCGCTGCGGCGGTCACGAGCCGTACACCGCGATGCCGTCGTCGGTGTCCTTGGCGACCTGGCGGGCCAGGTAGAGAGCTTCCAGGGCGAACTCGACGGCGGACGCGATCCGGGCCGGCGGATCGGTGGCGCCGACGCCGAGCCGAGCAGCGACCTCGTGCAGGATGGGCAGTTCGGGCAGCGCGGATACAACATCCTTGCCTGGCACGCGTTCGCCGGTGGTGACCAGGTGTCCCTCGCTGACAACCTGGGCGAGCGGCCGCAGATTCAGCCCGCCGAGCAATTCCCGCGCGGTGTCGGAGAAGGACCGCCTCAGCAGGTGGGTGAGGTGTTCCTGCTCGCGTCCCTCCTCGCCGGATTCGAACTCCAGTTTGCCGCGCAACACCGCCGCCACGGATTCGAGGTCGACGGGGCGGGCGACCGCGGGACTCTCGCCGGTGAGCGCCGCCCTGCGGAGTGCGGCGGCGGCCACCGTTTCGGCGGCGGCGACTGCGAAGCGTGCGGACACACCGGATCGTTGGTCGATCGCGGACGATTCGCGTAGTCGCCGCACGAACCGCGCGAGTACCTCGATCAGTGGGTCGCCCACTTCGGCTACCAGGTCGGCCTCCTGGCGGACCAGGGCAACCTCGGCCGGGACGCTGAGCGGGTAGTGGGTGCGGATCTCCGCGCCGAACCGGTCTTTCAGCGGTGTGATGATCCGGCCGCGATTGGTGTAGTCCTCGGGGTTGGCGGTGGCAACGAGGAGCACGTCGAGGGGCAGGCGAAGGGTGTACCCACGAACCTGGATGTCGCGTTCTTCCATTACGTTCAGCAGCGCGACCTGGATGCGTTCGGCGAGGTCGGGGAGCTCGTTGATCGCGACGATGCCACGATGGGCGCGCGGCACGAGTCCGAAGTGGATGGTTTCGGGATCACCGAGACTGCGGCCCTCGGCCACTTTGACCGGGTCTACATCGCCGATCAGGTCACCGACGGAGGTGTCCGGCGTGGCCAGCTTTTCCGCGTAGCGTTCCGAGCGGTGCCGCCACGCAACGGGCAGGTCTTCGCCGAACTCCGCGGCCAGCCGGCGGCCGGCCGGGCTGATCGGGGCAAGCGGGTGCTCGCCCAGTTCCGCGCCCGCGATCACGGGCGTCCACTCATCGAGCAGGCCGATCATGGTGCGCAGCAGCCGGGTCTTACCCTGGCCACGCTCGCCCAAGAGTACGACGTCGTGGCCCGCGAGCAGCGCGCGCTCCAGTTGCGGTAGGACGGTCCGGTCGAAGCCGACGATGCCGGGCCACGGATCGCTGCCGGCACCCAACCGGGCCAGCAGGTTCTCGCGAATCTCGGTCTTCACACCGCGCGGCAGGTGGCCAGCCGTGCGTAACTCGCCCACAGTCGGCGGCAGGTGTTCTGGAACAGTCACGACTTCGACGCTACGTCCATCTGCCGACCAGGTCGACGTGAACCCTTCGACGAAACCTGCCGGAAAAAAGTTGACAAAGGTGTGCTGTGCGGCTGATAGCGGCTGGTCAGCGCATGATCCCCGAATCCACCGTCTTGCGGACGGCGGTGCCGGTCGTCGGCCAGGAACTATCCTGCGCCAGTGTGCCCGCCGGACTGTCACCGGGCAGGCTGGGCTGATGCCGATCACGCTGCCGCAAGACGTTGTCGACAGTATTCAGTACGTTTTCGGGGAACGCGGGGGCCGATGGCTCGCCGAGTTGCCCGCTGTCGTCAACGCACGATGCGACGCATGGGGATTGGAAGTGATCGGGGAGGGATTCTCGGGCGGCACGCATTCGTACGCGGCGGCGGTTCGACGTGGCGACGGGTCGGTGGCCGTGCTGAAAGTCCCGGTCGTGGACGAGGAGAACGTGGGGGAGCCGACCGGGCTGTTCTGTTATCGGGGCGAGGGAGCCATTCGACTGTACGAGTTCGATGCCGGGTCCGGGGCGATGCTGCTCGAATGGGCCCGACCGGGGACGGAACTGGTAAAGCAGCCCGGGTTTCCGAGTCTGGAGGGTCGGCCGGAGAACATCGCGAAGGTCGAACTCGCCTGCCGGTTGTACCGGCGGCTGCGGCGCGAACCTGTCGGCGTCCCGGACGAATATCCCGCGCTACCCGCGGTGCGCGACCTGGTTGCCGAGTGGACCTCTCTCTTCGTTGATCCGGTACCCGCTGTGGCGCAGGTCATCCCCGCGCCACTGCTGGAACGGGCTGTGGAATGGTGCGAAGAGTTGAAGGTTCCCGACGGACCGCTGCCGATCGTCAATCGGGACACGCATCTCGGCAATGTCCTTGCGGCCGAACGAGAGCCGTGGCTGCTGATCGATCCGAAGGCCTATTTCGGTGAAGCGGCCTTCGACGCGGGTTTCCTGGTGATGATCCAGGTGCAGTGTGCGCCAGGGCTGGAACATGCGCGCACGGTCGTCGAACGCACCGCGGCGTTGCTGGATGTCGACGCCGGTCGGGCCCGCGGCTGGGCGTTCATGCGCGCGATGGAGGAAATCGTCTGGGCCGACGCAGCCGAGGACCTGAGCGATCTACGGCTGCACTCGGCTGTCGCCGCGGCGCTGGCGTGATCTGGCGCGACGGTGCCCCTCGTATTCGCCAGGGAGGCCGTCGTTATCGAGGTGATCAGGTCGCCGAACTTCGAAATCATGTCGGCTGCGGGCGCGCCCCGCAGTCGCTGAAGCGTCAAGTCATCTGATCTGGCCGTGCGAGGAACGCGAGAACGTACTTACCGAGGGTTATCGGCTACGACCTGTGTGGCCTCGGCGACGGGCTCACTACCGCGCCCGGTGCTGAAACATATTCCGGCGCACCGTTATCCAATACTCTCCCGTACACTCGGCGCGGCTGTATACCACTAGCCGGTCGGCGGCCTGCGCTGCCTGGGAGGCGGACTCGAATGCTTGTGGTGCCGGACGGCGGGAATCACGTTTCGCTTACGGTTGTTTCGAGTGCCCAAAATGTTGACATCGCCCGTTGTCGACAGCATATGCTGTCAGTACCTGCCCGGCCCTGTCGACTCGATGCACCGACACCGCGAGAGCTGCAGGCATGCAGGCGATTTGACAATTCAGCAATGACCGTGCAAGGGAGTGTCGATGAGGGCGAAACCACCCGCGCTGGGTTATCTCCGCAAAGACGTGTCGGGTGTGTCTCAAGCATGGGACGAGGCGCAGATACGGAGTTTGGCGAAGCGGCTGGGCTACGAACTGGCCAAGACCGTGACCTTCGGCGCCGGTACCGACGAGCCGGTGGGTCGTCTGGTCGACGTCGTCCGGGACTTGGATGTCGATGCGGTGATCTCGCCGGGTTTGCGGCATTTCGACGATGCGGTACCGGATGAATTGGTGCAGGTGTGCGACCTGATCACGGTGACGCCGAAGAGCACCTTCTCGCGAACGGCGTTACCGCAGGTGTGGGCGTAGGTTTCGATCGCTTCTCCGGGGGCGATAACTCCGCGATCACGGGGGCGGGTGGGGTGGCGACGATGTTGTGCACTCGACGAGGTGATCGAGGAATATGGTGTTGATCTGTCAGCCGGAGTACCGTCGGTTCGGTGTTGGGCCTTCCGGACGAGGTGCGAGGTTGTCTCTTCGACCTTGATGGTGTGCTTACTCGAACGGCGACCATTCATGCGGCCGCCTGGAAGGAAATGTTCGACGACTACCTTCGCGGTCGGGCGGAGCAGGCGGACGTCGCGTTCCTTCCCTTTGACGCGGTCCAGGATTACGACGCCTACGTCGACGGCAAACCCCGGGCCGACGGGACACGGTCCTTTCTGGAGTCTCGTGGTGTCGAGTTGCCCGAGGGCACCGCGGCCGACCCGCCCGAAGCGGACACCGTGTACGGGTTGGGGGCGAGAAAGAACGAGATCGTCTTACGGATGATCCACCGCGACGGCGTCGAGGCGTACATCGGTTCGATGCGCTACGTCCGCGCGGTTCGCGATGCCGGGCTGGCTCGGGCGGTGGTGTCGTCGAGCACGAACTGCCGGGATGTACTCGCGGCGGCGGGTATGCAGGATCTGTTCGATGTGCGCATCGACGGAATCGTCGCCGAGCGTGACCACCTTCCCGGAAAACCCGCGCCGGACACCTATCTCGCCGGTGCGAGCGCATTGGAATTGGAGCCCGCTGAGGCCGCGGTGTTCGAGGACGCGCTCGCCGGCGTCGAGGCCGGGCATGCCGGAGGTTTCGGTCTCGTCGTCGGCGTCGATCGCGTCGGCCAGGCTGATGCGCTGCGCGCGCACGGGGCGGATGTCGTTATCGCCGATCTCGCCGAATTGTTCGATCACCGATGATTCTGAATCCGTGCTTCGCCGTCGAACCATGGTGCATCCGTGCGACCAGCCTCGACCTCGACGTGCTGGCCCAGACGGAGTCGGTATTCGCGTTGTCGAACGGGCACATCGGCTGGCGAGCGAACTTCGACGAGGGGGAACCCAGCGATCTGCCAGGGTCTTACCTGAACGGTGTCTGGGAACAACGCGCGTTGCCCTACGCCGAGGCGGGGTACGGCTACCCGGAGTCAGGGCAGACGGTCATCAACGTCACCAACGGCAAGTTGATTCGTCTGTTGGTGGACGACGAGCCCTTCGATGTTCGCTACGGTGAGTTGCACTCCCACGAATGGGTGCTCGACTTGCGGGCCGGGGTGCTGCGGCGCCGCGTCGAGTGGACTTCCCCGACCGGACGCACCATCCGGGTTTCGTCGGTCCGGCTGGTATCGCTGGTGCAGCGGTCGGTGGCGGCAGTGTCCTACGAGGTCGAGGTACTCAATGGTCCGGCCCGAATTGTCGTGCAATCCGAACTCGTCGCGAACGAACAATTGCCCGCGCCGAGCAAAGACCCGAGGGCGGCGGCGGCGCTGGCCGCGTCATTGCAGTCCGAGGCGCACTCCTGCCACGGCGAGTGGGCTGAATTGGTGCACCGCACGTTCGGCAGCGGACTGCGGGTGGGATGCGTCATGGATCATCTGGTGGAGGGGCCATCGGTGCAGTGTCGATCGGAGAGTTCCCCGGACCTTGCTCGGGTGACGATGACCGCGGAACTGCAGCCGGGACATTCGCTCCAGCTGGTCAAGTTCGTCGCCTATGGCTGGTCGAGTGCGCGGTCGCTGCCCGGAGTGCGCGCTCAGGTCGCTGCCGCGCTCACCGCCGCGACCACGACCGGATGGGCGGCCATGCTCGCCGAACAGCGCGCCTATCTGGACGATTTCTGGGATCGCGCCGACGTCGAGGTCGCTGGCGACACCGAGATTCAGCAGGCCGTCCGATTCGCCCTGTTCCACGTCTTGCAGGCAGGTGTCCGCGCTGAGGGCAAGGCGATTCCGGCGAAGGGTTTGACCGGCCCCGGATACAACGGCCATACCTTCTGGGACAGCGAAACGTTTGTGTTGCCCGTACTCACTTACACTTCGCCCGACGCGGCCAAGCACGCGCTGCGGTGGCGGCACTCCACGTTGCCCATGGCCCTCGAACGGGCCGCTCAACTGGGTTTGCGCGGGGCAGCATTCCCGTGGCGGACCATTGCCGGGGCGGAATGTTCCAGCTACTGGCCCGCGGGGACTGCCGCGTTCCATATCAGCGCCGACATCGCCGACGCGGTCATCCGCTACATCCGAGTCACCGGCGACGAGGGCTTCGAACGGACTGTGGGTATGGACCTTTTGGTGCAGACTGCCCGGTTGTGGCGGTCACTCGGGCATCACGACAGTGCGGGACAATTCCGGATCGACGGGGTGACCGGCCCGGACGAGTACAGCGCTGTAGCCGACAACAACGTCTACACCAATCTGATGGCGCAACAGAATCTGCATGCCGCGGCCGACACCGCCGGTCGTTACCCCGACCGGGCCCGCGAACTGGGCGTCGATGAGGAGGAAACGGCAGCCTGGCGCGACGCCGCGGAAGCGATGTTCGTTCCCTACGACGACGTGCTCGGGATCCATCCGCAGGCTGAGGGTTTCACCGAGCATCGGGACTGGGACTTCACGGGCACCGCGGCTGGGCAATACCCCTTGCTACTGCATTTCCCCTACTTCGACCTGTACCGGAAGAAGGTCACCAAACAAGCCGATCTCGTGCTCGCGATGTTTCTTCGCGGCGATGCGTTCACGAGTGCGCAAAAAGCCCGCAATTTCGACTACTACGAGCGGATCACAGTCCGTGACTCCTCCTTGTCGGCCTGCATCCAATCGGTGCTGGCCGCCGAGGTCGGCCATCTAGGCCTGGCACATGACTACCTCGGCGAGGCCGCGCTGATGGATCTGGACGACCTCGAGCACAACACCCGCGACGGTCTACATATCGCGTCGCTGGCCGGTACCTGGATCGCGCTGGTCTACGGCCTCGGCGGTATGCGCCATTACAGCGACGCGGCAATCACTTTCGCCCCGCGGCTTCCCGAAGGCATCACTCGACTCACGTTCAACGTCTTCCTCCGCGGCCAACGGTTGTGTGTCGATATCAGCCATGAACGCGCGCGCTACTCCGTTGTCGACGGCAAGCAACTGGAGATCGTGCATCACGGGCAGTCCGTCCAGATCAGTGCGGGCGAACCGGCCGTGCTGCCGATGCCGCTGATCCCGGTGCGACCGGCACCGGCACAGCCGCCGGGGCGCGAACCGGCACACCGCCACAGCACAGGCACCAACTGACTGCGGCCTGCCGGCCAGGCTGGAGCGGACTTTCCACAGGGGAGCGAACTGTGCTCTGGTCTCCGGTTCGAATTCATCGTCAGTGTCCACTGAGCGAGACATCGTTGGCGCCGACATGCCTGGTCGATCCATCGGCCCCATGATCGCGACTCGCCGACGAGCACCATGACGTGTCCCGTGGCGTGGGAGAGGATGGATGTGACGGCGGCGGGTGGTGTGGGTTGCCTCGTGCGGCGGGCGCGGCCGGGTGGCCCCAGTCGAGTGGTTCGCCGTCGACTGCCAGAGCTCCGAACGAGGACCAGCGATCATGGAGGGGGTCGGGATGGACATCGCGGTCTTGGGGATGGGGCGGATGGGTCAGGCGCTGGCGCGGCGTCTGCTGCGTGGTAGCCACCAGGTGGCGGTGTGGAACCGGACGAAGGGCGCAGCGCGGGACATCGTATCGGAGGGAGCCGTGGAAGCGCCGACCGTCACCGACGCCGTTGACGGGGTGGATGTCGTCGTCACCATGCTGTCCGACGACGCGGCGGTCAGGGCGGTCGCGCTGGGGGAATTGCGCTCCTCGATAGGTCCGACGACCAGCTACGCCGACTCACCGACTGCGTGACCTCCTCGGCACCGGGGCACTGGCACCCGGATTGCGGAACCGATTCGACAGCGTGCTGACCGGTTCCCACAGCGGGTGGTGGACCACAGTTCTCGCTGCCAAGGATGCGGGCTTGGCGCTCGCCATCGCCCACGCGGCCGACGTCGAATTGCCGATGGCGACGGCGGTACGGCACCTCTACACGACGGCGGCGTCGTCTGGCCTGAACGATGCCGACATCGCGGCCGTCACCGACCTCTACCGTTCGGCAACTCAGGCGCCGGGTCGAGCAGCCGACAGTTCGTCGACCGGAAGTTCCAGCTAGCAGTAATGCGTGCCGACCGCGCGCACGGCGAGACTGAGAGCATGGTGCACTGGGCCGGGTTGTTGCGCTGCTTCATTGTCGACGACAGCGTCCACTTCCTCGACGCTGCGCGAGAACTGCTCGAGCGAGAGGGGGTGACGGTCGTTGGCGTGGCCTCGACCAGCGCTGAGGCACTCGAAGGTGTCAAGGCGCTGCGGCCGGATGTGACGCTGGTCGATGTCGATCTCGGCGAGGAGAACGGGTTCGAACTGGCCGAACACCTGTACCGGGCCGGGTGGCCTGCGCCGTCAACGGTGATTTTGACCTCTACGCATGCCGAGCAGGATTTCGCTGACCTGATTGCGAAGAGCCCGGCGGTGGGCTTCTTACCGAAGTTCACGGTGTCGTCGGGTGCGATCCGCGAGCTGCTCACCGCCCATGGTGTCGGTCATCCCGACGATGGGCTCAGCGGGTGTCGAGGAACGTGACGACTGCGAGGACCCTGCGGTGATCGTCGCCGGTCTCGGGCAGATCCAGTTTGGTCAGAATGCTGCGCACGTGCTTCTCCACTGTGCCCTCGGTGACCCACAACCGTCGCGCGATTCCCGCGTTGGACCGTCCCTCCGCCATCAGCGCCAGGACCTCCCTTTCTCGCATGCTGAGGACCGCGAGGGGGTCCTCGTGCCGGCTGGCCGACACCAACTCCTGCACGAGAGCGGGGTCGACGACCGACGCCCCCTTGACGATTCGCTGAAGGGTGTCGACGAAATCTTCCACGTCAGTGACGCGGCTCTTGAGGAGGTAGCCGATCCGTCGGCCACTGGCCAGCAGCTCCATCGCGTCCTCGACGTCGGTGTATGCCGACAGCACCAGGATGCCGGTCTCCGGGAACTCGGCGCGGATCACCCGGGCGGCATCCAGCCCTTCGGTGGTGAAGGTTGGCGGCATCCGAATGTCGACCACCACGAGATCGGGAGCGCTGTCGTGGACCAGTCCCAGAAGTTGTGCCGCGTCTCCCGCCTGACCCACGACGTCGAACCCCGAACTTGCGAGTAAGCTCGCCACACCCTCGCGAAGCAGGATGTCGTCTTCGGCCAGAATCACCCGCAACCGAGTCGTCGGTGGACTCCCACTCTTTGTGCAGGTGGGCTCGATCTGGTCGTGAGTGTGATCACCACCGATGTGTGTGGACATGTCCATACCGTCGGAAGTCGAGCCGTCGCGGTGTCGGGAAAAATCGATCGGCGTCCGGGGCGAAGGCGGCACCGAGCACCTCCACCAGGATCTGATCAGGCCGCGCTGCGTCCGGTTCGAATTCAGCCATCATCGGCCCCGAACACCCCCTCTGCACCAAGCCCCATTTCGTCACCTCCGGACTGATCACTTCGAGCATACCGTCGCCTGCTGCGCACATCGGAGTCTTCATGACGCTGCATCCGGGTGAATGCGTCGCTGACCTCGCCTCGCTATTCGGCGGAGAATTCCGAGTTCATCGGCATTGCGACGGTCGAACGCACGGCGTCGCGGCGTAACTACCGCTGGCAGGTATTCGCCTGGGGTGCTGGCGGGCAACCCTGATGGCGGCCAACGTCGACGACAAATCCACGCGGCGAGACGACTCTGTAAGTACTGAACGGTAATTCTAAGGAGCATCGACATGGGCATACCTCGAAGGAGCATCGAAGTCCCTGTCCGCGCGGCAGCGAACACCGGCGGGGTGACCACTGCCCGGCATGCTCGCGGGATCTACGGCATCGAGGCGATGGCGGCATTTTTTCTGCTGTTCATCGTTTCGGCTGACGCAGGCAGCGGCAGCGTCGCTGTCTCGCTGGCGATCGGCGCGATTCTGATGGTGGTGCTCTATATCGGCAACGAGTTCTCCGGTGGCCGCGACAACCCGATGGCGAAATGGGCTGTCCTGCTGCGGCGTCCGGTGAGGAGGAGCGGTGTCGCCGGATGCTGGATTGCCCAGTTCGTGACCGGGCTCATCGCTGCCGCGATGAGACGCACGGTGGTGCATCGAAGGCAGGGCACGACCGTTGGCCTCACCAGGATGTGGGTTGGCGCCGACCCTCCGAGCGACGATAGCGATCGGCTGTCGCGGGACCGCAACCGGACGAACCGTCACTGCGAGATCGGGCATTCGGCGGTCGAGCACGGCGACCTTGTGCCTGCCATCAGCGCGACATCGCACGGCACGACTCCGGACGGAATGCCGCTGGGTCGGATGTTCGCGTACTCGGCTGGCCCCCGCGGCCGGATGGGAGCCGACCAGCACATGCACGGTCGCGAACTGGCGCACCTGGCGAGTTCCTATCGCTCGCCCAGGGCCGGTGCCCACCCGCACCTCGCCCTCACGGGTTGCCGCATGCTCCGGAACGTCTCCGGGAGTGTCGCGGTCGTGGGCGCGAACCACTCGCAGAGAGTGGCCACGTCGGCGGACAGCGCAGAACCCGGACGTGAACCGACCCCGCTGCTGGAACCGGATCAGCTGCTGGGGGCGATTTCTGGCAATCTGACCTGTGACTCGCAGCTGGTCGGGTGGGCGCGGGAGTTGGGTGACCTGCACGCAGCGCTGATCCCGGTGCATCTGGACCACTCACGGCGTCCCGCGGACTTCGACGGGGCCAGTATCCATGCCGACATCGCGAGGGTCGTCGCCGAGATCGATTCGTGGGCGCTCTTCCACGTTCCGCGAACCCGAACCGCGCGCAAGAACATCCATTCCCTGGGTGAGGTGATCAGCCATGTCGCGCACACATATGCCGTCGCGTGGTGGACGGTTCTCCATAGCGACGACGAGGACCTGCGGCACGAGGCGTGGTTCCACCTCGGCGAAGTCCAGGAGGGCTATGCGGAACTCGTCGACGAGATCAGAACGCGTCGCGTCCAACTTCCCTTGGGGTGGCGCGGAATACGGGGAATTCCGTCGACCTGACGGGGGAACGAACACGGCCAGAGGATTGCCCCGCCGCCGAATCATGTCGCGCCCGCTGTAGATGTCGGGTTGAGTTCGTGGCCCGCCGGGTGCCGTGACGACTCTGGGCGATCGGTGCGCAACGGTGGTCCGCCACCGTGGCGTTGCGACCAAAGGCAACGTCCCGACAGTGGACTAGGGCAAGTACATTCGGATCGGTAGCGCATTGGGTCGGGACGCCGACCTCGACGTAGTACAGCAACGGTCGTCGTCCGGTCGGTATCGGTTCGCCACCCTCGATCCATCCGCCGCCATTGATCGCGCCGTCGCGCAACGGTACATTGGATAGAGTGATGGTTCAGCACTCTTGGCGCACGCCTGTCCGTCACGAAATCACTGGCTTGCGGTGCTACCCGGGGAGCGCCGCAAGTCAGTGCCGCAGAGCATCGGTACGCACTGTCGCAGCCGTGCGGTCACGCCCGTGGAAGCAATGATGCGTGTCGGTGCGCCCTTCGCATACAACCACCGAGCAGGGACCGAGCCATGCAAAACGACGAGGCTGCGCAGATCGGAAATGTCGCCGCGCGACTCATGAAGTGTCATCCTGAGCTTCCCGCCGAGACCATCGCGTTGGTCGTTCAACAAACCCACCAGCGCTTCGCGAACGCGTCGGTGCGCGAATTCGTTCCGCTCCTGGTGGAACGCCGTGCCGGTAGAGAACTGTCCGACACCGCGATGTGACACGAGCCGACGATGGACGACCGCGCTGACCGAGCGCAGGCGAAAGTGTTTTTCGACCTACTGGTCGAGGAGGCCGACGAGCTCTCCTATGTCATCGAAAGCCTCAATTGCGCAGCCTCGACGGGTCCGGCGGCACGTGCCACGCAGTTGCGGTTGCTCCGGGCCGAACTGCATGAGGTCCTGCGCTGCATCACCCAGATCCGCCGCAGATTCCCCGGAGTCTCGGTTGTGGGATCGCTGTCCGCGGTGGCATCAGCCGACCGGCCCGAGCCATGGAATGGAAGGGAGCCGGTGTTGACACGTGGATGAGCGAAGTCGCACCGGCGAGTGTTGCGGTGACTGGCATCGTTGCGTCTTCTCGGTGTAATCGCTGCCGGCAGTGCAGGAGTCGAGCGCTCGGCGCCGAACGGAAGGCGACGCTTGATACATCCTGCGCTGTGGCCGATCCGACTCCACCCGGGTGGGGGACTCGGCGCGGTGCTTCGTGTTTCCGGTGGGTGTCGGAGGCAGTGCCGAACGTCGCATGGATGGTGAGCGGAGAGTCGTCGGAAAGCCGACCGGTGCTTTCCTCAGGCAGGCCGGACGTCACTGGCGGGCACCGCCGCGGTATCGACATCCGCCTTGCTCGTGCGGCGGACTCGTTTTCCACGGGCGATCTCGGTGGCGAGCGCGTCGAGTGGCTGAGCGAACTCTTCGAGTGGGTCGGCCAACCGGGCCAGCCACGAACGGGCCGCATCCAGGCCGGTGGGGTCGAGCGCGTAGAACCGCCGCGTGCCCTCCGTGCGGACCCTCACCAGCCCAGCGTCGCGGAGCACCCGGAGGTGCTGCGAGACGGCGGGCTGGGAGATCGGTGTGTACCGTCGCACGGCGTCGACAATCGCGCCTGCGGGCTGCTCGTCGGCCACTACCAACTCGAGGATGCCGCGACGAACCGGGTCGCCGAGTGCCTCGAATATCTTGGCGGGAGAGCGGTTCATCAGGATCGGTGGTCGTCCTCGGGCGCAGCGGTGTAGAACTCGATGGTCCGCTCGGCGGCTGCGTGTGCCCCGGCGGACTCGTCACCATCGCCGACGGCCGCATCTGCCCAGCGGGTCGCGGCTGCCTGGACGAACACGACGCCTCGAGGCGTGGTGGTAAAGGCCATCGCCTCGACCGGATCTACGGCTGTGCCGCTCGATAGGTGCAAACCCAGGCCCATCAGGGCGAGATCCCACCCGACACCGACTGCGCCCGGTCCGAATTGCGACCAGAGGCTGGTATCGACGTGTGCCTCGTGCGTCAACTCCAACAGCGTGCCGTCGTCGACGGGGGTGAGGGTGATCTCCAACCATGACACCTGCGGCCCCATTTCCCACGTCACCGCGAATCGCTTCGGCTCTTCGCACTGCTCGACGACACCGCCTGCGTTGCCCTCGATCTGGTAGTGGCCGCCGACGCGCAGATCGCCGCTGACGGGCAGGAACCAGCGCGGGATCCGCTCGGGGTCGGTCAGCGCGTCCCAGAGGTCGGACTGGTCGGTGGGGTAGCTACGCCGGGCGACGGCGATCTTGGTCGGCGCACCGTCCCGGGAGCCGGTGCGGACCTCCCGGGTCACGAGCCCAACGATGGCGGTGGGATCGGTCAGCAGTGTCATAACCCTCTCCTTATATAGGTTGCGGCTTATATTAGTTGATGTTGTTGTCTTCGGCGGTTGATTTTGCTGAAGGGCTGGTCATGTCGAGCGCCCACTGACCTAGTCACATCGACGTCGCTGGTACCGCAATGCCACTTCAGGTGTGGCGGGTGTTGGACCGCCGGCTTGCGGGCTGCGGTGCCGGGGATCCTGCGGCATCGATATGATCGGCGGCGCCTCGGACGTCATATCGAGGTGGCGGCAAGTTTCGGATCGGCTGGTGTGCGGATTTCGGTCCACCGGAGGTGGTCGCGGGATGAGCAGCTCTCGAACGCGTCCAGGGTGGTGATCACGAAATTCGGGCACAATGGTTGGCTGTGCCAGTCGTGCGTGGCGATGGCCGCGGCCGCGATCGTGCTGGTTCGTCGGCGACGTGGGTGGTGCTTTCGGCGAAATGTACTGTGGTAGAAGTGTGTTTTCGGCTCCACTGGATTTCGATGTGCGCGCCGCACCGCGTCAGGACGTCCGTACCCTCGCCTATGCTTTCGACTGAAACGAAGTTTTCAGTGAGATACGCAACATCAATTCTCGGTAACTTCGTCGTCCCTACCGCTCGGTACATGCTGGAATGCTTGGAAACCGATGTCGAAACCGCTGTAATACGTTGCGGAACTGTAGATCGAGGAGGTTGTAACTGTGGTCGACGCAAGCGTCCCCACGCTGCGTCTGTCGGAGCTGGATAAATTGGTTCAACTCGACGAACACAAGAAACTCTCGGTCGATCATGTGCGATTGACGGCGCAGCGGCTCGGCGTGCCCGAACGGGTCCTGTGGCAGTTGCTGGCAGCCCGCCGCGCGGGTTCTACACCGGGCAAACGTGACCTCGAAGACGCCACCAGGCGCGTCGGATATCGAGAAAACGGACAACGAGAGTCAGGCATTGTTCGGCTGTCGCAGGCTGGCGACGAGCTGTTGCCGCGGATTCCCGATAGTGACGTCACAACGTTTCGAGCGGACGCCTGCCGGAGTTTGCCACCCGCCGAGTTCGCTCGCATCGACGCCGTCTACACACAAGGAATCCGAGCGACCTGCCGATGGCTGGCTGAGCACTCCGGTCGGCCATGCCAGCACGACCTCGGCAGCAGCGGCAATCGGACCTGGCTCGGCCCGCGCGATGTCGACCTGGCCACGTACATGATCGAGGTCCTGCAACCCCGCTTCACGGTCGCGAATCCGTTGCACCGAGGTCCCAGTGCCCGCTTGGTCAATGAATGGGTCGACATCCTGGGCCTGTACCGGCTCCTCGGCGATCTTGTTGTCGACAGTCCCAGCCGTGGACACACCATAACCCTGCTCCGCGGTGCGCAAGCCGCATTTCTGCTCCATGGTCTGCGACTGGAACTCCCCCCGGACCTGGCGTATTCGGTCGGGCCGGGGCTGACCACGACCCCGATCGATCATGAGAGCATCGCCCGCATCTGGGCCAGGACCACCAACCCGGTCCATGCCGCCGTGATCGCCACCGTGCTGTTCACCGGGGCCACCGTGATCGAGCTCAACGCGATTCCTTGCGTCGCGCTGACCACGGACGCGCTGATCTTCAACGGCCCGATCGGCTACACCCGCGCGCCCGATCTCTATGTGTGGGTGATTCCACCGTTGGTACGCCCGTTGCTTCAGGCCGCCCGCTTTTATCAGGAAGCGAGCGACACACCCAACAGAAAACTGTTCGCCGGAGCTATCGGCGGAGCGGGCCGCCGGTTGCGCGACATCGCCGCAGCGTGTGAGGTGACCATCCCGGAGCTGCATCACTGGCACCACAGCTGGATACGACAAGCCGGACTTCTTCGCATGTCTGAACATCCGGCGCCCGTGCGTAATACCGACCTGATGTTCGGCCTGCAACTCGCCCAACGGCCTCGCCGACGGCCACACACCAAGAGAAGGAGATGAGTCATCGTCCGCGGCCCGGGCCGATGGCCTGGGCAAGGGGCGGTAGTCGTTTGTGGTGGGCACATGCCAGTGGTCGTGACATGCGCCGGCGGTCGGTGCGGGCCGTGACAGCGGCTACGCGTGCCGTGGGTAGTCGTCTGTGGCGCGTTACGCCGACCGGCGCGGGCAGCGAGTAGTCGAGGGCGCCTGGCGAGCCCCGCGTGGTCCGTGGTGCAAGCCGTATTGTCTTGGTGGACAATACGGTATCGGTCAACCGGCGGCGATGGGCGGTCACCATGAAGTGTTATCACGTGACCGCGAGCGATGCGCAGTCATGGACCATGGTCGCCAACAGCTTCGTTCCGATGGACTATCAGTACGGTGATCCCGGCCGATGGTATTCGGGTTTGACGGTTCAGGAGTCGACCACCTATCGGTTGTTGCGCTGGGAGCAGCGCGGAACCAGCACATCCCACCGAACGAGGACCAACATCCGCCAAGGACCCTGCGACGATTTCTACTGGGTCGTCGTCCCCCAGGAGGGTTTGTACTCGGTTCGATATCGGGATGAGCTGACGCGGGCGCAGCCCGGCCATGCGTCGGTGACCGCCCTCGACGAGATGTGCCAGATACACATTCCGGATCTGTCGGCGTATGCGTTCCAGGTACCGCGCACCGAACTCGACCATCGAGCGGGGTCGTCCGGCGCACGGGGTTCGGTGCTGGACCTGAACTGCGGCCTCGGCCGGATTGTTCAGGACATGATCCGCAGCGCCCACGCCGAACAGTCGAATCTGTCCGAGCGTGAGTTCAACGCGGTCTGCGATCGGATCGCAGAACTGTTGTGCTTGATATCGCTCGGCGATACCAACCCGCAACGAACTCAGCACACCCAGATCGCCGAACAAGTTCGGCAATATGTGCGCGCGAATGTCGGGCATGGTGATGTAGGGCTGCCCGCGGTAGCGCACGCGCTGGGCTGGTCGCCACGGCAGCTGCGATCGGTCCTGCAGCAGACGGGTACCACGTTCCGCGATGTGCGGCGGGAGGAGGCGCTGCGCGTCGCCCGCGACCTGCTCGAGGACCCGGCGCGCGAGACGCTGCCCATCCGGGACCTTGCCATTCGCAGTGGCTTCACTCCCGCCTGGTTCTCGGCGGCGTTCAAGGCGCGGTTCGGCGAGACGCCACGGGATTTCCGCCACCGCAGGTCGGCGGAGCTTGCCGGCCGCGATGGTGAGCGCCGAAGTGCTGATCGCAGACGACCGAAGCCGATCACCGTGCGCCCGGATCCGGCCGACATCGGCTAGAAGAAGCGCTATCCGGCGAGGATGAATCGGGCAGCCTGCTCGCCTATGAACACCGCGGGTGCGTGGGTGTGCCCGCGGATGATCAGCGGCATCACCGACGTGTCGGCGACCCGAAGTCCCTGCACGCCACGAACTTCCAGTCGGGGGGTGACGACGCTCGAGGTGTCCGTGCCCATCCGGCACGTGCCGACCGGATGGTAGAGCGTGTGTGAGTAGGCGTTCAGCGCCAGTTCGAGAACGGCTTCCGGCTCGGTGGGCGCCTGTGGCGGATAGCTCAGCGGGCCGAGTACTGCCTTCATCGCTGGTTCGGCCGCGATATCGGCACACAGGCGTAACCCCGCCATCATGGCGGTACGGTCGGCGCCTGCGCTGTCGGACAGATAGCGCGGGTCGATCAGCGGCTTGGCGGATGGGTCAGGCGAGATCAGTGCGATCCTTCCGCGGCTGTGCGGGCGCACCAGCACGCTCGCCAGAATCACCCCGTGCTCGGTCGGGTCGACCAGTCCCTCGTAGTAGAACGGTGCGGGCGCGAAGACCAACTCCAGGTCGGGCAGATCCAGTTCGGGCCTGCTGCGCACGAATCCGTATGCCTCGCCGACGTTCGAGGTGAGCATGCCACGGTGCCGGAGCAGATAGTTCAGCAGCTGGCGCGGTTTCTGGGCCGCGAACAGCGAATCCGATGCGACGGTGTAGCCGATGCCCGCGACCAGATGATCCTGCAGGTTCGCCCCGACCTCGGGTGCGTGCTCGAGCACCTCGATACCGTGGCGGGTCAGTTCGTCACGGTCGCCGATGCCGGAAAGCATCAGCAGCTGTGGGGTGTTGACCGCACCACCGCACAGGATGACCTCGCGCCGCGCGGTCACAGTGTAGGTGCCACCACCCGTGCGGTACTCGACGCCGACAGCGCGCGTGCCGTCGAAGAGAACCCTGGTGACGGGCGCCTCGGTGTGCACCGTAAGGTTCGGTCGGCGCAGGGCGGGCCGCAGGTAGGCGTCGGCGGTGCTCCAGCGGCGTCCGTCGCGCTGGGTCACCATGGTCTCGCTGAACCCCTCCGGCTGCGGCCGATTCGGTGGCTCGAGGTCGTAGCCTGCCTCCTCGACTGCGGCCAGGTAGGCGGCGGTGAGACCGCGTGGGCTGCGCTGGCGCGAGATGTGCAGCGGTCCGTCGGTGCCTTCGTCGGGATACTGGGCGTTTTCCACCCGCTCGATGCGGCGGAACTGCTCGACGGCCGTGGCGAAGCCCCACTCGTCACCTGCCAGCAACGCCCATTCGTCGTAGTCGGCGCGGAACCCGCGCACCCACATCATGGCGTTCATCGACGAGGAGCCGCCGAACATCTTGCCGCGCGGCCAATAGATCTCACGGTTGTTCAGTTCCGGCTGCGGCTGCGTGCGATAGTCCCAATCCAACTCGGAACGAAACAGTTTCGCGAATGCGGCGGGGATGTGCGTGTACTTGTTCTTGTCCGGCGGGCCCGCCTCGAGCAGTGCCACCGTTGTGCCAGGAGCAGCGCTGAGCCGATTGGCCACGACCGCGCCAGCGGATCCCGAGCCGACAACGATGTAATCGACGGTAAGCCCATCTGGTTGCACTGTCCTACTCCGATCTGCACCGATTACGGCAAAGATACGAGGTACTGGTCGCCCCGGGTCAGGTTTCCGCCAAGCCGGGCGGATCGGAGTCGGCTCGAAGCGGAGTGCGGGCAGTCGTCGGCACTTGTTGGTCGCCGAGATGTCGCGGTGTGCGGCCAGGAAAGGTCTGCTCGTCAGTCACCAGGGTTGCGGCAGTAAAGCTCTCGATCGCCGCGATGCCCGCCCCGCGTCCGTAGAAGTTGCCGCCTCCCAGCGACGCGCCACTCACATAACCGCCCGCACAAAGACCGGAGGTGCGCCGGCCTGCCGCGAACAGTCCCTCGATCGGCTCGCCCGAGACATGCAGGCTTGGTGCATCAGCGTCGCCTGCCCGATCCGGCCGGGGTAGGTATCTTGCGGAATGCGGCGCTGGCCGTCTCCGTTCACCACTAGCCGCGTGCCAGCTGTTGTCATCCACGTGCCGAAAGGTCTGGATCACTTGTTCCCGCGGCCGGAACCGAACGAGGCCATGGTCGGTGTGGACAAGTGGCTCGGCGCGGGCGGAGAACGCCGACCAGGATCGTTCACCAGATTTGATTCTCCTACTGTCCGGGACACATCATGAGGTCGTTCTGCGCGGGCGACGCGACCAGAGTTGCCTGGCATCCTGCGGCCGCGGGGTCCTCGACGGTTTCCTGAAGTGTCCGCGTACGCCTTCGGGGTAGCGCCTGTTTCCTGGCGACGCCAGGGGAACAGGTGTGGATGTCGTGGTCCCTTCGATTCGATCGACCGCCCGATGCTGCCTCGACGACGCTGCCACGGATGCTCGGCCGTTTCGGTATACGTCGGACCGATTGTGCCTGGTTCGCTATCCACGGGAAACGCAGCGAGTCGAGTCGATCGGAGAACGCGACCACGCTGTCGTCTCGCGCAGAGACGAAAAGCGCACCTGGACACGGCGAAGTTCATAGGTCGTCGGCGGCTTGCCTGAGTTTGCCGGTGATCAACCGGAACGGTGCCGGGCCTACCGGGTTGAGCAGGATGTCCAGCCCCTCGGGGACAATGTCCGGCAATGCCGCACCGAGCACACGCCGCCAAATTCCCGCGGGTGCTTCCCGGCGATGCAGCGGTGACGTGGCAACCAGAACACACGCGATGCCGTCGGGAGCGTCGCCGATCAACGGGAGATCTCGCTCGTCGCAGGCGATTTCGACAATAGCGCGGCGTAGTGTCGAAATCAGATCATCGCCGAGCGGCAGGCCCTGGGCGGCTCGCCGAAGGATCGCATCCGTGGGGTCGGTCGGTGTGGCGTCGCTGCCGGGTTCGAAGTCGGGATTTGGATCGAACGGTCCGACCGTCCCGTCGTTCGCAATGTCCCACCCGCCGGAAATGGCCTGGGAAGGCGGGGGCTGCTCCGGTGTTTCGGGCTGCCAGGCCGGATCCACCAGAACGAACCAATTGCCAAGCTGGAACGCTCCGGGCACAGCCTCTGTCATGTCATCTCCATAAGGTTGTAGGTGTTCGGGGCCGGACGCCCCGAATACCCAGAGCGGTGGGGCGTGGCTGATGTCGTCTTGCCGTTGGGTGGCTTCTGTGGAGTGGCCGCCCTACCGTTCTGGACGCCTTGGCCGCTGATTGAAATCTGTGCGTGTAGTCGCTGTTTATGGAGCTGCAGGCGGGGTCGTCCGTGGGGTTCGGTTGTGCGAGCAGGAGGTCGGGCCGGGTGAAGGTCCGCGAGAAGGTTTGGGTCGGAATCGATGTCGGGAAAGCCGCCCATCACGCCTGCGTGGTGGATCAGGCGGGCAAGGTCGTGTTCGCCCAGAAGGTCGTCAACGGTCAGTCCACGATCGAGGCGTTGATCGCTCGGGCCGAGGCGAAGGCCGTCGAGGTGGTCTGGGCAGTGGATATGACCTCCGGGGCGGCGGGGTTGCTGCTGGCACTGCTGGCAGCCATCAGCAGCGCGGTCGTCTACGTACCCGGCCGGTTGGTCAACCGCATGGCCGGAGCGTTCGCCGGGGAGGGAAAGACCGACGCCAAAGACGCCCGCACCATCGCCGAGACCGCACGCATGCGTGGCGATCTGACACCGATCACCAGCCCCGACCAGATCGTGACCGACCTGAAGGTACTCATCGCGCGCCGCGAGAACCTCATGACCGACTGGGTACGTGGAATCAACCAGCTGCGCGAGATGCTGGCTTCGATCTTCCCCACGCTGGAACGTGGGTTCGACTACTCCACTCGCTCGGCGTTGATCCTTCTCACCGGATTCCAAACCTCCGCCGGTCTGCGGGCGGCCGGGCACGACGGCGTGCGCGTCTACCTGCTCGAACACGGCGCCTGGGCCAAAGGTATCGCCGTGATGACCGACAAAGCCCTGTCCGCTGCCGCCGAGCAGACTATCGCCCTGCCCGGCGAAGCAGTGACCGCGCCCCTGATCGCCCGGCTGGCCGCCCAACTGCTCGATCTCGACCGCGAGATCAAAGACCTCGGCAAACAGCTCACCGAACGATTCGGGCAGCATCCCCACGCCGAGGCCATCACCAGCGTGGACGGGTTCGGCCCAATTCTGGGCGCGCAACTGCTCGCCGACGCCGGCGGGGACCTGCACACTGTCTTCGGCAGCGCAGGACGCCTGGCCGCCTACGCCGGTCTGGCCCCGGTGCCCCGCGACTCCGGCAAGATCAAGGGAAACCTCCACCGACCCAAGCGATATCACCGCGGCATGCGCAAAGTCTTCTACATGGCCGCCCTGTCGAGCACCCGCCGCGCAGACGGTCCCTCCCGCGCCTTCTACCAGAAGAAACGAGCCGAAGGAAAAATCCACACCCAAGCACTCATCGCGCTGGCCCGCCGCCTCATCGACGTCATCTGGGCACTCACACGTGACAACCGCACCTTCACCATCGAGGCACCAGCCCCGATCATCGCTGCGGCTTGACACGATCATTGAAACTCCTCGTTGGTCCGCATAATTCTTCCCCCACGGCAACAGTGAACACGTCTTCATCGTGCACAGTGGTCCGGTCTCCTATATCGACCGAAGGCCGAATCCAGGCGGCGGGCAGCCCTCGGTAGGTTGGTCGAGAGCCCGCCGAGAGCGGAAAAATCCCAGCCCGTCGGCGATCGCGTCGGCGACTGGAGTAGCACGCACCCGACGAGAAGGTCAGTCAGGAGTTCACGGCGACATCCGGTACCTGCCTCGGGCCGCTCCGGATTCACCGCGGCGTCGTGCCCTGTTCGAGGCGGGCCGCGTCGGCGCAACAACCGCTCGCACGAAGGCGGCCCACCCGATGGCTGGCAGCCGAAGACCGCGGTAACCGTCCCTGCGGCCGATGTGCCGAACGAGGCCGTGGGGAGAGGTGCTGGGCAATCGGACGTGATCCTTGCCGCGATCGTCCGAGCCGCCGATCCGGTACGGTGGCGTTCGGGGTGAATCCACGGAGTCGAGAATAGGCAGGTCCGATACGAATGAGCCTTCGAGATGTGCCGCTGCGCTTGCTGTCCGGCGAGCCGACGACGCTGTCCGACCTGGTCGGTGATCGTGCCGTTCTGCTGGTCAACGTGGCGTCGAAGTGCGGCCTCACCCCGCAGTACTCCGGCCTGGTCGAACTGCAGAAGTCCTACGGGTCGCGCGGATTCGGCGTCGTCGGCGTGCCATGCAACCAGTTCATGGGCCAGGAGCCGGGCACTGCGGAGGAGATTGCGCAGTTCTGCGCCACCACGTACGGCGTCGATTTCCCGTTGCTGGAGAAAACCGACGTCAACGGCGACAGCAGGCACGAGCTGTACCGGACGTTGGTGGAGTTCGCCGACGCGGACGGCAACGCTGGTGACATCCAGTGGAATTTCGAGAAGTTCCTGATCGACCGGGACGGCAAGGTGGCGGGCCGGTTCCGTCCGACTGTCACGCCGGAGGCGCCCGAACTGGTGTCGGCGATCGAAGCAGTGCTCTAGCGCTCGGTCGGACCGACCTGACGTCCGCCGTCCGCTGGCTCCGCGCCGCGAAATGGAGTCCGACGTCGCCGCCTCTGCGGCCGTGGAAAGCGGCTCGCCGTCGCGCGGCCATGGTGGCGAAGAGCTCGAACATGCTGGTCGTCGCGGCCACGAACGATACCCGTGTGCGGTCCTCTGCCGGCTTGCGCTGTGGCAGGCACGGGAAACGGGAGCCCCATGGCACCGGCAGCGCCATGGCCACCGGGGCATTCCACACGTTTGGGACATTATTTGCACTGTGTCTCGCGTCACTAATGCGTGCGGGCGCCTATGATCGACCTAGAATACTTAGGAAAGCTAACGTATTTGTGTCGAAGGAGTTTCCGCGGACCGAGGAGGTCGACCGTGAAGAGAGAAACGCGCGGGGCGCGGCTCACGGACCGAATCGCCGAGTTGTACACCGGTGATGCCGACATCCGAAACGCCGCCCCGCGTGCGGAGGTCATCGAAAAGCTGCGCAAGCCCGGTGCGCGACTAGCACAGATCATCGAAGCGGTCATGATCGGCTACGCCGATCGGCCGGCCCTCGGGCAGCGCGCGGTGCAGGTACGCACTGATGACAGCACCGGTCGCGCGTCGGTGATGTTGCTGCCGCGGTTCGACACCATGACCTACGGTGAACTGTGGGAGCGGGTCCGCGCGGTCGCCGCGGCATGGCACGGTGACCCGGACAATCCACTGCGTGCGGGTGATTTCGTGGCTACGCTCGGCTTCACGAGCAGCGATTACGCCACGCTCGACCTCGCATGCGCTCACCTCGGCTTGGTCGCCGTTCCGCTGCAGTCCGCCGCGCCCGTTGCCCAGTTGACCGAGATTATCGGTGAGACCGCGCCGCGGGCCCTGGCCGCGACACCGGAACTGCTCGACGCGGCCGTCGAATGCGTCCTGTCCAGCCACGCGCTCCGGAGACTCATCGTCTTCGATTACCACTTGGGCGACGATGCCCAACGCGCGGCATTCGAGGCGGCCCGCGAACGCTTGGCCGCCGCGGGCAGCGTGGTGGTCGTCGAATCGCTTGACCAGGTGCTCGAGCACGGACGTCGTCTGCCTGCTGCACCGCTGTTCACTGCCGAACCGGGCGACGACCCGCTGGCGCTGTTGATCTACACCTCAGGTAGCACTGGAACGCCCAAGGGGGCGATGTACACCGAGCGGCTGGTCACCACAGGATGGCTGGGCAGGCCCGATGTCGCTGCGATCAACGTCAACTACATGCCGATGAGCCATATCGCCGGCCGTATGTCGCTGACCGGCGTACTGGCCCGCGGTGGGACCGCGTACTTCGCGGCGACAAGTGATATGTCGACGCTCTTCGACGACATCGCACTGGCCCGGCCGACCGAGTTCTTCTTCGTTCCGCGCGTGTGCGACATGGTGTTCCAGCGCTTCCGCGGCGAGGTGGATCGGCGCGAAGGACCCGGCGTCGACCGCGCCGCGGTGGAAGCGGATGTGAAAGCCGAACTGCGCGAACGCTTCCTCGGTGGACGCTTGATCACGGCCATCTGTGGGAGTGCTCCGGTGGCGGCGGAGATGAAGGCCTTCATCGAGTCGGTGCTCGACCTGGACCTGCACGACGGCTACGGATCCACCGAGGCCGGCCCGAGCATTCTGATCGACAATCAGGTGCGGCGGCCACCGGTGCTCGACTACCGGCTCGTCGACGTCCCTGAACTGGGCTATTTCCGGACCGACAAGCCGCATCCGCGCGGCGAACTGCTCGTGAAGTCCACCACGATGATTCCGGGATACTACAAGCGGCCCGAGGTAACCGCCGAGATATTCGATGCGGACGGTTTCTACAAGACCGGCGACGTCGTCGCCGAACTCGCCCAGGACCGGTTGGTCTACGTCGATCGCCGCAACAACGTGCTGAAACTGTCCCAGGGTGAGTTCGTCGCCGTGTCACATGTGGAGGCCGTGTTCGCGAGCAGCCCGCTGATCCGGCAGATCTTCGTGTACGGCAGTAGCGAACGCGCCTATCTGCTCGCCGTGATCGTGCCGACTCAGGATGCGCTCGCCAGTGGTGACCTCGACGCGCTGAAGGCGGCGCTGAGCGAGTCGCTACAACAGCTCGCGAAGGCCGCCGACCTGCGTTCTTATGAGATCCCGCGCGATTTCTTGATCGAGACCGAGCCGTTCACCACCGACAACGGACTGTTGAGTGGCATCGGAAAACTGCTGCGGCCCCGGGTGAAAGAGCACTACGAACAGCGCTTGCAGCAGTTGTACGCCGAACTGGCCGATGCGCAGGCGAACGAATTGCTCGACTTGCGCCACGTCGCGGCCGATCTACCCGTGCTGGATACTGTGCGCCGTGCCGCGAAGGCGCTGCTGGGCTGCGCGAGCACCGATCTGCGGCCCGACGCACACTTCAGCGATCTCGGTGGTGATTCGCTCTCGGCGCTGTCGTTGTCGAACCTGCTGCAGACCGCCTTCGGCGTCGAGGTTCCGGTGTCGGTGGTGATCAGTCCTGCCAACGGGTTGCGTCAGATCGCGGACTACGTTGTGGCCGAGCGAGATTCAGGCACTCGACGCCCGACCTTCGACTCGGTGCACGGCACTGGAGCGCAGGTGCGGGCGGCCGATCTCACCCTGGACGAGTTCATCGACGCACGCACTCTGGCGGACGCGGTCGCGCTGCCCCGCCCGACCGGGGCTGCGCACACCGTACTACTCACCGGCTCGAACGGCTATTTGGGCCGCTTCCTGTGCATGGAGTGGTTGGAGCGGCTCAACGCCACCGGGGGAACCCTGATCTGTCTCGTGCGCGGTGGTGATCAGGCTGCTGCGCGCAAGCGTCTGGACGCCGCCTTCGACAGCGGCGACCCGGGCCTGATCCAACACTTCCAGGAACTGGCCGCCGATACCCTCGAGGTGCTCGCCGGCGACATCGGTGAACCGAATCTGGGCTTGGACGAGGCGACCTGGGATCGACTGGCTGACAGCGTCGATCTGGTCGTGCACCCGGCCGCGTTGGTCAACCATGTACTGCCGTACCGGCAGTTGTTCGGGCCGAACGTAGCCGGCACCGCCGAGCTGATCCGCTTGGCCATCACGACCCGGCTGAAGGCGTTCACCTATCTGTCGACCGTAGCGGTGGCCGCCCAGATCGACCCGGCCACTTTCGACGAAGACGCTGACATTCGTGAAATCAGCCCGGTGCGCGTCGTGGACGAGAGCTACGCAAACGGCTACGGCAACAGCAAATGGGCTGGAGAGGTGTTGCTGCGGGAGGCAAACGACCTGTGCGGTCTGCCAGTCGCGGTGTTCCGTTCGGACATGATCCTCGCGCACAGCCGCTATGCTGGTCAGCTCAACGTTCCGGATATGTTCACCCGGTTGCTGCTGAGCCTGATCGCAACCGGGATCGCGCCACTGTCCTTCTACGAGACCGATGGCGAGGGCAACCGGCAGCGCGCCCATTACGACGGCTTGCCCGCCGATTTCACCGCCGAGGCGATCACCACCCTCGGCGCCGCGGCCGCCTCGGGCTTCCAGACCTTCGACGTGCTCAATCCACACGACGACGGCCTTTCGCTCGACGTATTTGTCGATTGGTTGATCGATTCCGGCCATCCGATCGAGCGGATCGCCGACTTCGGTGAATGGTCCGATCGTTTCGAGACCGCGCTACGAGGGCTGCGGGAAAAGCAACGCCACGCATCTCTGCTGCCCTTGTTACACGCGTATCGACGACCGGCACCGGCCGTGCGCGGCTCGGTGCTTCCGGCGAAGAAATTCCGGTCGGCCGTCCAGGCCGCGACAATTGGTTTCGACCACGATATTCCACACCTGTCCCGTCGGCTCATCGAGAAATACGTGACCGATCTGGAACTGCGGAACCTGCTGTAGGCGGCGTCCCGCGCGACGTTACTTCGGTGAGTTCCCGGTCGCAGTGCGAAACGATCCGTTCGTAGACGAGGTGACCGTCGCTCGCGGGTACCGACACCATCGGACTGGATCTATTCGGTGGGCGCCACGCGTTGCTGGATAGTCAGCAGGAGATGGTCGAAGCGGGTGCGCTGTTGGGTCAGCGCACCGCCCGCCGCCACCACGTCGGAGACCAGCTGCTCGGAGAGGACGCGGATCTTGATGTTGGTCTCCTGTGACCGCCAGCGCAACACGCCGAACGCGTGTTCGGCGTTGAGGCCGTAGACGAACATGATGATGCCCTTGGCCTGTTCGATGACCGCACGGGCGTCGACCAGGTCGGGGAGGAGGTCGTCAACGGCTTCCCGGCGGTTCTCCTCGAGTGTCTCGGTGACATCGAGGTAGTAGCCCATAGTGCCGACTACGGCGTCCTGCTGGTCGCACATCTGATCGCCGATCACGATCACGTCATGCAGTTCGCCGGAGGTGTCGACGACACGGTGGCGGCTGCAGAATGCCTCACCCGTCTCGATGGCGGCCGCGAGCGCTGTCGCGACCTGCTCGCGGTCGTCGGGGTACTGGTGGCTCAACAGCAGTTCGGTGGTCGGCTCAACCGCGTCGAGCGAGTACCCGTGCATCGCGGCGACCTCGTCGGACCATTCCCACCGCTGATCGGCGAACCAGAAGCGGAAACTGCCGATACTCCGGGGACAGCCGCCGAGGGTCATGCGATCCGTATCCGGCTCGCGTTGTCCCATGTCTGCCACGGGTCCAGTATGGCTCTTCCGGATCCGATGATCGAGGTCAACCCGATGCGGCCCCGAGGCGTCCGAGACAATCACATCGTCGAGTTCGTAGCGGGCCGCCGCATCGCCTGGCTGCCCTCGGAACCAGGCGAACAGTCCCGGGCCACCGCTGGCGCTGGGAGGTCGAGCCGGTAGACGACTACACAGGGTCACGCACGCCTACGACTGGTCAGAGTTGGCCGATGAGAAACGCCTCGCGCGTCCGGGCCACCACGTCTGGCGAACTCCGAGCGTCAGTTGACCGGCTCGCCGAACGCGCCGAGCGTGGCTGATCGTCGCGGATATCCATCGAGGTGACCCGGAGGGCGAATCGACCCGCCTTCGGGCACGCTCGGGTTCGGCGCCGAACTCCGCGGTTTCTACAACTTGTAGCCGATCCGGCGTAGTAGCTGTTGACGATCTGCCTGGTCATCGGCATTTTCGACGCCCAGCGGGGTGGACCCGTCGACTACTCCGAGGATTCCCCTACCCAGCTCGGTCTCGGCGATCAGCACGTCCACGGGATTGGCTGTGGCGCAGAATATTCCGCAGACCTCCGGGACCTGCCGCACCGCATTGAGCACATTGACCGGGTAGCCCTCCCGGAGGAAGACGATGAACGAGTGTCCCGCGCCGACTGCGAGGGCGTTCGTCGTGGCGAGCTCGACGAGCTCGCCGTCGTTGCCGGAGTGGCGGACCAGGCGCGGTCCGGAGGCCTCGCAGAACGCCAGCCCGAACCGCAGGTGGGGACTGACCCCGACCAGCGTCTCGTGCAGGTCTTCGACGGTCTTGATGAAGTGGGCCTGTCCGATGATGACATTGAGATCGTCCGGCTTGTCGATGCGCACCGTAGTCAACTCCACACGAACATAGTGCGCCGCGCCAGTGCGGATGCACAGCATTTCGGCGCCGATTTGCTTGGATAGCCGGGCCGACGGTCGGACACCGAGTGTCGGGGCTTCGGCGGGCGTGCCAGGCGGAGCAACTCTCGGCGGGCGCCGCTTGCGGAGTAGCGTCGACGGGCATGAGTGTGTCGCGACCGGCATTCGTGACGGAGGGCACCCGCAGACTGGCGGCGGCGTGCCGCGCCGATATCACCGTCCTCACTCGCCGCCTACTCGACGCCGTCTTCACCGACAACCCGGAATGGACGGACTACACCTCGGTGCCGCGGGACGATCTGCGTGACGGGTGCTGTCGTTACTTGACCCGGATACTCGACATGCTGGCTGGGGAGGCGACAAATCCGGATGCCGACGATGTCGCGGTCTCCATCGGGCGGCGTCGGGCCGAGCAAGCGGTACCACTGGAGGCGATGCTGCGGACCTTCCGCTTGGGTGGCCGGATCGTCTGGGAAGCGCTCCTGGACAAAGCCGAGGCCGTCGGTGCCGAGCCACAGGAGATTCGGGAGGCGGGCACCGCGATGTGGACGGTGATCGACGGACTCTCCTCGGCATTGTCGACGTCGTATCGCAACACCGAACTGGAGCGGGTCCGCAGCGACGAGCGGCGCAAACATGCGCTGATCGAGGACTTGATCGCCGGACGCGCGCACGACGCGACCTTTGCCGCGCGGGCATCGCATGAGCTGAACCTGCCGGTGCACGGTGCCTATCTGGTGGTGGCAGCCGACTCGCGAGCGGACGGCATACCCGTGCTTGCGGGACCGGAAGCGGTCCTGGCCGCGATGCAGATCCAGTCGGTGTGGCATACCCGGGTCGATACGACGATCGGGTTGGTGGCGCTGGAGCATCGCGACGCGGATGCCGTTGTGCAGTATCTGCGTCCGTTGGCCCGGGGCCGGGCGGCGGCCGCACCCGCGGTGCAAGGCCTCGCCGAGGTGGACATCGGTTACATGCTCGCGCGAATCGCTTTGACCACCTTGCCGGCAGAAGCCACGGCACTGGTGTCGCTGGAGGAGCGTTATCCCGAGGCCCTGCTGGTGCGATCGCCGGACCTGACTCGGCTGATGCTCGCACGTATTCTCGGGCCGGTACTGCGGCTTCCAGCCAGAGAACGGGATGTGCTGTTGCGGACCCTCGCCGCCTGGCTGGCGGAGAATCGCTCGGCGGCGAACGCGGCGATCGGTCTGCACTGCCATCGCAACACCGTGCTGAACCGGTTGCAGCGTATTTCCGGACTACTGGGCCGCCCGCTGGAGGGGGCACGGATCCACCTCGAACTCACCCTGGCGCTGGTAGCGCTAGACCTCGGCGAGCAGGCCGTCGAATTGGGCTGAGCGCACATTTTCTCTCGCCAACTCCTGGGCTTTCGGGGCATTGTCGCAGCGTCCCGGGTGGATGACACTCGATCGACATGACTTCCGCGCCCAACCACGGCGCGGGCGGATTCATTTGAGATGAGGAGCACCACGAGTGCCGGAATTCGATCTACTGGTCGTCGGTGGCGGGCCCGGGGGTTACGTATCCGCGATCCGTGCCGCGCAGCGGGGGCTGTCGGTGGCGGTGGTGGAAAAAGAACGCCCTGGCGGTGTCTGCCTGAACTGGGGGTGTATCCCCACGAAAGCGATGTTGCGTTCGGCTGAAGTATACGAAACGGTCCGGGCCGCAGCAGACTACGGCGTTTACGCCGACAATGTGCGGTTCGACTTCTCCACCGTTCGCCATCGCAAAGACGGCATCGTCAAGGAGTTGACGAACGGAGTCGCCGGCCTGTTGGCCGCGAACGGCGTCACTGTCATCGACGGGCACGCACGGTTCACCGGACCGACCGCCGTCGACGTGTACGAGGTCGGTCCTTCCCCGGTGAGCGCGGACGGACCCCGATATGCCGCCGCGCCCACCACCCTGCGTCGGCAGGTCACCGCGCGCGATGTCGTCATCGCGACCGGATCGGTGCCGGCGCGCCTGCCCATTCCTGGCGCCGATCTTCCCGGTGTGATCACCTCCGATGGCGCGTTCGGCCTGACGACGGTGCCCGACCGCATCGTCATCGTCGGCGGCAGCGCCGTGGGTGCCGAATGGGCGAGTCTGTTCGCCGCCTTCGGCAGCCAGGTCACCATTGTCGAGATGCAGGACCGTCTGGTGCCCGCGGAAGACCGCGATATAGGCGTGGCGCTCGGGCGATCATTCGCCGAGCGGGGGATCTCGGTACTGACCGGATCCACCGTCACCTCGATCTCGGAGGTTGGCGGCCTTCGGGTCGCCGTCGCGGGCCCACACGCCGGCGAGTTCGACGCGGACGTGGTTCTCGTCGGTGTCGGTCGTACGCCCAACACCGCCGACCTCGGCCTCGACCAGGCGGGAGTCGCCACCGACAACCGCGGATTCATTCCGGTGGACGAGCGACTGCGCACCAATGTCGAACACGTCTACGCCATCGGCGACGTCACCGGCCGAGCACTGCTCGCCCATGTCGCCTCGCATCAGGGATTGACCGCGGCGGACGTGATCGCGGGCCACGACACCCGGACCGACTACACCGCCATCCCCGCGGCCACGTTCACCCACCCGGAGATCGCGAGCGTCGGTCTCACCGAATCAGCCGCCAAGGCAGCCGGGCACGAGGTGATCACAGCACGCTTCCCCTTCGCGGCGCTCGGTCGGGCGAAGACCTTCGGTGACACCGAGGGCTTCGTCAAAATTGTCGCTGGACAGCGCTATCAGGAAGTCCTCGGCGTCCACATCATCGGGCCGTCGGCCAGCGACCTGATCACCGAGGGGGCGCTGGCCATCACCCTCGAGGCGACGCTCGAAGACCTCGCCGACACCATTCACGCCCACCCGACCCTCGGCGAGATCGGCATGGAGACAGCGCTGTCCGCGCTCGGTCTGCCCGTGCACGTCGCGCCGCGCAAGCGCTGAGGACACCGACCGTGACCGAGTTGATCGACCACATCCCCACCGGGTTCGCCACCGAGGACCCGGACACGCTGCGCGGTTATCTGCGGGACATGATGTTCGTGCGCAGATTCGAGGAACGCGCCGCCCAGGGCTACGCCCAGGCGAAGATCGGCGGATACTGCCATCTCAACCTGGGGGAGGAGGCCACGGTTGTCGGGTTGGCGGCCGCGATGCGGCCCACCGACTATCTGTTCACCAACTATCGCGAGCACGGCTACGCGATCGCGAAAGGCATCGAACCCGGCCGAGTGATGGCCGAACTCTACGGTCGCTCCACTGGTACCTCGAAGGGGTGGGGCGGCTCGATGCACATGTTCGATACCGCCACGCGCCTACTCGGTGGCTACGGCATCGTCGGTGGCCAGCTCCCGCTCGCCGTCGGCGCGGCGATGGCCGTCGACTATCGGGGTGGTGACGACGTCGTGATCTGCCAAATGGGCGACGGCACAACGAATATCGGAGCGTTCCACGAGTCGCTCAACCTCGCGGCGCTATGGCGGCTGCCGGTGGTGTTCGTCGTGATCAACAACCAGCTCGGGATGGGAACCACGGTCGAAAACGCCTCCGCCGAGCCCGATCTCTACAAGCGCGCGGCCGCGTACCGCATGCGCGGCGAACAGGTCGACGGCACCGACGTGCTCGCTGTCCGCGACGTGGCGGGGGACCTTATCGAAACCGCGCGGCGCGAAGGGAAACCCGCCCTGCTGGAGGCCGTCAGCTTTCGACTGAAAGGACATTCGGTAGTCGACCCGGCGAAGTACCGCAGCGGCGCGGACCTCGCCGCCGCCCGCGAATCCGACCCGATCGCCCGGCTGCGCGCTGACCTGATCGACGCAGGTGTGCTGGACGAATCCGCTGTCCCGGAACTGGAGCGCGCCGTCGCGGCGGAGGTCGACGCGGCGGTCGCGTTCGCTGACGCCAGTCCGCATCCGGAGCCGTCGAGTTTGTTCGACTACACCTACGCCACCCCGGTGGCGGGCGCCTCCCGCAGGCTGCCCGCCGATCCGCTCTTCTGACCACGAAGGACAACCGTGCCTGTCATCACCTACCGTGAAGCGCTGCGCGAAACTCTGCGCGAGGAATTGCGGCGCGACGACGACGTCTTCCTGATGGGGGAAGAAATCGGCGTCTTCGAGGGCTCCTACAAGATCACTGCGGGCCTGCTCGCCGAATTCGGCGAGAAACGAGTGCGCGACACCCCGATCGCCGAAGAGGGTTTCGTCGGTGCCGCCGTTGGTGCCGCGATGCTCGGCCTGCGCCCGGTCGTGGAGATCATGACGATCAACTTCTCGCTGCTGGCATTGGATCAGATCGTGAACCACGCCGCGAAGATCTACGGGATGTTCGGCGGACAGACCAGCGTGCCAATGGTCATTCGCACTCCTGGTGGCGGCGGTCAGCAACTCGGCGCGACGCACTCCCAGAATATCGAGCTCTACTACGCGTTCGTTCCCGGACTCAAGGTCGTCGCGCCGAGCACTCCTGCTGACGCGCGCGCGTTGCTGCGTGCCGCTATCCACGACGACGATCCGGTTCTGTTTTTGGAAAATCTCGCGCTCTACAACACCAAGGGTGAGGTCCCCGACGATCTTCCGCCCGCACAGATCGGCAAGGCCGCCATCACCCGCGAGGGCTCCGACATCACGCTCATCGGTTACTCCCGGATGGCGACGATCGCCACCCAGGTGGCCGAACGGCTGCACGCCGAATCCGGCATCTCCGCCGAGGTCATCGATCTGCGCAGTCTGCGACCGCTCGACCGCGAGACGCTTGTCGCGTCCGTGCGCAAGACCGGATGTGCCGTGGTGGCCGAAGACGACTGGCTGACCTACGGCATCGGCGCCGAAGTGGCCGCCACCATCTCCGACGGTGCCTTCGACTATTTGGACGCACCGGTGCGGCGGGTCGCCGCTGCGGAAGTCCCGCTGCCCTATGCCAAAACGCTCGAGCAGATCGCTCTTCCGTCCGCCGACTCGCTACACAGCGCCGCGCTGGAGACCCTGGCTGCCGTCGGTCGACGCCGCTGAGAACAAGGGACCTATCTTATGCCTGAAATCACCATGCCCCGACTGTCGGACACGATGGAAGACGGCGTCGTCTCCGTGTGGCTCAAGAATGTGGGGGACACCATTGTGCGCGGCGAGATCATCGCCGAGATCGAGACCGACAAGGCCCTCATGGAACTGGAGGCCTACGACGACGGCGTACTCGAACAGATCCTCGTGGAGGCCGGCGCCCGAGTGCCCATCGGCAGTCCGATCGCCGTCGTCGGCGACGGCACCGGTACTGCGACGAGAACCACTGCGCTGGTGCCGGCCGCGACACCGGCCAGCGAACCGCTCGCCGAATCGGCTTCGGGTTCCACACGAGCGAGCACGAGCATGCCTGTGGCGAGCGGCGAGCGCCTGAAGTCTTCCCCGCTGGCTCGCAAGATCGCTCGCGAATTGGAGATTGATCTGGCGACGGTGACCGGAACCGGCCCCGGTGGCCGGATCACTCGGCAGGATGTCGAATCGGTCCACCGTCCGCCCGAGCCCGCCCGGTCTGTCGTCGCCGAAACGGGTGACACCGAGGAGGTTCCGCTGACCGGGGTGCAGCGGGTCGCCGCCAAACGGATGGTACAAAGCAAGCAAGAAGCGCCCCATTTCTACCTGACCAGCGCGATCGATGTCACCGATTTGCTGGCCTTCCGCGCGGAAATCAATCAGACCCTGGAGGAATCCGGCGCCACACGCGTCAGCGTCAACGACCTGATCGTCAAAGCGGTGGCAGGTGCGTTACGCGCCGACCCTAGGTTGAACGTCTCCTATCAGGGAGACAAACTCCTGCGGCACAACAGCATCCACCTCGGAGTTGCGGTCGCGACGCCTACCGGACTGGTCGTACCGGTGATCAAGGACGCCGACCGCAAGAGCGTGTCGCAGATCGCCGCCGACACCGTCGATATGGCTGAGCGAGCCCGTGCCGGACGACTCCGCGTGGACGACATGAATGGCGGCACCTTTACTATTTCCAACCTCGGCATGTTCGGCATCGAGCAGTTCGCTGCCGTAATCAACCCACCCCAGGCGGCCATTCTCGCGGTGGGAGCCGCAACCGAGGAATTGCGTCTTGTCGAAGGTGCGGTCATCGCCCGTAAGATCCTGCGGGTGACCCTTTCCGCGGACCACCGTGCCGTCGACGGCGCCACAGCGGCCGCGTTCTTGCAGTCCCTGCGAAACAACGTGGAACACCCGTTGCGCATCGTCACCTGACAGCCCCGGTCGAGCGGTGTGACGTCGACGATGGACCGCCTACCGGGAATGCACTCTCGGATCGCAGGTGGGTGTGCCGAGTGGATCCAATCGGGCTGCGACCGGGCGGATTCGTCGATGGCCGAGATCAACAGGTTCCAACGAATCTCGCCGGTGTTTCCACGTGCGCCGGTTCACCGGGCGGCGACAATAGAGTTGAGCGGACGCCAGGTCACCGGAATCGCTACTGTAGCGGATAGAGGTGGTCGAGATGGACGACGACCGCTTCCTGGCTGCTACGCGCGATGACGAACCTGGCGGGGATCTCCGGATCGGGGTTCTCCTCGCGGTGCGGCAGGTAGGGCGGAACGAACACATAATCGCCCGGGTCGGCCGTGACCCGGACCTCCTTCTCGCCGTCGTGGTAGATGATCTGGGGGTGGCCACTGAGCACGTAGATCGCGGTCTCGGTGTCGCCGTGGTGGTGGTTGCCCGAAACGGTCTGCGGCTGCGCGGTCGCCTCACCCATCCACATCTTCTCCGAGCCGACGAATCGTCCGCTGACCGCCGCGAATCGCTGCATGCCCGCCGATTGTCCTGTGTCAGAACTGATTTCCGATGATTTGACGAGGTGGACGCGGTTGTTGACCGGGTGCGCCGCAGTCAGATCGGGATGAAATCCGTTGTCCATCAGAATCTCCTTGTCCGTGGGTGGCCACTTCTAGCGGTGCACGACGATTTTCCCGACCATGCGTCCGCTCTCGACTGCTTGGTGCGCCTCGCGCAGGCCGGCCGCACTGAAGTCATCGATCGACCGGGTGCGGGTGGTGCTCAGGACTCCCTCGTCGACGAGCTGCGCGATGTGGGCCAGCTGCTGCTGCTGGACGCACATGTCATAGCCGAACAACGACCGGGTGAACATCAGTTCCCAGTGCCAGGCGATGCTTTTCGATTTGAGCGCGAGCAGGTCCAGGTTCGGTGGTTCGTCGATCGCGGTGATGTGACCGAATGGTTTCACGATCTCCGCGTAGTCCTCGATGTTGCCCGCCGAACGCGAAGTGAACAGCCAGTCGACTCCGTCGGGCGCCGCGGCACCAGCCTCTTCGCGCAGCTTTCTGTGGTCGATGACGACGTCCGCGCCCATGCCGAGGGCCCACCGTCGGGAGGCCTCGCGGCTCGCGGTGGCGATGACACGGACCCCGGTCAGCGCCTTCACCAACTGGATCATCGCCGAACCGACTCCACCAGCACCGCCCATGATCAGCAGATCGCCGGTGGAAGCCTTGGTCAACTCGAATCGCTCGAACAACGACTCCCATGCGGTGATCATGGTCAACGGCAGCGCGGCGGCATCGGCGAACGACAACGACTCCGGCTTGCGTGCGACGAGCCGCTCGTCCACGGTATGGAACTGGGCGTTGGTCCCAGGGCGGGTGATGTCGCCTGAGTACCAGACCTCATCACCCACCGACCGGGTACTGACCTCGCTGCCGATCGCCTCGATGATTCCCGCGGCATCGTAGCCGAGGATGACGGGCGTCTCCGACGGTGCCAGCGCGATGCGCTGCTTGATGTCGACCGGATTCACCGAAACCGCCATCACTCGAACCAGTAGATCCCGTGGGCCTGGTCGAGGAACCTCGACCTCTACGTCCTGCAATGCTTCGGGGTTATCGATGGGCAATCCAGAAAACGACCCGACCGCTGACATCATCATCGTGGTAGCCCTTCTCATCGAGTTTCGGCAATCGGTCGATTCATGCGCTCGAGTGAACACTTCCAATGGCGTGTGTCTCTGACCTGTTCGGCGTTAACAGGATTCGATTCCGCCGGTTTCGCCGGGCCACCGCTGTGAGCTGAGTAGCAATCGGCTGCGTCTGGTTTATGTGTCGTTACTCGGGACGCGGACCGCTTCGGATTATCGAGGGAGCGCGTTCTGGAGTTCGCCGAGCGCATGTTGTGCAATCGCGAGAATATTGCCTTCCTGCGCGAGGTAATCTGCCCAGCCTTGTTCCTGTGCTCGGCGCAGGTAAGGCGGTAGCGGCTGGTTCAGTTCTGCAATAGCCTGTTGCAGTAGCGGTTCCATTCGGGTGCGCAGCTCACGATTGCCCTCGGCTTGGTTGTCGAGTTCGAGTCGTCCGACCGCCGTGTAGTCGTAGAGTTCGAATTCTTGTTCTTGCGCCGGGTCTATTTCGATCCGTCCCTTGAAGAAGTGTGAATACGACACGTATTTCGCCTCGGCGGTGCGCACTGCCGCGACGTGTGCGGGCGCATTCTGGTTGAAAAGCACGGCGGCCTCTTCGATGGTGGGTTCATCGGTGGCGTGGACGATCCAGGGCCGCCCGGGTTCGCCGCTGTCACGACACAGGGCAGTGATGTCGAGGCGATCGGCGAGGTGTGCATACCGCGCGTCGCCGCGCCACGCGCTCCCGCCGGTGGCGATCGACAGCAGCAGTGGAGTGATATCGGCGCTGGAAGTGAGCTGGTCACGGGTACTGGTGGCAGCCGTGGGACTCAATAGGCCGCGCGGATCGTGCACGTACAGCGGCACCCGGATCGCCTCGTCGTAGGCCGCGCCACCTTTGCCGTGCAGCCCATGCGAGCCGGCGTAGTCCCCGTGGTCGGAGGTGAAGACGATGACGGTGTTGGCGGCGACGTCTGGACGCTGGGCCAGCGCCTCGAGCACCCTGCCGATCTGGATGTCGACCTGCTGTTGCAGCCACAGGTAGAGATTGCGCATGTCGATCCACTGCTGCTCGGCACCGGGAGTTCCGTAGGGCGCCAACCCGAACGCGGCGGCCGACGCTTCCACCAACGCCAATTGCAGGCGTGGCTTCTGGGCCAGCTGCTCCAGCGATTCGTAATTCGCGGGCAGTTCATTCATCCAGCGTGGAATGTCGAGTTGCGCTTGCTGGCGGCGAGTCCATCGAGGCCACCACTGGATGTCATGTGGGTTGACCAAGGACACGGTGCAGCACCACGGTTCTCGACCGGCTTCCGCGTCGAACCATCCGATGAATTGGTCGACGATGGTCGGGTCTATCTGCACGCCCTGTCCGGGCGCGCCATTGGGTGACGGATACGTGCCGCCGCTGAATCCGTAATCCGCCAACGACCCCGGAGTAGTGTCCGAATCGTGGCCGAGATGCCATTTCCCCCACCACGTCGTCTCGTATCCGTGTTCGCGGATCATCGAGCCCCAGGTCGGGAACAACGGTGACAACGTCGACTGCGAGGTCATCATGCAACCGGTCTGATGTGAGTACAAACCGGTCAGCAGTACCCCGCGCGACGGTGTGCAGTCGTTGGCGGCGGTGTAATGCTGCTCGAATGACACAGCGCCGCGCCGGATTCGAGCGATATTCGGCAATATCCCGTCCAGGGTTTCCTGGTCGGGAAACCACATCGGCGCTCGCATCTCGTCCACGAGTACCACGAGGATGTTCGGCCGGTCCGGGTCGACGTCGGCGCGGGCTCTGCCTGCCCCCGTCGCGCCCGACATCGCGGTGGCAGCTGTTGCGGCCGCGGCACCGCCGGCAAAGAAACCACGCCTGCTGATCGACACGCTTTACTCCATTCACGGAATGTCGCACATCTCGGTGTCTGAAATCCGGTCAACCGGTCGGAACCTGTCGGGAGCGCCACTATCGATCCGAGGCAGCCGCACCTGGGTGCCGAACTCGATCGCAGTCTGCACTATAAGGGAACACGCACAGCGACGAGTTCACCGCGCCCAGAGGCGTGGTCGCGTCGACCGCTTCGGGATCGGCGCGGGACAAGCGTCAGTTGTCGGTGCGTCCGGCATCCGGGTCGGCGGCCTCGGGAAGTAGCGGGCGCACCGCGGTGGCTTCGGGGCCGCGCTTGCGCACAGTCGCGGTGAAGATGACGGGTTGGCCTGCGCTGAGAGTTTTGTAGCCAGTCGTCTCGATGGTGGTGTACTCGACGAAAACCGGCGTCGGGTCGTGGTCACCGCGCAGGAATCCGAAGCCTTTCTCGACGTTGAACCAGATCACGGTACCGCGGTGCCAAAAATTCGTCGGTACCGGGCGAGGGCGCTGCCGGTCGGGTACAGGCATGTCGACGGCCCAGGTCAGGCGACCGCGCGCCGCGGCCGGTCGATGTGCATGACGTGCCGCCACCAGGCGTCCAAGGGACTGGGGTCGGGCCAGATGACGATGCTTTCGGAGATGGCTGTCAGGGTGAGGCCGAAAGGTTTCGGCGCGGTGGGGTGGGATACGGGCGGTGCCATGATCAGGGTGCGCTCCATCAGGTGTTCCGGGTGGGAATAGTTCCTGTGCGATAAGGCTATTCCGTCTTTCGTCGGCGCGGATCGCCGAGGGTGCCCGAAGGGCCGAGTGGTCACGCCGAGCGGCGGGGATCAGCGGCTGCTCACGGCTGAGTGAAGGCTGCGGGCCGCGGTTACAGCTGTTGGCGCGGCAGCCGGACGACCTGGACGAAGAAATCGTCGATTTGCTTGATCGCGGCGACGAACTGGTCGAGATCGACCGGCTTGGTGACGTACGCGTTCGCATGCAGCCGGTAGCTGCGCAAGATGTCTTCTTCGGCCGCCGAAGTGGTCAGCACCACCACCGGAATGTGTGCGAGGTCGGGGTCGGCCTTGATCTTCTCCAGCACTTGTCGTCCGTCGTACTTGGGCAAATTGAGATCGAGCAGGATCAGATCAGGTCGCGGTGCGTCCGCGTGCGCACCCTGTCGATAGAGGAAGTCGAGAGCTTCTTCCCCGTCGTGGGCGACATGCAAGGTATTGCCGATCTTGTTGTCTTCGAATGCCTCTCGGGTCATCAATTCGTCACCGGGATCGTCTTCGACGAGCAAGATGTCGATGGGCTGACCGGGGACAGTCATGGGGTGACTCCTTCATCGGCGGCGGGTGGGCTGTCGAGTTCGAAGGCGCCGAGGGTGAAGCAGAAGCGGGTGCCCTCGGTGTAGGCGGTGTCGATCCAGATGCGCCCGCCGTGATACTCGACGATCTTCTTGCAGACGGCTAGCCCGATACCGGTTCCGCTGTATTCGTCCCGATGGTGCAGTCGCTGGAAGATCACGAATACCTTCTCGGCGAACTCGGGAGCGATGCCGATGCCGTTGTCCGACACCGATATCAGCCAGCCGGCGCCGTCTTCCGCGAGTTCGCACCCGATCCGGACGGCAGGCGCGTGGTCTGACTTGCGAAATTTGATCGCATTGGCGATCAGGTTCTGCCACAACATGGTCAACAGCGTCGGGTCGCCGCTGATCTCGGGCAGTTCGGCGGGCTGTTCGATGCGAGCGCCGGCGTCGTCTATCGACGCGGACAGATTGGCTATCGCCTTGCTCAGAGTCTGGCCGAGGTGGGTCGGCTCGTTCCGGTCGGTAACGCGGCCGACTCGGGAGAACGTGAGCAGGTCGTTGATCAAGATCTGCATTCGCTTCGCGCCGTCGACGGCGAAGTCGATGTACTGCTGGCCGCGCTCATCGAGCTGATCCCCGTATCGCTTCTCCAGCAGTTGGCAGAACGAGGCCACCTTGCGCAACGGCTCCTGCAGATCGTGCGAGGCGACGTAGGCGAACTGCTCCAGTTCGGCATTGGAACGCCGCAGCTCCTCGGCCTGGCTGTCCAGATCGGCCTTCTGCTGGGCCAGTGCGGATTGCTGGGCGCGCGAGGACGCCAGTTCGGCGACGATGCGGCGGCGCATGCTGTCCACCGCATCCGCGACAGTGGCGAGGTCGGCCGGGCCGTGTGCATCGATGTGATGGTCGAAGTCGCCGTCGGCGACCCGCAGCGACGCGTCGGTCAGATAACTCAACGGCCGGGCTACGAGTCGGCGGACCAGTACAGTCAGCAGTACGCCGGTCAGCAGGAAGACCGCGATCATCCCAGCCAGCACCGCGTCCCGGACCGTGCGGGTGTGCGCGAGTTCGGCACGGTCGTGGTCGACCGTCGCCGCGAGGTTTCGGTTCTGTCTGTCGAAGCGGGCGCGGAGTTCGTCGAACAGCGGCTTGCCACGCGCGGCGACCGCGGCGTCGATGCCGCGGGTCGCGCCGATGGTCAACGCGGCAGCGAGCGGTTCGGCATAGTCGGTGCGCCACTGTTGGGCCGACCGCTCCACCTCGTCGAGCTCGTCGAGCAGTGGTTGCCGGTCGGCCAGGAGGCCGCGCAGCCGGGCCACCGACTGCTCCTCGTCTCGTCGGCCTTCGCTGTAGGGCTGGAGGAACTGCGGATCGGCAGTGATGGCATACCCTCGCAGGCCGGTCTCCTGGTTGACCAGGGCGCTCTGCAACCGGTATGCCTCGGCCGACGCGGGCTGCGACTGGTCGAGCAATCGATCGGTGACCCGGTTGGTCTGCGCGATCACCTGTGCGCCCGCCGCGGCGCCGATGATCACCACCAGCACCATCGCGACCAGCACGAACTGAAACCAGGCATGGGCGGTCAGGCGGGCGGCCGGGCGTGCGGGCAGGCTGGTGGTGATCGTCATCAGTTGTCGTCCTGTGCTCGACGGTCTCGGATCCACCGGAGATACAGGATCGCGACATCGTCATCCAAACCGCCTGTCGCACCGGCCAACGACTCGACCCGGCCGATCAGCTCATCGACGAACCACTCGGGCTCCTCGACGTCGATCGCACGGGCGACCTCGACCAGGCCCTGCTCACCGAGTCGCTGCGAGTTCGTGCCGACTCGACCTTCGAAGAGACCATCGGTGAAGACCATCAGGCCGCAGCCCTCCGGCACGTCGAGATCGTGGACGGGCCACTCGGCGCGGCCGGGCAGGAACCCGAGCGCGGGCCCGCCAGGAACCTCGACCCAGGCCAACCCCGCATCGGAGCGCAGCAGCATGCCCGGGTGCCCAGCCCGCAGCACCCGCGCACGGCGCAGACCGGGATGCAGGACGAGGCTGGTGACGGTCGCGAAGGTCTGCCGACCGGTGCGCTCCGCCAGCAGCACCTGTTCGAGCAGTCGCAATTGCCGGTTGCCGGTGACGCCGCTGAGTACCAGTGTGCGCCAAGCCAATCGCAACGCCACGCCGGTCGCCGCCTCGTCCGGGCCATGTCCGGACACGTCACCGATGACGGCGTGCACGGTGCCGTCGGAGTCCTGCACGACGTCGTAGAAATCACCGCCGAGCAGGGCGTGTGCCCGGCCGGGACGGTAGCGCGCGACGACGTCGACAACGCTTCGGCCGCGCAACAGCGGTGTCGGTAGCAGGCCGCGCTCGAGGCGTGCGTTCTCCTGTGCGCGCATGTTGCTGGCTTGCAGGGCCGCGCTCGTCCGCTCGGCCTGTTTTCGCTGAATCGCGTAGCGAATGGCACGACCGAACAGCTCCGGTTCGACCCGGCCCTTGACCAAGTAGTCCTGTGCACCCGACGCCACCGCCGCCAAGCCGGTCTGTTCTTGGTCGAGCCCGGTCAATACCACGATCGCGACGTGATCGGCGTGTCGACGGATCCGCTCGAGTGCCTCCAGTCCCTTCGCGTCGGGAAGATGTAGGTCCAGCAGGACGCAGTCGGGCACGGCCACCGCCAGGTGCTCGCTCGCCTCCGCCAGCGACCTGACCCAGTCCAGGCGTAGCCCCGGCGCGCCGTCGAGGACCAATTCCTCGACGAGCAGGGCGTCGCCGGGGTCGTCCTCGATGAGCAGCACCGAAGGTTCTTGCCACGGCCAATCCACGCCGACGATCACCTCGTCGTTCGATCCGTCAGGCCGCACGAACACCACCGGTCGCGGATTCTGTTGTGACACAAGGGATGGCAACACTGACGCCATCGTCGGCACACACCGACAACCCCGGCCTCCGATCACCAAAGGGCGGCACCAGCGCACGCCGAACTGTCTCAGCGGCCGGTTGCTGGACCGAGAGGCAGCAGCGATCGTATCCGATCTTCGGCCGGACCGGGACATGGCGCGGACCACCCGGACGAGCCTGCCGCAGTCCGTGCCAGGGATCAGACCATTGTGCGTATGCGCGAGGAGCCTACCCGCGCGGCGTGCTGGACGGCCTCGCCGTGGCGCGCGGAGCGAAGTTCGGCCAGGGCGCGCGCGACGACCGTGACGTGTGTCGCGATGACAGCCAGGGAAGCGGAACCGACTGCGGCGAGAAACGCAACCACAACAGATACCGGTCCTTTCGAGTGTGAGCGGGCCGGGTGCCCATTCGATCGGGTGCGGAGGGCGGCTCGCCGGCCTCGGCGAGCGCGCTCCGTCTTCAACGTGCCCCGGCGTTTCCGGACCAAACACACCAGATCCGGATGGTGCGATCGGACCGACGATCAGGTGAGGGCGACCTCGGCCATCGCGCGACCGAAAACCCTGCGCCCGTTGTGCTCGGCGGTGATCGCGACCGTCGCGGTCCGGGTGCGCGGATCCAGGTCTTTGACCCGGCCGCGGAACTCGATCCGGCCGCCGGTCGCGGTGACGTGGACCGGGCTGGTCAGCCGCACGTTGTAGGCCCGCACCGCGCCGGGGTCCCCGAGCCAGGAAGTGAGCAAGTCCACACTGAGCCCGATTGTCAGCATGCCTTGGGCGACAACGGTATCGAGCTCCATCTCCGCGGCGATCTCGGTATTCCAGTGGATCGGGTTCGGATCGCCGGCTACGCCTGCGTAGTTCACCAGATCACCGAGACTGAGCGTGAGGTCACGAGGAGGAAGTTCATCACCGACGGTGACCGCGTCGAACGGCAGTGCGTGTGCGCCCACCGGAATCGAGCGCACGGTTCGCGTGGGCTCGGAAGCGTCATTACCGACATACTGTGGCGGGGGTCGATGTGCCTGGCGCACATCGGGGCGGGCGCCATGCATGACGACCGCGTCGAGCGAGCCGGGCAGTGCGCCGTCGGCGCGGCCGACCAGGCTGGTCCGGGACGTGAGAAGAGGCCGATCGTGCTGGTCCACTATCGTCTGGCGCAACGTGATCAGGTCACCGCCGAACGCGCGGCGGAACGACTCGAGGCACATCTCGAAACTGAGCCGGTCACCGGCCAGGACGGGGCGGTGGAACTCGATCATCTGATCGGTCTGGATCATTCTGCCCATGCTGTAGCCGGGCAATATCGTGTCGAACGCGTCTGCGTACGCCAGACCACCAGGGACGGAGCCGAAGGTAAGCGGTGCTAACAAATTGTCGTAGCCGAATCGGGTCGCGTCGTCTTCCGACCAGTGCGTCGGGTGGTAGTTGCGCACCGCACGGGCGTACTCGCGAATCTTCTCCCGGCCGACCTCGTAGTAATCGCAGGTACGGTACCGGCGCCCGACCATCGACGACGCATCGGCTGCGGGACCGATCACTTCGGTCTCGCTGGACGTTGAACGGATGCTGGACATCGCGAGGAATCTACCCAATGGAACCCGAATTTCCGGCGAGCTCGCTTCGCACGCCGTTTCGCGGACGTCGACAAGACCGCACCGACAGTTTTGTCGCTCGACGCAATTCTGAAACGAATCTGGTCCACATGGCCAGTTCTCTGTCTGTGGAGTTCCTCCGGATTCTCTCGCCGCAGGTCCGGTTCGGCGGTAGGTTTGTGGCGGGTCCTGAATGGTTGATCGACAGAACCGTAGGAGGTCGAGGGGGCCGTCAAGGGAGTATCAGACGTGATCAAAATGAGTGAGTTCTTGACCCGCCGTTCCGACTTCACTCGTGAACAGTTCAGCGAGTACTGGACAAATACGCATGGGCCGCTGCTCATGAGCGTGCCCGAGGTCAAGAAGTATTGCATTCGCTACGTTCGGCAGCACAACACCGGTTGGACTCCGGACGGTGTGGCCCCCGCGCCATATGATGGTGTGGTAGAGGCATGGTTCGAGAATGCCGAGGCCTTGCAAGCCATCGCGAAATCCGAGAATTGGGACGTCATGCTCGCCGATGTCGAGAACTTCGCCGACACGTCGAAGACGGTGGTGCTCTTCACCACTGAGGAGATCATTCACCAGCGCGGAACTGGCGATCCCGGTCCGCACTGCGGCTCGTCCTGACGGTTCGCCGTCGGGCTCCCGCCCGCGGTTCGTAGGAGAGGAGAGAGATGTCTGTTCCGAACTACACCACCGATGACGCCGGTATCCCGGTTCCCAGCGATGAGCACTCGCTGACGGTCGGGCCCGACGGGCCGATCCTGCTCAACGACGCCTATTTGATCGAGAAGATGGCGGCGTTCAACCGGGAGCGGGTGCCCGAGCGTCAGCCCCACGCCAAGGGGGGCGGGGCGTTCGGCACGTTCGAGGTCACGAACGACGTCAGCGCCTACACCATGGCCGACCTGTTCCAACCCGGCAAGAAGACCGAGATGCTGGCCCGATTCTCCACGGTCGCCGGAGAGCGTGGCAGCCCGGACACCTGGCGCGATCCGCGCGGCTTCGCACTGAAGTTCTACACCGAGCAGGGCAACTTCGACATGGTCGGCAACGACACGCCGATCTTCTTCGTGCGTGACCCGATGAAGTTCCAGGATTTCATCCGTTCGCAGAAGCGCCGAGCTGATAACAATCTGCGCGATCACGACATGCAGTGGGACTTCTGGACATTGTCGCCGGAATCCGCCCATCAGGTGACCTGGCTGATGGGTGACCGCGGTATTCCGCGCACGTGGCGGCACATGAACGGCTACTCCAGCCACACCTACCTGTGGATCAACGCCTCAGGGGAGCGGTTCTGGGTCAAGTACCACTTCAAGACCGATCAGGGGATCGAGTTCTTCACCCAGGACGAGGCCGACCAGATGGCTGCGATGGACACCGATTATCACATGCGCGACCTCTGGGAGGCGATCGACGGCGGAAATCCTCCGAGTTGGACGTTGAAGATGCAGATCATGCCGTTCGAGGAGGCGAAGACCTACCGGTTCAACCCCTTCGATCTCACCAAGGTGTGGCCGCACGGCGACTATCCGCTGGTCGAGGTCGGCAGGATGACACTGAACCGCAACCCGGCGGACTACCACACCGAAATCGAGCAGGCGGCGTTCGAGCCGAGCAGTTCGGTGCCCGGAACCGGTCCCAGTCCGGACAAGATGCTGCTGGGCCGTTGGTTCTCCTACCCCGACGCGCATCGACACCGGATCGGGGCGAATTACAAGGAACTGCCGGTCAATTCGGCGCACGCCACCACCGTGCGGTCCTACACCAAAGACGGCGCGATGCGCCATCACAACCCGGGCGATCCGGTATACGTACCGAACTCGAAGGGCGGCCCGCACGCCGATCCCGCGGTCGCCGGCCCGACCGCGGGCTGGTACACCGACGGGGAAATGGTGCGGCTGGCCTACACCTTGCGCAAGGACGACGACGACTGGGGTCAGGCGGGCACCATGGTTCGCGAAGTCCTCGACGACGCGGCACGCGACCGGTTGGTGAGCAATATCGTCGGTCACCTGCTCAACGGTGTCAGTACGCCGGTGCTGACCAGGGCGTTCGAATATTGGCGCAATGTCGACAAGAATCTCGGCGACCGGGTCGAGGCGGGCGTGCGCGCCAAACAGGACGAGCGCGACCCCAAGGCCGCGGGACAAGCCAACCCGGCTCGCTCGACGGCGCAGGCCAAGGCCTGATCTGTCGACACGGTGGCCGGCGATACGCCGGCCACCGTGCGTCGGCTGACTGTCGCTTCGGGGCGGACGGTAGAACCTGCCGTCTGTCTCGCTGTGTTTCATTCGGAAAATATTTATACAAAGAATATTTTCTATTGTCTGCACTTTTTATATCGCATGGCGGCAATCCAGGTATTCGCATTCGAATTCGAGTAGAAATATGTATCATCGAATCCGCTGGATCGACTGCACCGTAGTGTTTCGAATTCATTCGAGGCTTGGTGAAGTCCCGCGATGCCGGATGCGTTTCACCGGGCCTGCCGACGGAGATCGGAGGACCGAATCATGGCGTTGGGCGCCGACGTTCGACCTGATCAACGCGCGCAATATAGTTCGTGTCGAACCCTGGCCACCAGTGTCGTCGCTGTGGCCGTTGCCGGAGTGATCGGAGCCGCCACGACGCCGGCGACCGCCCGGGCGTCGTCGCCCGATGCGGGCAGCGCCGATATCGCCGAGGAAATCCCCATACCCGCCGGTTTTCCGGCGGCCCCAGGTTTTCCGGTCCTGCCAATTCTTCCGGAATTTTCGCCGACCCCACCCCCGCCGGCAGCGAAATCCGTGGGTGAGCGCGCCGTCGACGTCGCTCTGACGAAGCTGGGCGCGGCCTATCAAGGTGGCGCGGCCGGGCCGGATGCCTTCGACTGCTCCGGACTCGTGCAGTGGGCCTATCGGCAGGTCGGCCGGGAGCTACCGCGCAGCAGCTACGAGCAGCTCGCCGCGGGCACCCCGACATCGCAACACGATCTGCAACGTGGCGATCTCGTGTCGTTCTACGGCGGTAGCCACTCCGGCCTCTACGCGGGCGATGGAACGGTAGTGCACGCCGCGACCTCCGGGACCGGAGTGCAGGTGGCGCCGATCTCGACGATGCCTTACGCGGGCGCGCGCCGGTACTGACGGCCGAGACCTGGATGCGGATCCGCTCGGTGTGACAGCCCTGCGGACTCGGAACTCGCTGGTGGTCGACGGCGACTTCACGGGTCCTCGGTCACCGCAGCGCACAACAGTCGCGGCGCGTTTTTCGGCCTAAGGAAGCGGCGCAGACCAGCGCAGGACAGTACCACCTGCGGGTGCTTTCTCAATGCTGAAACTGCCGCCCGCCTGCTCCGCGCGCGCCGCCAGATTCGCCAGTCCGCTGTTGCGGGCGACGTTTTCGGGTACGCCGACCCCGTTGTCGGTCACTTCGATGGTGACATCATCACGTACTCGCAGTTCCACCGACACCGCGGTGGCCGAGGCATGCCGAACCACATTGCTCACCGCCTCTCGCAGCACCGCTTCGACGTCGTCGGACAGCGGGGGCGCGAGGATCGTCACCGGTCCGGCCAGTCGTACGATGGTGCGTAGTCCGCTGTCGGCGGTCATTTCGACGACGATGCCGTGCAGGTGTTTGCGGTACTGCGAGGAATCCGCCGCCGTGTTGCTCTGCAAGTCGAAAATCGAATAGCGGATATCCTGCACGATCGCCTGGATGTCATCGACCATTTCCATCAGCCGGGATTTGACCTCGGGTGCTCGGGCACGTTGGACCGTGCCTTGCAGGGCGAGGCCGACGGCGAACAGTCGTTGGATGACGTGATCGTGCAACCCGCGGGCGATGCGATCGCGATCGGACAGCACGTCGAGTTCCCGCATCCGCCGCTGTGTGTCGGCCAACTGCAACGCGAGCGCGGCCTGGTCGGCGATCGCGGCCATCATGGACTGGGCGGAGGTGTCCAGGGGTGCCGCATCAGCAGGTCGCAAGGTGGTGAGCACACCGATAATGGAGCGCCCGGCCCGCAACGGAAGGATCAATGCCGGACCGGAATGGGAAAACGAGTCGACGAGTTGGACACGGAGCATCCGGTCGATCGCGACCGTGCGGCCGAGGCGGAAGGCCTCGCCGGTGTCGGATTCGGTCAGGGGCAACCGCTGCCCGGTCAACTGCTCGGCATCGGTCCCCGCGGCAGCGACCACGACCAGCTCGGCGACCTCGTCATGCGGAACGTCCGGGTCCTCGGGTAGGGCGACGAACGTGCACACGGACTCGGTGAGCGTCAGCGCCCGCTCCGCGACAAGGTCGAGTACTTCGCTCGGTTCACCGCCCGCGAGCAGCTCGGTGGCCACATCGCGGGTCGCTTCGAGCCATTGCTGCCGGATCCGCGATTGCTCGTAGAGGCGAGCGTTCTCGATGGCGATTCCCGCGGCCGCCGCCAACGCCTTCACCACGACTTCGTCGTCCTCGGTGAACTCTTGGCCGCCCGCCTTCTCGGTGAGGTAGAGATTGCCGAACACCTCGCCACGGACCTGAACCGGCACGCCGAGGAATGCGTGCATCGGTGGATGATGCGCCGGGAAGCCGACCGAGGACGGATGGTCCGAGAGGTTCGCCAGCCGAATGGGTTTCGGCTGTTCGATCAGCAGGCCGAGCACCCCGCGTCCTTCCGGTAGGTCTCCGATCATCCTTCGTGTGTGGTCGTCGATTCCCTCATAGACGAACTCGGTGAGCCGATTGCTGGTTTTGTCGGTATTCCGGACCCCGAGCGCACCATATTGGGCATCGACGAGTTCGATGGCGGCGTGCACGATCGTGCGCAGCGTGTTGTCCAGGTCCAGCCCCGAGGTGATCGCCAGCATCGCCTCGATGAGCCGGTCCATTCGATCGCGCGCGTCCACGATCTGCGCGATCCGATCCTGAACCTCGATCAGCAGTTCGCGCAGCCGCAGCTGAGACAGTGTTTCGGTGACCGGTGGCCGACCACTCGGCCCCGTCCCGGACGACTGTCCATCCATATCCAGCATTCTTTCATGACCAATACCGGTTGGACCCTGCTGCTGATAGACGGAACTGACTGAACGGGCGCCGTGCCGGCCTTTGCTATTCGTTGAGTTTCGAGGCCAGCACGGCCGCCTGCGTGCGTCGTTCGACTCCGAGTTTTGTCAGCAAGCGTGAAACATAATTCTTGACCGTTTTCTCGGCCAGAAACATACGGCTCGCGATCTGCCGGTTCGTCAGCCCTTCACCGAGCAACGCCAGAAGTGTTCGCTCCTGCTCGGTCAGGCTGGACAGCGGCCCCTTCTTCTCCTCGGCCTCCGAACGGAGTTTGGCCATGAGTGCGGCGGCGGCACGATTGTCGAGCAGGGACTTTCCGGCCCCGACATCTCGGATGGCATCGATGAGTTCGAGGCTTTTGATGTCCTTGACCACATATCCGCTTGCCCCGGCCAGGATGGCGTTGAGCATCGCCTGCTCATCGGTGAACGAGGTCAGAATCAGACAGCGCAGGTCGGGATGCAGCGACAGTAGTTCACGGCACAGTTCGATGCCGTTACCGTCGGGCAGCAACACGTCGAGGATGGTGACATCGGGTTGTAAGGCGGGAATCCGGGCGAGCGCCTGCGAAAAGTTGCTCGCCTCGCCGACCACTTCGAGGTCCGGCTCCGCGCCGACAAGATCAGCGACCCCGCGCCGCACTATCTCGTGATCGTCGACCAAGAACACCGTGATCATGGGCATTCCTCTCGCTCGCCGAACATACTCAGCCTATGGAGCAACTTGGTGGGCGTGTCGGAGTTTTCGACATCGGATCAACAATTCCCTCGTTCGATCCGATCGACACCCGCTGGCCATTCCGCTGCGATATACGACGCCGGTTAGGCGCAAAATGGTCGATCACCATGTCGTCGAATACAGCGTATCCCGTCGGGCCCGGGGCGAGGCCGTCGATGTGGCCGCCGCGAACTCGTCCGTCGGGTAGGAGGCGGCGGCTCACCCGTCGGCGAATCCGGTGAGTGTGCCAGTTCGTGCGCGCAGCGGGCCGCGGCTGCACACGGACGACGGACCCGGAGTCAGCCGTTCCCGTCTCGTCAGCCCATTGATCTGTGCGTTACGCAGCGGGTGAATGCTTCCCGACCGTCTTCATGACGGCGACGAGACTCGCGCGAGCTTCCAGCGCGATCGGTTCGAGCTCGGTCGTCCCGGATTGCTGTACCAGCATTTCCGGGTCCATTGCTTCGATGACGGTGGTGTCGCCGACGGTACGCACCACGACATTGCACGGGAGCAGCAGGCCAATCCGCCGGTCGATCTCCAGCGCCCGATGGGCCAGGGACGGGTTGCACGCGCCGAGGATCACGTATTCCTCCATCGCGACGTCGAGCTTGGTGCGCAGTGTGGCGCGCACGTCGATTTCGGTCAAGACGCCGAAGCCCTGTTCGGCCAAGGCTTCGCCCACGATCTGAATGGCGTCGGCGACCGGCGCGGCGACTCGCGCAGTGAGGTCTGCGTGTACGACCGGGATACGGATCTCGGTCAACAGATCGTGTGGAGCGACCGCCTCGTCGGGGGCGACGAGGTAGACCTCGGTCGGTGGGCCCATCGGCTGGAACGCCGACTCATGTAGCCACGCGTCGAGCGCGCGATAGGCTTCTCCGATTGCCTGGTAGTCGCCGTGGTGAACGGTCCGCGCGTACAGGCCGGGTTCGGTGCGTCGCACTGTGACGTCGTCGTCGATGCCGAGTGGCCCCACGGTGACCGGCAGCGCGAAGTCGACATCGGTCGATGTTCGCGGGCCGAACTCACCTCGATAGGTCGTCGTCGGCGGCCCGGATGGCACCATGCCGGTGGTCGCGGCCACGGTGTAGAGCGCGTGCATTCCTGCGCCGATATCGTCGCCGGCGTGGTCGGGGCGCACTGTGCGGTGCAGTACCAGGACGGGGTGCGGCGTCGATTCGACCACCGCGACGTGGTAAGTCATGGGTTCCTCCTGTTCGCCTGCCGACAGGTACTTCGATTCGAGTGCCGCCCGTTGTGCGGCGGTGTGTTCGGGCTGGCATCAACGATCCGGCGCGTTCGCGATGGCGCCGCCGAGCGTGCCGTCCAGTTCGATGCCGGACAATAGGGTCCGCAGCTTCGCGGGCAACACCGCGAAGACGCCGTCGAGCTGGCCGGGGGAGAACAGGCCGGACAGCGCCTTGGTCACCGCACCGGCCAGCGCAGCTGCCTCATCCGGTGAGACACCCGCCTCCTCGGCGAACGCGCCGACGAACGAGGTCACGTCGTGGTGCGCGGGCACGCGGGCGGGCACCCACCCTTCGTAGAACGCGCCGCGCAGCATCTCGGGCAGTTGTGCGGCCAAGTGCGCCGCGGTGGCGACCTCGACCTGGTCACGGACCGCGTGTAGCCACGCGCGGACAGCCCGGTATACGAACGTCCGGTCATCGGTGCCGAGGTGGGCACCGATGGTGTGCAGCCACGCGTGTGCGGTGTGGACCGCGGGCGCGAGTGGATCATCATGCTGGGACACGGTGTCACTCCCGCCTGGCTAGGGCAGCGCTGTGGTCGCTGGCTGCCGCAGACCGAGCCCCCGGGCGATGCCGTCCGACCAATCGCGGATCGCGGTCCAGTCGCGCAGATCGCCGTATCGACCACCGCCCATCAAGCGGTAGAGCATCCGGGCTTTCCACGAGACACCGATCCCGTCGTAGTGCCCGGCGAACGCGCGGTATTCCCACGGGTAGACCGAGCCGCACAGGGCTGCGATCCTTTTCGGCACGATCGGCCCGATGCGTCTGCCGATCGGCCCCTGCAGGGCTGGGCTGAGGCCGACGCTGAAGATCCAGAGGTCTCGTCGGGACAGCTCGTCACGATGCGCTCGGGTGTAGGCGGTTGCGGCAGGAAGGAGATCCATGTCGTGCACGGCACTGCCCAGAACGACCGCACCGAAGTTCGACAGGTCGGGCGCGTGGTGGACGTCGGCCGCTTCGACGTCCGCGCCCCGTTCGGTGAGGTAGGCGGCGATGAACTCCGCGATGTCGCGGGTGGATCCCTGCGCGGTCGCGTAGAGGACCGCGACGCGGGGTGCATTCGATTCCATACCTCAGCGTCGCGCGGGACCACCCATGCCGGTCAGAGCAGTCGTGCCCGAGGTACAGGGACCAACGGCCTCAACCGACCGTCACCATCCGAGACATCGGGCACGCAACTAGGCGGCGGCGTCCTGGAAAAGTTCGGCCCTCTCTCGCTCGGCTTCGACACCTCATCGACGTAGATCTCCAGTCCCTCGCGGTCTGCGCTCGTCACGTATTCGATGAGTCTCGGAACCGACAATCGCTGCAATCGCGATTCGATGGCCATCGTCACGTCGAAGAACGAATTCTCCGACCGAATCGTGACCAGAGTCCCGTCGAAACGAGTGAGCGTCTTGTGCGGCGGGACCAAGGCCTTCCGCACGAGCCATTCCTTTCGCTGAGGAATTTCGTCCGTAGTAGAACCGGCCGGAATACCGCGATCAGGCCGACTCGGTGGCCCTCGGTACGACCGCGTCACGGGCCGTACCGCACGATGTCAGCGCTCCCGGACGGAAGGGTCGGTTTCGGGCATCCCCTCAGCGAGTAAAATTCGGTGTGCCTGCTGTGCGGCGGACGTCGTTCGGGAGTCGTCCGTTCTATCGATAGGAAGCCGCTCGAGTCCGCGGGCGAGGACAGCGACCGCGTCGCCAAGGGCATGCACCCGGTATTCCAGGGTGGCGAGACGGTCGACCTCGATCCTGTCGGCCGCAGCAGATCGATCCGCGAGATATTCGTCGAGTGCTGGCCGCGCACCGTACAGGACGCCGCACAGTCGGGCCGGAAGGACCGCGAAGACACGGTTGAGCTGACCGGGGGAGAACAATTCCGACAGTGCGGTGGTGACCGCACCCGCGATCGGACCGACCTGCTCCCGGTCGATTCCCGCCGCTCTGGCGAAGTGGGTGATGAACGCCGCGGTCCCGTGGCGTACCGGAACGTGCGTCGGCACCCACCCTTCGTAGTAGGCGCCGCGCAGTAATTCGGGCAACTGCGCGGCCAGGTGCGCGGAGGCGGTGACTCCGATTCGGTCTCGGACGGTGTGCAGCCAGGCGCGCAGCGCTCGGTAGGCGAACGCACGGTCGTCGGTGTCGAGGCCGTCGGCGACGGCCCGCACCCAGTCGCGGGCCGTTTGCACGGCCGGGGCGAAGGGATCGTCGTGATGCGGCATGTGTCCTCCTCGAGGGGGCATCAGGGACGAGTTCTGCGTCGTCCCCGTGGTCTGGGTCCCCGGCCGAAGGGGGCCGAACAGCGGGGTGGGCCAGCCGGCGTGATGTTGCCGGGGACGTTCCGACCAGTTGCTCGCTGTCGTGGCGTAGGCATCACGACCCGGCGTTGCCCACGCCCGTCGGAAGATTCTGCGCACACACTGCTTCCACGAACTCTCCGACCTGCTGCTCGGGTAGGTGGTGCGCGAGATCTGCCTCGGTGATGATGCCGACAAGCACACCCCCGGCGGTCACGGGCAGTCGGCGAACCTGACACTCGGTCATTCGCGCGAGAACGTCGCCGAGATCGGCGGTGACGTCGACGGTATGCAGTTGCTCTGCTCCCTGGGTGAGTTCGCCTGCGGTGGTCGTTTTGGGATTGCGCCCGATGCCGACAACTTTCACGACGATGTCGCGGTCGGTGATGATGCCGACCGGATGCCCTTCGCCATCACAGACCGGAAGTGCGCCGACACCGAGTTGGCGCATGCGCTGGGCAGCGAACTGCATCGTGTCACGCACGCCGATGCACTCGACGTCGGGGCGCATCAGGGTTTCCGCGGTGGTCATGGTGGGTCTCCCTCCGTCGGGGTGGCAGGTTGCCGTCCGACCATCATTGGATGACCTTCTGCCTCGACGACAGGGGACAAAGTCACAGGCTTACGGGATTCTCCGCGTGCGGGCCACCGCACCCAGCGGTACACGCCCACACTGCCCCCGACCTACTGCCAGTGTTCGGTGAACACGTCGGTCATCGGTCTGCGCGGGGTAGGCGCTGGTTCGTCGTGGCTCGGTGCCGAGCCGATACGCACGAGCACCTGGGGAAGGCCGTCGCGTGGAACCAAATTTGCCAGCAGTTGACGACCCGACTGCACCTCGATGACGTGGGTGAGCGCACACGTGCTCAGACCCGCGGCGGTGCACTCGAGCAGAACGGCTGACAACGCCTCCCCGGTGTGCAGCCACTCTTGCGTGGAGTCCCCGGTCGAACTCAACAGTACGACGCGGGCGCGGTCCTGGATATCGTCGCGCCGCATCGAGTGCGGCACCGAAGGAAATCTCCGGCCGATGCCGACCCTGGCGAATTCGGCATCCGAGACGAGCGACGTCGGCGGCACTCCTTCCGCCATTTCGGCATGCCCTGCCCACCAATGCAATTCGGACTGATACAGCATGTCGTAGCGGCGCAAGGCGGCGGACTTCTCCGAGGCCATCGCCAGCCGGGACCTGGCGCTCTCGTCGAGGACGGCCAGTTCGATCTCGTGCGGCGATACCAGTTTTCGTAACGCGGGAAGCAGGTCGGACCAGCCTACGGGTTCGAGCATGGGAAGCCGGTCGGTGTAGCGGTGGTCGATGGCGGCGGCACGGGTGCGTACCCCAGGGGGCGGGTCCAGCCACGGACGGAATTCGATGGTCGCGAGATGCTCCGGGCGCGCGGGATCGGGTAGGCGGACGGTGTCGGTATGCCAGTTTCCGGCGGCGAAGGCCGTCCGCGCATGGTGCAACGCGGCGCCGCAGCTGATCACGAGCTGTCGCCCGCGCGGATCCGCCGACGGCAATTGGCGATCGGGGTCGCTGTAGAGGTGTAGTCGGGCGCCGTCGAAGTCCCAGTGCCACGGCTGCGTGTTGTGCACTGAGGGTGCACGGCAGGCGAGTCCCATCGCCGCCTCGATCGTGGAGTGATCCGGCAGGCCGGATACGACGGGGATGTCTCTTGTGGTCATGTCGATGAGTGTCGTCGTCGTGGGGCGCCGCCGACACAGCCATTGCGCACGTTCTGCCGGGACCTCCGGCCCTGTTCCGAAAATTGTGGACCCCGCACCCCGTGGTCCGACTGCTCGCAACAGCTGTTGGCAACGCGTATGGCGGGTCATAGTGGACGATGGCGTCGCCTATCTCGATCCGTGTCCGCGAATCGGGCCGTTGGTCTACCGCACTCGGTGACGTTCGGCCCTGGGGGCTCGAACAGACCGATGATGGCATGAGTGGACGGTCGAAGAGTGGATATGAGGAAGCGGGGTCGTACCGCGTGGCGGAATACGAGCTGTGCCCCGATCGTGCCGACGTTGCACGTCGTACGGTGGAACTCGATCGATCCGAGGCGATGCGACTGCTCGCCAGCGCACCTTTCGGACGAATCGTGTTCACTCGGGATGCCTTGCCCGCGATCCGCCCGGTCACACATCTGGTGGACGACCGAGGCTTCATCATCACCCGCACTCAGCTCGGTCCTGGGCTCGCGGCATCGGTGCAGGGCCGTCAGTCCGTGGTCGTCGCCTATCAGGTCGACGACATCGATCCCATCGACCGGCTGGGCTGGTCGGTCGTGGTGACCGGCGTCGCGCGCACTGTCGTCGACCCACAGGTGGCCGCCGGCTATGCCGCCCTTTTGCCGTCATGGGCCGACCTCGCCGCAGAGGCTTTGGTCGCCATCGAGCCCACGCTCGTCACCGGCCTCAGGCTGGTCGAGGAGCACGAGTAGTGCGGGAGCGAGGTCACCCGCGGTTCGCACCGCAACCTGCGGTCGATCACCTATCGGTTACCGATGCGCGAGTGCCTACCTATCGGTGCATGCTGGACTGTGTTCCAGCAATCCGTGCATCAGGAGAGACCCGATGGCCACCGATTCGACCACACCCGAGGGGCGAGAACCGCGTCTACACGCGGATTTCGCCCGCGTACAGCAGCTTGCCACACAGCTCGCCGCAGCCGCGTCCGAGCACGATCTCACCCCTGGCGAACTGCACGCGACGCTGGATCGTATCGACACCATCCGCGCCGAGTGGGAACACGCCCCTGCCGTCGCCCGGCAGAAATGGGCCCTGCTGGAGGCCGCCGGGACCGGCGCTCGCTGACCGTGGCGAGGAAAATCGCCACCGTTACACCACCCTCGAAACCGTTCTATCGCCATCGACGTGACCTGCGAGTTTGTTCGCTTGTTCGAGGTGGGCGCTGGGCTCGTTCCGTGCGGATCTGGGTGATCCGATCGTCGGGAACGAGTTCGATGATGTCGTCTCGTGAGGTGATCGTCAATTTGTGCAAGATCGCTGCCATTTGTGCATCGACGGTCCTGATGGAATTGCCTCGGCGGGCGGCGATCGTGACGTTCGTCCATCCGGCCGCGGCCAGAGTCGCGACCTCTTTTTCGGCTGCCGACAGTGTGTTCCAGGGCGAGGGAGGATTCTTCTTGTCGGGGTGGTGCGTCGGCGTCGCGTCGATGGTCAGTGTGCCCAGCGCCAAGCGCTGCACCTCGCCCAGTTCGGGGTGCAACCCAGAGCCTTGTTCGTATGCGGTGGCGAACGCGTCGGGACCTAGCACCCGTCGCGCGACGTCGATCGCTTTGCTTGATTCATCGGATACCAGCAACAGATTGCCGATATTGATACCCAGCCCCGCGGGTAAGGTGGCGGCTCCGCCGGCAAGGTGAGCGGTTTCGGTGGCCAGTGCCTCGAGTCGTTCCCGGTCGGTGTCTCCAGCCGCGATCGAGTCGGTGATGACCTGCGCCAATGACCAGGTACGGATGTACACCGCAAACGACGTGCCCCACTGATCGCGCGCGGTGACCTGATATGCCAATGCTGTACGACCGACGGCCAACGCCTCGGTGGGATTGCCGTGTTTGGTCAACGTTATCGCCCACGCCAACTCGGCCCATGCCTTCGCCCATCCGGCCCCGGACGCGATCGCGTGATCGAGATGACGCCGCGCGATCTCCAGGGCCTGCTGTGTTGATCCGAGGGCACCCACAGCCACTGCCTCGTACAGTTCGCTTCTGCCCACTCCGCGACTGTTGCCCAGGGCGGCGAACTTTTCGCGGGCGCGTGCCAACACCGTGATGGCGCGCGGGTCGCGATGGGCCAGCATCAGTTTCGCTCCCCAGAGGAATTCGAGGGCGGCGGGTAGGCCGGTGTCGGTTTCCGGGGCTCGCTGCCACGTCTGTCTCGCGTTCGGCGCACGGATGCTGAGAGCGGCGCATTGCTCGAGGATCTGTTCGGCCTCCTCGTACCGGGCCTGTATCAGCGATAGCCATCCGATCAAGGTCAGTGCCTCGATTTGCAGGTCGATCGGTTGCGGCGTCAGTGTGCGGGTGGCCTGCAGTGTGCGCTCGGTCCATCGGCGTATCTCTCGAGGTGAGCCTTTGATGATGGGCAGGGCAACGAGGGTCGCGGAGATTTCCAAGCCGAGGGTCGGTTCGCCGGAGGTAAGGCTGGTCTCGATGGCGGTGACGATGTTGTCCCATGCCGCGTTGGCCCAGTTCTGCTCGCCGGGGCTGAACCAATCCACCGCTGCGACGACTTTGTCGCGATAGTAGCTGCGGTGTCGCTGCGCGAGCCGTGCCGATTCGTCGACGTCGCTGGTGGAACGCTGCATCAGTCGTTGCCGCGTGAACAGGCGAATGCTTTCCAGCAGCGAATACCGCACGGTGGTCGGCGTGATGTGCACAGTGACCAGCGACTGGTCGGCCAGATGGTCGAGTATGCCTTCGACGTCCCGGCGCATCAGACGCACGGCCGCATGCCCCTCTTCTGGGTCGTCGGCGCAGACGGTTTCGATAGCTTCGAGGTCGGCGCCGACATCCATGACCGAACTGGTGTCCTCTTCGGGGTTGGTGTCGTATCCGGCGGCGAAGACCGACATGCGGTCGAGGAGTAGTTGTTCTTTGTCGGTGCATAGGTCGTAGGACCAGGCGATGACGTCGCGGACTCCTTGGTGTCGTGGTTCGGCGCCGACTCGTGGTCCGTGTGTCCAGCGCAGGCGTTTGTCGGTGGCTTCGCCGGAGAGTTCGTGCAGGATCATGGCGAGGGGTTGGCGGAGTAGTCGTCCGGCGGCCAGTCGGATGTAGAGGGGGTGGTGGTCGACGCGGCG
>NZ_JBEZDA010000011.1:0-119363 GCF_040647855.1 Nocardia sp. NPDC049220
GATCTCACCCAACAAGAACGACCAATGCGTCGGAAAGACCTTGTTGATCGACCGCTTGACGAACGCCGCGGCACGATACCGCTCATCCGCCTCATCGGCTTGAGCTGCCACAGAAGGACTCATGAGCGACGCTCCCAGTAGGCCGGGCCGAGCGGCTCGATGAAGTCGCCGTTGGCGACCAGGAAACCCTCAGCGTTGACAGTGATCGGCAGCTGCGGCAGGGCGCGAGCGGCGGGACCGAAGACCGGCTTGCCCCACTCGGTCGCTGAGAACTGCGACTGGTGGCAGGGGCACAGAATCCGGTTGGTCTGCTGCTCGAACAGCGAGGTCGGGCAGCCGAGGTGGGTACAGATCTTCGAGTAGGCGAAGTAGTCGCCGTAGTTGAAGCTCTCCTGGCCCTTGCGCTTGATCGCCTTCTGCGCGTCTTCGGTGCGCAGGCGGATCAGCATGACGGCGTTGCGGATGCCGCGCAGCGACTCCAGCGTGGCGTGCTCGTCGCCGCGCCACTTCTCTTTCCATGGAAACACCGTCTCCATCGCACCCGCGTCCAGATCTTCGGGACGTACAAGCAAGACGTCGTCCGGACGACCGGTGTCGCGGCGGATGTAGATGGTCTCGCCCGGGTAGTCCGGGGTCCAGCCCGAGACCCACAGGGGCGACTTGGCGCCCTTGGCCCACGGGTTCTTGATCATGCCGCCGACGAACACCAGCAGCGCGCCGACGCCGAGCACACCGACGCCCGCACCCGCGGTACGGGTGATCATCTTGCGCCGGCCCAGCGTGGAGGTCTCCAGCGCGTCCTGCAGCTCGGCGACCAGGGTGCGGCGCTCGACCTCGGGCGACGGACCGTCGTGCCGCTGCTGGATGGACAGCTCGGCGGGAATGAACAGCTTGCGGATCAGCACTACCGCGACACCGATGACCAGCACCGCGACACCGAGGGTGATCCCGATCAGCGGGGTGAACAGGGAGTAGGCCTGATGCCCCTCCTCGTCCGCGCCCTTGAACTCCCACGGCCAGAACAAGAAGACGCCCACCAGCGCGGCGGCCGCGATACCGGACACGGCGAACCAGAAGGTCACCGCGCGCTCGGCCCGCTTCTCGGCACGGGTGCCGGGGATCGGGAAGCGCTCACGCCGGTAGGCGACCTCGACGTCGTCGCGCTCGGTACCGAGCTTCACCAGCTCGGCCTGCGACATCGCGTCCAGTTCCGCCTCGGTGGGCTCCGCCGGAGTGGTGTGTGCCGACTGCTCTTTCGACGGCTCAGCGTCGTGGCCCTCGTCCGGCCGACCCATGTCGTCTCGCTCCTTATCGCTCATGCCTGCACCTCGCCGGCGCGCGGCTCCGGCACGAGCAAGTGCTCGGCGGTGACCATTGCTCGCTCGCTCATGACCTCGATCCGATCCATATCGCGGCGCCGACGACGAGCGTGATACCGACCACCCAGATGGCCAGCCCCTCGGTCGCGGGACCGAATCCGCCGAGGTCCCAGCCACCCGGGCTGTGCTCTTCGGACGCGTTCTTGACGTAGGCGATGATGTCGCGCTTCTCCTCCGAGCTCAACTGCCGGTCGGAGAATTTCGGCATGTTCTGCGGGCCGGTGAGCATCGCGGTATAGATCTGCTGCTCACTGGCCGGTTCCAGCGGTGGCGCGAACTTACCGGAGGACAACGCGCCGCCGCGTCCGGTGAAGTTGTGGCAGGACGCGCAGTTCATCCGGAACAGCTCCGAACCGCGGGCGATGTCGGAGCCGCGCAGCGACTCCTGCGCGATCTCGCCGTTCGCGTCGCGCGCCACGGTCGGGCCGCCGCCGTTGGCCGCCACGAACGAGCTGAGCGCGTCGGTCTGATGTGCGTCGAACTTCGGTGGTTTGCGTTGCGCCTGGGCCTCGTTACGGGCCATCGGCATCCGCCCGGAGGACACTTGGAAATAGACCGCCGCCTCACCGACACCGATCAGGCTGGGACCGCGGTCCGAGACACCCTGCAAGTTCGCGCCATGGCAGGTGATGCAGGAGGTGTCGTAGAGTTGCTGGCCCTCACGGATCAGCGCCGACTGGTCCTCGTGCGCGGTCGCGCGTTGCGGATCCGGCGTCAGCGCCGATGCCAGGAAACCTGCTCCGACGAGGCCCACCAGCAGCGCAAGTCCACCCGCGATACGACGGCGAACGCGGCGCTGCCTGCGCGTCCTGCTGGCCTGGCCGTTCCCGGGGCTCGCGGGCTCTGGCGCTGATGGGGGAGATGAACTCATCTGTGTCCCTTTGGAGTAGACGGAACCGACTTGTGCAAAAGCTCGAGGCGTCTCGCCCGGCTCAACGGACGAAGTAGATCGTGGCGAACAGCCCGATCCACACGATGTCGACGAAGTGCCAGTAGTACGAGACGACGATCGCCGCGGTGGCCTGCGCGGGAGTGAACTTACTGACCTTGGTGCGGGCCAGGAGGAACACGAACGCGATCAGACCACCGATGACGTGCAGACCGTGGAAGCCGGTGGTGATGTAGAACACCGAGCCGTACGCGCTACCGGCGATCGAGGTGCCCTCGTGCACCAGGTTCATGTACTCGTAGCCCTGTCCGCAGACGAACATCGCGCCCATGATCAGCGTGACGACATACCAGCGGCGCAGGCCGAAGACGTCACCCTTCTCCGCGGCGAACACGCCCATCTGGCAGGTGAACGACGACGCGACCAGAACGGCCGTGACCGGCACGGCGAGCTTCAGGTTCAGCTCGGTCGGCTCCGGCGGCCAGTTTCCGTGCGCCTGCGCGCGCGCGACGAAATACATCGCGAACAGGCCGGCGAAGAACATCAGCTCGCTCGACAGCCAGATGATGGTACCGACGCTGACCATGTTGGGCCGGTTCAGCGAATGCACACGCTGAGTAATGGCCGATCCTGGGGTCCCTACTGCGGTCGTCACGGGGGTAAGTATGACTCGTCGTAGTACGACAGGAGTACTCGGGTTCGAAACTTGTCTTCCGGTGTCGGAAAACACACGGGGGGACGAGCTCTCGACCGGGCATCGGCGGGTAAGTTCCGCCCGCTGACGGCGCGTCTTGCCGGGATCGCGGTGTCGGACGGACGCCGCACGAGCATGGCAGGCGAGAGTAAGGAGAAGCTGAGATGGTGGCAGATGTGCTCGCACGAGTGTGGCGGCGAGCCTTCCGGCGGGGCCGGTCGGCAACACTCGACCCGAGCCGGGCGGATCTCGTGGTGGTGGCGTCCGGTTTCGACGACGCGGAGGCGTGTTCGACGGCACTGGCGCGGGCGACCGCGCTGACGCCGGAAGCCCCCGCAGTGCTGCGGCATCATCTGCGCATCCCATCCCGGCATGTCGAGACCGTGTGCGCGATCGCCGCGCAGGACGGATACGCGCCCGCGCCGAGGACCGTCCGGCCGGGCTCCGCGGAGTCGCCGGAGTTGCAGACCGTGGTCCTGCAGCGGGTTCAACTGCTCGATGCCCTGCACTGCGCGCAGGAGCGCTCGCGCATGGCCGGTCTCGCGCAGCGCCACGACGGCCACGCCGACGGCTGGGATGCGCTGCAACCGAACCCTCGGCCACAACGTCTCGCGGATTAGGCTGCTTCCCGACAAACTGGTGCGCGAACCAGTGTGACGGGAGAAGTGGTATGAGTGTGCGCAGCTGGCCCCAGGTGCTCGGAACCCTCGCCGATGGTGGCGACCTAGCCGCGGACGACACGGCATGGGCGATGAACGAGATCATGTCCGACAACGCCACCACCGCGCAGATCGCCGCATTCGGCGTCGCGATGAAGATCAAGGGGCCGACCGCCGCAGAGTTGACCGGCTTGGCCACCGGCATGCTGGCGCACGCCCGCCTGGTTCGGATCGACGGCGACGCCGTCGACATCGTCGGCACCGGCGGCGACCGCTCGGGCTCGGTGAATATCTCCACGATGTCCTCGATCGTCGTGGCGGCGGCCGGGGTTCCCGTGGTCAAGCACGGTAACCGGGCAGCATCGTCCAAGAGCGGCGGCGCCGACGTACTGGAGGCGCTGGGAGTGAAACTCGCGCTCGGACCGGAGGCGGTGGCGCGATGCGTGCAGGAGACCGGCATCGGATTCTGCTTCGCGGCGGCGTTCCATCCCGCCCTACGGTTCGCCGGTGCCGCGCGCAGCCAGATCGGTATCCCGACCGTGTTCAATGTGCTCGGGCCGCTGACCAACCCAGCGCAGCCACGGGCGGGACTGGTCGGCTGCGCATTCGCCGACCTGCTGCCGGTGATCGCGGGCGTGTTCGCCGAGCGCGGCGCGAGCGCCATGGTGGTCCGCGGCAACGATGGACTGGACGAAATCACGACCTCCGACACCACCGAGGTGTGGGTGGTGTCCGACGGACGGATCCGCGAGACGGCCATCGACCCCACCCGGATCGGCATCCCGCGCGTCGACCTGGACGCGCTGCGTGGCGGCGATGCCGAGGTGAACGCCGGTATCGCCCGTGACATGCTCGCGGGCTTCGGCGGTGCGGTCCGCGACGCCGTGCTGTTGAACTCGGCCGCCGCGATCGTGACGTACGACTGGTCGCGCGGGGCGGGTGACCCGGAGGCGGATCTGCACGAGGTCCTCGCCGCGGGCATCGAACGCGCCGCCGAAGCGATCGACACCGGCAAGGCGGCCGAGCTGCTCGACCGCTGGGCGAAGTTGACACAGACGCTCGGCGACAACTGACACGCAGCGCTCCCACCGAGTCGCCCGGAATCACTCCCCGAGCGAGAAACCTGCTTCCATCTCGGCGCGCGAGTACGACTTGAACGCAATGTGGGTCGTGGTGCGCAGCACGCCGAGAACCTTGTCGATCCGACCGGTCACCACCTGGGCGATCTGCTCGTGGTCGCGCACCCGCACGATCGCGATCAGGTCCACGTCACCCGCGCAGGAGTAGACCTCGGTGACGCCCTCGGTGTCCGCTACCGCTTGCGCGGTTTCGGGGATGCGGCCGTTGTCGGCGTGAATCATGACGATCGCGGTAATCATGGTGCTCAGCCTAAGCGCTCGAGATATGCCTGCTCGGTGGGTCGGGCGCGAGCCGCCGTGTCGGCCAGCACGGCCCAGCTCAGCCATCGGGCCGCGCTGTACATCTGCTCGCGGTACCCCTCGGTGGTGCGTACGATCCGCACCCCTGGCCGCGCCAGCCAGCGCACGGCCAGGGCTACTTCTTCCGAGGGGGCTCCACGCAGAGGTGGAGCGTTCACCAGCGACGGTGTGTGCTCGGCCACGCCGACGTGCGCGGGTACCGATCCCGCTGACGGGTGCGGCCCGGGCGGCGGCATCTCGGAGTGCGACGGCCGCACCAGATCCGCGAACTCGTTGTCGGCTTGCGGTAAACCACCTGCCGGAACGACAGTCTCGGCGGCCGCGACTATCTGTTCCACGATCGGCATCGGTGCCACACCCCGTGCCGCGGTACCGGAACCAGCAAGCCGGCCGTACCGAACGACCGCGAATTCCCAACCGCCGTCGCCGTCGGGATGTGCGGCGATCAGTTCCGCGATGCGCGCTACCGCGGCGAGTCGCTGGGTACGGTGCAGCGCGCGCACCACCGCGACGGCTCGGTCACGCAGCCGTGCGGCGGCCTCGAAATATTCTGCGTGTGAGTAGCTTTCGATTCGATCGAACATGGCCCGCAGCGGCGCGTCGCAGCGCCCGGCGAACAGTGCCCGCACGAGCGCGGGCGCGGGTGCGTACTCCGCCATTCCCAACGGCCTCCCGCCCGAGCCTGCCGGGCACCCGCCGACAATCGCGGACGGGCAGTGGTGGACCCCGCGCCGGGGCAGCCGCCTTGTACAGGTACGCAAGCCGGTGAACTCGGCGATGATTACACCCAGATCCGCGGCGTCGTTGCGGGAGCTGAACGGCCCCAACGCATCCCGGCTCGGCTCTCGAACGACCGAGAACCGCGGGAACGGCTCGTCGGTGAGGGTCAGCCACCAAGCCCGCTTCGGAAACTTCGACCGCCGGTTGTACGGTGGCGCGTGCGCGACGAGCAGTCGGAGTTCGCGTACCCCAGCCTCCAGTGCGTGCGCACAGACGACGTGGTCGACCCGAACCGCCAGCGACACCATCTCTTTCATCCGGCCCCTGGTTTCCGAGCCGGTGAAGTAGGTGCGAACTCGGCGGCGAAGGTTCACCGCTGTCCCTATATAGAGGACTTCGTCGGAAGGCCCGCGGAACAGGTATACGCCGGGCATCGCGGGCAGTTCGGCCGCGAGGGAGCGCTTGGCGCGTTGCCGGGGCGTGACATCGGGCAGGTAGTCGAGCAACTCGGTGAGACTGTGCACGCCTTGATTGCCGACCCGGCCGATCAGCGCGTGCAGCACATCGACCGTGGCGCGGGCGTCATCCAGAGCGCGGTGGGTCGGCTGTGTGGTTGCGCCGAGCAATCGCGCCAGCGTGCTCAGTCGCACCGAGGGCGCCTCGTCGCGGCCGAGCACCCGCCGGGCCAGTTTTACCGTGCACAAGACCTGCGCCGCGGGCCACGGGGTGTCGCACTGTGCCGCCGCGGCCCGCAGGAACGCCAGGTCGAATCGAGCGTTGTGCGCGACGAGCACAGTTCCGGCGGCGAACTCCAGGAAGCCGGGCAGAACCGCCTCGATCCGCGGCGCGGCGTAGACCATCGCGGTGGTGATCCCCGTGACGTGCACGACCGCGGGCGGAACCGCCCTTCCCGGGTTGACCAGAGTCGCGAATTCGCCGAGGACCACACCGCCACGCACCTTCACCGCTCCGATCTCGGTGATGCCGTCGGCGCCGGGGCTGGTCCCGGTGGTCTCCAAGTCCACAACCACGAAGGTGGTGTCGTAGAGGGGCGTGTCGAGATCATCGAAAGCCAACTGCTGGGTGGTGGCTTTGCGCGGCGCGGGGTCGGACACGGCGTGCAGCCTAGAGCCTCGGTCCGACAGGAACTGGGGCGCGATTTATTCCCCGAATGTTCGAATTACACATTGGTGATTTCGCTGAATTACCCGCGAAATGATCTAGAAGCGTCAATTGAGACGTACGTCACATGCGAGATAACAGAGCATCAAATGCTCGGGCGAGTCCTACGGAGCGCGCAGCACTTTTTGCGATGCTGCGATCAGCCCTGACACGGCGACCCCATACCCAGATCACCACCCATGACCTCGATCGATTCCCTGCGTCGACCTGGGGAAAAATCGATGACGCGACATGAGGTGGCAGACGACCAGGTTGTGCGCACCACATCCCGACGACACCGGCCGACACCGAGAAAACGCCGCCGTTATCTTTTCGTGATTGCCAGAGACGCATCTCACATCACTTGTCCGCACAATTAGTTGCTCGCGCGCATTTCAGATTCCGTCGGCTTTACAAACAACCGTGATTGGTTCGTAACCTTTTCGAGACCTCACGGAGTCCGGCACACCGAACGGTGCGACGCCGACGAAGTCCGCGGCACCACCGGGTGCGGCGTCGTGAGGCAGATCGGGAGTAAGCATCATGACGACCAATGCCGTCAAGCGACAGGCACGACGCGCCATTGCCGCCGGGGCCGTCGGCGCTGCCACCATCGGCGCGTTCCTCTTGCCCGCCGCCCCCGCGTCGGCCCAGCCGGTGACCATCCCCGGTGTGGGAACCTTCGAGGTCCCGAACGAGGTCCAGATCCCCCAGGGCGTTCCGGGCATCGAGTTGCCGCAGCTAACTCCACTCCCGTTTCTCGCCCCCCAGAAAAATGTCGGTGAGGCCGCCCTCGACGCAGCCATGAGCAAGCTCGGCGCGCCGTACGTCTACGGTGCCGCCGGCCCGAACTCCTTCGACTGCTCCGGCCTGGTGCAATGGTCCTACCGGCAGGCGGGCAAAGAACTCCCACGCACCAGCGGCGCTCAACTCGCCTCCGGCACCCCGGTATCGGTGGACGCCCTTCAGCCCGGCGACCTGGTCTCCTTTTACGGCGGCGGCCACTCAGCCCTGTACGCGGGCAACGGCAACATCGTGCACGCGTCGACCTCCGGAACACCTGTGCAGCTCGCGCCGATCTCCTCGATGCCCATCGCTGGCGCCCGCCGCTTCTGAGAAACCCGTGTAGGGTCGCGAGCCGCGGGCTTACCGCCGCAGCGGGCGCGTGATCGTTTCGTTCTCTAACTGGACATCGACCTACGCCGTTCCGTAATCTAATCGAGATCTTCCTCAGGGTACCCGGGTTTGCGCACCGCAAACCTCGGCATCACCGGAAGTCTCTGCGTCGGTTTCACGAGAGATAGCTTCACGAGAGAACGGGGCACCGCGGGCCGTGGCTGTACATCACCGGAGACTCCGCACGAAACGTCTGGTGGGCGGGACGCTTGCGGCCGGAGTCCTGGCTACCGCACTCTGTGCTGGCAGTCCCGCCGGAGCGGATCCGGTCGCGTTACCCGGGTCGGCGACCGACGCCGTACAGCAGATGATCGACCTCTCCCATCAGTCCGAGCAGCTCAACCAGCAGGCGCTCGCCGCGCAGGACGATCTCGACGCCAAACTCGTTGTCCAGCGCGCCGCCGACGCCAAGCTCGGCGCCAGCACCGACATGGTGAACCTGGCCCGCGACGAGGTGCGCAGATACCAGCCGATCATCGACCGTACGGCGATCGCCGCCTATCAGGGCGCCCGCACCAACCGCTTGTTCGCCGTGCTGGTCAGCGACTCACCACAGCAGCTGCTCGACCAGATGTCCACGCTGGATGTGCTCTCCGCACAGACCGCCGAGCAGCTCGACCATTACTCGAAGGCCACCGACGCCGCGACCGCGGCCGAATCGGCCGCACGCGCCGCCGCCGACACCGCCCGCATGGCCGCTCAGAAGGCGGACGCGGTACGCGGCGACCTCGAGCACAAGCGCAGCGAACTGGGCGGCGCCATCGCCCAAGTGGTGCAGGCATGGAGCGCGCTGTCCACCAAAGACAAGTCGGCACTGGCCGGCTCCCCGTTCCCATCCGGTTTCGACCGCGACACCCTGCTGCAGGGCCTCGTTCCCGGCAGCGGCACCAGCGCGCTGGCCGCCGGACTGACCCGCGTCGGCGACCCCTATGTGTGGGGCGCGACCGGTCCACAACAGTTCGACTGCTCCGGCCTGGTCCAATGGGCGTTCAAGCAGGTCGGCAAAAACGTACCGCGCACCAGTTCGCAGCAGGCCACCTACGGCACGCCGGTCGCCAAGAAGGATCTACAACCCGGCGACGTCGTCTTCTTCTACTCCGACATCTCGCACGTCGGCATCTACGCGGGCAACGGGCTCATGTTGCACGCTTCCACGTTCGGTGTCCCCGTCGCCGTGGCGCCGATGGACTCGACGCCGTTCCATTCGGCTCGGCGATTCTAGACATCGTGAGCGAGCCAACCACCGGCGTCGCATGACCGCACACCACAGCGCCGAACAGCAGCGCCCAGCAGCCGTGAGCAGCGTGCGGCGCTTGTTCGACTGGTGGTCGGCACGGCGGCGATTCGAGTTCTGCCTGACCGTTTCGATGGTGATGGTGCTGAGCGGGATCTGTGTCGCCCTGCTCATGCTGCCGAACTGGGTGCTGCCGAACATGCGTGCCACGCCGCCGGCCCCGATCGATTCCGTCGGCCAGGTGGCGGCCACCGATCCCCGGCTGACCGAAGTGCGCCGCATCGTCGAACCATTCGGACCGGTCATCGCCCGCCGGGTGCCTACCGGCGACGGACAGCAGTCCCTGGTCATCGGCCATTCCCCGCAGCAGACCGACATCGACATCCTGCAGCGCGAACTCGCCGCCGCGACCGCCGCGGTTACCGACGTCTGGGGCACGGACTGGGCGCAATCTACACTCGTGGTCGTTGCCTCCTCCCCCGCGGAATTCGCTGCTCTCGTTCGCGCGGCCGCTCTCTTGCCAACCGAAGTCGCCGCCGCATCGGTTGCCGACCCCTTCCCACCGGGTACCCGGCCCAGCGGACAACGCGTGGTCTTCAGCTCCGACGCGGGCCACCGACTCGACCCAGCGGGTCTGGCGACCCTCCTGCGCCACGAACTCACCCACATCGCGGCCCGCGCCCAGACCGCCGACGGCGCACCGCTGTGGATGGTGGAGGGATTCGCCGATTACATCGCCCACCATGACCAGGGCCACCGCTTCGCCGACATCGCCCCCACCGTCACCGCACACGGGCGGGTACACGATCTGCCACCAGAGCTGCCCACCGACACCGAATTCTCCGGCCCCAACGCCGCGTTCACCTACGAAAAGGCCTGGTCCATCTGCGCCTTCGTCGCTGAAAAGTACGACAGCTCCCGCCTGGTCCAGCTCTACCACCGCATCGCCGCGGCCAAGCAGAACCCCGCCACCGAGGACCGCATCCTGCGTGATGTCCTTGGTACCACCCGCACCGATTTCCTCACCGACTGGCACTCCTGGCTCATCGCCCGCACAGCCTGAGTCCCGACCGAGGCATCCGGCCCCGCACATTCCCGGCCACCCGACATCCAACCAACAACCGGACCGACCCACACCACCCTGAACACAACAAATAGCCCACTCACCACACCCACTCACCCGTCGAGTGCGAGTCCTACGAGCACCGTTCGCGGTCCCGCTCGCGTCCGAGCGGCCGCCGCGCCCGCGACGAAGTCGCATGCGGTCGCTCGGACACGAGCCAGAAAGGGCCGCGAACCCGCAGCGCCGCAGGCGCTGCAAATCCAACACAGTATTTTGTTGCACATGGCCCGAACTCTGCTGGTTACCAATGATTTCCCGCCGCGGCCGGGCGGTATCCAGTCGTACCTGCAGGCGTTGGCCGGCGAACTGCCGCCGGATGACCTGGTGGTCTACGCTCCGCGCTGGCGCGGTGACAGCCATCTGAAGTTCGATGCCAACCAGAAGTTCCAAGTGGTTCGGCACCCCACCACGCTCATGCTGCCGACCCCGTTGGTACTTCGCCGTGCCATGCGCCTGCTGCGCAGCGAGAGGTGCGACACGGTCTGGTTCGGGGCGGCGGCGCCGCTCGCAGTGATGTCGCCCGCGCTGCGTCGCGCGGGGGCCGAACGCATTCTGGCCAGCACGCACGGCCATGAGGTCGGCTGGTCGATGCTGCCCGGTGCGAGACAGGTGCTGCGCGCTATCGGCGAGCACACCGACGTGGTCACCTACGTCAGCCGTTACACACGCCGGCGGTTCGCCTCCGCGTTCGGTCCGAACGCCGCGTTGGAGTATCTGCCGCCCGGCGTGGACTCCGAAGTATTTCGACCGGATCAGGCGGCGCGTGCGGAATTGCGGCACCGCTACGGCCTGGGCGACCGTCCGACGATCCTGTGCCTGTCTCGACTGGTTCCGCGGAAAGGGCAGGACGCTCTGATCGTTGCCATGCGCGACGTCCGCGAGCGGGTGCCGGGAGCGAGGCTGGTGATCGCGGGCGGCGGGCCGTTCGAGGACAAGTTGCGTGGGCTGGCGGTCGCCGTGGGCGTCACCGACGATGTGGTGTTCACCGGCCGGGTCCCGTCCGGCGAGCTGGCGGCGCATCACACACTGGCCGATGTCTTCGCTATGCCGTGTCGGACCAGGGGCGCGGGTCTGGACGTTGAGGGCCTCGGCATCGTCTACCTGGAGGCGTCCGCGTCCGGGGTTCCGGTGGTGGCAGGCAATTCCGGCGGTGCGCCGGAGACGGTGATCGAGGGCGAGACCGGTCGTGTGGTGGATGGCCGCTCGGTGCGACAAGTCGGGGATGCGCTGGTGGAGATCCTGTCCGATCGGGATGCCGCGGCCCGGATGGGTGCGGCAGGTCGTGCGTTCGTGGAGCAGCAGTGGCGTTGGGACCGATTGGGCGCGCGCCTGCGACAGCTGCTGCGGTGATCCGCGCCGCATCCATTACGCTCAGCGGAGTGAGCAGTATCCAGGTCGCAGATCAGACCTTTGTCGCCGCCTCGGGGTCCGCCGTCGCCGACCTGCTGACGGGACCGAACAATTGGCGCCGTTGGTGGCCGGATCTGACTTTGGATGTCCGAGAGAACCGGGGCGACAAAGGAATCCGCTGGTCGGTGCGCGGCGCACTGACCGGGACCATGGAGGTGTGGTTGGAACCCTCGATGGATGGGGTGATCCTGCATTATTTCCTGCACGCCGATCCGGAGCCCGCACTGCCCGCGGGCAGACTCGCCGCGGCCAACCGGGCACGCCGGGTCGCGGGCAAGACCATGTCGTTCGAACTGAAGTCCCGGCTGGAGGCCGGCCGGCCGGCGGGTGTCGCGCCGGCGCAGGTTTCTTGACATCCCGTGGCACCGACGCTGAAAGGAATCGCCGTCCGCATGGCCGACAGGACCCAGAGGTCGATCATCATCGAGGCCCCGTCGCAGCAGGTGATGGCCGTCATTGCCGACCTGGAGTCCTACCCGGAGTGGGTATCGGCGGCGAAATCTGTCGAGGTGCTGGAGAGGGGGCCTGGTGGCCGGGCCAAGACCGCGCACTTCGTGCTGGACGCCGGGGTGGTGAAGGACAACTATGTGCTGTCCTATACCTGGCGCGGCGACGACAAGGCGGTTAGTTGGACGCTACTGAGCGGTGAATTGCAGAAAGCGCAAGACGGGACCTACGAACTGATCGATCAGCCGGACGGTGGCACCGAGGTGGTCTACACACTGACCGTCGATTTGACGATCCCGATGATCGGCATGTTCAAACGCAAGGCGGAGAAGGTGATCACCGACACCGCGCTGAAGGAACTGAAGAAACGGGTCGAAGGCTGACCGCGCACAAGACCCGGGTCGAGTTGTTCATCGGCAAGGGTGGGGTCGGCAAGACAACGCTGGCGTGTGCCGCGGCGATGTCGGAGGCCCGGTCGGGTCGCCGTGTGCTGATCGCCTCGCTAGATCAGGCGCATTCCCTCGGTGACGCGCTCGGCTTCCGCTTTCCGCATGATCCGGGGACGGTGAGCGGTGTCGCGACCGTTCTTCCCGGTCTCGACGTGATCGAGGTGGATTCGCTGGCGTTGCTCGAGGACCGGTTCCGCGAGGTGGTACGGATGATCTCGACCGGTCGTGGGCATGAGCACGGTATCGATGTCGCTGCTCTGGACCCGGCCGAGCTCACGGGGCTACCCGGTGTACAGGAACTGTTGATGCTGGTCGAGATCGCGCAGTTCGCCGCGGAGGACGACTGGGATCTGATCGTCGTCGACTGCCCGCCGTCGGCGGACATGTTGCGCATCATCACCGCGCCGGACACCCTGCTCGGCTATCTCGAGCGGATCTGGCCGCCGCACGCGCGGGCGATGAGTGCCGTCGGCACCGATCTGCACCGCGCCGTGCTCGCGGCCGTGGTCGAGCGGATCGTCAAGGCGGTCACCGAGGTTCGTGATCTGCTGGCCGACCACGTGCGCACCGGAGCGTGGCTGATCACGGTCGCCGAAAGAGTGGCGGTGGCCGAGTCCGAGCGGGTGCGTTCCGCCGCGGCGCTGCTGGGCGTGCGACTGGACGCCGTGGTGGTGAACAAGGTGCTTCCCGAGGTCGCGCCGCCGACCGGTCCGGTCGAGGCGCAACATCCCGCAGTGCACTGGTATCTGAACCGGCACGGCGAACAGCTGGACGTGATCGCCGAATGGCGGGGCAAGATGCCAGGTGTTCCCGTGGTGATCGCGCAGCACACCGGGCCGGAGCCGGTCGGGCTGAGTTCGCTGGCCGCGCTGTCGTACGCGGTGGGCTCGGCACGGAGCACCGGCGCCGCCACGCTTATGCTGGGCGACATTCAGACGGAGGTCGACGCGGTTTCCGGCGGACCGGTGGTTCGATGGGAATCGGGTGCCGGGTTGCAGTCGGTGTACGCGTTGCGCATGCACCTGCCCGTAGTCGACGCCGCGACGCTGCGCCTTGGCCGAGTGGAGGACGATTTGATCGTGGGAGCGGATGGTGTCCGGCGCCGGGTGCGGTTGACGCCGGTGTTACGGCGATGCGCGGTCGACGGCGCGGAGTTGAACGACGGCTATCTGGTTGTCCGCTTCCGTCCCGACCCCCTGGTTTGGTCGCACGCACCCGAAAGCCACGAACATGACCGCTGACGCACACTCGCGTACGGGCGAGGAAAGGGTGCCGGATGAGATCGCCGAACTCGTGGCAGAGCTGAAACTGCTCGCCGAGGCGGCGTTGGAGCGGGTCGAGCCGGTGCTGCGCGGCGCAGCCGAGGAGCGGACCGAATGGACGAGTTGCAGCTGGTGTCCGGTGTGCGCTGCCGCGGCATTGGTGCGCGGCGAGCACCATGAGGTGCTCGCCGCGGTCGCCGAGCACGGCACCGCGATCGTCACCGTGCTGCGTGAGGCGCTGGCGGGGGCGCCGGTCGAGCCGGTGCTGCCACCGGACGTCGACCCGGAACCCGGTGTGCCGCATCGGCACGCTTCGCGCGAGGATGCGGGCGATCGCGCACGTCCCCGTTACGTAGACATCCCGGTGACGATCCATCCATGACGCACCACATGACCGATGCGCGAGCGCTGACCGTCGGAATCGACGTCGGCGGCACCAACATTCGTGCCTCCGTGATCGATGGTGGTGGCGAGGTGCTCGACACCGTGCAGGCGCCCACCCCGCATTCGGCGCGAGCGCTGGAGGACGCGCTCGACCGTGCCGTCCGCGAGTTGTGTCGCAGGCATCCGATCAGTGCGGTGGGACTTGCCGTCGCGGGATTCATCAACGGCGACCGCTCGACCGTCCGTTTCGCCCCGCATCTGCCCTGGCAGGACGCTCCGGTCGCGCAGCGACTCACCGAGCGCCTCGGACTGCCGGTGATCCTGGAGCACGACGCCAACGCGGCCATGTGGGCCGAGTATCGGTTCGGCGCCGCGGCGGGTGGGAACAATGTGGTGCTCATCGCGATCGGCACCGGCATCGGCGCAGCCCTGCTCATCGACGGCCAGTTGTATCGAGGAACGCACGGTGTCGCACCGGAACTCGGCCACCTACAGGTGGTTCCGCAAGGACGAGCGTGCCCGTGTGGCAAGCGCGGATGCTGGGAGCGGTACTGCAGCGGTACGGCGTTGGCTGACACCGCCATCGAGATGCTCGCCACTGACCCGGTGCGCTCGGTGTTGGCCAAGGATGTGCTGCGTGACCCGGGCTCGCTGACCGGGCGGCGGGTCGCGGGCGCCGCGCAGGACGGCGATCCGCTCGCGGGGCGGGTGCTGGCCGACTTCGCCCGCTGGCTCGGGCTCGGGCTGGCCTTTGTCAGCGATATCTTCGATCCGGATCTCGTGGTCATCGCGGGTGGGGTCAGCAGTTCGGCGCCGCTGTTCTTGGACGAGGCACGGGAGGAGTACGCGCGAGCGGTCACCGGCGCGGGACACCGTCCGCTGGCTCGGATTCGGACCACGCAACTGGGCGAGGCGGCGGGGATGATCGGCGCGGCCGACCTCGCCAGGGCGGCGCTGCCCGCCGGCGCTCGGAAATCCGCACGCGTGGCGCGAAGCAGTCCTTGATCGCGCGGCGGCCGTTGTCACGGCGCGGCGGGACCTCGTCGCCATTGGCCGACACGCCGTCGGCCGTCGTCGGTCGTCGTCGAGACCGAACTGTGGTGAGATTCGCCTCTGCGGTTGGATGTGATCTTGCACCAGCGGTAAAGTCGGCAATTGACGCAGGTACCCGCCACTATCCCGGTCCCGGGGGAAGGACGTCATGTTCTACTGGCTGCTGAAGTTCGCGCTGCTGGGACCGTTCATTCATCTCTACAATCGGCCCACGGTCGAGGGTGTGGAGAACATTCCGGCGGACGGGCCGGCCATTATGGCGGGTAACCATCTCTCCTTCGCCGACTGGCTGTTCGCGCCGTTGCTGAGCCCTCGGCGGATCAACTACCTCGCCAAGGCCGAGTACTTCAATACCCCGGGCGTCAAAGGCCGGTTCCAAAGGTTCTTCTTCAGCGCCTCGGGTCAGTACCCGATCGACCGCAGCGGCGCCGACGCAGCCGAGGACGCGCTCAACGCGGCCCGCAAGTTGCTCGACGAGGGCCGGCTGGTCGGTCTCTACCCGGAGGGCACCCGCTCGCCCGACGGCCGCCTGTACAAGGGCAAGACCGGGATGGCCCGGCTCGCACTGGAGACCGGTGTGCCGGTGATCCCGGTCGCCGTCACCGGCACCAACGAGGTCAGCCCGCCCGGACCATTCCGCTGGCGCCGCCGCAAGGTCACGGTCAAATTCGGCAAGCCGATCGACTTCTCCCGCTACGAGGGCATGGGCGGCAACCGCTTCGTCGAGCGCTCCGTCACCGACGAGGTGATGTACGAGCTGATGCAGCTCGGCGGCCAGGAGTACGTCGACGTCTACGCCGCCAGCCTGAAGAAGGGCGTGCCGAGCGGCAACCGCCCCCGGGCGGCGCGGATTCCCGACACTGCGGCGAGCTGACCGGCGCCTTCCACCAGGCGACCGATACGGTGCGGACCGAGTGTGTCGAATCCGGTCGACGACCGATCCGAATAGTGCGACATACGCTGATTCCGACACGCTCGGATCCTGTGCGGCGTCACGCATGTCGCACGAACGCGCTCGATCCTCGACCTCGGCCGGGCGACGGCCGGTGCGGTCGTCGACCAGCCGGTGCACGCCGCGCGGTCGGGTCTGCGGGCCGCTGAAGGCCGGCGCACTCGGCCCGAACCCACTGGACGGAACCCTCGACCCCGAGGCGGTGTCGTGCATGCGTTGTCGGCAACAGTTGCCGTTGGATATCTTCCGCCATTTCGGCGAGATGCGTATCCGCGGGAGTCGAGCGAACCGACCGTTGACCTGTACGACTCACACGGATCCGTGCTGTCGCGCGAGCGCCTTGCGCCCGCGGTCCGATAACCCGGATTCGGGTGCGCGGCACGGGCCGCGCTGTGGTTAGCTTTCGTGCCATGAGCACGCCGCAGATTGTCTCCAACGCCGAAGAATTTCTCCCCCGGGATACCGCCGATGTCGTTCGCACGATTAGGGATTCACGCGGGCGATCGGAACGGCTGATGGTGCGCGGCGGCGAACTGATCGACGAGGGTCTCACCTTGCCCGCCCAGCCGACCGTGGTCTCGCTGCGCCGGATGAACCAGGTGCTGGACATCAACCTGGGCAGGCGCACCGTCCGAGTGCAAGCGGGCGCCAAACTGTCGGACGTCGACCGCAGACTCGGTGCGCATGGGCTCGGCCTGCCCATTGTCGGCGACCACCGCGACATCACCGCGGGCGGCTTCGCGTCGGTCGGCGGCGTCAGTGCGGCCTCGCACAAGTACGGCCTGTTCATCGACCAGATCGTCGATCTGGAATACGTGGACACCGACGGGCGGATCGGCACCTGCGGCCGCACCCACCACACCGATCGGTTCCAGCGCATCCTGGGTGCGGGCGGACGCGCGGGCATCATCACCGCGCTCACCCTGGACGCGATCGAGGTCGACAAGGCCCACACCTGGCTGACCACCACCGCGGACCGGTTTCTCGACTTCGACTCGTTCGTCGAGCATGCCTACGCCGAGATCGCGCGCCCGGGCACGTCCGCGCTGCAAGTCGGTCGCTGGGTCGACACCGCGCCGCTGAAGGTGGCGCGCCCGGTCGGCACCGGCCATGTGCAGCTCGGCACCGTACGTTTCGGGCAGTGGTCGAGCTTGTACCCCACCGCGCCCACCAGGGGGCTGCGAGCCCGGCGCGAGGTCGGGTCGCGCGCACGGAAATCGTTGGGCGCCATCGCCTCCGCCGCGCCAGGCAAGGCGGGCATGCCGGTCCGCAATGCGGCCGCGGGCGCGGTGATGTTCGCGCCCAAGGTGCAGACCCTGCGCGACGCCGAGTATCTGGCCGACACGGCGCTCAGCTCGTCCGAACGTGGTCCGGCCTACCGGGTGGGCATTTTCGCGCCCCTGTCGAGCTATACGTCGGTGTTCTACCGCGTACACGATCTGTTCGCGGGACATCGGGAACGCTCCGGCTGCTTCACCGTCATCTCCGCGATGACCTATGGCGTGCGCTCACGCCACCTGCGCGCGGAATCGGCGGCACGTGGCCTGTCCCCCGAGGACTACGGCCTGATCACGTTCACCTGCCGCCTGCGCCCCACCGCACTGCCGTCGGGACTGCTGCGTGACATCGTCTCCGGTATCGAGGAGATCTGCCGCTCGGAAAACGCGTTGCGTTACGAGAGCGAGTAATCTCCAGCAATCCGGGCGCAGGGGATGGATGTCCCCCACCGACCCCTGTGCTGATCGATGCTCGTATGAGCATGCACCATCGGCGGTGGGGCCTCCCGGCGAGGCAGTCTGCGTCCAATCGACTCGCTCAGGCCATTCGGCCTCCAGGTGTTACTCTCCCAGATCTGCTCGGCGATGCAGCTCGCTGGCAATGACATCGGAGCAGGCGGGCAGGACCACGGTCTCGGTGTTCTCGACACTGATGAGGTAGCGGCCGTGGGCCGGATCGTCGTCTCGGATATCTATCCAGCTCACATAGGAGGGCGGGTGTGGCCTTGGGCGTGCGGGTAACGTTGCACTCGTAGGTGCCCCTCCGCGGTGCGGGGCAGACTCAGCAGAGTCCGGATACGTTCTTCACCTGGACGTTCGCGATCGGATGACGATCTCCACGAAGTGGGTGGTTGTTCACCGCGAACGCGCGGTGTGTAACCGATCAATCGGCCCGCAGCGCCAGCGGGCGCCGCAGGCATGGTTGCGGCGATGTGCAGTCCGAGGCTCTGCCGCTGCGTGACGACCAACTTGATATCTGCGCCGAAGTCAGCTCTCGTGCCGGATCGTTGGAAGAGAACAACGCCGAGGCTGCCCACCGCAGACCGTTTGCGTTGTCACCGGCCCGCGCCCTCGACTCCGTCATCAATGATCGGGCCGGTACCGGAGATCGTGAATACCTGCGGTTCGCTCTCGGCACCGTCCGGATTGTCGTCCATCACCGGGCCATTGCCGCTGATCGTCACCGTCTGGCGTTGGGCATATGCGTCTGCGTCCGCGGTCGGATAGGCATCCATCGGCCTGGCATCGGGGCTCTTCGCGGCGGCCGGAGTGTCACCGGAGCCGGTTGATTCGGCATCACCGATATGTACCCGATCACGGCCTGTGGTGACGTTCTGCGATCTGCCCGCCACTTCGACAGGACCGGGAGCATGCAGACGTGTTTGGTCTAAACCGGTGTCGTCCATGGGGCGCGGGGCGGATGGGGTTTCTGGCGACGCTGCTGGCTGCACTCCAGGCGTCGGCCGGTAGTCGTACGTGCTGGGCACGGCGTGATCTGGTGGTCGAGTCCAGGACGGGGAGGTTCGACGCGGCGCAGAATCCAGGCTGGAGTCGCCCATACGCCCGACGCTGGCTTCATAGTCGAATTCGGCGAACTGATCGTCGCCGATAACGCCGACTGCGCTATCGATACCCTCGGTCCAGTCGGAATGCACCCGCCGGAGGTAGTCGGGGGACTCGTGTGTTACTTCGTCGTCGTTCTTTCGAGTTCCAGCAGCGGGACTCATCGGTCCCATAGGTGTCCCCGTTCCCCCACGCAGGCCAGCCGAACCACTTGTGCCAGTAATTGTCACTGGCCGCCCTGAGATCGGCGGGGCGGGAAGTGCGGAGCCAGGCCCGCCGGGGCCGAGACCAACGCTGCCTGGACTCCCGAGCCCGGCCCGCCTGGCGAGAATCCCGGTATGCCTGGAATGCTCGGTGCCGGGCCGAGCCCGGCAGGTGTAGTTGCGTTGCTCGGCGTGGTATTCGGTTCAGGGAGGAGCCCTTCGGGCAGTTCGAGCCCAGAGGGGAGGGTCGGTGCCTCGGTTGAGGCGCGGCCTGTACTGGTGGGTCCGCGCGGATCCTGCTCAGGTGCTTCACTACCACAGCCCACTGCCGAAGATCCGATTGAGGCCGATCAGGTTGAACGTGGATAGATTCGCAAGATCGGAATAGCTCTCGAACCAGAACTCCTCCGAACAGTGATCACCGCGAAGTCTGCGGTCTTATTGTTCGAACAGAATCGGCGACATCGCCGCGGTGGCGCCGAGTTCACATCCCGGTCGTGGACGGCTCCACACCGGGACGTCCACGATCACACCGACAACGGTTTCTTCCCGTCGATCCCCCGCGGTCCGACCCACGTCTCCGATGGGCCTCGCGGTAGATCGTCAGTTCAGTGTTTTTCCGGGCCGAGGTAGTACTCGAACACCAGACCCGCAGCCGCGACCAGGATGCAGACCACGCCGATGCCGATCAACCAGAACTGGAAGAACGCCAGACCGAGTGCGGTCACCGAACCGGCGGCGGCCAGGGTAATGGGCCAGAAGCTGCCGGGCGAGAAGAAGCCGAGGTCACCGGCACCGTCCACGATCTCGGCGTCCTCGTAGTCCTCGGGACGCAGATCGAGCCGGCGTGCGACGAAGCGGAAGTAGGTGCCGATGATCAGCGACAGGCCCGCGGTCAGCACGGTGGCGGTAGTACCAGCCCACTCCACGCCGGTGCGCGACTGGCCGGTGAAGAAGCCGTAGACCACCGCCACGATGATGAAGAACACCGTGAGCAGTTCGAAAATCCGCGCTTCGATCTTCATGTCAGATCAGTTCCTCACTTGCTCTCGGCCGCGGCCGCGCTCTTGGTGTCGCGCTTGGTGTCGAACGGCGTGGTGGAGGTGGCGACAGGGGACTCACCGATAGACCCGAGCGCCTCGGCATTGGTCTTGCCCGCCTTGCGCGCGTCCAGGTACTTGGTGAACTTCTCCGGCGAGACCGCGCGGACCTCGAAGTTCATCATCGAGTGGAAGGTGCCGCACATCTCGGCGCAGCGGCCGACGAACGCGCCCTCCTTCTCGATCTTGGTGATCTGGAAGACGTTGTCGGAGTGGTTTTCCTTCGGATTCGGCATCACGTCGCGCTTGAACAGGAACTCCGGCACCCAGAAGGCGTGCACCACGTCCGCGGCGGCGAGCTGGAATTCGATGATCTTGTTGGTCGGCAGAACCAGAACCGGAATCTCGGAACTGGTGCCGATCGTCTCGACCTTGTCGTAGTGCAGGTAGGACAGGATGTCGTTCTCCGGCTTGCCGTGCACCGGGCCCGGCTGGGGGTGACCGTCCTTGGTGCGCTCTTTGTACTCCTCGAGCTGCTCCTGGTTCGCGGCCTCGCGCGTGGTGTCGATGCCGTCGAACTTATAGCCGTCCTTGAAGTCGACTTCGCGGTAGCCGAACTTCCAGTTCCACTGGAAAGCGGTCACGTCGATCGTCACGTCGGGGTCGGCCACCTTGTCGTGCACGTAGTTCTGCACGACAACGGTGAAGTAGAACAGCACCGCGATGATGACGAACGGGATGGCTGTGTAGGTCAGCTCCAGCGGCACGTTGTAGCCGGTCTGCCGGGGGAACTCCGGCGAGTCCGCCTTCTTGCGGTGGAAGGCGACCGTCCAGAAGGTCAAACCCCAGACCAGGACGCCCATTGCCAGCGCGGCGATGACCGACCAGGTCCAGAGCTCCCGCATCCGGGTGGCCTGCGGCGTCACACCCGAGGGCCAGCCGAACCTCAGCCAAACATTGTCGATCGAGCAGCCCGAGACGAGCACCGCGGTGATCCCCAAGGACACCGCCAGCCCGGCCCGTCGAAGGATGCGGCCCTGCCGACCCCGTGCGGGTCGTGCCCCGATCACTTCGCTCGCCTTGTGCGCCACGCTCACGCCTTCCTGGTCGCCACACATTCCGACAGTGCATTGTCAGGGCTGCGATCGACCTCGACAATGCATCTTCAGCACGTTTCAGGGCCCCTCCGGGCCGGCGCGACAGCGCACGGGTCGCCTGAGAGAGACCTGAGTACTACGCAGCGTAGACCAAACGGACGGCTGGTCCGTCGTCGGGTCGGATTCGACGCCCCACCCGACCGTGCCGGGGTCACCGCCACCAGCGTGTCCGGCCCGGACGCGGTGCGCGTGCCACGCGGACCCGGTGTGTGCGGCATACTCGGACACTAGATTTCATCCCCCGCGCTCCGCCCGGTGAGCGCGTACCCGACTGCGCGAAACGAGGTTGCCGACACCGTGTGTGGACTGCTCGGATTTCTGACATCTGACGAGGCAGCACCTGGCACGGTGGAGCAGGTCTACGAAGCCTTGCACTGCGTGCGCCACCGCGGCCCCGACGAGCGCGGCACCTGGCACGACGATCACCTGATCGTCGGCTTCAACCGGCTGTCGATCATCGACATCGAGCACTCGCACCAGCCGCTGCGCTGGGGTCCGCCGGACAACCCGGACCGCTACGCGCTGACTTTCAACGGCGAGATCTACAACTACCTGGAGTTGCGCGCGGAGATCGCCGAGGCGCATGCCGCCGACTTCCCGGACGGGACGATCTTCCGCACCGAAGGCGACAGCGAGGCGATCGTCGCCGCATTCCACTACTGGGGCCCCGAAGCGGTGCGTCGACTGCGCGGCATGTTCGCGTTCGCCATCTGGGATACCGAAACCGAGGAACTGTTCCTCGCCCGCGACGCGTTCGGCATCAAGCCGCTGTTCCTCGCGACCGGGCCGGGCGGCACCGCGTTCGGCAGCGAGAAGAAGAGCCTGCTGCAGTTGCTGCCCGCACTGGGGCTGAGCGACGCCCTGGATCCGCGGGCCCTGGAGCACTACACGGTGCTGCAGTACGTGCCGGAACCCGAAACGTTGCACAAGGACGTGCGCAGGCTCGAATCGGGCAGCTATGCCACCGTACGGCCCGGCGCGGCGCCCGCGATCACCCGCTACTTCACCCCGAAGTTCCAGGTCCGTCCGTTCGCACCGGGCTCGGCGGCGGCGCGCTACCGGGAGATCGGCGCCGCGCTCGAGGACTCCGTCGCCAAACACATGCGTGCGGACGTCACGGTCGGCTCGTTTCTGTCCGGTGGCATCGACTCCACCGCGGTCGCCGCACTGGCGATGCGGCACAACCCGAAGCTGATCACCTTCACCACCGGGTTCGAGCGCGAAGGCTACTCGGAGGTGGACGTGGCCGCCGAGAGCGCCGAGGCGATCGGCGCGCGCCACATCGTCAAGGTCGTCTCCCCCGCCGAATTCGCCGCCGCGATTCCCGAAATCGTCTGGTACCTCGACGATCCGGTGGCCGATCCGGCGCTCGTTCCGCTGTACTTCGTGGCCAAGGAAGCCCGTAAGCATGTCAAGGTGGTGCTCTCCGGCGAGGGCGCGGACGAGCTGTTCGGCGGATACACCATCTACCGGGAACCGTTGTCGCTGAGGCCCTTCGAGCGCCTGCCCAGCGGGCTGCGCAGACTGGCGGGCAAACTGTCGGAGCGGATTCCGGACGGCACCCGGGGCAAGAGCCTGCTGCACCGCGGTTCACTCACCCTGGAGCAGCGCTACTACGGTAACGCGCGCAGTTTCAACGACGCCCAATTGCGTGCGGTGCTGCGCGAATTCCGCCCGGAATGGACCCACCAGGACGTCACCGCGCCGCTGTACGCCCAATCCCACGGCTGGGACCCGGTGGCGCGCATGCAGCACTTGGACCTGTTCACCTGGCTGCGAGGCGACATCTTGGTCAAGGCGGACAAGATGACCATGGCCAACTCGCTCGAACTGCGCGTACCGTTCCTGGACACCGAGGTGCTGCGGGTCGCCGAAGGAATTCCGTTCGATCAGAAGATCACCAAGGAGACCACCAAGTACGCGCTGCGCCAGGCGTTGGAGGGCATCGTGCCTCCGCACGTGCTGCATCGCGCCAAACTGGGCTTCCCGGTTCCGTTGCGGCACTGGCTGCGCGGCACCGAACTCTACGACTGGGCCCAGCAGCAGATCGCTGAGTCGCAGACCGACCACCTGCTGAACAAGCGCGCGATCAGCGACATGCTCGTCGCGCACCGAGCCGGGACCTCCGACCACAGCCGCAGACTGTGGACGCTGTTGGTGTTCATGGTGTGGCACGGAATCTTCGTCGAAGACCGGATCAAACCGGAGATCCAGGAGCCCGTCTACCCGGTCTCGCTGTAGCTGTTGCGCCGCCCCGGGCGGTCCTACGCTATTGCGCCTCTCGGGGTGGCCGTGATCCGGCGGCCACCCCCAGAGCCTTCAGCGCAAGAGATGTCGTGAGTAGATGAGTGACTCGCCCGGCAACGTTCAGAACTCGAGCGCCATTCGACGCAGGACCTCAACACCCATCGAACGTCACCCGACCGGTACGGCTTCGAGACCCGGAGAGGCGGAACAGAGCAGGGGCTTGATGTCCGCCGCGGCTTCGGGGCCGTATGCCAGGGTGAGGCGCTCCAGTGCATCGTCCCGGTTCAGCGTCCACTCCTGGGTGCCCATGGTCTCCAGCACGAGGACGGCGGTCAGCGAGCCGAGCTGAGCTGCGCGTTCCAGGCTGAGCCCGGCGGTGTGGCCGGTCAGGAAGCCCGCGCGGAACGCGTCGCCGACACCGGTCGGGTCGACCTTCGCGGTGTCGGGGACCACGCCGACGGTCACTTCGGTGCCCGCACGGTCGACGATCAGCACGCCGTCCGCACCGAGCGTGGTGACCCGGATGCCGACCTTCTGCGCGACCTCTTCCTCGCTCAGGCCAGTCTTCTGCAACAGCAGCGCCCACTCGTACTTGTTCGTGAAAAGGTAAGTGGCCCCGTCGATCAGCTGCACGGACTGGTCACCGTCGAGGCGAGCCAACTGCTGGGAGGGATCAGCGGCGAACGGGATGCCGAGTTCGCGGCACTCGGCCGTGTGGCGCAGCATCGCCTCCGGGTCGTTCGCGCCGACCAGGACGAGGTCGAGTTCCCGCTTCTCGGCAAGCTGGGCGATGGAGATATCGCGCGCTTCGCTCATGGCTCCCGGGTAGAACGACGCGATCTGCGCCATGTCGTCATCGGTGGTGCAGACGAAGCGGGCGGTATGCGCATGATTGGAGACCAGAATGGCGGAGCAGTCGACGCCGTGCGATTCCAGCCAGGCGCGGTATTCGGCGAAATCGGCGCCCACGGCGCCGACCAGCAGTGGTGTGTGGTTCAGCAGACCCATGGCGTAGACGATGTTCCCGCCGACCCCTCCCCGACGGATCTGCAGATCGTCGACGAGGAAGCTCAGCGAGACGTGGTCGAGCTGATCGGCCAGCAGTACGTCGGCGAACCGCCCGGGAAAACGCATGAGGTGGTCGGTCGCAATGGACGCGGAAACGGCGATGGACACGTGACTGAGCCCTTCAACGGTAGGCGGCAGGCGGTGAGACCGGGACGGGAAGCCCCGATCTCACCGTAGTCGATCCACCCCTCCGATCCAGGTGCCGCGGCACAGCAACCCGCCCGAACGCGACAACTGATTTCGCAAGGACACGGGTAACTCGCCGGGAACGCCCAAAACTCGAGCGCCACCGACGCAAGACCTGTACGCGAATCGGCTGTCACCCGACCGGTACGGCCTGAATACCCGGAGAGGCGGAATAGCTCAGTTGAAGGAGTCGCCGCAGGCGCAGGAGCCGGTGGCGTTCGGGTTGTCGATGGTGAAACCCTGCTTCTCGATGGTGTCGACGAAGTCGATCGAGGCGCCCTGGACGTACGGAGCGCTCATCCGGTCGACGGCGAGCGTGACGCCCCCGAAGTCGACGACGAAGTCGCCATCGAGCGAGCGGTCGTCGAAGAACAGCTGGTAACGCAGGCCGGCGCAACCACCCGGCTGCACCGCGATTCGCAGCGCCAGGTCGTCGCGACCCTCCTGATCCAACAGCGCCTTCGCCTTGGTGGCGGCGGCGTCGGTCAGAGTCACACCATGGGTGGCGGTCTCGTTCTGCACAGTCATGGACTCTCCTCGAGGAACCTATGGTCAACCCGTGAACAGCGCACGGTCGCGTCGGTCAACACCACTCGGCGGGCTGCTATTCCCTATCTTGCCACCACCTGGCCGCCGACGGCACGCAACGTCCGTGAGCTGGCGCACTTCGGCGAATCGGACCGCGTTTCTCGCCGCGAAACGCATCGAATAGCCTGGTCGGTGTGAAATTGTTCCGTCGCGGCGAGTCCAGTACCGACGTGACCGTCGAATCGACGGCAGTCATGGAAAGCGGCTCGGTCGCGGGTTCCACCCGGACGGCAGCCCCAGCCACCGCAGGCAAAGGCCGTCCCACCCCGAAACGCCGTGACGCACAGGGCAAGCGCCGTGGTCCGGTAGCTCCCGCCCCACTCACCGCCAAGGAGGCCCGCGCCCGGCGCAAGGCCGCCCGCGGCACCAGGGCCGAGCGCAAGGAGGCGTCGGCCGAGCGCCGCGCCGCGGCCCAGGATCGGCGGGCGCGAATGCTCGCGGGCGAGGACAAATACCTGCTGCCGCGCGACCAGGGGCCGGTGCGCGCGTTCGTCCGTGACATCGTCGACGCCCGACGCAACCTGGTCGGCTTGTTCATGCCGATGGCACTGGTGCTGATCCTGTCGATGTTCGTCGCACCCGCGCTGCAGACCATCGTCACACTGGCCATGCTGGTGATGATGGCGTTCATGGCCGCCGAGGGCTTCCTACTCGGCCGGGTCGTGAACGGGCGGGTCAGAGAGCGTTTTCCGGACAGCACCGACACGGGATACCGGCTCGGCTGGTACGCCTTCGTCCGTGCCTCCCAAATCCGCAAGATGCGTGCCCCGAAGCCGCGGGTCGGCCCCGGCGACGCGGTCTAGTTCCGCAGCGCAGCGGGGTAGTTGCGCAGCGCAATTGGCGGACTCGGGCGTAACCGAAGCGCCGCGCCGGTCATCCGCGGTGGGCGTCGCGGCCGAGCATCGCGGTCAGTTCCGCCTGTACGCGCTGGGCGTCGCGGTCGATGACATCCGACGATCCCGCGTGGCCGGTGCGGTACGCGACGAACGCGGCGAAGGCCACGCAGGCCGCCAATGAAACGAGAAAAGTGATCATGGCGGTAATTTTGCGCTCACCTATTTACCGCCGAAAGTGGCTGCACTGACACTGTGCGCAAAGATTCGGCCAGTAGACTGGGCGCATGCTGTCAAAGGTCGCCGTGGTGCTCTCCGAGCGGATGGCCATGTTCGAGTTCGGTGTCGTCTGCGAGGTTTTCGGTCTCGATCGGACTGCCGACGGGCTACCTGGCTTCGACTTTCGCGTGTGCGGAGCCGAGCCGGGTATCCCGTTGCGATCGACGAGCCCCGGGATCACCGTCACACCGGAATACGGGCTCGCTGGACTGGCGGGGGCCGATCTGGTCGCCATCCCGGCCGCCGCCACCACGACCGGCGCGGCGTTGGATCCACGAATCGTCGAGGCCGTCCGCGACGCGGCAGCGGCGGGCGCCACGGTGCTCACCGTGTGCTCCGGAGCGTTTCTGGCTGGTGCCGCCGGACTACTGGACGGGCGCAAATGCACCACGCACTGGCGTTACGTGGACAAACTCGCGGCCGACTACCCCGAAGCGACCGTCGATCCGGATGTGCTGTTCGTCGACGAGGGTGACCTGATCACCAGTGCGGGCACGGCCGCAGGCATCGACGCTTGCCTGCACCTGGTGCGACGCGAACTCGGCAGCGGCGTGGCCAATGCGATCGCGCGACGCATGGTGGTCTCACCGCAGCGCGACGGCGGACAGCGCCAGTTCATCGAACGCCCGGTCGCAGCCTGTACCTCCGACAGCCTCATCCCGACCCTGGAGTGGATGAACGAACACCTCGACCTGCCACAAACCATCGAGGAACTCGCCACCCGCTCCGCCATGTCCACCCGTACCTTCGCCCGCCGGTTCGCCGCCGAGACCGGAACCACCCCGGTGAAATGGCTCACCAACCAGCGCGTTCTGCTCACCAAACACCTCCTCGAGGACACCGACCTCGGCCTGGAACAGATCGCCACCCGCTCCGGCTTCGGCTCCGGCGCTCTACTGCGCCACCACTTCCAGCGCCTGGTCGGTATCGCACCCACCGAATACCGCCGTCGCTTCGGCGCGAGCCCGGATGGGGGGCAGGAGACGTAGCGCGCGGTCGAGCGGTCGGCGCCGAATGTCGGATGTGAATTCGGCGCCGAGGTCGGTCAGCCCGTGGGCGAGTTCACAGGGTCCGGTCCGGGTGGGAACGTACCGCCGTCGCAACGTCGACGGCGGTCGAGATGCCGGCATCGGCTTGTCTGCGCGACCGTGGGGCGCTCGTGACCGGCGCAATCAGAAGTGATTGTCGCGCGGCGAGGGAGAAGAACCGGTGTCGGTGACCTTTCGGTTGATAGCGTGCACCCGTGTCGCAAGGTTCGTCGTCCACAGCGCCGCGCCGCACCCTGGTCGTCGGGGGCGCGCGGTCCGGCAAGTCGGCATTCGCGGAGAAGCTGGCGGCCGACGCGGGCGGCGCGGTCCGTTATGTCGCCACCGCGGTGCCCGACCCGGCCGACTCGGATTTCGCCGAACGCATCGCCAAGCACCGCGCCCGCCGCCCCGCCGACTGGTCGACCGTGGAAAGCGCGGACCCCGCGACGATTCTCAGCGCCCCGGACAACCCGTCGGACGTCACGCTCATCGATGACATCGGGACCTGGCTGACCGCGCGCATCGATGCGCGTGCCGCCTGGGACGCCCCGCGCGGCACGATCATCTCTGATACCGACGCCTTGCTCGAGGCCGTCGCCGCCTACCAGCACCACCTCGTCATCGTGACCCCCGAGGTAGGCATGGGCGTCATCCCCGCCACCCACTCCGGCCGCCTGTTCCGCGACGAGATGGGCACCCTCAACCAGCGCCTCGCCCAGGTCTGCGACGAAGCATTCTTCGTCGTGGCCGGCCTTCCGCAGCGCCTGAAGTAGCGCATCCGGCCCAGCGCGCCGTCTTCGCGTCCAGGGCCTGCTCGCGGAGAGGACACCGGGCCGGGAAGGGGCTCTGCGTGGGCGAAAGCCCGGCTCCAGCGGCGCGGGACGCCGGGAATGGCAAGATTGGGCGGCGAAGTCGGCGGGAACCGCCACGACCGGAAAGGCTCGACAGTGACCCACGGATTCGGACCGGTAGCGCCGCCGGACGCACAGTTTCGTGCGACGGCCGAGCAGCGACAGGCGCAGCTGACCAAGCCCGGTGGCGCCCTGGGACGGCTGGAGGAACTCGGCAATTGGGTCGCGGCGTGCCAGGGCCTGTGCCCGCCGAAGCAGTTCGAGCGAGCCGCGGTCGTGGTGTTCGCCGGCGATCACGGCGTCGCCCGACACGGGGTGTCGGCGTATCCGAGCGAGGTCACAGCGCAGATGGTCGCGAACTTCCTCGATGGCGGCGCGGCGGTGAACGCTCTCGCGGCGGTGGCGGGTGCGACGGTCCGGGTCGCGGACATCTCCGTCGACGCCGACACCGATCCGCGGGTGTCCGAGCACAAGGTGCGCCGTTCCAGCGGTGCCATCGACCGTGCGGACGCGCTGACCGGCGAGGAGGTCCAGGCGGCGCTCGCCGCGGGCCGCGCGATCGCCGACGAAGAGATCGACGCGGGCGCGGACCTACTGATCGTCGGCGACATGGGCATCGGCAACACCACCCCGGCCACCGTCCTCGTCGCCACCCTCACCGACACCGAACCCGTCGCCGCCGTCGGTCGCGGCACCGGCATCGACGATGCCGGCTGGGCGCGCAAAGTCGCCGCCATCCGCGATGCGATGCGCCGCGCGCGTCCGGTCGTCAAGGATCCGGTCGAGCTTCTGCGTGTCGCCGCGGGCGCCGATTTCGCTGCGATGGCCGCATTTCTCGCCCAGGCGGCTACCCGTCGAACTCCTGTCATCCTCGACGGCGTTGTCGTCACGGCCGCCGCGATGGTCGCCGAAGACCTCGCCGCGGGCGCGAGCGCCTGGTGGCTGGCCGGCCACCGCTCCACCGAACCGGCTCATACCCTCGCATTGAAACACCTGCGCCTCGAGCCGGTGATCGACTTGACCATGCGCCTCGGCGAAGGTTCCGGCGCTCTCGCAGCCCTCCCCATCCTCCGCAGCGCGGTGGCTGTCCTCGCCGACATGTCCACTTTCGCCGAGGCCGGTGTCAGCACCGCCGACGCGCGACCGGCACCGACCGCTCCGGACCTGCGCAAGTGAATCGTTCCCGGCCCCACGACACAATCGGTGCGGCGGCACCGGATGTTGTTGTCGGGTGCGTGCAATTCGTTTCCTGGGTTGTCTTGACACACACCGGCGCCCGCAGGGTTCCGGCATGGTCGCGGCAGGTCGGCGTGGCGTCTGCGCGGCTTCGTGGCGAGTACGGAGCGTCGAGCGTCGGCGGAAGCCGCGCACGGTGACCGGGGTACGACTGGCGCTCTCCTGGCTGACCGTGTTGCCCGTGCGCGGACCGGCGGACGTCGATCGCGCGGCGGCGAGACAGGCGATTCGGCTTGCGCCGATCGTCGGTGTGGTGCTCGGGTCGGGTGCTGCGGGACTGCTGTGGCTGCTGACCTGGGCCGGCGCGGCCACTCCGTTGGCCGGCCTGCTGGTGGTCGGCGCATTGGCGCTGATCACCAGGGCCATGCATCTCGACGGGCTCGCCGACACCATGGACGGCCTGGGCAGCTACGGTCCGCCCGAACAGGCCAGAGCGATCATGAAGCGTGGCGGCGCAGGTCCGTTTGGTGTCGCCGCACTGGTGTTCGCCATAGGGATACAAGCATTTTCCTTCGCGGCCGCGGCCGACTCGGGCCGGTGGTGTGCGGTGGCCGTCGCGGTCGCGACCGGGCGGGTGGTCGTCGTCCTCGCCTGCCGACGCATCGACGCCGCACCCGGTACCGGCTTCGGCGTCTTGGTCGCGGGCACCCAGTCGACACTCGCCGCCGCGTCGTGGTCGGCCGTATTGATCGTTCTCGCGGTCTGGGCTGCGCCCGACCGTCCCTGGCTCGGCCCGCTCGCCGTGCTTTTCGCCCTCGCCACCGGGATGGTCCTGGTCGGCCACTGCGCCCGCCGCTTCGGCGGTCTCTCCGGCGACGTCCTCGGCGCCGCGCTCGAAACGTCGGTCACCGTCACCGGGACAGTTCTGTCGCTGGCCGTCTAGCCGTGTCGACCAAGCCATAATGGCGAGGTTGCCGCGCCGGCCCAGATGGATATCGGTCCAGTGGGGACTGGAACAGGAGCCCAAGACTCGGGCACATTCCGGCTGTCGTGCGTAGATCGTCTGAGTCGGGCAATAAGGTGTGCGGTATGTCTTCTGAGCGCCGCTATTTTCGCCAACTGTTGTCGGGACGCGACTACGCAGTCGGCGATCCGATCGCGACGCAGATGCGCAACTTCGCGTACCTCATCGGCGATCGAGAGACGGGTGAGTGCGTAGTGGTCGATCCGGCGTACGCGGCAAGCGATCTGGTGGACATCGTCGAGAGCGATGGTCTCCGGCTGACCGGGGTGCTCGCGACCCATCATCATCCCGACCACGTGGGTGGCACCATGCTCGGCTTCACCCTGTCGGGTCTGCGCGAATTGCTCGAAAAGACACAGGTGCCCGTACATGTCAACGCGGAAGAACTGACGTGGGTAGCCAACGTCACCGGCATCGCCGACAGTGAGTTGACCGGTCACGAACACGGTGACAAGATCACCGTCGGCGCTTTCGACATCGAGCTGTTGCACACGCCTGGACACACTCCGGGCAGCCAATGCTTCCTGTTCGACAACCGTCTCATCGCGGGCGACACCCTGTTCGTCGACGGCTGCGGTCGCACCGATTTTCCCGGCGGGAACTCCGACGATATGTTCCGCAGCCTGCGCTACCTCGCCGGACTGACCGGTGACCCGGTGGTCTACCCGGGCCACTGGTACTCCGAAGAACCCCACGCTGCCCTGTCCACCGTCCGGGACAACAACTACGTCCTGCGCCCGCAGACGCTCGAGCAGTGGCACATGCTCATGCCGGGCTGAGTCACATCCCCCGCATCCACCCGTGGATGTCGGCGAAGGTGCCGCGCTGAATGCCGGTGAGCGTGTCACGCAAGGCCATGGTGACCTCGCCGGGCTCGCCGCCGCCGATGCTGAACTCGTCATCGCCGGAGCGCACCCAACCGACCGGAGTGATCACCGCGGCCGTGCCGCACGCGAAAACCTCGGTGATCTCACCGGATTCGGCGCCCGCGCGCCACTCCTCCACCGAGATCTTGCGCTCCTCGACGGGGAAGCCGGAGTCGGCGGCCAAGGTCAGCAGCGACTCGCGCGTGATGCCGGGCAGCAGTGAGCCGGACAGCTCCGGGGTGACCAGCCGAGCCTCCGAGCCGGACCCGAAAACGAAGAACAGGTTGTTGGTACCCATCTCCTCGACGTAGCGGCGTTCGCACGCGTCCAGCCACACGACCTGATCACACCCTTGCGCCGAGGCCTCGGCCTGCGCGAGCAGCGAAGCGGCGTAATTGCCCGCGACCTTGGCCTCCCCGGTGCCACCGGGTGCGGCCCGCACGTACTCGGTGGACAGCCAGACCCGCACCGGCTTCACACCGCGCGGGAAATACGCGCCCGCCGGGGAACCCAGCAGCAGGTACTTGTACGAGGCGGCGGGCTTCACACCCAATCCGGCCTCGGTCGCGAACATGAACGGACGCAGATAGAGCGACTCCTCGCCCCCCGCCGCGGGCACCCAGTCTCGGTCCACCTCGAGCAGCTGGCGCACCGACTCGATGAACAACTCCTCCGGCAACTCCGCCATCGCCATGCGGCGAGCCGATCTGCGGAACCGCGCGGCATTCGCGTCGATCCGGAAGCAGGAGACGCTACCGTCGCTCTGTCGATAGGCCTTCAAGCCCTCGAATATGGCCTGGCCGTAGTGGAACACCATGGTCGCCGGGTCCAGCGCGAGCGGGCCATACGGCTCCACACGTGCGTTGGTCCAGTCACCGTCGGTGTAATCGATCGAGACCATGTGGTCGGTGAAGTAGCGTCCGAACCCGGGTGCCGCCAGTACCTCTTGTCGCCGCTGCGCCGGAACGGGCGCGGTATGCGGAACACGGGTGAACTGTGCGGCGATGGTCATGCCGGTGATCCTATCCGGGCGCGATGTCCCCGGTACTCCCCTGGTCCGGCCAGTGACCCCGACTACTTCGTGTTGGTCTCCACGAAGGGCGGACGGACGACCCGGCACCGCACCCGGCGGCCGCGTACGTCGACCTCGACCTCGGCGCCGGGTTCGATGTCCGCGGCAGTGTCGAGCAGTGCCAGTGCGATGCCGACCTTCAGGGTGGGCGAGAAGGTGCCGGAGGTGGTTTCGCCGACCGGCGCACCGTCGCGGAGCACCGCCTGTCCTTCCCGGAGCACGCCGCGGTCGAGTGCCCGCAGCCCCAGCAGGAGCCGGCGCGGGCCGGCCGACTTCTCGCGCTCCAGAGCGGCTTTCCCCCAGAACTCCGACTTCTTCCAGCCGACTGCCCAGCCGCAGCGCGCCTGCACCGGCGAAATCCGCCGCGTCAGTTCGTGCCCGTGCAGCGGGTAGCCCATCTCGGTGCGCAGGGTGTCGCGGGCGCCGAGGCCCGCCACCTGCCCCCCGGCTGCCCGCACCTGCTGGATAAGGGCACGGAACAGCGGTTCGGCATCATCCCAACGCGGCAGCAGCTCGTAGCCGTGCTCACCGGTATAGCCGGTACGGCACACGCGGACCGGGCGGCCATCCCATTCGGCGTCGACGTACGCCATGTACTCCAGTTCGGCGGGCAGGCCGAGCGCGCTCAGCACTTCGATGGAGCGCGGACCCTGCACCGCGAAAACGGCGTGATCGCGGTGCTCGTCGGTCACGGTGACGCCCTCGGGCGCGGCCACCCGCAATTCGGCGACCACCGCCGCGGTGTTGGCGGCATTAGGGACGAGAAAGATGTCGTCGTCGCTCACGTAGTAGGCGATCAGGTCGTCGATCACGCCGCCGTCCCGCGCGCAACACAACGTGTATTGCGCCTTGCCCGGCTGGATCCGCCCGAGGTCGTTGGTGAACGCCGAGTTCACGAACGCCGCGGCTCCCGTCCCGCGCACCGTCGCCTTTCCCAGATGGCTGACGTCGAACAGCCCGACCGCGGTGCGAACCGCGTGATGCTCGGCCACCGTCCCCGCGTACGAAACGGGCATCTCCCACCCCCCGAAGGGCGCGAACGTAGCACCCAGCTCGACATGCACGGCGTGAATAGGTCCTTGCAGCAGGTTCGTCTCGGTCACCCGCCGAGCTTATCCGCCACTACCACGGGCGTATTCGGCACTGGCACGCCCCCTGGCGCGGTCCGCCACCAGCCCGACCGACGGATCACCGACGAGTGGCATTCCGAAGAAGTCGCGAATTCATCGCGGCCGGCTGCCATTCGACGGGCGAAACCACATGGGAATGAGAGTCGGGCCATCGTCCGGGAGAAGGTGCGCGGTTCCGGCGCGGACGAAACCGGAACGGGCGTAGAGGCGGGCGGATCGTTCGGTGCTGGCTTCGAGGAATGCCGGGACTGCCGCCGCTGCGGCGGCTCGGAGCCGGTCGGAGAGGATTACGGCACCCGCACCTTTGCCGCGATGCTCCGGCACCGTGACGATCACTTGCAGGTACTGGTGCGGAAATTCCCGTGGGTGTGCACGGGCGAGCAGGTCGGTCACGGTCGCCATCCGGCGCAGCGGCCGCACGTCGGGTGCCTGGCCGGCCAGCGTTCGTGCCTCGGCGGCCTCCTCGGCGAATCGCTCGACCGAGGTGACGGACTGCCAGATCGAGACCGACCAGATGTCCTCGCCCGGCCCCGCGACCCAGATCTCGTCATCGCGCAGTGCTCGATCGACCAGGCCGGGCACGAACGCGGTCCGGATATCGGTGTCCGGCTGGTCCGCCAGCACCCACGCCGTGACCACTTCGTCCGCGCCGGCCACGCCGAATGCCTCGATCAGCGCGTCGCGGTCCCGAGCATCGGCGCGTCGTGCGGTGAGTTCCATCGACCACCCTTTCGTGGTGAACATTGTCTGTGATTGTTCAATTTATGCAGGTGATAACCATCTTGCTAGTATTTCGTCACACTGGTTTGTGTGACGAAAGGGAAGGGTCCGCGGATGCGGTGCACGACCTGCCGAGACGAACTGACCCAACCGGCCCTCGGTCGCAGGCGGAAGTACTGCTCGCGGTCCTGCCAGGCCCGCGCCTACCGCGCCCGGCGGGACGGCGTGGCGCCCACCCGCCGCAGCACCCGGCCCACCCGGATGTCCAAGATCACCATCACCCGAGCAGCCGTCGATCTGGCCGACAGCCACGGCATCGACGGACTGACCATGCGTCGACTGGCCGCCGCCCTCGGGGTCGCAACGGCCGGCCTCTACCGGCACTTCCCTGACCGGGAAGCACTCCTCGCGAGCATGGCCGAACTGGTGCTCGATGAGATCCCGCCACCCGCCCCGCTCTGCACCGATTGGCGCCCGCGGCTACGACACGAGGCGCTCCAGGAGTGGAGCCTCTACCGCAGACACCCGTGGATGCTGCCCATCCTGGCGCGCACCCGGCCGCCGCTCGGCCCTGCCTTGCTGGACATCCTCGAACGCAATGTCGCCGCGATCGATCACCCCGCCCTGACCACGCGGACCGCATTCGCGATCTACCTCTCACTATCCGGCCTGGTCCAGGGCCTGGCACTGTTGTGGAGCTCCGAACGCGTCGACCGTCTCGGTGCTCCGCAGTCGTCAGCCGAAGCCGCGCTGCGCGACGAGCTGGCCGAATTGCTCGACCCCGCAACCCGCCCGGTCCTGCATCGCCTCATCACCACCGACCCGGCCGGCTTCGCTCTGGACTTCGACGAACTCCTCGACGCAGGCGTGGAACTCTTGCTGGATGGCGTCGCGATGCGACACCGAGAGCGGACCGAATAACCTGTGCCAATGACCGCTGTTGCAGATCGCTCGCTCGGACCAGAACTGGCGCGCACCGAAACCATCGGCGCGGATACCGATGTACTGGTCGTCGGATTGACCTCGTCCGAAGACGGCCCCGCTATCGTGCCCGAGGACCTGTTCGGCGACGTACTGACCGCCGAGGTGCGCGCCGAACTGCTCGACCAGCTCGGCGCGGTCGGTGCGAAGGGCAAGGCCGAAGAACTCACCCGGGTTCCAGCCCCGACCGGCCTGGGCGGGGTGTCCAGCGTGCTCGCGGTCGGCCTCGGCGCCGCCGACAAGGTCGACGCCGAGCAGATCCGCCGCTCGGCAGGGGTGGCGGCCCGCGCGCTGTCGGGCACCGAACTGGTGGTGACCACGCTGTCGGGAATTGACCTCGGCGCCGCGACGGAAGGCTTCTACCTGGGCGCCTACTCGTTCACACCGTTCAGGTCGACCAAGTCCGCGCCCAAGCCGGATGAGCGTCCCGTGGCCCGCGTCGAGTTCCTCGTGCCCGAGCCGGGCTTCGGGGAGCAGGCGTTCTTCCGCGCGAAGCTGACCGCCGAAGCTGTCGCCACCGCACGCGACTTCGTGAACACCCCGCCCAGCCATCTGTTCCCCGCCGAGTTCGCCTCCCGCGCGCAGGACCTCGCCGAGGCTGCCGGCCTCACCGTCGAGGTGCTCGACGAGAAGGCCCTGGAAGCAGGCGGTTACGGCGGTGTACTCGGCGTCGGCAAAGGCTCCTCCCGCCCGCCCCGCCTGATTCGGATCACCTACGCCGGTGGCCCGAAGAAGGTCGCGCTGGTCGGCAAAGGCATCACCTTCGACACCGGCGGCATCTCCATCAAGCCCGCGCAGAACATGGAGAACATGACCTCGGACATGGCGGGCGCGGCCGCCGTGATCGCTACCACACTGCTGGCCGCACGACTGAACCTGCCGCTGACCGTCACCGCGACGGTGCCGATGGCCGAGAACATGCCCTCGGCCACCGCGCAACGTCCCGGCGATGTCCTCACCCAATATGGCGGCACCACCGTCGAGGTGATCAACACCGACGCCGAGGGCCGCCTGATCCTGGCCGACGCGATCGTCCGCGCGGCCGAGGACGACCCCGACTACATCATCGATGTGGCCACGCTGACCGGCGCGCAAATGGTCGCGCTCGGCACCCGCACACCCGGCGTGATGGGTACCGACGAATTCCGCGACCGCGTTGCCCGCATCTCCCGGGAGGTCGGTGAGAACGGATGGGCCATGCCGCTTCCCGGCGAGTTGCGGGCCGATCTGAACTCCAAGATCGCCGACCTGGCCAATGTCGCGTCGCACCGGTGGGGCGGCATGCTGATGGCAGCGACGTTCCTCCAGGAGTTCGTCCCGGGAGATGTGCAGTGGGCCCACCTCGACATCGCAGGCCCGTCATACAACACCGGCGGTCCGTTCGGCTACATCGGCAAGGGTGGCACCGGCGTCCCGGTTCGGACCCTCATCACAGTGATCGAGGACATCGCTGCCGAGTAAACACGCGGGGGGCGTTGTCGGAGCTGGACGACGCCCCCTTACGGTTCGCGCAATTCCGCGTCCGACGCTCGCTGGCGTTCGACCCGCTTGCGCGCGTCGTAGTCGCGCATCCGCTGCGGATAGCCGGTCTTGCGCACGTCGTAGACAGGGATTCGCAAATTTCTCGCAAGCCGCCGTGCCCCGCGCTCGCCGACGATCCGACGAGTCCATTCACCATCAGCGGCAATAAGAATGACTGTGACATCGGTCACCGCCGTCTTCGGTTCGACGTAGCCTTCGACTCCCTCGTGGCTCCGCACCCAGTCGGTCAGATAGCGAGCATCCGCACTGTCCACCGAACCCGCACGTAGAGCGGCACCGCCACGGGTCGCGCCGCCACGGAAACGATCCAGCAAACCCAACGACGTCGACCTCCTTTCCGGCACCGGAGAATGTTCATCGCCGGTCTTCCCATACTGCCAGCTCCGCGCAGTTCGCAGCCCTGCGCTTCGCGGCGGACGGGCGAATGCAAGGATGGACCGCGGTACCAGAACCACACAGCATCTCCGAGGCCACGCACAATGATCGGTGGCGTTCGGACACACGTCGCGACCTGCGACGAGCGTCCGCAGTGAGATCAGCTGTTGTAGAACCCGTCGAGCAGTCAGAGGAGTCAACGGACATGGCCTTCTCCGTCCAGATGCCCGCTCTTGGTGAGAGCGTCACCGAGGGAACGGTGACCAGGTGGCTGAAGCAGGAAGGAGACACGGTCGAGGTCGACGAGCCGCTGCTCGAGGTCTCCACCGACAAGGTCGACACCGAAATCCCGTCCCCCACGGCGGGTGTGCTGTCGAAGATCGTCGCGCAGGAAGACGACGTGGTCGAGGTCGGCGGCGAGCTCGGCGTCATCAGCGAGGCCGGCGAGGTGGCTTCGTCCGCACCCGCGCCCGCTCCGGAGGCCGCGGCCCCCGCCCCCGCGCAGGAGGCTCCCGCCCCCGAACCCCAGCCCGCTCCCGCCGCCCAGGAGCCTGCCCCCGCCGCACCGGCCGCGCCCGCTTCGTCCGGTGACGGCACTGCGGTCAAGATGCCGGAACTCGGCGAGTCGGTTACCGAGGGCACCGTCACGCGCTGGCTGAAGGCGGTCGGCGACCAAATCGCCGTCGACGAGCCGCTGCTCGAGGTGTCCACCGACAAGGTCGATACCGAGATCCCGTCTCCGGTCGCGGGCACCCTGCTGGAGATCACCGCGCAGGAAGACGATGTCGTCCCGGTCGGTGGACAGCTCGGCGTTATCGGCAGCAGTTCCCCCGCAGCCGCCGCACCGGCACCAGCGCCCGCACCGGCACCAGCGCCCGCACCGGCACCGGCACCGGCACCGGCACCGGCACCCGCTACCGCAACTCCCGCACCTGCTCCGGCACCCGCTACCGCAGCTCCCGCACCGGCACCAGCGCCCGCACCGGCACCGGCACCCGCTACCGCAGCTCCCGCACCTGCTCCGGCACCCGCTGCCGCAGCTCCCGCTCCGGCGCCCGCCGCCGATTCGGCAACCAATGGCGCGACCCCGTACGTCACCCCACTGGTTCGCAAGCTGGCCGAAGAGAACAACGTCGACTTGGCGTCGCTCACCGGTTCCGGTGTCGGCGGGCGCATTCGCAAGCAGGATGTGCTCGCCGCCGCCGAGGCCAAGAAGGCTCCGGCTCCCGCCGCTGCTACGTCGGCGCCCGCCGCGCCCGCCGCCAAAGCCCCGGCGGCCCCCGCCGCGGTGCGCTCGGACCTGGCCCACTTGCGCGGCACCGTGCAAAAGGCCAACCGCATCCGTCAGATCACGGCGACCAAGACTCGCGAGTCGTTGCAGACCACTGCGCAGCTGACCCAGGTGCACGAGGCCGACGTCACCAAGATCGCCGCACTGCGCAACCAGACCAAGGCCGCGTTCAAGGACCGTGAGGGCGTCAACCTGACGTTCCTGCCGTTCTTCGCCAAAGCCGTCGTCGAGGCGCTCGGCGTGCACCCGAACGTCAATGCCAGCTACGACGAGTCCACCAAGGAGATCACCTACCACGCCTCGGTGCACCTCGGCATCGCCGTCGACACCGATCAGGGCCTGCTGTCCCCGGTGATCCACAATGCGAGCGACCTGTCGCTGGCCGGCCTGGCACGCGCTATCGCCGACATCGCCAACCGCGCACGCAAGGGCGGCCTCAAGCCCGACGAGTTGGCCGGTGGCACCTTCACCATCACCAACATCGGCAGCCAGGGCGCACTGTTCGACACCCCGATCCTGGTTCCGCCGCAGGCGGCCATGCTCGGTACCGGTGCGATCGTCAAGCGCCCGGTCGTGGTGACCGATGAGACCGGCAACGAGTCCATCGGCGTCCGCTCGATGTGCTTCCTGCCGCTCACCTATGACCACCGACTGATCGACGGCGCGGATGCCGGTCGCTTCGTGACCACGATCCGGCACCGGCTCGAGGAGGCGGCGTTCGAGGCCGACCTCGGCCTGTAAAGGAAGCTCGGCACGAAATGAAAGTCGTGATCGCCGGCTCGTCCGGGCTGATCGGGACGGCGCTCGTCGCGGCATTACACCGCGACGGGCACGACGTCGCCCGACTGGTGCGCAGAAATCCGGCGGGCCCAGACGAATTCGTCTGGGACCCCGCCCGCGCCCACCTGGACGAGCAGGCGCTTCGCGGCGCGGACGCGGTGGTCAACCTGTGCGGCGCGAGCATCGGCCGACGCCGCTGGACCGGTAGTTTCAAGCAGGAGTTGCGCGACAGTCGCATCACCCCCACCGATGTGCTGGCCGACGCGGTCGTCGCCGCCGGCGTTCCCGTACTACTGAACGCCAGCGGCGTGCACTACTACGGCGGCGACACCGGCGACCGGGTGGTCGACGAAGCCTCGTCCTCCGGTTCTGGTTTCCTGGCCACCTTGTGCCGGGACTGGGAGGCCGCGACCCGCCCCGCCATCGCTGCCGGTGTGCGCACTGTTCTGCTGCGCAGCGCCGTCGTGCTGTCCGGCTCCGGCGGGATGCTGAGCATCCTGCAACCGCTGTACTCGGTCGGGCTCGGTGGACGGCTCGGCAACGGACGCCAGTACACGCCGTGGATCTCGATAGCCGATGAGATCGGTGCGATCCGCTTCGCGCTGGGTAACGACGGCCTGTCCGGGCCGATCAACGTCGTCGGCCCCGCGCCGGTCACCAACGCCGAGTTCAACCGCGCGCTCGGGCGGGCACTACACCGACCCACCCCACTGGTGCTGCCCGCATTCGTCCTGCACACACTGATCGGAGAGTTCGCGCAGGAAGCAATCCTGCACGGCCCGCGCGCGATCCCCACGGCCCTCGAAGAGGCGGGCTACCAATTCCTGCATCCCACCATCGGCGCCGCGCTCGGGGCCGCGGTGGGGCGACCCGGAGACGCCCGATGACCGACCGACTCGATACCAGGCCAGTTACCGTCATCCGCGACGCGCATCTTGACGACCTGCCACCGATCCTCACCATCCACAACACCAACATCGCCGCCTCTACCGCGATCTGGGACACCGAGCAGGTGCAGTTGGACGAGCGCATCGCCTGGTTCCGTGCTCGCACCGCGGCGGGGTTGCCGGTACTGGTCGCCGCGATCGATGGGGAACTGGCCGGTTACGCGAGCTACGGTCCGTGGCGCACCAAATCTGGTTACCGGTTCACGGTGGAGAACTCGGTTTACGTCGACGAGCGGTTCCACCGCCGCGGCATCGCCACCGCACTGCTCGGCGAACTCATCGACAGAGCGCGGCGGGCCGGCACCGTGCACGCGATGGTCGCCGCGATCGAATCCGGCAATACCGGTTCCGTCCAGCTCCACGAGCGCTTCGGCTTCCGCACGGTCGGTGTGCTGCCCGAGGTCGGGCACAAGTTCGGGCGCTGGATGGATTTGACGCTCATGCAACTGACATTGCCGATCGACGCCGACTGAGCCCAGCTACGGCCGATCCAGGCTGCTCCTACGGTCCCAGTGGTTCGAATCACTGCCCAGCAATTCCACTCGTCACGATCGGCGGCCACCCGGGGACATCGCGCCGCTCGTCGGCAACCTTGGCGCCCCAGGTGGCACCGCGCCATGCTCAGTGGCCGAGCGAATGATCAGCTCTCCCCCGGCAAACCGGATCCGATGTGGTAGTTCCCACACCGAGGCGGTGGAGTCGGCTATCGTCCTGGGCGTACCGTCATGGCTGTGAACGACACGCGCACCACCCTGTCCGCTCGATTCGACACGACCCCGATCGTGGTCGAGGATCTCGGACTTATCGACTACCACGCCGCCTGGGACCTGCAGCGCACCATCGCCGCGGAGCGGGCCGAGGGCAGCGGATCCGATCATCTGCTGCTGCTCGAACACCCCTCGGTGTACACCGCGGGCCGCCGGACCGAGGCCGAGGATCTGCCGATCGACGGCAGCCCGGTAGTCGAGGTGGACCGCGGCGGAAAGATCACCTGGCATGGCCCCGGCCAGCTTGTCGGCTACCCGATCGTGCGCTTGGCCGAGCCGGTCGACGTGGTGAACTATGTGCGCCGTCTCGAGCAGGCGCTGATCACCGTCTGCACCGAGCTCGGCCTCACCTGTGGCCGAGTCGAGGGCCGTTCCGGCGTATGGCTGCCGGCGACCGAACTGTTCGCCGAGCGCAAGATCGCGTCGATCGGAATTCGCGTTCAGCGTGGCGTCGCCTTGCACGGCATCTCGTTCAACTGCAATTCCGCCTTGGACGGCTTCCAGGCCATCGTCCCGTGCGGCATCCGCGACGCGGGCGTCACCACCCTGACCCGCGAGCTCGCCCGGGAGGTGACCGTGGCCGAGATCAAGCCACTGGTGTCCGACGCGATCATCCGCGCCCTCGACGGCGAACTCCCAGTCACCGACCACGACATCCCCCGCGCGACGCAGGTCGGTACGACCCCGCAGCGCCCGACAGCCACGGCGTAAGGTCGATCGAGTGACCTCAGTCGACACCCCGACACCACATAACGGCGCCGCGGCGGAATCCGCTGCGCGGATCTCAGGGCCCTCCATGACTTCGCAAACCTCCGCCTCCGACGCTCGTGCCGCGAACGGCCGCAAACTCCTGCGCATCGAAGTCCGCAACGCGGAAACCCCGATCGAGCGCAAGCCCAAGTGGATTCGCACCCGCGCTACCATGGGCCCCGAGTACTCCGAGCTCAAGGGCCTGGTGAAACGCGAAGGCCTGCACACCGTCTGCGAGGAGGCGGGGTGCCCCAACATCTTCGAATGCTGGGAAGACCGCGAGGCCACCTTCCTGATCGGCGGCGAGCAGTGCACCCGCCGGTGTGACTTCTGCCAGATCGATACCGGCAAGCCCGCCGCGCTCGATCGCGACGAGCCGCGTCGCGTCGCGGAGAGCGTTCAGGCCATGGGCCTGCGCTACTCCACCATCACCGGCGTCGCACGCGACGACCTGGAAGACGGTGGCGCCTGGCTATACGCCGAAACCGTGCGGGCCATCAAGGCGCTGAATCCCAGCACCGGCGTCGAACTCCTCATCCCCGACTTCAACGCCGATCCCGACCAACTGGCCGAGGTCTTCTCCTCTCGCCCGGAAGTGCTGGCACACAACCTCGAGACCGTGCCTCGGATCTTCAAACGCATCCGGCCCGCGTTCCGCTACGAACGCTCCCTCTCGGTGCTGACCGCGGCCCGCGCCGCCGGACTGGTCACCAAGTCCAACCTGATCCTCGGCATGGGCGAGACCCCCGAGGAAGTCACCCAGGCCATGCGCGACTTGCATGAAGCAGGCTGCGACATCCTCACCATTACGCAGTACCTGCGTCCTTCCCCGCGCCACCACCCTGTCGACCGCTGGGTGAAGCCGGAGGAGTTCGTGGCGCATTCGACGATGGCCGAGGAAATCGGCTTCGCAGGCGTCATGGCGGGGCCGCTGGTCCGTTCCTCCTACCGAGCCGGTCGCCTCTATGCGCAGGCGATGGTCCACCACGGCCGCGAGATCGCCCCGACGATGGCGCATCTCGCCGAAGAAGGCACTGCTTCCCAAGAAGCCAGCGCCGTCTTGGCGCGCTTCGGCGATTGACCATCACGTTCGGCCTACGGCTCGAGGACACTACCGACCACCATGCATACCCGGGTCATGGTCGCCGGCTTCTGTCCGGCGTCGGTTCTCGGTGATCCGGCCCGGATAGTGCGGCGACCGTGTCGGCGATCGCCCGGTAGCCCTTGTCTGCCGTCTCCAGGACTCGCCGCTGCTGGGATTCGATAGGCCGCCAGCTGGCCGACATATCGACGCAGCGGCAGTGTCCGGCCACCAGTTCGACGCTGAACGGCGTCGACTCCAGCGCGTCATGCCAGGAACGGGTTTCGGCGCGAAGCCGCCGCATGATCTTGCGCGTCGTGGTTCTACTCGGTCGGACGCTCGGCGCGGACGGCGTCGCGCAACCGCTCCATCAGGTGGCCTTTACGGTCGATCGTCAGGTCGAAATATGCCGCGCTCTCGGCCGATCGGCACAATTGATGAATCCGGTTCTTGGCCTGCTCTTCGAGGTCGACCGCTTGTTCGGCGAGTTCGCTGAGCGTCGCGCCGAGTCCGCAGTGGCCGAGGGTGAACGTCTTCAACCGGTCTCCGATCAGGTCGGTAGCGAGGTCGGGCAGCGCGGATTCGGCGCCGAGCAGTTCGAGTGACACTCGGTTGGTGAGCCCGTCGAAATCCTCGTAGGTGCTGGCGCCGCCGAATTCGGGCACGAAATCGGTGAGGTCGTTGAAGATCTGCCTCGCCAATCCGAGTTGCCGCATCGCATCGTCGAGTTCGGCCAGTTCGTCGTCCGGCACGCGCAGTGCGATCGCGGCGGCATTCAGTGGCATACGGAACAGTGTCGAGGTCTTCAGCGTCGCGACCGACTCCCAGAACGTCAGGCGGTCTTGTGCTTTCGCCGCCACGATGTCGCGGCGAATCTCGGCCAGCCGGGTCGACATGTCCACCGCCTGACCGATGAAACCGTTCTCGACAGCCTGCACCAGATAGCTCACCACAGCGGGTGTTTCTGTGTGGCGCAGCGCGGCGAGCACCATCCACGCACCGGTATTGAGAGCGAGCGGCACCCCGTGGACAGCGTGCAAGGCGGGTTCGCCGTATCGGACCGGACTGCCGTCCTCGATGTCGTCGAGAACGACCGCGGCCTTCAACAGAATTCGGACCGCGACCGCGACCCGGCGGATGACCGGAAGGTCGGCAGCCGCCTCGCCAGAGTTGGTGAAACCGCGGTAATTCCGAAAGACCCAATACGAGATGGACGGCCGGAAGCCGGGTCCGCCGGCCGGGCGCAAGGCTTGCTGCCCCACCTTCGAGCCGAGTGCGTCAGCGACCGGTCCGTGGAATGCTTGCCGCAGAGCTGAATCCAACTCTCGCGGCCCATTGGCCGCGCCCGCCACATGCGAGGCCGAGACCGTCAACTTGGCGAGGAATACCGCCAGATCCACTTCCAGCAGTTCCGAGTCGGCGCGCACGGTGTCGTTCACCTGTATGCGATTATCCACGGCGGTCATTTGTGGCCTCTCCTGTTATCCGGACCGACCCCGGGCCTTCGGGTCCTCCCACCGCGGCCCCCGAGGTTATTCGATGGAGGCCGTACACCTTGTGGGAGTGTCAGGAGTGTACGAAGGAGCCGAGCAGGAATAGCTTCCCACATTCGGGAGGGTTTACCAGGTCGACCGATCCCGCGTCCCATGCGGCTCGTCGCGTGCCGATTGCCGGATCACGCACTTCCACAGGATATTTCGTCGCCACCGAACCGAGCCGCAGCGGGAGATGCCCGTCGATGCGCGACGACCTCGGTGCGCCGACGCGCGGATGGCTCCGCACCGAGGTGTGGGGTCAGCGGGCCCGGGTACGCAGGCGAAGTGTCCGCGAGCCCAGCACGAATCTGGGCGCGGCGCGGGTGCGCGGTACCGAAGCGCCATCCGCTGATGAGCATGGCCAAGACCAAAGTCATTTCGTTCAGGGCCAAGTCGCCGCCGATGGGCTGAAGGGCACCCCACCCCGAAGGGGGAGCATCACAGCACGGTGCGGCGGACCACCGTGCCGTCCGGGGTCGAATCGCTCCGGATCCGGGCGCGGATCCCCGCGGTGATGAATGAGGCACGGGCTGCCCACAAGAGTGATCCCCACCGAAATATGTTGTCCGGCAGACTCAGTGGCGACTGTTGTCACGCGGATCAGAAACCACGTCGGTGGATACAGCCGGAGCGTCTGCGCGACAACCCGCCTGGTGAGCTCCCACGCGGGCCTGTCCGCGGCAGTCGGGGTCCGGCCGGACAGCACGGTGTCGACTCCCCGACGCACTGGCTCGACGATGTCCGGCATATCCGTCAGCGAGTGCGGCGCCCACACCATGGCCGCGGCGGTGGCGTCGACCGTGGCGATCAGAGTTGTCGTGACTTGATCGGTGAGTTCCGGCACGGACAGCCCTGGCCGTTCTCGTCGCGAGCCGCCGCTAGAACGGTCAGGATGGCCCCACCATCGGTGGCCTGCGAACCAGCGATGATGTCCGCGTCCCGGCCGCCGCCGCATAGCCGGGCAGCAAGTCTCTACGGAAGGCCGGTTGCACCAGCCGCCGCTGGCGACGGTCGGCGTGACTACAGGTGACCAGGCCGTTTCCCACGATCTCCCTGCCCCGCTCGCCGGTAAGCGCGCACACTATCTCTGTGGGACTTGATCGCGCATCAGGAAGGCGCGGCGGGCGAAGTGATATCGCCACCCCCACCGCCGCGCACGCCCTCCTGCGCCGGCACCCGAAGGAGTTCGCCGAGTTCCCGAACGAGCCGCTATCACCCAGTAAGGAGTTGACCACGATGACCACACTGCTCAGCACCATCTTCGACGCCTATGGCGGCCTCGATCGCTGGCAGGCCGCCGAACAGATCTCGGCCCGACAGCGGGTCGATGGCGTGCTGTGGCCGATGAAGGGTCACCCGGGCGCCCTCGATGACATCCGCGTCACCGTTGATCTGCACCGACAGTTCACCTCGCACGAGCCGTTCCTCGCACCGGACCGGCGCACAGCGTTCACCCCCGATCGGATCGCTGTCGAGACCACCGACGGCGACGTCGTCGAAGAGTTGCGAAATCCTCGCGATTCATTCGCCGGGCATGAACTGACCACGCCTTGGACCAGGTTGCAACTTGCCTATTTCGCTGGATACGCGATGTGGACGTACCTGACCGAGCCGATCTCACTCACCTTTCCTGGCGTACGGACCGAGGAGATCGAGCCGTGGACCGAGAACGGGGAGAAGTTTCGGCGGCTGAAGGTGACCTATCCCGCCGACATCGCCACCCATAGCCCCGAACAGATCCTCTATGCCGATGCCGCGGGCCTGCTTCGGCGCCGCGACTACAACGTCGACATCAGTGGAGGCGCACCCAGCGCGCACTATATGTCCGGCCATCGCGAGGTCGACGGACTCATCATCCCGACCACCCGAATGGTCTACAGCCGGGACGAGGCCGGCAACAAAGTGTCGGAACCCCTGATTGTGACCATCGCCCTGGATGACATCGTCGTCCGGTAGCGACCGTTGTGGTGCGAGCAGCGACAAACGATGGCCGCCACGCGGATGCCGCCCTATGCCGATATGATCGATGCGGCGATGATCACCACTGGTATTCGAGAAACTTCCCGTCCAGGGTCACGACGACACGATCCCCGCCAGGGTCCGGGCGGCGCCGCACGTCCACGGTGAAATTGATGGCACTCATGATCCCGTCACCGAATTCTTCGTGAATCAGCTCCTTGAGTGCCGGCCCGTACACCCGCAGCGCCTCGTAGAATCGATAGATCGTCGGGTCGGTCGGGATCAGGGAGTCGGACGCACCGCGATACGGCTGGACCTGGAGTGCCTCTACGACGCCGTCGTCCAGTTTCAGCATCTCCCCGACTTTTCTCGCGTCTTCCTCGCGCATCGGGTGCTGACCGAGTAGCGCTGCCGTCGTCCATACGACAGGCTTGCCAATTTTGCCGGCGATCTCCGACCAAGAGATGCCGGACCGGAATCGCGCGCGGGAGATTATTTCTCCGGCTTCGGTTTTACTGATCATCAGGTTCACCGCTTCTTCGAATGTCGCCCTAGTTGTAGACCATGACGGCACGTCCGATGATGTCACCGCGGGCCAGCGCGTCGACCGTGTCGTTGATGTCATCGAAGCGAACCGGGGTCACGGTATGCCGAATCCGACCGGCTTCGGCCAACGCGAGCACCTCGGTGAGATCGTTGTAATTGCCCCAGAACGATCCGAAATAGCTGAATTCCTTGGCGACGAACGGGAACAGGGGAATGTTGATGCGGTTACCGATCAGACCGACCGAGGCGACCGCTCCCTCGATCGCGAGCACGTCGAACGCCATCCGGATGGATTCTTCGGATCCCGCGCATTCGATGACCGCATCGACGTCCGGGCGCCCGGTGCTGCTTTCCAGCGCGGCCCGCACTTCATCGGCTGTCTTGCCTCGGGTGTTGATGGTGTGGTCGGCGCCGTTCTCCCTGGCGACCGCGAGTTTGCCGTCGTTGCGGGCGAACGCCACCACTGTCGCGCCGCCACCGAGCAACTTCGCGTACTGCGTCGCATAGACGCCAAGGCCCCCGACACCCATCACCGCCACCGTGCGCCCGGATCCCAGGACGCCCGCGGATCTGAGTTTCTTGAGTCCGCGGTACGGCGTCAGCCCGGCATCGGTCAACGGTGCCAAGTTCTCCGGAAGAACATCATCGTGTGCCGGTACCCGGATCAGATGCCGGTAATGCACGGGCACATACTCCTGATAGCCGCCGGGCGGACCGAAACCCGCCCACTGTCCGTGGCCGCACAGCTGTTCGTTTCCGTCGTGACATTGACGGCACACGCCATCACCCCAACAGCTTTCGACGACGACCTGATCACCTTCCGCGAGACCGGCCGACTTGGGCACCTCGGCGCCGATGCCATCGACCCAGCCGGCGATCTCATGGCCGGGAGTAACCGGAAATTCCAAGGTCAGCGAGTCCGCGAAGTAGCCGTCTATCATTTGGAAGTCGCTGCGGCATACCCCGGCGCCGCCGACCTTGATCAATACTTCCTCCGGTCCGAAACCCGGAACCGGAATCTCTTCGAGCCGCAGCGGCTCTTTATACCCGTACATTCGGGCCGCACGCATCTTCATGGTCACCAACCTCTCTACAACACGGTCAGAGATTCGGCCCAGGCACCCGATACCACGGGTTCTAGAAGGCGGGCATGTCGAAAATTAGCACTTGTCGTCGCTCGACGTCAGAAAGCACGCACAATTGTTGCGATAAGGAGATAGCGGCACAGGCCGATATTTCCGCGCCCCTTCGGCGCGTCATATCGCCTTCCGAGAGTGAACTCGAATCCCTACGCGCATTCCGGACGCCGGCCGCAGATTCCGCGCGGACCGGATACCGACCGGCAAGCACCGCGGCAGTCGTCGACCGGATCTGGACAACACATACGCATCCGGCGGCACATACACATCCGGCGGCTGACCGCGTCGGTACTCCCGCCAGTGATAACAAGCACAGACCCACCGCCATCTAGTCTTGGGACATGCCCCGTTGGAGCGCACTTGGTCGGACGGCAGCGAGACTCGGTCCACCGGTTCGGATCGCGGGCGATCCCGAAGAACTCGTTGCGACATCGATCTCCATGACGAGTGCGAAATCAGCCACCACCACGAGCGGTGCCAGTCCGGCGTCAGATGCCGACCGCGACCCACCTGGATCACCGGTCCACCGTGACGCCCGCCGCGAGCTGCGACGATGACCGGCGTTGAATCACCCGGCGGCTCCGACGCGGAAGCCCCGACGCAGACGCCCACACCGAAACCGCAAGGCACACTGGACGAACCGCACCGCCTGCGCCACTCGAGCGCGGCCGCACTCGTCGGACTCTGCATCGGCGTCGTGCTTCTGGTGGTCTCCGGTTGTCTGATCGCCGACCGTTCCACCGACCCCGCGGCGTCGAAGACCGCGTTTCGTACCAGCACTCCGCCCAGCATCACGACACCCGCGACTACCGCGCCCGCGACAACGTCGGTGGTCACCCCGGTGGGGGGCGGGGCAGCCTTCGGGAGGGTCGCGACCAACGACGGCAAGACCCTGGTGGTCGCGAATCTGGCGACCGGCAGTAACACCTATGTCCACACCAACGCACGCACCAGGGTGTACGTGATGCTTGCCACTCGGGCGGCCGACATCCGTGTCGGTGCCACCGTTGCCGTGTTCGGGCAGAAGCAATCCGATCACTCGATCGTCGCCGGCGTCATCACCGGCTTTTCGATCGGCGCGCCCGCCAAATGATCTCTCGCGCAGAGGTGCGAGCCATCCGCCTCGATGCGGAGTCGGTCGACTGCGCTACCGCGTCGACCTCAGTGACCCCAGGACCTGGCACACCTCCGCCGACCTGAATCAGACCGGCGGAGGCGAGCGAGTGCCCGATCTTATTGGAACAGTTTGAGCAGATTCACGACCAGGCGATCGACGCCATAGGCGAACGGCACGGTAACCCACACCCAGGAGAAGACCAGTAGTGGCATACGCTGTGGCGAGGCGGCCTCGGCCCGGTTGAATTCGGTCATGTCGGTTGTCCCTCCGCGACGACGGCCGGCGCGGCGACCGGCCGATGGTACTTCGCCGCGACCGGGCGAATTAGTTCGTTGGCGACGAAGCCAACGCAGAGCAGCGTGATCATGATGGCGAATGACGGCCCGTAGAGTCCCGGCCCGGTCTTACCGGCTTCCTGGCCCGAGTCCGCGATGGCGTTGACGATCAACGGCCCGGCGACGCCCGCCACCGACCACGCCGTGAGCAGTCGACCATGGATCGCGCCGACCTGATACGAACCGAATAGATCCTTGAGATACGCCGGAGCGGTGGCGAACCCACCGCCGTAGAAGGACAGGATCACCATGGCGCCGAGGATGAAGACCGGCTTGTTCGCCTGACCAACCGACCAGACCAGCGCATAGGCGAGTGCACCGACACCGAGGTAGATCCGGTACATGCTCTTGCGACCGATGAGGTCCGACAGGGACGACCAGCCGAGGCGACCTGCCATATTCGCCGCCGACAGCACGGCGACGAAGCCGGCCGAGGCGGCGACGGTCACCGGAGTCTCGGTGTTCTTGAAGAAGTCCACTACCATCGGCGCCGCCTTCTCCAGGATGCCGATGCCCGCGGTGACGTTGAAACACAGCACGATCCACAACAGCCAGAATTGCGGGGTGCGGATCGCGTCGCGCGCGGCGACGTCGTAGCTACTGATCAGCTTGGAGGCGTTCGCCGAAGGCTCCCAGCCCGCCGGCCGCCAACCGGGCGGCGGCACCCGGATGAGCAGCACGCCGACCGACATGAACACCGCGTAAATCACGCCCATGACCAGGAAGGTCTCGGCGATACCGGTCTGGTCTTTACCGAAACTGGAGAGCAACTGGGTCGTCCACGGCGACGCGATCAGCGCGCCGCCACCGAAGCCCATGATCGCGAATCCGGTCGCCATGCCGGGCCGGTCGGGAAACCATCGGATCAGGGTGGAGACCGGCGAGATGTAGCCGATACCGAGACCGATCCCGCCGACGAACCCGTACCCCAAGACGACGAGCCAGTAAGCGCCGACTGCCGCGCCGAGCGCGGAAATCAGCAGACCGGACGAGAAGCATGCCAGGGAAATCTTCATCGCCCAGCGCGGACCGCGCCGCTCGACAATGGTGCCGCCGAAGGCCGCCGACAGACCGAGCATCACGATGGCGAGCTGGAACGGCAGCGCACTGCCGGTGCCCGAGATGTGCATCGATTTTTCCAGCGGGGGCTTGAAAACACTCCACGCATACGCCTGCCCGATGGCGAGATGGATGGACAGTGCGGCGGGCGGAACCAGCCAGCGGCTCCAGCCCGGCGGCGCGATGACGCGGGAATAACCCGGCGCCTTGACTTCGGTTGCTACGGTCATGCTGCGATCTCCACAAGTTAGCTGTGCGGCGATCATAGAGGGAAGATAGTTCGCCTAACAAGCTATAGTTTCCACGCCGGCAAGAGGCATCAGCTACCGAACACGCAGGCTGTCGCCACGCCACTCGTAGCCAGGAGTCGCTCCCCGAGCCTCGTCGCCGCACAGCTCGCCCCCGGACGCTCGATTCGCTGGCTCCACCATGGCCCTCCGGTGCTGCCGTGATCTCGCGCTGATGGCCGGCAGCACCGTCAAGAATCCACTGCTGCCAGGCCGCGCGCACAGGCGCCGCCCGTGCTGATCTCTCCGACCGATGGCACGCCGTCGCGGAACACGAGCAGGGATCGAGCCCTGCCCGGTGCGCACGCACGTAGGTCGTCCGGAATCGCCATCCTGGCGTGTTTTCGGAGAACGAGCGCTATCCGGGCAGAATTCTCAGATTCTCCCGGCATCCGCAGATGCGGACTGCCGATCGCCTTTCTTCACGGCGAGCGTCACCAGCTGACGGGTATCCGGATGCAGACAATGGGAGTGCAGGTCGAGACCACTCTGGAAGCAGATCACTTCCTTGTCGAGAACGGTGAGACCAGCCGTACTCAACCACTCGATCACGGCATTCTCCTCGGTCCAGGAGATGTGATGTCCCGGGATGGGATGGTCGACCTCCACCGGCAGCGAGAAGATGAAATGCGTGCCGGCGGGCACGCCGTCGACATAAGAATGCAGAGTCTCGGTAGGACGCAACGCATGCTCGATCGAATCCTGAAAGATATAGACGGAATATCCGGAGGGAAGCGGGTCGTCATCCATGCTGTGTTGACGCAATGTCACCGAGTCCGCCCAGTCGGGCCGCCAGTGCTCGAGCACTGTCGCCGCGAACTCCAGACTGCCGGCATCGTATTCACACAGGGCAATCGCCGTCCTGGAGCCGCCGATCAACTCCCGGACGTAGCGTTGCGGAGTGCCGAAACCGATCTCACAAATAGTTTTCGGCGCGATTCTGCTCAAATACTCCACAACAGCGGCCTGCCGCCGGTCGTGCCAGTTGCCGGCCAGCGAATTATGCAAGTGCATTGCCAGTCGGAGCACCGTCGAAGAATACGCTTCATTCGAATAACTCGTGATGGAGAGATCATAGAACAGCCATGCGGCTATTATTTCTTCGCGGCTGACCGAAAGGCGGTGCTGTAAATATTCGATCTCCGCGCGATGTTCCGGCACTTGCAACAACGAGTCGAGCAGATTCGCCACCACGGCCGCGTAATCGATCCCACTCCGATCCAGCGGCATCGGACTGTTCCGCTGCGCTGGCGCGGTCATAGGGCACCGCCGGCATCTATCGTGAGAGTTGTTCCCGTGACGTACCGACCGGCATCGGACACCAGGTAGTACACCGCATTGGTGACGTCCTCGACTTCCAGAGCGGCGACCGGCAGCTTGTTGAGTGTCCGCGCGGCCACCTCGAAATCTGCGCGGTTCGGATTGTCCAGATCCGGTCGGAAGAGCCGGTATACCGAGTCGTTGAGAATCATTTCGGTCGCAACGGTCGTCGGATGTACGGTGTTGACGCGGATCCGGTGCGGCGCCCATTCGGTCGCCATCACCCTCATCATCGCGACCAAGCCGGCCTTCGCGGCGCTGTAGTGCGCCATATTCTCGTTCGTCTTCATTGCCGCCAACGAGCTTGTGATCACCACCGCTCCGCCCCGGCCGCCGGCGATGATGTGCGGGACGGAGACCTTCAGGGATTTCCATACCCCGGTCAGGTTGATGTCGATCATGTCCTGCCAGGCCTGCTCGCTCATCTCGAGGGTGGACGCCGGGTTCGAGATCCCCGCGTTGGCCACAACGATGTCCAGCCGCCCGAATTGGTCCACACCGCGCTCGACAATCGCAGCCTGTGCAGCGAGATCGCGTACGTCGGCCTGACCGGCGACGATCTTCCCGCCGACCGCCTCGACCGCACGCACCGTTTCCGCCAGATCCGCCGCGGTGGCAAGAGGATAGGGGACGCTGTCCACCTGCGCGGGAATGTCGGTGGCGATGATGTCGGCGCCTTCTTGCGCCAGCCGCACCGCGTGGCTGCGCCCCTGCCCACGCGCGGCCCCGGTGACGAACACCACCTTGTTCGATAATTGGCCCATTGGACCTCCTCTGACTCTGTGTCGATAGAACGAGGCTTCGAACCTCGTCAGTCGTTGGTCGTGCTCGGCGGATTTCGCAACCCGAACCTGCGGCAGGTTGTCACGCGGTCGTCTGGATCAGCTCGCTTTCAGCACCGGGGACATACGCGAGACTCGCGCCGGAGTCGGAACAGACGGATAGGTCAGGTGAACCCGGCAGCGGCGAGCGGGCGGCGCCTCGAGCAGGTCGAGCTCGTACCGAGACAGCACGCCATCGAGCGTGACGGCAGTCAGAATTTTGCTGAATTCCCGTGCGACGCAACCGAACGCACCGCGGCCGAACAGCGCCAACTGTGTGCTTTCCCCGCCCGCGTGCCGGTCGGGCCGATAGTCGTCCGGGCTCCGCACCAACCCCGGATCACGGTTCAACGCGCCCGGAAACACACCGACATAACCACCGGCCGGCACGTGATATCGCCGACCGTCGTGGTCGATGTGCAGTGGCACGGTCAACGAGCGGACCAGTGAGGTGACCGGGTTGAGCCGGATCGTCTCCTGCAGACACCGGCTCAGAAACGCTTGACGTTCGGATAGTTTCGGCTGCGCTCGTAGCTCGGCAAGCAACGGCGGACGCTGCAGTATGTCGATCAATGTCCAGTAGGTGTAGCTGCCCGGATAGGCGGTAGCGTTCCACAGTACGTACATGAGCATCCAGACGGCGTCGGCGTCCGACCGTACCGTGTTGTCGACCCGAGCCTTGGCGACCGCCGCCAGAAGTGGCGAATTGGCATCGGTATGCCGTCGCTGGGCCCCCCGTAGCACCCGATACAGGGCCTTGGTTGCCCGATATTCGGGCATGAGAATCTGCAACGGGGTCTTGGCCAGCGTGGCTCGTGGAATGTCTATGCCATCGGCGATCGTCCGATAGAGCGGAATCAGCTGTTCTCCGATGTCCGCCCAGACGCGCTCGCCGAGCAGTGAGCGGCACGATGCTTCGTAAATGATGGGGTGGATGTCGGTGGAGAGATCGACCCGGTCGCTCCAACCGTGGGTTCGCTGGGTGACTATCTCGGGGATAGCGTCGGCGAGTTCGGCCATTCGTGCGGACGTCATCAACTGCGCCATCAGGCGCCGACCGGCCAACACCAGGTTCTGCAGCGAGTCCGTATCACGCGATGATCGAGGGAACCAGAATCCGACCGTCGGTACGTTGCCGAAGACGGGGCCGATAGTGGCCTGCTCCGCGGGCAGGGACATGACGGCACGGTAAGCGTCGGCGCCGAGCACATAGGTGAGGTCGAAGGCGAACGGGATCCGCAGCGTGAACAGATCGCCGTGCGTAGCGGCCGACCGTTCGACCAGACCGACCGGATCGGTGATGATGGCTCGAAGCCGACGGTAGACACCCACCAGCGGCGTCCTGCCGCCGGCGGGGAAAGCCAAGGGCGGCGAGGCTCCTTGCGGCGACATGCACGAAGAACCCTGTTCTGCGACCGCGACTTTCATGACACCTCCGGGGACGCGAACGGGTTGTCTGCCACGTGAAACTCACTGTCTCCCTGGTAGAACTGCTGTGCCCACTTGCGGTAGCGGCCGATCGGGCCGTCACCCGCAGCCAGCGCGGGCCTGCCGAGGTAGCACTTGTGGTTCCAGATCGCGATGTCGGCGCGCACCTCTGAGACGAACGCGTGCAGTGCGAATCGTTGCAGCAGCAGATCCGGGCCGGCCCACACCCGACCGCGTCTACGCACGGTGAGGGCGAGGCGCAACTCCACCCGGTCCCGGTCGATCGGAGTGGGCAATACCAGCTGTCGCACTTGCCATCCGAGCGTGGGCATCGTGAGTTCGACTCGCGAAAAGCCCAGACCGTCGACGTGCACGTCGAATTCGAGCGGCAGGCTGCCGCGCAAAAACGGCGTCCGCCGCCGAATGGCGTACCGGGTAAACAGTCGCTGGCCGTCGACGCGCAACGGCTCGAGTACCTCCACGTTCCGGAAGCCGTGCAGCACCGTGAGATGGCCGAGATCCACACTGTTCTCGGTGACCTCCTGCGGATGCCCGCGATGCCGCAGCGTGGCGTGCCGTACCGGCCACCATTGCCGATCGAGCTGCTCGGGCGCCGTCACCTCCCAGGACGGCTCAGCACCGCGCGGGTCGTGAAAGAGCAGAAGAGCACCACACACCTCCCGCAGCTGAAGCACACCGAGCCGGGCCGACGGTGGTGGGGACCCGTACGGAGTCGCGGCGCAGTTGCCTGTGGTGTCGAACTGGAAACCGTGAAAGGGACAGCGGAGGTTCTCCCCCGTGACGACGCCGCCTCGGCCGAGATGCGCGCCGAGGTGCGGGCAGTGGGCCTGCACCGCCGCGGGACGACCGCTCGCCGTGCGGAACAAAACGATCTCCCGCCCCATGAAGTGCCGCGTCAGCACGGCACCCGCACGCAACTCGCGGCTGAACCCGACCGCGTACCAACCCTGCGGATACGGTGGCGGAGTGGGAGCGGGCCTGCGGCTGTCGATCGCGTTGCGCGCGCTGCTCATCGGGGCATGCCAGGAGAAACCGCAGTTAAGCGGCGACGAAGATTGTCGAGCATCGTGACATGCGCATCGACACCCAACCGCCGAACGATCGTGACCAGCCCCCACGGTGCGGCGAAGCGTAACCGTTCGGTCAGCAACGTACCCGAGTCGTGATCGGCGAACGAGACCTCGTTCTGCACGTGAATCCGCGGGAACTGGTAGACGTCGACGACAAGGTTTCCCTCGTCCGTCATTCGGCTCCGCACCCGGTAAGTGATCCGATACGAGAACAGTCCGAACGGCATGCGATCTGTCACTCGATAGTTGCTCGAGCTGACGCCACCCTCGTCGGTGTCGGGTAATCGGTCGACACGGACGACGAGTGGATGAACCCGACCCAGCTGAGAAAGGTCGCGATAGAAATCTCGGACATCGCCGGGCGAGCCCGGAACCACCTGGGTAAGAGTCGTTTCGGCGTAGGGAACTCTGGTGGCCATCCGTGTCGTCCTTCAACCAAGTCGCGGGCGCCGCATCGCGCACCGCGTCCGGCTCATCATCGAACAGCACCGTGTGACCCGCAACTCGAGGGACAACCTCGAGAGAGCCGATTCTGTGACAGTCAGATCGCATCGGGTTGTGGCAGTACGACTTCCAACCCACGCAATTCGTAACTGTTGATCTCCTCGTTGAAACTCACCCGTGGCGGCGCCGCCATGCGCACACCGTCCAAGGCGAACAGTCTGCTGAGGAAGATATCGGTCTCCAGCATCGCGATGTGCACGCCTGGACATTTGTGCGGGCCCGCGCCGAAGGACAGCCCCACATCGATGACGCCCTCGGCAACGGGGCGGACGGGACGGACGGTCGACGGGTGCGCGCCCATCGCCTTCGGGTCGAGGTTGGCCACGCTGAGCACTATGTCCACCAGTTCACCCGGAGGCACGGTGACTGTCCCGCCATCCGCGGTCGGCACCTCTACCGCGGTCGTGGTGCGCCGCAGCAGATTTCCGATCACCGGTTCGAGCCGCAGCATTTCCCGCAGGATTGCCAGTCGGTCGGATTCCGCCGCGGTTCGGTACCGTTCCAACAGCAAGTTATCGGTGAAAAGATGCCACGCGGCGACATTGACGAACTCGCGCGCGGTGATCATCCCGGCAGCCGCGAACGTCAGGCATTCGCCGAGGATCTCGCCATCGGTGCACCCTTCGTCGAGCAGGTGCGAGATCAGGTCGTCCTGCCGTTCTCGACGCCGCGCTCGAACCGCAGGCCGCACATCGCCGAAATACAGTCGCAGCCACGCCGAGGTCTGCCGGATCGTCCAGTAGACCCCACTCACACTGGTCAGCCCGGGCTTGCCGAACTTCTCCGGGAAGAAACGGTCCAACCTGCGCTGGATACCGGGGCGACTGTTGGTGAGTCCGATCACCGCGGACACGACCTCGATGGCGAGCGGAAAACTCAGCTCTGTGAGCTGTTTACGGCCCGCCCGTCGCAGCTCGGCGAGCTGCGTTTCGGCCACGCGCACCATCACCTCGCGATAATGCTCGTCCACGCGACGCGGAGTGAAGTACCGGGCCGTCTGCCGTCGGTGTTCCCGATGTTCCGGACCGTCCCGGTACAACACCGGGCGGCGAATCCGCGCCGGCAGCTTTTCGATGGTCTCGATCCCCAGTCCTGCCTGTCGAGTTCCCGCGCTGCGCAGCATCGCGAGGCCGGCCGCGTAGCCCCGAACCCGCCAGACCCCGTCCTGGCCACGCTCGACCGGACACCCGATCTCGGGGCCGCCGCGAGCGGCCTTACGAGCATTCACCCCGATATCAGCCATATGCGCGCACTCCCTCCGAGAATTCCGGCAGAGTCTAGTGTTCCCGGGGCTGCTTCACACACCGACCGATGCTTGGTCCAGTTCCCATGTGCACGTGCACAACTAGCCGCAAAGATTTCCCGACCCAGGCCAGGAACGCCGATGCGGGACGGCCAGGAACTCGCCGGCAAGCGTGGTGGCATTCGGGCCTCGGCGACCACTGCCGGAAGCTCGGTCCCGGCTTCGGTCAGCACCTCGTTCCCCATCAGGCTCAGCTCGCTGACGTATTGGTTCGACAGTGATCGCGCGGCCCGCTACCAAGTCCCGCCCGAGGAAGCGAGGCTTGACGTCGACAACGAACTCGACGATTCGCCGGGCGCGAACAACGCGAGGGCCTCGTCCATCGAGAGGTCGCGCTGGACGGTCGCCCCGCAGAGCGCAGCCACCTCGGCAGTGCGCCATCGACCGATCGCGGTCATGACATGGTCACGGCGTGCCCGGTTGAGAACATCCAGGGCGGACTCGGTCAACTCGGTAATGCCCTTGTCGTTCGGAACGGGGGCCGGTACCGCCGCGCCCGCCGCGTCTCGCTGGCGGTTGGGCTTGTACAGGTACTTCTTCGCCACCATCAGGTGGGCGGCCGACAGTCGCGCGTTGAGTTCCAGGTACAGGTAGCACTCGCCGAGGGCTGGGCATCGGCGCAGCGCCGATGCCAACTCGGAGTCCGACATGGTGGCGAGGTCGACGGTGGACAGCCCGGCCTCGTCCAGCAGAACTCTGGGCAGCGAAGGTCGTACCGCCGCGTCGGTGACCACCTGTCGCTCTTCGGCCAGCAATCCGGCGTGTATCCGCTCGACGTGGCGTTTGAAGCTGGGCAGCTGAATATCGGTCATCAGGTCGCGCAGGATGAACTGGATGTCCTGCGGACCGCTGGGCGGGACATCGTCGTGATCCCAGTGGATCGCGTACTGACGAAAGACATCCACGAAGTGATCCACCGACAATGCGCCACGCTCGTCGCCCAGATGGAAGTTCAGGAACAGCCGCCGAACACCGGCCAGCATCAGCCGAGCCGTCGCGAACCGCTCGGCGAGTTCGTCGCGACCCATGGTGGATGTCCCACCGGCCCAGATCGGTTGCAGGACTTCGTTTGCGGCCAATTCGAGGGTCTCACAGCGCTTGAACAGCTCGATGATCAACGTTTCGCCGATCTCCGCGGTGTAGGTGCGGATACGGCCGTCGTCGAAGACACTGGGTACCGTGCAGAGGCGGCTGACACCCCGATACGCACTCATCTCCGGCGCGTTCCAACGGATCAGCGAGGCATAGGCGTCCCGGTTCGGGTGGCCCGTACCCGAACGTCCGATGAGGTCACTGAAATACGCCCGGAACGGCGTCCTCGTCGCGCCGACGCGGAGTGCTTCCAAACTGTGTCCAGGATCGCGCCGGGCTAGGGCGAGGTTCTCCCGGTGGCTGTAGCAAGCAACCGAGGAGCCGATAATGCCCAACTCGACGATCAGCCGCCGCGCCGCGTCGGGATCATTGTCGTCCGCGAACGGTAGATCCGCGAGAGCCTGGTTGGCCAGACCGGCGAAGGCGGACGCGGTCAACGAGCCGTCGACGACCGAGGAGCCGAAAGTCGGGAGCGAATCGATCACCCAGGCCGAGAAGATGTCGCGCGATCGTAGCGCAGAATAGGGCTGTTCCGACACAACTTGACCCATCACGCTACCTCTACCGTCTATTCACAACGAACTTTCGCCGCCATTTTGACCGACGAGCAAATCAGCAGCTTCCCGATTGTGGGAAACTCGCACGTTTCATGCCTTCTCGCCCCTGACGGACACCGACTCCGAACCTTCCGCGGTTCATGAACGCACCTCGTCATCGCCCCGGTCGGACCCCTCCGTTGCGGTCCAGATCAGTCGCCCAGACACGCAACGCCACCACTATCGACCCCCCGAACCGCACGGACTCTTGGCATCGGCCGACACCACACTGCGACGTCAACTTCATCTCGGGCACGCACGACGGCGTGACGTAACCAGTCAGAAGTCACAGCTTCGCAGTTCACTTGGCACCTACACCGTAGCGGCCGCGAATATTTCAGCGATGGACACCGGGCCGGCGAGCGCCCTATCACAAATCAGCCCACAATAGAAATCGCGTGATCGAGGCACAATGCTTGTGCGCCAATTCAATCGGGAACAGCAGGTGAATATCATTTGCGCGGGGAGCCCACCATCTGTGGCTATCGCCACACTCATATCGTCCCAATCGTGCACCCGAGCCTGGCATTCCACCAGGGCCGCCTTCCACCAGGAGTCGTCGCCGCGGTGGCGCGCGAGCAGCGTCGTAAACACCGACAACCCGCAGTTTTCACTCAGCCGCCATGGCATCCCGAACAACACCGCGACCAGGGGTTCCGGGCGAATCGCGCGGAAAACAACGACAATGGCTTGACCAGCAGCGATGGCGGGTTGCCGGGGTCCCGGTAGTAACGGCGGAAAGCCAACGGATATGGACGTATTCGCTGGTCGGGCCGCAACCCGGCCCGTTGTCTGCAGCTACGATCCTGCTGCGAAGTCACCCCGCTTGACCAGGACTTATGTCGAAATACGTTGTTTTTTGCGCCGTTACTACCGGAACCCCAACTACCCGGGGTGTTCGCGGACGAGTCGTGCCGAGTCAGCCGCCGATCGAGCGGATCCACAATTGCCAGCCGCTGCCTTGCTGGCCATAGACGCAATCGGGCCGGGTGTCGGAGCTGCGGTACTGCTCCCCGGCTGCCACACACTGTGCATTTGTCTCGTACTCGCCGACAAACACGCCCTCGGCGGTCGCGGTGCCCGCCGCCGCACCGAGAACAACCATCGCCGCGGCACCGGCTGCCAATACTCCCCACACTGTTCGCATGCCCGACAGCATGCCATGCCGAGGGGACACGGCGTCGCTTTATCTCGGCGCCGAATGTCGTAGAGCGCGGCAGCGAGATGTCTTGTGTGTGGCGCACATTGACGGTCCGGTATGTCGGGGTGGCTCGGTATCTTCTCGGTCATGACCGGTATCAGCCCGCTCGCCAACGCCGCGCGGGTGAGATTCGGTGACCCCGGAATCCACGCGCTCGTGCGGTCCGGCCGCACCGTGCACGCGGTGCGACTCGGGAAGTGGGTCGGTGGGGAGATGTGCCCGAGTTGGTGTGCCGGACCGGTGTGGCGGGGTGGGATCCGGGCGCGCTCGTCGCGACTCGCGATGAGGTCAGATGCGCGCGGTGCCGGCGGATCCTGGGCGGCACCCTTCCCCAGGCTCAGCTGTTTCTGCTCGGCCGGGACCGGTAGCTACTTTTCGCGGCCGTACAGCACGTCGCCGCCCGGCAGCGCGAGGAGCCGCGCCTCGATGCCCAGCTTCTCGAGTTCATCCCGTGCAGCCATCACCTCGGCGAGGGCGGTGCGCCCGTAGCCCGAACATCGTCGAGCCGACACGTCAGGCACCCTTTGCCCAAGCCCAGGCCGTCAGCCGCCACTGTGTTCCAACTTTGCCGAGCGCGATGGTGAAGGTAGAGCCGGTTTGTGTTACCTGCGTGCCCTGCACATTGACCGTCATGGTGGCGGGAACAACGACATACGCGTGGTCACCGGCGATGTCGACGTGTCGTGGCTCGCCGACCGCAATGTGGTAGCCCGATGCTCCTGCGTGCTCGCCCTCCTTGCACACGTCGCGCCACCAGTCTTGGCTGGCTGTCGGCCCTTGCCACACATGCGGTGCCATTCCGTCGAGTATCTGCATCGGATCAGCGCACAGCGCTGCCATCGCCTTCGAGTCACCGTTGTTGAAGGCATCGACGTATCGGAGCACCACTGCCATGGGCGGGTGGGGGGCGATGTCCATGCTGGGGACGGTAACTCATCGGCTGGCTTGAATCGTCCCTTGGCGGTGATGACTGCTGGTGAAGGTACAGCGGTCATGGGTCCTGTGCGGCGAGCGCTCGCCGGACTCCGGGTGCCTTCGGTGAGTTCGGGCAGGCACTTGTAGAGAGTGGTCCTGGAGACGCCGAGCAGCCGCGCGATCTAGGACACCGACATCAGGCCGGGTGAGCAGCGCGCGGGCCTGGCGGACCTGTTCGTCGGTCATCGCCGGTGGTCGGCCGAGGCGCTGACCGCGAGCACGGGCAGCCGCCAGGCCTTCGTGGGTGCCTTCGACGATGAACTCGCGAATGAATTCGGCTAGGGCGGCGAACACATGGAACACGGCCGCCAGCGGTGGTGGTGTCGAGCGCTTCGTGTAGCGACCGGAACCCGATCCCGCGGCGGCGGAGGTCGGCCACAATCGAGATCAGGTCCTGCAGGGAGCGGCCGACCCGGTCCAGCGAGGCGACCACGAGGGTGTCGCCGGCACGCATGTAATCCAGGCACGCCGACAGTTGCTCACGCTCGCGGTCTTTTCCGGACTTCTTGTCGGCGAACACCTTCTTGCACCCCGCGGCCTTCAACGCGCGGGTCTGCCGATCCAGATTCTGGTCGCGGGTCGATACCCGGGCATACCCGATCAGAGCGCCTCCCCCGCCGATCGGATCCAGAGCATCGCCATCGAGGGAAAACGGTTCGAGCGCATCGGTATCCGTCACCCAACAATCGCAGATAAAAGGGTGGCTCACCATTGTTGAACAGCTAGACTTTACGACACGTTTTTCGAACAGTCGCCATTTTCGGCCGACCTGGGCGTTCCCGTGCCGAAGCCGGTTTCGGGCCGAGTGTTCAACAACCGCAATTCATGAACAGTCCCTGCGGACGGGTGTCGCGGGTTGTTCAACCCTCGGTGGCGAGGCGGCAGCCGAAACCGATCAACGTCATGCCCGCGATCGCGTCCAGGCGCCGGCGCACTCGCGGGGTCTGCATCCAGGCGGCGATCTTCCCGGCCACGGCGACCAGGAGCGCGCAGTAGATCGCGGTCAGCACGATGTAGAGGGCACCCAGCCCCAACGTGGTCCAGCCCACCGAGTGCCCCTGCGGGACAAAGCCGGGCACGAAGCTGATGAACACGATGCCGATCTTGGGGTTGAGCAGATCGGTGAGCAGACCGGAGGTCAAACCTCCGGCACGGCTCATTGGCGAAACCGGCCGTGTCGGCGCCGGGTCGGCGGCCGCGACTGCGGGGGCCGCGCGCAGGACCGACCGCAACGACCGCACCCCCATCCAAACCAGGTAGCAGGCTCCGATGACCCTGAGTGCGTCGTAGCCGAGTTCGCTGGCCTGCAGCAACGCCGACAACCCCGCGACAGCGGCCAGCATCCACACCATCAGCCCGCACAACACCCCGACCGAGGTGAGCACTCCCTCCCGGCGGCCGCCGCGCACCAACCCACGCAACACCACCAGGGTGTCGGGGCCCGGCAAGATAACGAGCAGGACCGCGGCGAGGGTGAACGAGACGAGAGAAGCGAGCACCCACCGATCCTAGGAGCCGCTGCGGGCTCCCTGGCAAAGCGGATCACTCGCCACTTCGACACGCTCTAGCCTGGCGACGAAGTCCTCGATACCTGTCTCGAAACCTTCTTGGGCTCAAGACCCGCCACGTCGGGTTCGGACGAGCCGACCGATCAGCGTGTGGCGCTGCATTGCTGGAGGAGATCACACTTTGAGTTATGAGCAACCCGAACTTGCCCACCGACGTCAGCGAAATCCTGGAGTGCATCGGCAGATACGCCGAAGGCTATGGCGGTCACATGAAGTGGAACGAGGAGGCGAAGCTCAAAGCCGACATGATGAATATGCGGCACCGATGGGGACGGAACCGTGTCTCGGTAGATGTGCTGAGACACAAGTGTCGCGAAGTCGGCCTGTCGGTTGAGGACGCCGGCCGGATCGTCGATTCTCTAACCAAGACCCAAGCCGGTCGACGCCTGATCCCTCAGAAGACGTCTCGCGACTTCCCTTTCGCGCAGGAGGTCGAGGGCTGAACCGACTGGCTCACAAACCTGCCTCAGTCATCAGTACGAGGCGGGGTTCGGGTGGTAATCGCCGAAAATCGGGCGGATATGGCGTATTGCCTGGTATGGGCGGGGTTTTGTGCCGCCGGTTCGGGTCGTTGATGCTTGGCTTGGCCGCTGATGAGGTTGATCGGAGCAGTTGGAGGTTTGGGAGTTCGTGGCGACGCGGCTATTCGCGGACGAGGAGTTGCAGCGTCTGCGCGAGTTCCCGGAGATCAGCCGGGAGGAGTTGTTCCGGTATTTCACGCTGACGCCATCGGATTTGGCGTTCGTCGATCCGGGCCGAGGGCGGGGTTCCGGCGGATCGGTAGGGCCTGTCGGTGACGCTGTGTGCCTTGCCGGGGCTGGGATTCGTGCCGGACAAGGTGTCGGCGGCGCCGCCGGTCGCGGTTGCCGTTACGCGTCCGCGACACCCTCTTCTGATCGGGTGCGCGAAGTGTGCGAGTTGACCTTCGGCGACTACGGCCGCACTCCATCCGGTGGCCGGATACCTGGCCGATGACCGAACACCGGCACGGGAGCAATGGCCTAGTGCTCGGTGGGGGCCGACGAGTCGGATTTGCCACCTGACCGCAGGCGCTCGATCTGAATAGGGCTGAGCTGCTGAACTTTCCGCATGTGCTCGATAGTCAACTCGAACTCGGTGTCGGTGTGCTCGCTGATCATAAACCGCCGCCCCTCGCCGAGGTCGTTCCAGACCGTCGTGACGCGGGCCACGCGTTCGGGGACCGGGGTGACCAGCACGCGGCGCCGATCGTGCGTGTCTGGCACGCGGGTGACGTAGCCGCCGCGCTCGAGTTGCCGAACCGGTCGTCAACCCGGTCATGTCGGCGATCTATTTCACCGTGAGTGGCGCGATTACTACGGGAACCCCGACTACCGCCCGAGTACCTGCCGGCAGCGGGCCGCCCAATCCCAACGTCGGCGACGCTAATTCACCGCGATCAGATACCTCGGTAACTCCCACAGATCGGCAATCTCATCGGGGAGATCCCGCACCGATCGACGGTAAGCCGTGGCCAGTTCGGCCGGACTGAAAGTCTGGACCGACCAGCCACTTTCGGTCAACCACTGCACCGGATCAGCACGCTCGTCGTCGTAGAACAGTTCGGTCAGGTCGATATCGCCGAATGGACTGTTGTCGAAATACTTCGATTCGATGCTCGCGAAGCGCTTGACATCGGTACCCGCGACGAAGCTCTCCACGCCGAGATGACTACCGGGTGCGGACAATTCGTCGATCCGCTCGAACAACGCGTCCTGCGCCGCACCGGGCAGATACGGCAGCAGCCCTTCGGCCGACCACGCGGTGGGCTGGTCGGGATCGAAGCCCGCCCGATCGAGCGCGGCAGGCCAGTCGTCGCGTAGGTCCACCGCCACCACTCGCCGATCCGCCTTCGGGTGCGAATGATGTTCGGTGAGCACCTTCTCTTTGAACTCCAACACCTTCGGCTGGTCGACCTCGAACACCGTGGTACCCGCCGGCCACTCGAGCCGGTAGGCCCGCGCATCCAACCCTGCGGCGATGATCACCGCCTGCCGCACCCCGTCCGCGCCGGCCGACAAGAAGAACTCGTCGAAGAACTTTGTCCGAAAGCCCATGAAACCGGGAACCAACGGCGTGTCGGCAAGCGTGGATGGGTCGGCCAGCAGCCCGGTGAAATGCGGTTCACCAGCGGCCTCGACGAACAGCGGCGCGTAATCATCCTGAATCAGCGGATCGGGACCGGCCGCCTCCAACGCCCGAAACGTCGCGACACCCAACGCGGTGAGTCCGACGCTGCTGACAATGTCCCACTCGTCACCTTCAGTTCGCATAGCCGAAACACCATCCGATCTTGTCGACAGATGTTGACGTGACAACGAACCAGGCGAGCCGACCAAGAGTGCCGCGCCTCGACGGCCCCACATCGAGCCGCTCGCCCACACCGAGTTGAAAACACCCGACTGCCCGGTATTCTACGTCGATCTGGCGACCAGGGCTGCCGCCGCGCTGGTCACAGTCACTCACCCCGCGTGCCGCCGGGTAGGTCGTCGACTCGAACCCATCCCGACGCTCGCGCCGAATTGTGCATGCGGAGCACCTCGCCTGTGCCGAATTCTCGACCCGTCCGGTTCAACCGCCGCTCGCACGGCCAGTGCCCGCACCGGGGGTCGGCCCACCTCCCGTCCACCACAGACTCGCCAGTCGCGGCCGCGATCACCCATCGATACCCGCCTGGATCAATGTGAGGCGACCTCGACGCCTGCGTGCCGACACGGCGATAGGGACTGTTACGGTTCGATCTCCGCCCGGCGCGCCGCCCGCTCACCTGAAACGAATATCTCGGGAACGTCGACAGACCTGTCGATTCATATTCAGCGTCATCGAATTCACCGAGGAGTTCTGTATGAACCGCATCATGCGCCGAGTCGTCGGAGTTGTGGCGACCGCGGCCTTGGCCCCGATCCTGTTGAGCGCGACGGCGCAAGCCGATCCGGGACCCGTGTACTTCAGCGTGGGCAGCATCAACTGCGCCATCGCCGCAGACGGTACGGTCGGCTGCGACTTCGGCTACCCCACGCGCCTGCAGTACAGCTTTCTGCCGTTCCCGTTCAGCGTGAACGACATCGTCATCGATCAACCCTGGCTGCCCGCGCACCCGACTTTCGGCTCGGGCGCCGCCTTCACCCTCCCCGACGGCAACCCATCCCTCGATTCGGTGAAAACGGGCAGTGGCCAGTGGGGCCCGTTCATCGAGTACGCGGGATCCAGGTGTGCGGCCGGCTTCCACGGCAGCTTCGGGTGCCAGTCGAAAGGCCGGGCTTTCACCGCCTACAGCGGAACCATCTCCGCGTGAGATGACAACGGGCATCCAGCGCGCGACTGCCGCGCTCGCGCGCTGGATCTCCCAAGAGGGCAGCAGGGTTCGCCCGGCCAATCCGCCGACCCCGCACGCTGAGATGGATACTGGCCGGATGACCCGCTCCCTCGTGGATCCGCAATGGCTTCCCGTCGAATTGCGTCCATACTTGGAAGACCTCGTTCAGCGCACCCGCGCGGTCTGCGGCTCTCATCTCGTCAGCGTCTTCGCGGTCGGGTCCATCGCGCTCGCGGACTATCGACATGGACGCAGTGACATCGATGTGGCAGTGGTGACCGACCCGGACCTTCCTGCCTATGCCGTGCGCGAACTGGCGCTGTCGGTCGCCCATCCGGCCCTGCCATGCCCGGCGGCCGGGTTGGAGTTGGTGGTTTACGACTCGGACTTCGCTTCGCATCCGTCTGGTGCGGCGGGATACCTGCTGGATCTCAATACCGGCCCGCTGCTGTCGAACCGCGCCAGCTTCGATGCGACGCGAGCACCAGCCTTCTGGTACGTCATCGATCGCTCCATCGCCTATCAGACCGGGCGTCTGCTCTTCGGGAGTCCGGTCCGGCAGGTCATTGCGGCGCCGACCCGGCATGACCTGTTGACCGCGATTCTCGCCTCGGTCCGCGAACACACCGACGGGGAAGGCCACCTGGCCGACAACCAAGTGCTCAACGGCTGCCGCTCGGTCGCGTTCTGCCGCACAGGCCGCTGGCTGGCCAAGCGCGAGGCCGCACAGATGATCGCAGCGTCGCAGGACGATTTTCGGCCTCTCATCGAAACCGCGTTGCGCAGCTTCCTGCGCCCCCGCGTGGCAGCACTCGCGCTACCCACCGCCGAGGTGCGAACCTTCCTGGTCTGGGTACGCGAACGTGTCGAAGAAATCAACACCTGACCGTACCGCTGTACCGACGATCCCACCCCGCTCCGCCCGCCGATCCGCGGCGCGGCGAGCGCGCCAGAGCATCCTGCCGGACCGCGTCCCGGTGACTGGCCGACCTGCCACAACGCCGTCGACAACGCGGGCTGACTCGAGTGCCGCGATCGCCCGGTTCTTGCCCGATTCATGGACGTGCCGCAGTCGGAGGTGGGAAGCTCGAAGTACTGCGGTGTCGAGGCGAGGAAGCGAGACCCATGGCGGACAAGTCGAGCGGTACTGCGGGGGGCAACGGCAGAGGAATGGCGGCTGAGCGGCCGGAATACATCCGGAATGTGGCCCTGGTCGGCCACAGCGGATCGGGAAAAACCACGCTGGTGGAGGCGATGGCGCTCACCGCACGGGCGGTGAACCGGGCAGGACGGGTGGAGGACGGCACCTCGCTGTCGGATTATGACGAGATCGAGCATCGGCAGCACCGGTCGGTGCAATTGTCGGTGGTGCCGGTGGCCTGGCGGGGAATGAAGATCAATCTGCTGGACACACCCGGGTACGCGGATTTCGTCGGTGAGCTGCGGGCCGGGCTGCGCGCCGCGGACGCGGCGCTGTTCGTCATCTCGGCCGCCGAGGGAGCCGAAGGCATCGCGGGCATGACGAGGGCGCTGTGGGAGGAATGCGCCGCGGTCGGCATGCCGCGCGCCATCGTGATCACGCACCTCGACACCGCACGGGCGGAGTTCGACGAAATGACCGAGACCTGTCGGAGGGTGCTCGGCAATGGATCGTCGGAAAATATCCTGCCACTGCATCTTCCGGTCTACGGCCCGAAGAGTCCGGACGGTCACCGCCCGGTCACCGGAATGGTCGAACTGCTGCCGACCTGCGTCGGCGACTACTCCTCCGGCGAGGAGGTCGAAAACGATCCCTCCCCTGAGCAACTTCCGGAGTTGGAGGAAGCGCGCAACAGACTCATCGAGGGCATCATCGCCGAAAGCGAAGACGAAACCCTGATGGACCGCTATCTGGAGGGCGAAGCCATCGGCCTCGAGACCTTGATCACCGATCTGGAACGCGCCATCGCTCGTGGCAGCTTCCACCCTGTCCTCTTCGCGGCGCCGGCCCCAGAAGACGCCAAACAGGGACTTGGCACGGTCGAACTGCTCGACCTCATCACCGGCGGATTCCCGACCCCCGCCGAACACGCGGTATCCGCCACCAACGGCGCCCAGCCCCATCAGCTACGTTGCGACCCCGAGGGCGAACTCGCGGCAGAGGTGATCCGCACGGCGTCCGACCCCTATGTCGGCCGGGTCTCACTGGTGCGCGTTTTCTCCGGAACCCTGCACACCGACGACACCGTGCATGTCCGCGGCCACGGAATGGCGAACCGCGGCCATCCGAGCCATGACATCGACGAGCGGGTCGGCGCCATCTCCTCTCCATTCGGTAAGCAGCAGCGGCCACTGGGCCAGGCGATCGCGGGCGATATCGCCTATGTCACGAAACTCGGTCACGCGGAAACCGGCGACACCCTGTCGAGCACCGACACGCCGCTGCTGATCGAACCATGGCCGATGCCGGACCCCTTGCTGCCCATCGCTATTCACGCTCACAGCAAGGTAGATGAAGACAAGCTCTCGCAGAGCCTGGCGCGTTTGGCGGCCGAGGATCCGGCGATCCGGCTGGAGAACAACGGCCAGACCGGCCAGCTGGTCCTGTGGTGTCTCGGTGAAGCACATCGTGACGTGGCATTGGAACGCTTGCGGACGCGATTCGGTGTTCAAGTCGACATGGTCGAGCACAAAGTAGCTCTGCGAGAAACTTTCGCGTCCAAAGCGGCCGGCCACGGCAGACATGTCAAACAGTCCGGCGGTCACGGCCAGTACGCCGTATGCGACATCGAGGTCGAACCACTTCCCGGCGGTTCCGGGATCGAGTTCGTGGACAAGGTTGTCGGTGGAGTCGTTCCGCGACAGTTCATTCCGTCGGTGGAGAAAGGCGTTCGCGCGCAAGCGGCGCGCGGAGTGGCGGCCGGGCACCCGCTCGTCGACGTGCGGGTCACGCTCTATGACGGCAAAGCGCATTCGGTCGACTCCTCCGACGCCGCGTTCCAGACCGCGGGAGCGCTCGCCCTGCGGGAAGCGGCAGCTGCCGCTGGAATCGACCTGCTGGAACCGCTCGCCGAGATCTGGGCGATCGTCTCCGACGACTACCTCGGCCCTGTACTTACCGATCTGTCCAGCCGACGCGGCCGGGTCCTCGGCACCGAACCACATGGCAACGGACGAACTCGCGTCCACGCCGAAGTACCGGAACTCGAACTCAGCCGTTACGCCATCGATCTGCGCTCCCTGTCGCACGGAACGGGCGATTTCACCCGCACCTATGTGCGTCACGAGCCCATGCCCGGTCAGCTCGCCGCGACGATGCGCGGTGACAAGACCCGCGCCTGACCGGCACGCCCCATAACTGTCCGTAACCGTCGGCCCGGCACGTCGAGCATGGACGGCCCGTTCACCAATCGGTGACATCGTCGATACCGCACCCGCATTCACCCATTTCGAACACGGGCTGACCGACCCGAAGTGCGTCGAGAACATTTCAATGCCGGGAATACCCGATACTTGGGTAACGCATGTGCGCCGCCGGGTGCCAGGAGACTTCCAGTCAGAGGTTACGGATGCTGTTTGTTGGTCCGCGGAGAACCGCAGTATGGACCGCGCCGGGTGGAGGGCACGCATCATGACGACGACCTTCGAAGACATAGAGATCGATCTTCCGTATCCCGCCTATGCCAACGACGGTCTCAGAGCGTTCGTCGACATGGCGGAAGAGTACATGCAAGGGTCGATCATCCTGTTCGCGTCCGGTTACGACGGCGGACAGCCGGACATGATCACGTGGCTGAAAGACAACGATCTGCTCAGTGCGGACGGACTCGAACTCACCAAGGATGGTGCCCAGACGCTCGACCCAGGATCGTCGGTGATGACCGAAAGCTACGACGACAAGCGCAACAAGATCCTGGACAAAACATCGCAACTACGCATGCAGAACGACAATGTCAACCAACGCGCCTTCGCGAGCTTCGACACCTCGAACCAAGCGTTCCAGGATGTCGTGGGGACCGTGGACAAACTCAAAGCCGAGCTGAGTCGTCCGCCTGGGGAGCATCAACTGACTCGGTTGCCTGATGGCAACCTGCACCTGACCGCGGCTGAGGAAACCAGGTTGCTGCGCCTTATCGCGGAGGCCGTGGACCGTGTGAGTGACACGATCGAGGATGCGGACCGGGGCATGCAGAGAAATGCCGACAATATCTACGATCTGATGCCGGACCTCCCTCGAAACCCCCACGGCAACGCGCCGGATGTCGGTGAGCGGTCTCCATGGACGCCAGCGAGCAGCGCCAGTTGGGAGCCCGGTAACGGAACCCCTGACGATATCGTCGAGAAGGCGAAAGAGCAGCTGAAGCTCGGCGTTTCCGAAACCAATGGCAACAACATCCCGATATTCAAAGGCCCGGACGGCAAATTCCACGAGGCCCCGTACAACATCAACGACGCATGGTGCGCAGCCTTCTCCACCTGGGTATGGGACAAGGCCGGCTACAACGTCGACTGGACCAACCCGAACTACGTACCCGCGATCTGGAACGACGCCAAGCATATGGGGTTGGCGAAGAATATATCAACTGCCCAAAAAGGGGATATGGTCATCTTCGACTGGGAGGGCGATGGCACCCCGGACCACGTGGGAATCGTGGAATCCGTGGACCCCGGAACCGGCCGAATCAACACCATCGAAGGCAATTCCAGCAATGCACTGCGGAGCAAGAATTACTCCATGAACGCAGGATCACTCGTCGGTGTCGTCAAGCCACCCGCCTAACCTGAATCTTCTCGCGCGGCTGACGTGTTGGCCTGATCGGTATTTCGTGGCCGGTTTCCGACAAGATCACGGCCGATCTCCCTGGACCGCGTAGTTATTTCCCATGGCGCACAACTGATCCGCAGCACCGCCGGGACTCCCCGCCCGTTGTCGATCTCTCTCTGCCGGGTACAGTTGGCCTCCTATACGGGCCGATTGCCAAGTGGAGAAAAAGATGGATGCCTCCCGCTGTGTCGTGCTGGTACCGGCGAGCGATCATATCGAGCCCGAGTGCGCTCAGGGGTTGGCCGAACTCGAACGGCGCGGCCATCCGGTCTGGCGCGTATACGGTTGTTCTGCGATAGACCAGGCGCGCAGTCAAATTGCCACGGATGCCTTGGCACGGGGGTTCGAGGAGCTGATGTGGATCGATACGGATGTCAGCTTCCATCCGGATGCGGTGGAAATGTTACGGTCCCACGATTTGCCGGTGGTCTGTGGCATCTACCCCAAGAAGAGGTCGCGCGAACTGGCCTGCAGTCTCATGCCCGGTACCAACAGAATCATATTTGGCGAAGGCGGCGGCGCGATGGAGATCCGATATGCGGCCGGGGGGTTCCTGCTCACCAAGCGGTGCGTCTACGAGAAGATCGAACAACAGGAAAAGCTCCCGACCTGCAATACGCAGTTCGGGCGTCCCAACGTCCCTTACTTCCTGCCGCTCGTCATCCCGGATGGCGAGAACCACTGGTATCTCGGTGAGGATTTCTCATTCTGCGAACGCGCTCGCCGGTGCGGTTTCACAGTCCATGCCGATACCCGACTGCGCCTGGAGCATATCGGTAAATATGGATACACCTGGGAAGACGCGGGCAATGGGCGGAATCGCTACGGTACCTACGAATTCGAAATCCAACAACTATCCGCGAAGATCGACACCGATGCCGGTGAACAGATCGATGCGAGTGCCGACGAATCCGACTGAGCAGAGCCCTCCACCGAAAGAACATTGCGCAGGACGGCCCGCTGCTGATTCGCCGGACAGAAAACGCTCATCACGGAGCGTCTGATGATCCATCGCTCGACGAAGGGGAATCCGGCACCGGCGAATACAGCGGTATCGACGAGCGAGCCCGAGGGATGCCGAAGCTATGTGCCACGTGCAGTATCGACGCGCCATCGACATCAGCGAGAACACGAGCCAATCCGGCTCGAGAAGAAGGAGAACGTGCACGCTTCGAAAATGGGTCGTCCGGCATACTCCGGCACACATCCTGTGCATCCGCCACAGGCACCGACTGCAACCTGCTCAGCAGCGCGCGGTGCCACTCCGGCACCCGATCATACTGATGCACAATCGGATACAGTTTTCCTCCGGCCGTCTGCACGCCCTCCGCAGCGAGAATCGGCTCGGGTTCCAAGAGAAATGGGCGCAAGGTCGCAACCTTGTCAGGATCCCCCAATGTCCCCGCCGGACAGGCGAAACCGTCTTCCGAGGCCACCAACTGCACCGCTGAGCGATACGGCTCCATATCGAGCAGCAGGTTATATGCGCTCTGATCCGCGATAGGCCTCCCGGTGGACTCGGCGATCAGGGAGACGGCGAGACACAGATCCGCCATCATATCGACGCGGCCGGCGAGAACACCGACATTGCGGACCACTGTCGACCGCAGGCGACCGGTTTGCGCCGGGAAACTTCGTTGCAGGTTGTCCCGATTCCACTCCTCGTCGGAATATCGCACCGCTTCGCCGACAGCGAGAAACGGTCGTTTCAAGTTGCTTTCCAACCACGTGACCGGGTCTGTTTGGAAGTACACATCACGCACGTCGGTGACAACGACGAATCGGACCGAACGCGCGAATGTCCGCAGCACATCGGCAATATCTGCGAACCGCGTGTTGTATACGCTGCCCCGGAGCGGCATTCGCACGGCATACAACCCGAGTGATTCCAGATTCCGGGCCACGACATCACCGCGGTGATCCCGGTCGTATACGATCACGACGGCCACACCGGTGAATTCGGTCGCGACGAGACTTCTCGCCCACGGCTCGACATGGGCCCAGTCATACCCCGATACCGCACCAATGACAATGTCGTTCTTCGGGCCCATCTCCCGCGCCGCTCAGATCATTTTCGGTGGTGTGACTGGTGGTGGTCCGGCGGGTTGTGCCTGGTTCACCGACGGCGAGGGTGGCGCCGCGGATGATCCGGTGTCGGTACCAGCGACGCTATCCAAACCGGTCGGATGGATATAACCGGTGAAATTCCCGTACTTTTCTTTCAGTGGAGGATCGTTGGGATCCAAAGGAATGAGATGACCGCCGTCCAGAACATACAGCTTGTTCTCGTGATTGACGATCAATGCACTATGCCCCTCCCACTGAAGGATATCGCCCGTCCTCAAGTCGCCGGGACCATTGACCGTCGCCGGCGGGTGATCCGCTGTCAACTCACCCACGGTTCCCTGGTATGCGGACACCGCATCCATCGCAGTGTTCTGCACCTGATTCCGCAGCGCCTCCGCGACCGGCTGCGACGCCTTCACATTCGTATTATCGATCGGAACATCCACCATCGCACCCGGTGTCGTCACCGCCGGCGGCGCACCCGCATACGCCGGCGCCACCACACCCGCAGGAGAAGCCTGCGCACCCGGATCAACAGTGGCAGCAGCAGAAGCGGACGCCGAACGCTCCCGCTCACGCTCACGTTCCCGCTCACGTTCCCGCGCATCCCGATCATCACTGATGTCATCGATCGGGGAACGGTTCTGCTGGTTCCCCATCCCTCCCATCATCGACGCCAACAGCAGCGGCGTCATATCAGGGCCACCACCACCAGTGTTAGCCGGGGCCGGGGCCGCGACCGTGCTAGCGGGCGGAGGCGCACCGGTCCCAGAGCCCTGCGACCCTCCCGGCACAGTGAAAGGCAGACCCCCGTCCGACAACCCACCACCACTATCAGAACCAGTACCGCCGCCTAGCGGAACAACCGAGGAATCATCCGTGGCACCCGGCAGAACATCACCGAACAACGAACTGAAATCCTCGTTCTGACCAGTGGGCTGCTGCCCAAGCATGTTCTGCCCCAAGCTCGGGTCACCGGTGTACACCACAGTGTTCCCACCATTACCACTGTTGTCCTTGGCCGACTTATTACCATCGCCCTTGTCGCCGTTGTTGTCGCCCGTCTTGTCCTTCTTCTCGGTCGGATACCCCGGTAAATCTCCGAACTTCTTTCCGTAGCCCTCGGACCGATTCGCATACTCGGTAACCTGATCTACGCAATACTGGACAGTCTGACTGACAATTCCATAAATAGGCTTCTCTTCGACGACATTCTGAATACCACTCGCCTCGAAGTTCTTCTCACTGAACGTACTCGACCCATAATACCCAGCATGAGGCTCCTTGAGCTTCGCCCAAATATCTTCATGCGTAGTCTGAATCCTGTCGTACATATTCCTATACGTACGATCATTGTCCGCACTGATCTGCTCGTTCGCGAGCTTGAAATCCTTGTCACGGCGCGACCACTGAGCATCCAACTGGTCAAGAAATTCCGAGGCCGACTTATAAGCATCGACAGCCTCACCCTTCCCCGCGACCTCAGCCTCCCCCGCGGTACCCATCGTATCCACGAAACTTTTACTCAGATTGTTGTCCCACAGATTCGTATCCTTACCCTTACCCGAATCCAAGGCAATCGGCTTACCCTTGCCCGTACCCATCTGATACGCCAAATACGCAAGCTGACGGTTCGCCAAATTGATGAACGTCTTCAAATCCTCCGACGCACTACCAGGCGGAACATTGATCTTCAACGGAAAATCGCTAAGCTTATCCCCCTCCTCCGGATCCTTATCCAACCCCTCCATATACTTCTTTTTAAGATCATCATCCGAAGGCGGAGGAGGCGTCGACGTACGATCCTCCGCCGGCAACCGCTTATCGGGGTTGCCATAAAGATCGCCATTCCTATTTTCGGATTCTAATGCCTTCCCATCGGAGGTAATGATGGTATGGATGTCGCCGAGGTCATCCCACTCTTGTAACTTTGTTTTCTGATCACCCGGCTTCGCCTCATAAAGGGCATATGTGGAATCGAATACACCATCATCTTGGGTGTAGTAGAAGCCCGACTCGGGTGGGCTATCACGCTCTTCGAACTCGCCGTTGCTCTTGTATACGTAGTATTCAGTCATGCGCCCTCCTCAATGAACGGTTTTCCGCTGCCCATTCCGCGACCGGGGGCGATACCAGGACTGACCGATACCCGATTCGACCCGACCGGCGCGCGCACATGGGCTCCCGGGCGATCTTGCTGGCGAGTTTCGGCCGGATTGAGGCACAGCTTTTACATCCGGTAGCGCACACCCACGGACCACACACGTGAGGTGGACGGTCTACAGATCGGCTTCGACCGCGGGATTTCCTACCGGGTATTCGTCGGACGTTGAAGCTCAGGCCTCCGGCGACGTGCGCCGAACCCTGGTGCCACCCGCGCCGTCGGTGTCCTCGATGGCGCCAGCAGTCGCACCCGAATTGTCGCCCGTACCTTGACGGCCATCCGCCACCGAGGTCCACCCGGAGACACGATCACGCAGGTGCGGAAGAGCATAACTCTCTAGAAATGCGTAAGCCGCGTAGCCATTTTCCGCGATGAATTTAGCCTTGTAGTCAGGATCGTTCTTCGCGCGCTCGAGCAAAGCAGGAACCATGTCATGGTTGACACCGCGCCGTCTGCGCCAATCCTGTGGATCTTGATCGAAATCACTGACCATATCGACGAATCTCTCTCCATCCAGACCGATTTTCACATTGTTCCCCATCCCCACAGCTGGGGATAGCAGATCGGCTGGGGGTGCGACGCCGACGATCACCCACTCGGACAGGGAAGTTGCGGCACCGACACTGTGCGGACCTTTGGTCATCATCCCCTCGCGTCGTAGGCTGATCACGGCCCGACCTGCACCGGTAATCCCTGGTCACAGAGCCGCAGCCGGGCAATCCCGGCAGCCAGTGCCGAACGCGGCAGCCCGCAGCCAACCCACTGAACGGTCAACCGCATCACGCTGTTTCTACGGCGACATGGCCGCAGAACACCGATACCGAGCCGATCAGGCCAGCACATCAGACCCACGAAAGATCCGGGTCAGATCATTTTCGGTGGTGTGACTGGTGGCGGTCCGGCGGGTTGTGCCTGGTTCACCGACGGCGAGGGTGGCGCCGCGGATGATCCGGTGTCGGTACCAGCGACGCTATCCAAACCGGTCGGATGGATATAACCGGTGAAATTCCCGTACTTTTCTTTCAGTGGAGGATCGTTGGGATCCAAAGGAATGAGATGACCGCCGTCCAGAACATACAGCTTGTTCTCGTGATTGACGATCAATGCACTATGCCCCTCCCACTGAAGGATATCGCCCGTCCTCAAGTCGCCGGGACCATTGACCGTCGCCGGCGGGTGATCCGCTGTCAACTCACCCACGGTTCCCTGGTATGCGGACACCGCATCCATCGCAGTGTTCTGCACCTGATTCCGCAGCGCCTCCGCGACCGGCTGCGACGCCTTCACATTCGTATTATCGATCGGAACATCCACCATCGCACCCGGTGTCGTCACCGCCGGCGGCGCACCCGCATACGCCGGCGCCACCACACCCGCAGGAGAAGCCTGCGCACCCGGATCAACAGTGGCAGCAGCAGAAGCGGACGCCGAACGCTCCCGCTCACGCTCACGTTCCCGCTCACGTTCCCGCGCATCCCGATCATCACTGATGTCATCGATCGGGGAACGGTTCTGCTGGTTCCCCATCCCTCCCATCATCGACGCCAACAGCAGCGGCGTCATATCAGGGCCACCACCACCAGTGTTAGCCGGGGCCGGGGCCGCGACCGTGCTAGCGGGCGGAGGCGCACCGGTCCCAGAGCCCTGCGACCCTCCCGGCACAGTGAAAGGCAGACCCCCGTCCGACAACCCACCACCACTATCAGAACCAGTACCGCCGCCTAGCGGAACAACCGAGGAATCATCCGTGGCACCCGGCAGAACATCACCGAACAACGAACTGAAATCCTCGTTCTGACCAGTGGGCTGCTGCCCAAGCATGTTCTGCCCCAAGCTCGGGTCACCGGTGTACACCACAGTGTTCCCACCATTACCACTGTTGTCCTTGGCCGACTTATTACCATCGCCCTTGTCGCCGTTGTTGTCGCCCGTCTTGTCCTTCTTCTCGGTCGGATACCCCGGTAAATCTCCGAACTTCTTTCCGTAGCCCTCGGACCGATTCGCATACTCGGTAACCTGATCTACGCAATACTGGACAGTCTGACTGACAATTCCATAAATAGGCTTCTCTTCGACGACATTCTGAATACCACTCGCCTCGAAGTTCTTCTCACTGAACGTACTCGACCCATAATACCCAGCATGAGGCTCCTTGAGCTTCGCCCAAATATCTTCATGCGTAGTCTGAATCCTGTCGTACATATTCCTATACGTACGATCATTGTCCGCACTGATCTGCTCGTTCGCGAGCTTGAAATCCTTGTCACGGCGCGACCACTGAGCATCCAACTGGTCAAGAAATTCCGAGGCCGACTTATAAGCATCGACAGCCTCACCCTTCCCCGCGACCTCAGCCTCCCCCGCGGTACCCATCGTATCCACGAAACTTTTACTCAGATTGTTGTCCCACAGATTCGTATCCTTACCCTTACCCGAATCCAAGGCAATCGGCTTACCCTTGCCCGTACCCATCTGATACGCCAAATACGCAAGCTGACGGTTCGCCAAATTGATGAACGTCTTCAAATCCTCCGACGCACTACCAGGCGGAACATTGATCTTCAACGGAAAATCGCTAAGCTTATCCCCCTCCTCCGGATCCTTATCCAACCCCTCCATATACTTCTTTTTAAGATCATCATCCGAAGGCGGAGGAGGCGTCGACGTACGATCCTCCGCCGGCAACCGCTTATCGAGATCGATACGGTATACGTTGTTGACCAGCTTCGGTTCGAATGCTTTCCCATCCGAAGTGAGGATGTACTTCGTATCCCCGGCACTGGGCCAGGTGACTATCTTCTTCGGATCCCCTCCCGCAGGATCAGCCTCATACACGGTGACTTCGCCACCGTTCTTTTCCTGGGCCTCGTAGAAACCCGACTCGGGACGAGTCGTCGACTTTGTATAGTTACCTTGCCCGTCATGCACGTAATAATTGGTCATGCGCCCTCCTTGCGGGCGATATTGCCGCAGCGGTTATTGCTGGCTCTATCTCGGTGTCGTCGATTCGATTTTCGCAATGACGAGACGTCAGTTCCGGAATGCGACGAGCACAGTTTAATTCGCCGCATGGAGGGTGCCTCGCTGCTCGATGACGCCAGAATGATTTCATCGCTCATCAGCGCGACCCTCGATCAGATGCGTTACTCCGGACTTCTCGTACGCAGATAACAGCCATACCGAATCCTCCCGCCCGGCTTACCGTCGCATGCTGGAGTTCAGACTCCCGGCGAACTGCGCCGAACCGCCGCGCCGCCCGTACCATCGGTGTCCTCGATAGCACTGGCTGTCGCACCCGAATTGTCACCCGCATTTTGGCGGCCAACCGCCGCCGAGGTCCAACCGGAGACACGATCGCGCAGGTGCGGGAGGGCATAACCATCCAAAAATGCGTAGGATGCGTAACCATTTTCCGCAATAAAGTCGTTTTCGTAGTCGGGATCATTTTTTGCGAGCTCGAGACGGGTAGGAACCATGTCATGGTTGGCGCCGCGCCGTCTGCGCCAATCGCCTGGATCTTGATCGAACTCAGTGACCATATCGACCAGCTCTCTCCAACTCTCCGACCTCTTCATTCTTCAGCATCCCCATATTTGGGGATAACGAACAAGAGGTGCGGGGAGCTCTACGCGCTGCTCACGCCGATGTCAGGGCCACGCCGAGCCTATCGGCTGAAATCAGAAGCTTTCACCGAACTCGGCCTTCTGAGCAAGGGTGTACTCGGCCTCGGTGGGTAGCCCTAACGAGTCGGCGAGGCGCGGCAGCGCACCGTTGTACAGCAACTCCGCACGGCGACCAACCTGAGACTTCAGGCGGGCCAGTCGAGCGACGCGAAGAATTTCGGCAGCGAGCCAGTCGTCCGTGTTCTCCCACACCTCGTCGCCGAGGTGCAGACCGACAATCATGCCACTCGGGTCGCACGCGACGCCAACCGAGTAGTCGGGGTTGAACACCTCGTAGATCAGATTCTGCCAATCGGGCGGCGATTCCGCCCCGACGCCGCCCGACATGTCTAGCTCCGCCACGACATCACTCCTGGGTATCGTTGACTGCGCCGACGAGTTAGGACTCCGGCCACGACACCTGGGGCCAAGTTGTCTCCTCGACAGCAAGTTTGTGTTGCCGTGTGGCGTCGATGGTGCTGTCTCGAATCGCCGCCATGATGTCGTCCACCAGTTCCTTACTGCTTGCGGCGTTCGCGATCGTTCCAGGGACGATGTACAGATCGGTGAGTCTGCCCACGGCGTCCACTTCCGGAATCACTCGCGAACTCGGCGATGGGCGGCGAGCGCGGATCCGGTCGATCCGTTCCAGCATGTCGTCGACGATATGCACCATCGCCCGACCGGATTCCAGCGCCGATATCGTATACGGATGCATCATGCGGGCCCAGTTTCCCTGCACGATCGCCGCACTCCCGGCAAGCGACGAGCCATCACCCCGGCGACAGAGCATGAACCTGGCACTGCCCGAACAGGCACGCCGAGCCACATGGCTATCGGACGCACAGCGGGGTTACTGCCCAGCTCTTTTCGCATGCCACCTCCTCCCATGGATGATAGGTTTCCAATTCTTCATACGTCCCACAGAATTCCCAGGTCTGAGAAGTGCGCAGTGTCATCCCGCACTCGCCAGACCGCGAGGTGATGCTCGGAGGCGACGCCGGATCGGCTATCTCCAGAGGGTTACTCGATATCCCGCATCCATCGGTGGGATCCACGGCTGAGATGCCGCGTCCAAGATCTATCACGCGAAGGTCGACGTCAGTAGAGCAACCGACGAACCACCGCATCCAGATGCTCTCCACCAAGCGAGTCTGGCGCCGACCCTGTCGTCCAGCCATGCAATTGGGCCTCGTAGCCGCTTTCGGGCCGAACGCCGACGAGCCCACCCGATCGCGACCGGTTAGTGATCGCGGAACGGATGGACTCGCTGACTACTGCGGGTGAACTGCGGCCAGAAGACCGCGGTGAGATACTCCGCCGCAGTTCAGAAGCCTCGAACGGCGTACACGTCGAAGTAGAGTTCGAATCACCACCATGGCGTTGACTCGTGGCGGCACGTTGCGACACTGACTCTGACCTGCGCACCTGTGTTGGATTCGCTGGCTGTAACCGGCACTTTTCGATCACCCTGCGTACTCACTGCGTACCGTGTTCGGCCTCGTAGACGAGAAGGGGGTACTCGATTGCGAGTAACCTCTCGCGACGCAACCGGTTCGATGGGTTACGGGTCCTCTTCGACCGGAACCACGCGGCCGTCTACCACCTTGAATGGCGGGCCGGGGATCCCGTACTCATCGACCACGCTCCAGGTTCCGCCATGACGCTCCAACCACGCGGCGGGGCCGTCCTGGTCGTCATCCGGCCCCGTCACAGTGCCTCGTCCTCAACGCACTGGATGATCTCGCTCGCCGGAATCGACTCATCCGGTTCGCCGCCGAGGTCGATTAGCCAGGGCAGCTCCCAGAACACGGGTATCAGCATCCCGCCGACCACGGCCATGACTTTCAGGTCGACTGCAATTTCTTCGGACATTCGCTCCACCCCTCTTGGCGCTGCCCGCTGTGGTTGGCAAGCACCCGCCGCCGAGGACGTACGTCCAGCAGGGCGGCTCAATGGGTAGCCGGACAGGTGTCGACCCGGCGACGGGGTGGCGTCGATGCGGCCGAACTCCGCCGACACGACTTCTTCGTCTGCTGTGCGCGTGGTTCAGGAGCCCGACCTTCGGGCTGTCCCTGGGCTCGAGGGTGGGGGACGACCTGACCGAACTCGTGCGTGGACTCGCGACCCGGCACCACCCATGCCGTCGACGCCCTCGCGCAGGCAGCGGAGTCGTGTGAAGCGACCTGGAGTTACTCGGCTGTCGGACTGGGCTTCTCCCCCGACCACGGCGTCGACAAACTCAACGTCTATGGCACACCCACGTGGAGTACCGCGTAGCACACAAATGGCTGAATGCTCGTAGCGGAACAGCGGAAAATATCTGCGGTCAAAAGGATTCGGTTTGCATGCCAAGCACCGAAGCCGAGTGCATACTTCGGGGAAAGATGGACGAGGCAACGTACATCGGCCCGGTCCCAAATATCAGTCGCGAAGGCGGCACACCAGGCATCTCGATGTCGTATGGCCGCGTCCCGATGAAGCGACCGTTTTCGTCATGGACACCGGGGACGTTGTTGCCGCCGCTCGCACGGACCCGAGGCAGAACTCATACTTCGCTGCGTTGACGACAACGTCGATAGTGCCCGTTCCCGACAGGGCCATAGCGCCGCTGTCGAAACGTTCGAGGATGCCGGCCGCCCGCTATGGACGAGCGGACGGCGCTCGCCGGGATTCCGCGGCGCGTCTGGTCGCAACCTCTGTGACACTCAGTTGACGACACGACCGGGTAGGAGCTGGCCATGACAACACCATCAGACCATCAAGTGCGGCAACCGATCGCGAGCGGGAGCACCACCGGCCTGTCGCATACACCGGCGGAGTTTCTCGCCGCATATCCCGACTACCCGACCACCGCTCGGCTCGATGAGCTACGGGCCACCGAATACAGCTACCTGGACAGCAACAACCACGTCTACCTCGACTACACCGGCTCCGGACTGGCCGCACGCGCCCAGTACCATGCCCACAGGTCACGACTGTCCGAAAGTTGTTTCAGCAACCCACATTCGGAGAATCCGACCTCACGTGCGGCGACCGAACTCGTAGAGCGCGCACGCCAGGCGGTGCTCGCACACTTCAACGCCGCACCGACGGAATACACCGCGATCTTCACGGCCAACGCGACCGCCGCGTGCCGGCTGGTCGGAGAGGCTTATCCGTTCGGACCGGCGGCACCGTACGTGCTCACCTTCGACAACCACAATTCGGTGAACGGAATCCGAGAATTCGCGCGGGCGAGACGTGCACAGACCCAGTACATTCCGATCACCGACGCCGAGCTGAGAGTGAGCGAACAAGCGGTCCACGCGGCACTGCGTCGTCGCTCTCGACTCGGATGGCGCACAACAGTGGAAGGGACCGAGCGCCACGGGTTGTTCGCCTATCCGGCGCAGAGCAACTTCACCGGCGTGCAGTATCCGCTCGAATGGGTTGATATCGCCCATGAATACGGCTACGACGTCCTGCTGGATGCCGCCGCCTTCGCGCCCACCAACGCACTCGACCTCACCGCGGTGCAGGCCGACTTCATACCGGTGAGTTGGTACAAGCTGTTCGGATATCCAACCGGCATCGGTTGTCTGATCGCCCGCCGTGAAGCATTGGCCAGGCTGCGCCGGCCCTGGTTCTCCGGCGGCACCATCCTCGCCGTCAGTATCCAGGGCGACTGGCATTCGGCGGCGGCGGGCGCGGCGGCCTTCGAAGACGGCACCCAGAACTTTCTGTCCATCCCCGACATCGAGTACGGGATCGGCTGGCTGCGCGGTATCGGCATGGATCGGATCCGGCTGCGCACCCGCTGTCTGACCGGATGGCTGCTCGACCGACTGATCTCACTACGGCACGACAATGGCACGCCACTGGCCAGGATCTACGGCCCACACCACAGCGGCGGTCGGGGCGCTACCGTCGCATTCAATGTTTTGGACCCCGCCGGCGTCGTCGTCGACGAGCGCTTGGTCGCTCGGGAGTCCGCCGCAGCCGGTTTGTCGATACGCACCGGATGCTTCTGCAATCCCGGGGTCGGCGAGACGGCGTTCGATATCGGTCGCCGGTCCTTGCTCGGCCTCCTCGGGAAGCGGCTCACCAGCATCGACGAATACCTTGACGTGCTGGGCCTGCCCACCGGCGGCGCGGTCCGCGTCTCGCTCGGGCTCGCCTCCAACATCCAGGATGTCCAACGATTCATCGAGTTCATCGACAACACCTATCGAAACCGGCCGGCGACCGCCGACTGCCTCCCCCCACGGGAACAGTGCTGACCCGACCAGCCCGATCGTCCGGGACCGGGCACACCGCACCCCCGAATCTGATTCGGGGGTGCGGTGGCTCGATACGGATGAGTCCACCCGCCAGGTGATCGCGTCTGTGATCACCTGGCGGGTGGACTCGGTTCCGACCGTTTCGTAACGAGGGGATTATTCTGCCGCCTTCGTGCGAGTCAGACTTACACGTCGAAGTAGAGCTCGAACTCGTACGGGTGCGGCCGCAGGTTCACCGGCGCAATTTCACCGTCGCGCTTGAGGGTGATCCAGGTCTCGATCAGATCCTCGGTGAAGACGTTGCCTTCGGTGAGGTAGTCGTGGTCCTGTTCGAGGCGGTCGATGACCGAGGACAGGCTGGTTGGGGCCTGGGGGATGTTCTTGGCCTCCTCCGGCGGGAGCTCGTAGAGGTCCTTGTCGACCGGGGCCAGGGGCTCCATCTTCTTCTTGATGCCGTCCAGGCCGGCCATCATCATGGCGGCGAAGGCCAGGTACGGGTTGCCCGAGGAGTCCGGCGCGCGGAACTCGAGGCGCTTGGCCTTCGGGTTGTTACCGGTGACCGGGATGCGGACCGCGGCGGAACGGTTGCGCTGCGAGTACACCAGGTTTATCGGGGCCTCGTAGCCCGGAACCAGGCGGTGGTAGGAGTTCACGGTCGGGTTGGTGAACGCCAGTAGCGACGGCGCGTGGTGCAGGATGCCGCCGATGTAGTGGCGTGCCAGGTCCGACAGGCCGCCGTAACCGGCCTCGTCGTGGAACAGCGGCTTGCCGTCCTTCCACAGCGACTGGTGCACGTGCATACCGGAGCCGTTGTCGCCGAAGAGCGGCTTCGGCATGAAGGTGACGGTCTTGCCTTCCTGCCACGCGGTGTTCTTGACGATGTACTTGAACAACTGCAGGTCGTCGGCGGCGGCGAGCAGGGTGTTGAACCTGTAGTTGATCTCGGCCTGACCAGCGGTACCGACCTCGTGGTGGCCACGCTCCAGTTCGAAGCCGGAGTTCTGCAGGTTGGTCGAGATCTTGTCGCGCAGGTCGACGTAGTGGTCGTAGGGCGCGACCGGGAAGTATCCGCCCTTGTTGCGGACCTTGTAGCCGCGGTTCAGGGTGCCGTCCGGGTTGAATTCGGCACCGGTGTTCCAGGAGCCCGAGACCGACTCGATCTCGTAGAACGCGCCGTTCATGGCCGAGTCGTAGCGGATCGAGTCGAAGATGTAGAACTCCGCCTCGGGGCCGAAGTACGCGGTGTCGGCGATGCCGGTCGAGCGCAGGTACTCCTCCGCCTTGCGCGCGACGTTACGCGGGTCGCGGCTGTAGGCCTCCCGGGTGAACGGGTCGTGCACGAAGAAGTTGAGGTTCAGCGTCTTGGCGGCGCGGAACGGGTCGATCCGTGCGGTCGTGTAGTCGGGCAGCAGCAGCATGTCCGACTCGTCGATCGACTGGAAACCACGGACGGAGGAGCCGTCGAAGGCCAGCCCTTCCTCGGCGAGATCAGTGGTGAAAGCCTTGGCCGGAATCGAGAAGTGCTGCTGCACACCGGGAAGGTCGCTGAAACGGATGTCAACGTACTCGACTTCTTCGTCAGCGAGGTATTTGATGACCTCGTCGGCCGTGCTGAACGTCACTTGTTCTCCTAACGGATCGGTTCCCAGCCAGTGTCGATTGCTTGGGCTCGTCGCGTCCAGACGCTATGGATGCCGTGTTTCCCCGCAGTCAAGGCTGTGTTTCGCCAGTGTTACGCGTGCACCTGGCCGAGTGGCAATGGCCACCCGAGCTCGAACAAATGGTAGTCCTGTCACCCCTTTGTGGCATGCGCCGACCTGAACTCCCATTATGCGGTACCGATCGGCCGGTCGGACGGGCCTATTCTGGGGTGTATGGCACGCATCACCGGATCTTGGCTCTCGGGACCTTCGGCCGATCCCGGCGACTCGGCAACCCCTGATTTCCCCGGTGAGTATTTGGGCCTGCCGCAGACCGGTGCCGGTTCGTTGGCGGGGATGGGACGCCGTATCGCCGCCCTGTTCGTGGACTGGTTGATCGCGCTCGGTATCTCGGCGCTGATCGTGCGCAGCGGTTCGGCGTCGAGCTTGACAATGCTGGTCTGGTTCGTGATCGGCGTCGGTGGGGTCACGCTGTTCGGTCTCACGCCGGGGCAGTATTTCCTGCGGCTACGGACGGTCCGCGTCGACGCCGCGGTTCCGGTCGGCTTCGTACGGGCGCTGGCCAGGCAGATGCTCCTGGTTTTCGTGGTGCCCGCGCTGTTCACCGATGCCGACGGACGCGGGATGCACGATCGTGCGACCGGCACGGCTCTCGTCCACTCGCGCTGACGCCCGACCGGTGTCCGTGCACCGACTCGGCGCCCCAGCGTCCCGGGTCACCGGCTATCGACCTGATAGGGCGGTCGGTCGCTTTTCGGCAGTGAGGATGCCGATTACCTGCGTGACCGCAGACGAAAGGCCGGTACCTCGATAGGTACCGGCCTCTCGTGTGCATCAGGTCAGCGCCGGCGGATGGTCCGCTGTACGCCGCGCATCTTCGCGCCCCCGGGCACCGGGCCCTTCGGCAGCGCGGGCCCACTGCGTGAGCTGAGCGCAGACAGGCGGCCTTCGATGAGGTCGATCCGTTTGGTGTCGATATTGCGGGGCAGCTTGGTCAGGTAGCGCTGCAGTTCCTTCAGGGGAACTTGACCCTCGTCGTTACCGATGACGATGTCGTAGATCGGGGTGTCGCCGATCAACCGGGCCGTGCGCTTCTTCTCCTGGGCCAGCAGCGATTTCACCCGCTGCGAGGAGCCCTCGGCAACCAGGACCACGCCGGGTAGACCGATCACCCGATGGACCGCGTCCAGCTGGGTGGTCGCGGCGATGCCGTTACGCACCCGCCACTTGCCTTGCAGGTTGTCCAGCACCCAGGCCGCGGCGCCCGCCTGGCCCTCGGCCTTGTGGTAGACGCTCTTTTGCACCCGCCGGCCGAAGAGGATGAAGGCGAGCAGGGCGCCGAGTACCACGCCGAGCGGGACGAGGAACCAGGTGAGCCCGAAGAGCAAACCGACGACGACAAAGACGGCGGTGACGCCGATCACAGTGCCGATCATCAGTGGCAGCAGCAGCTTGTCTTCCTTGCGCTGCATCTGGAACGCCTGCCAGAGCTGCCGACGACGTTCTTTCGACTGCTGCTTGCGAGCCGCTTTCGCCGCGGCCTTCGCTTCCTTGCTGGGCTTGCCTGCTGCCATGCCTCTCAGGATAGTGCCCAGGTAGTCCCGGCTTTGCCACGGGACAGTAGCGCGATCAATTCAAGCCACGGCGGACGATCGGACCGAGCACGGTCAGATCCAGATCACCGGATGCCTCGGTCCAGCCCATAGCACGCAAGTCCACCGGGGTGGCCACGCCGAGGGCGTCGCGCAGGCCGACCACGACCGAGCGGGCGAACTCGAGCAGGCCATTGGGTGAGATCGGCCAGAACAGTGTTCTGGTCCAGTTGTCCATATCGCGTCGCAGCACCGGCTCGTGCCAGCCGAGTTCGCGCAACTCCTGTGCGGCGGCATCGGGAATGGGCTTCGTCAGATAGTGGTTCCCGGCCAACTCGGCGGAGAGTTTTATATCGTACTGAACGAACTGGACATAGCGATTTCCGGGCGCCGCGATAATCAACGTCGCGCGCGAGGGCAGCTCGGAGAGACATTGCGCCAACGCCTGCACGAACCGTTCCCAGTCCATGGTCGCCGACTCACTCATTCTTGCCCTGGCACTGCACCGGCTGATCATACGCCCACCGGCCCCGGACACCAGGCGAATTCTGTTGAACCACGGTGTACTTCACGCGTATCCAACGAGAGAGAATGGTCATCACGAAGGCCGGATATCCACGCCCCGCCATCCCCGCGTCCGTAGCCGATGGGTGCGGCAAATCGGGCGACAAGACCTGTTACCGGAATAAAAACGTCGCCGCGGAATCAGTCCAGAAATCGATCGATCATGCCGTGGCGAGTTGCCGATCCCGTGGCGCAGGTCAGCACCGCGAAGCCCGCGCAGCACCACCTCCGGATCGAGCATTCGGAGCAACGCCAAGAGATAACCGGACGACCACCATGGTTCCGGGGGCTGGACGCCTCTGCCGGCACACCCGATAGTCCTAGAGTGACCGAACGAACCGGAATGCTGCGCGCCCTGTTCGGGCTATTGCTGCTATTGGTAGCGTCCGCGCCGGCGACCGCCGCCGCCGAGCCACTTGCGGCGCCCTTTCAGTGGCGGCAAGCGTTCATCGATGGCAAGGACGGCACCCGGCTGCACGCGGATATTTTGCGACCGGACGGCATCTCCGACGACATACGCACGCCGGTCATCCTCACCGTCAGCCCGTATCGCGCGCATCTCGCGTATCTGAGCGAGCCGCGCCTTGCGGGCGGCCCATCCACCGACAACCTCACCGTGGATCTGTTCCTGCGCGCCGGCTACACCTATGTGATCGTCGACCTGCGCGGCTTCGGCGGCTCGGACGGCTGCCCCGACTTCGGCGGCCCCGGTGAACGCTCGGATGTGGCGACCGCGGTGGAGTGGGCGGCGAGTCAGCCGTGGTCCACCGGCAAGGTGGGGATGTTCGGCGCCTCCTACGAGGCATGGACCGGGCTGATGGGCCTGGCGGCCGCACCGAACGGCCTGGCGGCGGTCGTCGCGTTCGAGCCGGTCGTCGACCCGTACTCGTACCTGTACATGCAGGGCGTCTCGTGGAAGTTCTCCGGCAAACCGATTACCGAGAACGGTGTGCGTCCCGCCGATTTCGCCGGACTGGAGCATCTGCTCATCGCCTCCACGCCGCCGCGCCCGGAGGACTCTCCCGGCTACCGGGCCAACGCGACACAACTTCCTGCGCATTGCTACCAGCAGTACCTGGCCGATATCACGAACCACGATGGCGGCACCGCTTTCTGGCGAGACCGCGATCTGGTAGCACCGTTGCGCGGCACCATGATTCCGCTGTTTCTCGGCCAAGGCTTCGTCGACTACAACACCAGGGCCTACCGGGTGTTCGATCTGTGGCACGGGCTCGGACCAGGCGAGCACCGGGCGTGGTTCGGCCAGTGGGGCCACCGCACCTGCCACGACAAGTGCGGCACGCCGCATTTCGACACCGAGGTGCTCGCCTTCTTCGACCGACACGTGGCGGGCCGCGATGTCGAGGTCCCCGGTCCGCGCATCACCGTCGGCCAGTTCGACGGCCGCTGGCGGGCGGAGACGGCGTGGCCGCCCGCCGACGCACAGCGGGTCGCCGTCGAGCTTCGCACCGGCGGCTACACCGACCGCGGGCTGGTCCCGGGACGCGATCGTGAGGTCTGGTCGGTGTCCGAGCCGCTGACGCAGCATCAGCACCTGTCCGGCATCCCGACCGCTACCTTGCGACTGAGCGGCCCGCCGAGCGCGACGGTGGCCGTCGAACTCTACGACATCGCGCCCGACCTCCGCGCCACGGTGATCACCCGTGGCATCGCCCCGGTCACCGACACCGCCGAGATCCGGCTGCTGGCCCAGGACTGGCCGATCTCGGTGGGCCATCGGATCGGTGCGCGCGTCACCGACGTGGTCGACGACGTGTGGTCGCACTCGCCTGCCTTCGCGCACGTCACCGTTGCCGCGGCGAGCGTCGAGCTACCCCTGCTGACCGGCACGCGCAACCCCGAGCTTCCCGGCGGGCTCACCGAGGGCATCGTGAAGTGGCGCAACGAGGAGACCGTGACGCTCGAACCCGGCATGCTGGACAATGCAACGGTGCCTATGAACGTGCCCGACCGCACCGGTGACCGATGACGAAGCCGGTCGACGACCCGACCGCTGAGCGCCTCGCCGCGGCGCTGCGCTGCGCCACCGTGTCCACCGATGATCCGGCGGACGCCGACACCGCCGCGTTCGACCGCCTCGACACGCACCTCGAGCTTTCCTTCCCGTTGGTGCACGCGCAGCTCGAACTCGAACGATTCGGATACAGCAGGCTCTACCGATGGCCAGGCAGCGAACCCGACCGGGTCGCCGCCATCCTGCTCGCGCACCAGGATGTGGTCCCCGCGGACCATCCACAGCGCTGGACCCATCCGCCGTTCGCGGGGGTGGTCGACGACGAATTCATCTGGGGTCGTGGCGCGATCGATGACAAAAGTCGCGTCGTGGCCATTCTGGAGGCGGTCGAGTCGGCACTCGCCGCGGGCGTCCAGCCACGGCACACCGTCTATTTGGCGTTCGGGCACGACGAAGAGGTTTTCGGCGGGGACGGCGCCGAACGAATGGCCGAGCGGCTGCGGCGGGCGGGCGTGCGCGCCGATCTGCTGCTCGACGAGGGCGGCGTGATCACCGAGGGCGTCGCCGACGGTGTGCGGCAACCGGTGGCCTCGGTCATGCTCGGCGAGAAGGGCTACGCGACGGTCCGGCTGTCGGTCAGTGAGGTGGGTGGGCATTCCTCCATGCCGGGTCGGCAGACCGCGGTCGGCCGGATCGCCCGCGCGGTGAGCCGGATCCAGGACCATCCGATGCCGCTGCGCCTGACCCCGGTGATCGCGGACATGCTGGCCCGGCTGCGCCAGGTCATGCCGGCGCCGCGGCGGCGCCTGCTCGGCTTCGCCGGCGTCGTCGCGCCGCTGATCACTCGGGTGCTCGCGGCGAGACCGACTACCGAGGCGATGGTGCGCACCACCACCGCACCCACCGTGATCCGCGGCGGAGTGAAGGCGAACGTCTTGCCGCAGCATGCCGAAGCGCTGGTGAACTTCCGCATCCTGCCGGGCGACTCGGTCGACTCGGTGCTGGAGCACTGCCGAAAGGTGGTGCGCGACAACGGTATCCACTTCGAGCTGGTCGGCATGTCGTCGGAGCCGTCCCACACAACGGGGCCGGGGCCCGCCTTCGACATGATCGCCGATGTCGCCCGTGCCATCGTGCCCGGTATCGCCGTCACCACCGGCCTGGTCCCCGGCGCCACCGACTCCAGGCACTACGACGATCTGACCGGTACCCGATGCAATTTCGCCCCGATCGTGCTGAACGAACGCGATCTGGCCTCGATCCACGGAACCGACGAGCGACTGTCCCGGGTCAACTACGCTCGGCTCATCGAGTTCAACCGGCGGCTGATCGACCATTTCGCAGCCGCCACGACCAGCGCAGTACAGACGTCAGGAGTCGATGCATGACCACCGAGCCGACGCCGAGCGACCTCGAGCCACCCACCACGTCCACGATCCACACCGAGACCGGAGAATTCGACGGCACCGGCAGGGTCGCCTGGCGCGCCTGGCTGCCGGACAGCTCGGCACAGGGCGTTGTCGTGCTCGTACACGGCATCGCCGAGCACTCCGGACGCTACGACCACGTCGGGCAGCGATTGGCGGCCGCGGGTTTCGCGGTATACGCGCTCGATCACATCGGCCACGGCAAGTCGGGGGGCAGCAAAGCCAACATCGGTTCGATGGCGGACGCCGCGGACAATGTCGCCGCCATGCTGGAGATCGCGAGCCGCGAACATCCGGACGGACCGCGCTTTCTCCTCGGGCACTCGATGGGCAGCCTGATCGTGCTCTACCTCGCCACCCGGGCCCCGATCGACGTCGCGGGCATCGTGCTGTCGGCCCCGCCGCTGGATATCCCGGTTGGCAACCCGGTGCAGCGTCTACTCGCGCCTGTTCTGAGTAGGTTGACGCCGAATCTCGGTGTGCTGAAACTGGATTCGACGATGATCAGTCGCGACCCCGCGGTCATCGCGGCCTACGATAACGATCCGCTGGTTTATCGAGGCATGCTGCCCGCCCGCACCGGCGCCGAGATGCTCGAGGCGACCACCACGGTCAAGGGACGACTCGCGCAGCTCACCGCGCCCCTGCTGGTGCTGCACGGCACCGCCGACACGATCGCGGCACCCTCCAGCTCCGATCTCATCGAGCGGGGCGCCCGCTCCAAGGACCTCACCGTGATCCGATACGAGGGTCTCTACCACGAGGTATTCAACGAACCCGAGCAGGACAAGGTGCTCGGTGATGTGGTCGGCTGGCTGACGGAGCACGCTACCGGCCATTAGGTCCGTAGTGGGAACTATCGGATCCATCCGGTGGCTTCGTGCCAGCCGGCACAGCCCGATCGTCGGTCGGACCGATGTTGGCGCTACCCGACGGCCGAGATCGCTTCAGTTCAGACGTACCTGGGCCAGCACGGCGCGGTGGTCGGAGCCCGGCATGGTCAGGGTGTGCACGTTCTCGGCACTGGCGTCGGCGAGCAGGATGTGGTCGATGCCGATCACCGGGCCCCAGCCGCGATCGTTCGGGAAGGTGAGGAGCAAGCCCGCGCCGGTTTGGTCGGCGGCGGAGGCGAAGCGACCATGCAGCAGATCGCGGTACGCGGCGTGGTCGCGGGTCGCGTTGAAGTCCGCGCCCACGATCGCGGGACCGCTTTCAGCGTCGAGAATGTGGCGGATCCTGCCCATCTCCGCGGTCCATGCCTCGAATTCGAAGGGCGGCGGGATCGGGTGGAAGGCGAAGATCGTGATCGGTCCACCTTCCGGGTGATCCATCGTGGCGGACACATTGTTCAGGATGAAGCCGTCGTATTTCCTAGCGTCCCGCAACGGGTATCGGCTGTAGATGCCGGTGCCCCCACCACCCGCCCGCGTCGGCTCGGTGTAGTGATGTGGCAGGGCCGCCAGGATTCCCGCGGTCGTCAATCGCTCGATCGCCGAGTCGGTCAGTTCATCCACGGTCAGCACATCGACCCGGTTCTCCCGTACCGCTCGAACCACAGCCGTTGAATCGGCGCCGCCGAAGAACAAGTTCGACTGCATGACGGTGAGCCGCGGCCCGGTCGCCGCCCGCCCCTCCGGCACGAACGCAGGCACCAGCGTCCACAGTGCCGCCACGACAAGGACCCCGGCCACGGCCGCACTTCGCCACCCACGCGCGATCGATAACAGCACGAGACCGGCGACCGCGCCGATCATCAGGTAGGACGCCCCGGACGCGACCAACACCGGCCAGCGCCACGGCCATGCGACGAAATGCAGCACGATCCCCATGGATCCCGCCGCTACCGCGCACCATCCCGCTCCGAGTAGCGCCCGGTCCATCCCTTTACGCATGCGGTCGAGCCTAGGCGGTATGGGTGCAGACCATGTGTGGAGTTTGTGTCGCTGGTGTGCGTTTCGATGCGGGAGTCGGCGTCGTGAACGTCCGGCTGCTACCGGACCGTCACAATCGTTGCTGCCCGAGCTGTTGGCCTTGCCGCGGCCTGCGCGGTTGTTCGCCGGGCCGGCGTGGCCGCCTGGCTGCCTCGGTCCTAACCTCGCTGATCTGGTCTTCGGGAACGAATCTGATGATGTCTTCGCGTGAGGCGATGGTCAGTTTCTGGAAGATCGCGGCCATCTGCGCGTCGACGGTTCTCCCTGAGTTTCCACGGCGAGCCGCGATCTCGGTGTTAGTCCACCCCGCCGCGGCCAGCGTCGCCACCTGCTGCTCGGCTGTCGACAGCTCGCCCCAGTTCGAGGGAGTATTTTGCCGGGCGGGATGGTCCATCGGCATTTTCTCGATGGAGAGTGTCCCGAGCGCCAAGCGCTGCACCTCGTGCAGTTCCGAACGCAACAGGGAGCCCTGCTTCTCCGCGGCAGCGAACTCGGCGGGTCCCAGCACTTGGCGAGCGACGTCGATGGCCTTGTTCGTTTCATCGGCGAGCGGGCTCAGCTCCTCGATGTCGACACCCAACTCCGCGCGCAATCCCGCGGCCCCTCCGACGAGTTGCGCGGTCTCGGTGGCCAGCTTCCGGAGTTCAGCCCGGTCGGCGCTGTCTGCCGCGATCAAGTCGGTGATGATCTGCGCCAGCGTCCACATCCGAATGTGCACGGTCCACACCGCGCCCCAGTGGTCGTGCACAGCTACCTGGTGCGCCAAGGCAGTGCGTCCGACAGTCAATGCCTCGGTGGCGTCACCATGTTTGGTCAGCGCCAGCGCCCAGGCGATTTCGGTCCAGGATTTCGCCCACCCCTCCCCGGACGCGCTCGCGTAATCAAGGTTGCGTCGCGTGATCCGCAGCGCCTGCTGCGCTGACCCCAGAAAGCTTGCGGTCCATGCCTCGAAGTGCGCGCTGATCGCCTCGCCACCGCGATCACCGAGGGAACGGAACTTTTCCCGAGCTCGTGCCAACACCGTGATAGCCCTCGGATCGCGGTGGGCCATCATCAGCTCCACTCCCCATACGAATTCGAACAGAGCGGGTAGGCCGATGTCGGCTTCCGGGGCCTGCCGCCAATTCTGCCGGGTCTGCGGGTCATCGATACAAGCGATCACGCAGGCCTCGAGAATCTGTTCGGCGTCCTCACGTCTGCCCTGGATCAGGGCGAGCCACCCGATCAAGGCCATGGCTCTTATTTGGAGTTTGACGGGCTGCACGGGCAGTGCGCGGGTGGCTTGCAATGTGCGTTCGATCCAGCGACGCATTTCTCGAGGTGAGCCTTTGACGATCGGCAGGGCGATCAGACCCGCGGAGATTTCCAAGCCGAGAGTCGGTTCGCCCGAAGTGAGGCTGGTCTCGATCGCGGTCACGATGTTGTCCCACGCCACGCGCGCCCAGTCCAGCAGATCCTGCTCGGCGGGGCTGAACCAATGGCGTTGGGCATGAACGATTTTGTCGCGATAGTAGCGGCGGTGCCGCTGTGCGAGGCGCGCTGGTTCGTCGACCTCGCCGGTGGATCGTTCTTCGAGCCGTTGCCGGCTGAACAGGCGAATACTCTCCAGCAGCGAGTACCGCACGGTAGTCGGCGTGATGTGCACGGTCACCAGCGACTGCTCGACCAGACGCTCGAGTAGGCCCTCGACTTCCTCGGCCGCGATACCCACCGCGCTCATCCCCTGACGCGAGGGTTGCCCGCCCTGGTCCGATGCCGGATCGTCGCCGCAGACCTTTTCGATGGCTTCCAGATCGGCGCCGACATCCATGACCGAACTGGTGTCGTCTTCGGGATTGGTGTCATACCCGGCAGCGAAAACCGACATCCGGTCCAGCAGCAGTTGCTCCTTGTCCGAGCACAGGTCGTAGGACCACGCGATCACGTCACGAACTCCCTGATGTCGTGGCTCGGCGCCCACCCGCGGCCCGTGTGACCACCGCAACCGTTTATCGGTCGCCTCGCCACTCAATTCTCGGACGATCATCGCCAGCGGCTGCCGCAACAACCGCGCTGCCGCCAGCCGGATATACAGTGGATGGTTGTCCACCCGACGGCAGATCAGGCCGGCCATCGCCACCTCGTCCGGCTCCACGATGGGGTGACCGGTGAGTTCGGCGCGTTGGCGAAACAGGGTCACCGCCTGCTGCCGGGTCAGCGGGGGAACAACTACCACGTGTTCGTCGACCCACCCGATCGCTTCGCGACTGGTGGCCAAGATGGTCAATCCCGGCACTGCCTCGAGCAACTCCGTGATCAGGCCGCCGGTATCGGCGAGGACATGCTCGCAATTGTCCATCACCAGCACCGTCTGTAGGTTTCGCCCCGCGCCGTCGGTCCTGGTCAGGGTATCGACCAACGCGTCCCAGCCCGAACGTCCCGAGAAGTCGGCCTCGACCACCGAGGCCGCGGCCTCTTCTTCGATCGCCACCGCGTCGGCGCCTTTGGCCAGTCGCGCCAGTCGCACCCAGAACACCGGCGCACGCCTCGCCCGACCGAAGCGCCCCAGCGCCTCGGTCGCCAACCGCGTTTTCCCGATGCCGCCCGGGCCGACCAAGGTGATCAGCCGGGCCGAGCCCACCAGCAGCGCGCTGATCTTGTCCAGCTCCGGACCACGACCAACGAAACCATTTGTGGCAACCGTCGGATCCCCAGCGCGCTCTCGGCGTGAGGCCATCATATTCGCCGAGCTTAGTCGCCGAGCCTCCCGACAGCTATCACACAGCAGACCCAACGCACCCGTAGCGTGGAACAGCCAGCAACCCCCCGGGGCCGAGGGGCACGACCGGCGTGCCGTCGCCACGTCCGAAGCGAGCCACAGCGTGAGCCGGCCGAGCTTATGCCGGAGCGTCGGCTCCCGGTTCAGATGGACCTGGACGTCCCGGTCTGTTCGAGGTCACGGCGTTCGGGCCGGACTCGACGTCGCGCGACCGCACGCGTCTGCGTGCCGAGCGGTGCGTCTGTTCGACCCAAAGTCAGGATGAATTGTTGCCAATACTTTTGGCATAATTTCGGACAATATGGTTGTCACACCTATCGCCAGGACGGTGTCAGTGTCGGAGAATCACGAACTCGAACGTGGAACGCAGGGCAAAGCCATTGCGGTGGAACAACTTCGCCGCGCCGTCCGCCATGGCGACGTCGCGCCGGGCCAGCGGCTGGTCGAGGCGGAATTGGTCGAGCAGTTCGGCGTCACACGAGGGAGTGTGCGGGCCGCGATCGACGAACTGGTCGCCGAGGGGCTGCTCGAGCGGATCCACAATCGGGGCGCCCGGGTGCGCACGGTCTCGCGGCAGCAGGCGATCGAGATCCTGGAATGCCGCAAAGTGTTGGAGGGACTCATCGCAGCCAAGGCGGCCGAGCGTGTCGGCCCGGCCGATGCCGAGCGACTGCGCCGCTACGCCGACCAGCTCACCGCGGCGGTGCGCGACGGCGAGCCGATGAAGTATTCGAGCCTCAACCATGAGCTGCACGCGGCGCTTGCCGATATCGCCGGGCAGCTGACCGCGGCCGATCTGATCGACAAGCTCAACGCCCAGATCGTGCGACATCAGTTCCAGTTGTCGCTGCGACCGGGACGCCCGCAGGTCTCGTTGGGTGAACACCTCGCAGTGGCGGAAGCGGTGATCGCGCGGGATCCCGTCGCCGCGGAGCGGGCCATGCGTGCACACCTCGACAGCGTGATCGTCGCGCTGAGCGAATCCGACTGAGTCGTCGCCCGGCCCGGCGATTACTTGTCGACGAAATTGTTGACAATTCTGCATGCAGAGTCTTACCGTCGGTGTGGGCGTGCCACGCACGTCCTCGAACCGCGACGTGGCGGTGCGACTGTGAGCATGTGAGGTGAGGCAATGCCCGAGTACACGTCAGAATCGCTTGTGGTGGTCAGTGCCCATGCGGGTGATTTCGTATGGCGCGCCGGTGGCGCGATCGCACTGGCCGCGTCGCGCGGAGAGCGGGCCACCGTGGTGTGCCTCAGCTTCGGTGAGCGCGGCGAGTCGGCGAAGGCATGGCGCGAGGGCAAGAAGCTCGACGAGATCAAGGCGCTGCGCCGCGACGAGGCCGAACAGGCCGCGACGGCGCTCGGCGCAGACATCCGCTTCCTGGACGCCGGTGATTACCCGCTGCTCGAATCACCGGAACTCGTCGACCAGCTGGTACACGTCTACCGCGAGACCGCGCCCACAGTCGTACTCACTCATACGCTGGTCGATCCCTATAACGGCGACCACCCGGCCGCTGCTCGCATGGCAATGCAGGCACGCATCCTCGCCCAGGCGGTCGGCTACAACGCGCCGGGCGACCCGCTCGGCGCCCCGCCGGTGTTCAGCTTCGAACCACACCAGTCGGAGATGTCGGAATTCCGCCCGGATGTGCTGCTGGACATCACCGAGGTGTTCGAATCCAAGCGCAAGGCGATGCACTGTCTCGGTGCGCAGCCGCACATGTGGGCGTACTACGAGGACCTCGCCGCTCGTCGTGGGGTGCAGTTGAAGCGCAACGCCGGGCCGAACCTCGGGCTGCAGCACGACACCAAGGCCGAGGCATTCGTACGCCACTACCCACACGTGACCGACCGGTTGTCATGACCGCCACGGCCGCCCGCCCCGTGGTGCGGTTGACCACCGGCACGGATGAGCACGCGGAGTGGCGCGGCGCGACGATGACGGCCAGCGCATCGTCGGTCGCCGGTGTCGGCGACGCCCCGCGGATCACCACCGCCGGCCCAGATGCCCTGCGCGCCATCGCAGAGTCAGGAGAACGTAGATGAAATCCGTTGTCATAACCGATCCTCCCCGCGCCTCGCTCGCGGACGCCGCACGACTCGGCGACTATGGTGTCGCCACGGTGCACGAGGCAGCCGGACGAATCGGGTACCTCGGCCCCCGCCTGCGGCCCGCGTGGCCAGGCGCACGAATCGGCGGCACCGCGGTCACCGTGCTGTGTTGGCCGGGCGACAATCTGATGATCCACGTCGCGGTCGAACAATGCCGCGAAGGCGATGTGCTGGTGGTGGTGACGAACTCGCCGTCCACCGACGGCCTGTTCGGTGAACTGTTCGCCACCGCGTTGCAGCAGCGCGGCGTCCGGGGCGTCGTCCTGGGGTGTGGCGTGCGGGATGTTGCCGAACTGCGGGAAATGGGGTTCCCCGCTTGGTCGACGGCGGTCAGCGCTCAGGGTTCGGTGAAGGCTACGGCCGGGGCAGTCAATGTGCCGGTTGTCGTCGAGGGCCAGTTGATCCGGCCCGGTGACGTGATCGTCGCCGACGACGATGGCGTCGTGCGGGTTCCGCGCACCGATGTGCCCGCGGTGCTGGAACTTTCGGCCGCGCGCACCGCCAAGGAAGAGGCGACCAGGCAGGCGTTTCGCGACGGCGAGTTGGGTCTGGACCGGTACGGACTGCGCGGACGGCTCGACGAGTTCGGTATCCGCTACGCCTCCTACGCGGACTACTCCGCCGAGGGCAGCAGTAATGACTGAGCGAAGCACACGCACCGCGGCGGACGACGCAGCGGCCGCGGTGGTGGAGTCGTTCGGCACGGCGGGCGTTCGGTGTGTGTGGATGCGAGGCGGAACGTCCAAGGGCGCGTTCTTTCTCGCCGAGGATCTGCCGTCCGACAGCGCGACCCGCGATGATCTGCTGCTACGAATCATGGGCACCCCGGATCCGCGCCAGATCGATGGACTGGGCGGCGCGACCTCGCTGACCAGCAAAGTCGCCGTGGTGTCACCGTCGGCGCTACCCGGGATCGATATCGATTACCTGTTCTTGCAGCTCGGTGTCGACGAGCCGACCGTGTCGGAGAAGCAGAACTGCGGAAACATCCTCGCCGCGGTGGGACAGTTCGCGGTCGAGACCGGACTGCTGACCGCCACCGGTGACACGTGCCAGGTGCGCATCCACATGGTCAACTCCGGCGGTATCGCCGCCGCGACTTTTCCGGTGCGCGCGGGGCGACCGGTGTACGAGGGTGACATCGGCATCGATGGGGTACCCGGTACCGCCGCCGGAGTGCTGTTGTCGTTCGAGAACACCGCCGGGTCGGCCACGTCGGGGCTGTACCCGACCGGACGGCTCAGCGACAGCATCGACGGCGTGGAGATCACCTGCGTCGACAACGGTATGCCGGTCGTGGTCGCGCAGGCGCGCTCGTTCGGTCTCACCGGCTACGAAACGCATACGGACCTGGCCGGCGACGCCGCGCTACTGGAGCGCGTCGACAGCGTACGCCGCAAGGCCGCGCAGTTGATGGGCCTCGGTGACGTGTCGGAATCGTCAGTGCCCAAGACGGTGCTCGTCGCGCAGGCACGCGACGGCGGCCAGGTGTGCACCCGTTCGTTCATCCCGGTCCGGCCACACACCTCGATCGGCGTGTTCGCCGCGATCAGCGCGGTGACCGCCATGATGACACCGGGCACGGTGGGTCACGACCTCACGGCGGACTGGCCGGACGGCCTGTCGCGCGTGGATGTCGAGCATCCGTCGGGACACCTGCTGGTCGATATCGACCTGGACGCCACGTCCACCCCGCCGCACGTGCGTACTGCTGGTGTAGTGCGCACCGCTCGAAAACTCTTTGCCGGCAGGGCTTTTCCCCGCCTCTGAAACAACCGGCTCGGTACGGAGACCGTACATGTCACCTGGTCGCCTGACCATTCGCTCGCCCGACGGGGCCGACCTTCAGATGGCCAGGCGAGTCCACTTCCGACGTCAGCGACGTCCCGGCTACTGATCACGTTCAGCACCGAGATCGACGATGGCGTCACATCCGGCGCCCGGCCGGCGCCGGCGGGATGACCGCATCCCAACACATGCGCGCACCCGACAATCTGAGCGCCGGCGCTGTCGACCTGGGACAGGGCGCATTTATCGAGCCCTTGGCATGATTTCGCCAGCCAGCAGATGCGCGGGCGCGACGCTTTCGGCGCGGGCGGCAAGCGGATCGAACCCAGTAACTTCGGCGCACCTCAGGCTCGATTGTTAACAATTTTGCTGAAACTATTGTGCGCCATCTCTCGGTCAATGTAGCGTCGGATTTACTGTGACGCACACCCCTGGACGAAAGGGACAAAGTTGTCCTCACTTCCCGTGAGCCGCGGCGCGACCGCCGCCGACCGACTGGCGCCTAAAACGCCAGGATGGCTGGACTGGTATCCGAACCCGTCCCGTCCCCTGTTCGAGTTGCCGCCGGGTGCTGTCGACGCTCATTGCCACGTATTCGGGCCCCAGGCGGAGTTCCCGTTCGCCCCGGAGCGGAAGTACACACCTTGCGACGCGAGCAAGGACCAACTCTTCGCGCTGCACGACCACCTGGGCATCAGCCGCAGCGTCATCGTGCAGGCCACGTGCCACGGCGCGGACAACAGCGCCATGCTGGACGCCGTCGACGCATCCGGGGGTACGGCACGGGGAATCGCCACGGTCCGTCCGGACATCACCGATGCCGAGCTGCGCGCGCTCGACGCGGCGGGAGTGCGGGGAGTGCGCTTCACCTTCCTGCGACGTCTGGCCGACACCGCACCGAAGGACGATCTGGCGGCCATCGCCGCTCGGATCGCGCCGTTGGGCTGGCACATCGTCCTCTACTTCGAAGGCGCCGACCTGCCGGAACTGGAAGATTTCTTCGGTACGCTGCCCACCCCGGTGGTCGTGGACCACATGGGGCGGCCGGACGTCACCGAACCGGTCGACGGCCCACAGTTCGGCCGCTTCCTACGTTTCGTCGAACACAACGACGTGTGGGTGAAAGTGAGCTGCCCCGAACGACTCAGCGTCACCGGACCGGCGGCCCTGGACGGCCAGCGGAACGCTTATACCGATGTCGCGCCCTTCGCTCGCCGAGTCGTCGAAGAATTCCCGGACCTGGTGCTGTGGGGTACCGACTGGCCGCACCCCAACCTCACCGACCACATGCCCGACGACGGGCTTCTGGTCGACTATGTGCCACACGTGGCCGTCACCACCGAACAGCAGCACAAGCTGCTCGTCGCCAATCCGATGCGGCTGTATTGGCCCGGCGAAGCCTACTGATCCACCTCTTCCACTTCTCTTCTTCTCTTCGACAAGGGCCATTCCATGCAGCACTCCAATGCGGTGAATCGGCTGGACCGACTGCCGATCTCTCGGTTCCACAAGATCACCCTGCTGGCCGTCTCGTTCGCCTATTTCTTCGAGTTCGCGGACATCAACAGTTTCGCGACCACCGCACCCAAACTCATCCACGTGTGGGGGGTCACGGTCAACCAGGTGGCCTACGTCACCTCGCTGTCTTTCGTCGGCATGTTCTTCGGCTCGATCATCGCCGGCGGCATCGCCGACCGGTGGGGCCGCAAGCGAGCATTGATCCAGACCACGCTGTTCTTCGGAATCTTCTCCTTCGCGGCGACCTTCTCCTGGGACATCGTGTCGCTCGGCGTTTTCCGAATTCTCACCTCGGCGGGGCTGTCCGCGATGACCGTCGTCGCGGTCATCTACGTCAACGAGTTGTATCCGGCCGCCGTCCGCGGCAAGTACCAGGCCTACGCCATCGTCGTCGGTATCTGCGGCACTCCGGCCACCAACCTCATCGCCAGCGCGGTCGTCCCGTTGACGGATTGGTCGTGGCGGCTGGTCTTCCTCTGGGGTTCGCTCGGAATTGTGTTCGTGCTCTTCGCGCGGCACATCAAGGAGTCGCCGCGCTGGTACGAGAGCAGGGGCGATTACCTCGCCGCGGATGCGGTGCTGCACGAGATCGAATCCCTGGTCGCGACAGAGAAGGGGCCGCTTCCCGAACCCGCGCCACCCGTCCGCGAGGCCGAGCCCACCAAAGCTCCGCTGCGCATGTTGCTCCAGAAGCGATACCTGCTACCGACCCTGCTGCTCACGGTGCTGTGGGTGACCCAGACCATCGGCTTCTTCGGTTATTCGAGCTGGGCACCTACCCTGCTGGCCAAAGAAGGCTTCAGTGTCGAGAAGTCCGTTTTCTACGTGGCGCTCACGACCGTCGGTGCACCGCTGGGCTCCTACCTGGCCTCGATCGTCACCGACCGGTTCGAGCGCAAGTGGTGCCTGGTGGCCTTCGGCACGATCATCGCGCTGTGCGGACTTTTCTACGGACTGACCTTCAATCCACTCTTGATCGTTGTCTTCGGCTTCCTCGTGAACCTGTTCGAGCGCGGTTACACCGCTCTGGGGTACGCCTACTCCCCCGAGCTTTTCGATACCCGCAGCCGTTCACTGGGCACCAGCATCTCCTACGGCGTAGGTCGGCTGTCGAACGCCGCGGGTCCCTTGATCGTCGCGGCCTTGTACAACAGGTCCGGCTATCAGAGCGTCTTCCTCTTCATCGCGGGCACGTGGCTGGTGGGCGCGATCGTGCTCGCCGTGTTCGGCCCCAAGACCCGTCGCGCGCGACTCGCCGCCGCCGATGAACGCACCGGTCACGATTCCGAACCCACGCGAGACCTTCACCATCGACCAGCGGTTCACCAGGCCGAGTAGATCCACTCGGTTGCCTCGAGCGGTACCGGGTAGCGCATGTCCGAGCGGCAGAGCGCATACATCGAACCGCGAGACCGCCCGCCGATCGCGCCGCCGACGTGCTCGCCCCGCAGCTGGACCTGACGGTCCAGCTGCGGGGCGAGCAGCTGCCGTACCGACCGCCCCCTCTCGCTGGAGCGAAATTCTGCCGATAGTCGTAGGCATGCATCGCATCGCATCGCATCGCATCGCATCGCATCGCATCGCATCGCATCGCATCGCATCGCATCGCATCGACGATCATGTCGTGATCGGTGTACCCGGCGTCGATCATCGCGGAGGCGACGTCGCCGAGGGATCCGCCGCGATTGACGACGCGGTCCACAGCCGCGGCGGCGCTGCGATGGGTGTGACCGCCGTGCTCCTTGACGGCCGACCTGGCGGTTGCCATGACGTTTTCCCGAGTTCGCATGTAATTGACTTGCCAGCCCTTCTCCTTCACCTCCGCATTGGCTTTCCACCCCGACTTCTCAGCACGATTTCGCGGGCTCGCGTTGGGGTCCCAGGGACTACGTTTGTTCCCGAAGAGCAATGCGGTGACCGGGTTGCCGTTGAGGGTGTTGATCGCCGCGGCTCCGGTGAGCAGGCCCGACGCGATGGAATGCGACGTGCCTCCGGGCCTGTGCCGAGGGCGACGCCGGCGCTACCGCCACCGGACCGGCCCGCGCCCTGGATGGTCAGAGAGAACCGGTTGGCGATCCACGGTTCGACCACCGAGGATTCGACAAACCGTGGCGCTCATCGTGTTCCCCCGCTGATACGTGTGCGAACCATCGAAAGACACTGATATCGGGGTGCACGAAGCAAAACCATGTGTCCGAAAGGGACAACGGCATGAATCTCCGCACGCTGATCGCAATCCCCCGAGCGCTCGAGTGGATCAAAGTGCGAAGGTCTCGCATTGGACGCCACGGCGTAGCCAGCATCCCCGACCGGGCGCTTTCTCGCGATGCGTCTGGTGAACCGCAGGGCACGACAACGATCGGGAACCCGGGCACTTCGCTGTCTCCTGCCCGGGCTGACGATGCACCCGCCGAATTTCGCCGCGTGGAGAAATCAGCCCAGATGGGCCGACAGCAGCCAAGCCGGAACCGACTTACGGCCGCTGGGCTCGTCGCGTATTCCCTCGAACCGAATACTTGGTTCTCCGGGCATCCCATAGTCGCCCACCGGAAGATTGCCATGAATTCGCGCCGGCCTGATCTCATCGATCACCCAGTACTTCGACACCACCGCACGAAGCTCGTCGGCGGTGACCGGCGCCGGCGGCCCTTGTTCGGGAACGACGGGCAAGGCGGCCCGGTCGAACACCAGCGCGAAATACGACGCGCCCGGCGCGGCGGCGCGCACGATCGACTGCTGATAGCCCGCCCGCGACGCGACCGGGATCGAATGGAACAGCGTGCTGTCGACAATGGTGCCGAAGCGGCCGTCATAGCCCGTGAACGAGCTGATGTCCGCGACCTCGAAGGCGGCGTTGGACAGCCCGCGCCGGGCGGCCTCGGCACCGGCCAACTCGATCGCGGTCGGCGACAGATCCAGTCCCACGGTGGTGAAACCCCGCTCGGCCAGATCCAGCGAAATCGCCCCCTCGCCGCACCCGACATCGAGGACATCGCCATGGAATTTGCCCTGCTCGATCAGCACAGCGAGTTCCGGCTGGGGTTCCCCGATACTCCAGGGCGGTTTCACGCCAGGTCCGAACGGACCGTCTTTGCCTTGGTAGACGGCCTCGAATTCGAAATCATCCGGTGTAGTCATAACCCACCAATATCAGGGCAGCTGATCCATATTTGGGACGTCGCCCGCGACGCGCTCTGCCTCCCTACGAGCACGGACTGCCCCGCGCAACGCCGACGAGCCAGAAGACCCAATCACCGACCGCCCCCACCAAACACCCCAGATCACGACACCCGCTCCGACTGCCGGCCACTTCCTCACGTTGCGCACCCCCGAAAAGTTTCTGTTCGAACGCAGTCACATGGCGGCCGTCAAAACTTGGGCGACAGCCATCACACTGCGCTCGGCGAGCGTTGTGCCATTTAGTGGGTGCGCGTGGTGACGGCCGGCGTACGGCGGGCCGTTGCTGCTCGCCATCAAAGCGGACACGTCGCTCCGGTGGGTCATCCGAGCTGAGCGCCCGCAGGGGCTGAGCGCGAGTTCTTCCGTGTGCGAGGGTCCGAAGCCATTTCGGTACAGGATATTTCGACGGCCATTACCTATATCGCGGGTGGCTGCTCGGGGTGCTGCTTCGATGTCGCGTTCGACGGTGGCGCCGGTTGTGGCGACTCCCGCGCGCACGACCGCGTTCTGGTCGGTCGCGAAATCGTTGCGGCGCAGAGCTATCGCATTCGTGCTGTTTCACATCGGACACGGCTGCACCGCCTGACCACCACGACACCGCTACTCGGAATGGCTCGGTATGGGGGCCTCGGCCGGTTCGGCCAATACCCTCGCACGGACCGCGTCATGGGCGAAGAATAGGAATTCGCTGACTGATCCAAGTCAGTCGAAGCACTCGTCCGGCCGCCCGGGGCGGGGCGATGACATTCAGCGGGGGTCTCCGAAATGCGAAGTTCGGCACTGGTTTTGATTCTCGCCGCGACTCTGACGGCAGTTGCGGGTTGTGCAGACGGGAATTCGTCTGGCGCACAGTCCACCTTCAGTAGCAGCACACAACAGAGCAACACGATCGGCGAAATCGAACCCACGCCCACCACCCCGGCCGAATCCGGCAGCGATGGGGGGCGTGGCCCCGACAATAGGGGCGAATCCGGCGTCCCCGGCAACCCCGGTGGAAGTAGAGGCGGCGCGCGCGCGAGAGGAATCCCGATCGACCTCGGCTCCTACGAATTCAATCCCGGCCAGCCCGCCACCGACGTCGTGGACGAGATGCGGGCTCGGTTCGCGGCGAACTGCGCAGCTGTCAACCTTTCAGCGGACTGCGTCACGGTCGTGACGAAGGAGGACCTGACACAACCGACACCGTCGTGTGGAAGTCTGGCACACCCGACCGCCGAGGGAACCGTCTCGTTCGTCGGGATCTATCCCGTCCCTCCGTCGACCGGCCAGTCGGCGAAAACAATCAACTCCGGCGAGACGCTATCCGTCTATACGAAGAGGTGCCGAAGCGTTGAGGCGCCGACCACAACCGCGACATCCACATCCCGGGAAATCACAACGACGTCGAAGGCGCCCGCATCTACCGTGACGACGACCGCACCGCCCGCGGCGGCGACGGCGACCAGCAATGGCTGACGCCCAGGGCGAGGACCGCGGATCGGTGTTCGCGGGCCTTCCGCAGATGGCACAGGTCGTCGGACAATTCGTAGCGCCAGCGACGCTGTTGGCAGGGCTGCTGTTCTATTGGGGGTTCTTCCATGCGCGCGGGTTCTGCGGGTATTTCGGCGTGGACTCGGCAGTGCTCGGACTCACCACCACCGACTATGTCATGCGCAGCGCGGACGGTTTGTTCGTTCCGCTCGCGGCGTGTGCGGCGGTCACCCTCGCGGTGATGTGGGGCTGGGTCGCGTTACCGAGACGACTTCGGCAAGGCCGCTGGCCGAAGTGGATCCTTCCTGGTGCGGCGATCGTGGGTGTGTTGTTATTGATCAACGGACTGTCCCGCTTGCGGTTCGAGACGCCGATGAACCAGGCGCTGGGTGTGGCGCCGTCCTGCGTGATCATCGGACTGTTGTTGACGTGGAGCGTCGTCGTCACGCGCCGCCGGAAACTCTCGACCGAATCGGCAACTCCGGCGCACTCGACAGCGCCGTTCGAGTGGGGTTTGATCTTCCTTCTCGTGGGCGGCAGCTTCTTCTGGGGGGCAACGGACTACTCGCTCGCTGTCGGTCACGGACGCGCCATCGAGTTCGAGAACGTGACCTTGCCGAGGGCCGCCGGCCTCAACGTGTATACGGAAAAGGCACTCGACCTGAATGTTCCCGGGGTCCGCAGGATTGCGTGTACCGACGCGGCCGCCGCGTACCACTACCGCTACGACGGACTCGTCCTGGTCATGACGGCGGGCGAGAACCTGGTCGCGGTACCGCGAACGTGGCGGCGTGAGCATGGAACGGCAATCGTGCTGCCGCGCAACGGGATAGGCGCGGTCAGATTGGAATTCACCACTTCTAACTCGGCGGTCGCACCGACCGCTTGCTGATGCCCGTCACCGTCAACACCGCATCCGGCACCGGCCGCCCGGCCGCGGTGCAAACACCACCGGTCAACCCACTCGATCGCCGAGCCCGTAACCGAGTTGCACATCGTAGGCAACCTCGCCACCGGACACAGTGACCTGTCCGGTGACCGGCGGATATCCACGAGCAATCACGGTGTACTGCCCTTCGGGCAGATCGGTCACGACGTAGCAGCCATTCGCGTCGGTGCGGGTTATCGCGATGATCTCACCCGCCGCGTCGAAAACACTGACCAGCACATCCGGCACCGCCCGGCCGCCGTCGACCCGCGCGGACCCGGCAAGCGCCGCCATCGCCGCCAACTCGACGTCATGACGCGACACACCACTGTCCGGCACTGTCAATGTGGTCGCACTGGGACGCATACGCTCAGCGACCGCGACCAAGGTGTAGACACCCGACACCACACCGTGACACACGTAGGTGCCGTCGTCGCCTGTGACAGCCGTCCCGACCACCTCACCACGCCCATCGGTCACCGTGACGGTCGCACCCGACAACGGCACGCCGGCGCCGGCGGTACGCACCACACCCGACAGCTCACCGGAACCCACCAAGATCAGATCCAGCCGCTGCGGCCGCTGACCGACCGACACGGTGACCGCAGCCGGCTGGTGCGCCATGGCCGACGCGATCAACACATAGCCACCGACCGCCGGCGCGCTGATCGCATAACCACCATCAGGCGCACTGCTCGCCCGCGCAACCTGGCGGCCGCCCTGATCGATCAACGTCACCATTGCACCCGGCACCGGACGACCATCCGGACGGTGGACACGACCACGCAACACCCACCCGTCGAAGCCCGACCCGGACAACCCGTTTGTCGAAAGACCGGTCAGCGACGACGCATCGACCCTGTCCACACAATGGCCGTTCTGTGCTACCGACGCATGTCGCCCGACTACCGCGGCCGGCACCGGCTCAGGCTCGGACAACACCCGCTCGGCGCCTTTCCGGAGTTGGTTTTCTTTCCAGTTCGACTCCGTGAGTGCGGCCAGTTCGGCATCCAATGCCGACATGTCGTCCTCGGTGGCCGGATTGTCCTGCCAGGGAGACTTTTTCGTGGTCGGGTCGAGGCCCGAATCGGTGTCGATCGTGCGGCGCAGCGGACGGTTGGGCAGCAGCGTGGTCGCAATGAGGGCGAAGGTCGTCGCCACCGCGGCGATGAGGAAGATCCGGCCGGTCGCATCACCGTAGGCGGCACGCACGATCGTGGCTATCGGTGTCGGCAAAGCATCGAGGTTCAGGTTGCCGCCGCCGGAGGACCTGGTCGTTATGCCGACTCGGGCGAAACCCGCTGCCGACAACTCGCTCACTCGGGTAGCCAGCACCGAACCGAGCACCGAGACACCGATCGCGCCGCCGAATGTGCGGAAGAAGGCGACGCTGCTGGACGCGGCGCCGATATTGTGCACGCTCACGGTGTTCTGCACGGCCAGAACGAGATTCTGCATCATCAGGCCGACGCCGAGCCCGACGATGGTGATGTATGTACCGACCAGCCACAGGTTCGTGGCGTGATCGATCGTCGAGAGCAGCCCGAACCCGACCACCAACAGCACACCACCGGCGACGACGAACCCCTTCCACTTCCCGAACCGGGTGATCAACTGTCCGGAGCCGGTCGACGCGACGAGCATGCCCGCGACCAGCGGGATGGTCAGTACGCCCGCCTGGGTCGGCGAGTACCCGCGCGCTGTCTGGAAATATTGGGCCAGGAAGTTGATCGCGCCGAACATGCCGATTCCGACCGCGACCGAGGCGATGATCGCCAGACCGGTGGTGCGTTCGGTAACGATCGGCAGCGGAATGATCGGCGACTCGGCTCGGGACTCGACCCACACGGTCGCGAGTAGCAGCAACACACCGGTGGCGACGTACAGAGCCGATTCTCGGGAGAACCATGCGTAGTAGCCCGCCTTCCCGGCGAACGACACCCAGACGAGCAGTACCGACGCACCGCCGGTCAGCAGGGCAGCGCCGAGCCAGTCGATCGACACCCCGTCCTCGCGCTCGGTGGGCAGCGTCAAGGTCCGCTGCAACAGCGCCAGCGCGATCACGGCCAGGGGCACACACACGAAGAAACACCAACGCCAGCCCAGCGAGCTGTCGACGATGACGCCGCCGAGGATAGGTCCGCCAGACATCGAAACCGCCATCACAGCGCCCATATAGCCGGAGTAGCGTCCGCGTTCGCGCGGCGCGACGATGGAACCGATGATCGCCTGGGCCAACGCGGTCAACCCGCCCATGCCGATGCCCTGGATGACCCGCGCGGCCAGCAGCACAGCCACAGTGCCCGCGAGGCCGGCGATGATCGAGCCGACAACGAAGATGACGAGGGCCGACTGGACCAGCAGCTTCTTGTTGAACAGATCGGACAATTTGCCCCAGATCGGGGTGGACGCGGCATTGGCCAGCAGCGCCGCGGTGATGACCCACGCGTACGCGGTCTGCGATCCCTCCAGCGCGCCGATGATGGTGGGCAGCGCGGCGGAGACGATGGTCGTGCTGAGCAGTGCCGTGAACAACCCTGCCAGCAACCCGACCATCGCTTCGAGGATTTCGCGGTGGGTCATCGGGTACGGGACGTGGCGCGCCCCCGCCTCGACTGAACTAGACATCTACTTCCCGACTCTCTGTCGAAACTGGCTGGCGCTCGGCCACCGCGGTGCGCTGCACGGCTGCGGCGAGTGAATTCCTGAGCTTCTGAACAACCATGGCGGCCTGCTCGGCTTCGTCCTCGCTCCAGTCGGCGAGAACGGCCCGCAATCCCTGCGCGCGTGACACTCGGATGCGCCGCAGCAAATCGCGTCCCTCGTCGGTGATTCGGATGAGGGTGGCCCGGCCGTCGCTGGGATCGGCATCGCGAGCAATGTCGCCGGAACTCACCAACTCGGCGACATGCCTGCTCAGTGTCGAGGGGCTGATGCACAAGTCCACGGCCAGATCGACCTGCCGACACGGCCCCCTGGCCTCGAGGCAACCCAGCACGCCGACATTGCCGGGAAGCAGGTGCCCTTCTTCCAGGTGAGAGAGGGCAGCGCGGATCACCCGGCCCATGGCGTAGAGCTCCTTGATCAGGCTCTGAGCCGTATCGGATGACACTGCCATGTCCACTTCCCGCACGAGATCAGTTGCTTGCGGTATGCAACTATACATAGGTTACTTACGCTAAGCAATTAGCAGACCGGGGTAAACATCGGCGGGTTGGCGCGCGTGGACGAGTTGCTGGAAGGACGACAATTTTCACCACCACGATCACACCGCAGCGACTCCACACGACGTCGGATTCGCCAATGAACGGCGCCGGAATTCACTCGCACAATCACCCGACAGCCAGTGAAAGTGCGCTGAGCGGTCACCGCGCCGTATCGGGGCGCACAGTCTCGAACGATCGCAGTGCGCGACCGACATGGTCGAGCCATCTGGCTTCATCGAGCAGCGTGTCGGCGCCACCGGATTCAACGAACAAGGTCATCGTCGTGTTGTGCTGGGGCGGGTCGCCCGCTTGCTTCGCCGTCATCGCCGCCGCGATGACGGCCGCCTCGATCATCGGGCCACGCTCGCAGTCCGGCAGGCCGAGCGCGTCGGACTGTTCGACGGCGAGTTGCCGCGCCCGTGGATCGGCATACCCGCGCAACGCCAACTGCGCGTCCCGAATGTCGATGACCCGGCGACAAAGCCGAAATTCAGCGTCCCGTACAGGATTCCAATCGCGGCCGATAGCGAGGGGCACAGCGCTCGCCGTACCGGCGACGGATGTCAGATGGCGGCTCAGCGCGATGAGTTGGCGTTCGGTGCGGTGGCATCGGTATGCATGAAGCAGCGACTCGACGAACGCGCCGGCCGAGGGCAGCGCCATCCCTGCGACGACGATGAGCAATCCGGCTGCCGTGAGCAGCCCGTCGACGGTGGTGTACAGCGGCAGGGCCGGGTGGCCGAGATCGGCTGCGACGAGCACGTAGCCGAGGAAGGCCAGGCGTGCGATCACGGCGATTCCGCCCAGTGCAATGACGCGGAATCCGATGCGTAGCCACGGCTTCGCAGTGAGCACGGCGTAACGGAACCCGAACACGACCGCAGCTACAGCGCTGACACCGCCGTAGCAGATGAACAGATACCGATACCGGGCGGAATTCGCGGACGCCGGTGGGAACGCGGCGAACAGCGAGACGACCGCGACGACGACGACAACGAATCCCGCACGACACAGCTGCGACCTGCGGCGCGCGATCTCGGTCCGGGTCGTGAGGTATACAAACCATATCTGGGTCGCGCACACCGCGAGCATCGCCGTGATGTCACTGAGCAGGATGCCGATTGTCGGAATGCGGGTGCGGTGATCGATGGCATCGGATTCGAGCCAGAACATCATGGTCGCCAGGATCGCAGCAGTGAAAAGCGCACTCGCACGGTGCATCCCGTTGCCCGGATCTCGCATGATGTCGCGAGTCTTGATGGCCAGGACGGCGACGCAAGCGAACGCCGTGAGCAAGATGAGCAGAAGCGGGTCGGGGGTCACAGGGAGTTATCCAAGCGGCGGACTATGTCGGCGATCGCCGGGTCGGCGGCGATCGTGACCGGCTGGCTCGACCGGTGCGCGCGCCGCAGGAGCAACGTCGCCGTCATCTCCGCCTCGGTCTCCTGCTCGGTCGATCCGCAGGACCTGGCCAGCACCTGTCCCTGGATCTCCTGGGCGATGTGCACGAACATGCAGTGCCGTCGATCATCGCCGATCGGCTGGCCCCGGTGACCGAGAAGCAGATGCGCGAATTCGTGGAAGATGATCTGCTGGCGGTGAATCGGACTGGCGGACTCCTCGTAGATGACGGAATGCCCATACTCGTCGGTGATCAGCAACCCGAGTGGACTGGCCGGCGGCAAGGCCATCGGGATGAGTTCGATCCGTCTGCCCACATGACTCGCCAGCCGATCGCACACCTCGTCGATACCGAAACGAACCGGTAGCCCAAGCACATCGATTCGTCTTTCGCAGCGCTTCCGCAAATCCGTAGTCCGCATGACAGTCGACGTTCTTCGCGCGCTACCGGTCGCCGGACGGGCCTGCGGGCAGTCGCTCCAAGCGGCGGAAGCGGTTGATCACGTCAGTGACCGCCGCCAGACTCTCGGCAGACAGTCCCGCCGCCCGCAGCGCCACATCGCGCACGCCCGCGTCCCGCATGGCGGCCAGCAGACCCAACTCGGCGTCGACCTCGCGACTGGTCTCATCGTCGAAGAAGTACGCCGGTGGAACCCCGAAGAATCGAGCAAGCGCGCTCAGGTGCCGAAAGGTTGGATTGTCTCGCTGACCGGTACGCAAGTACCAGACATAGGAGCCTGACATCTTCACCCCCTGATGGCGAGCGATCGCGGTGGCGACCTCCTCGTTGCTGAACTCGCGACCGTCCGGCCTGCGCACGACGTCGAACAGATGGGTCAATCTCGACGCCAACGTTGAGCCCGTTTCGTCCACCGGCCGCCTTCCCCTCAACTGGAATGCCTCCGAATCATTATCGCTTGACGTCCGTTGACAGGCCAGACCAGGCGTGGTGCAATCAGGTCATCAACTGGTGTGAAGGCATATCCTTCTGGAACCACCTATGTTGACATGTCGACAGATTGCGCTGTGTCGTACGGGAGGACTGACATTGGGCGGGAGCAGACTGGACGCGTGCGAGCGCAACGCCGTACACCTGCGGTTCTGCACAGCATGCGCGGCGATCGCGTCGCGGGTACGCGCGCCGAGGTCGCGCCGAATTCGCCGGAAGCCCGAATACCGTGGCTGAAGGGCCGACTGGAGCGGCTCGGCGACAATGACGATGAGTTGCACGCCTCAGCACTGGAGTTGCCCCAGCCCACCACGGAGGGGAGCGCTGGGGCGACGACGCACCCGGAAATACCTACACGATGCCCAGGGCGCCGAATCGACAAGTCCAAGAAATAGACTAAGGAACAGCCTTGGCCGTCGAACACAATCCGTTTCCCGCGCTATGGGCGCTGTTGGTCGGTTTCTTCATGATCCTGTTGGACATGACGATCGTTGCGGTCGCCACCCCGGCGATCCAAGCTGATCTGAATGCTGACATGCCCGGCGTGGTCTGGGTCACGAGTGCCTATCTGCTCACCTACACGGTGCCCCTGTTGCTGGCCGGGCAGCTTGGCGATCAATTCGGGCCCAAGAGTGTCTATTTGGTCGGTCTGGCCGTCTTCACCGCCGCCTCGTTGTGGTGCGGCCTGTCGCAGTCCATCGAAATGCTGATCGCCGCACGCGCGGCGCAGGGTATCGGCGCGGCGTTGATGACGCCGCAGACGATGGCAGTGCTCACCCGAACCTTCCCACCGGACTTGCGCGGCGCGGCGACGGGTCTGTGGGCCTCGGTCGCGGGGCTGTCCATGCTGGTCGGCCCGATCATCGGCGGCGTACTGGTCGACCAGATCAGCTGGCGGTGGATATTTTTCGTCAACATTCCGATAGGGGTCGTGGCGCTCGCCTCGGCGATCTGGCTGGTGCCCTCGTTGCCGACACACACCCATCGGCTCGACCTTCCTGGTGTGGCACTCAGTGCGGTCGGTATGACGTTGTTGGTCTTCGGCATTCAGCAAGGCAACACCTACCACTGGTCGGCAGGCGTCTGGGCATCCATCGGCGCGGGACTCACGGTGCTGGCCGGGTTCGTCGTGAACCAGGCACACAGTAAAGGCGAGCCTTTGGTGCCACTGAGGTTGTTCCGCTATCGAAATTTCGCTTCGGCCAACGTCGCGGTGTGCGCGGCAGGTGCGGCGGAAACCGCCTTGATGGTGCCTGGGTACTTCTATCTGGAGGCAGTCCGGGATTTGTCGCCCATGGCAGCAGCTTTGGTTTTCGCCCCGATGGCGGTGGTCACCGGCATCGCGGGCCCGTTCGTCGGCAGACTGGCCGACCACGTGCACCCGCGTTCCATTCCGAGCCTCGGTTTCCTTCTGTTCGCCGCTTCGTTGGCGTGGCTGGCGTCAGCCATGACACCGGACACCGCAATTCGGCAGGTGGCGCTCTCGAGCGTCGTCATGGGACTCGCGGCCACTTGCATCTGGGCGCCGCTATCGGCCGCCGCTACACGCGACCTGCCCGTGCTCCACGCCGGCGCCAGCGCTGGCGTCTACAACACCACCCGGATGGTCGGCGCGGTCCTGGGCAGCGCGACAATCGGTGCGTTGATCACCGTTCGGATGTCAGCACATGGAATCTCGTCCTCGGCAGCCAGTGGTACCTGGCAGGTTCCCGAGTTCTTGAAACCTCCGTTCAGCGCGGCGTTGAGCCAGTCGACCTATCTGCCCGCCGCGATCTTGCTGATCGGCCTGATCGCCTCGATGCTGCTCGTTGTCCCCCACCCATCATCGACACCGCCTACAGCGGATTCGAAACACCCCGATCCGAACACGTCGGGAACCGGGACCGACGCTCGAATGGCGTCGCGTTCGGTTGCGGATTTGTTCGCCGGTCAGGCGGATCGAACACCGAACGCGGTCGCAGCGATATTCGAAGATCGCTCGCTGCGGTATGCGGAACTCGATCAGCAGTCCAACCGGCTGGCACGGATACTGATCGACCGAGGCGTCGGCCCGGAAACGATTGTGGCGGTGCTACTGCCGCGATCATTGCAGATGATCGTCGCGATTCTGGCGGTGATCAAGGCAGGCGGGGCGTATCTGCCGATCGACCCCAGTCATCCCCGGGATCGGATCGGGTTCATGCTCACCGATGCCGCCGCGCGTCTGGTCCTCACTGATCACACGACAGCCGAATCGGTAATGCGCCCGAGTGTCATCGATCTGCCGACCGCGGTATCGGTGCTCGCAGTCGACGGCGCCGAGACGATCCGACTGATGGCTGGGCAGCATGATGCGCCCGTCATCGACAGCGACCGCCTGTTCCCACTGCGACCACTCAACCCGGCCTATGTCATTTACACCTCGGGATCCACCGGCGTACCCAAGGGCGTCGTTGTCACGCACAACAGCGCGACGACGGCGATTCGTGAATTGTCGGCTCGGATAGCGATGCCCGCTGAATCACGAATGCTTGCCAGTACCTCGTTGACCTTCGACGTGTCTGTGTTCGAAGTATTCTGCACGTTGACCACGGGCGGCAGCATCGACATCGTCCGCGATATTCTGACCCTGGCCGAACGTAACTCGTGGTCGGGCGATATCATCAGCGCAGCGCCCTCGGCATTCGGCGAGCTGATCGGGCAACCCGATGCGGCGAAACTCGATGCGAGAACTGTCGTCTTCATCGGCGAGCCGCTGACAGCGGCACTCGTAGCGAGAACCCTGGCGAGTATTCCCGACGTTCGCATCATCAACGGTTACGGTCCGACCGAGACAACTGTGGCGATCACGTCTTTCACCGTATCGCAGGCTACTGGTCAGGCTGCGGTGCCGATCGGTTCGCCGCTCGAAGATACGCGGGTGTTTGTGCTGGACAACCGGTTGCGGCCGGTCCAGGCAGGGGTCGCGGGCGAACTGTACGTGGCAGGTCCGCAGTTGGCCAGAGGCTATCTGGGACGGACCGGACTGACATCGTCACGGTTTGTGGCGAACCCCTATCCGATCGCCGACGGCGACCGGATGTACCGGACCGGAGACGTCGTCCGATGGAACCGCACCGGACAGTTGGAGTTCGTGGGACGAGTCGATGACCAGGTGAAGATTCGCGGATTCCGGATCGAGCCAGGCGAAGTGGAAGCGGCGCTCATCGCCCACCCCGCAGTGGCGCGTGCGGCGGTCGTGGTACGCGAGGACCGCCCCGGAGACAAACGGCTGGTCGGCTACATCGTGCCAGCACACGAAATACCCGCCGAGACCAAAGATGTCGAGCATGTCGACGCGTGGCGGCAAGTTTACGACGATATCTACAACGCATCCGGCGTTCCAGTGCTCGGAACCGACTTCGCGGGCTGGAACAGCAGTTATACCGATCAACCGATTCCGCGGAACGAGATGCGCGAGTGGCGCGACGCGACCGTACAAAGGATCCTGGAACTCGGGCCAGCAAGGATCCTGGAAATCGGTGTCGGCGCCGGTCTGATACTCAGCGGAGTCGCGCCGATGTGTGAAAGTTACTGGGGCACAGACGTTTCTCCGGCGGTCATCGATCGCCTGCGATCCCAGCTCGTGGAACGTCCCGACTTGACGGCCGAGGTAAATTTACGTTGCCAAGCCGCGGATGACATCAACGGTTTGCCGGAGAACCACTTCGACGCAGTGGTCATCAATTCGGTTGTCCAGTACTTTCCGCACGCGGAATATCTGGTCGACGTACTCCGCTCGGCTGCCCGATTGCTGAGGGAAGACGGCGTGATATTTATCGGCGACGTTCGTAACATGCGCCTGGCCAGTTGTTTCCACACCGCGGTCGAACTACATCATGCCAGGCCGGACACGACGCCGACAGCGACGCTGACAGCCGCCGAACGGGCCGTGACCACAGCGCAGGAGTTGATGATCGATCCGGACTTCTTCGTTAATTACGCAAATGACACCGTCGGCATCGCGGGCGCCGATATACGACTAAAGGACGGCGCCCATCACAATGAGCTGACGCGCTACCGATACGATGTGCTACTTCGCAGCAAGCCGAGCGCGGCGCAGCAGCTACTCGCCGAGGCACCACGACTGGATTGGGGACGCCCGGGGAGTGGCATCGCCGAACTCATCCACCAACTGCGCGCCGATGCGCCTCCGATGCTTCGCGTGGACGGCATTCCCAACAGTCGCTTGTTTCCGGAAATCATGGCCGAGCGCAGGTTACGCAGCGGGGGGTCGCTCGACGCCGCGGTCGCCGACCTCGGCGCGGCACCCCCGCACCGAGATTGGGTCGACCCGTCCGAACTCAGCCGCTTGGCCGCCGAACAAAACTATCGGGCCGTTATGACCTGGTCGAATAATGCGGAGCAGTTCGATGTCGTCTTCGCCAGATCGGAGAGGATGACGACCGCATCATGGATCGGTGTGTACACGCCGAAGAAGACCGGCGAATTCGGCGCGGCCGAGCTCACCAACCGACCCGTACGCTCCCGCGAAATCACCGCGTTGCCAGGCATTCTGAGAGCATTTCTGTCATCCCGCTTGCCGGCCTATATGCTGCCCGCGGCGGTCGTTGCGGTAGATCGGTTCCCACTGACCTCTAATGGAAAGTTGGACCGTCGCATGTTGCCTGCCCCGGAATTCACCAGCAGGATATATAGGGCGGCGCGCACCGAGCGGGAAAAGATCCTGACAGGATTGTTCGCAGAGGTGTTAGGGGTGGAACGGGTCGGGATCGACGACAGTTTTTTCGATATGGGCGGGCATTCACTCTCGGCGACGAGACTGGCCAATCGAGTACGCGTGGTATCGGGAATCGAGTTGGGTGTGCGGGACTTGTTCGATACACCCACCGTATTCGAGTTGGCGGCTCGACTCGACAATGGCGTGCGAGTGCGTCCCGTATTGACCGTCGTAGACCGCCCCAAGGAAGTGCCGTTGTCGTTCGCGCAGCGGAGACTCTGGTTCCTCCATCGGCTGGAAGGGCCTTCGGCGACCTACAACATGCCGATGGTTGTCCGGTTGACCGGAGTAGTGGATACGGCGGCCTTACAGGCCGCGCTGGTCGATGTAGCGCGGAGGCACGAAAGCCTGCGCACGATATTCCCACAGCGCGACGGTGTCCCGCATCAGCACGTATTGCCGGCCGCGGATGCTTGTCCGCGGTTGACGCTCTCGCCGGACGTCGCGGCGGAGCCGGCGGTAGCCGACGCGGTGCACTACGCCTTCGATCTGCGGTCCGAGATTCCGTTGCGGGCGTGGCTGTTCGACGTGGACGTGGACCGGCATCTGCTGGTTGTCGTGGTCCATCACATCGCTGCTGATGGTTGGTCCATACGACCGCTGTGGCGGGACATCGGTCAGGCGTACGTGGCACGTCGGGCGGGTCGAGAGCCGGAATGGGCGCCGCTGCCGGTGCAGTACGTGGATTACACGCTGTGGCAACAGGATCTACTCGGCGAGCAAACCGATCCGGACAGTCGGATCGCCGAACAACTGAGTTACTGGGAACACACCTTGGCCGGAATCCCGGAACGAATCATGTTGCCCGTTGATCGACCCTTTCCCTCAGTTGTCTCCTATTGTGGCGCAGCCGAACGTTTTTCATGGTCCGGTGAGTTGTGTGCGGGGTTGGAGAGAATAGCCCGTGCCCACGGGGCGAGCGCGTTCATGGTGGTCAACGCGGCGTTGGCGGTGCTGCTGTCACGTATGGGTGGCGGCGACGACATCGTCATGGGTTCGCCGGTCGCCGGACGCACCGACGAGGCACTCGACGAATCGGTCGGGTTCTTCGTGAACACTCTTGTGCTACGGACGGATGTCTCCGGTGATCCGACTTTCGCGGAGCTTCTCACTCAGGTGCGAGAACGCTGCCTGGACGCCTACGCTCATCAGGATATGCCGTTCGAGCGACTCGTCGAGGCGCTCAATCCGACGCGGTCGACGGCCCACCACCCGATATTCCAAGTAATGCTCGCCTGGGACAACACCGACCAAGTCGATCCCGTGTCGGCCGAAGGGCTGGGGCCTGATCTGCGAGGACGCTCAGAGTTCATCGATACCGGCACCGTCCGAATGGATTTGGTTTTCAGCATGACCGAACGCGGCGGTTTCGGCGCGGGCGCTGCCGAAGTGGATGGCGTGGTGGAATTTCGGACCGATCTGTTCGACTCCCGCACTGTCAAGTTGCTGATCTCTCGTCTCCGGCGAGTGCTCGAGGCTGTAGTGGCCGATCCGGGCGCTCGGATACGGTCGATCGATCTACTCGACGACGTGGAGCGGCATAGGTTGCTGGTGGAGTGGAGCAACACCGGCGACCGTGTTGGGCCGGTGCTGCCGTCGACGATCGCGGAGTTGTTCGCCCGTCAAGTTGCTCGCGTGCCGGAGGCCACCGCAGTGGCCTCCGGTGGTCGGTCGTTGTCCTACTCGGAACTCGATCGCCAGGCCAATCGGTTGGCGCGGGTACTGATCGACCGCGGCGTCGGACCGGAAACGATCGTCGCAATCGTCTTGCCGCGGTCAATGGAAATGATCGTGGCGATCATGGCCGTATCGAAAGCGGGCGGAGCGTATCTGCCCATCGATCCCGACTACCCACGTGAACGGGTCGAGTTCATGCTCGGCGACGCCGGCGTGCGATTGATCCTGACCAAGTCCAGCACGGCCGAATCGGTGTTGAGGCCGGATTCCATCGATGTGCCGCCGGACATTCCGGTGCTCGTCCTGGACACGGCTGATACGGCGACGCTCGTGGGCGGGCGCCACAGCGACCCGATCACCGATATCGACCGTCTGCGCCCGTCGAGCCCGCTCCACGCGGCCTACGTCATCTACACCTCGGGATCAACGGGCATCCCCAAGGGCGTCGTCATCACCCATACCGGCGTCGCTGATCTGCTAGCGGCCCAGCATGATCTGCTCGACATCGACGACACGAGTCGTGTATTGCAGTTCGCCTCCCCCAGCTTCGACGCCGCGTTCTTCGAACTGCTACTGGCTCTCGGATCCGGGGCCACACTCGTGGTGCCCGCGCAGAGCCGGATCGTCGGTGCTGAGCTCGCCGACCTCATCACCGGATGCCGAGTGACCCACGCGGTTCTCACTCCCGGTGTGCTCGATGGGATGCACCCCGCCGAACTACGGTCGGTTACCAATCTCGTTGCCGCAGGCGAGCCGTGCACTCCGGAGTTGGTCGGCCGATGGTCAGCAGCCCGGCGGATGGTGAACGGGTACGGGCCGACCGAGGCAACTGTGTGCGTTGTGCTGAGTTCCCCGCTGGCCGACACCGGCCGAACTGTCCCGATGGGTTCGCCGTTCGCGGGTACGCGGGTGTTTGTGCTGGACAACCGGTTGCGGCCGGTCCCGGCAGGGGTCGCGGGCGAACTGTACGTGGCAGGTCCGCAGTTGGCCAGAGGCTATCTGGGACGGACCGGACTGACATCGTCACGGTTTGTGGCGA
>NZ_JBEZDA010000011.1:119463-188754 GCF_040647855.1 Nocardia sp. NPDC049220
CATCGCCCACCCCGCAGTGGCGCGTGCGGCGGTCGTGGTACGCGAGGACCGCCCCGGAGACAAACGGCTGGTCGGCTACATCGTGCCAGCACACGGCGGTGCCGTGACGGCAACCGAGCTTCGTCGGTTTGCCTCATCTCGATTGCCCGAATACCTGGTGCCATCGGCCATCATGGCGCTGACAGCACTGCCGTTGACAGCGAATGGGAAGGTGGATCGCCGGGCACTCCCGGCCCCGGAATACGCCGATGTGGCGTATCGGGCACCGCGCACCGATCAGGAGAAGATGCTGGCGGCATTATTCGGTGAGGTGCTGGGAGTGGAACGAGTCGGGATCGACGACAGTTTCTTCGATCTCGGCGGACATTCGCTCTTGCTCACCCGGCTGGCTATTCGGATCCGGGACGTTCTGGGAGTGAAGTTGACTGTGCGGGCCCTGTTCGACGCACCGCGCATCGCCGAATTAGCGCGGGAGATAGCAGGCGGTGCGGAGACAACTCCGCGCGACGCCACAGGATAAATCGGTCGTCGAGCTTGCGGACGGTCGGCTCGATGCCGGCTCGGGGGTGAGTGGGGTCAGGCACCGAAGACGCGTTCGACGACGGCTTTCGCACGACGGGTGACGCGCATGTAGTGGTCGAGGAACTCGCTGCCGTCGTCGTTGGGCCATCCCGCTACCCGCGCGACGGCGGAAAGCAGTAGGCCCGGGCCGGGTAGCTGGTCGGTGGGCTTACCGCGCACCAGAACCAGGGCGTTGCGCGCGTTGGTCGCGGTGAGCCACGCGGCGCGCAGCAGTGCGACGTCGGCAGCGTCGAGGAGCTCGGTTTCCTCGATCACGTCCAGCGACTGCAATGTGGAGGTGTTGTGCAGACCCAACACGTCATGGGCGTGGCGCAGTTGCAGCAACTGGACCGTCCACTCGATGTCGGCGAGTCCACCACGCCCCAGCTTGGTGTGGGTGGCCGGATCGGCCCCGCGTGGCAGCCGCTCGGCGTCCACCCGCGCCTTGATGCGTCGAATCTCGCGCACGGCCTCGGCCGAGACGCCGCCTTGCGGGTAACGCACCTTGTCGATGATGTGCAGGAACCGTAGACCGAGTTCTTGATCACCCGCGACCTGATGCGCGCGCAGCAGCGCCTGCACCTCCCACGGCTGCGCCCACTGCCCGTAGTACGCGGCGTAGGCGGCCAGAGTGCGCACCAGAGCCCCATTGCGACCCTCCGGCCGCAGCCCGGCGTCGACGTGCAGCGGCGGATCGGTACTCGGCGCCCCCAGCAACTGCTGCACTTTGTCGGCCACCCCGATTGCCCATTTGACTGCTTTGGTCTCGTCCGCACCCGGCTTCGGGTCGCACACGAACAGCACATCCGCGTCGGAGCCGTAACCAAGTTCCATACCGCCGAGCCTGCCCATACCGATCACCGCGAAATCGGCGGGCGCGGGGCAACCCATCTCTGCTTCGCTCGCGCGGATCACCGCGCGCAGCGACGCCTCCAACACCGCGACCCACACCGACGACAGCGCCCGGCACACCTGCGGCACGTCGAGCATGCCGAGCAGGTCGGCCGATGCCACCCGCGCGAGCTCGTGCCTGCGCAGCGAACGTGCCGCGGCCACAGCGCGTTTCGGGTCGTCATACCGGGTGGCGGCGGTCAGGATTCCGCGTGCGACGTCCTCGATCTGCGGACCGAGCAGCAGCGGCCCGCCGGGCCCGTCGGCGTACATCCGGATCGTCTCCGGCGCGTTGATCAGCAGGTCCGGCAGATATCCCGAGGACCCGAGCACGATCATCAGCCGCTGCGCGATCGCCCCCTCGTCGCGTAGCTCGCGCAAAAACCAGATCTGATCGGCGAGCCCCTCCGACACCCGACGGTAGGCCAGCAGGCCGGCATCGGGATTCGGGGTGTTACCGAGCCATTCGAGCAACGTCGGCAGCAACAGGGCTTGGATACGTCCACGACGCGACACCCCGCCGGTCAGCGCTCTCAGGTGTCCGAGCGCGTGGTCCGGACCGGCATAGCCGAGGGCAGCCAGCTGCCGGATCGCAGCCTCCGGGCTCAGCCGAAGCGCGTCGTAGTCCAACCGCGCCACCGATTCCAGCAGCGGGCGGTAGAACAACTTGGCGTGTAATCGCCGCACCCGTACCGCGTTTCGGCGGATCTCGTTGCCGAGGACGCCCAACGCGTCCTGTCTGCCGTCCGGCCGGATATGCGCGGCACGCGCCAGCCAGCGCATACCCTCCTCGTCGTCCGCGGCGGGCAACGTGTGCGTGCGACGCAGCCGTTGCAGTTGCAGCCGGTGTTCGAGCAGACGCAGAAACTCATAGGACGCGGTGAGGTTCGCGGCGTCGTCGCGGCCGACATATCCGCCCGCGGCCAGCGCGGTCAGCGCCTCGACGGTGCCCTGTGCATGCAGGGTGTCGTCCACCCGGCCGTGCACCAATTGCAGCAGCTGCACAGCGAATTCGACATCGCGCAAGCTTCCGTGTCCGAGCTTCAATTCGCGTTCACGCAGATCGGCAGGCACCAGGTCCTCCACCCTGCGACGCATCGCCTGCACCTCGGCGACGAAATCGGGGCGTTCGGACGCCGACCAGACCATCGGCATCAACGCCGCCCGGTACTGCTCGCCGAGCGCGAGATCCCCGGTCATCGGTCTGCTCTTCAGTAGCGCCTGGAACTCCCAGGTACGCGCCCATCGCTTGTAGTAGGCGATGTGCGAATCCAGCGTGCGTACCAGCGCTCCCGCCTTGCCCTCCGGCCGCAGCGCCGCGTCGACCTCGAAGAACGCCTGGCTCGCCACGCTCATCAGCTCGGCGGCCAACCGGGTCGCGGTGGTGTCGGCGGGCTCGGCGACGAACACCACGTCGACATCGCTGACATAATTCAGCTCGCACGCGCCGCTCTTGCCCATGGCGATCACGGCCAGTTGGACCGCGACCGGCTCGTTTTTGCAGACCCGCGCGACCGCCACGGACAAGGCGGCGGTCAGGGCGGCGTCGGCCAACGCGGTGAGATGCCTGCCGACCACCTGGTACGGCAGCACCGGCTCGTTCTCCACGGTGGCCGCCAGGTCCAGGGCGGCGAGCAGCATCAACTGATCGCGATACCGCTTGCGCAGCCACGCCACCACCTCGGGACCGCAACTTCCGGCACGAAACAGCATCGGGCCCGCGTGGGGGCCCTGCTCCGGCACCGCGTCGACCACGTCGAGCAGGTCGGCAATGAGCTCGTCGCGCTCCGGTAGCGCTGTGCGGCGCAAGACCTCCCAGGCCGCCGGGTCCGCCACCAGGTGGTCACCGAACGCGCTGGACGACCCGAGCAGCGCGAACAGCCTCCCACGCAACGACGTGTCCGTGCGTATCGCCGAATCCAGTGCGTCCCAGCCTGTTTCGATACACTCGCGCAGACGCATGAGCGTGCTCAGAGCGAGATCGGCATCCGGTGCGCGCGACAGCGACCACAACACCGGGATACTTTCGACATTGTCCCAGCCCAGTTCGCGCAGCGACGCGGCTGCGGTCGGCTCGAGCAATCCGAGCCGACCGACACCGGGGACAGCGGAGCGGGCAGACGGTGGCCGGACCATAGATCTCAAATTACATGGCGATGTCCACCGGCACGCTGCCGCCGGACATCCCTTGGGTCACAACCCCAGGTACTCCTCGAGTTCGAACGGCGTCACCTGGCTGCGGTAGTCTGCCCACTCCCTGCGCTTGTTACGCAGAAAGAAATCGAACACGTGCTCACCGAGCGTCTCGGCGACCAATTCGGAGCGCTCCATCGCCTTCAACGCCTCGTCCAGCGTGCCGGGCAACTCGCGGAAGCCCATGGCGCGCCGCTCGGCGGTCGTCAGCGACCACACGTCGTCCTCCGCCTCCGGCGGCAGCGTGTACCCCTTCTCGATTCCTCGCAGGCCAGCCGCTAGCAGCACGGCGAAGCTCAGGTAGGGGTTGCAGGCGGAATCGGGGCTGCGGATCTCGACGCGGCGCGAGGACGACTTGTTCGGCGTGTACATCGGCACGCGCACCAGCGCGGAACGGTTGGACCGGCCCCATGAGGCCGCGGTGGGGGCCTCGCCGCCGTGGATGAGGCGCTTGTAGGAGTTCACCCACTGATTGGTGACCGCGCTGATCTCCGGTGCGTGCTCCAGAATGCCCGCGATGAATGCCCGCGCCGTCTCCGACAGGTTGATCGGGTCGTCGGGGTCGGCGAAGGCGTTCGACTCTCCCTCGAACAGGCTCATATGCGTGTGCATCGCCGAACCGGGGTACTTGGCGAACGGCTTGGGCATGAACGTCGCGCGCACGCCCTCGTCGATGGCCACTTCCTTGATCAGATAGCGGAACGTCATCACGTTGTCGGCCATGGACAGGGCGTCGGCATAGCGCAGGTCGATCTCCTGCTGACCCGGCGCGCCCTCGTGGTGGCTGAATTCCACCGAGATGCCCATGGACTCGAGCGCGTCGATCGCATGGCGGCGGAAGTTCGGTGCCGAGTCGTGCACGGCCTGGTCGAAGAAGCCGCCGGAGTCGGCGGGTATCGGCATGCCGTTGTGCGAGCCGTTCTTCAACAGGAAGAACTCGATTTCGGGGTGCACGTAGCAGCTGAAACCGACGTCGCCCGCCTTGTTGAGCTGGCGGCGCAGCACGTGCCGCGGGTCGGCCCAGGACGGCGAACCGTCGGGCATCGTGATATCGCAGAACATGCGCGCGGAGTGCTGATGGCCCTTACTGGTGGACCACGGCAGCACCTGGAAAGTCGACGGATCCGGCCGGGCGACCATGTCGGCTTCCGAGACACGGGCGAAGCCTTCGATGGCCGAGCCGTCGAAGCCGATGCCCTCCTCGAACGCGCCCTCCAGTTCGGCGGGAGCGATCGCGACGGACTTCAGGTAGCCCAAGACGTCGGTGAACCAGAGACGTACGAAGCGGATGTCCCGCTCTTCGAGCGTCCGCAGCACGAATTCCTTCTGGCGATCCATGACCGCGAGCGTAAGCACTTGGCGTTAAATCTGTGTTACATACACGCTCGAGAATTCGGATCAGGTTTCTTCGGAGAAAAATTCACCCCCTGCGGATCATCCGATTTGTGCGATTTGCCGCTGGGGACGCATTGGCGATCACGGATATGTCACCGTTCGGCCAGGTCTCGACCGGTTCAGCAGGTGAGTCCCGCCGCCGGCTCGGTCAGGTCGACCAGATAGGCGATGACGGCGTCGTCCACACAGGGCACGCCACCCGCCAGCGCCACCGTGTGCCGGTTGCCCCGATAGCTGATCAGCGCGGCGCCGAGCTGGTCGGCCAGGTCGACACCGGCCTGGTACGGCGTCGCCGGATCATCGGTCGTGGACACCACCACCGTCTTCGGTAGCCCGTTCACCGAGATCCGGTGCGGTTCACTGGTGTTCGGCACCGGCCAGGCATTGCACAGTTCCAGGGGCGCGGCACCGGTACCGCGGCCGTCATCCAGGAACGGCGCCGCCTTGCGGTACTCGGCATCCTGTCGTCCGGTGACCGCCCGGTCGCTGATGCGGGGGTCGTCCATACAGCGGATGGCGTTGAACGCGTCGGTGGTGTTGCTGTAGGTCCCGTCGTCGCGGCGGCCGTCATACAGGTCGGCCAGCGAGAGCAGGGTGTCGCCGCGGCCGTCACGCAGTTCCGACAAAGCGAGGGTGAGCACCTTCCACAGCTCGTCGGAGTACAGCGCTTGTCGTACGCCGGTGAGCGCGTCGTCGTAGTCGAGCCCGCGCGGGTCGGTGGTCGCGACAGGCTTGTCCCACAACGGGTTCACCAGCGCACGGAACTGCGGCACGGCCTGTGTCGGATCCGTGCCGAGCGGGCAGTCCCGCTGCTGCGCGCAGTCCGCGGCGTAGGCATCGAACACCTTCTGGAAACCCGCCGCCTGCCGCAACGACTCCTGCACCGGGTCCTGCGCGGAATCGATCGCACCGTCGAGCACCAGAGCGCGTACGCGCGTCGGGAATCTCTCCGCGTACGCCGAGCCGATCCTGGTGCCGTAGGAGTAGCCGAGGTAGGTGAGCTGGGCGTCGCCGAGCGCGGCGCGCATGACGTCGAGGTCCTGCACCACCTCCCTGGTGCCGACGTGCGCGAGGAAATCCTTACCGGTCCGCTCGAGGCAGCGGCCGGCGTAGCGACGGTTGTCGGCCTCCGCGTCGGTGATGCCCTCGGGTGAATTGTCCTGCTGCGGCTCGGCGCGCTCGGCATCCTGCTCCTGGGCGGTCTGACAGACGATCGTGGGGGTCGAGGAGCCGATGCCGCGCGGGTCGAAGCCGATCCGGTCGAACCGGTCGGCCAGCGGCGTCTTATTGCCGAGGGACGACAGCGCAAGACCGGACTCCCCCGGCCCACCCGGGTTCACCAGTAGCGAACCGATGCGCCGGCCCGTTGCCTTGATCCGGGACACCGCGATCTGCGCGACCGGCCCGTCCGGGGCCGCGTAGTCCACCGGCACGCTGATCCGCGCGCACTCGGCGTTGGGCGGGAGGCGGTCGTCCGGCGCGCCGAAGCCAGTACAGCCGCCCCACTGCACCGTCTGGCCGTAGAACTTCTCCAGCCCGGTCGGCGGCGCGGGCAGCGCGGTCCCCGACTCGTCTCGGGTGCTGGCGCAGCCCGCCGCGACCAACGCCAGCACCGCCACCACGAGCACACCGCGCCCACTGCGCACCATCGACATGCCCTTGATATTGCCATCGGGAAAACACCGACACCGCCATCGGGAAACCAGTGGCGCTCCGATGGGGCGAACTTGGGCGGCGCTGTGACCAATTGCACCGGTCACAGCCCTTAATCCGCGCTGGTGGCGGGTGGCACACTGGAATTCGTCAGATAAACCCGGGGACCCGGTCGGGCCCCGAGGCGACACAGACGAAAGGGACGATGATGTCCGTATCCGAATCGGAAACCCCTGCCTACGGCGCGGTGCCCGCCGAGCGGCAGAAGACCGTGCGCAAGACCCGGGTGCACCACCTTCAGCAGATGAAGTCCGACGGCGAACGCTGGGCGATGCTGACCGCCTATGACTACTCCTCGGCCCGCTTGTTCGAAGAGGCAGGCATTCCGGTGCTGCTGGTCGGCGACTCCGCGGCCAATGTCGTGTACGGCTACGACACCACTGTGCCGATCACGGTCGACGAACTCGTTCCGCTGGTGCGCGGGGTGGTACGCGGCGCACCGCACGCGCTGGTGGTGGCCGATCTGCCGTTCGGCACCTACGAGTCCTCGCCGCGACAAGCGCTGGCCACCGCGACCCGGTTCATGAAGGAAGGCGGGGCGCACGCGGTGAAGTTGGAGGGCGGCGAACGCGTCGCCGAGCAGATCGCGTCGATCACCTCGGCGGGCATCCCCGTCATGGCGCATATCGGTTTCACCCCGCAGAGCGTGCACACTCTGGGCGGCTTCCGCGTCCAAGGCCGCGGCGACGGCGCCGAGCAATTGATCGCCGACGCCATCGCGGTGCAGGAGGCGGGCGCGTTCTCCGTGGTCATGGAGATGGTGCCCGCGGAGCTGGCCGGGCAGGTCACCCGCAAACTGACGATTCCGACCATCGGTATCGGCGCCGGCGCTGATACCGATGCGCAGGTACTGGTCTGGCAGGACATGGCTGGTTACACCAGCGGCAAGACCGCCAAGTTCGTCAAGCGGTTCGGTCATGTCGGTGACGAATTGCGTTGCGCCGCAGCCGCTTACGCCGACGAGGTGCGCCGGGGCGTCTTCCCCGGGCCGGAGCACAGCTTCTGAAGCACCGCCGGCGCGGACGGTGGCCGGCCGAGCAGCGCACATCCCGGTCGTGCTGTTCGGTCGACCGATGGTGACGTGGCCCGGCAAGGTGCTGCGCACCCACGAGATCGACATCACCCCCGGCGACCAGGAGCAGACCCGTTGCGGCCAGGATGGTCGCCGATCACTTGTATTCGCACCGGCGCGGGGGCCGAAACCCGCCAGGCACGGGCCGGGGCGCGGAAAAAATGGCAGACTCGATGCGGACAAGACCGACACGAGCAGAGGTACCGATGCCGCACAGCCGTTGGATTTCCCGCAGCACACTGCTGATAGCGGGCGTGTTCGCCGCCGCTGCACTCACCGCGTGCGGCAGCGATTCGAGCCCCGCGCCGACCGGAAGCTCGAGTTCGACCACGGCCTCGGCAACCGGGATGCCGGGCACGAGTTCCGCCCGGCCCGCCAATCCGGAAGTCAGCGACGCGTCCGCCACGCAGCTGTGCGACATGCTCCGACCGGAACTGTCGAACTGGCGGATCCAAGGTGGCACGCTGGGCAAGATCGGGCTGAACGCGCTCGTGCACGAGTGGGCGCTGCGCAATGGCGGCATCAACGGCGCGGTACTCGCTGACAAGGCCATGATCGACCGCGCCGCCATCAAGATGTGCCCCGACGTGCGTCAACAGGCCATCGAGGCGCTGGGGATCCCCGATTTGGCCTCCGGCCTGGCGTTCTGATCCAGGCGCACCGAATGCGGACCCTCTATCCCGAGATCGAACCGCACGACTACGGAATGCTCGCGGTCGGCGAAGGCCAGTCGGTGTACTGGGAGGTCAGCGGGAATCCCGAGGGTAAGCCGGTGGTGTTCCTGCACGGTGGTCCCGGTGGCGGCAGCGTGCCATTCCACCGGCGGTTCTTCGATCCGTCGGCGTACCGGATCGTGCTGTTCGACCAGCGTGGGTGCGGCCGTTCCACCCCGCACCTGGCCGACGGCGCGAGCCTCGAGCACAACACCACCGGGCACCTGATCGCCGACATCGAGGCCGTGCGCGAGCATCTCGGCATCGAACGCTGGCAGGTATTCGGCGGTTCCTGGGGGTCGACCCTCGCGCTGGCCTACGCGCAGCGGCATACCGAGCGGGTGACCGAACTGGTGCTGCGTGGCATATTCCTGTTGCGCCGCAAAGAGATCGACTGGTTCTACAACGGCGCCGCAGGCTACGTGTACCCGGACGAGTGGGCGAAATTCCTCGCACCGGTGCCCGAGGCCGAACGCAACCAGGACCTGGTCGAGGCTTACCACCGCCTGCTGCATTCGGCCGACGGGGAGGTCGCGCGCGCGGCCGCCGTCGCGTGGTCCACCTGGGAGAGCGCGACGAGTTCGCTGCTGCCGCGACCGGATCGGATCGCCGAAACGGCCGAACCTCGGTTCGCGCTCGCGTTCGCCAGGATCGAGAACCACTACTTCCGCCACGGCGGGTTTGTCGAGGAAGGCCAGCTGCTGCGCGACATCGGCATCATCGCGCACATCCCCGCCGTGATCGTGCAAGGCCGCCACGACATCGTCTGTCCGGCGGTCAGCGCATGGGAACTGCACCGGGCGTGGCCCGGTTCGGTACTGCACTTCGTCGACGATGCCGGGCACGCGGCGAACGAGCCGGGCATCATCCACCACCTGGTCGAGGCGACCGACCGATTCGCGAGGGCGGCAGTCACCGCGGGGATCGCTCTGGTCGCCGCGCTGCGAGACGACATCGACCGGCTGCTCGCCGCGGAACCCGAGGTTCGTCGCGACGCACCGGATTCCGTACATCAGATGCGGGTCGCCACCCGCAGACTGCGCAGCGTGCTGCGGTCCTATCGCAAACTGTTCGGCAAAGAAACGGTCGCCGCGATGAGCACGGAACTCAAGTGGCTGGCCGGACTACTCGGCGCGGCCCGCGACGCGGAGGTGCGTGCCGACCGGTTCGAGACGCTGCTCGCCGAGCACGCCGGGCAGGCATCGCCCGATGACCTGGAGGCTGTCACCGCCCGTCTGGTGCTGGCCGAACGAGACCGCTACCGCGCGGCACACGAGCAGACCCTGACGGCGTTGGATCAGGAACGCTACCGCGACCTGCGTAGCGAGTTGTCCCGCTGGCGCACCGAACCCCCGTTGCGTCATTCCCGCGCCGCGGTCCCCGCCGCGGACTTCTTCGCGGCGGTGCTGCGGCGCGACCTCGAGCGGCTGCAAGCCCTCGTCCGCGCGGAACCCACGGTGGCGGCCACCGAGCGGGTGGAGCGGCTACACGATATCCGCAAGAGTGCCAAGCGTTTACGGTATTCGTGCGAGGCGGCGGAGCAGACGGTCGGCAGCGACGCCGCCGATCTCGGCAAACGCGCCAAGCACTTGCAAACGATACTCGGCGACCACCGGGACACCGTGGAATCGCACGAGACCATCCTCGCCAGAGCAGCCGAAGCCGCCGCGGTGGGCGAGCGGACCGGGACGTACGAAATACTCGCGACCGCGGAAGACGCCGCAGCCGGCCACGCGCTCCGTCACTATCCGGCCACGGCCGCGGCGGTGTTCGGTCAGCCGGGTTCGAGCTGACCGAAATCCTGTGCGCTACCGCGTATCTGCCCCGGCGAGTAGGCGAACATCACCTTCCGGATCGTCGGGTCGGCCGACGTCAGTGTGACTCGCACCGCTGCCCCCTCCGGCGGTTCGCCTTCGCACGGCGCGAGCACCGGCGGGTCGGCGATGAAGATCTCGGCGGGCCGATTGCCATTGGCCTCACGCACGACTACAGCGTCGAATTCCGCTCCCGTCCGCGGCGCCAGCAATGTCGATTCGGTCAGATCAATGCAGGCGCGCTCCAGTTTGCCCGCGATGCCGTCGCTGCGGCGCATGGTGTCGACAGCGTCTGTCAGTCCGCGCCGCACCCACCGCGGCACCTCGGTTCCGGCGCACCTGGCCAGACAGATCTCGGTCGCGAACCGGTCGGCCAGTCGCCGTAGCGGGGCGGTGACATGGGCGTACGGCGCGCCGATCGCACTGTGTCGCAGCGCCTCCGCCGCGGGCAGTTCCCCAGTTGCGTCATCGGCCACGGTGTAGGACGTGCCGCGCAGCAGGCTTGTCGCCTCGGACATCAGCACCAGCGTCGCGGGGGTGTTCGGGTTCAACCGCGCCAGCATCCGACCGACCGCCTCCTCGGCGGGCCAGGCAACTCCTAGTGCATGCGCGGTGCGCCGCATCGACTCGACAGCCGATTCGGCCGGTGGCGGCATAGTACGCAGCAGTACGATCCGCTGCTCGGTCTGCGTGCCCCCGTCCAGCATGATCCGCGCCGCGCACATACCGGTCAGCAGCGAGACCTGCTCGTTCCAATCGTCGACCGCGGTGCGCGGTTCCACGACCAGCCGCCAGCGACCGTCGGCCGTGTCGTCGCGCACGATGCGCTGCGCGGGGAGTCTCAGCTCGATCGCGCCGCGCGCCAGACCCGCCGCGATACGCCGCGTACCGAATTCCGGCAGGGCCGCGATCGAGGGATGCAGCCGACCGGTGTCGGCGTCGGACTGGACACCGGCATAGTCGAGCCGGGCGCGGGAGCGCACCAGGGCCCGGACCACCGAGAACCGCTGCGGCTCCGCCTGTTCATCGAGTTCGATGGACCACAGCGCCACCGGACGGGTCCGCTCGGGCAGTAGGCTCGCGGACCCTTCCGCCAGCACGTACGGATGCAACGGGACGGTGCCGTCGGGGAGATAGAGAGTCTGCCCCCTGGTTCCGGACTCCTTGGCGAGCGCGCCATCCGGGGCGATCACGGCCCCGACATCAGCGATCGCGTAGTGCACGCGGAAACCGCCTGGGGTCCGTTCGAGATGCAGGGCCTGGTCCAGATCCATGGCCCCGGGCGGGTCGATCGTCACGAACGGGATATCCGTGCGATCGACCCGGTCGCCCGCGAACGCGTCGATCGCGCCGTGGGCCTCCGCGGTGGCCTCGGCGGGGTACGCCGAGGCCAGGCCGAACTCCGCACGGATAGCGCCGAAATCGACCGGCGCCGATACGATCCGCTGGCGGAGTTCCACGCTGGAGTGCCGGTTCTACTGCAACGCCAGCATGGAGCCGTTCAACTGATCGACCGGCCCGTAGACGGTGAAGGTGACCCGGCCCCCGGGAACCGAGGACGACACCTGGGCCGCGGCATCCAGCGCCTGACCGAAGGAGGCGGCGGACGGGTGCGGCAGACCGGCGAGGGTCTGGCCGAAGTGGGTCTGATGCACCCAGACCGTATCGGCAGGGCTGAGGTCCACCTGGACCCCACCCGGCAGCGGGGTCACCGCGACGGCGCCGGCGGAACCGGCGCCGAGCACGGCGAAAACCGAAGCGGCCCCGGCGACCAATGCGCCGGCGACCAATGAGCGAACTACTCGCATATGAGTTGAAACCTGCTTTCCCGCGATCGGAATATGAATGGCCCGCTGCTGCCCGGCAACGGGCCGTGCCAACGGCGACTACTTTATGACGTCGATCACGATGAAGGCCAGTTCCGCACCAATCGGCACGGCGAAAATCTCGCGCGGCGACACATCCGCGCGCGGCTGCTAACGTGGCCCGCGGTGACGGGCGTCGCACTCGCCCGCGCATTCCGAAATGTCCCGTACGTCGACAATTGGGAGCTCACACCGATGTCATCGATTCTGTTCGATTACCTGTTGCCTCTGCTCGGCCCGGAGCAGGCCGCGTACTGGGCGCAGGTCTTCATGATCAACCCGACCTGACCGCACGGCACTTTTTCCGCTACCTGGTCGCCTCCCGTCCACCGGACGGGAGGCGACCTTCGTCCGGGACCGCTAGCATCCCGCTTCGTGAGCAGAACTACCGCCGCGTCAGCGGCCATCGCCAGTCTCTTCGCCCTGCTACTTACCGGTTGTGGGAACGACACGGCAAGCACGACCACCGCTTCGAGTGCCCCCGCGACCACCTCCGCGGCCGCGCAGAGCGCCCCGGTGGTGGACAACGTGAAGTCGGGGGCATTCGTCGTCAGCTTCCGGGGAGCATTCCCGAAGCTCGCCGAAGGCAAGAATGACGCGAAGATCGCGAGCATCCTGTCCGAGTCGTGCACAGACCTCAAAGCGGGCAAGTCCGAAGACGACGTGGTCGAGAGCATCACCGCGCGCGCGGGTGGCAACACCAAGCCCAGCACCGAGGAAGCCCGGGCGATATATCAGATGGCCAAGCTGATGTGCTGAACAGAAACTGCGGTCGGATACGTCAGCATGTCGCCGATCGTGACACACCCGCTGTTTCACCGGCGGCCTTCTCGACGTCGTGAAGCCGCCGGATCATCGGCGCCTATGCGCCTGGCACGTGCGATATCGCACACGGTGGTCACCAGGCCGATGGCCGGTGTACCTCCCCGGGATTCCGTGGCCCGGCAGGGGCGGACGAGTTGGTCTCTAAGCCGGATCCTGTCCCCGGTTCGCACCGGGGGGCGACCATCCATCTGGACACACCGTCGCCGGGTGCCTCGAGCGGTCCACCCGCAGGCTCGGGCGAGCAGCCCTCGAACACCTGCGCAGCCGCACCGCGAGCGATGCGACCTTCGACCTTGCTCCGGGCGGGGTTTACCTAGCCGCCCCGGTCACCCGGGGCGCTGGTGCGCTCTTACCGCACCGTTTCACCCTCACCACACGGCCCCGAAAGGCCATGGGCGGTCTGTTTTCTGTGGCACTGTCCCGCGGGTCACCCCGGGTTGCCGTTAGCAACCGCCCTGCTCTGTGGAGTCCGGACTTTCCTCGGCACCGGGCAGCGGCACAGGTGTGCCCGTTCCCGGCGTCGCGGTCGCCCGACCAACTCGTCCGCTTCGACAGGATACTAGGTACGGTTATCGGCCATGGAACGTGTCGAGGTCGGCTTCCCCTCGGGAAGCGAGCAGTGCGCCGCGTGGCTCTATCATCCGGACGGTGCACCCAAACCCCGCCCGCTCGTGGTGATGGGACACGGCCTGGGGGCCAATCGGGAAATGGGGCTGGACCGCTACGCGCGACGCTTCGTCGCCGCGGGAATCGCGGTCCTGATATTCGACTATCGGCACTTCGGCGCCAGCCAGGGCGCGCCGCGCCAACTGTTGAACATCGCGCGCCAGCGCGCGGACTGGCATGCCGCCATCGCGTTCGCACGTACCGTGCGCGGCATCGACGCGACCCGAATCGCGTTGTGGGGAACCTCTTTCGGTGGCGGGCACGTGCTGTCGGTGGCGCCGGACGACGCCTACATCGCGGCCGTGGTCGCCCAGGCCCCGTTCACCAGCGGCATAGCCTCGGCGCTGGCGAAGGGACCGATCAGCGTGACGAAGGTCGCCGCGATCGCCGCGACCGATCTGCTGCTCGGGACGGTCCGACGCAAGCCCATCGGCATCCGGCTGGCCGGCCGGCGCTGGGCGGCGGCGCTGATGAGCGCGCCGGACGTGCCGGAGGGCTACCGCAGGCTGGTCGAGGAGAGTGCGACCTACGAGCCGAAAGTGGCGGCGCGCGTGGCATTCTCCGCCCTGCTCGACACCCCCGGCCGTCGCGCCAAAGCACTGAAGATGCCGGTGTTGTACGCGCTGTGCGACAACGACTCCGTCGCCCCGGTGAAATCGGCACTGCGGGCCGCCGAACGAACCAAGCATGCGATCGTGAAGCGTTATCCGGCTGGGCATTTCGATATCTACTTCGATGACGTCTTCGAGAAGGCCGTCTACGACCAGACCGAATTCCTCGTGTCGGTGCTACGCCCCTGAGATGCCGCGCAGCGGCCCGGCCGGATGGTCGGGCCGTGCCCGTAAGCGTCGCCACTGGAGCGGTCGAAAGTTGAATCGCCAGGGACACGCCTCGGTCCGGGGCCTGAACGACGGCTGTCGGCAGGTCTGCCGCCGCCCTGTCGGACACTCGGCCGCCCTCACCGTCTGCGGAATGCCCGCCAGACGACGAAGGTGAGGATCGCGGCAGGCACGGTGGCAAGCAGCGGCCGGTTGCGGACCATATCCAGGAGCGTGCGTGCGTGGCGGGTGATGGGTTGGGGAAGTCCGGCGGCGCCGCGCTCGCCCGCGGTGGCGACGTTCGCCTGAGCGAGGTCGGCGCGCTCGGCGGCTCGGCGAATGGACTCGGCGGCCTTGTGCGCAGCCTCCTGGTTCTGCTCCCCTCCTCGTTCGGGGGCCGCGCTCCCCTCGGTCGCCCGACTCGGCGGCGCGACTGAGCGGCGAACGTCGGCGGCCTTGATTTCGGCTGCGTGCCGCACCTGGGCGGCAGCGTCCTCGGCCCGAGGTTCGGTGTCGGGCGCCTCGCCACGCACGGCGTCCGCTATCTGCCGGAATCCGTCGGTTTCCGGATCCGGGGGCTTACGTTCGTTCATCACTGTCTCCTGTCTCGGCGGCGTGCCGGGTGGGTGCCCCCGGACGGGTGAGCAACGCTCGGCGAGCGCGGCATCGACAGACCGAGAGTGCCGGCAGGTACCGCCGCTTGTCGCGCCTGGCGAATACCCGGCGCGGGCACCGGCAAACCGAGCCTCAGAGGCACCTCCGCATCTCGAATTCCGGCCGCGGATCGCCCGATGCCAGCGGTCCGCTGACCCCGATTCGCGCGAAGCCGTCGCGCAGATACAACCGCTCGGCGAACGGGTTCTGCTCGGCGACCTCCAGACGAACCACTCGGTGACCGCCGCCTGCCGCCCAGTCGAGCACCGCGCTGACGAGCGGGTCCGATATCCCGGTCCCCCGCGCCTCCGGCGCCACCCACATCGAAATCGAATGCACACCAACGCGTTCCGTATCGAGCAGGCCCGCCACGGTCAGCTCTTCCGCCGTTGTGCGGCAATTGAGGCGATCAGCCTGCCGACAGCAGGGCGCGCACACTCTCGTCGGCGAGACGTTCGGCCCGCTTGCGCGATACCGCCGGCTCGACGTAGCCGACATTGAAGGACAACTGGTTGTGCGTCGTATTGGCGGTGGCCATGACGAAGCCGCTCACCGACATGCCGGAGACGAACTGGGCTTCTTCCAGCCGCCAGGAACCGAGTTTGTCGGGGAAGGAATAAGCGCCGAGGTAGGTCATGCCGAGATGGCCGGGACCGCGGGTGTCCATGAGTTCGACCGTGGCCGCGCTGGTGGCCACCGACTTCGGCGCGGCCACCTTCAGCAGATTCAGCGCGGAGAGATGATCGCGGCGCTCTGCTCGTGCGCCGTACTCGCGCTCGATCTCGGCGGCGATCTCCCAGAGCGAGGCCCACGGCGCGTACTTCGCCGGGGTGGGGATCATGCCCTGGTAGCTGCCGACCTCGGTGTCGGCCGCGGCCCCGTCGAGGTGGTCACGGAAGTTGACCGAACTGCCGACGGTGTACCAGGTCGCCTTGTCGGTGCCTGCCTCCCTGGCCGCCGCCATCAGCAACGCCGCGGAGAGAGTTGCCTGCAATCCGACGCCGTGGCGCGCACAACCCGCCGTGAGCGCCTCGAGTCGGTCGGCGTCGAGGCTGCGATGGATCACTCGGCTGCGCCGCTGCGCGGGTGGCGCCAGCGCGGTGGGCTCCAGTCTGCGTGGCCTGCGCAATTGCGACTTCTGGTCGCGCAGAAACGAGCCTGCGGTGCGCACGGCGCCGCCGGTTCCGTGGAAACGGGGCGGGAACAGTTCTTCGGGGCCGGGCCGCACCGGGGCAGGCGGGATGTCGCCCGTTTCCCCAGCGGCCGCCTGCAGTACCTGCTTCGCCACGGTCAGCGCGCTCTCGCCGTCGGCGATGGCGTAGTGCAGCGTGATGATCAACTCGTTGGTGCCGTCCGCGTCTTTGATCAGCACAGCCCTGGCCAGCGGCCCGGCCCGCCAGTCGAACGGCACGCGTAGCTCGATGTCGTCGACCTCGGTCAGCCAGGTCGCGCTGTCCTCGGATTCGACCACACGCAGCGGGATGGGCGCCTCGACCGGCACGAAACGCGGGGCGGTGCCGTCGGGTTCGGTGGCCACCGCGACCCGGAGCAACGGATGACACTGCTGGACTTCGTCCAGTCCCGCCCTGATCCGCTCGGCGTCGACGTGCCCGCGGATCCGCACCCGCGACACGATGTGGAGCGGCGCCAGCTGGTCGGCTATCCAATGCCAGCGCTCTACCGGCGACAGCACGCGCGGCAGCCGCGCGGTCGGGCCGCCCAGTGCGGGGAACGACATCGGCTTGGCGAGTTCGCGCAGGAACAATTCGGTGGGCGCGTGCCGCAGGTAGCTGTCGCGCACCCGCACCAGGCGTGGGCTGGTGGTCTGCTCGACCTTGGCGAGCGCGGCGGAGGCGTTGACGAGCATGGCGGTGCGGTCGGCCCGCAGTCGTTCGTAACGACGCAGGCCCACAACGGGATCCAGCGATCTGCGGAGCACGTCGGCAAGCACCACCGCGTCCTCGATGGCGGCGTTGGCTCCCTGGCCGAGGCTGGGCAGCATCGGATGCGCGGCATCGCCGAGCAGGGTCACCCGGCCCCGGCCCCACTGCGTGAGCGGCGGTCGGTCCTGGGCCGGCACCGCCACGATCGCGGACTCCTCAGTCTGTTCGAGGCAGGCACGCACCTCCGGCGCCCAGTGGGCGTACCGGCGCAGCAGTTCTTCCTTGCCGCCTTGCCACGTCGCGGCCCGGCCGGCGGGCAGCGTTCCGGTTCCCCACCAGTACACGCGGCCGTGGCCGATGTCGTGGATACCGAAACGCATCCCGGTTCCCCAGAAGTGGGCCGACAGACCACGTGCGACGATGCGATGCTCGAACGGAATGCAGGCCAGCCAGCATAGGTAGTTGCCCGGCCTCGGCTCGGCGCGGCCGTGCAGCTGGGCGCGTACGGTCGAGTGCAGACCGTCCGCGCCGACGAGCAGGTCGCCCTCGGCGACGCGGCCGTCGGCGAACTCGACACGCACATGGTCGCCGTCATCGACAAACCGGGTAGCCTGCGCGTCAACGAACGTCGGAGTGTCCGCGACCGCGCGCAGAAGTACATCATGCAGATCGGCGCGGTGCAGCGCCACGGCGGGCGCGCCGAGCCGGGCGTCGAGCCGGTGCACGGGAACCACCCGGATCGGGCTGCCGTCCGGGTTGCAGAGGCGAAAGGACCGTACCCGGGCGCCACGTTCGAGCAGTTCCTCCTCGATACCGAGACCGAGCGTGCGCAGAGCGTTGATTCCGTTCGCCTGCACCGAAAGACCGAATCCCGCAGCGCGCAAGTCGGTGCCCGCCTCGTAGAGTTCGACGCCGAAACCCGCGTGCCGCAGCGCGGCCGCGGTGATGAGTCCGCCGATCCCCGCCCCGAGAACGACAACCTTGACCGGACTACTCATCGAACCTGCACTCTCATAAAAATATTCGACGGCATGGGGCGCTTCCCGCCGCAGCGGCGACCTCGAGCGGCGCCGCGCGAACCATCGTCACCTGGACCAGCCCGATCGAGGGCGCAGAGGCAACCCCGACCAGGCATGGCAGACATCTGCGCCTGATTGCCCGGAAGCCTACCGCTGTTCACCGCGCAGGGCAGCGTCGAAGCGGGAATCGCGACCTACCGCAGGTTCCGTCCCAAATATATTGCCGCGTACACCAATTCGCCGTGCGAGAGCGTATTCGCCGGTGGGTCTGCGCGGTAACGACGTCACAGGTAGGACGTGTCGTTGACCAGACGAACCGACGATTCGCCATCTGGATAGAATTCCGCTATCGACAGTGACGCCAGATCCAGATGCAATCGATACAGCATCGACGGGCCGACGCCCAGCGCCAGTTGCAGCATCGTCTTGATCGGGGTCACGTGGCTCACCACCACGACGTTCGCGCCGGGATACAGCCCGACCAGATCGCGCCGGACCGCTTCCACCCGCTCTCGGACCTGGTCGAAACTTTCACCGCCGGGTGCCGAGATCGCGGGATCACCGATCCAGCGGGCATGCAGTTCCGGATCGCGCTGCGCGGCCTCGAGGAAGGTCAGGCCCTCCCAGGCGCCGAAATCGGTCTCGGTCAGGCCGTCGAGCACCTTCACCGGCACGTCCAGCGCGGCGGCCGCGGCGTCGGCGGTCTCCCTGGCACGGCCGAGCGGGGAGCTGACAACAGCGGCGATACCTCCCTTGCCGGCAAGCATTTTCGCGGCGCGAGCAGATTGCGCACGGCCCAGTGGCGTGAGCGGCGGGTTGCCCCGGCCAGAGTAGCGTCGCCGCAGCGACAACTCGGTCTGGCCGTGGCGCAGCAACAACAGACGGGTGGGTCGGCCGGTGGCTCCGGTCCAGCCGGGACCGCTCCGGTCGGCCTTCGCCGTCGCGTCCGCGGTCCTGACCTCGTCGATCCAGCTCGGCAGCGCACGCTCGGCGCCGACGGCGATACCCGGATCGGCGGGCCCCGTCGCGGATGCGCGCTGCTCGCCAGATTCGGCGGCGCGCACCTCCCGCACCACTGCGGCGTCATCCATCGCTTCGTTCGCCAGCCGATCGGCGTGCGCGTTCTGTTCGCGAGGAATCCAGGTGAAACTCACCCCGACAAAACCCGCGACCAGTCTGCGCGCGCGGTCGGCAAGCGGAATCATGGCTGGGTGCTTGACCTTCCACCGCCCGGACATCTGCTCGATGACCAGCTTGGAATCCATTCGCACCGCGACGGATTCGGCGCCGAGTTCCGCGGCCGCCTCCAATCCGGCGATCAAGCCACGGTATTCGGCGACATTATTGGTGGCGACGCCGAGGAACTCGCGGCGTTCAGCCAGCACCGTGGCGTGCTCGGCGTCGTAGACCACCGCGCCGTACCCGGCGGGACCGGGATTGCCGCGCGAACCGCCGTCGGCCTCGACGACGACCGCGGAGGTCACCGCCGCCTCTGTTCGGCGCGCGCGGTAGAACCGGGCACCGGCGAACTCACAGCCCCGATTCCTTGGTCCGGACCAGAATCGCCCCGCACTCCGAGCAGCGCACGACGACCTCGGGCGCGGTCTTGGCGATCCGAGCGATTTCGCCGCGGTCGAGTTCGATGCGGCACGCGCCGCAGCGGCGAGCCTGCAGCAGCGCGGCGCCGACGCCGTGCTGCGCACGCTGACGGTCGTACACCGCGAGCAAATCGGCAGGGAACAGCGCGATCAGGTCCAATCGGTCGACGTCGCAGCGGCCCTGCGCCACAGCCAGATCCGCGAGCGCCTCGTCGCGCTGCCGTTGCGCGTCGGCCAGATCCGCTTCCGTCTTGCTCAGCCTGGCGCCGGCATGCTCATGGTCGGCGACCGAAGCCTCCCTGCGCTCCATCACGTCGAGCAGCTCGTCCTCGAGCACCGAACGGCGACGCTCCAGGCTGCCCAGTTCGTGCTGGATCTCGGTGAGCTGCTTGGCGTTCACCGATCCGGCGGTGAGCATTCCCTTGTCGCGGTCCTCGCGTTTGCGCACCGCCTCGACCTCGCCCTCGAGCTTGCGGATATCGCGATCGAGATCGTCGAGCACGATCTCGACGGCCACCGCGGCATCTTTGTGCGCGTTGCGCTCGGCTTCCAGCCTGTCCACCTCCTGCTGCTCGGGCAGCACGGTGCGACGGTGCGCGATCCGCGTCAGCTCGGCGTCGACGGCGGCGAGCCGCAATAGCTTGGCCTGAATCGGGGGTTCGACATTCAACGCAGACAAACTCCTGGACGCGGTGGACGGTTGGTGCTCAACCGTACCCCGCCGAGCTTGTTGCCCGGCGCTAGCCGCCGACCGTACGGGTTTTGATGGCGTCTCTGGAGACGTAGACATCGTATTCGCCGGGTACCGCGATCACCGCGTTGCCGTAGGCGGAGCGCACGAACGGTTGAGTCCACCAGCGGCCCTCGCGCATGTCGGCGAAGAAGTCCTGGTCGCCGCCGTTGAGAAAGATGTGGTGCTGGGTGGTCGCGACGCCGTCCAGACGCTGGCCGTACAGGCGGCTGATCTGGTAGCCGGAATGGAAGCCGAGGGCGTTCACCCAGGGCTCCAGCTCCACGATGCCCGCTTGCAGCATCCACATGTCGCCCTCGACCCGATAGGTCGCGCGCTGTTCGGCATGACGGTCGTCGCCGTAGAGAATGAGGTCCACGTCGAGCTGGTGCTCCTGCCCGGCGACCTGTTTCGCGACCACGTGCGCCGCCTTGATCTCACCGGTCAACCCGAGATACGTCTGTAGCAGCGTCGCCACCCACAGCAGTACCGCCGCGACCAGCAGCAGAACCAGACCGCTCCCGCCCCGCGCGACCAGCGCCCGCCACCCGGCTCGCCGCGCCATGAGCAGACCGGAGACGATCAGCGCGACACCGACGAGCAACAGCAGGATCAGCCCGATCTGTACGAGCCCGACATCGACCGGGAAGTTCATGCCGTAGTTGTACCCCGCCCGAGCCGCGTCATCCACGCGAATCGTCCGCGGCCTCCCGGTCCCGCGTAGACACGCCCCGACACGCCGAGTCCGATGCCATTCCGACACCGGGACAACGGCATTCGATATCGGCGACGGCGGTCAGCTGGAGGCCCGCACCCTCCACGGGTCCGTGCGCACCGTCGACACTCGGGTTTCCAGGTCGGGCAGCGCGGTCCGAACCACCGACTCCGCCTGTGCGCACCAGGGGAATTCGGTGGCCCAGTGCGCGGCGTCGACGAGCGCGGGTCCGCCCCTGCGCAGGTGTTCGTCGACCGGATGGTGACGCAGATCGGCGGTGACATAGGCGTCCACACCGAGACGTGTCGCTGCGGACAAATAGGAGTCGCCCGCTCCGCCGCAGACCGCGACCGTATAGACCGTACGGGCAGGGTCACCCGCGGCCCGCACGCCCGAGACGGTGGCCGGCAGAGCGGCAGCCACGCGATCGGTGAAGGTGCGCAACGACTCCGGTTCAGGCAGGGTGCCGACCCGGCCGATGCCCAACGACGAAGGCAGCGGTGCGCGTTCGCTGACCTGGTAGGCCGGGTCCTCGTAGGGATGGGCGGCGCGCAGTGCGGCCGCCACCACCGAGCGCGCCGCGGACGGGGCGAGCACCTCGACGCGTTCCTCTTCGACGTGCTCGAGTTCGCCGAGGGCGCCCCGCATCGGATTCGCGGCGGCCATCGGACGGAATTGGCTCGTCGCGGGCATCCGCAGCGCACAGTCGCGATAGTTCCCACTGCCGCCGGCGCCGGCCGCGAACAGCGCGGCCAGTACCGCGTCGGTGTGCGTGCGCGGCACCTGGAACACCCAGTTGTCCACCGCGTGTTCTGGTTTGGCATCCAGTGGCCCGGTGACAGTGAGGCCGATGGCCGCCGCGAGCGCGTCGGAGACGCCTGGATCGGCCGAGTCGGCGTTGGTGTGCGCGGTGAACAGGGCGCAGCCGGCACGGATGAGCCGATGCAGTAGCGCGCCTTTCGGCGTGTTCACCGCTACGGTGTCGACACCGCGCAACAGCAGCGGGTGATGGACCACCAATGCTTGGGCATGCCAGTCGATCGCCTCGTCGACAACCGCGGCGGTGGCATCGACCGCGAACAGAACCCTGGTCAGCTTATCGGCGGGATCACCACAGACCAGGCCGACCGAATCCCAGGACTCGGCCAGCTTCGGCGGGTAAGCCGTATCGAGCGCCGCGGTGAGATCCGCGAGTGTGGTCATCGTCCACCTTCCTTCGCTTCGTTCATGCACTGCCCCTGGGCGTCGTTCGGGGCCGCCCCGGCTGCGGTGACCGGGGAGAAACCGGATCGGCCCGCCGAGGGTCCGCCGCCGCATTCCGGCACATTCGATCGCGCACAGCGCTGCTGCGGCTGCCCGAGTCACCGACCACCCTCGGTCGATGTCGGGCGGTCACCCCGCACCTGCCGACCGGATCGCCGCAACCAGCCGACCGACTTCCGCAGCGCCGCGAACCGCGACCCGCAGATGATCCGGGTCGAGCCCAGGGAACGTGTCGGCGCGGCGGACCGCGATTCCTTGGTCGGCGAGGCGCTTGCGCAACAGTTCGCCGTCCGCGACCCGCAACAGTAGGAACGGGCCCTCGGCCGGGGTATACACCTGCACACCGAGTTCGGTCAGTCGCTCGATCATCGCGACACGTGCCGCGGCAAGTGTCTCTGCGCGCCGTTCGGCCTCGGCGACGGCCGTTCGGTCGGCGGTCGCGGCGATCGCCTCCAATTGCAGGGTGCCCAGCGGCCAATGCGCCCGCCCGCGACCGAGCCGTGCCAAGCACGCGGAGTCGCCGAGGAAATAGCCGCAGCGCAGGCCAGCGAGGGCCCAGGTCTTGGTGAGGCTGCGCAGCACGAGCAGATCGGGTGACCGGTCGGCGGCGAGGGATTCCGGTTCGCCCGCGACCGCGTCGGCGAAGGCCTCGTCCACCACGATGATGCGCCCTGGCCTGCGCAGCGCACGGATCGCGTTGGCCGGGTGCAGCACCGACGTCGGGTTGGTCGGGTTGCCGAGCACGACGAGATCGGCCTCCGCTGGCACCGCGGCGGGGTCGAGCAGGTAAGGCGGTGCCAGCATCACCCTGGTCACCGGGACACCCGCATCGCGCAGTGCGAGCTCGGGCTCGGTGAACGACGGATGCAGCACCGCTGCCAGCCGCGATCCGAGGCGGGGCAACATCGCGAAACCCTCCGCAGCGCCCGCCAGCAGCAGCACCTCGTCGGGAGTGCGGCCGTGGCGGGCCGCCACCGCACGGCATGCCCGGTCGGCGTCCGCGGCACTCGGATAGCGGCCGAGCGCGCCCAGCCGTGCGGCCAAGCGCTGTCGCAGCCACTCCGGCGGCGCCGCGCCTTGGACGTTCACCGCGAAATCGAGCATGCCCGGGTGCGCATCCACGTCGCCGTGGTGGCGCAGTCTCGCGCGATCGACGCTGTCCTCGGGCACGGGATCACACCCTACGTGGCGGTCGGGGCGCCGGACCGGCCAGAATGGCAGTCGTGGGTCAGCTGCACGTGTCGTTCGTCTGTACCGGCAATATCTGCCGTTCCCCGATGGCGGAAAAGATCTTCGCGGCGCATCTGCACCAGGCCGGACTGGCCGACCAGGTGCAGGTGAGCAGCGCGGGCACCGGGGCATGGCATGTCGGCGACGCCGCCGACCCGCGCACCGACGCGACGCTGCGCAAATACGGCTACCCCACCGGACACGTGGCCGCCGTCTTCGGCGCCGCGCACCACGCCGCCGATCTCGTCATCGCGCTCGACAGTTCACACGAGCGGGAGCTGTCCCGGCTGGGCGTGCCACGAGCGCGGTTGCGGCTGCTGCGCACCTTCGACCCGAACGCCGACGGCCGGAACGTGGCCGACCCCTACTATGGCAGCGACGCGGACTTCGACCTCGTGCGCAGCCAGATCGAGGCGGCGATGCCCGCCCTACTCGAGTGGGTACGCGCCGAACTGGCCGCGTTCACCCCACCGCCCGACCTGAGATCTACCGCGGACGGACGAATGTGATGCGCAGACTCACCTTCCTGCTGCGCCCCAGCTGGCTCATCCTGGCGGTGCTGGTCGCCGCGTTCGCCTACCTGTGTTTTACCGTGCTCGCGCCTTGGCAGCTCGGCAAGAACACGGCAACCTCACACCGCAATCAGCTGATCGCCGATTCGGTGCGGGCACATCCGGTGGACGTCGCGACGGTACTCGGCGACACGCCCACCGACTCGCACACGGAGTGGCGCCGGGTCACCGCCGCCGGGAGTTACCTGCCGGAATCGACGGTGCTGGTGCGGCTACGCCATCTCGACGGCGCACCCGGTTACGGGGTGCTCGCGCTGTTCCGGCTGGATGACGGGCGCGTGTTGCTCATCGATCGGGGTCTGGTCGGCGCGGTCGACGGGTCCCGTCCACCACCGATCCCGGCACCGCCCGCCGGGCCACAACGCATCGAAGCGCGCGTCCGGATGTCCGAAGGAGTGACACCCGGCAAAGACCCGAGCGTCCAGGACGGCTACCGGCAGGTGTATTCCATCGACACCGCCCAGGAGTCGACAGTCCTCGGGCAAGCGCTCACCGCCATACCGACCGGTGAACGCGGCGGCTATCTCCAACTGAGCGACAACCAGCCGGGCGCGTTCACGCCGACTCCGCTCCCGCAACTCGACGCAGGCCCGTACCTGTCCTACGGCCTGCAATGGCTGGCCTTCGGCATCATGGCGCCGCTCGGCCTCGGCTATTTCGTGTACGCCGAGATCCGAGAACGGCGGAAGGAGAAAGCCGGAGCCGCACCGACTCCCGCGCAGGCCGCTGCGGCCGCCTCGGCACCGGCGACCGTGCTCGCCGCGCCCACACCCGAAGCGCGGTTGGCCGACCGCTATGGCCGCGGCCGGCACTGAGCGCGCACGACGCGAATCAACGCCTGCCGGCAGCGGCAGCGGCGAGGAGCACAGCGGCGGCCAGCTGCACGGCTTCGGATATCCGGACCGCCCGCCGTAGGTCACCGACCGTAGGAGCCGGCCCGTCACCGAGGACCGGTCGGAGTTCGGTGCCGTGCCGGTACTGGGTGCGCCCGCCGAGCTGGACACCGAGCGCGCCTGCCATCGATGCTTCGACCACCCCGGCATTCGGGCTGGGATGCTCGGCCGCATCACGGAGCCAGACACGCAGTGCCCCGACGGGTCGACCACCGACCAGCGGGGCAAGCAAGACCGTGAGCAGGCCGGTGAGCCGGGCCGGGATCAGATTGGCCAGGTCGTCGGTGCGGGCGGCGGCCCAGCCGAAACGAAGATAACGCTCGTTGCGGTAGCCGATCATGGCGTCGAGGGTGTTGACCGCCCGATATCCGAGCAGACCGGGAATGCCCGCCACCGCGCCCCAGACCAGTGGCGCGACTGTCGCGTCGGAAGTGTTCTCGGCGATGGACTCCACCGCGGCGCGCGCCAAGCCATCGGCGTCGAGTGCCTCGGGGTCACGCCCGCACAGCGAGGGCAGCAGGGCACGGGCACCGTCGAGATCGCCGGATTCCAGCCGATCGGCCAGCGCGTGACCGACCCGCACGAGGCTGCGGCCACCGAGAACGATCCAGGTCACGACCGCGGTGGCGGGCATCCCGCCTCGCCGCGACACCATGCCGAGTCCGACCATCGCGCCCACCGCGACCGCTTCGTGCACGAGCCCCGCGGTGCGCCGGTCGGCATAGGTCACCGACTCGAGCGCGGTCGCCGCCGAGCCGAATCCGGCGACGGGATGCCGACGCCGCGGGTCGCCGAGCACCCGGTCCACGGCGAATCCGAGCAGCAACCCGACTGCGGTGGAGGTCCCCTTCTGCACCCGGCGAGATTATCGGGTGGGTCCGACGACGGGAACGCACGGTTCGGCGGAGGCGCGAACGGCGCAAGCCATGGACCGCGGGCAACTGCCGGAGATAGCGAGAGGACCTCCGCTCGGATACACCCCGCTCCTCGACCCCGCATCGTCGAACTTGGAAGACATTTCTACACTGGAAACAAGGGAGCCGAACGACCGAACGGCGAACAGTAGTGACTTTCGAACAGCCCTCCACCTCGGAGCCCATCGACCAGACCGAGCTGGCCCGTCGGTTCGAGGAACACCGGCCGTACCTGCGCAGGCTGGCCTACAGCACGCTGGGTAGCCTCACCGACGCAGACGACGTGGTGCAGGAGGCGTGGCTGCGGTTGCAGCGCCAGCACGAGGCGGGTGCCGCGAACGAGATCGACAACCTGCGCGCATGGCTGTCCACGGTGACCGGTCGGATCGCGCTCGACCACCTCGGCTCGGCCCGGATGCGCCGAGAACAGTACGTCGGCGAGTGGTTGCCCGAGCCCCAAGTCACCAACTGGGACGATCCGGCCGATCGGATCACCCAGGACGAGCGGGTCACCACCGCACTGCTGGTCGTCCTGGAATCGCTGTCCCCCGCCGAACGCACGGCGTTCGTGCTGCAGGACGTGTTCGGGATGTCCGGCCCCGAGGTCGCCGATGTGGTCGGCCGGACTCCGGCGGCCGTGCGCCAACTCGCCTCCCGAGCCCGCAAGCGCGTCGAGGACGGCACCCCACGCTTCCCCGCCTCACCCGACGAGCAGGAGAAGGTGGTCTCGGCCTTCGCGCTGGCCTGGCGTTCCGGCGATCTGAGCGCCCTGCTCGGTGTGCTCGACGCCGAGGTCAGCCTCACCGCGGACGGCGGCGGCAAGGTGCCCGCGATCCGACAGCCCGCGTACGGTGCCGAACTGGTGGCCAAGCTGCTGATGGGGTGGTTCCACGCTCCGTCCGCGGCGGGCGCCTGGGGCCGCGCGGTGCTGGTCAATGGTCAGCCGGGATTGGTCGTCTTCGACGGAACGCACGTCGGCGTTTTCGCCTTCACTGTCGATGACGGCCGCATTGTCGCGATCGACGTGGTCCGCAACCCGGACAAACTGCACGACCTACCCATCAGCGGTCAGCCCGACTGGTACATGAACGAGGGCAGCGCCGACGACGCGTAGCCGCAGACACCCGGCGCGCCTCCGACCACGGTCGACCGCGCCGCCGCCGATCAGTCCGCGATGCCCACGGCTCGCGGTGGCGGGTACCCGTGCGCGGCGGCCACTTCGACCGACAAGAGCCGCCCGGCGTCCGCAGTGAGTCCGTGGGCCAGGTCGAGGTCGGCAGCGCACCTCGCCTTCCAGCCGACGTCGGCGATCGCGCGGACGTACGGCAGCGTGGCGTTGGTGAGCGCGACCGTTGCGGTGTGCGGGACCGCGCCCGGCATGTTCGCGACACAGTAGAACAGGGAATTCGCCACGCGGAACGTGGGATTCGCGTGCGTCGTCGGGTGCGAGGCGGCGAAGCACCCGCCCTGGTCGATGGAGATGTCGATGAACACCGAGCCCGGGCGCCCGAGCGCGACGAGTTCATCGGAGACCAGTTCCGGCGCACGCGCGCCAGGGACCAGCACCGACCCGATGACCAGGTCGGCCGACAACACCGCGCGCCGGATCTCGACGGCGTTCGACGCGAGAGTGGTCACTCGTCCGTTGAACCGGGCGTCGAGTGCGCGCAGCCGCCGCAGGTCGACATCGAGTACGCGGACGTGAGCGCCCATGCCTACGGCGACCGCGGCCGTGGCGGAGCCCGCGACCCCGCCACCGAGCACGACCACGTCGGCCGGACGCACCCCGGGGACGCCGCCAAGCAGCAGTCCGGCCCCACCGAGCGGTGCCATCAGGTGATACGCGCCGACTTGGGCGCCGAGTTTGCCCGCGACCTCGCTCATTGGCGCGAGCAGCGGTAACCCGCCGTCGGCGGTGCGCACCGTTTCGTAGGCGATGGCCGTGATTCCTGAGCGCAGGACGGCGTCGGTGCAGTCCCGGTCGGCGGCCAGATGCAGGAAGGCGAACAGCACCTGCCCGCGCCGCATGCGTGGGTACTCCGTGGCGACTGGCTCTTTCACCTTCAACACCAGATCGGCTTCCCACACCTGGTCGACGCCCGCGACCAGTCGCGCACCCACCGCGGCATAGGCGTCGTCGCCGAAGCCCGATCCGACGCCTGCGCCGGCCTGCACCACTACCTCGTGTCCGTGCCCGATCAGTTCCCCCGCGCCGGCCGGAGTCAGGGCTACCCGGAACTCTTGCTCTGTGAGTTCCCGGGGCACTCCGATCCTCATACCGCCATCGTGGCCCGACGTCTCGGCCACCGCCAGAACCGACGCGCCGATCGGACACACAGTCCACCCGAAGACGGTCCTTCGCATGACATTCTCGGCATGTTGTCTACCTGGACGAGCATGCGATGTACCGGAGCGCATGATCATTGCCCGAGGCTGGCGTCCTGCCCATAGAAGGGATGGGTAGCTCTATGGATTCGGGGCCCGTATCCACCGAGACCGGGGAGTGCGCATACAGCGCGTCGAACGCCGCGGTGATCGGCCATGTGCGACTCGCCATCGAGCAACATGGATCGGGATGCGGTACGGCGCGCCCATCTGGAGGCAACCGAGGTCGGCGCCCGCCTGATATCCGGGACTTGCTGTGTGCCGCACAGTGACTCGGACTTCTCGCTCACCACCATCGACAGCAGAGTGTCCGCGAGACACACCGCCATTCGGCGCGGGTGCACAACCGGCGACGAAGTGCGGGTCGGCATAGGTGCGGCGGTTTCGGGTGAAGCAGCCGCCGGGGCGCCAGCATGATGCCGGGCGACACGTTGAGCAGCGGGCGGCGTGGGGATTGCCCCCGGCGCACCACCCGCAGGTGTGCCCGATAACGTGCGCCGTGAACCGCGCGCGTCGAAGCAAGATCGCATTCGCCCGAATGCGACTGCCTATTTACACAATTCGACCGATCACCGCACCGAAAATGGGGTGTGATACAAGACACATCGGCCAATTCTTCGACAGGAATCGCTGATAACATTCAGCCCAGCGTGCCCGGTAACCCGGGGGTCTCCTGCCGAGACGCTTGTTGCGGCTTGTAGCGCAGTGGTGAACCCACCGGTTGTGGGCGGGTGGGCATGCAGGCAGGAGGTATCACGATGTCGTACGTGCAGTCGGGTGTGCACCGGTCGAGGGGCCGGCTCAGCGTGGCCGACATCGCGGCCCAACCCGGAGGAGTCGAGGCACTCCAGCGTCGAGTTCATGAATTACGTTCCAGCGGAGTCGATTTCGCCGCAAATGCGATCGAGAAGGAAATGGCCGAGCTGGATCTGCCCCGTCAGTGATGCCGACACCGCGGACGCCATGTCCATGGTGACCATGCCAGGTCCCGCCGTTGCGCGGATCCGAACCTGCTGATGTTCGATGCCCTGCGCCGAGTTCACGATCTCGACCGGAGCCGCACCTCGTCGCGGCGGTTGGCCAGCGCGGTGAATGGACCGGCGACGACCGGCTCGGCGGTGTGGTCGCACGGCGTCCCACTGTCCTAGAAGCACTCGACCAGAGCTGATTTCGGCATCGGCGATATTGTGCGATCCGCGGGTTGGGGCAGATGGTGCGCCTACCGTCGAATCGCAGGTTCGGGCATGCTCGACCGCATCGGTGTATCTCGATGGGATAATGAACGTCCCCGTCCGCACCGTCGCGATGCCACTTCCGCGGGCCACCCCGCCCGGTGTCCGCGCCGTACCCACTGGAGACCCGATGGCCACCGTCCCGCCCATGCTGCAGCGCATCCTGGAGAAACCGGTCACCGACGGGGAGAAACTGCTGGAGAGCGCGCTCTCGGCGTTCCTGGACTTCGGCATCAAGCGGACCAGCATGGGCGAGATCGCCCGCCGCGCAGGCATCAGCCCGGCGACCCTGTACCGACGGTACGAGTCGAAAAACGATCTCGTCGAGGCGGTGAGCGTGCGGGAGGCGCAGCGCTTCGTCGCCGCCATCGACAAGCAGGTACGGACAGTCTCCGACTCCGACGATCAGCTCGTCGAGATCTTCGTCGCCTTCATCAGCGCCATCGCGCGCAATGAACTGCTGCGCAGGTTGCTGCGGACCGAGCCCGACCTGATCCTGCCACGGCTGACGACCGACGCGGGACCGATCCTCGCTGTGGGTCGGGGCTATCTCGCCGAGAAACTGCGCGAGTTACGGGAAACCGGAGGCACGCACGAATTCGACGCCGATCTGGTGGCCGAGATCATGGCCCGGCTCGCGCTCTCGCTCGCCCTCACACCCGACGGCCTCATCCCGGTCAACGACCACGACGCCGCGCGGGAATTCGCCCGCCGCACCCTGCTGCCGATGGTCGGCCTCCGGGTGCGCGCCTAGCCGCACACCGAACGCCGCCGCCACGCGCTCATCCAGCTCGGCCCGGGTCTCGGCGTCGGGCACACGGCCATCCACCAGCTCACCGGCGAGCTCGACGACGCGCGCGGACCGCGCAGCCGAGGGGTCGGGCAGCGGGAGCCGCGACACATACTGGGTGATCCAGCGCCGCCTACCCGAGTACAGGCGATTGCCGCAGACCGCGTCGTAGAACCGCAGCCCGAGCGCTGAATTGGCCACTCCCATCAGCAAATACGCCAACCGCCGCGCCTCAACGGGAGCGCGGGCCAGATCGGGTAGCGAGATCCAATAGCAGTCACCGTTGACCACCGCGCCCGAACAGTCCAGCGCGAACCGGGGCCGATCACTGATGTCCGGAAACACCAGCTTGGGCTCACGCCACAGATGCGGCCGCTGCGGAACCCAGATCTCGAACCATGCCCGCCCGCTCGCGGTCAGATAGCGGCGGGCGGCGAGGGTCTCCTTGTTGGCCTGTAGGTACGCCGCGGCACCCGGGAAGTCGGTGAGATCGATCGCGGCTCGGCGCGGACGCGTGAGGTCGTAGGGGTACAGCACCCGGAGATCGCGGCGCCGGTTGGCCCGCCATGGGTCCAGCTCGTGGTGCGTGATCAGTTCGAGCAGGAGTTCGGGCTCGGGACACGGATCGGCCTCCGCCCAGCGGTCGGAGATGAACACCCGGTCGGCGGTGGTCTTGATGCCGACCCGGATGCGCGCGACCTCCCCGAAACTCCGCCAGGTGGCGGCGTCGACCTGCGCGAGCCAGGCGTCGACCGCGTCGTGCGACATCCGCCACGCGGTGTCGGATTGGGCACCGAGCACCGGGCCAGCCGGCCTCGGCCGCAGCTGTGCCGGGTCGGCCGACGGATCGTTCGTCGCCGGGCACTTCGGCGGGAGACCAGCCGCGAGCCCGACATCCGAGCCCGCAGTGGACACGTCGGCGACGCCAGTCCACCCTGCCACGGACCGCCGACAGGGCGTCGTCGCATCCGGGAGCTGCTGCCCGGTCACCAAACTGCCGACCTCGACGGCGAAGGTGCGCGCGTTGTGCTGGACGAGCGAGCCGCGTTCTTCGATGAGCGCGTCGAAAAGCCGCTTTTCACCGGGGATTTCGTCGGAGTTCACCTCGTAGGCGGAGACGTAGCGACAGGTCTCACGGTGGCTGTCGCGACGCGCGATGGTGATCGCGGGCAACACGGCCGCGGCGAACAACTTCGTGTCGCCCAGGTCGTACAGCTCGACTGGCGCCAGCTCGGTCAGCAAAAGCCGCCGGATATTCGCGCCCGCCCTGGTGGTCAGAAATCTATTGGCACACAGCAGTCCGAGCACGCCCCCGGGCGCAAGCAGCCGGGGCAACGTCGCGACAAACGGGTGCGTCAGATCGATCCGCCCGCGCAATCCGAACTGCTTGCTCAGCAACTGCGCGGTCGATCCGCCCAACTGCTGGGTCCGCACATACGGGGGGTTGGTGATCACCGCGTCGAACGAACCGTCCGCGAGACCCTGCTCGACCGCGAGAAAGTCGGCTGCCTGCCAATCGGCGACAATCCCCGCCGTACCGGCCCGTTCCCGTGCCACAGTGAGCGCGTCGCCATCGAGGTCATAGCCTGTCAGGACCAGGCGGGTGCCGGCACACCGCGCCTCGACCTCGGCGTGCAACGCGAACAGCAGTTCACCCGCACCACACGCCGGATCGAGCACACGCAAGACCCCGGATTCCGACGGCACCGCGTGCCGCAGCAGCCTGCTCGCCAGGAACCGCGCCAGCGCGGGCGGCGTGTAATGCCTACCGTGCCGTTTGCGGTCCCGCGCGGCGGGCCCTTGGGAAGCCATACCCGGGATTCTGCCTTGTCCGGGCTCGCTGATCGCGACGACGCGAATGAACGGTCCGCGACCAGCAGCAGCGTCGCCCCCGATTGGGACGTTCGATACCAGCGCCGGGTATCGACAGCGCACTGGATGACAGCAGCGGAGATTCTCACGATGCCTCGGGGCCAGCGAAGATATCCCGTACTGTCCGACGATGTAGGCATCGCACCGAACGCGGCCAACGGCGCCAACCACATGATCCATCCGATGATCATGAAGAAGATCCGTCCGATGTGGTCGACGGCCGCCAGGACCACTGGCGGTTCATGCTCGCCGAACATAGCGAGAGTCAGCCCGAACAGCACCCCGGAGAACAAGACCTACAACAGCGCGTTCTCCGCGAACGCGGAAATCACCGACGCCGGAACGATGCTCAGCAGAAACTCGACGGTGTGCGGCAACTCCTCGTCACTGGACTTCTGCGCAAGCGTGTCCGCACCGGCGGCCAGGGTCTGCGCATCGCCGTCGAACCCGGCGCCCGGAACCCGGACCCCGCACTATCCGGCGATGCCGCGATGTCGGTGTGAAACGCGGAGTCGGCCCCGGACAGCGTCCGAAGCCGACTGCCACTGCCCTGAGTCAGAGCGGGATGTTCTTGTGGTGGCTCTTGTGCGACGGAGCTGCCGCCAGGGCCGCCGCGAGGATGCTGCGTGTCTTGGCCGGGTCGATGACCTGATCGACGACGCCAATCGCGATCGCGCGCTCGACGCCGCCCGCGATGCGCTCGTGCTCGGCCGTCAGCCGCTCGTGCAGCGCTTCGCGCTCGTCCTCCGGCGCGGCCGCGAGTGCCTTCTTGTGCAGGATGCCGACCGCGGCCTTGGCGCCCATCACAGCCACCTCGGAGCCCGGCCACGCGTAGACCGCGGTAGCGCCCAGCGAGCGGGCATTCATCGCGATGTAGGCGCCACCGTAGATCTTGCGGGTGACCAGGGTGACCCGCGGCACGCGCGCTTCGGCGAACGCATGCAACAGTTTCGCACCGCGGCGCACGACGCCTTCCCACTCCTGACCGACGCCGGGCAGATAGCCCGGCACATCGGTGACGATGATCAGCGGAATTCCGAAGGCGTCGCACAGCCGCACGAAACGCGCTGCCTTCTCGGCGCTTTCGGAGTTCAGGCAACCACCGAGCCGGATCGGGTTGTTCGCGAGCACGCCGACGGTGCGACCGCCGAGCCGGCCGAGACCGGTGACGATGCTGCGCGCGTACAGACCTTGCAGTTCCTCGAACGACGACTCGCCGTCGACGTTGTCGAGCAGTTCGTGGATGATCGGCTTCACATCGTAGGCCCGCTTGGCCGACTCGGGCAGCATCGCCTTCAGGTCGACGTCGCCGTGCTCCGCCGCGACCAGGTCGAATGTGCCCTGCTCGGCGAACATCGACACCAGACGCCTGGCCCGGTGTAGTGCGTCGGCCTCGTCGTCGGCGACGATGTGGGTGACGCCGGACTTCTTGCCATGCGTGTGTGGGCCGCCGAGCGTGACCATATCGACCTGCTCTCCGGTCACGCTGCGAACCACGTCCGGGCCGGTGACGAAAACGCGGCCTTCCGGAGCCATGATCACGATGTCGGTCAGCGCGGGACCGTACGCGGCGCCACCGGCGGCGAAGCCGAGCACCACGGAAATCTGCGGAACGAGGCCGGACGCCCGGACCATGGCCTCGAAGACCAGACCGACCGCGTGCAGAGCCTCGACGCCCTCGGCAAGGCGTGCGCCGCCGGAGTGCCAGAGCCCGACTACCGGGACGCCGGAGTCGATCGCGGTGTCGATGGCGTCGACGATGTGCTGGCAACCCGCTACGCCCATGGCGCCGCCCATGACGGTGGCGTCCGAGCAGTAGGCGACGGTACGGACACCGTCTACCTCACCGATGGCGGCGAGCACACCGGATTTGTCACGCGGGTGTAGCGGAAGAAGGGTGCCGGAATCGAAGAGGCGTTGGAGTCGACCGAGCGGATCTCGCGGGTCGGTCGCCGTTTCCTGTTGCGACGCGGGAGCGATGATCGTCATCGCGGTGTCTCCTGACCTCAATGCATTCCGCCGCTGATGCGGCTGCGTATGGACAACCACGGCGGGGTCGAGCCAGTTCAATGGCCGACCCCGCCGGGAGGTTCGTGCAGTCGATCGCGCGGCTATGCCCGACCGAAGGCGAGCGCGACGTTGTGCCCACCGAATCCGAAGGAGTTGTTGATCGCGAACTCGATCTCCTGGCGCCGGGCCTCACCGTGCACCACATCGAGCTCGATCTCGGGATCCTGGTTTTCCAGGTTCAACGTCGGCGGAACGATGCCGTCTCGGATAGCGAGCACGGTGAGCACGGACTCGAGCGCACCAACGGCGCCGATCGAGTGGCCCAGTGCCGACTTGGGGGCGTAGACCGAGGCGTGATTGCCGACCGCCTTGTTGATCGCGTTCGCCTCGGCGGTGTCACCGATCGGCGTCGCGGTCGCGTGGGCGTTGATGTGGGTGATGTCGTTCTTGGTCAGACCAGCGGTCTGCATCGCCCTGGTCATCGCCCGTGCCGCGCCGTCACCCGTGGGGTCCGGTGCGACCAGGTGGAAGCCGTCGGAGGTGATGCCTGCGCCGAGCAGACGCGCGTGGATCGTGGCGCCACGCGCCTTCGCGTGCTCCTCGGTCTCGATGACCATGAGGGCGCCCGCCTCACCGAAAACGAAGCCGTCGCGATCCTTGTCGAACGGACGCGAGGCGCCCTTCGGATCGTCATTTCGGGTGCTCATGGCGCGCATCATGGTGAATGCCGCGATCGGCACCGCATCGATGAAGCCTTCGACGCCACCGGTGACCACCATGTCGGCGTCACCCATGACGATCATCCGCCACGCATTGGCGATCGCCTCGGAGCCGGACGAGCACGCCGAGACCGGAGTGACCACTCCTGCCCTGGCCTTCAGTTCGAGGCCGACAACGGCCGACGGGCCGTTCGGCATGACCATCTGCACAGCCAACGGGGAAATCTTGCGATAGCCACCGTTCTTCAGCTTGTCCACCGAATCGATGAGGGCGTCGCCGCCCCCCAATCCGGTGCCGATGGCCACACCCAGCCGCTCCGGGTCGACCTCCGGGCTGCCGGCGTTCCGCCACACCTCGCGACCGAGCACGGTCGCGAGCTGCTCGACGTACGCCATGCGCCGGCACTCGACACGAGTCAGCAGGGTATCGGGCCGGACCTTCAGGTGACCGCCGATGCGGACCGGAAGGTCGTATTCCTCGACGAAGGAATCCTCGAGAACGTCGATACCGCTCTCGCCGTTGAGGAGTCCCTTCCACGTCGCATCGACGTCACCCGCGATCGACGTGGTCGCCGCCAGGCTAGTTACGACGACGTTGGGGAAGTTCCCATTCAAGGTGGAAGGAGTGGTCACAGTGTCGGCCCTACTCGGCGTTGTCGAATTTAGCCTTGAGCTCCGCGGCCGCCTCAGCGTTCTCGGCCTCGAGCTTCTGGATGTAGCCGACAGCGTCGCCGACCGTCTTGAGGCTGGCCAGATCCTCGTCGGGGATCTTCACGCCATACTTGTCCTCGGTCTGAACCGCAATCTCGACCATGGACAACGAGTCGATGTCCAGGTCATCGACGAAGGACTTCTCGATCGTCACCTCGGACGGTTCGATACCCGTCACCTCTTCGATGATCTTGCCGAGTTCCTCGACGATTTGTTCCTGGGTCAGAGCGGCCACTTCGTGGCTCCCTTCTTGTTTCTTTGCAGGGCTCTACTGGTTTTTCGGATCGAGTCGGGCAATAGTTACCGCCCGCTCGGTCACGACCTTGCATAGGTGATGCACGGTCGCGGAGGAAAGCTAGCCGGATGTGGTCAGCTCAGCCAACGCGGGGAGGTCTTGCGGGGTCTTCAGAGCAAGCGTCGGCGTACCCTTCATCTCCCTTTTCGCGATGCCGACGAGGGTGCCCGCCGGCGGCAGTTCTGCCACCGCCGATACCCCGGCCTGCCGCGCGGTCTCGGTGCACAGGTCCCATCGGACAGGCCGGGTGACCTGCGCAGCGAGCTTATCTATCGCGTCCCGTCCGGACCCGACCGACTTGCCGTCGAAGTTCGACAACAGAGTCTTGGTCGGCTCGTTCGGCACGATCTTCGTTATGGCATCGGTCACAGCTTCCTGTGCCGGGGCCATGAACGCGGTGTGGAACGCACCCGCGACAGGCAACGCACGAACCCTGGCTTTCTCCGGCGGGTTCGCGGCGAGCTCCGCGAGGGCATCCAGTCGACCGGCGGCCACGATCTGGCCCACCGCATTGCGGTTGGCCGGGACGAGGTCGAGGTCGACAAGCCGTTCGAGCACGGCGGCCTCATCGCCGCCGAGCACCGCGGACATACCGGTCGGCACCAACGCGCACGCCTTGGCCATCTCCGCTCCGCGGATAGCGGCCAACCTGACCGCGTCGTCGGCGGAAATGACGCCGGCGACCGCGGCGGCAGCGAGCTCGCCGACCGAATGTCCGGCGACGATGGTAGCGGCCGGAAGCGAATCCCGCGGAATTTCCGAGAACGCCAGCAGCGCAGCGGCGACCACCAGCGGCTGGGTGACGGCGGTATCGGTGATCTCCTCGGCCGTCGCGGTGGTGCCGAGACGGACCAGGTCCAGGCCGGAAGCCTTGGACCAGAGGTTCAGGCGATCATTCGCGCCGGGAAGGTCGAGCCAGGGCGCGAGCATGCCAGGTGTCTGGGACCCCTGTCCAGGGGCGAACAACGCGATCACGCTTCTAAGAAAACACTGTGAGACGGGCCGCACGAGATGTCGACGCGAATGAAGCTTTGGAACAGCTTTTGTGGGACTCCCACAAAACTCCACGTGGCTTGTCCAGATCGACCCGATCGATGGATGCGTTACAGACTCTCGGAGCCGGGTGCGACTTGCGTGACTTCAGGGGCTGATGTTGACGATTCGTTACGGGTTCGTGTTAAACGACCCACTGTCGCGGCGATCCGGAGCACGTACGCGTCCCGCGGATTCATCGGATCACGCCCGGTGATCTCGGCAATGCGCTTGAGCCGATACCGAACCGTATTTGGATGGACGTACAGCTGACGCGCACACGTCTCGACCGCTCCACCGCAATCCAGATAGGCATCGAGGGTGTCCGCCAGCGACGATCCCGCCGCGGCCAACGGTAGGACAAGATACTCGTTCAACGCGTCGACCGCAGCTCGATCGCCCAGCAGCGCGCGCTCTGGAAGCAATTCCGCGGCGTGCACCGGTCGCGGCGCCCCGCGCCAGCCGACGACGGCCTCCATTCCGGCCAGCGCCTCCACCGCACTGGCATGCGCCGCGCCCAGCGTGCGCGTGGTCGGGCCGATCACCACCGGACCTTCGGAGAACACCTCGCCGAGCAGGTCCGCCAGAAACGGGGAGATATGGGAGGACTCACCGAGATTCCCGGAAACCACCATCACCAGCCTGGTCCCCTGCACCACCGCCAGCGCCGCGCGACCGTGCCGCGCGGCGATGGAGTGCACCGCTCCGACCGAGGACACACCTTGTTCCCCAGGTGGCGTGCCCACCAGCACCGTCGCCGGGGCAGTGGCATCCCAGTTCAGGGTCGCGGCCCGGGACAGCATGTCCGGTCCGCTGTCCCCGCGTACCACGGCGTCGACGACGAGCGCCTCCAACCGGGTGTCCCACGCGCCGCGCGACTCAGCGGCGCTGGCGTACACCGAGGCGGCCGCGAATCCGAGCTCACGCCCGTAACGCAGCACCGCCTCGGTGAGAGCGACCAGCTGCCGGTCGTTGCGGGCCAACGCGGGCAGCCACTGTTCGAAGAACTCCATGGCGACCCGGACCATGTCCACGGTCTGGCGCAGGGTGAGCCGCCGCGCCAGGTCCTGTGGAATGACCTGGAAGGCGTCCAGACTGAACCGGATGTCACTGTCCGGGTCCTGTAGCCATTCCAGGAAGTTCACCACCGCGGTCTGCACCAGCATCTGCACACCGGCCCGCTGGGCGGCATCCAGATCGGTGAAGAACGGCAACCGATCCTGCATCGACCCCACCGCCTCGGTCGAGAGGCGGCCGGAAAACTGCTTTACCCGCTTGAGCAGCGTGTCCGGGAGGGGGTCGCGAGTTTGCCGGTTCGGGGATAGCGCGCCCGTCGGCAGATACACCTCGTGCTGCGAGGAGCCCTCGGAGATCCGACGCGGCCGCGGCGGTTTACGGTCCACCATCCAATATTCCGCTACGCGAGTTCTTCTTCGGCGCTTGCCGCGGGCTTCGGCGCGGCGTCGACATCGTCGATGCGGTACTTCGCCGCCGCCTCGGTGACCTTGGCGGCGTCGATCTTGCCCGTTCTGGCCAGGCCGGCCAGTGCGGCGACCACGATGGACTGCGCGTCGACGTTGAACACCCGCCGCGCGGCCGGGCGGGTGTCGGAGAAGCCGAATCCGTCCGTACCGAGCGTCGTGAAGTCACCGGGTACCCACTTGCGGACCTGGTCGGGCACCGCGCGCATCCAGTCGGTCGCCGCGATGTACGGGCCCTCCACCCGGGAAAGCGCCTCGGTGATATACGGCACACCTGGATCGACGCCCGGATTGCGCAGGGCCGCGATCTCCTTGTCCAGCGCCTCCTTGCGGAGCTCGCCCCACGAGGTCGCCGACCAGACGTCCGCCTGCACGCCCCATTCCTCGGCCAGCAATGCCTGTGCGCGCAGACCGTCGGGCACGGTGACACCGGAGACCAGGATCTGGGCGCGTACCGCACCCTCTCCCCCGGGCTTGTAGAGGTAGATGCCCTTGAGCAGACCCGTGATATCCACGTCGTCCGGCTCGGCTGGCTGCTGGTAAGGCTCGTTGTAGAGGGTGATGTAGTAGAAGACGTCCTCACCGCCGAACTCGCCCGCGCCGTCGTGCGGGTGGGTGCCCGGCAGCGCGACCGCATTCTGCGGGGGTGTTCCGCCGCCGTACATCCGACGCAGGCCGTCACGCACGATGTGCGCGATCTCGAACGCGAACGCCGGGTCGTAGGTCACCACGGCCGGATTGGTCGAGGCGAGCAACAGCGAGTGTCCGTCGTTGTGCTGCAGTCCCTCACCGGTCAGCGTGGTTCGCCCAGCAGTTGCTCCGAGGACGAACCCGCGAGCGAGCTGGTCTGCTGCCGCCCACAGTCCGTCGCCGGTGCGCTGGAAGCCGAACATCGAGTAGAAGATGTACAGCGGGATCATCGGCTCGCCATGGGTGGCGTAGGAAGTGCCGGCCGCAGTGAACGACGCGGTCGATCCGGCCTCGTTGATCCCCTCGTGCAGGATCTGCCCGACCGTGCTCTCTTTGTAGGCAAGCATCAATTCCGCGTCGACAGACGTGTACAACTGCCCGTTGCGGTTGTAGATCTTCAACGAAGGGAACCACGAGTCCATACCGAAGGTCCGGGCTTCGTCGGGGATGATCGGGACGATCCGCTTGCCGATCTCCTTGTCCCGCAGCAGCTCCTTCATCAGCCGCACGAGCGCCATCGTGGTGGCCACGCTCTGCTTGCCCGAACCCTTGCGCACCGAGCGGTAGGCCTCGTCGCCGGGAAGTTGCAGCGGCTTCGCCGCCGTGCGCCGCTCGGGTAGGAAACCGCCCAGCGCCTTGCGCCGGTCGAGCATGTAGCGGATCTCGCGCGACTCCATGCCCGGGTGATAATACGGCGGCAGGTACGGATCCCTTTCCAACTCGGCGTCGGTGATCGGGATCCGCTGCAGGTCACGGAAGTCCTTGAGATCCTGCAGGGTCAACTTCTTCATCTGGTGCGTGGCGTTGCGGCCCTCGAAGTGCTTGCCGAGGGTGTAGCCCTTGATGGTCTTGGCCAGGATCACCGTCGGCTGACCCTTGTGCGCCATCGCGGCCGCGTAGGCGGCGTACACCTTGCGGTAGTCGTGACCACCGCGCTTGAGGTTCCAGATCTCCTGGTCCGACAGGTCCTGCACCAGCGCCTTGGTGCGCGGGTCACGGCCGAAGAAGTGGTCGCGGACATAGGCCCCGTCGTTGGCCTTGTAGGTCTGGTAGTCGCCATCGGGCGTGCTGTTCATGAGGTTCACCAGCGCGCCATCGCGGTCGGCGCCCAGCAGCGCGTCCCACTCACGGCCCCAGATCACCTTGATGACGTTCCAGCCCGCGCCGCGGAAGAACGACTCCAACTCCTGGATGATCTTGCCGTTACCGCGCACCGGGCCATCCAGCCGCTGCAGGTTGCAGTTCACCACGAAGGTGAGGTTGTCCAGGCCCTCCATCGCCGCGACGTGCGCGAGGCCGCGCGACTCCGGTTCGTCCATCTCGCCGTCGCCGAGGAACGCCCACACGTGCTGATCAGAGGTGTCCTTGATGCCGCGGTCGTGCAGGTAGTGGTTGAACCGCGCCTGATAGATGGCGTTCATCGGGCCGAGGCCCATGGACACCGTCGGGAACTCCCAGAAGTCGTTGAGCAGCCGGGGGTGCGGGTAGGACGGCAGCCCGTGGCCCGGGCCACCGTGGCTGTACTCCTGCCGGAACCCGTCGAGCCGATCGGTCGACAGCCTGCCCTCCAGGAACGCGCGCGCGTAGATGCCCGGCGAGGCGTGACCCTGGATGAAGATCGAATCGCCGCCGCCGGAGTGGTCCTTGCCGCGGAAGAAGTGGTTGAAGCCGACCTCGTAGAGCGCCGCCGAGGACGCGTAGGTCGAGATGTGCCCGCCGACGCCGATGCCGGGACGCTGGGCGCGATGCACCATGATCGCGGCGTTCCAGCGGATCCAGGCGCGGAAGCGGCGTTCGACCTCTTCGTCGCCGGGGAACCACGGCTCGTTTTCGGTGGGGATGGTGTTGACGTAGTCGGTGGACGTCAAAGACGGGATGGCGACATTACGTTCACCGGCCCGCTCCAACAGGCGGAGCATGAGGTAACGCGCACGACCGGGACCCTCTCGGTCGAGCATCTCATCGAACGACTCGAGCCATTCGCTGGTTTCCTCCGGGTCGATGTCCGGTAGGTAGGACGCCACCCCTTCGCGGATCACCCGCACCCGTCCACCCGACTGCGGAAGGTGCGATCCATTCGGGTCGCGGCTCGCAGCGGGAGCGGGCGCGGAGTTGGTGCCAGCGGATTTCGCTAGCGCGGAAGAGTGGATCAGGTCGGTCAAATCTGCTCCTCATACAGGGGTGGGCATGCTGATGGCGTCGGTATCCCCGGCCGGTGCGCGTGGTTGGCGGACCGTCCGTTTTGGAAAGTTTCGGGGCGCACCACCCATCCTTGCCGATAGCGCGTCCCAGGTCATCATGTCAGCCGGAAATCCAGTACCGTTCGACAGGCAAGGCGAGTCGAGCCGTGGGAGCTGTGAGGAGCGGGGAGGACGATGAAGCTGCTTGACCCACGTGGGTTCGGGATGATGTGCGCGACCGGGGCGGTCGCCATCGGGTTGACCGTCGCGGGATGTGCGAATCGGGTTGAGGGCGTAGCCAACCCGAACGCGAGCGACTTGGCGGCCTACAAGACCGAGGCCGCGTCCTCGTCCGCCGCCGCGACCTCGTCGCGGCGAGCGGCAGCGCAGAGCAAGGCGATCGCCGACAACTGCGGCCAGTTCCCCACCATCAGCGGGCTCGGCGTTTCCAGGTACAACGAATTCGTCGACGCGCACGATGCGAACGCGCCCGACTACCTCGCCAAGCGCGATCTGGCCGTATCCACCCTCGAGGACGCCGCGAACACGGTGGAGAGCGGCGTACGCACCGCACGGGACGCGCTGCCGCCCGACCTGGCCGCCCAATTCACCGAGTACGTGAGCGCGGCGCGCGCCTTGGCCGGCGAGACGCGGACCATGACCTACACCGCTCCGGTCGGAGCGCTCAACGACGCCAGCAAACGGGTGAACGACGCGCGCAACGTCGTCCGCGACTCCTGCCCGAGACGCTGAAGTAGGTCCTTGACACACCATTGCAACGCGACATTCACCGCCTATTTCTTCGGATCAGCTTGCGCTGGAGCCCATAACCATGTTCGCTTGCAACTACCTACTGTCGGGAGTTGAGGAGGACACCACCGTGGTCGCCGCGGCGGACGCGCAGAACTACGCTCAGAAGCTTGGCATCGCACACGGCTTGGTTGTCCAGGAATTGGGTTGGGACGAAGACGTCGACGACGACCTGAGGGCCGACGTCGAGGAGTCGATCGGCGGCGAACTCGTCGACGAGGATTCCGATGAAGTCGTCGACGTTGTGCTGCTGTGGTGGCGCGACGGGGACGGTGATCTGGTGGACGCGTTGGTGGACGCGATCGGCCCGCTCGCCGACGACGGTTTCGTCTGGGTGCTCACCCCCAAAACTGGACATCCGGGCCATGTCGACCCGAGCGAAATCGCAGAATCCGCACCTACCGCCGGTCTGACCCAGACCTCGGCGATCAGCCTCGGCACCTGGGCAGGTAGTCGTCTGGTGCAGCCCAAGGCACCCTCGAAGCAGCGCTGACCCACTTCGCTATGGTTTTCACCGGGCGGTGTCGTCGGATGGCCGCCCGGTGGAGACCCGACACGATGGAGGACTTGCGATGCCACTCGAGGTAGGCACTGTCGCGCCGGATTTCACGCTGAAGGACCAGAACAACCAGGACGTGACCTTGTCGGATTTCCGCGGGAGGAAGAACGTCCTCATCGTGTTCTACCCGCTCGCGTTCACCGGAATCTGCCAGGGCGAGTTGTGCAAGGTGCGTGACGAACTGCCGAAGTTCCAAAACGACGACGCCGAGATCGTCGCGATCTCGGTCGGCCCACCGCCCACGCACAAGATCTGGGCCGCCGAACAGGGCTACACCTTCCCGTTGTTGTCGGACTTCTGGCCGCACGGCGCGGTCGCCCACGCCTACGGCGTCTTCAACGAGAAATCCGGCTATCCCAACCGCGGCACGTTCGTCGTCGACCGCGAGGGCCGCATCCGTTTCGCCGAGATGAACGGTCCCGGCGAGCCCCGTGACCAGGCGGCTTGGGAGAAAGCGCTCGCCGCGCTAGATTCATAAGCCGTCGGTAACGATTGGGGCGTATAGCTCAGCGGTAGAGCACTGGTTTTACACACCAGCGGTCGGGGGTTCGATCCCCTCTGCGCCCACCCAAGAAGTACCACCTGGACAAGGGCCGCTACGCCCGACCTTCTGCTCCTGCGCATTACGTGGAGCATGTGGCCCCTCCAGCCGAGCTGCCTGTGGCCACGGGGGGCCGCGTCGCCCGCTGCCACCCCAGAGTCCGAACACGCACACATCCGCGCGAACGCACATGGAAGCGATGTGTCATGCACCACTCCAGGTTCAGGACGTTGCGACGACCACTGAGAACCCCAGCGCGCGAAACGAGGGTTCAGCCGACCGCGAGTTTCACCACCGGATCGGGGCCGAGATCGGTGACGTACACGTTGCCCACCGAGTCGACCGCCAAGCCTTGGGGATTCTTCAGGCCGGTGAACGGCAACGGAGTCGGCGTCGATGCGCCCGCCGCCAACTTCACCACCCATTTGTTACCCCAGTCGACGATGTAGACGTCTCCTGCCGTGCCAGCCGACACACCCTGGGGATCTTTGAGCCCGGTGGACGGCAAGGTGGTCGACGCCGACGCACCCGCCGCCAACCTCACGACCCGCTCGGTACCCAATTCGGTGACGTACACGTTGCCCACTGCATCGACCGCCAGACCCTGCGGATCTTGGAGCCCCGGGAATGGCAGTACCGTCGGCGCCGACGCACCCGCCGCCAACCTCACGACCCGATCATTACCCCAGTCGGCGACGTACACATCTCCCGCCCCGTCGACCGCCACACCGTGGGGATTCTTCAGGCCGGTGAACGGCAACGGAGTCGGCACGGACGCACCCGCCGCCAACTTCATCACCCGATCGTTACTCGTATCGCTGACGTAGACGTTGCCCGCAGTGTCGACCGCCACACCCTGGGGGTTCTTCAGGCCGGTGAACGGCAGCGAAGTCGGCGCCGACGCACCCGCCGCCAACCTCACCACCCGATCGTTACCCATGTCGGTGACGTAGACATTGCCCGCCGGGTCGACCGCCACATCGGTGGGCAGGCTGACGCCGGTGAACGGCAGCGGAGTCTGTGACGAGTAGCCCGAGGCGTCAGGTATGGGCGAGTCGCCACCGCCTGCTGATTCCCGTTGGACACCGAGGACAACAGCTACGGCGGCCACCACCGCGACCGCGAGCGCGGCGGCGAGCAGACCGACGGTCTTGGGCGACAATCTGATTCGCCGCCCACGGCGCGCAGCCACGCCCACGGGTGTGCTGACCACGGAATCGTCCACCGCGGCGCCGGCCGCCGCGGCCAGTTCGCGCACGGTCTGGTAACGATCGTCGGGGTTTTTGGCCATGCCCTTCGCGATGACCGCATCGAACGCAGTCGGTACCTCGGGTGTAGTGGTGCTGGGACGCGGCGGCGGGGTGTGCAGGTGATGGGCGATCACTCCCTGAATCCCCAATTCGCTCGCAAACGGTGGCCGGCCGGTCAGGCACTCATACAGCACGCACGTCAGTGCGTACACATCCACTCGAGCATCGGCCTTGACCTCCGTGCTGATCTCCTCCGGCGCCATGTAGGCGATGGTGCCGATGGTCTCGCCGATCGTGGTCAGCGTACGGTCGTCGGCGGCGTGGGCGATCCCGAAGTCGATCAGGGAGGCGAACTCATCGGCCCCTAGCAAGATGTTGGTGGGTTTGACATCGCGGTGGACCAACCCGGCGTCGTGGGCCGCCTGCAGCGCGCCGGCCACCTGTGCGATGATCGCCACCGCCCGGCGCGGCGACAAGGTCCCTTCTTGCTTGATCACCTTGCGCAGGTCGGTGCCCTCGATCAAGCGCATATTCAGATAGAGCCGACCGTCGATGTCGCCGAAGTCGTGGATGGGGATCACATGCGGCTCGGTCAACTGCGCCACCGCTCGGCACTCCCGACGGAACCGCTCGCGCAACTGCTCGTCATCGGCGAAGCGCTCGGGCAACACCTTGAGCGCCACTACCCGGTTGGTCAGCGAATCCCGCGCCCGCCACACCTGGCCCATGCCGCCCTGACCCAGCAGCGACAGAAGCTGATAGCGTCCGAACGCCTCCGCTGGACACGTAGCGTCCCCGCCACGCACTGACATGTCATCCATTGTGCCGTCCCGTGACCACTCGACTGGCAAACCGGTGTACTTGCTAGCTTTCCAATCCCGCCCGACCGGGTAGCCCACACCAGTTGCTATAGCCAGGCCGAACAGTTGAGAGTCGCCGCTATCGTCGGTGGGCAAATTTCCCAGCCATGTCATTCCCGGCAAGTACGGGGCCAGGCACCGCCTCGCCACCAGTGTGAGTGCGCGGATCGTGCCCAGAAATCCGCCAACAAACCTGTCGCAACTTCAGCGTACCTCTGAGCCCTACGCACCCTGATGGGAGTTGCCGGGTTGGTCCGCAGCGGCCCGCCGTCGCGCGTTCCACCTGGAGGTGTGCGCGCAATGCCACACAACAGTGCGACCGCAGGTCAATAACCTGCGGTCGCACTGCGAAGTGGGCGCAGAGGGGAACCCCTTGTGGCGCTTCAATCATCGACGAGCGCCGTTTGTGTCCGACCGATCCTGGGCCTCGAGGCACAATCCACTCCTGGGGGCCGCCAACGGTACTGGCATGGGACCCGCTGTGTCTGGAGCCGAGTGCTGCACGGCCACCTCCGAGCCGTGTCAGGCCGAATACAGCGAGCTGGGCCCCACTCACCCGCTACCGCGAGACTCCCCGGACCGTGCCCGACTCGTCAGGGCCGCGTTAGGCCACTCGCGCAGGGGCGGCGTTTCGCGGCGGTTGATGTGCGCTACGTCTCAGCCGCGAGTTGTTACGCCGGACGGTCAGCTGGTGTCTCCATGTCGAGTCCACAACACGAGGAGACACGATGAACGGGAACATGATGAACGGGAACGTCGAGGTGGTCGTCGTCGGCGGAGGGTACGGGGGCGTGACGGCGGCCAACCGCCTGGCTCGGCGCGATGGCGTGTCGGTGACCCTGGTCAATCCGCGTCGCGAGTTCGTCTCGCGGATCCGCCTGCATCAGCTCGTGACCGGCTCCGACGACGCGGTCGAGGGCTTCGGTGAGGTTCTGGGCGGGAACGTCCGGCTGGTGGTCGACACCGCGACCCGGCTCGACGCTGCCGAGCGCCGGGTGTCGCTGGCGGGCGGTGGCACGCTCTCCTACGACTACCTCGTCTACGCGGTGGGCAGCGGCGCCGCTGATCCTGGCGTGCCCGGAGCGGCGGAGTTCGCTCATTGGGTGTCGGACCTGGAGGGGGCGCAACGACTGCGGTCAGCACTGGATGCGACGCCCGCGTCGGCTTCGGTGACCGTGGTCGGGGCCGGCCCGACGGGCCTGGAGACCGCCGCGGAACTGGCGGAAGCGGGCCGCAAGGTCACCCTGATCTGCGGCGACGTGCTCGGCCCCTCCTTGCACGCCCGGGTCCGCCGCCCGGTCGCCCGCCGGCTGGCCAAGCTGGGTGTGACCGTCCTCGAAGGCCACGGTGCGCGGGTGACGGCAGTGACACAGGACGCAGTACGGCTCGATGACGGCCGCTCGCTGCCCAGCGCGGTGACCATCTGGACCGCGGGATTCTGTGTCCCGGACCTGGCCGCCCGCAGCGGGTTGCGCACCGACACCGACGGTCGCCTGCTCACCGACGCGACGCTGACCAGTGTGGACGACGTGCGCATCGTCGCAGCCGGGGACGCGGCGGTCATGGCGGACCAGCAGTTCCGGATGAGCTGCCAGGCCGCCGTGCAGCTGGGACCGGCAGCCGCCGACACGATCCTGCGCCGGATCGCGGGGAAGACACCTACTCGCGTGCGGATGTTCTTCGCCGGGCAGTGCCTCAGCCTCGGCCGAAACGAAGGCGTCACCCAGTTCTCCTACCCGAACGACAAGGTGAACGCGCTCAGCATCAGCGGGCGGTCCGGTGCCGGCGTCAAGGAGATCGCCTGCCGGTTCACCCTCAACAAGCTGGTGTCCGGAGCGCGCAAGGCCAGTTCCCGCGCATCCCACGGCGACAGCACCGACCGCCTGGCAGCGCCTCAGCCGGAACAGACGCCCTCCCGCACCTGACGGCTTAGGGCTTGTCCGGCCGATCATGCCGCAGACTGGGGGTGTGGCACGCACTCCCCCCGAGGAGTATCCCCGGCGGGGGTACCCCCAGTGGCGTTGTGGCCGGACGGACCGTTCCGGCCCAGGAAGGACCGAGCTTGATCAGTGGCAAGGCTGCTGCCGACAACCCCGTCGACGGACCGGGAACATAAGGCACGGCCTGCTACCGGCCCACCGGGCCGACCGTGAGAGAGCGAAACATACGACATGAGCGACCACGTCACCGACCCCGCGACCGAGGCTTTCGTCGCCCACCGCAACCTGCTGTTCACCGTCGCCTACGAAATGCTCGGATCCGTGGCGGACGCCGAGGACGTCCTTCAGGAGACCTGGCTGCGATGGGTCGAAGTCGACCTGTCGCAAGTGCGGGACCAGCGCGCCTACCTGGTACGGAGCACGACCCGGCAAGCGCTCAACCGACTGCGCACCCTGCAACGGCGCAAGGTTGCCTACGTCGGCTCCTGGCTGCCCGAGCCCCTGCTCACCGCGCCGGACGTGGCCGACGACGTCGAACTGTCCGAGAACCTGTCACTGGCACTCCTGCTCATCCTCGAAACCCTTTCACCGACCGAACGCGCCGTCTTCGTACTGCACGAGGTCTTCGACTTCGGCTACGACGACATCGCGGCCACCATCGACAAGACCCCCTCCGCCGCACGCCAGATCGCCTACCGCGCCCGCCGGCACGTCGACGCCCGCCGACCGCGAACACCGGTTTCCCCCGAAGAGACCCGGGCAGCGCTCAATTCGTTCCAGTCCGCCCTCGCGACCGGAAACCTGCAGGGGCTGCTCGAGGTACTCGCCCCGGACGTCGTTTTCGTCAGCGACGGCGGTGGCCTCAAGCTGGCAGCCCTGCGGCCCGTCGTCGGCGCAGACAAGGTGCTCCACTACATGGCCGGCAGTGTCGCCAAGGCCGGCGGCGCTTTCACCAGTGAGCCCACGGCTATCAACGGCAACCCCGGACTCATCCTGCGCGTAGACGGCGTGATCGACGGCGTACTGGCCCTCCGCGTGGACAACGCCCGCGTCACCGGCCTCTACTACGTCCGCAACCCCGAAAAACTCACCCACGTCGAGTCCGAGACGGCCCTCGCCTCCCGCTGACCGCCCAGGTCTCTCCTTCGCGGTCCTGCGAGAGGGTTGGGACCACAGCATGCGGGCGGCGATCCGCACCGGCGGCTCACCGAGATTCACGACCACCTCCTGGGAGGCGTACCTCCATGCTGCGTGACGCTAACGTGGAGCAGGTCGAACGACGGTTATGCGGAACTCGTTCGCGGCGTTGGCGATCGGGTCGGCGCCTGGCATTTCATCAACGGCTTTGCGGTGTACTGGAGTTCACCTTTGATCAGTGCGGACGGCTGGAGCGAAGACGAGCACAAAGGTGTCTGAGATATCCTCAGTGCCGGACTGCGGCCGGACCACGCCTACCCCACGTCGCGTCGCAGCCAAGTGACCTCGGCACCGGATTCCGTTCCGTAACGATAGATTTCGAGATCCTCGTCCCATGCGGTGCCCAGCGCCCGCTCTATTTCAGCGGCCAGGTCGTAGGCGGAGTGCCTGCCGAGTTCGCGGGCGGCCTGCAGCATCGCGCGCAAGCGCATCTCGCCCATCGTGACGTCGCCGTTGGCGCCGGTGGAGCCGTGCCAGAGGCCCAGGCCGGGGACGAAACTGTAGCGTTCGCCGTCGACGCCGTCGCTGGGGTCTTCGGTCACTTCGAAACGCAGTACCGGCCATGAGCGCAATGATTGGGCGATTCGGGAGGCGGTGCCGACGGGACCGATCCAGTCACTGGTTGCGCGGAGTTGACCATCGGCTGGTTGCGCCGTCCAACGCAGCTTCGCCGGGGAACCGAGGGCCGAGGTCAGCGCCCACTCGACATGCGGGCACAGCGCGGCAGGCGATGAGTGGATATAGACCACACCCGCCGTCGCGTCCGCGAACTGACTCGATGCTCGCACCACCAATACCTCCAGCTTCGACGAGGAACGTCTTCCCCAACGACTCGTCGAACTGGCGTTGCCCGAGTGTACTGGAGTGCCCGAAGTTACACGTGTTACTTCGCAACCGTGTTTCGAGCAGATGCGGCCTCCGCGAGGACGGCATCACTCAGTGGCGGCCAGGCCGCGCGCGCCCAGTCGCCGAAATTCTCGTCGGTCAGGGCCAGACACGCCAGCCCGGCGGCAGGGTCGACCCACAGAAATGTCCCGGATTGGCCGAAATGGCCATAGCTGCGTGGTGAGTTCGTGGCACCGGTCCAATGCGGCGTCTTGCCATCGCGGATCTCGACGCCCAGCCCCCAGTCGTTGGGCCGTTGCGAACCGTAACCGGGCAGCACGCCGTTCAGGCCGGGGAACTGCACCGAGGTGGCCTCGGCGTGCGACTCGGCGGAGATCAATCGCGGTGTCAGCAATTCGGCGGCGAAACGGGTCAGATCGGCGGCGCTGGACCGTCCCGCATGCCCGGCTGGACCGGCCAGCACCGAGGCGCCCATGCCCAACGGCCGGAACACCGCGTCGCGCAGATATTCGTCGAACGCGATCCCGGTCTGCTCGGTGACGAACTCGGCGAGCACCTCGAAACCCGCGCTCGAGTAGATCCGACGAGTTCCGGGGGCGGCCTGAATGTCGGTGGTGTCGAACGCGAAACCCGAGGTGTGCGCCAACAGGTGACGCACCGTGGCGCCCGGCGGTCCGGCGGGCTGGTCCAGTTCGACCGCGCCTTCCTCCACCGCTACCAGCACGGCGTACGCCACCAGCGGCTTGGTGACCGATGCGAGGGGGAACACCCGGTCGACATCGCCCTCGCTCGCGATAGCACCGTCGGCGCCGACCACCGCTGCCGCCGCGTGCCGAACCGGCCATTCCCGAATCTGTTCGAGTGAACGCACCCTGTGAGCCTACGAGAACCGGATGGACACCCTCGACTCGCCATCGGCGATGGCGAGTCGCGTCGGATCCCGATCGTCGCCGACGCTTTCCGCGGCGATTTCGCGCCGCGGCACCGCGCGATCGACCCTGCCGTCGCGGTCTATCCGGGCGAGCGCCGGATGTCCGCGGGCTTCCGCGATCGACACCACACTCCCCGCCATCCGGGCAAGACAGTATCGTCCCGGTGTTCATCGTCCCGGGTGTTCTCCTCGATCGAGCGAAGGACCGCGTTCGCCCTCACCTCGGAGGTCACCAAAAGTCTGCTCGACTACTCGAGCCGGTGCCGAAGTGCTGGACCGAACTCGCCGCGCACGGCAGGGCACGCCGCCGACGCGTCATACCCTGCTGCGCCGACTCGAGCCCGCGACGATACGGGAGGCGCGCCGAACCGTCAGCGATGGAGCCGGGCCCGACGTCGATTGCTTACACTCGGGATGCGTCAACCCTCCGAGCGACCCACCCATTGCTGACGGATCGTGGAATCGAGAGACCGCATGGCCGAACAGCCGAGCACCGTCGACGCGTACCTCGCCGCACTACCTGAGGACGTACGAAGCGTTCTCGACGAGATCCGCCGTACCATTCAGGCAGCGCTACCGGAGGCGACCGAGGCGATCAGCTATGGCATTCCCACCTTCCGGCTGCACGGTCACAGCATTGTCCACTTCGCCGGCTGGAAGCAGCACGTCAGCCTGTACCCGATCCCGGAAGGCGACGCGGCGTTGACGCGCGCTGTCGAGCCGTATCGGGCGGGCAAGGGGACGCTGAAATTCCCGCTGCGCACACCGGTTCCGTACGACCTGATCGCGCGGATCGCCACCGAACTCGCCACGCGGCGTTGACACCGACTTCTCGCCATAACGGCGAAGCCTGCATATCGCCGACCGCCGTGATCTCGCACGGATTCGACCGCAGACGACACTCGATGACGGCTACCAGTCCGCGTCGGTGTACTTGATGATGCCGCGAATATTCTTGCCGTCCAGCATGTCCTGGTAGCCCTGATTGATCTCTTCCAGCGAATAGCTGCGGGTCACCATGTCGTCCAGGTTGAGTTGCCCGGACTTGTACAGCGCGAGCATCCGCGGCGCGTCCTGACGAGCGTTGCCGCCGCCGAAGATACAACCCTTCACCGTCTTCTGCAGCATGGACAGCAGGAAGCTGTTCAACTTGACGTCGCTCTCGTCCATCCGGCCCATCGCGGTGACGACGAGGGTGCCCGCCTTGGCGGTGAGAATCAGGCCCTCCTCGATGTACTCGCCGTGCATCTCCCCCATGGTGAGGATGACCTTCTCGGCCATCCTTCCTTCGGTGGCCTCCATCAGCGGCATGATCGCCGCCGCCATGCTCTCGTAGGTGTGCGTGGCGCCGAACTTCTGTGCCTGCTCGCGCTTCCACGGATTCGGGTCGACGGCGACGACCTTCGAGGCACCGGACAGCACGGCACCCTGGAGAGCGCTTATGCCGACCCCGCCGATCCCCGCGATCACCACGGTCTCGCCCGGGGACACCTGGGCGACTGTGGTGGCCGACCCGAAGCCGGTCGGGACACCACAGCCAACCAGGCACGCCACCTCGAATGGAATGCTGGGGTCGATCTTCACCACGGACGTATGGTGCACCGTCATGTACGGCGCGAAGGTACCCAGCAGGCACATCGGAATGACATTCTCACCACGTGCCTGGATCCGATAGGTGCCGTCGCTGATCGCTTGCCCCATCAGCAGGCCGGCGCCGAGGTCGCACAATGCCATGTGCCCGGCGACACAGGCCGGACAGCGACCGCAGGCGGGGATGAACGAAAGGATCACATGATCGCCGACCTGAAGGTCGGCGGGACAGTTCGGCCCGAGTTCGGTGATCACGCCGGCACCCTCGTGCCCGCCCATCACCGGGAAGCCGGGCATCGGGGTCGCACCGGTCACGATGTGATGGTCCGAATGACACATACCGGCGGTCTCCAGCCGGATCTGCACCTCGCCTGCGACCGGGTCGCCAACCTCGATCTCCTCGACCGACCACGGCTGGTCGGTGCCCCACAGGATCGCGCCCTTCGTCTTCATTCCTGTCGACCCTCTCGCATGCACGTGCTTATATGTGACTGCACCCACAGTACGAGAAACATGTAACGCGTTCTAGTGTCAGGCGGAAAATTCAGCGATACGGCTGATCCGACACCATGAACGCGTTCTAGTACGAGCTGCGCCTACCACTGGAGAAGCCCCGCGCGCTCAGCCGCGCACGTCGTGCAGGTGATGCACCAGGTCGTGCACGAAGTATTTGGCGAACGACTCCACCGTGAAGACCGCGCCATCGTCGCGTTCGCCGCGCAATGCCCGTCGCGCGGCGGGCACCGACTCGAACGAGCGCGCGACCCGGCCGGCAGCCTCGGCCAATTCCGCGGCGACGCGTGGCGGGTCCTGCTCGCCGTAGCGGTCGGCCACCGCGGTCGCGTCTTGGTCCCAGTTCGGGAAGCGCGGGATCGCGCCATCCCGCCTACCCGCGAGCATCAGGTCGAGCCGAGTGTCGAAGAGGCGGCACACGTCGCGCACATGGGCCCCGTATTCCAGCGGAGACCAGGTCGAGCTGTCCGGTCGCGTCCGGACATCGACCCGGTCGAGCACCACCGCGAAACGTACCGCTACCTGCCGCGTCAACGCGGGAACCGCCTCGTAGTCGGTCGAGGTGGTGACGAAACCGCATTCAGGGCAGGCGCGTTCGAGCACCCAGGTCCAGTTCTTCACATCGGGAACGATCGACATGCACTCCAGCCTTGCGTGACTGAATGTCAACGGCCATATATATCAAGTCAAACATCGGCAACATCCCGACATTCACATCAGGCGTTGCGCCCGGTCGAACAACTCCAGCGTGATCGCGTGCAGGAAGTCACCGACCGGCTTGGGCGCCTTGCCCGCGAACGCACGGGCGTGCGTGCCCTCCAGGACGATTCCCAGCTTGAAGCAGGCCAGCACCGTGTACCACGGCACGGCATCGAGGTCGCGATCGGAGAAACGGCCATAGTGCGCGACCATCTCCTCGGGAGTCGGCAAACCGCCGACTGCGCCGAGCTTGCCGACGAGCGCCGCGCCGGTGCTGCCCGGCTCCGGACGGGTGGCGATCTGCCAGCCGAGGTCGAGCAGTGGGTCGCCGATGGTGGACATCTCCCAGTCGACCATCGCCGCCACCTGCGGACCGTCGAAGGAGAACATCATGTTCGCCAGATGGCAGTCGCCGTGCAGGATGCCAGGAGACCACTGCGCGGGGCGGTTGCGATCCAGCCACTCCCCGACCCGCTCCACACCGGGGATCTCGGGTCCCGGATAGCCCGCATTCGCCGAATAGGACTCGAGCTCGCCGAGCCAGCGTGGCACCTGCCGTTCGAGGAAGCCCTCCGGCTTGCCGTAGTCGGCCAGACCCAGCGCTCGATAATCCACGGCACCGAGCCGCGCGATCGCCTCGACCGCGGACAGGCCCATTTGCCTGCGGATCTCCGGATCACCGGCGTGCAGCGCGGGTAACTCGTTCTGCGGGTTGAACCCGTGGATCGGTTCCATCAGATAGAAGACCGCGCCGAGCACCGATTCGTCAGGGCACGCCGCGATCACCCGAGGCGCGCGCACTTCGGCACCGTTGAGCGCGCCGAGTAAGCGGGCCTCCCGCCGAATCACATCATTACTTCTGGCGCGCAGGTGTTCCGGCCCGCGACGCAGCACGTACACGCGACCACCGCGGGTGAAGCGGAGCATGATGTTCTGCGTTCCGCCGCCCAGCGTGGTCACGTCCTCGAATTCGCCGGTGGGGAACTTCTGCTCGTCCATCCACGCTCCGACGACAGCGAAGTCCACGACCGCGGGATCCACATCGACCGGTTGTGCAACAGCCATGCCCCACATTGTGCACCACCCGACTCCACAAACTGACGGCACACGACTACAGTTAGCGCCGACCGGCGCGGCGTAGGGTTTCGGGAACCATGCACACGCTGTTGATCGACAATTACGACTCCTTCACCTACAACCTGTATCAGCTGATCAGTGAGGTGAACGGGGTCGAACCGACAGTCGTGCGCAACGATGAGGCACAGACGGTCGCCGAGTTGGAACTCGGGCGCTTCGACAATGTTGTCATTTCGCCGGGGCCGGGGCGGCCGGATGTCCCGCGCGACGTGGGGATCTCCGTGGCGGTGATCCACGAAACCGAACTGCCGCTGCTGGGCGTGTGCCTCGGACATCAGGGCATCGTGGTCGCGGCAGGCGGCATCGTCGACGCGGCACCCGCTGCCAGACACGGGTTCCTCGACCGCGTCGAGCACGACGGCCGGGATCTGTTCGCCGGAATCCCGCAGGGTTTCACCGCCGTGCGGTATCACTCACTGTGCGCGCAGCGACCATTGCCGGAGGATCTGGAGATCACCGCGGTGGCCCCGGATGGCGTCGTCATGGGCGTGCGGCACCGCGGCAGACCACAGTGGGGCGTGCAGTTCCATCCGGAATCGATTGCCGGCGAGTTCGGCGCGGCACTGGTGCGTAATTTCGCGAATCTCACAGCGGCGCGCGGAGTTCGGCCGAATTCCTGGCGCGGTACAGTCCCGCGACCGTCGGTGGCGGTGGCGATCGAATTCCCGCCGGCGGCGGTCGCCCGCACACCATCCACCCGGGTGGCCGCCGACGCGGACGCGACGCTCGCGCCCGAGCAATTCCCCACTGCCGCCGTCCGATTCGAGCGCTCGGCCGCGAGCGAGTCGCCCGTCGCGCGGACGGATTCGACTCGCGCCGCCCCTCCGGTACCGCCCACACGAACCTTGCGACTCCAGCAAGACGTGATCGAGCGCGCGATCGATACCGAGAGTGCGTTCGTACGGCTCTACGGCAACTCCCCCACGGCATTCTGGCTGGACAGCGAACATGTGGAACCCGGGCTGGACCGGTTCTCGTTCCTGGGCGACGCGAGCGGACCACTGGCCGAGGTGCTGCGTTATCGGGTAGGCGACGGCGAGGTGACGGTGGAGTCCTCCGACGGTCATCGACGCACCGTCACCGGCGGCATCCTGGACTGCCTCGCCGCCGAACTTCGGGCGCGACAACTCGACCTTCCCGAGCTGCCGTTCGATTTCGTGGGCGGATACGTCGGCTATCTCGGCTACGAGGTCAAAGCGGACTGCGGTGGGAACAGAGCCCATCGCGCACCGACACCGGACGCACAGTGGATCTTCGCCGACCGGATGGTCGTGGTCGACCACGTCGGCGGACGGACGTATCTGCTTTCGCTCACCGACGCGACGCCCGACACGGCCCGGGCGGGCGCCGACTGGCTGCGCGACACCCGCGAGACGCTCGACACCCTTCCGACGTGGACGAATCCGCCGACGCTCGAGGTGGTCTCGGACGGCGAATCCGTCGCGCCGCTGTTGACCCGTAGCCAGGACCGCTACCTCGCCGACATCGCGGTCTGTCAGGAACGCCTGCACGCGGGCGAGTCCTACGAGATCTGTTTGACCGACAGCGTGACGATTCCCGCCGCCGAAGCCGATGGACTCGACTTCTACCGCATCCTGCGGCGCTGCAACCCCGCACCGTATGCCGCATACTTGCGCTTCGACGATCTCGACATCGCCTGTTCTTCGCCGGAGCGTTTCCTCAAGATCGACCGGCACCGCATCGTGGAGAGCAAGCCGATCAAAGGCACCGCGCCGCGTGGCGCCACCCCCGCCGAAGACGAGCGCCTGCGCCGCGAGCTGGCCGAGAGCCCGAAGACCAGGGCGGAGAACCTGATGATCGTCGATCTGCTCCGCAACGACCTCGGCCGAGTCTGCGAGATCGGCAGCGTGCACGTGCCGAAATTGATGGCCACCGAGCAGTACACGACCATGCACCAATTGGTGTCCACCGTGCGCGGCAGGCTGCGGCCCGATGCCGACGTGATCGACTGTCTCCGTGCGTGTTTCCCCGGCGGATCGATGACCGGCGCGCCGAAGCTGCGCACCCTGGAGATCATCGACGAACTGGAAACCGAAGCACGCGGGGTTTATTCGGGCACCATCGGCTTCGTCGGGCTCGGCGGCACCGCAGACCTGAACATCGTGATCCGCACCGCCGTACGCTACGACGGCCGCTGGCGGATCGGCGCGGGCGGCGCCATAGTGCTCGATTCCGACGCCGCGGACGAGTACCACGAAGTGTTGCTCAAGGCAGCCGCCACCTTACGTGCGGCTACCGCACGCGCCACCCACTGAGACCGAGCCGCGAAGGGCGCCGACACCACACCGGGCACGCCGCCTCTGGAGCCCGCGCAGGACTATTTGCGTCGCCGGCGCGGCTTGGCAGGCGGTTGGTCCGCGGGTGGCTCGGTGCCGGTGATACCGGTCAACCTGCCGAGCAGCGCGACGCCGGGCAGCCTGGCCAGCCGGCCGAGTACCTCCTCGCCGAGCGAAATCATCGCCTCCAGTCTGGGCAGCAACCGGTCGTAGGCCGCGAAAGCCGGATCCGCCAGCGCCAGCGTGCGATCGAGCCGATCGATCGTCGAGTTCAGCCGGTCGATCGCGATCGACAAACTTTCGACCAGGTCCGGCAGCTGCGCGACCAGCTGCGCCGATGCTGGGGGCAACCGCACTGCCGCGTCGAACGCCGAACTCGCGGTCAGCTGGGCAGCCTCCAACGCCTGACTCGCCGCCGACTGCGCCGCGTCGACCGCGCCCTGCGCTGCGGCAAGAACATCGGCGGGACCGGGCACGCCGGGCAGTTTCGGGGTCGGCGGCCTACGACCCGGGCGTTTCGGGTTCGTCATGGGAACACTGTGCCGTATCGAACCGCCCGAGCACGGTATTGCCCCGACCCGCGCGTTGTCCGCGCCCCGCCGAGCGCCAGCACCTCGCTTGCTCGGCGTGTCGGAGGGTCGTGGCATAGTTCGAACACGATGAAACTGAGCAAGGGCGCGAACGCGCCGGTACCGACATCCCTTCTAGCCGTGGTTGTTTCATGGCGTTCGGAGCACTCGGTGGACGCGCACGCACTGCTCCTGGACGGGTCGGGCACGGTGCGTTCGGACCGGGACCTGGTGTTCTACAACGCGCCGCGACATGTCTCCCAGGCGGTGACGCTCGACCAAGAGCCCGCGCCGCGGACCGCGCGGCTGAGTGTGTCGCTGCCACGCACCGAGGCGGACGTCGACCGGATCGTCATCGCCGGATCGATCGACGGCGGAACCTTCCGGGACGTCACCGGTTTGACCGTCATGGTGGATGCTGTCGACGGCGCCGTCGCGACCTTCGAGGTCAGAGACGCGGACGCGGTTCCCGCACTGATGTTCGGTGAGTTCTACCGCAGGGATGGACGGTGGCGGTTCCGCGCCGTCGGTCAGGGCTGGTCGAGCGGCCTGGCGGGACTGGTCGCCGAATTCGGTGTGCGGGTCGATGATCCGGCCGAGCCGGCTCGCACGACGCACCCCACCGATCCATTCCGAGTGCGCGGGTCCGCTCGTCCGTCGCCCGCGCAGGACCGCCGCTCGACCCGCCCGCTCATCGGCGCACATCCGGACCCGGTTTCGGCTCCGCACGAGCGACACGACGCCAATCGGCATCCGCACGGTAATGACCTCGCCGTCGATCCGTCCCGCGGCAGCACCGGGCCGGCGCGGGCGGGCCGGGCCCACCGACCGAATGCGGCCACCACCGAAGACGCTGTGGCGCATCGGTTCGGCCCGCACGACGAAGCCGACGGCGGCCGGGAGCGGTGCACCGTGGCGGACGAACACACCGGGCCGGACGACACCGCACCAGGACGGCCACGCACCGACCTGCTCGACCGCACCGCCCCCCGGGCGCAGCTGAACCGCCCGATCGATCTGACCCGGCGCACACCGGAACCTCCACCGGCCGCGCCGCCACCCCCGGATCCCGAACGCGCCGACTGGTATTCCGACCCCGAAGACCCGCGGCGCATGCGCTGGTGGGACGGTACCGAGTGGACCAGCGCGGGCTACCCGCGCGCACTGCCGAGCGATCGGCACTGCGCACGGTGTGGCACTCCGCTTCGCCGCAAACTGTTCGGCGGGCTCGTACCCTGCCACAAGTGCGCGCAGGAGATCGAGGAGTACCTCACGCACTGGCACACTCGGGCCTGGCGCGTACTCACCACCCACGGTCCGCGCGGACCGGAATGGGCGGCGCTCTGGGCCGCGTTGCGCTACCAGCGCATCGACGCGGACGCAGGTCACCTGGCATTGCGCGAGGTCGCCCTCAGTTACGTGGAGCGGCTGGTCACCTTCACCTTCGCCGATGGTGAGGTCCAGCACGCGGAGTTGGAGCTGTTCGAGCAAGCGGTCACCGAACTGGCGCTCGACGGCCCGCTGATCGAAGACCTGCGCAGGCGGATGCACCGTGGGCGCACGCTGTCGCGGCTGCGCGCCGGTGATCTGCCGGTGATCCGCACGCCTGGTCTGCACTTGGACCCTGACGAGAAGGTGCACATCGATCTACCCGCGACGCAGGTGCGTCAGCTGGCCCGCGGCCCGAAACTCACCGAGGGCAGGCTGATCGGCAGCACCAAGAAGCTGCGTTTCGTCGGCGAGGGGACCGGCACCGAAATGCCGTGGTCCCGGATCGTCTCCGTGCACGCGGAGCAGGGCACCGTGGTGCTCGCGGCGACCTCGGCACGGGGCGGCGCGACGTTCGCGGTCGCCGACCCCGACTATGTCGCCGCCGCGTTGGAGGGCGCGCTCCGCGTGGCCAAGCGGCTCGTGCTCACGCCGGGCCAGCGCGATTCCCGCAGCATCCCGCAGGAGGTGAAAGCCGAGGTGTGGCAGCGCGACGGCGGAAAGTGCGTCGAATGCGGCGACGGGCACTACCTGGAGTTCGACCATGTCATTCCGCTCAGCCGGGGCGGAGCGACCAGCGCAACCAATCTCCAGATCCTGTGCCGCTCCTGTAACCGCGTCAAAGGCGCACGAATCTGAACTCAGTGCGCGATCAGGCCCGCCGTCCGACCCAGATCTGCCAGCATCGCGTCGAACAGGATCTCGGGATTCGCCAGCGGGATCGGGTAGTTCCCGAACACCTCCAACGTGACGTGCCCGTAGAGCCGGGCCCAGATCTGGATCATCAGGTACGTCACCCCGAGGTCGAGTTTCTCGGCGGGAAACTTCTGGCCCGATTCCGACAGCGCTGTCAGCAGCTCGGTCTGGAAGTGCACGAGGTCCTCGCGCAACTCCGGCGGGATGACGTCGGTGGGCGGAGTGACAATGTCGTAGGTGGCAAGCAGCCTGCCCGCCGCGCCGAGGAAGATGCGGCCGAACGGCTCGTCGAACCGGCGTAGCAGGCGCTCGCGACCGACTCCGGGCGAGGCGAACACCAAGGTGAACTCCCTGGTGTGCGCCAAGGCCCAGCGCCGGAATCCACGGCAGATGGCGAAGAACTGCACCGCGCCGTCGTCGGGCAGCGTGGCGATCTCGGCGGTCAGCTCCTCGGCCAGATCGGCACAGAAGTCCAGGCGCAACCGCTCCAGCAGGTCATCCAGCGACTTGTAGTACCGGTACAGCGCGGGGGCGGTGACACCGAGTGCACGCGCGATCGCACGGAGGGTGACGGAGTCCGGCCCGTGTTCGACCAACAGCGTGCCGGCGACCCGCCGGATGTCGGCGTCGGTCACCACCGGTGAACGACCCCGCGGTTTGGACTGATGCACCAATCGATTCAAGCGTATTCGACCTCCCAGCGCTTGATCCCGTTCAGCCACCCCGAGCGCAGTCGCACCGGATCGGACACCTGCCGCAGATTCGGCATCACGTCGGCGATGGCGTTGAACATCAGGTCGATCTGCAGCCGGGCCAGGTTGGCGCCGACGCAGTAGTGCGTGCCGGTGCCGCCGAACCCAACGTGCGGGTTGGGGTTGCGCAGTACGTCGAACCCGAACGGGTTCTCGAACGCGTCGGAGTCGAAATTGGCCGAACTGTAGAACAGTCCGAGCCGCTGGCCCTTCTTGATCTGCTGGCCGCCCAGCACGGTGTCCTGGGTCGCGGTGCGCTGGAACGCGGTCACCGGCGTGGCCCAGCGAACGATCTCGTCGGGTGCGGTGCGCGGCCGTTGCCGCTGATAGATCTCCCACTGTTCCGGGTTGTCCACAAACGCCTTCATGCCGTGCGTGATCGAGTTGCGGGTGGTCTCGTTGCCGGCCACCGACAACAGGATGACGAAAAACGCGAACTCGTCCGAGCCGAGGTGCTCGCCGTCGATATCGGCGTTGACCAGCTGGGTGACGATGTCGTCGGCGGGGCATGTGCGTCGCTGCTCGGCCAGGTTCCACGCGTAGCCCATCACTTCGGCGGTGGCGGCGTGGTGGTCGCCGTCGAACTCCGGATCGTCGTAGGAGATCATCTGGTTGGACCAGTCGAAGATCTTCTTGCGGTCCTCCTGCGGGATGCCGATCAGCTCGGCAATCGCCTGCAGCGGCAACTCGCAGGCCACCTGCTCGACAAAGTCGCCGCCGCCGGATTTCTTGGCCTCGTGTACGACCCTGGCGGCGCGCTCGGTGAGCGCGGCGCGCAGACTCTCCACCGCGCGCGGGGTGAAACCTTTGGAAATGATGCGGCGGGTCTTGGTGTGTTGGGGCGGATCGAGGTTCAGCATCAGCATGTTGCCGAGCAGGTCGATCTGCTCGCGGGTGGTTTCCTCGTTGAACCGGATGATCGCCGTGTTCTCCCGCGAGGAGAAAAGTTCCGGATTCTTCGAGACCTCCTTGATGTGGTCGAGCCGGGAGACCACCCAGTAGCCGCCGTCTTCGAAGCCGCTGGAACGGCCGGACTGGGCGCACCACCACACCGGGGCGGTGCGACGCAACTCGGCGAACTCTCGGACGGGCAACCGGGTGGCGAGCAGGTCGGGGTCGGTGAAGTCGAATCCTGGCGGGATCGAGGGCGTGGTCACGGCGAACTCCTACCGGTCTGGGCGGTGCGCGGACCACCCAACATCAAGTGGGCGGTCCCTCTCCGATGCAACCACAGAACACCACTTCGTGAACAGTGTTTAGTAAAACATGTTTACTTTTCCCGGCGCAGCCGGAGCGACGCTCGACCGATATAGCGGTCGAACGCTTACTCGACGAGTGCGCAGACGGCCCACGGCCCGGGAACCGCAACTGGACATCCCCCACCCCGAGTCACCGACGACCGGCTCAGGGCAACGGTGTGAGCGGTGGCGGCACCCAACGCCCCTGCACCGCCTCCGCTTTCGGCGCGTAGAGACGCATGGTCAAAGAGAACTCGCCCGCCTCCGGAATGGGCAGCCAGTTTCCCACGGGAACGCTCGGTCCCGGGTCCGAGAACTGGAGGGTGAGATCCAGGGAGCCATCGGGATTGAGCACCACCGGGGCCTGGTGCCCGACCGAGTGGATCTGCGCAGGATTCGGCACCAGGTAGCTGTCGACATCGTAGGCGGTCAGCGACCAAAAGGCCTCGACCGGCGGCAGCGCGCCCGGCGCGAAGTGCAGCCGGAACCGGGCCTCGCCGTCGCCCTGGTCCACCGTGACGAACTGTGTCGGGTAGATGGCGTCCTCGGCCTGAGCCGCGCCGAGACCACGCCAGGCGATGGAGGCGCGCAGCAGATAGTTGGTGCCATAGCTGCCGATGCCGGGGTCGTAGGCCCAGCCGTTCTCGTTGATCGCCTTCGGGTCCAGATACACCGGGATCTGCTGCTTGGCGGTGTCGACCGCCGCGACGAGCTCATCGTCGGACAAGCCCGAGACACTGCCACCCGGCCGGATGCCGATCATCGCGAAGCGGCGCATCGCGGGCGCGTCATCGGGTGCGGGCGTGTTGACCGACATCACGGCGCACATCCGGTCGAAGAATTCGCGCGGGTCCAGCGCATCGACCTGCTCCGGCGGGGGCTTCGGAGCCGTCTCGGGACTAGGCGGCGCGGCGGGCCCAGCCAGCTCTCGTCCCGCGATCCACACGCTCAGTGGAACCAACTTCAGCTGCTGCTGCACCGCGCGGACGGCGGGAATGCCGGCATTACCGTCGACCTGAATGAGCCCGAGCAACCACACCGTCGACGTCGGCATCGGCATCGGGGCCAGATCCTCCGGCAGCGCTCCGGACCAGTCGGGACCGGTCACCACATAGGTGAACGGGGGCTCGGCCGATGTGGCCTGCGGCCGGATGCTGCTGGGGTTGTGCACCGTGTTCGTCCATGCGTCGAGCAGTTGCATCAGCCAGTATCGCCGACCGTCCATCGCGGGGACCTGGAGCACCATCGGTTCGGCCCGTAGATCCAACCAGGCGGTCGAGTACATGAGGTCCAGACTCTGCCGCACCAGACTTCGACTCTCCGGGGTGGGCAATGTCGTGGCGTGCTGGAACTGGTTGCTGGGCGTAGTCGCTTCGGACGCTTCCCGGGTGAAATCCATCAACACCAGCGGATAACCGAAAATATAGGCATCTCGCGCGATCGCCGCGGACTCACCGGTGACGGCGCCGCCATCCGAACCGTCCTTGTCTGGTCGGTCGCACGCCGCCAACCCGGCAACGGCCACCGATGTCGCCACCATGCCGAGCACAGTGCGCCGCGATATCGCGGGACTGCTCTCGCTGCTGTCGTCCATGATCCTGCTCCGCCTCCGATCCGATCGGGCACCGCGCGAGATCCGTCCCGGATTATAGCGTGATCGGCGAAGATAACTGCTGGTCAGCGCCGTAGGAATGAGCAAGATCCGAGGTCCGCGCTGCGCGCGGCCCGGCGAACCTGGTGCGCCGAACGTCCGTCCGACTTCGCCCGCGAATCGGGGCCGCGAACACGCCGATACGCTGCGCTGACCGCCTCGGCAACCGCGGGGGTGGAAGACAGCGCGCCACAGCCCTCACCGCGCGACAAACCCCGCGGCGAATCGTCGATCCGCGGCGGCACACACGGCGCCCGCCGCTGATTCGGCGCGCCCACCTTCCCACTCGGAGCGCGCTAACCCAGCTGACCAGGCCCACCGCCGGGCCACCCGACCGGTCACGACGGCCCGCGTTTGCCGCTGGTCGGTCGAAGCGGCCCGCGATCGTCATTGCGGAGCCGACCTCGGTCAGATCTCCAGGATGGTGTTCATGATGGTGCCCGCGCTGGTGGCGACGATCCCGCCGATCATGGCGCCCGCCACCATCTTCGGCGACTGCAATCCGCCGCCGGTCCACTTCTCCCAAGCGAATCGACCACCCGCGTACACGATGCTGACGATTCCGGACAGCAGGGCGAACCACGTCAGATACCGAACGAACTGTAAAAGCTTGTCCGACAGGGGAGGCGCCTCCGGGGTCGGATTGGCGATCTGCGCCAACGTGGTGATCGAATCGCCGACCGACGCCAGAATGATGCTCACCGTCTACTCCCTACGCTCGAGTACAAACACGCGTCGCCGAGTGGTCGCGTGAAAGATGTTCGACTACCGACGAATTCGATCACCACCGAGCATACGGGCCCTACCGCGCCACCGCGCGCACACTACGACGAGCAGGTACGACGAGGTACTCGATACCTGGTGCACCGATACGCCCCGAGCACACCACGGACATCCACCGCCACTCGGCTGTGCATACCGACCAGGTTCACGACAACTGTGCCGCACCCGCCGACCCGCACTGCGGATTCCCCGACACGACCGAGCGCGTCGCGAACCCCGCTGCGCCGCAAAGGCCTGACTGCGCGGTGTCCCACAAACCGATACGATCTCCCCAGCGAGTCACTGCCCTTGTCCCGAACCCAGAATGAGCGAACGACGATGATCCTGGCCGCCGCCTACGACACCCTGGCGCAGTTCGGCAACCCGACCCCCGAGGCTCCGCCGATATCCGACAAGTTCCTGCAACTGGTCCGCTACTTGACCTGGTTCGTACTGCTGTCGGGCGTCTGCGGCATCATCTACGCGGGCGGCCGCTTCGCCTGGGAGAAGTGGACCGGCGGCGGACTCGAATCGCCGAAGATGGTGGCGGGCGCCATGATCGGCGGTGTTGTCGCCACCAGCGCGGGGACCATTATGAACGCCGTCATCGGGTGAGGCGCACGTCCGCGGCGTTAAGCCCAGCTTGGCTATAGCATTTCGATATAGCTGTCGGAATCGGTCGCTGGCGTATCGACGTCATGATGTTGCCCGGATACGTTCCACTCAGGCCATCGTTCGGATCCTAGGCACGAAAGTCGAACGAGTTCAGTACACAATGCCTGCGCCTCGCGCGGCGTGCAGCCAGTCCGGGAACTCGCCGAGCAGCCGTGCGTACAACTGAGCGTCATCGACGTCATCGATGTCGTCGAGGGCGAAGAAGCCCGCGTTGTCGACCAGCCGGTCCGACAGCTCGTCCAAGGTCCGCAGCACGCCGTAGTCGGCCCGACCCAGCCCGATGAACTGCCAGAACGCGGGAAGCCGTGACGCTTCGCGCAGAAGAGCGGCGATCTCCCGCTTCTTGGCGAAACCGCCGTCGGTGCAGAACAGCACGAGGGTGGGGCGGTCACCGGGACGCAACGAGTCGATGATGTCCCGGATGACCGCCAGCTCGTCGTTGCGACCGCCGAGCCCGCTGTAATCGACACCCGCGTGAGTTCCGCCGAGGTGCAGAAAGGTCCGTGCCCATTCATCGCCCTGCTCGACCGCGATATCGGGCAGTTTGACGAAGGAGAGCGCGTAGAGATATGCCTCCAGGGTGCCATCGTCATCGAGCTGAGTGGCGACCGGAATCATCCGCTGCACGACTCGATGCACAACCTGATCGCGGTACTGCCGGTGCATGCTGCCGGTCTTGTCGATGACCAGCACGACGCGGGCGCGAATCCCGAAGACGGCCCTATCGATCAAGACTTTGGCCACTTCCCGCTTCCGCAGATCCAGCTTCGCGCGTTTCTCCAAGGAAAGTTTCGTCTCGCCCGGGACGACGAACACGTCGCCCGACCGGGCGGTCGGCGGTGCGGCGACCGCAGCACACTGGGCCGTCGACTCCGGCCTGGACAGTGCGGGGAGAGGTGGATTCCTCGGTTCGTCATCAACGCTGACGCCGTGATCAGTGACGAAAGCGGTGAATCCGCCCGCATAGCCTTGTCCGACCGCCCGCACCTTCCACTCCCCGTTGCGTCGATAGAGTTCCAGCGCGATCACCACCGTTTCGCTGCCGAGCCCCTCGATTCGATACTCGTAGAGCACCGTCCCCGCCTCGTCTGCCACGGTCGCGACCGGCGGCGCGAATCGGCCGAAGGTCGCCGCCGGATCATCCAGGGTGAGCACCGCGCGCAGTTGCGCGACATCGTCAGGCAGATCAGCGAGCGAAATAGCCAGCGTGCCCGGCGTTCCGGGCCTCAGCGACACTCCGGGCGCGCTCGGCTGACCGAAGAACACGAAGTCCTCGTCCGACCGCACCCGCCCGGCTCCGGTCAACAGCAGCGCCGACATGTCCACCACGGCCTCGGTCCGTACCGACACCAGCACCTCGGCTGCCGCCAATGCTCCGTTCTGCCCCTTCGTCAACGCAGCACCCACGGAGACTCCCCGTCGTCGTTTCTCGGCCTCGCCACCGCGATCAGCTTAAGACAGCATCCGGCACGACCCGCTGCCTTCGGGTTCGGCGGATCGACGAAATCGGCGTCCGGGCGAACGGTGCGCAGGGCGCTCCGACGATTCCCGCCACGGACATTCGGTAGTTCACTGCGGACGGACCGATTCCGCGGCTCCAGTGATGTTGCGCGCCATCCCGCCGAAAATGACGGCGTGGAAGGGAGCGATCGACTTCCAGTACAGGTGCCCGGCCAGGCCGTGCGGTTCGAAAAGGGCGCGCTGCCGGTAGGTTGCGCCACTGCCGTCCGGCTCGACGGACAGTTCCAGCCAGGCGCGGCCCGGAACCCGCATCTCGGCCCGCAGACGCAGCATCGTCGGCCGGTCGATCCGCTCGACCCGCCACCAATCCAGCGCCTCCCCCTCGTGTAGCCGGTGCGGATCACGGCGTCCCCGGCCGAGGCCGACGCCGCCCGCCACGCGGTCGATCCACCCACGAAGCGACCAGGCCAGCGGGAACGAGTACCACCCATGTTCTCCGCCGATCGCCTCGATCACCTGCCACAGCGTGCTCGGATCGGAGCGGGTACGCAGCTCACGCACATCCTGGTACACCGATCCGCCCGACCAATCCGGATCGGTGGGCAGCGGGTCCGACGGGGCACCGTGCGGGTCGGCGTCCGACCATCTGGTCGGCACGTCCAGATCCCGAGTCTTCTGTAGCGCCAGTGCTACCGCCTGCTCGTAGCCGGTCAATCCGCGCGGCGGATCCGGGATGTGTTCGGCCACCGCGTGATCGCGGCATACGACATCATTGATCAGCGACTCCATCAGCGGCACCGCGATCGCGCTCGGTACCGGAGTCACCAAGTTCACCCACTGCGCCGACAGCCACGGGGTCAGTACCGGAACCGGCACGATCACCCGGCGCGGCAACTGCGCCACGGTGGCGTAGCCGCGCATCATCCGCACATAGGTCAAGACGTCCGGGCCACCGATATCGAAGACGCCGCCGACACCGCCGGGCAGCCGCGCCGCCTCGGTCAGGTAGTACAGCACGTCGCGGACCGCGATCGGCTGAATCCGGTTGCGCACCCACCGTGGCGTGACCATCATCGGTAGCCGCTCGGTGAGGTAGCGCAACATCTCGAAGCTGGCCGATCCGGAGCCGATGATCACCGCCGCCTGCAGAACCAACGCGGGCACCGACCCGTCGAGCACAATCCTGCCGACCTCGGCGCGGGAAGCCAAGTGCCGCGACAGCTTCTGCCCGCTCGGGACGATGCCGCCCAGATACACGATCCTGGTCAGGTTCGCACTCGCGGCCGCAGCGGCGACCAGCGTGGCCGCGTCCCGGTCGACTGTCTCGAAGTCGGCGCGTTTCAGCGAGTGGACCAAGTAGTACAGCACCTCCTGCCCGGCCAGCGCGGCGCGCACGTCCTCGGCCGCGGTCACGTCGCCGCGCACCACCTCCACCCGGTCGCGCCAGGGTGCCTCCGCGAGCTTGCCAGGAGTACGTGCCAGCACCCGCACCGAGTGACCGGCCCGCAACAACTCCGGAACCAGACGCCCGCCGATGTAGCCGGTCGCACCGAACACCACGCATCGCACGACTACCACCCTCTCAGTTCGGCCCGCTTCCTTCTGGTGATGACCCAGAGTCCAGGCGTCAAACGGCGGCACACGGTTCACTCGCACCGGATGACGGCGCGCCGCGATCGCGCGCTCACATCGATTCACTATGCCGTCGACGAACTCGACCGCGGTCGGTACACCGGTGCGCCCGAGCTTCCACCTCGCGCGCCGCGCCGGGCCGCACCAGCCACCGCCGAGTGCGCAAGCCATGCTCGACCGGGCGGATCTCATGCCAGACTTGGCGCGTGAGTGAACCAACCAAGGGCCACGAACCGGACAACCGCACACCGCGCGACCGGGGTGACGTCATCGGCGCGGGCGTGCTGTGCCTGGCCAAATGGGGGCTGTGCGTGGTGGCGATCGCCGCGGGCGCATGGGTGCTCGGATTCCTGGTCGCCAAACTGTGGGTGGTGATCCTGCCGGTGGTGTTGGCGATCGTGATCGCGACCGTGCTGTGGCCACCGACTCGCTGGCTCACCGCACACGGCCTGCGACCCGCCGCCGCCGCGTCTATCGCGGTACTCGGATTCGTCGGGGTGCTGGCAGGCGTCATCGCGCTGATCGTGCCGTCGGTGGTGGACCAGGCGCCCGAACTCGCGGACAAGGCGACCGAGGGCGTCAACCGGGTGCGCGATTGGCTGCAGGGTCCGCCACTGAGAATCCGTGACGAGCAACTGGATTCGGCGGTCGACGCGATCGTGTCTCGACTGCGGTCGAGCTCCGAGCAGATCGCGACCGGTGTGTTCAGCGGCGTGAGCACCGCGACATCGACGCTCATCACCCTGTTCCTTGTCCTCGTGCTCACATTCTTCTTCGTCAAGGACGGGCCGCGCTTCCTGCCGTGGCTGCACCGCGTATCCGGCGACCGCAGCGGCCGGCACCTGGAAGAGGTACTGAATCGGGTCTGGGTGGTTCTCGGTGGGTTCATTCGCACCCAGGCATTGGTCAGTTTGATCGACGCCGTACTCATCGGAGCAGGTCTGGTCATCCTCGGGGTTCCGTTGGCGCTGGTGCTCGCGGTGATCACCTTTCTCGGTGGGTTCATCCCGATAGTCGGCGCCTTCGTCGCCGGCGCGCTCGCGGTGCTCGTCGCACTCGTCGGCAACAGCCTTGTCACGGCGCTGATCGTGCTCGGCATCATCGTCGCCGTGCAACAGCTGGAAGGCAATGTCCTGCAGCCGGTCTTGCAAAGCCGCAGCATGAAGCTGCACGCGGTGATCGTGCTGCTCGCGGTCACCGCGGGGGGCTCGCTGTACGGCATTGTCGGCGCTTTCCTTGCCGTGCCTGCCGCCGCGATAGTCGCCGTCTTCCTGCGTTATATCGGGGAGCAGATCGACGAAGCGACCGCCCCATCACCGGACTTCGGACTCGCCACCGCGTCGGAGTCGACGACCGAACCCGCGGCTGAATAGCCGAAAAGCCGCAACACAATTCCGCGGTAGTCGGCGCGCCGCCGTTCAACTCACTCCGAATGTAACTATCGCCGTCGCCCCGCGTCGTTTCTAGCGTCAATGCTCATGACAACCGATCTGAGCACGCCGCTCTACGCCATCGCCGACGACGTGGCACAGGGCGTCGCGGGCGTACCCGACGATCGACTGTCTGGCGGTGGCCGTCGGGGGCGACGTCTACCTTCGCGGTTTCTTCGATCGAATGCGATCACCAACTAGCCACTGCCCCACCACATCCGATCACCCGCGCCAAAGGAAGCCCGATGACCGAACCCACCCTCTCCAGCGACTGGAGCTTCGAGACCAAGCAGATCCACGTAGGCCAGGTGCCCGACAGCACGACCAACGCCCGCGCGCTGCCGATCTACCAGACCACCTCCTACACCTTCCG
>NZ_JBEZDA010000012.1:0-88060 GCF_040647855.1 Nocardia sp. NPDC049220
TCCCATTCCGAACCCGGAAGCTAAGCCTGCCAGCGCCGATGGTACTGCACTCGACAGGGTGTGGGAGAGTAGGACACCGCCGGAACATCCTTCACGATAGGGGACCCAGAATCTGGGTCCCCTATCGGCGTTTGAGCACCTGTCCGTGCTCGCAGCACGTCGCCGTGCCGGTACCCCACCGGTGGACGTGATTGAATTTGTGCAGCCGACTTATTTTTGCGGAATCCAGAAAGGGAGCACCGTGCCGGAACACAACGACGATCGGAAGCCCTTCCGGCGTGGCGCTCCCGACTCCGGGTCCGGCCGACGTGGTGACAACAGTGATAGGGACCCGCGCTCCGGCTCCGGCCAGGGCAGCGGTGGATTCAACCGCCGCGGCGATTCCGGAGAACGTGGCGGATTCAAGCGCCGCGCCGACTCCGGTGGCGACGGTTCGCGCGACAATTCTTCCGAACGCGGTGGTTTCAAGCGGCGCGGCGATTCCGGGAGCGAATTCGACCGTCGTGGTGATGCCGGCGGGCGCGGCGGGTCCGACCGGCGTGATAGTTCGCCCGAGCGGGGCGGATTCCGACGCCAGGACTCCGGCGAGCGTGGCGGTGCCGGCCGTGGTGTTTCCGGTGGCCTTCCCCGTGGGAGCGATGCAGCCAAGCGTGGCGGGTTCGAGCGGCGCGGCGACTCCGGCGAGCGTGGCAAGTTCGGTGATCGTGGTGATTCCGCCGAGCGTCGTGGTGATTCGCGTGGTGCCTTCAGCCGTGGCGGGGATTCCGGTGCGGATCGCGGGCTCCGACGAGATGGTGATTCGCGCGGCGGGTTCCGCCGTCGAGGTGACGAATCCGGCGACCAGAGTGGTGCGCGGCGCAGCGATCGCGGTGAAAGCGGAGAACGCGGCGGATCCGGATCGAGCCGTCGTGGCGGATCCGTAGACCGTAGCGGGGGCGGCAGGCGTGACGACGATCGTCGTGGCACGACCGGAGGCCGCGACGCCGGGGACCGTCGCGGATTCGACCGCGGCGCCCGCGGTGGCAGCTCGGAACGTGCGGACTGGTCTGCGCGTGGCGGCGCGTCGCAGGATCGACGGCGTGGCGGCGAAGGCGCTCGCGGAGGTAGCGGTTCTTCGCTCGACCGTCGTCCGCCCCGTCCGGAAGAGCCTGATCTGCCCGACGACGTACAGGCCACCGACCTCGACTCTGCTGTTCGACGTGACCTGCTCAGCCTCGACAAGGGCAACGCGGAGACGGTCGCTCGCCACCTTGTGATGGCGGTACGACTCATCGACGACGATCCAGGTCTGGCACTCGCGCACGCCAGGGCAGCTCGCCAGCGCGCCGGTCGGATCGCCGTTGTTCGCGAGACCGCAGGGGTTGCCGCGTATCACGCAGGTGAATGGGCTGAAGCGCTGTCGGAACTGCGTACCGCACGTCGGATGTCCGGTGGCTCCGGTCTGCTGGCCGTGATGGCCGACTGCGAACGTGGCCTCGGCCGTCCGGAACGCGCGATCGAGCTCGGCCGCAGCGAGGAGGGCCGTGCACTACACGGCGACGAGGCCACCGAGCTGCGCATCGTCGTCGCGGGCGCGCGCATGGACCTCGGGCAGTACGACCAGGCCGTCGTGACACTGCAGACTTCGGATCTGGACCCCGCACGCACCGGTTCGGCCGCGGCTCGCCTCTTCTACGCCTATGCCGACGCACTGGTCGCGGCAGGTCGTACCGACGAGGGTCTCACCTGGTTTCTCAATGCCGCGTCGGCAGACCTGGACGGCGAAACCGACGCTGAAGAGCGTGCCGCCGAACTGACCGGCGACGTCGACCTGTAGCGGTCGGGCGGCTCGGCGTCGGCAAGATTTGGTCCGGGCGGTGCGGGAGTTCTGCTTCGTCGGTTGTACCCGCACCGCGCGCGCCGGCACGAGTCGAGTGGCTGACGCCACGTCTTTTCTGGTGCCGGTCTGGCGTAGTGTTCGAATGTCTCGGACTCGCCGAGCGACTGTGCTGCCGGGCGATCCGGTGGTGTGTGAGTCGGCACGACGCCGATCGGTGACACGGAGTGAGAGTGGTGTGAAGCGACTACGGGATCGCTACCAAGCCCTGCTGCTGGATCTGGACGGCACGCTGTACCGCGGTCATGCGGTGATCGAGGGTGCGCCGCAGGCGTTGGCCGATGCGGGGGAGACAGCCCAGCGACTCGTGTACGTCACCAACAACGCCAGCCGGGGGCCGAGCGTGGTAGCGGCGCATCTGGCCGAACTCGGGTTTCCCGCGACGCCGGATGACGTGGTGACGAGTGCGCAGGCGGCGGCGCGCCTACTGGCCGAACGGCTCGACCAGGGTGCGCGGGTGCTGGTTGTCGGCACCGATGATCTGGCTGCCGAGGTGGATGGTGTGGGTCTGCGCTCGATCCGGCGCTTCGACGGCACCGTTCCCGCCGCTGTGGTGCAAGGACATTCCCCACACACGGCGTGGCCGGATCTGGCCGAGGCTGCCTACGCCTTGAGCGCGGACGCGCTGTGGGTCGCCGCGAACACCGACAAGACGCTGCCGAACGAACGTGGTCTCGCCCCGGGCAATGGCGCGATGGTCGCCGCGCTGCGTGCCGCCTCCGGCCAGGAGCCGGTCGTGGCGGGCAAACCGTACGCACCCCTGCTGGAGGACGCCCTTGTCCGCGCGGACACCCGTAGCGCGCTGGTAGTGGGCGACCGCCTGGACACCGATATCGAAGGGGCCAACCGTGTCGGCCTCGACGCGCTACTGGTGCTGACCGGCGTGAGCACCCTGGATGAGTTGCGCGACGCCGACGTCGATCGAATCCCCACCTATGTGTCGGACTCGTTGGATGCTCTCAACCATCCGCCGGTGTACCTGGAATCCGGCGGCGACCTGGGGGAGGTCTTGCGGCGCCACCCGGGACGAGCTGTGACGTTACGCGCGGCCGATGGGGAAATCCGATAGCGTTGACGGCACGATGACTACTCCTATGCCCCGTCCGAACGGCCCTCGCCCGGGGGCCCCGCTGCCCGGTCAGCATCTGCCGGGGGCGCAAGGTCGCGCGGAGCCCGCCGATCCAGGCCGGATCCGCAGCGAGGTGGACAGCCTGCTCGCCGAGCTCGATGCCCGGGCCACGCGTGGCGGCGTCGACGCGCCCGCCGACAGCGCGGAGTCCGGCGCGGATATCACCCGTCGTGCCCGCATTCTGGAGCAGGCGCACGATGTGCTCGTTCAGGCACTGGCCACGGTGGACAAGATCTGAGGTGGCCCGACGCGCGCGCGTGGACGCGGAATTGGTTCGCCGCGGATTAGCGAGATCGCGAGAGCATGCGGTCGAGCTGATCGGTGCCGGCCGCGTCCTGATAGCTGGAACGGTTGCCTCGAAGGCTGCGACCGCGATCGAGACGGGCACACCGCTGGTGGTGCGCGCGGTGCCCGACGAGGTGTCCTGGGCATCGCGTGGCGCGCACAAACTTCTCGGTGCGCTGGAACGGTTCGAGCCGGACGGGCTCACGGTCGCGGGCAAACGGTGCTTGGACGCTGGTGCTTCGACCGGGGGTTTCACCGACGTGCTGCTCTCGCGTGAGGCCCGTGAGGTCGTGGCTGTCGACGTGGGCTACGGCCAGCTGGTCTGGCGCCTGCGCAATGACGCGCGGGTACGGGTGTTCGACCGCACCAATGTACGCACCGTGACTCCGGAATCCATCGCCGGGATCGTCGATCTGGTGGTGGGCGACCTTTCGTTCATTTCGCTCGGTCTGGTCCTGCCCGCACTCGCGGCGTGCGCGGCGCCGGGTGCCGACCTGCTGCCGATGGTGAAACCCCAGTTCGAGGTGGGCAAGGAGCGAGTGGGCTCTGGCGGTGTGGTGCGTGACCCCGCGCTGCGTGCCCACGCGGTCTGTGCGGTCGCCGCTACTGCGGCGAGGCTCGGGCTGCGCACAGTCGGCGTAGTAGCGAGTCCTTTGCCGGGGCCGTCGGGCAATGTCGAATACTTCTTGTGGCTGCGCAATGATGGGCAGTTCGACGACGACGGAGAACGGGTCGCTGCTCTGGTCCAGCATGCGGTTGAGGAGGGTCCACAGTGAACGCGCAGGCGCCGGCGGGTGGCCGCGAAATCTTGCTGGTGTCCCATCCGGGCCGGGCAGAGATCATCGAGACTGCCCACCGGGTGGCGAAGATCTTCGCCGACGCGGGAATCTGCCTACGGGTGCTCGCCGACGAGGCGGACAGCACCCGATTCGAGGCCCAGCCGTGTGGCTACCCGGTGCGCGTGGTCGAGCACGGTCCAGCCGCGGCGGTCGGTTGTGAGATGGTGCTCGTGCTCGGCGGTGATGGCACCTTCCTGCGCGCCGCCGAGCTGGCACGCTCAGCTGCGGTGCCGGTGCTCGGAATCAACCTCGGCCGCATCGGCTTTCTCACCGAGGCCGAAGCCGAGAATCTGGATGAGGCGTTAGCGCAGGTGGTCCGGGGTGACTACACGATCGAGCACCGAATGACCATCGACGTCAAGGTCCGAGTAGAGGACGAGGTAGTTGACAGCGGCTGGGCGCTGAACGAGGCGAGCATCGAAAACGCCTCGCGTATCGGGGTGCTCGAAGTGGTGCTCGAGGTCGACGGTCGTCCGGTGTCCTCGTTCGGCTGCGACGGCATCCTGATCTCCACACCGACCGGATCGACGGCCTATGCTTTCTCCGCCGGTGGGCCCGTGGTGTGGCCGGAACTCGAAGCGCTGTTGGTGATTCCGAGTAATGCCCATGCCCTGTTCGCGCGACCACTGGTGACCAGCCCCGAGTCGCGGATCGCGGTCGAATCCGTCGCGACGGGGCACGATGCGATAGTTTTCCTGGATGGCAGGCGCACGCTCGCTCTGCCGAAGGGTGGCCGGGTGGAAGCGGTTCGCGGCGCCGAACCGGTGCGCTGGGTGCGGCTGGATTCCGCACCATTCGCCGACCGGATGGTGCGCAAGTTCCAATTGCCCGTGACCGGCTGGCGTGGCCGACGGCGAACGGAGAGCACAAGTGCTGACAGAGATCAGGATTGATGGCCTCGGCGTCATTTCCACGGCCACCGCGCAGTTCCACGAAGGGCTGACCTGCCTGACCGGCGAGACCGGTGCGGGCAAGACGATGGTGGTGACCAGCCTGCATCTGCTCAGCGGTGCGCGGGCGGACGCGGGCCGGGTTCGGCTCGGTGCGTCTCGGGCCGTGGTGGAGGGCCGGTTCACCGTCGAGGACGTCAACGACATCGCTCGCGCCGAGGTCGCGCGGGTATTGGAGGCGGCAGCGGCCGAACAAGACGATGACGGCAGCGTCATCGCGATCCGCACGGTTGGTAGTGATGGACGCTCGCGCGCGCATCTCGGGGGTCGCGGTGTACCGGCCTCGGTGCTGGCCGATTTCACGGCGTCGTTGCTGACGGTGCACGGCCAGAACGACCAGTTGCGCTTGCAGCGCCCCGATCAGCAGTTGTCCGCGTTGGACCGGTTCGCTGGCGATGCCGTCAATCCGCTGCTGCGGAAGTATCAGGTGCGGCGGCGTTCCTGGCTGGAGGCAAGGACGGAACTGCTCGAACGGACCGCGCGCAGCAGAGAATTGGCGCTCGAGGCCGACCGGCTCAAGCATTCGCTGAGCGAAATCGACGCCCTCGCACCCGAACCCGGCGAAGATGCGCGCATCGTCGGGGAGGTCCGCAGGCTCAGCGACCTGGACTCGTTGCGCGAGGCCGCCGCCACCGCGCATGACGCGCTGGCCGGTCCGACAGAGTCGCCCGAAGCCGGATCGGGCGCACTGGGACTGCTCGGTGCCGCGCGCACCCGGATCGAATCGGCCGATGATCCCGCGCTGATCGCCCTCGCGCCCCGCCTCGCCGACACGATCGCCGTGGTGGTCGATCTGACCACCGAGTTGAGCGGTTACCTCGCCGATTTGCCTTCGGACCCTGGTGCGCTGGATTCGCTGCTCACCCGGCAGGCCGAGCTGAAGACGCTGACCCGCAAATACGCTCCGGACATCGACGGCGTGATCGCCTGGGCCGACGAGGCCCGCACTCGACTCGGTTCGCTGGACGTCTCCGAGGAGGCTTTGGCCACGCTGTCGGCTGAGGTCGACAGTGCGGCGGCGCGGGTGCGGGAGGCGGCGACGAAACTTCGCGCCGCGCGGACCAGGGCAGCAGGCAAACTGGCAGCTGCCGTCAGTGCCGAGTTGGGTGGCCTCGCCATGGGCAAAGCCCGCCTCGACGTCGAGGTTCGGCGGCTTCCCGCGGGTCCGCAGGACACCGCACCGCTCACCATCGACGGGCAGGACGTGCACGCCGGTTCGTCGGGCATCGATGAGGTGGAATTCCGTCTGTCGGCGCATTCCGGCGCGCAATCGCTGCCATTGAGCAAGAGTGCATCCGGCGGTGAGTTGTCGCGTGTGATGCTAGCGCTCGAGGTGGTGCTCGCCGGCTCCGACCACGGGGCGACAATGGTGTTCGACGAGGTCGACGCGGGCGTGGGCGGCCGGGCCGCGGTAGAGATCGGCCGCAGACTCGCCCGTCTCGCTCGTACCCATCAGGTCATTGTGGTCACCCATCTGCCGCAGGTCGCGGCGTTCGCCGACACCCATCTGGTGGTCGACAAGTTCGATGACGGGGACGGCAAGGTCGCCAGCGGCGTCCGCGCGCTCACCAAGGATGAGCGTGTCATCGAGCTGGCTCGGATGCTGGCCGGTCTCGATGACACCGAGACCGGTCGGGCGCACGCGGAGGAGCTGCTGGCAACGGCACGTGCGGAGAAAGCGAGCGCCGAGGTGGCGACGCGGTGATCGCGTCGGTCAGCGCACAGCTTTCTGCGCGCCCTTGATGAACGTCTCGATCAGGTTTTTCAGACCGAATTCCAGCACCTTCTCGGGCACAGGGAGTTTGGGGTCGGACTCCAACGTGTAGGAGACCAGGGTGCCGTTGTCGGCGTCGGCGAAGGTGATGACGCCGACGTGGCGTTTCACCGGCGCACCCTTGATGATCTTGTATTCCATTCGCTCGCCGGGTACCAGCTTGGTGATCTCCTCGGTGACGCCGACCGGGCCCACGCCGATGTGGTGCTGGGCGCCGACACCTTCTCGGTCGCTCTGACCCGGCTTGGTCAACTTGACCTGGACCGGCAGGTACGGGCTGATGCTCTCGCGGTCGGCGAAGAGCCGGTACACGACGTCGCGCGGAGCGGCGATGACGGCATCGACGGTGGTGCTGGCCATGAGTCTCCTCTTCGAGTTACCTGTGACGGGCAGCATATAGCTACTTGGCTGGTCGATCGTGTTGTTCGCATCGGGATCGGGCGCCAGCCCCGACAGCTGAATGAATTCGGGTCGTGTGGTGCGCTGATGCGGAGGCTCGAGGCTTGATCGTGGACTCGGTGCGGCGACGCCTCCGGAGTGCCTCGGCGCACTCTGGATTGGAACCGAAGCCATCGGACACCGTTGTCCTCGAGCCCGCGAGCCCCGCTGATAGCCAATTATTAACTGTTCTGTGAATCGAAACAAAACGGCCGGGCGAGCGAGGGCGGGAGTTTCCTGGCCGTGCCGTCCTTTTTCGGCCTACGCGGTGGCGCGAACGGTTGCTCGGATTTTCGACATCGTCAGCGTAGTACCTCGCTGGAAATGGTTTGAACAGCGAAAAGAAAATTCGTAATGGTGATGCGAGATGCTCTAATGCCTGATTCGGGGTGTGGACCACCGGCGAGGAGGAACTGGGGACGGCTGTTGTCGGGGAGTATCGCAGTGACGAATGGGGTAGGAGATACGGCGCGCCTCCACCAATGGTTGAGGGTTAGCCAGCAGTATCGGCCTCATGCGGATGCTGGCATTGTTGTCGAAGAACACCGAAACGCTGTCCGGTCTGACCGGGATGGCCCGGGTGGATCGCAACACCCGGCGTCTGCTCACGCGGGTCGGGCCGGGTGACATCGTCGTCCTCGACGAGATGGACCTCGACCGGATGACCGCCGATCGGCTGATTCGGGCGGGCGTTGTGGCGGTGATCAACACCTCGCCGTCGATTTCCGGCCGCTATCCCAATCTCGGCCCGGAAGTGCTGGTGGCGAATGGGATTCTGCTGCTGGACACTGTGAGTTCCGATGCGTTCAGCAAGATCAAAGACGGCGCCAAGGTCCGGATCGATGACGGTGTCGTCTATGCCGACAAGGTGATCAAGAAGGAGCCGGAGGTTCTGGTCGAAGGCATCGAGCTCACCGACGCTGCCATCGTCGAACGGATGATCGAGGCGCGTAAGGGGCTGGCCGATCACCTGGAGGCTTTCGCGGGTAACACCATCGAGTTCATCCGCACCGAAAGCGCGCTGCTCATCGAAGGTATCGGCGTACCCGAGCTCGAGCTGTCGATGAGGCAGCGGCATGTGGTCGTCGTCGCCGACGGCCCCGATCACGCTGACGATCTCAAGCGGCTGAAGCCGTTCATCAAGGAGTACGCACCGATCATGATCGGAGTCGGCCGCGGCGCGGACACCCTGCGAAGGCAGGGCTATCAGCCCGACCTCATCGTCGGGGACCCGGACGAGATCACCTCCGCCACCTTGAAGTGCGGTGCCGAGGTGATCCTGCCCGCCGACACCGATGGGCACGCGAAGGGACTCGAGCGCATCCAGGATCTCGGTATCGGCGCGACGACGTTCCCCTCGTCGGGCTCGCCTGCCGACCTGGCGTTGCTGCTCGCCGACCATCACGGTGCCGCACTGATCGTCACCGCTGGTGCCGCGGCGTCGCTCGATGACTTCTTCGACCGCGGCCGCTGCAGCACCAATCCGGCGACTTTCCTCACCCGGCTCAAGGTCGGCACCAAACTGACCGACGCGAAGGCGATCGCCACGCTGTACCGCGACCGGGTCTCCGGGATTGTCGTCGCGCTGGTGGTGCTCGCCGCGCTGGTCGCGGTGATCGTCGTGCTGCTCGCGTCCAACAGCGGCGGGGATGTCCTGGACTGGGCGGTAGACAACTGGAATCGGTTGGCGCTCTCGGCGCGGGCGCTGGTCCGCTCCGGACTCGAGTAATCAAGGGAGAATCATGATTTCGGTGCGCCATCATGCCATCTCGATCGTGGCGATCTTCCTCGCCCTCGCGATCGGTGTGGTGCTCGGATCGCAGACAATCGCGGCGGACCTGCTGTCCGGACTCCGCGCGGACCGGACCGATCTCCGGCACAAGGTCGACGCGCTCTCCGAACACAACGGGCGACTCGCCGACCAACTCGCCGCCGCCGACCGATTCATCGCCGGCTCGTCGGGTCGTATCCTGGCCGGCACGCTCGCCGACCGTGGCGTTGTCGTGTTCACGACGCCGGACGCCGACCCCGGTGATGTCGACGCGGTGACCGCGGCGCTGCAGACTTCCGGCGCCGCGGTCACCGGGCGGATCGCGCTCACCGAGGACTTCCTCGACGCCGCCGAGGGGGACCGGATGCGTACCGCTGTCGCCAACGTTATTCCCGCGGGCGCCGAACTGCGCAGCGGTGCGATCGACCAGGGCAGCATGGCGGGCGATCTTCTCGGTCTGGTGCTTCTGCTCGACCCGGCGAACGGGCAAACCCGGAGCACTCCGGAGGAGCTCGACCTGACATTGGAGACCCTGCGCGGCGGCGGCTTCCTCGCCTACGGCGACACCCCGGTCCGTCCCGCGCAGCTTGCCGTGGTGGTAGTCGGAAACAACCTCGGATCGGCCGCGAACAGCCAAGGCGCCGATATCGCGCGCTTCGCAGGCGCCCTGCGTGGACGTGGTGCCGGCGTTGTCCTGGCAGGTCGCTCCGGCGCCGCCGAGGGCGTCGGCCCGATCGCGGTCGTTCGTACCAATGCCGCGCTCGCCACCCAGGTCAGCACCGTCGACAACCTCGACCGCGACATCGGGCGCGTCACCACCGTCCTCGCCCTCGGCGAACAACTCAATGGCGGGACGGGTCGGTACGGCACCGGCGCTCGAGCCGCCTCTGTGACCCTCGCCGCGCTCCCGGGCTGATTCAGGGGTACCTCTGTCCGTGGTCCGGCATCCGCCCGCGCGGCGACCCTGCGCACAGTTGCGCTGGTCCGGCTCCGCGTGGCGATCGAGTGGCAAACGTGCGTGGCGTCGAACAGACGGGCGGATTCGTGTTACCGTGAAGACCCGTGGGTCAAACACGGATTCAGGCGCGAACGGCCACGAAGCACATCTTCGTCAGCGGTGGTGTCGCCTCCTCATTGGGTAAAGGTCTTACCGCTTCCAGCCTCGGTCAGCTGCTGACGGCGCGTGGGCTGCGCGTCACGATGCAGAAACTCGACCCGTACTTGAACGTCGATCCCGGCACCATGAACCCTTTCCAGCACGGTGAGGTCTTCGTGACGGACGACGGAGCCGAGACCGATCTGGACGTCGGCCACTACGAGCGGTTCCTCGATCGGGATCTGTCCCGGGACGCGAATGTGACTACCGGGCAAATCTATTCGTCGGTCATCGCCAAGGAGCGCCGCGGCGAATACCTCGGCGACACGGTGCAGGTTATCCCGCACATCACCGATGAGATCAAGAGTCGCATCCTCGCGATGAGCGGTCCGGATCTGCAGGGGCAGACCCCGGACGTGGTGATCACCGAGATCGGCGGGACCGTCGGCGACATCGAGTCGCAGCCGTTCCTCGAGGCCGCCCGCCAGATCCGCCATGATGTCGGCCGGGACAACGTCTTCTTCCTGCACGTCTCGCTGGTGCCGTACCTGGCTCCCTCCGGTGAGCTCAAGACCAAACCGACGCAACACTCGGTGGCGGCGCTGCGCAATATCGGTATCCAGCCGGACGCGTTGATCCTGCGCTGTGACCGTGAGGTGCCGCAGGCACTGAAGAGCAAGATCGCGCTGATGTGCGACGTCGAGGTGGATGCTTGCATCTCCACGCCGGACGCGCCATCGATCTACGACATCCCGCGTGTGCTGCACCGCGAGGGCCTGGACGCCTACGTGGTGCGCAGGCTCGGTCTGCCGTTCCGCGACGTGGACTGGACCGTATGGGGCGATCTGCTCGACCGGGTGCACTCACCGCGCGAGACGATCGAGGTCGCACTGGTCGGCAAGTACGTCGACCTGCCCGATGCCTACCTTTCGGTCACCGAGGCACTGCGGGCGGGTGGGTTCGCCTCGCGTGCCAAGGTCAGCATCCGCTGGGTGCCCTCGGACGAATGCGAGACTCCGGCCGGCGCGCAGCACGCGTTGCACGACGTGGATGCTGTGCTGATCCCCGGCGGCTTCGGTATTCGCGGCATCGAGGGCAAGGTCGGCGCCATCCGATACGCGCGGACCCGTGGTATTCCGCTGCTCGGTCTGTGTCTGGGTCTGCAATGCGTGGTGATCGAGGCAGCTCGTTCGGTCGGCCTGGACGAGGCCAACTCGGCCGAATTCGAGCCCGACACACCGCATCCGGTCATCTCCACCATGGCCGACCAAGAGCAGGCCGTGGCCGGTGAAGCCGATCTCGGCGGCACCATGCGCCTGGGCGCCTACCCCGCGACTCTGGCAAAGGGGTCGGTGGTCGCGAAGGCATACGGCAGCGAGCACGTCTCCGAGCGTCACCGGCACCGCTACGAGGTGAACAACGCCTACCGCACCAAAATCGCCGAGAGCGGCCTCGAGTTCAGCGGCACCTCGCCGGATGGACATCTGGTCGAGTTCGTCGAACTGCCGGCGGACGTGCATCCCTTCTTCGTCGCCACCCAGGCGCACCCGGAGCTGAAGAGTCGCCCGACCCGCCCCCATCCGCTGTTCGCGGCGCTGATCTCGGCGGCGTTGAAATACAAGGCGGCCGAGCGGCTTCCGGTCGACATCCCGGACGGCGAATTCGCCAGCGCGACAGAACAGGCGTAGCAGTATGACCGATGGTGGGGCTGTCGAACCCGGCAGCCACGATTTCGAGACCGTGTCCAGTGCGACCGTCTACAGCGGAGCCATCATGGCGCTGCGGCTCGACCAGGTGTCGATGCCGGGCGCGCGGATCGTCGAGCGTGAGGTGGTCGAGCATCACGGCGCCGTCGCGGTCGCCGCGATCGACGACGACGACAACGTGGTGCTGATCAACCAGTACCGACACCCGATCGGCCGCCGGCTGCTCGAGTTGCCCGCCGGCCTGCTCGACCTCCCCGGCGAGGATCCGCTTGCCGCTGCGCAGCGCGAACTGGCCGAGGAAACCGGGCTTGCCGCGCGGGAGTGGGCGGTACTGGTGGATGTGGTGCTCTCGCCCGGTTTCACCGACGAGGCGCTGCGCGTCTACCTGGCACGCGGTCTGTATGAGACCGACCGCCCCGAGCCGGAACTGGAGGAGGCCGACCTCGAGGTGGTCCGGATGCCTGTCGCCGCGGCCGTCCGGAGTGCGCTGGCAGGGGAGATCGTGAACGCCACCGCTGTCGCGGGTGTGCTCGCGCTCGCGGCCGCCCGGGCTGGAAATGTCGAACTACGGGCGAAGGATGCGCCGTGGCACGGACAGCCGACCGCTTTCCTCCGCCGCAAGGCGGCGCGAAAGTCCGAAGACTGATCGATGGTGCTCGCGCGGGAGTTGGACGCCTATCTGGACCATCTCGCGGTCGAGCGCGGCGTCGCGCGCAATACACTCGGCGCGTACCGGCGCGACCTCGGCCGTTACCTCGACTTCCTCACCGGGCGTGGTGTCGGCTCGCTCGAGCGGGTCGCCGAATCCGACGTCGCCGAGTTCACCGTGGCGCTGCGTATGAGTGGCGGTCCGCATCCGCCGCTGGCGGCGAGTTCGGTGGCCCGCGCGCTGATCGCGGTACGTGGACTGCACCGCTTCGCCGCCGCTGAGGGTCTGACCAGCACCGACGTCGCGCACGCGGTGAAGCCGCCGACGCCGGGCCGCAGGCTGCCCAAGGCGCTGCCCTACGACCAAGTGCTGAAACTGTTGGAAGCCGCCGGCGGTGCGCCCGTGCACGATCCAGACGGCGTGGCAGGCGCGGAGGGGGGACCTCGCGGCCTTCGTGACCGCGCGCTGCTGGAGCTGCTGTATTCCACCGGCGCCAGGATCTCCGAGATGATCGGGTTGGATGTCGACGATCTCGACACCGAGGAGCGGGCCGTCGTGCTGCGCGGGAAGGGCGGCAAGCAGCGGATGGTTCCGATCGGACGTCCCGCTCTCGCTGCCGTCGACGCCTACCTGGCCCGTGGCCGGCCGATGCTCGCCGCTCACGCAAAAGGCAACGCCGGTGCGCTCTTCCTGAACGCCCGGGGCGGACGTTTGTCCCGCCAGAGCGCCTGGCAGGTCTTGCAATCAGCTGCCGAACGCTCGGGTATCGCAGCGGCGGTGTCGCCGCACACCCTGCGCCACTCCTTCGCCACCCACTTGCTCGACGGCGGCGCCGATGTTCGTGTCGTGCAAGAACTTCTGGGCCACGCGTCGGTGACCACGACCCAGATCTACACGTTGGTCACGGTCAACACCTTGCGCGAAGTGTGGGCCACGGCGCATCCCCGCGCTCGCTGACACCCGCGGCACCACCCGATTCGAGTCGCAACGCGAGGCGCGTTGTGGTCCTGCGGGGCACCGTGTATGCCTTCGACACGGCTATCCATGGACCTTCGGAGTTCTGCGCTGTCCGCGCACCAGGTATCGTCCGCTTCGAACACTTCCGGCAACGCGGCCGGATCGCGCGCGGATGAGGCGGACCGGGACGTCATGGACACTGTGCACAACCGGTTCGGTGTCCATTTCGTCGGAGGTCGGGAAGGCGCTGACCAGCGCTTGGCGAACACGCCGCGCGCAGGCGCGGCCCTCGAGTGCCGTCAGGCGGTAGCGTCTATCGAGAGCTGGACCGTACGAAAGCGAGGTCGGGCCCTGATCGGCCTCGCTAGGCTCGGCGAGGCAACGGGCAGGAACGTATAAGGAGCAGCGGATCGTGACAACAGCCGGAGCGGCAGAGCCGTCGATGGGTGCTGGGGCGGAGCCGCTTACGGGCCCGCGATCGGGTCCGTACTCGGACACCGCGCCAGAAACGCTCTGGGGCGGCGGAGTGGCGCCGGTGCCGGAGGACGGAGTCCTCGGTCCGACCGGACGGCCATTGCGCCTGGTCCCGGAGCCGCCCATGCCGGACAAGCACGGCGACGCCTTGGTCGTCGCTATGTGCAACCAGAAGGGCGGGGTCGGCAAGACCACCTCCACCATCAACCTCGGTGCCGCACTGGCCGAATACGGTCGCCGCGTACTGCTCGTCGATCTCGACCCGCAGGGTGCACTGTCGGCGGGACTCGGTGTGGCGCACCACGATCTCGATCTGACCGTGCACAACCTGCTGATCGGCTCCAAGGGATCCATCGACGACGTATTGATGCAGACCCAGGTCGAGAACATGGACCTGTTGCCGAGCAATATCGATTTGTCCGCCGCGGAGATTCAGCTCGTGAACGAGGTAGGCAGGGAACAGTCGCTCGGCCGGGCTTTGGAACCGATCCGCAACCGCTACGACTACATCCTCATCGACTGCCAGCCCTCGCTCGGCCTGCTCACCGTGAACGCGTTGGCCTGCTCGGACGGCGTGATCATCCCGATGGAATGCGAATACTTCTCGCTACGTGGGCTCGCCCTGCTCAACGACACCGTGGAGAAGGTGCGTGACCGATTGAATCCGCGGCTGAGTCTGTACGGAATAGTGGTCACCATGTTCGACGCCCGACTGCTGCATTCCCGCCAGGTCATGGCGCGAGTCGTCGAGGTGTTCGGCGACTTGGTCTACGACACGGCGATCTCGCGCACGGTCCGTTTTCCGGACGCCAGCGTCGCGGGCGAGCCGATCACCACGTGGGCGCCGAAATCGGGCGGAGCGGAAGCGTATCGGGCGATGGCGCGGGAAGTCATCCACCGGTCGGGCCGGTGATCGGTCGCTCCGACCCCGATCCCGCGAGAACCACCGATACACCCCGCCCGGGGGTTTCCACCGCGGGCGATGTCTCGATGTCCGAGAATGGCGCACCCGAGGCCGGAGCGCCTGGCGTTGCCCATGAACCCGCCGAACTATCCCGCGAACGCCCGGCTTCCGGAAACATTCCCGCACTCGGAAACGCGGCCGCCGCGTACATCGCCGCAGGGCGGGGCGCATCGTCGCGGCGCACGAACGCGGCGATCGTCGGCAGCGCCGGCGCGCGGGTCGAATCAGAGCCCGAGGCCGCGTCCCCGTCGAGTGTGCACACTCCGGTGGGAGAATCACCGACGACCGAACCGATGTCCCACCCCGTGCCAGTTGCGCGCGAAGTTACCGCAGGGCGAGACGATTCGCCGGCGGTGTCCGCCGCCCACGAATCGGCTGTCCCCCTACGAGCGGCCGCACCCGACATCGCGGCTACGGCTACCACGACATCCCAGAACACCTCTGCTGACGACAATCCCGCCCAGCCCGCCGGATTCCGTCTGCGCCTGAGCAACTTCGAAGGTCCTTTCGACCTGCTGCTCACCCTGATCAGTTCGCGAAAGCTGGACGTGACCGAGGTGGCTCTGCACAAGGTCACCGACGAGTTCATCGCCTACACCAAGGCGCTGACCGCGACCATGGCGCGGCAGAACACGTTGCGGGCGGACAAGATCCTGGATCAGACCACTGAATTCCTGGTCGTCGCAGCCACTCTGCTCGACCTGAAGGCAGCACGCCTGCTGCCATCCGGCGAGATGACCGACACCGAGGATCTCGAACTACTCGAAGCGCGTGACCTGCTGTTCGCCCGTCTGCTGCAATATCGGGCGTTCAAACAGGTCGCCGAATTGCTCGGCGAGCTGGAGGCCGCGGCGCTGCGCCGCTATCCCCGCGCGGTCGGGTTGGAGGAGCGTTACGCCGACTTGCTGCCCGAGGTTACCCTTGGAGTAGGGGCGGCGGAGTTCGCCGAGATCGCCGCGGTGGCCTTCCGGCCTCGCCCGGTGCCTACCGTCGGGCTCGACCATCTGCATACGCACGCCATCTCGGTCGCCGAACAGGCGGTGCTCGTGTTGGAGCGGCTCAAACAGCGCGGCATCGGTGGCTGGACGACTTTCGGTGAGTTGGTTGCCGACTGCGAGGTTCCGGTCCAGATCGTCGCGCGCTTCCTGGCCTTGCTCGAGTTGTATCGCGGTAAGACGATCGAGTTCGACCAGCCTGACCCGCTCGGCCCGCTGTCGGTCAGCTGGATCGGCGACGACGCCGCGAACCAGGCGGGCGCTGTGACTATCGAGGAGGACTACGGGTGAGCGAGCGGATCGACGACACCGTGGGTGAGGCACGCCGGTGAGGGCGCGTCATCGAGTGAACCGAGGATGCGGAGCGCAGTGGTGAGCGAGGCAGTGGCGGAACTCACCCCGGAACCGCTCGAGGATGCGGAGTTCCGTTCGGCGCTGGAGGCCATCCTGCTGGTCGTGGACGCGCCTGCCACGGTAGAGCAGCTCGCGGCCGCCTTGGACGACAGCACCGAGCGGGTCGGGGCCACGCTGCGCGCGATGTCCGCGGAACTGTCCGCCCGGGCCAGTGGAATCGATCTGCGTTTCGTCGGGGACGGCTGGCGCTTCTATACTCGCACCGAGTACGCACCCTATGTGGAACGGATGCTGCTCGACGGTTCCCGTTCGAAACTGACACGGGCCGCTTTGGAAACGCTGGCGGTGGTGGCATATCGTCAGCCGGTGACTCGGACCAGGGTCAGCGCGGTGCGCGGCGTCAATGTCGACGGCGTGATACGCACGCTGCTGGCCAGGGGCTTGATCGCCGAGGTAGGCGTCGACCCGGAGACGAACGGGACGCAGTACCGCACGACCGAACTGTTCCTGGAACGGATCGGACTCGCGTCGCTGAGCGACTTGCCGCCGCTGGCGCCTCTGCTTCCCGGCGTCGACCTGATCGATGAGATCAATGAGAGCCTGGAGACGGACCCTCGTTACACCAGGCTGAAGAAACCCGCCGAGTCCGATTTGGATCTCGGCACCGAAGAGTGACAGGACAAGATGAATACGCCCGCTCGCCGAGATGGCACACCGGATCGTAGAAAACGCGGCACCCAGCCCGAACGGGGTGGTTCGGGCCGCAACGCGGGCGCCAGGGACGCCCGCTCGGCGCAACGGGGGAGCACTCCCCGTGGCGCACAGCAAGAGGGCGGCGGCGCCCATCGCGGAGCATCATCGGCGAGCGGTCAGCGCCATGGCGCCCAGTCCGCCCCGATCGGCAAGAAGAAGCCCAAGCCGCAGCGTCAGGTCGCACAGCCCACCCTGCTGAGCAACGCCAAGCCCGCGCGCCGCCAGCACGTCGAGCCGGCAGACGGGGCTGCCCATCCGAAGCTGCCGTGGGGTGAGGGAGAACGGCTGCAGAAGGTACTCGCGAAGGCGGGGGTCGCCTCGCGCCGCGCCGCCGAGGAGATGATCGCGCAGGGTCGCGTCGAGGTCGACGGTTTGATCGTGCGTGAGCAAGGCCTTCGCATCGATCCGCAGAACGCGGTGGTGCGGGTCGACGGCACCCGGGTGATGGTGCGCGAGGAATTGGTGCACGTCGCTCTGAACAAGCCCAAGGGCTGGCAGTCGACCATGTCCGACGACCTGGGACGTCCCTGCGTCGGCGATATCGTGGCCGAGCGGATCGCCGCCGGTCAGCGCCTGTTCCATGTCGGAAGACTCGACGCCGATACCGAGGGCCTGCTGTTGCTGACCAACGACGGTGATCTCGCGCACCGGCTCATGCACCCGTCCTTCGAGGTCTCCAAGACCTATCTGGCGACGGTGAATGGTGAGGTCAATCGCGCGGTCACCAAGCGGCTCAAGGAGGGCGTCGAGTTGGAGGACGGTCCGGCCAGGGTCGATAGTTTCCAGGTGCTCGAACTGGGCGAGGGACGGTCGCTGGTGAAGCTGGTGTTGCACGAGGGGCGCAAGCACATCGTGCGCCGGCTGCTGGACGCGGTCGGTCATCCGGTCACCCGGCTGGTGCGCACGAATATCGGTCCGGTCGCGCTCGGCGACCAACGGCCTGGCACGCTGCGTGTGCTCGGCCGCGATGAAGTCGGCAAACTCTACGAGGCGGTGTCGTTGTGAACGGTGTGGAGATCCCGGTCGAGGTGCCGAGGCGGATGTCTGGTGCAAGCCCGCTGGTGGTCGCCATGGACGGGCCGTCGGGTACCGGCAAGTCCAGCGTTTCGCGGCTGCTGGCCAACCGTCTCGACGCGCGCTATCTCGACACCGGCGCCATGTACCGGGTCGCGACCCTGCGTGTGCTGCGCGCGGGTATCGAACTCACCGACACCGCCGCCATCGCCGTGGCGGTCAAGGAGTTGCCGCTGTCCATCGGCACCGACCCGAGTCGTGAGGTGATTCGGCTCGACGGCGAGGACGTCTCGTCGGAGATCCGCGGCGATGCCGTCACCAAGGCGGTCTCCGCGGTCTCGGCGGTGCCCGAGGTCCGTGAGTTGCTCGTTGCTCTGCAGCGTGACCTCACCACGGCCGCCCGGCGAATCGTCGTGGAGGGCCGTGACATCGGCACAGTCGTACTGCCGGACGCGGACGCGAAGATCTATCTGACCGCCTCCGCGGAGGCGCGCGCCGAGCGGCGCAACCAGCAGAACATCGCCGAGGGTCGCGGTGACGACTACGCGGGCGTGCTGGCCGATGTGCAGCGTCGCGACACCCTCGACTCGACCCGCAAGATATCGCCACTGCGTCCGGCCGCGGACGCGGTGCTGGTCGACACCAGTGAGCTGACCATGGACGAGGTTATCGACGAGCTGTACGGCGTTGTCGCGCGGCAGCTTTCAGCGAGCCGGGCGGGGAGTGACCGATGAGCGAAGACGTGTTGGCCGGTGACGGTGTCTGGAGCGACGAAACCGACTGGGAGTTGTCCGATCTCGCCGGTGAATTCGAGGATGCGGCCCATGTCGCGATGCCGACGCTCGCCGTGGTCGGTCGTCCGAACGTGGGCAAGTCGACGCTGGTGAACCGGATCATCGGTCGTCGTGAGGCGGTCGTCGAGGACATCCCCGGTGTGACCCGCGACCGCGTGTCCTACGAGGCGAACTGGGCGGGTCGCCGCTTCCTTGTTCAGGACACCGGCGGGTGGGAGCCCGACGCGAAGGGATTGCAGCAGTCGGTGGCCAGGCAGGCCGAACTGGCCATGCAGACCGCCGACGCGATCCTGCTGGTGGTCGACGCCGTCGTCGGCGCCACCGCCACGGACGAAGCCGCGGTGCGGAAACTGCGTCGTTCCGAGGTCCCGGTGATCCTGGTCGCCAACAAGGTCGACGACCAGCGGGTGGAAGCCGACGCCGCGGCGCTGTGGTCGCTCGGCCTCGGCGAGCCGCGCATGGTGAGCGCCACGCATGGCCGCGGCACCGGCGATCTGCTCGATGACGTGCTGGGTGCGCTTCCGGAGACCCCGCGCGAGGGGACCGGTGGCACCGGCCCGCGGCGAGTCGCGCTGGTAGGCAAGCCCAATGTCGGCAAGTCGAGCCTGCTGAACAAACTGTCCGGCGACGAGCGCTCGGTGGTGCACGATGTTGCGGGCACCACGGTCGATCCGGTCGATACGCTCGTCGAACTGGGCGACAAGGTCTGGAAGTTCGTCGACACCGCCGGGTTGCGTCGCAAGGTGTCCAACGCCAGTGGCACCGAGTTCTACGCATCGCTGCGCACCAAGTCCGCGTTGGAGGCCTCCGAGGTGGCGATCATGCTGATCGACGCGTCGCAGCCGATCACCGAGCAGGACCTGCGGGTGATCAGCATGGTCGCCGATTCGGGTCGCGCGTTGGTGCTGGCGTTCAACAAGTGGGACCTCGTCGACGAGGACCGGCGCCTGCAGTTGGAGCGTGAGGTCGATCGGGATCTGGTCCGGGTGCCGTGGGCGCAGCGGGTGAACATCTCCGCACACACCGGTCGTGCGGTGCAGAAACTGGTGCCCGCTATGGAAACCGCGTTGGAATCCTGGGACAAGCGTATTCCGACGGGCAGGCTGAACACTTGGCTGAAGGAAGTGATCGCGGCGACCCCGCCGCCGATGCGTGGCGGTAGGTTGCCTCGCGTGCTGTTCGCCACGCAGGCCTCCAGCCGGCCACCGACATTCGTGCTGTTCACCACTGGCTTCCTGGAGGCAGGCTATCGCCGATTCTTGGAGCGCAGATTGCGCGAAGAGTTCGGCTTCGATGGCTCGCCCGTCCGCATTTCGGTGCGGGTGCGGGAGAAACGGGATCGTTCGAGGAAGTAGACGCTTGCCATGAGGCCCCGGGAGCCACGCTCCGCGGGGCATCATGCTTGTCCGGGATGGATCGCCGCCTTGGGCCAGGAGGGCTCGGGCAACAGGCCGGAGCGGACCGTCGACGCGCTGTCCGGCGTGAGAGGCACGAACCCGAATACGGCCGTCGACGGCACCGGCACCCCACGCCGAGAGGGTCGCTCACATCGGGGTGGGATCGTCCGTCCCCCGGTCGGCAAGCGGGGCCTTTCGGTTGAATGGACAACACTTGGCAATCATCTTTGCGGTGTGATCCAGCGGATGGTCATCATCCCGGGCCCGGGGCGCTCGCCCACGGTCTTGCCGATAAAGCGGCGCATATGCCCAGGTGTAGTGGGTAAATGTTCGGGGTAGCCGGTCAATTGGCGGTCATCCGCCGGGGATGCCGATCATATCGTCGCCGTCCGGCGCGTCCGACTTAGCGCGATTGGCAAATACCTGGCATTATCCGGTCATGGTCATACCCAGCGTATTGCCGGAACGTCCGACCGAAGCAATCCCGTTCGAGACGGGCTGGCCGGTCCGCCTTGCCGACACCGACGGCGATCAGCGCCTGCGCCTCGACAGCGTCGCGCGCTACCTGCAAGACATCGGTTTCGAACATCTCGAGGTCGTCGAGGGCGGCGACACCCATCGTGCGTGGGTGGTCCGCCGAACGGTGATCGACGTACTCGAACCCATTGCCTTTGGCGAACGGGTCGACTTGCGTCGGTGGTGCTCCGGTCTGTCGACGCGGTGGTGCAATATGCGCGTCCAGGTGCGCGGAAGTCAGGGCGGTCTGGTGGAGACCGAGGGCTTCCTGATCCACTTCGGTGCCGAGTCCGGCGTGCCGGCCCGGATGAGCGACCGCTTCATGGCGCCGTTGCAGGCCGGCACGACCGAACACCGGCTGCGGTGGAAAGCCGCACTCACCGACCCGCTGCCTGCCGCCGACCAACCCGGCGTCCTGACCAGACCGTTCCCGCTCCGGGCCACCGATATCGATATGTTCGACCACGTGAACAACGCGGTCTACCTCAGTGCGGTCGAGGAGATTCTCGCCGATCACGCCGATCTGAAATCCGGTCCGCATCGCGCTGTCATCGAGTACCTGAAGCCGGTACGCTCCGGCGACGACCTGCGCCTCATCGGCCGCCGCACCGGCTCGGTCCTCGATCTCTGGTTCGCTGTCGGCGAGGAGGCTCGCGCGGTCGCGCGGGTAGCCTCGCGCTAACCTGCGAGGGCCTCGACGGTGGCGCGGGCTCCTCTGGTGTGCAGCGAGTTCATGGCCGCCAGATATGCGGTAACGAATCGGGGCTCGTCGATCAGATCGCCGAACACAAAGCGTGCACCGAGGAAAGCGGTGGGTCGCTCACGCTCCCGCCGTGCTAGCGGAACCAACAGGTCGCGCATCGGGTCCACGATCTCGATCGGCTCACCCTGCTCGTCGATCCCCTCGGCATAGCGCGCCCAGCTCGCGACAACCGTTGCCGCGCAGGTGATGTCGCCGTCCGCGGCGAGTTGGTGACGGACCACCGGCAGGAGCCATTTCGGAATCCGGTCGGAAGATTCCGCGCACAGCCGAGCAATGGTGTCGCCGATCGCGGGGTTGGCGAACCGTTCGAGCAGTGTCTGTTTGTATCGACCCAGATCGACCCCGGGCACCGCGCGCAGTGTCGGAGTGGCCTCGACGTCCATATAGCGCAACAGGAATCGCCGGAATGCCGGATCCTGTGCCGCCTCGTGGACCAACCGATAGCCGCTCAGATATCCGAGGTAGCACAACGCTTGGTGGCTCGCGTTCAACAGCCGCAGTTTCATCAGCTCATAAGGGGCGACGTCGTCGACGAGTTGCACGCCGACATCGTCGAAGGCGGGCCGGCCGAGACCGAACGAATCTTCCAGTACCCATTGCGTATACGGCTCCGCCAACACCGGCCAGCGGTCGGTCACCCCGTAGCGCCGTTCGACTTCGCCCGTGGCCCCGGGCGGAGTCACCGGGGTGATCCGGTCCACCATCGAATTCGGGAACCGCACCTGGTCTGTCACCCACGCGCCGAGCTCGGGATCGCGCAGTGTGGCGAACGCGGCGAGCATCCGTCGCGCGACGTTCCCGTTTCCCTCGATGTTGTCGCACGACATCACAGTGAACGGTTCGACACCACGCTCTCTTCGCCGCGCCAGCGCTTCGGTGACGAGTCCGAACACGGTGGCGGGCGGCGCGTCCGCCCGAAGATCGGCACGAATGGCGGGATCGTCGGCGTCGAACTCACCGGTGGCTGCGGCGATGTGGTAGCCGCCTTCGGTGATGGTGAGTGAGACGATGCGGGTGGCCGGAGCGGCGAGCTTCTCCAGCACGGCCTCCGGGTCGTCGGGCGCGTAGCGGTATTCGAGGATCGAGCCGATCACCCTGGTTGTCCACGTGCCATCCGGTGTGACGGTCGAGAGCGTATACAGGCCGTCCTGCGCCGCGAGCACGTCGCGCATTCTGCGGTCCCCAGGCAACACGCCGATTCCGCAGATACCCCACTCGCGCGCCGTGCCGCGCTCCAGCAGCCGATCGAGGTACATCGCCTGATGGGCGCGATGGAAGCCGCCGACCCCGAAATGTACTATGCCGGTGGATATTCCGGATCGGTCATAGGTGGGTGTCGAGACGCGGCGGATGCAGTCCACCGTCGTCGCGGCCCGCAGCGGGATCGGTGTGCCCGCTACCATCTCGCATCCCGAGGTGTTGGGTATGTCACATTCTGGATGCTACTTGCTGTGCGTACCAGATCGCCTTGTGCGCAATGTTCGGTGCGAAGATCACGCGGCTACGGATGCGCCATCGGCGGACGCCCTTGATCCAATACGCCGCCCTGACGTCGGATGAGTTGGCCGTCGCGCGAGCGGCGGCCGTTCGGATCGGGCTGGGGGCACCACGCACTGTGCGATTACGTGCGGTGCGGGCTTCGACAACCGGCGTAGGGCGCGCTGACCGGCCGATGTTTAACGTCGAGGAGGTGGGTAGCCCGTGATGACCAGGGACTGACGGAAGAAAGGCGGAAGCGATGACCGAGCCCATCACGAGCACCCTCGATCCAGAACAGCAGCGCATCGCGGGAGAGACCCTGCGTGCGACAGTGTTCGACCTGATCGACCTGTCGCTGATCGCCGAACACGCGCACTACGACGTCATCGGCGCCGACTTCCGTTCGGCTCACCTGGCATTGGATGAATTGGTCATTGCGGCACGGGAGTTCACCGATGCGGTCGTGGAGCACGCCACCGCGATCGGGGTGAGACCGGATAATCGCGCCGCGACAGTGGCCGAGGATTCCGGCGCGATCGGGATCGTCGGCGGCTGGCAGCGCGACACCGACGCGGTCGCCGGCAGCCTTGCCGCAGTGCTCAATCGACTGCGCGAGCGCATCGCTGCCACCGAGAAAGCCGATCCGGTCACTCGGGACCTCTTCCTGGCCATCGCCGCCCGACTCGAGCAGCTGCACGGGATGTGGCAAGCGCAGCTCGCAGCGGTCTGATGCGCGTGATCACCGACACGTTCGGCGCGCGGACCGCGGCCGGCGCAACGGTATCCGTCAGGATTCCCGCCGCGGCCCGGCATTTGGCCATGGTGCGCGGGATGGCCGACACGGTGTGCTTGGTGGCCGACTTTCCGCTCGACGCGGCCGCCGACATCCGGCTGGCAATCAGCGAGATCGCCAGCATGTTGATAGTCGACGCCGCGCCTGGCTCCTTGCTCGGTTGTGCGTTCACCTACAGCGCGAATCGGATGGATGTGCGGGTCGATGCCGTCTCCGAGCGAAAAGTCGAAGTCAGTGGCGATCCGCTGACCTGGGAACTGGTGCGTATGCTCACCAGCTCGATATCGGTGTTCCGTGACCCGTGTGCGACAGACGCGGGCGGATATCGGACCGCCATCGAATTCAGGTGGGAACGAGGACGTGTCGACGATACGTGAGTTCACTACCGACCGGACCGACGCAGCCGGCTACGACGATGTCGAGTACTGCCGGCCGCGCCGGACGAGTTCGACCCGCCTCGGGCTGCGCTGCGGGAGAAACTGATGCGCCAGACCGTCGCAGCGGTGCACCCCTCCCTTCAGCGGACCGCGTCCTCCAGATCGGTCAGCGACGACTCCAGGTGGTCGAGCAGCCGGGTCACCTCCGGCACGCTGCGCCGGCAGGCGACGATGCCGATGTCGAGGTTATCGGCATTGTTGGTGAGGGTGATGTTGATCGCCTGGCCGTCGATGGGGATCGAGAGCGGGAAGCTGGCGTCGAGGCGGGCGCCGTTCCAATAGCGGGTTTCGCGCGGTCCCGGCACATTGGAGATGACGATGTTGAAAGGCGGGCTCGTCAGCGCGACCGTGGCGGGCATGAGCAGCGACAGCGCGAGCGGGCTCAGCGTCAGCGCGGAAAGCGAAACGGCCTGCGCGGGGGAGAGTGCGCGATAGATGTCTTTGCTGCGCCGCATCGAGAAACTGATCGCCGTCAGCCGTGCGGCAGGGTCTGCGATGTCGGTGGCGAGGTTGCACAACAATGCCGCCAGCGCATTGCCGCCGATATCGCTGTCGTCGGAGTCCTGCCGTAGCGACACCGGCACCATCGCCACCAATGGCTTGTCGGGGAGGGCGTGGTGCTCGATCAGGTAGGTTCGCAGCGCTCCCGCCGTCACGGCGAGGATCACATCGTTGACCGTCGCATCGGTCGCCTTCTTGATCTGCCGCACCCGGTCCAGCGGCCAGGAGCGGGCAGCGCAGCGGCGGGCCCCGCCGATCGGGACGTTGAACAGGGTGCGCGGCGCCGCGAACGGCAGAGTCAGTTGCTGTTCGACGAGCGCGGCGCGGGCGAGGCGCAGCGCTGTCGGCGCGGCGCCGGCCGCGGCGGCCATCCCGCGTGTCATCGCACCGAATGAACGCGGGCGCGGCGGATTCTCGGCGCGGCGATCGGAGGGCGGAAGATGCCATGGCACCAGCGCTTCTTTGGCGTCGGGGTCCGTGGTGAGCGTGCGTTGCACCAAGCGCTGGGCGGCGACGCCATCGATGAGGGCGTGGTGCATCTTGCAATACATGCCGACTCGGTCGTCCGCGAGCCCTTCGATCAGATGCACTTCCCAGAGCGGCCGATGGCGGTCGAGCAGTGCGCTGTGCAGTCCGGCGGCGACCTCCACCAGCGCGTCGAGCGACCCGGCTTCCGGGAGTGCCCGACGCTGCACGTGATAGTCGAGTTCGATGGTGCTGTCGACCGTCCACGCAAGTTGCGGTGTGCCGAACAGCCTGGCCGGGCGCTTGCGGAAGGTGCGATGAAAATTCCGGTCGCCGGCCAGCGTCGCGTACGCGCGCCGGGCGAACTGCGATCCGGTGCTTTCCATCGGGTCGAAGATCTGCAGCGAACCGACATGCATCGGGTGCTCTCGGGATTCCGCGATGAGGAATAGGGCGTCGACCGGCGAGATGAATTCCATGGGCAAGTTCCCTCCTGACGACGCTGCAGCTTCGCCACGATCTGGTTCAGGCTCGGGGTGGCAGCGGCCGGGACGGGCATCCCTCATTTGTGCGCGGTGCCGGAGGGTTTCTGCGCGGTCGACGATCCACCAACCGTGATTCGACGCCGAATCCGACCCGGCTGGGAAGCTGTTTGCCGACCGCTCTCAGGACAGGCGGGTGAGCGGCCAGTCGGGCGGCAGCTCGAGCCGTTCGCTGATCATGTTGACCGCCGTGTGCAGCGCCTGGATCTCGTCGACCCCGGTGGCGATGGACGCGCCTTGCTCGCTGATGTGGAACCGGCACAGGTGGTTGCGCCGGTCAGCAGCCAGGTACGGCCTGCCGATGATGATCGACAGCGAGTTCTGGTCGTCGCGCAGGGTACGCGCGGCGATCATGGCCTGCGGCTCGTGCTCCACTGTGGTCGCTGCGTGCGATGGGCGGGTGGGGACGGCCGGGAATCGCGGATCGGACGGCTCGGCCACCGCGAACCGCGCCCCCTCATTGTTGGCCTGCCGCAGCTCGGCGGCGATCCCCTGGAATGCGCTGTAGAGCGCCGCGATGGAATCGGTGCCATGCGCCCACCGCTCTCCGATGCCCTGAATACGGAATCCACACACCACACCGGTGTCGCCCGGCGCCATCTGGGGTTTGCCGACCTCGATCGACACCTCCCGCGCCGCGTCGGCGACGGTGCGGGTGGCGATCACTTCCCTGATCCGTCGCCATTTAGTGCTCGCGATCGCACCGCGGTGCTCGGATTCGCGCACTGCGGACGTGGTCGTGTCACCCGTGACCCGCGCCTGTATCGCTCCCATAACGAATGGGGTACCCAACGTGCGTGCAGGTTTACCCTCCGGTTCGCGTGACCTGGACCGCAGGGCCGAACCCGGACGATAATCGCCGAATCGGTGCGGAATCGGCAGTGCCGGACCAGACGGTCGGCGCGATCGTCGTCCAGCAGAACGCGACCCGGCTGGCGGATCTGTTCCCGGTGCGCATCGGGCGCATGCTGCAATCGCCCCTCGCCCCTCGCCCCACTATCGTGGCGCGGGCACGGTGATGGCACCCGATCTCGCGGACAGCCCGATGACCGGTCTATACGTCGCGGCGTGCGGGGACGCTCCCGTGTCGAACTTCGGGCTGTTCGGATCGCCGGAACGCCGAGTGCTGTTCGACCTCAACGATTTCGACGAGGCGTATTCGGCGCCGGGGGAGTGGGATGTGCGCCGCTTGGTGGCCTCGGTATGGATAAGGGCCGGACCTGCTCGCATATCGAGGAACCTCCGAGCGGATCCCCTTGGGAGCCAGGGCGCCAGGGTCGTCGGTGCGCAGCGGGTGCCGCAGGCGCAGTCCGACCGGTTCCTCGGCTGGGTGCGCGGTGTCAGCGACGACGACAGCGTCCCGCGTGACTACTACATCCGGCAATTCCGAGACATGAAGAAGTCCGTCGTTTTAGAGTCGCTGACACCGCAGCGTACGGTCAGCTATGGCCGGCTGTGCGCGGCGTTGCTGGCGCGGGCGCACTGTCGGACTCGCGGTGCGGGTTTCATCGCAGGCTATCTCGGGGTTGGAGGCGGTTTCGCCGAGGCGATGGCGACCTGGGCCCGGATGCATGCCGATCGCGCCGAGCAGGACTACCGGTTGCTGGAGCGAGCGGTCAGGCGGGTGAATTGCCCGCTGAGTACGGCGTATGACCAGAGAAAAGCCCCACAGTGTGGGTGGCTGGTGTTGTGATGCCCGATCGCGCAAGATGGCAACCGGGTGGTTAACGTGCTGCGGGCTCGGCGCGCTCTCGCCGAGATGTGATGGTGGGCTCGCGACGACGAGGAGGGGTGGACGAAGTGGTCACGATTGCGCAATTGCGAGCAGTTCTGTCGATTCTGCGCGTCGACCCGGATGCGGTCGGTACGCGCGTCGGCCAGGGCGGCATGCGCGGTCCACACGCGGAGCGGGCAATGCTGGTCGGTTTACTACATCGGGTGGCGAGCAGCGAACTGCGGGAAGTCGTCACCACGACAATGGACGACGCCGAGGCCGCCATGGCGGCCGCGGCCAGCGCCTTGTCGGTGCACGGCGAAAATCCCACCGAACAAGCACGTTTCGACGCGCGCTGGCTGCACGAGCGGATCGGCGTCCTCGCGGCAGGCACCACCGTGGAGCCGGTGCCGGTCCTGCTCGACGCCGCCGCACGCTCCACCGACGCGGCCGAGGCTCTGCTCCAGCTCAGCCGCAATCCCCGGGGCGGCTCCGCCGAAGCGCGATGGCAGCGGGCGCTAGACGACCTGGGCCACGCCTACCACTTGATCAATGACGAGCGGGTAGGACGCTCGAACACGACGACGGCGCCGCTGTAGCGGCCCGGGGACTATCCCGACGGCGTCGTGCTCGCCGTCGGGATCCGAGGTCACTTCGGTTGTGCCGGTGCGGATCGTACGGACTTGTCGGCCCACTGGGTGGTCCCGTCGGCCGCCTGCAACGTGGTGAGCAGGTCCACGCCCACCGCGACGAGGGTCGGGCCGCCGACCACGATGGTTCCGAGGATGGCGCCGAGGCTGGCGCCGGTCAGCAGACCGGCCACGCAACCGAGCGCGATCGTGGCGATGCACCCGATCGTGGCGCCGATGGCGGTGCCGACGAAACCGCCGACCGCGGTAGCGAGTCCGAACTGACTGGCGAAGTTGTCCCGGGCACGCTGGTTTTCCACCATCGATGCCACCGGCTTCGCGACGAGCGGTTCGCCGATGACCAGGCCTTCGGGCCTCGTCGACGTCAGTTCCAGCACCGTCCCGTCTTTGCGCAATTCCGGCCGTACCGGGATCGCTGTGTCGGCGACGCGGAAGTCCAATGGCAACGTCATGGCGATGCGACCGTCCCGGTCCCGGATGTCCACCACGTCGATCACCTGTGCCAGATCGGCGCGGGTGCCGTTGCCGTCGACGAGCACTCCGTCGTGCTCGGTCAGCCGGGCGTTCGCGTCGGCGGCACCCTGATCGCGCAGTGCCTTGGACAACACGAACGTTCCGTCCTTCAACGCAGCGACCACCGTCTTGTCCACGAGTTGGACCGAGTAGCCGATGTCGGGTGCCGTCGGCTCGGCGTGGGCCACGGCCGAGTTGAGCGTCAAGGAACCGATAGCCAGTGTCGCTGCCGCAGTAATGCCGCGGAGTTGCATTTTTCGTCCATTCCGTCACCAGGATTCGCGGCTGCGTCTCGTGCGGGCGGACCCGCGCACTCCGGCGGCGCAAGCGCAGTCGCTGAGGTCGCTGAGTAGCCTATCAGCGCGCGCAGCAACACATAAGCATTCTGAGTGGACAAGGTCGAGCGTCTGCTTCGCGCGCGTACGGTGAGCCGACTGCGGGTCGCGGTCGAGGAACATCGCCTGAGTCTCGAACTGTGTCCACGACCCGTTGGTGTCGAAGTCGCTACAGACAACGATGAGCCAGGGCCGGAGGGGTTTTCGCTGCTCCGATATCTCGCTGCCGGCGATCGGTCGCCGATGCCACCGCGCCTTCGGTGTGCCGGTGTACGTCATTCAGGGGCCGTGGGCGCGCGATGACCAAGTGTGGTCCCCGCTCACCGGTCAACCGCGGCAGCCGTCGATTCGAATCGAGAAACAGTCCACCGTGTCGAGCTGATGGTGCGAGGGCCGGCGGTGGCGTTACTACCACCCAGCTCGAACATCGCCTCCGCCCTGAGTGATTCGGGGTATCATGCCGCAAGCCAAGCGACTCGGTTTGCGGCGCTGCGGAATTGGCGAAGTCGGGCGCACCGATGCCATCTCGCACTCAGGGAGATCCGGGACGTTCACGCTGATCGACAGTTCAACGGCTAGGCAACCCGAGGTAGGGCACATGCGATTCAGTGGTACGAAGTTTCTCGACGTGGTGGGGAGCCGTCGTATGGCGGTAGCGTTGTTGGCGACGATCACCGGGTTCTACTATCTTTTCGTCGCGGTTACCAACTGTACGGACACCGAGACCAATCGACATGCGGTTGCCGCAGTGCTTTCGATGAGGTCGACGATCCACAACCCGGGTACGGACTGGCGGGCAATCACCAACGGCGGCGTCGCCCTCGTCGCATACATTCTGATCGTGATCTGGGAGTACCTGACCGCATTCGTGCTGCTGGCCGCAGCGGCGGTGTGGGGTGGAGTGTTGACGGGGCGTCCCCGACGGTTCGCCGCCAGGTCGGATGTCGCGGTGAAATTGTCCAGCCTGGGTTGGACCATGGCGATGCTGCTGTTCGCGGGCGGATTCCTGACGGTCGCGGGCGAGTGGTTCCGGATGTGGGCGAACGATCAGGTCGACGCGTCGGGGGCCGCGCTGCAAAACTTCCTGATCGCCGCCGTCGGATTGATTCTCGTGCATCTGCCAGAGCCGGTCGGTCCGCAGTCGGAACCCAACCTCCGATGACGGGCCCTCGCGCGGGCCGACCGTAATACCCTGCGGCACTGGCACGGTGATCAGCGGGCCACCGAGCCCGAACGCCGGGAACAGCGCCTCGTGGTCGACCCGCGCATCGGACTCGGCATCGAGTACCGGTCGTTCCGGCAGGCGGATGATGTCGGTGGCCGACACGCTGCGTCTTGTCTCCCGTCCGACGCCGGTTCCCGGCTTGGCCGGCGTGAGTTGTTTGTCGGTGTGGTTTCGGGTGTGCGTGAACAGGTCATAGGCTCACGGAGTTTTGTTGTTCAACCGCCTGGAGTCTTTGATGACGATGTCCCCGCCCCCAGCGGACAGCCGATCCGGTCGTATCCACTACAGTTCGCCGTTCGATGTCGACGGACCACGGGTGTCGTTGTACTCGCCGGAGTTCTCGGCGGACCCGCACGGCTCCTATCGCGCGATGCGGGAACGGTATGGGTCGCTGGTGCCGGTGGAGTTGGTTCCAGGCGTGCCCGCCACCTTGGTGATCGGCTACTACACCGCAGTGCGAATCTTCAACGACCCGGGCCATTTTCCAGCCGACCCGCGTACCTGGCAGCAGAATGTTCCGGATGCCTGCCCGGTGCTTCCGCTCATGCAGTGGCGGCCGAACGCGCGGCGTAACGACGGCGCCGCGCATGCTCGCTATCGGCAAGCCAATACCGCTGGCCTCGACAAGATCGATCAATACAGCCTGCACGACACCGTCGCGCAGATCGCGGTCCCGCTGATCAACTCGTTTTGCGCGGACGGGTCCGTAGAACTGGTCCGCCAGTACGCGTTTCCGCTTGCTTTCGAGGTGCTGAACGCTTTGCTCGGTTGTCCGTCCGAGGTCGCCCAGCGCGCCGCGACCGGGATGGCCGCGATGTTCGAGGGCGTTGATGCGGAGCGCGGGAACAAGATGTTCATGGCCGCGGTGTTGGAGTTGATCCAACTCAAGCGAGTCGAACCCGGCGATGACGTGACGACGCGGATGTTGCAGCACCCGGCTGAGCTGAGTGATACCGAAATGGCGCATCAGGTGGGCACGCTGTACGGGGCGGGGATAGAACCGCAGCAGAATCTCATCGTCAACACCTTGCGGCTGATCCTGACCGACGAGCGGTTCGGCGGCAGTGTGCTGGGCGGGAGCCTGTCGACCAGGGACGCGCTCGACGAGGTGTTGTTCAACGATCCGCCGATGGCGAACTTCTGTTTCAGTTTTCCGAAGCAGCCGATCCTGGTCGACGACGTCTGGCTGCCCGCCCACCAACCTGTCATTATCAGCGTGGCCGCCTGCAACACAGACCCGGTGATCGGCACGGACCAATCCGCGGGCAACCGTGCCCACCTGGCTTTCGGTGGCGGACCGCATGTGTGCCCCGCCAGTTCGCTGGCTTACCTGATCGCGCAGGACGCCATCGACCAACTGCTCGACGCCCTTCCTGAGATACGCCTGGCAGTACCGGCCAGCGAGTTGACGTGGCGACCGGGTTCGTTTCACCGAGCCTTGACTGCATTGCCTGTCGTCTTCCCGAAATCGCCACTGCTACCTCCGATATAGCCGCGCATGAGCGTTGGGCCGAGGTCGCCGGTACAGATCGCCGAAGGTCTAGACGCTTGTCGCGCTGACGATCAGGTCCGCCGGTACTTCATGTCCTTGGCCCGCGCCGCTGCGACCCTCGGCTCGGCGGGCCGATGGTCGCAGCGGTGGAGACTGACTCAGCGGTTCGATGATCGCTGGCCGAACCGATCCGGTTGCACCGATGGGGCGGCGAACCAGGTGAGGGAGAACGCGATTGCCAGCGCGATGAACGCGCCGAGAATCGCGATGCCGAACGGGACCGGGTGGGTCGCCATCGGAACGGCGAGAAAGCGGATACACAAAAGTATCCCGCCGAAGGTGGCGATCCCCGTGGCCACGATCCGCACCCGGTGACGGTCCCAGCCGCGGTCCGGCTCGCGCAGCGCGGATTCGACGGTCAGGCACAGCGCCGCGCCCACGACGAGGTCGATGCCGTAATGGGCGCCGAGGCCGAGCGTCGCGACGAGCGTACACACCAGCCAGAACGTGCCGCCCCAGCGCAACCACAGCGGCCCGCGCCGGGAGTGGATGAACAGCGAAAGTGCCCAGGCTGTGTGCAGTGACGGCATGCAGTTGCGCGGTGTGATGGTGTCGAAGAGCAGCGGCCCGACCGAGGAGGGCAGCGCTGGAACAACATTCGGCCAGACATCGGTCACCTCGAAACCATGCCCCTGCGGCCCGAAGGCGAGCACCGGCCCTACCACAGGGAAGATCACGTACCAGATCGGTCCGATGAGTCCGAGCGTCAGAAACGTTCGCACCAGGTAGTGCCGGGGCCACCCACCCGTGACCACACCGCGCAGCTGCCAGGCGGCGACGACGATGGCCGCCATCGGAAGCTCGAAGTACACCCAACGCACGACGCCCGAGGCCACCGGTCCCGCCGCGTCGAGTGCGCGCCCGACCAGCCACGACGGATTGCCGAGCGCGCGATCCGCCACTTGCACGTACGGATCGAGGACCATCGGGCATGCCCACGCGGTGATGTCCAGCCAGATCTCGCCGACCTTCGTCGCGAAGATCAGCAGTGCCCCGAGAGCGATGGTGCGAAGCGCCGTGCGGCGTCGCTCCCCGTCGCACCGAACGACGGCGATCACCGCCAGTGCGGTGAGCACGATGGTCGGACCGTTGCCGACCGTGAACGGTCGTCCCTCGGTCGCCCGGATGGCCACGAAGGTCAGATCGATGGCCACCGCAGCGGCAAGAGCGCTCACGCGCACCCGAACCGTGAATCCGACCAGTGCCAACAGAAACCCTGCCCACGGTGTGGTCGCCGACTTCGGGGTGCCGGCATAGTCCCGAAGAAGACTGGTCAGCGGCCCGAGCGCGCCGATGTACGCGGCCATGAGTTCTCCGCCGACAAGCGCCAGCACCGCGGCCGCGATACCGCCCCAGACGACCACCGGTCGAAACCGACGCTGCTGAAGCCCCTCGACACCTATTCGCTCTGCCGCTGCGATCAAGCTCCGTTGCACGTCGTCCACAAGCATTGGGACATCGTAAACACGACATTAACGGGGGCTTACGCGCGGATGAGCCGCGCTGACCACCTGAGCGTTTCGCGCGGTTTCGTTCTGCCGCAGCGCGGGTGCGCCGGCTGTGGAGGGAGTCCGTCCACCTGATCACGGCCGGACGGTGACCGCGACGATCCACTACCGCGACTTGTAGTCCGCGTTCCGCATCGTCATCGGCGGGATCAATTCGCCGATCAGCGTGCGATGCCACCATGTTCGATCTCGTAGCAACTCGCGGCGGGTGGTGAAGCGATACTCGTAGACTCGCACCGCCACGTACTTCGGCGGGTTATCGGGAAAGGGGCAGCGTCGAAGCAGGCGCAGCGTGGCCGGGTCGTTTTCCAGCAGCCGCTGGAGGAACGGGATCAGCCATCCGCGCGCATAGAAGGGCGAGGTTGCCGCGAACCACATCAGCCAGTCGAGCCGCAGATGATAGGGAGCCCACTGCCGCGGCAGCCGACGCGGATCACCGGGTTTGCCTTTGAACTCGTATTCCCGCCACGGCGTCCGCTGGGTCAGTTCCGGCTCGTCGGTTCCTTCGATCACCAACTCGTGTCGGTTCCTGCCGACACTGCCGAAGGCGCCATACGTATTGCCCAGGTGATACGGGTTGAATGAGGCGTTCATCTGCTGGTGGCTGGAGACCATGTTGCGCACCGGCTGGTAGCTGAGGCACACCATCAGTACGGTCGTCGCGAGGACGAGTGCCACGAACCAGCGCGGTGCCCCGGATGCTCGTTGTGGCTCGGATAGCCGCAGCAGGGCCGCGGCGGACGACCCGTCGATCGCGGTGACGGCCAGCAGGATTGTCACCCAATTCAGCCAGGCGAAGTTGCCGGAAAGGACCAGCCACAACTGCGTGCCGATGATGATTGCGGCCGCGACACTCGCCACTGGTTGCGGCGCGAACAGTCCGAATGGCACCACGAGTTGGGCACAGTGGTTGGCCGCCGCTTCGATGCGATGCATCGGCTTGGGTAGATGGTGGAAAAACCAGCTGAGCGGCCCTGGCATCGGCTGTGTCTCATGGTGGTAGTACAGGCAGGTCAGATCGCGCCAGCACGAGTCGCCGCGCAGCTTGATCAGACCAGCGCCGAACTCCACGCGGAACAGCAGCCAGCGTGTCAGCCACAACACCGACACCGGCGGCGCCGTGCGGTCGTTGCCCAGCAAGATCGCCAGGAACCCGGCCTCCAGCAGCAACGACTCCCAGCCGAAGGCGTACCACGCCTGACCAACATTGATGATCGACAGGTACAGCACCCACAGCGTGGCCCACAGCAGCATCGCCGCCCACAGCGGCACGAGGTCGGTAACCCCGGCGACCATGGCGGCGGACAGCGCCGCGCCCGACCACGCGACCACTGCGAAGAACCGGTCGGAATAGTGCAGTTGGAACAGACTCGGCGCCCGGCGGAACGGTACCTGCCGCACGAACCGCGGTACCGGCAGCATTCCTTGTGCGCCGATGAGCGCCCGAAACTGCCGCGCCGCCGCCAGGAAGGCGAGCAGGTAGACCGCGGCGAGCCCGCGATGGAAGAGCAGTCTGCTCAGCCAGTAATCGGGTGCTGTGAACCATTCCATGCCCGCCGCTCCTCGGACCGCGAAAGTTCATCCGCATCAGCTGCGTACCCGGCGCCGGGTGCACTCTCATCAGGTAGGGAGCAGCCGTCAGCGCCGCTTTTCGCCACAACTTCGACCTTACTCATCGGCGGTAGGCAGTGTGACCGTCTCAGTCCACCACGCCGGCCCGATATCACGGCGTCCGCATCGCGGTATGGAGGTCTCATCTGTCGTGGCGGCGTGGCCGAGTGAGTCCATGGCTCGGACGTTTACCGAAAGACTGTTCGATCGGGTCCCGAAGGATTATTCGGGCCCCGCACAGCGTCCGCGGACCGCCATTCCGACGTTCGGGGCCGAGGTGGCTGCGCTGGCGTTTTTCTGGTGCCTGCGCTCGCGCTACCGACGAGTACTCGCCGTTGTCGTGGCACCCGGCTCCTGCGAAGGAATTCGACGCGATATCGATCGGGTTCGGAAAGCGGATCACCGCCGCCCACCTCGATTCGTGGCTGTCGAAGCGAACCGGCGTGACCAACCAAGGTATCGCCGCGACCGGATAGCTCGACGGACGTGAAATATATTGACACGAGCAGTCTTTCGACATCCGTGTTCCATTGCCGCGGCGGCTGGTATGAGTATGTCTCCACGGCCTCGATAGAGGTCAGGAAAGCGAACGAAACCCGTTGCGTGAGTTCATTCATCGAGTATCACTCGCCTCACTACAGCGGCGCTCTATCTGTGGTCGTCAGCCCTCCAGCGCAGGCCGTGACAACCCCGGCCGAGGCGTGCGACCGGTCGCCGGCGAAGGATTCAGCACCTGGATGTCCGGTCGCTCGCACTGCGGCTGATCACCGCCGAGCGCCGAGAGGGTGGCCCGCGATCCCGCTTCTTGTTCTCGACACACGAAACTCGACGTGATCATCGCTTCCGAATCGGCCCGCAGGATCGATGCCGCCGGTGCGCACGGACTCCCTCGCTGAGAGCAATGATGGGTACCAGCGGTAATGACACGGGGTCGGCTGGAGCGCAATGCTGGAGCGCGTTCGGGTAGGGCGCGTCGAAGGAGAGATACCATGCGAGTCGGCTTGATCTACGTCACATCGGCATTGACGGCGGGCGCTGTCGCGATCGCTGTGGCGGGAGCTGCCGCGATCGCCGTCGCCATCGCACCGACTGCCGCCGCTGACCCTCTTCCGGCTCAGCCGGCGGTGACCGCTACTGCGCCGACGGCCGTGACCGGCCACTTGGATTTCGTTCGTTCCGGCGGTCGGGACGATCACGGAGGCCGGGGGCGGGGCCGAGGCTGGGCCGACCGCGGTGGATGGGACCGAGGGTCAGGCGGTCGCGGCTGGGGCCTCGGTAGCGTGTGATGGCCGGGCGCTGACCTCGGAGTGCACGAAGCCGACGAGAACATGAATTTCGGACAATCGCTGGTTCCGGGCTTGGCGGACGGCGTTCGAGCCATCGGGCGCAATCGGCGCCGAAAGCGCTCGACGCGCTACGGACTGGACGAATACCCGGGGGCACGCTGCCGCGCCCAGGCTTCGTGGCCCGGCGAACCGCGATTCGATGTCGCTGGACGAGTCAGGAAACCAGTCGAGTGGTGAACCCCGCGTCAACCAGTCGCTTGTACGCCGCGCGGACCGAATCGGGGACATTCTGCTCGATCGCCCATCCTTTGTCTGAATCGGTCCAGATTCGTTGTGTGTCACCCACCAGCGTGTTGATCACACGATCCGCATCTCCGATGCTCCTGATGTACTCGTTGAGCGGAAGCGGCAGCGACGCGCAGACCACATCGACCTCAGGCCATCGTTTGCGGCAGATCGCGTAACTCCGGCGCTGCTGATACGGACGCGAGATCAGCGTCACCGACTCGACGGCGGCAATGCCATGGCGCTCGAGCAGAGCTCGCGTGAAATCGATGTTGTCTCCGGTGTTGGTCGCGTTGGGTTCGACCAGGATTGCGCTGTCCGGCACGCCGAGATCGATGGCATGTTCTCGGTAGTGCACGGCTTCGCCGCGCGGGAACTTCTCCACGGTCGTCGGAGCGTTCGCGCCGGTGAACACGATCAGCGGGAACATGCCCTGGTCGTAGAGATCCGCGGTGTAGGTGGCGACCCCGAGGTCATGACTGCCCAACCCGATGCCCACATCGGTCGGGCAGATTTCATGATGCATCTGGTTGTAGTCCCAGAGGACTTCGACGTCGGCGCGCAAGTTGTCGGGCGTAGCTGTCGACCGCATGTGACGCTCCTATTCAGTCCGGATCTTGCAGGTGTACCGCCAAGAGAGAGAACTGAGCCGCGACGGCGGGCGATGCCATGAGCACACTCGCTCAGACCATCATCGCCTGTAAGTCTGCCGGGTCCAGGACCATCACTGCTTCATCCACCGCTGACCCGAGTGTCCGACCCCTTTTTCCCTGGGCTGCAACCCCGCGACGCAAACGCAAGTGTCCCGAGTGCTATCGGCGTGTCGCCAGACATACACGCCAGCTCGGTCTGACGAATGACTGGTGCAGGGCCATCAGTCGACCCTTGATCGAGTGATCACCGCGTGGCCGCATCCAGCGTGGCCGCATCCATCGCACGGTTCGCGGCCGTCCTAGATTGTGCGGGCGATGCGGGCGAAGGTGATGTGGGGCGAACCGGACAGTGCGCCGAACGATGTGCACGGGCGCGCCGTCGCTCCAGGAACGACGGATCGCAGTGGCGCCTACGGCGCCGCGCCGACCTCGCCGGTGGCGGCGATGCGATAGTGCACGGCCTCGTGATGTCTGTCGGTGGGGTCGATGTTCAGTGGGATCGCGCCGACTCGGCATTCAGCCCGACCGGCAACTCGATCCGATCCATGACCACGCGAACGTCCAGAGTCGTCATGTGGCCGGAAGTATCGAATTCGATGTCGCCCGCGACCCCGTGGCCGCTGAATTCGAGCCAGCGGTGGTTGTCGAGAAAACCAGCGAGCAGGCCGCGCCTGGTCAGGTAGCTGTGCACCGCGCGTCGATGGTCCGTCAGCGGCAGCGCACCGACGCCATAGGCCAATACCCGGGCAAGGCCGGATGCGGTGGGGAGCGGCAGCACGAACTCCGGATGCTCGACGAGAAATGCCACGCACGTGCCGTCGGTGACACCGCAGTAGGAACTCCAGCGTCCACTGACGATCTTCGCTGCGTCTGTCAGCAGCCCGGCCACTTGATGGGGTAGCGGCGCCGCATCCCCGAGAGTGACGGGTAGCTCCGCCGAGCGCAGTTCGGCGACGCCGTACCGAAAGCCGAACTCCCGCACTGTCTGCGCGGCTCGGATCAGTGGTGCCGGGTAGCCCCATGGATTGGCCCATCCCCACAACCACGACTCCGCGTCCACCGTGCCGAGCAGGTGGACCTTGGTGCACACGAATGAGCGCTCTTCGCCGATGAATTCGAGTCGACGTCCCTCGAGATCGGCTTGCCACACGTGCTCGCCCAGTACTTCTTCGAGGTAGAGTTGGTGCTCGAGCGACAGCAGGCCCGCGTCATCGAGCAGCATCGTCAGTGGCACAGATTCGGACACCCGCGTCAGCGTAGTCAACGCGATTCCCCCCTCGGCTGCCGACCGAATATCACGAGACAGGTCTCATCGGACAAGCCCAGTGACCGATGTAATGGGTCGCGATGTACACCCACTCTGCTCACGGTAGGCGACGGGGAAACACCCGCGGCCGCCCCTGCCTGCACGGTGCGAGCGACGCCTGCTCCGACGGCGCGTCGGATCGCGGGATCGGGTGGTGTGCAGTGCAGGGGTCGGGGCCCGATCAGTAGCGGTCGACGGTGGGCGGCGTCAGTGTCGTGTCGCGGAGCGGACCGATCGTGTCCTCGAACGCCTTCTGCCAGGAACCGTCGGCGAACATGTCCTCGATCGCGTCGTTGATCTTGGCTCGAGTTTTCTCATCGCCCTTCTTCAGGCCGATGCCGTACTTCTCCGTGGTGAAGGTACTGCCGATCAGCTTCAGTTCGCCCGGTGCCTGCCCCGCGAAACCAGCGAGGATGATGTCGTCGGTGGTCACCGCGTCGACCGAACCGCTGCGCAGGGATTCGATGCACTGCGAGTAGGTGTCCAGTTCCACCATTTGAACGTCCTTGGCGTAGTTCTCCTTGACGTTCTGCGCCGGGGTGGAGCCTTTGACCGAGCACAACTTCTTGTTCCCGGTCAGCGACTCGACACGGGTGATGTCGGTGTTCTCCTTCTTCACCAGGAGGCCCTGTCCGGCTACGAAGTACGGCCCGGCGAAGTCGACCTTCTCCTTGCGGGTATCGGTGATGGAGTAGGTGGCGACGATGAAGTCCACGTCGCCGTTCATGATCATCGACTCGCGTTGAGCCGACGGCGTTTCTTTGAAGGTGATGTCGCCGGGCTGCACGCCGAGTTTGCCGGCCACGTACTTGGCGATCTCGACGTCGTAACCGTGGAACGAGCCGTCCTTCTCGCGGAAGCCCAGTCCCGGCTGGTCGAACTTGATGCCGATGGTCAGCTTGCCCGCCCTCGCGTGATCATTGGCGGTCGCGGTGTCGCCGCCGCCACCGCAGGCGGTGGCGACGAGGGTGACGGCGATCGCTCCGATGCCGAGGCGGAGAATACGGTTGATGCTCATCGAATTTGGTTCCCTCTCACGGTGAGCCGTCAGGCCAGATCGGAGGCCCAGGTGCTAACGGCAGGTAATTTTCCCCGTGAGCCCTGGTCCCTGTACCGAATGCCTTCCCGTCAGTGGAAAACCGGCGACCCGAGTGGCCGTTTTTCGCCGGCACGATGTCGATCGCGACGGTCTGCACAACAGATCACAGCACCAGGGTGGGTCGCGTTACGTGGTTCGTGTCGCCGGTGTCAAAGCCTCGCGACGCGGGCGCCCTGGCGACGTGGACGCAGCTGGTACAGGCGGTACCAGGCCAGCGCGAGGAACACGACCCCCAGCCCGGCGACCACTCCCATGTCGAGCAGCCAGGTGCCGATGGTGTGCTTCCACAGCGGGTCGGCCGTGCCGGTGTGCGGTGACAAGGTGTCCAGGTCGAGGGTGGCGGCTCCCGCGCCGTACCCCCAACGGGACGGCGACAAGAAGGACAGTTGCTGGAGGCCGGGTGTACCGGGGAGCCGTACCAGCCCGCCCGTGAGCACCAGTTGCGCCATGGACAGCACAATCAGCAGCGGCAGTGTCTTTTCCGAGGTATTCACCGATACCGAGACCAGCAAGCCCAAAGCCAGCGACGCGATGCCCAGCATCGCCATCGCCAGGATCAATTCCAGCTCGACTATCGTGAAAAGTCCCTTGGGCGGCATACTCTCAACAATGGTGCCGATCAAGACCAATACCGCCGCCTGAACCACGGTGATCACGCCCAGAACCAGCAGTTTCGACATCAGATAGACGCCTGCTGACAGGCCTGCCGCGCGTTCTCTGCGGTAGATCGTCTGTTCCTTGACGATCTCGCGAATCGCGTTGCCGGTGCCGACGAAGCATGCGGCGAAGGCCAAAACCATGAGTTTGGTCGGGGCATCGGTATTGGTTCCCGGAGTTCCGGTGAACCCCGCGCCCGAGGGCACTGCGGCGATCAAGCCACCCAGAAGCAGGGGCATCACGCCCAACAATGCCAAATAACTTCGGTCCGAGGCGATCACCGCCAGATATCGCCGGCACAACGTACTGAGCTGGCTGAACTTGGATTGCGGCGCGGGCGGCGGCGCCGGTGGATGCACTTCCTCCGCTGGGCCGACGTCGTCGGTCAGTCCGACCGCCACATAGTTCTCGAAACGCGGCGAAGTCCGGAACTCACCGGCCCAGTCGCGGTCTTCCTCGTTGTCGAATTCCTGGAACACCTCGGCCCAGGTTCGCTGTGCGAATTGCTGCAGCCCCTCTTCCGGAGGGCCGTAATACGCCAGTCGACCGCCGGGCACCAGGACCAGCAGGCGGTCACAGGAATCGAGATTCGCCACGCTGTGCGTGACGACGATGACGGTGCGTCCGTCATGCGCCAACTCGGACAGCATTTCCATGACCGTCTTGTCGAGGCCCGGGTCGAGGCCGGAGGTCGGTTCGTCGAGAAACAACAGGGACGGTTTGGTCAGCAACTCGAGTGCGACACTCACGCGTTTGCGCTGCCCGCCCGAGAGCCGATCGATGCGGGTATCGGCGTGCCGCGCCAAGCCGAGTTCGTCGAGCACCTCGTCGACCCGCTGCTCACGCTCCTCGCTGTGCGTGTCACCGGGGAAGCGCAGTTCGGCCGCGTAGAGCAGCGCGCGCCGCGTCGGAAGCTGGTTGTGCAGGATGTCCTCCTGCGGGACCAGCCCGATCCGGTGGCGGAGCTCGTCGTAATCGGTGTACAGGTCGCGTCCGTCGTAGCGGACCGTCCCCTCCGTGGCCGGTCGCAACCCGGTGATCGCGCCGAGCAGCGTCGATTTACCCGCGCCGCTGGGCCCGATGACCCCGACCAGCGAGCGCTGCGAGATGGGAAAACTCACCCCGTCGAGCAGCACCTTTCCGTCCGGTGTCCGCACGGTGATGTTCTGCACCGAGACCGACACGTCACCGGTGTCGACGAACTCGCGCAGCTCATCGCCGACGAGCCGGAACGTGGTGTGCCCCACGCCGATCAAGTCGGACTCGGAGAGGTCGGCGGCATCGACCCTGGCGCCGTTGACGTAGGTGCCGTTATGGCTGCCGAGGTCGACGATGCGGTACCGTCCGCCGCCTAACGTATGCAGTTCGGCGTGATGGCGGGAAATCATCAGATCGGGCACGACGATGTCGTTGTCGGACGCGCGTCCGATCCGCAGTCTGGGCGATGCGATCCGAACGACCGTGCTCGGATGGGCCGCCGGGGATGACGATCGCGATACTTTCCGGGGCAGGCCCGGGTGGATCTTCGTGATCGTTGCTTCATCGTCGAGGTCGTACCCGGGATCGGGGACGACCATAGTGTCTCCACCTGCATCGAGATTGGGTTCGTAGCCGGATGGGGCCGGCAGCGAGCAGGCCAACTGCTCGCCGTCCACGGCGTGACCCAGCTGAAACGTCTCCTCGTGGTCGATCACCATCCGGTCGACGCGGTGGCCGGCGAAGAAGGTGCCGTTGAGACTTCCGACGTCCTCGATTTCCCAACCGTCCGCACCCCGCTCGAGCACGGCGTGCAACGATGACGCGCGCGGATCGCTCACAACGATGTCGGCCGTCGGATCGCGGCCGATGTTATATGCGCCCCCGGCGCGTAGCCGGTAGACGCGCTCCTTCGTTTGCACCACCAGAATGGGTGCTTCGCGGAATTCTCTGGAGGATGGTTCATCCGCCATAGAGGTCAGTATACGACTGTGCCGTCCTGCCTTCGCAATAGTTGACAATGCTCCGATACACGGTGTGGTGTCCGCTCGCCTTCGACCTCAGGACGCGCCCCACGTTGATCGGCTGAAACCGGAGTTTGTGATGGTGAACGACCGATAAAGGCCGCAAAATCCGGTCCAGCGAGGCATTGGCCGCCGAGGACGGAGTTATGCGTGGACGAGGATACGTTTCCGGTTCTCTTACTTTTTCAATTCTTGAAATCCGCCGGTACGTCGGCTGCGCCACCGTCGCCGAGTATCCGCGCACCTGTGCCGGTTTCAGGCGCACCCAGCCGCGGCATCGCGGGCGCGGTTGCGGCCCATGGCATGTGCGGCCGGAGTCGAGCCGCCATGCGAAATGATCGAGACCGCAACATTTTTGTCGCACGATTATCGGGATGCCGAACGGCATGGGATTCCGATCGAATGCTGTATGCCGCGGATTCGGAACCGAGATGGGTCGATCGATCCCGAATACGTGTAGGCCGAGGAAGACTCGCCGACATCCTGCCCAGGCTCTGCGACGAGGACAAGGTGGTCGGCATGCGCGGTTTCGCCGGCCTGAATGACCGAGTCGGTCATCGATGGAGATACCGTTCGATGAACCGATCGAACTCCCTGGTCGTGTCTATCGAGTACCCGACACTGGAGAACGAGCAGCATGAACGCGTACACGATCCGTCTTGACGGCAATGAATCCACCGGCCCGGAAGGCAGTTACCTCCTGTGGGCGTATGGGCGCAGCGGCTTGGAAGTCGAAGAACGCGACAGCCTCGAGGATGCGCTCGGCTGGTTCGCCGCCGTGTCCGAGGGCGACCGCACCTCTCCAGAATGTATCGAAGGCCCCGCAGGGGTGGTGCCCACACGTCAGGTTGCGGCGTGGGTGGCCGCCACCGGTAACCGGTCGCGCGCGTGGCAGTCGGCGTATCGGGACATGTGGGCGGGACAGGTTCGGCATGTGGTCGAGCTGCGGTTTCCCGGCAGCGACGCAGCCGCGGAGTTCTTCGCGTGTGACGACCTGGGCGACGCCATCACGATCGTAGGGCGGCTCAACCGGCCGGGGCGCGTCCGCGTGGTGTCGAAAGTCTTCGACCTGCGGCGCGGCTGGGTGCCTGAGCGCGCCGTCATCGACTGGGAACACTCCGCGCAGGAAGCGGCGTAAGGGCGAAGGTTATCGCCGGACGCATGTGGCGGGCGTCCGGCTGTGCACTCCGAGTCGAGTGTGATCTGTGGCGAGTTCAGGTCAGATGGTCGAATTCTCCGCTGATCCAACGGATGTGGCGGTTGGCAGCGGCGCGGACGATGGACTTGGCGTTGTGGTCGATGGTGTCACCGCCGAGCGTGTATAGGCGGTCGTAGTCATAGGGGTCCAGGGTCTCGACGATGCGGCGCACCACGGCGGCCGACATCGGGACATGCCGCGGATAGTTGCGTTGGAACGACACCCATCCGGGGGTATGGCAGCCCGCGATGGTGTCGCCGGTCAGCAGGGCGCCGTCGGTGGTGTGCGCGACGGCGCTGCCGCGCATATGACCACCGACATGGACGAGTTGGATCCCGGGCAGCGGCTCTACGTGCTCGGTCCAGAATTCGATCACCGGGTCGGGACGCGGTACCCATTCCTTGTCCAGAGCATTCACCAGCACCGGCACCCGGCCGAAGGCATGGCTCCAGCCCACCTGCGCGGCGAACATATGCGGATGGCTGGCGGCGATCGCCGCGACTCCGCCGAGGCTGCGGACCAGGCCGAGCACGTCGTCGTCGAGATAGGCGGGCGGATCCCACAGCAGAGCGCCCTCAGGGGTCCCGACCAGGAAGGACCAGTGGCCGATCGCGAATCGCGGTTCGCGGCGCAAGCTGTGCACGCCGTGGCCGTGTTCGCGCAGCACCGTTCGATGCGGTTGCCGGGCCAACTCCACATGGGTGGTCCACCACCCGTGCGGGCCGAGATCGCCACGTTCCTCGTCGGTGACGGCGTCGCTGGCGAGGACACAGCCGTCGGCAGGCGGTTGATCGGATTCCGGATGCTCCAGACCGCACCCGGCGCATATCCAGGTCGTCATGATTTCATTGTGAAACCTCGAGCCGGCTCGAGGTCAAGCATGGGTCAGCTCGACATCGAGCGTCGCACGCAGCCTTGATCCAGTCCGCGCCCGGTCGGACCGCGCGGACGGCGTGGGCCATGGAGCGCAAGTGGCGCGACTGGATCGCCGAGCATGAGCATCGCGGCAGCCCGCGAGTGTTGTTCTGGCCGTGAGTCGCTCCGAATATCAATGTGGTCATCGTGACGTTCGGCGTGTACGTAGTGGCGCTCGGAATGGGCTGGCTGTCGGCGGCGGTCGGGACGGTGTTGTCGTTTCTCCTCGTGATCTCTGACCGCGGCGCCGTGACGACTACGCCCGCGCTGCCCGCTACAGTCCCGTAGGCACAGATCCACACTGCACGGTAGATCGGATCGCCGCGTGCACGCTGGCCGAAGGTGCCGGTGCAGGTTGTCCGGACGCGAGGTAACCGCAATTGCGCGCCATGGGCCGGAATGTTGAGCGGTGCGTGGATACATGCTGCGGCGAGAGCGTGCAAACTTCCCATAGTGGGGAAGAGGTGACGATTTACCCGAGTGTGCTGCCTCGACTTCCCGAGGCCTGGGCGCCCGTCGGATCGACCGTGGCCTGGCGGCCGACGGGAGGAACCGGTGGAAAGCGGAATTCTCGTGGTGGCGCGGCGGCTCGCCCAGCGCCTCGGGGAGGATGGCAAGGCGGTGGCGTCGGCGTACCGCAGGTTTTCCGGGACGTTTACTCGTGAGATTTCCGATGGAATGCAGAGATATTCCACGATGGATGCGGTTGGTGGGTCAGGAGTCGCCGGCGCTGATACTCCGCACAGGCGGTCGATAGGTCCGGTCGCATCTGCTGAATTGACTCAGAGGGACGTGGACGCGCTTGTGTATTACATCAAGGAAGGGTATGGAAGTATCAACCATGGATTGAGGTCCGGACAGTTCAGTGCTGCTGTCGGCGCACGAATCGAAGCTCTGCGGACCGCCCTGGTCAAAATCCCCGATTATAGGGGAACGGTATTTCGTGAAGCCGATATTCCGCGGGAGATACTGTCGGAATATCGGCGCGGAAATATCGTTACCGAGAAGGCGTTCACCAGCGCCCGTCGTAGGGGTGGGTATTTTATTGAAGGTAGAGTCAAGTTCAAAATAAAATCGAAGCATGCTAAAAGCATTTCCGCGTATTCCAATAAACCTCATGAGAAGGAGGTGCTGTTCATGGATGGTACCCGATTCGAGGTGACCCGCCGACGAGAAAACAGATTGACGGGGATTACCAGGATCAGTATGCGGGAGTTGTGATCCGCGGCAGGATTCGGCAGTGCGGTTACCGGGCCGGGAAGTGAGCGGGCCGGGTAACCGCTCTCCGTCTCGCCGACCTGCTTGCGGCACCAGCCCTGAAATATGGTGGTGCGCAGGATGTTTGCGTGCCCCAAGGGGGCGCCCAGCTCGTCGGGGTGTGTGGCGTCATATCTACCCCGCGCGTAGACCGCCGAACTTGCCCTGCGGTTTACTAGGCGAGTGTGTGATGTCTGCGGGGGGCCCGCTGCCCGGACCAAGAGTGCCAGTCGGCAAGAAACTGTCGACCGAAACCGACTCAGTGCACGAGGGTGGCCGACGCGGCGACGCCGTACGGGCTCGTCTTCGGTGCTGCACCTCGATGGCCCACGCCCGACGAGGCGATGGGTCGCCGAGGTGGTTGCGCCCGCCGTGGTGATGCTGGGGGCGCTGGCGATGGCGCCCGGGGTGGCCGTCGCCGCGCCGGAGACCTCTGGCTCGAATGTCGGGTCGCCTGATGGCTACCAAGCCCCGTCGGAGAGCTCCGACCTTCCGGCCCGCCCGGTCATCGAGCGTATCGAGCCGATTACCGACCGATGGCTGCGGGTATTCGTGAAATCGCCGGCGATGAACCGTGTCGTGCAGGTGCAGGTGCTGCTCCCGGCAGACCGCGGCCAGCCGCGACCCACCCTGTACATGCTCGACGGCCGGGGTGCTCCCGAGAAAGAAAGTAGCTGGACAGAGCACGGTCATGCCGTGGAGTTCTTCGCCGACAAGAATGTCAATGTCGTGCTCACCACCGGTGGTCCGGCCAATCTCTACACCGACTGGCAACGTCGCGATCCGGTGCTGGGAACCAACAAATGGGAGACGTTCCTCACCCGGGAATTGCCGCCGCTGATCGACGCACAGTTCGAGGGCAACGGACGCAACGGGATCCAGGGGGTCTCGATGGGTGCTGAAGCAGCGATGATGCTCACCTTCCGCAAGCCAGGCATGTACTCCGTCGTCGCTGCCCACAGCGGTTGTTACACCGTCGCCTCCGGCACCGGTCAAGCCCAAGCCCGCGCGATCGTCAAGACATATGGTGGCAACCCGGACAACATGTTCGGCACACTCACCGACCCGGACTGGGGCGCCCACGACGTCATGACACACGCGGAAGCTCTGCGCGGCACCAGGATCTACCTGTCCAGCGGTAGTGGAATCCCTGGAGAACACGACGTACCCGGCCAAGTCGAGCTCCCCGACGCCATCACAGTCGGAGGTCCGCTCGAGACCGGGGCCTACGAATGCGCGGACGCGTTGGGGAAGCGGCTGGCACAGCTACAGATTCCGGCGACGGTGAATCTGCGGCCCACCGGCACACATTCTTGGCCGTACTGGGCGGACGAACTGTCCAGGTCCTGGCCGATCATCGCCGAAGCACTCGGCAGCAACCACTGACGACGGTGACCTGGCGGCCGCCGAGATCTCGACCGGCTACCGGGTCGTCCACCATTGACCGCAATCGCCCCGGCCCACCGGCTACCGACGGTGCGTGCCCATCCGATGTCGACCGCTGTCAGTTTCTGGTGACCTGCTTGCGGAAGAAGTCTGCGGTCAGCGCCTTTGCGCGCACCAGGTCGCGGTCGGGCATTTTCGGGAAAGCGTCTGTCGCTCGGTCGAATTCGGCCATGATGAACTCGGCGATCGGTGCCGGTGCGGTGCCGCGACCCATTTCGCGGGTACGCGAATTCAGCTCGGTGAGCTCACGCACGGCCGCGACCAGATCTGCCGGCAGCTCGCATTGCTCGAGCAGTGTCGGCAGATGCATGGGCGCTATCGCCGCACCCGGATGTTCGTGTAGCCAGCGCAGGGCCATAGCCGGACGTAGGGAGTAGAACACCTTCTTCAGTGAACCGCCGCTACCGAACAGCGTCCATTGGCGGGCGCCCAGATGTAGATAGTGCCGGGCCACCCGGTGACGGTCGGCGACCTCGTCGGCCAGCGTGCGCAGTTCGTCGCGGAACCGGGCGTCGCCCCGGTACACGATCGGTGACATCAGCCACTCGATCAGTACGGCGTTGCCCTTGACCAGCAGGCGCATCGTCTTCGCCAGATCCCAGCCGTTGACGTCGAGCAATCCGACCAGCGGCGTCTCGATCACATCGCGGGTACGCCACGGCGACAGATAGGTGTGCAGGCCTGCGATATAGATGAACCGGCAATCATAGTCCGAGTCTGGGGAAGGGAAACCCCAAGCGCGGCTGCCACTTTCGATGGCCAGCCCAATGGACACGCCGTGTCCATGCTCGATCCGGCCCAGCTCGGCATCGATCTTCCGCACCTCTGCGGGGGCCATCGAATCCGGGATAGCGCGCAGGTCCATGCGGCGATGCTACTGATCGGCGCACCCGGCACGCAGCCGGTTTTCCGGGGGGCGAGACTGCAAGCGTGCCGGGTCTAAATCTTGCTCAGCTGGCGATGAAGTGCGCCACCGTCCCAATAGTCGGTGCTCGTAGTGATCTGGTTGTCTCGCACTTCCAGCATCTGCACCCCCGCTAAGTGGAGACTTTGCCCTTTCGGCTCGTATGAGCCCAGGCGGCCGCGCAGGTGACCGGACAGTTCGTAGGACACCGCCGCGCGGTTGCTGTCGATGAGGATCTCCTCGAGGTTCCATTGCACGTCGGGGAGTGCTTCGAAGAGCTGTGCGAGGCCGGCGGCTATCTGCTCCGGCTCACTGTGGTCTGCGCCGACCGCGATATCGCGGTGCCGGCATTGCGCAGCGTAGAGCTGTGCGACGTCCGCGGGGCGATGATTGTTGTATGCCGTGTACAGATCGGTGACGATCTGGGTGATCGAGGCCATGTGAGATGTTTCCTTTCCTTGGCGGACTTCGGATCTCGGGCATCATGCTGCCCACGAACCTGGGCGGGATCGTTACTCTCGAGTCGTCCGAGGAGGCTCTCCGCTCCACGCCTCGCGGAGCATGGCGCGCAGCGAGCGCAGTTCCAGCGGCCGAGGACTGACGAGGTGCTTGGCCACAGCTTCTTCCGCGACCGCGTCGGTCTGGTTCTTGGTGAGGCCGATAGCCCGGAGTCCTGGCGGTGTCCCGACCGACCGGGCCAGTGCCCATATGTTTTCCGCGAGTTCTGCCGGGTCACATTTCATTGCCTCGGCCAAACGTGCCACGGTGTCCGGGATTGCGGGCTCTAGGTACCGAATGACGTAGGGCAGGACGATCGCGTGGGTTTCGGCGTGGGGGGTGTCGTACATTCCGCCGAAAAGATGACAGAGTGCGTGGTGCACGCTGCTGCCTACTGTGCCCAATGCGGTGCCGGCGAGGCAGGCAGCGATGAGAACCTCGCCACGGGGTGCGAGGTCGGTCGTGGTGTACGCCTTCGGCAGAAAGCGTTGTAGCCGGGCGGCGCCATCGAGAGCCAGTGCGTCGGTGATCGGGTCATGGTTTGTTGCCCACAAGGCTTCAACGCAGTGGGCAAGGGCGTTCATGCCGCTGGGACCCACGATCGACGGGGGCAATGCGGTCATCAGCTGCGGGTCGTACACGACGATCTTCGGCAGGGCCGCAGGATCGCGGGCGGTTTTCTTGTGGTTACCACTGGTGAGCCCGTAGATGGGCGTCATCTCACTACCGGAGTATGTGGTGGGCACTGCGACCAGGGGGAGACCGGTGTGCACCGCAACCGCTTTGCCGAGTCCGACGGTGCTGCCGCCACCGAGGGCGACGATCGCGTCTATGTCGGCGGTGGTCGCGGCGGCGGTGGCGCGTTCGGCCAGGTCGCGGGGAACGTGCTGTCGCACTTCGTTCCACTCCAGCGCCATCACGTGGCCGAGTGCGGATCGTCCGCGGTCCGCGAGTTCCCGCTGGCGGGCCGAGACGATGAGCATGGCTCTGTGGCGGCGTTCGCCGTCGAGTTCCGGCGCGAGCTGGTTCAGCGTCCCATTGCCGAAGACGACGCGGCCGGGCAGGGTTGTTCGAGCGAAAGACGCGGGGCTCGGCACGTCGAACCCCGATCGGTCCCGGGGTTCGGGAGTTTCAGCTGATTTCATCGACGAACTCCACTCGTAGCTTGGTACCCACCACCGGTGTCCAGCCGGCGTCGGCTTCGTGATCGAATTCGATCGACAGTGCACCGTGGTGAACTGTCACCTGTGCGCGTTGCTCGGTCCGTTGCGTCGGATCAGCAAGGCCATAGACCGCGGCGCGGTAACTGCCGAGCGCCGGTTCGGCGATCTCAGGATCTGTGCGAGCGGTCGCCTGCCGGCCGGAACTCGTCGCGACAATGGCCTCGACACTGTGCGAGCGGCCGAGCAGTGTGATCGCGGACCGCACTCGGCCCTCCGCAACCGCTGCACGGATACGTGTCGAGGAGACCGGGCTTCCGTCGATGGTCAGGAGGTCGACTTTGTGGGCCTCGAAGCCGAGCCGGCGGCCGGTTGCGTGGAGAGTCGAGATGTCGCCCGCTGCGCGATACCCGTAGCGGAAGTTTTCGCCGACGGACACCGACCGCACCCGCAGTCGAGTCGCGAGCAGATCCGTCGCAAAGTCTTCGGCGGAGGTCGTCAGCAGAGGCAGGTTCATCGGGAGCGCCAGAACGAAGTCGAGGCCGCAGTGCGCAAGCAGTTCGAACTTGCGGTCGGGACCGGTCAGCACGGCGGGTTGGCGTCCCGGGGTGAGGATGGTGGCCGGATGCCGATCGAAGGTCACTGCGCCGACCGGTAGTCCGAGCGCTCGTGCTCGATGCTCGGCGTCGGCGAGAAGTCGCTGATGCCCGCGGTGCACGCCGTCGAAATGTCCGATCGCGACCACGGTGGGGCCCAGATCGGCCGGGACGTCTTCGGCGCGCCGCCAGAGGGTCTGTCGCGACGGACGACGATCGCTGCTGGGGCGTGCTGGTTGCGTCATCGGCGTCCTCGACCTTTCTCGTGTACTCGCCGGGTCGCCCGTCGAGGCGACGGAGCTGGCACATTGTCGTTCGATGGACTTCTACGCGGGTCCGCTTCCTGGTTCGAAAATCCTCCCTCAGTCTTAACCATCCGGTCCAACGGATGTCACGGATGCAATACATCGGTCGCGTCGATAGTGTGGAGAAGATGAAGGATCTCCGCAGTATCGACCTCAACCTGTTGGTTGACCTCGACGCCCTGCTGAGCACGCGAAGCGTCACCGAGGCTGCCCGACGGTTGAACCTGAGCCAGTCGGCGATGAGCGGCTCGTTGTCGCGCCTTCGGCGAGTATTCGCCGATCCGCTCATGGTCCGTAACGGTCGCGTGCTGACCCTCACGCCTCGCGCGGAGGCTCTGATTCCGCAGGTGCGGGAGATCCTGCATCAGATCGATGGAGTGTTCGCAGCGCGCGCCGACTTCGATCCACGCACAACGACCAGGTCGTTCTCCATCAGCGCGTCGGACTACGCGACGGCGGTTGTCTTGGCGCCGCTGCTGCGCGGACTCGCGGAGGAGGCCCCGAACGTGACGGTGAACGTGTTGCCCCGCTCGCCCGACGTTCCCGCTGTTCTTCGCCTCGACTCCGCCGATCTGGTGATCGAGCCGCGGGAGATGATGGGCGATACCCCGCTGCCCGGGTATTCGCTGTTTTCCGACCGCTGGCTATGCATGCTCGATGCCGGTATGCACGAGCCGGCGGTGCTGGATCCGTTCGACCGCGACCGGTATCTACAGTTGCCCCATCTTGTCTATTCCATCGGCCCGGAGCGGCAGTTGAACTTCGCCGATCGCCATTTGGCCTCACTCGGGGTACATCGGCGGATCGAGCTCACGGTCGAAAGTTTCCTCATGGCGCCGCTGCTGATTCGGGGCACGTCCCTCGTCAGCTTGGTTCTCGAGCGTGCGGCTTTCATGCTGCCTCTCGAAGATCTGCGCCTCGTCGAGCCGCCGATTCCCGTGCCGAACATTACAGATGCGATGTACTGGAATCCGCGCCATACCGAAGATTCTGGTCACCGTTGGCTTCGACACCGCCTGGCCGCTACCGCAACGCGTCTGACTCCTATGGGAGGCGCGTCGTAAAGGCCGCGAACGGGCCCGGCTCGACAGCCACGGCACAGTCATGAACGCATGGTGTGCGCCGTCGGAGGGCGGATCTCGCGGATACCCGTCACATATCGGCGCGGCCGATGTTTCGCATCGGCCACATCTGTTGGACTGAATCTATTCGGGCTTCTAGCGTTCTCTTGTCGGGCAGATCACAGCCTGCGGCTTGTACGGCGTAGACCACTGCACTGCGCTGATCCGGTCATGGCGAATTAATGACGGGTCCAGCCAGTCGAACAGCGCATTCCAGACAGGCCGGCCGGACGCCGAATGTTGGAGGACCAGATGGAGCAGAATGTCTTGCGACCCTTGAATAAATCCGAATTCCGTAACGTCGTCGGACACTTCGCCAGTGGCGTCACGATTGTTACGGCCGAATACGGCGGTGTTCACTACGGCGCGACGATCAGCGCGGTGACCTCGCTGTGCGACACGCCCCCCATGGTCCTGGTCTGCCTGAATCAGAACCTCGGAACGCACGCCGCGGTCCGCAATACCCGCCATTTCACGATCAATATCCTCGGTGAGGATCAAACCGCTGTGGCCCATACATTCGCCACCCCTGGCGCGGACAAGTTCGCCGACGTGGCCGTGCACCACGGCGAACATGGGCCCCGTCTCGCGGAGGCGTTGGCGTATCTCACCTGCCGCGTCGTCGACGACTTCGAAGGCGGCACGCACCGAATTTTCGTCGCCCAGGTACTGGACGCACGCGCGGGAACCGGTAATCCGCTCTCGTACTACCGCGGCAGCTTCGGCCACTTCGTTCCCCACCGGAATGCGACGTGGCGAACCACTCAGACCGACAACGCAATTTCTTACAAATAGGAGAAAGGTCCCGCAATGCGGACAGGACAGCAATATCTCGAGTCGCTTCGAGACGGACGCCAGGTGTACGTCGGCGGCGAACTCATCGACGACGTCACCACCCACCCCAAAACCAGTGGGTACGCGAAAGCCATCGCGGAGTACTACGACTTGCACCTCGACCCGAAGCATCAGGACGTTCTGACCTTCGTCGACGACGACGGTGTCCGGAAGTCGATGCACTGGTTCCTCCCGAAGACGAAGGCCGATGCGGCGCGGCGCCGTGCCTACCACGAATTCTGGTTCCGGCACTTCCAGGGCGGCATCTTCACGCGGCCACCGGCCGGTATGCATGTCGTCATGTACGCCCAGGTCGACGATCCGGAGCCATGGGAGGAGAACGCCATCGTCGCCGACGGGCGCAAGATCCCTTTCGCGAACAATATCCGGGCGCAATGGCAACGCGTGACGACTGATGACATCGCGCTGTCCCCGATGTTCGTCGACGTGCAATACGACCGTGGCCGCGACGACGCGCTGGTCGAGACCCCGATGCTCAGCATCGTCGAACAGAACGATCAAGGAATCGTCGTCCGCGGCTGGAAAGCGATGGGAACATCGCTTCCCTTCGTCAACGAATTGCTCATCGGCAACCTGTGGCGGCCGGGGCAGACCTCGGACCAAACTGTGTACGCGATCGTCCCGGTGGACACCCCGGGATTGTCGCTGGTGTGTCGCCAATCGAACGCCACGCCGGATGCCGACCCCTACGACCATCCACTGTCGACGATCGGCGACGAACTCGACGGCATGGCGTATTTCGACAACGTCCTCATCCCCTGGGATCGGGTCCAGCACATCGGCAACCCCGATCACTCGAAGTGGTATCCACAGCGCCAGTTCGACTGGGTCCATATCGAGACTCAGATCCGACATGCCGTTCACGCCGAACTGATCGTCGGTCTCGCTCTGCTGCTGACCAATGCGCTCGGGACGAACAACAATCCGATCGTGCAATCTCAGCTCGCCGATCTCGTGCGCTTCCGCGAGACCTGCAAGGCGTTCACCATCGCCGCCGAGGAGACCGGCTTCACCACGCCCGGTGGGTTGTTCAAGCCCAACAACATCTACGTCGACCTCGGGCGCGCCCACTACCTCGAGAACATTCACAATGCCGTCAACCAGCTGATCGAATTCTGTGGTCGCGGCGTCGTGATGTCACCGACCAAGGCCGACTTCGACCACCCATACATCGGTCCTCGGCTCGAAGAGGCCTTGCGCGGCACGTCGATCAGTGCCCGCGACCGCGCGGCCATCTTCCGTCAGATCAGCGAGCGGTATCTCACCCAGTGGGGTGCGCGACATGAGATGTTCGAGAAGTTCAACGGCACGCCGCTCTACCTGGTGCGACTGTTGACGATGCAGCGGACCGAATACCAGGTCGACGGACCCTTGACCGACCTGGCGCGGCAGGTTCTCGGCTTCGGCGACACCGCAGCCCTCGCCGCGCGCGCCGCGGAAGTGGAGAAGAAATCCAACTGGGCATCCGTCGCGTACCAGCCCGAGTACGCACGGGAACAGGACGTCCGAGACGGCTACTACAAGGAGACCCAGAAGGTCTGAGCCACCCTGTCGGGCCGGGAACATACCCGGCCCGACAGATCCAGTTCCGGGCCCGACTTGTGAGAGGACTACCGATGCAGAACACCAGTACCGAAAACCTCGACGAGCAGACTGCGATCGAGCGGCGGCTCGTCGACAGTGTTGTTGCGTCCTTCGGCTCCACCGCCGACCCGCGACTGAGGGAGCTGATGCAGTCCTTGACGCGCCATCTGCATGGGTTCATCCGGGAAGTCCGCCTCAGCGAGGAGGAGTGGAGCAAAGCCATCGGGTTTCTCACCGCCGTCGGTCACATCACCGATGAGCGGCGCCAGGAATTCATCCTGCTTTCCGACGTCCTCGGTGCCTCCATGCAGACCATCGCCGTCAGCAACCCGGCCTACAAGAATGCCACCGAAGCCACCGTCTTCGGACCGTTCTTCGTCGAGGACGCACCTGAAGTCGCCCTCGGCGGCGACATAGCCGGCAGTGCGACCGGACAACCCTGCTGGATCGAAGGAACAGTCACCGACACCGCGGGCAATCCCGTTCCCGGAGCTCGCATCGAAGTGTGGCAGAACGACGAAGACGGCTTCTACGACGTCCAATACCCCGACGGCCGAGTCGCCGGACGAGCGCACCTGTACGCGGATGCACAGGGGCGCTATCGGTTCTGGGGATTGACACCGGTGCCGTACCCCATCCAAAGCGATGGCCCGGTGGGAAGGATGCTGGCGGCGACCAATAGATCACCGATGCGGGCCGCGCACCTACACTTCATGGTCACTGCGGAAGGCCTGCGCACCCTCGTCACGCACATCTTCGTCGCCGGTGATCCACAACTCGAACGCGGGGATAGCGTGTTCGGGGTGAAGGAATCCTTGATCAAGGAGTTCGTCGAGCACCGTCCAGGAACTCCTACACCTGATGGGAGGGACATCGGCGACCGGTCCTGGTCTCGATGCGATTTCGGCTTGGTCCTCGCGCCGGAGCGGACCTGATTCCTGCCCATCGACGCCCCCGTCGCACCACATCGGGAAGCCCGCTGTGGCGCCACATCCATTGACGCTGGGTTATTTCCGAGTGCACGGGTCGGACGAGGTGAACCGGCAACTCCTCGGGGCTGTCAACGCGAGAGTGCGGATCCATCTGTCCCATCTCGAGATTCGGGGAATCTGCAGGTTGCGAATGGCGATAGGCGCGACCTCCACTCGAGACAAGCGGGTGGCAGACGCGTGGGATCCGCTCTGCCGCGAAGCCGACCGTCTTCCAGAAGGGATGGCGGAAACCTGCCTACGATTCGAGAAGCCGACTACGCGAACGAGCAAGGCGAGTCAGAACAGTCGTCGCGGGTGTGGCGTTGCCTGGCGCCATCCGCAGGCTCGGGCCGCGGTCGCCGTCGAATCGAGCACAGATGCCTTGGTGGGCGGAGTACACCGAGTGCAGTGCTGCGCGCAATGCCTCCCGGTGCTCCGAAAACTCCGGTGGCATGGCCTGCAACGACGGTCCTACCGCCCGGAGCAGTGTGACAAGGCAGGCGTGGTCCGCGGACGCGAGGCCGCTGAATTCCGCCGGCATGGCGGGACGCACGGTTCGGCGGTAGTCGTCGGGAGGGAAGTCCGCGGTGAATCGCAGGCACGCTTCTGAGGTGGCCAACATGGTGGTGCCATAGGTCAGTGCGGTGACCGCGTCGTGCCACGCCGCACGTTTCGCAGCGTCCACAAAGCCTCGTAATCCGATGATGACGCACTGGGTGAGAACGAAGAACGCACGGTGCCCCAGTATCCAGCGCAGGTCGGGATCGGGTGCGGAGTCCGCGTGCGCCAGCGGGGAGTAGTGGTAATGGGAGCGCCTCTCAGCGGGAAGTAGGAGGTTGAGCGTGCAATGTATGCCAGCTGCCAGAGCATGCCATTGCGTCGGTGCGAGGCTCGATCGAGCAGACCGTAGATTGTCGAGCACATCGCGGAAGCCGACGAGGATGCTATAGGCAAGGGTGTTCTGGTGCTGGGTTCTGCGGACTCGAAAATATTCGTCATAGCGATCCTGCGTGGTCTCTGGCCGCGCGGCGGGATCCTCGTCGTTCGCCACCGGCAGTGGCGGGAGATTCCCGAGGTCGGGCAGTGGTGCGTACTCGTCGACCAGCGCCTGGCGAAGACACGTCGCCATATCGGACACGAGGAGCATCGGCGAAAACGCCAGCGACCCCTCCCGCATGCCGTGAACTCTCCGAGGCGGCAGAAGGGGGAGAACGGACAGCGGCACAGTGCTCTCGCAGGTCGAGTGGTGAATATTCATCGAGGTGACCGTGTAGATCCGAAGAACAGAGGCTTCAGTCGGTGATCGTAAAGTTCCCCTCGAGTTTCGCGAAGGTCAGGCCGGGGCACAGGCGGTCGGTGGGGGTCACCGTATTGGAGTCGATAGCGGTCATGCCCGCGTAGGGTCCGGTGCTGAGCAACGTGGGAAAGTCGCCGCGGCGGGATCCGCTGCCTTCGATCTGGGAACCTCCTCCGCTACTGACGTCGGTACTGGTGCCATCGGACCAGATGATCGTCCCTGTGCTGGTGTTGTCGGTGGTTTCCTGATCGCAACTGGCGGTCTCGGTCCCGATGTCCGTCTCGCTGACCGGGATGGGCAGTCCTTGGTCCACAGCTGTGCCGGTGCAGTTGCTGAACGTGATCGTGTCGGTCCAATAGACCTTCGAGGGAAAGGCGCCGATTCCCAGTCCGGCCCAACTGACGGTGCCGCTCTCTTCACAGGTGAGCACGACAGCGGCACTAGCATTCCCCGCGAGCGGTATCCCCGCGAGCGTGGCGAGAAGCGAAAGGGCAAGGGCCAGAGCACATCGTGTCTTGGTCATGGCCGTGAGATTAGCAACGTCTCGTCGCCGGAATGGTCACTTGACCGGATAGAGTCACCGGCCATGCGGATCAGCCAGGCTACCGGTGGCGCAGCGGCCGAAGCCGGCCTTCCACCACAAAGACTCGCCAAGATCGACGGAATAGGCCTCGACCAGGGCATTGCCATGCTGGAAGCAGCGGTCGACGAGATTTGTTTTTTGGACCGTTCGCCCTTCCTTGCCGCGTCCGCTCGACCCTCCCTCCGTGCGGGACGTGGTCCCCAACTGCATGCGTTTTCACCATTGTCGAATACCGATGAGGATGGGCTCGGGATCAGGGCCGCGCACGCGGTGTGCGTGGCATTCGCCCCCGAGCACGGTCCGGTGGCGCGCGAGTGGGCTGCGGCCAGGGCTCTGCCGCTGTTGGCGCCCGACCCGGCGACGTCCGCGGTCGCGGCGGACAAACTCGACGTGCTGGCAGTGTTCGTCGAAGCAGGCATCGAGACTCCGGAATTCGTGCGGGTGCCACCGACCGGCCGTGCCGACGCGACCCAGTACTGGCGCGATGATTGGCCGGCGGTGGTGGTCCAACGCCGCGAGAACAATCTGATCGGGAGGGGTACTCGTCTCGCCCGCAATCACACTGAGTTGCAGGAATGTCTCGATGCCTGGGCTGGACGGGAATTGAGGTTAGGTCGGTACGTGGACGGCCTCCCGGTGACCGTCACCGCATGTGTCGCCGGAAACACGACGATCGTATCGGCGGTGTCACACCAACTGGTGGGTGTTCCTGGTTTGACCACCGTCTGGGGCGCTCACTGCGGCAATCAGCTCGTCGCACCCACCGATCTACCCGATGGTGCCTACAACGCCATCCGCACGGCTGCGGCTCGGGCGGGAGATCAGCTGGGTCGGCGCGGATACCGCGGGGTCTTCGGCATGGACCTGGTGCTGGAACGTGATCGGCCAGTGGCCATCGAGATCAATCCCCGGTTCCAGACAGTCGTGTCCTTGGTGCATGCGGCCGAGCAGAGCGCAGATCTGGTGCCGAGCCTCGGCCTGCATGTCCTCGCCTGTCTGCTGCCGGAGTTGCCGGTCCAGACCGTTGTCGCGCCGGTGCCGGCCCTCGGCCAGCTGGTTGTGCATGCCGACCGGAAAACGCAGTTGGGCGTACTGCCGGAATCCGGGACGTACACGCTGCAAGGCGATGTCGCAGTGCCAGGGGAGAGTCGGTGCCTGGCAGATCTTCCGAGTGGTCACGCGCTGGTGTGGGCGCAAACGCAACCCGGAACAACGGTGGACGAAGGAGACGAACTCATCCTGATTCAACTCGCCGAATCCGTCGCTACCCTGCAGTCATATCCGCGACTCACCGCGACCGCGACCGACTGGGTGAGCGCAGTGTCCGCCTGCTTCGAGGGAAAATCATGCTGACCCGGCCACCGCTGACGCTGCCAGCCGACCAGATGCGTGCGGCGGGTGGGCGCGCGATCGAGTTGATCGTCGAGCGCATGAGCGAAGGCGCGCTCGGACCGGTGCTTGTCCGCCGGTCTCGCGATGACCTCGAACAGAATTGGGATGAGCCGATCCCCGAGCATGGCGAGGACCTGGTCGGTCTGGTGGAGCGGCTGGCCGTGGACGCGCTGCCGTCCGGCATGCACTCCGACCATCCGCGGTGCTTCGCCTTCGTGCCGACCTCTGGCAACTATCCGGCGGTGCTCGCGGACGCGTTGGCGGCAGCGTTTCTGTCGGTTCCCGGTGCGTGGCTGGTCGGGTCCGGACCCACCCAACTCGAGTTGGTCACACTGCGTTGGCTGCGTGAACTCCTCGGTCTCGACGGGTGTTTCGGCGGACTGTTCGTCTCCGGTGGCTCGATGGCCAATCTCACGGCATTGGTGGCGGCACGTGACAGCATGCTCGGCGGCGATCTCACCGCTGCGCGCGCCTACTGTTCGACCCAGGCCCATCCCTCGATCGCACGTGCCCTGCACATCGCCGGCCTGAAACGTGAACAACTGGTTGTCCTGCCGCCCGATGACCGGCTCCGACTGGACCCGGCGCGATTGGCCGAACGTATCCGTCAGGACAGCGACGACGGAGGGCGTCCGTTCCTGGTCGTCGCGACGATCGGCACCACCGGCACCGGCGCGGTGGATCCGATCGAAGAACTCGCCGATGTCTGCGGACGAGAAGGATTGTGGCTTCATGCCGACGGCGCGTTGGGCGCCGCGGCCGCCGCCACCGACCGCGGCCGGCGCACCATGGCGGGCCTCAACCGTGTCGATTCGCTCACCCTGGACCCACACAAGTGGCTTTTCCAGCCCTACGAACTCGGCTGTGTCCTACTCCGCCGGCCCGAGCAGTTGAAGGACACGTTCGCGATGGCCCGGCATTTCCTCGACAGCGGCTACCTCGCGGTCTCCGAATCCAATGGCCGAGAACCGAATCTCTCCGACTACGGCCCGCAGCAGACCCGCGGACTGCGGGCGCTCAAACTGTGGCTTTCCCTGAAAACATTTGGCGCGAAGGCCTTTCGAGACGCGATCGACCAAGGCATCACATTGGCCGAGCACGCGGCTGCATTCATCGCCGACCATCCCGAACTCGAGCCGGCCAGCGAGACGGGGCTGGGGGTCGTGACCTTCCGATATCGTCCTGTGGGCGTGGCGCCGGGAACGGATCTCGACTCCGTCCAGGCCGCGCTGGCTCGCACGGTGTTGCATGCCGGGTTCGCGATGATCACCACCACCGTGGTGCGCGGCGAGACCGTTCTGCGCATGTGCACCATCAACCCGCGGACGAGCGTCCGGCATGTCGACGACACCCTCGATCATGTCGTGGAATGCGGCCGAGCCGTCAGCGCTCACAACGATCGTTGGACGGCGAAGGCGCGCGACCGGGACGGGGACGCGCTCGTGTAGGTTGTGGCACTGGTCGCACGGGTCGATCGTGATGTCGGACGCTGTTTCCAGCAGCCCGCCATCATCTCTGTTAATGGCGGCTAGCTTGTGGGCGACCGCGGCTCGGGACCGCTCATTGCCCGGCACGGGTTGTGCGAACGAGGATTCACCCGTCTCTGGTGGGTATGCCGACATCAGCGAAGGTCGCCACTGGTGCTGGCCGCTTCCTCGCCCGTCGTCGGAGCGAAAGGTCCGTCGGCGCAACCGCACTTTTCGGGTCCTGACCTCTCCTGTGGCGGTCGGATTGTTCGGTTGGCTGAGCAGGAGGACCGCGCACACCGGCGCGCTGGAGCACTACCCGATGCGTGCCTTGTCGCCGGATCGAGCGACCCCTGCATAGGCTCTGGTCTGAGCTCTATCCAGAGTGGGTAGCGGTCGGAAATGCGCGATCTCCGGCCGGTCGCCACAGTACTGATGGCAACTGTCGTCAGCGTTGTCGTCGGACTAGTGTGGGACCTGCGGCCGATGATGGATTGGGAACGGTGAGAGTGTTCACCGCCGCTAGAAAGGAGTTGTGTTCATGGCAACCACATGCACTACTTCGCGCCGGATATTGGCCCGCGCAGCTGTCGCCGGCGCAATTGCTGCTGTGTCCCTGACAATACCGACGATTCCGGCTTCGGCCGATCCGGCGATGTCCGTCGCGGTCGGCACCGAAATCAGGCATGACCGTTGGGACGACCGTCCTGGTTTCCATGGCAACGGTTACGGCAAAGATTGGTGGGGGGATCACGACCGCGGTCGCGGCAATGATCCATTGTGGCGTCTGTTCCACAATCTCATACCGGGTGGCGTGTTCGGCAGCAGTTGATCGCGTCCTCGTTGAAGGGCACTGTTCTGCCGAAGGAGAGCTGGTCAAGGATGCCCGCTCGTATATGCACAATAGGCGGGCATCCTCTGGACGGCGCGGGCGTCAGGACGCGATGTCGCCGTCGTGCCTGGCCTGCAAAATTCGGCGTGCCCCCGTCAGTGCCGCGGTACCGACGACCTCTTCCAGTTGCTCCCAGCGGGTGACCAGGTCGGTGAGCATCATCATCATGACGTCGGGGAAGGCGTAGAGGAACGTCTTGTAGCGGTAGTGGTCGAGGTAGTAGAGGCGGACCGCGGTCACGGCGGTGACGGTCATGGTTCTGGCGTCGAAGAACAGGTCGTGGCCGCCGAGGATACTGCCTCTGCTCAGCACGGCGCGGTCGTAGACACCGCCGAAATCGACCTCCACGTCACCCGCGGCCACGACGTAGACGCCGTGCGCGGTATCGTCTTCGCGGCAGATGGGATCGCCGGGGGCGTAGGTGAGTTCATCGAACATGGAGGCGAGGGTTTCCAGGTCGGTGTCGACGAGAGGTGCGAACAACGGCACGCCGAAGGGGTCGACACCCTCGGTGAGGCACGCTACGCGAGTGCGTAGACAGTCGAAACTGAGGTGCTTCATACGCATTCGCGCGAAGCGCTTCATACGGTCGATATCGCGGCGCTGTCGGCGCGAGGTCTCGGTGCTCGGCGGGCTGTAGATCGACGGGTCGTCGGCGATGCGCGCCGCCTCGCGCAGACCCGATTCGTAGGCACTGTGGACGCAGCCCCAGTGGTAACTGTTGGTCGCCTCGCCGGCGAAGAACAGGCGCGCGCCGACGGGCTCGGCGAGTGTGTCGAGGTCCCGCGGGGAAGCGTCGACGCCGATACAGGCGTAGGAACCGAGCGCGTAAGGGTCGGTCGACCACGCCGTTCTGGAAACATGCTTGGGCGCGGGAGCGTTCGTGCCGAAGATATCCCGCACGACGCCGGTCGCGTAGTTCTGGACCTCGACATCGGCCCAGGTTTCCATGGCGCGTCCGAGCGATGCGCCGAGTAGCAGGACCAGAATCGGCTTGCCGTGCGACTTCCACATGCTGATGACCACGGTCGGGTACTTGTCGGTCTCCCGGCACAGATAGCCGAAGACGTATTGCTCGGCGGGCCAGAAGATTCGGTCGTAATGCAGGGCGATCTTGTTCAGCGTGCCGAACCCGACGCGGTCGATGGCTCGACGTTTGGTGTCCGGCAATGGCGGGACGAACACGATCCCGTTCGATTTGAGAACGCCGAGTGGCACGGTGATCAGCACCTTGTCGGCTTCGTGGACGCCGCGGTCGGTCGTCACCCGCACCGTCGCCGAGCCGTCGCCGGTATCGATCCGGCGCACAACGGTCTCCAGTTCGATGGTCAGATCCTCGGCGAGTGCATCGATCACTGCCTGGTATCCGCCGTGCAGGACGCTGTCGCCATATCCGTAGACGCGGTAGCCGTCCTCCCAGAACTTGAACGATAGTTCGCCGGGTTCCTCACCGACGTCTTCGCGCAGGATCACGTTGAGGTGATATCGGATGGCCTGCTCATCGCCGTGACTGTGGCCCGCTTCAGCGAGGATCTGGTCCACGACCGCGGCCAGCGGAACATCTGGATGTCCGCGGCGGCGGGCGATTTCGGCGCGCTGCTCGAGTTCGTGGAGCACTTTGTCGGCGAGTTCCAAGGTCCGGTTCTTGACCGTCGCGGGGCTGACCTGCCGATCGGGTCCGATCAGCGCCAGGCTGTCGAATCCGCCGGTATAGGAACTGTCGCCGCCGACATAACTGTGCGGGATCTCGAGTTGATCGACCAATTCGGTGAGCGGATTGCCCTCCGTACCGTGTATCCAGTGCGCGCCCAGATCGACGCCATCGCTGTCGGTCCAGATCCGGCCGCCGATCCTGTTGCGCGCTTCCAGCACGGTCACGGCATGGCCTTGCTTCCGAAGAGCCTGCGCGGCAGTCAATCCCGCGATCCCAGCACCCACCACGAGTACGCTCGGCGGCCTCGTCTCGGTCGCTGCGTCGCCGATCGTCGGCTGCCCCGCGAAGGCAGACTCCGAGCCATTACTCGACGAAAAGTCATTCGACTGCTCCATCTGCACAGTATCGAAGAAATGTGCTGGTTGAGAGGGCAATTCACCAGGATGGCCTACGATCGCTCAGCCGTTCCGGACCACACCCGACACACTGGCCGATTCGGGCCGACCGAGTACATCGCATCCGCTACGCCCACCGCCCAGCGGCAGAAACTCCCGCCGCCATGAGTCGGGCTCCCCAGGAGGCCACTGGGACAGTACTGCTACGACGCGACGGTTCCCGGCGCGACCTGCGATCCGCGGACATTGTGCGATCGATTGGAAGTCCGAACCGCCCAGCCGGGCTGTCCCGTGGTCGAGCATGCGCCCGCTTCTCCTTCGGCTCGGATCTCCCTCTTGCCCCTTTCCTCTTCGCGGCGTTGGACCGGTTCGGACTTCCGTCGGTGTGGATGGGACCGTCGAGCATCACGAACGCGCTGCCCGGGGCCGGCCCGGCGAATAACGCCCGGCTGTTCTGATTCCGACGCCCGAATTGTTCGTAATAGGCTGTACCACAACGCTGTTCGTTACCCGATAAATTCTGCCGTATGCGGCTGTTCGGTCGGATCGGTCAGCGTTTATAGTCGAAATGTAGTCGATGAGTCGAACCGCAACGCTGGCGTCCGGCACGGATGCCCTTCATTCGCGACGACTGGTGTTCCACGCCAAGATGATCACCGCGGCGGGGGATTCGATGGGAATCTGACTTAGGAGAAGGAAAATGAGCTTCGAGCTCGTCGGTCGCGCGGTTGTGCTCACGGCAGCGACGGCTCTTTCCAATTTGCTCTTCACCGGCGTGGCCGACGCCGCGACAACCTCCACTATCGACAGTGCCACTGCTGTTGGTGGCGGTAGCGTGATCGTGTCGGTTACCTACAGCTGCGATGGCTCGAGTGATGCTCGGCGGCTGACGGCAGTGATCGACGACAGTACCTCGGGAGCCGTCGGCGCCGGTTACGTTGTGCCGATCTGCGACTCGCAGAGTCACACGGTCAGCGTGCCGGTGAACACGAACGGCGGTGCCTTCGCCCGGGGGCACATAGCGAAGATCGCCGTGGACATGGTCGATGGGTTCGGAAACAGCATCGGGAGCGTGGGTAGTTCGGGGACCTTCACTCAGGGTTAGTTCGCCACGAGCTACCCGCCGACTCCGGAAATCTTCGAATCTTTCGGGAGGGTGCGAATGAGCTTGCGGTTGGCGAATTCTCCGATTCCATAGTGTGAGAGTTCGCGTCCGAACCCCGAGCGTTTGGTCCCTCCGAACGGTAGTTCCGGTGCGGTTCCTGTCGGGTGGTTGATCCACACCATGCCGTTGTCGAGTCGGTCAGCGACCGAGTTCGCGGCATCGACATCACCGGAGAAGATGGTCGCGCCGAGCCCAAAATTCGAGGCATTGGCTTTTTCCACGGCGTCGTCGGCATCGGCTATCGCGTACACGACGGCCACCGGGCCGAATAGCTCTTCGGCGAAGGCGCGCATGTTCTTGGTGACGCCGGTCAGCACTGTCGCTTCGAAATACGCGCCGGGCCGGCTGGCGCGGTGACCACCGACCACTGCTGTCGCACCCTTGTCGAGTGCTTCTTGCACGAGTTCTTCGAGGTCCTCGACCGCCTGCTCCGACGACAGTGGTCCCAGCGTGGTCGACTCGTCCAGCGGATCACCCAGTCGCAGGTGTCCGAGCGCGTCGGCGAGGCCACCGACAAAGCCGTCATAAAGGTCCCGCTGGACGAAGAAGCGCTTGGCTGCCACACAACTTTGGCCTGTGTTGGCCATGCGTCCGGTCGCGGCGCCTTCGATGAGCCGACTGAAGTCGCCCCCGTCATCGAGGACTATGAACGGGTCGCTGCCACCGAGTTCGAGCACCGCCTTCTTGATGTTCTTCCCGGCTCGCTCGCCAACACTTGCCCCAGCACGCTCGCTACCGGTGAGGGATACACCCTTGATCTTGGGGTTGTCGATAATGCGCGAAATCTTTGCGCCGGAAACGAAGAGGTTGGTGTACACACCCTCGGGTGCTCCGGCATCGGCGAATAACTTCTCGAGCGCTAATGCCGACTGTGGACAACTGCTTGCATGTTTGATCAGAACCGTGTTGCCCAGCATCAGATTCGGTCCGACAAAGCGGACCACCTGGTACAGCGGAAAGTTCCACGGCATCACTCCGAGCAGCGCGCCGATGGGCGTAGTACGCACCACAGCCGAACCATCGTCGACCTCGATGGTTTCGTCGGCGGTCATCTTCTCGCCGTTTTCCGCGTAATACTTCAAGATCGCGGATGCCAGCGCGACTTCATCTCTGCTTTCCCCGATCAGCTTGCCCATTTCCACTGTCAGCAACGGTGCGAACTCGTCGGATCGGTCGGCCAGGAGCTGTGCGGCTCGCGCGAGGAGGGCCGCGCGCTCTCGCTTGTCCGTGGTGCGCCATGATGCGTATGCGATGTCCGCGGCATCTATCGCTGTGTCGACGTGTTGGTCGGTGAACTCTTCGAATTCCTTCACCGTGGAGTTGTCAGCGGGATTGATAGTGGCGATCGGCATGAAAAATTCCTTTCGAAACGTAGACGGTGCGGAAATGCGTACACCGTCCACGAGCGGCTTCCAGATCGAGTGCGTTGAGATGCGGCGCTGCTGGGCGAGTTCGGTCGTCCATACGGCACATCGGCCGGGCCGTTGGCGTTCGCTGTCCTGCGGATGGTGGTGTACCCCACGGGCGCACCTTTCCCAGCACGTCGTCGTGCCTACTCTGTGGCGGCGCGCTGCCCAACACAGATCGAGACGGTAGAACCCGAGTGCCATCACCACCGGATCGCGCCTGACGGTCGGCGCGTACCGCCACTGATCAGTGGCGCGGCTTCGTGATCATGTCTTTGGCGCGATCCATCATCGCTGCGAACGGACCGACCAGCGCGTTGGCTGTGGCCGATTCCACACCGGGGTGCGGACGGGTCGGCGCCATCGCTTCGGCAAGTTCGACCGTGCTGCGCATCCGTGCGAGGGCATCGGCATCCAGCTCCTGATGCAGGCGGGTGAATTCCTCACTCTCCTCGTGTTCGGCGTGTGCCAACACGGCCCTGCGCAACCCGTCCAGTTTCACCTCGAATTCGACCGAGTCGATATCGATCGCCTCGAGTTCTGCCAACTGCTTCTTCGCCTTCTTCTCCTCCTCCAGGCGTGCATCGACTATGGCGGGGCCGTCGCCGATCTCACGACGGGCGCGTGGGTGGACAATCTCCTCCTCGGCGGTTTCATGCACCGCCAGCAGTCGTCGCAGCTCGAAGAATTTGCGCTCGCGCTCCTCGACATCGGAGGCCTGGGCGGTTTCGAGAAATAGTTGTCTGATTCGTCCGTGCTGCTCGATCAGGAAGTCGACAGCGTCCGGGGTCGAATTGATCGTTCCAGGTGACATACTGGTTCTCCTTCCAGGATAGCGCGCTTGCCGCGCCGCAGACCGTGATCTGCGTTCGCAATGTTTCCGCAGGGCGAATGCCCTCGTGACGGGAGGCGAAACCGAGGCCTCGCACCGCGCCACGCCCGCACGTCGGCCTCGGTGGCCACCGCGAACCAGACCGAGCCCGCCGGTTCGCCATCCTGCGGGTCCGGTCCGCCTGCACGCGTCACCGCCACCGCCACGACCGAATCCAGCAACGACCAGGCTTGCTCATCTGCGGACGACATTGCGCTCCCTTCTGGGCTGCTGCTTGAACAAAAATCTCGGCAGATCAGATTTTCGGCGCCCAAAAGCGAGGGAGAAGCCTACCGCTACCGATTCGATTCAGGAACGGTCACCCCGCGAACTGAGTCGGCGCTTCGTAGCCGGGTACGCAACCAACATGAGCACACCGAAAATCGACCCGAAGACCGCGGCCGCGATGCAAGAGGAGCCGGATTTCGCCGACGAGCACACCAAGCCGACGCACGCCGACGAGCACCCGACCGGCGAAGTCATCGAAACCGACGAGTCGACTCCGAACGAGCACAGCGGCATGGACCCGTAATTCCCGCTAGGCCGAGCAGACATTGACATTCCATCGGTCAGGCTGAAGTGCGGTGTGGTCGTCGGTCGAGTGCTTGTATGTCGTGGCCGCGACAAAGCTGGGATGGATCGGCTCGATCAAGGTCGGTTCGTACACCATGAGGGTGCTGACCAACACGTCGATCCGGCCGGATTCCTGCACAGTTCGATCGATGACCGCGCGGCAGGGCCGGGGTCGGAGAGATCACTCGGCACGAGCACGGCCCTGCGCCCCGCCCGCGTCACGAGGTCGGCGACCTCTTGTGCGTCGTCGACTTCGTCGAGGTAGGAGATCAGCACGTCGGCGCCTTCTCGTGCGTAGGCGATGCGACGGCCCGGCCGATTCCGCTGTCGGCGCCGGTGATGAGCGGCGACTTTGCCGGTCAACTTGCCGGACCCGCGGTAGCTGTCCTCACCGCAGTCCGGTACGGAACCATCCGGGACTGAATGCCGGGAACCTCTTGGTGCTGCGTGGTAAAACCCATCATCGATTCCTGTGGGCTGGTGCGGTTTGCCGGTTCCAGGTGAGCACGCCGACCGCGAGCACTCGCGCGATGACCTGAAGTAGTCGGACACCTCGGAACTCGCCGGGGAAGTCCGTGCTGGCCGGGTGTCGCGAGGCGGGTACCCGGGGGTGTACAGGCCGATCAGACGGTTGTATTCGGTTGCATCGAACCGCTTGTCCCTTGGGGTGGGCGGGTTATCCAGATCGATTCGTCGGCCATCTCGCTGCCGACAGATACCGCTCCGACTCCCGCTGTACACACAGCGGCCCGGGCACACTCCGATTGCGCATCCTTTCGCTGGGTATCACCCCAGCGACCTACCTGAATATACGACGACGTCATCTGCCGCAGCCGCCGAGAATTACCGGCGCGCGCCACCTGTGGCCAAAAGAAATCACCGGCCAGATGACGCTGACCGATTCAAGTGCGGATGCGGCGGCGAATGCGCAGAGTATCGGCCTGCGTCCCCGCGATCGACTTGGCATCGTCGGCGGTGATTCCGGACCTGAGGCACGGCTCCTGGACGCCGTGGTGGGGTGCGCGCTCATCACCGCTGCCGCGGGGCGCCGATCATGGCCGCACCGTGACGACGTCGATGCGCACGTCGTCGTCGAGATAACCTGCCACGGGCTGGTGCGGCAGCGCCGACAGCGTGATCTGATTGGCTCGATCGCCGTTGAGGTGGTGGTCTTTTTCGTCGTGACGCCAGTGCGAAAGCACGACGATGGTCCCGATCGATAGATGTGCCGCCATATCTTCGATCGCCGATCTGAGCGCGAGTGCTGGCAGGTAGTAGGCCACCTCGCTGACTACGACGAGATCGAAAGTGTCTGCCCAACACCATGCTTCGCCCAGTGCCCAGCGCTGCATCACGATGTTGGCGTGGTCTCGGCATCGCGCACGGGCCAACTCCAGCGCGCGAGGTGCGATATCGGTGGCGACTACCCGATCGCAGCGTTGCGCGAGCGCGAGGGTGATGTGCCCGTTGGCGCAGCCCGGCTCGAGTGCGGCGTGATATCGGGGGCGAGGCAGCAACGCCATCAACAGTTTCCGCTTGCGGATCTCGTACCAGTCGGTGTCGAAGTTCCATGGGTCCGGGTCGGCGCGGTACTTTGCGTCGAAGAATTCCGGATCGCTGCGCGGACTCACACCAGGACCACTTCGTCCAGCGCGAGTAGACGTTCGACCACGTGCGGTGGTAGTACCGCCCGATCAGCGGGATGCTGTGACAGCGGGTGCAGTTGCGAGCAAAACTGTGCGGTGGCTCGACGTTTCCGCGCAGTGCACTCGACGGGCAGTTCCAGTCGGCGTGCTTGCTGCCAGTCGACGGCGTGATCGCCGGGAAACGACCAGTGCCACATCCAGATCGGGTACTCGATGATCCGAGCACCTCTTTCGCGGACTGCGGCGAGGGCCGAGCGGGCGGTGGCTTCATGGTCGGGGTGCCCGTCACAGCGCAGCGGTATCGCGACAGTCGCGCCGACCTCGATGTGCTCACCGAGCAGGGCAACGAGTCGATCCTCGCTTTCGGCGACCGCACCGTCGCGCAGTCCGAGGTGGACGATGTCGTCGATACCAAGGATTCGGGCTGCGGTGGCGGATTCGAGTCTGCGAATAGCAGCGAGTTGGGCGGGTGAGTGGGTGGGTGAACCTGGGTGTGACGCTGCGCCGTCGGTGACGGCGATGACCGACGCACGCACGCCCCTGTCGGTGAGAAAGGCAGCCAGAGCGCCGATTCCGAGGACCTCGTCATCCGGGTGCGGTGCCACGATCTGCAAGACCCGACCGGTCACAGCGGTCGCTTCGATGGGCGCGAGTTGCTGTATCCACGGCCGCCACACCGCACTCGGCGTGCCAGGCGAGGTGAGATCGCATTCCGCGAATCGCCGAGTGTTCATCGTGGCCCCACCAGTGCACCCAGGTCCGCGAGATCGTAGTCGGCGTGGCTCTGGCGCAAGTAGACAGTGAGGTCGGCGACCCGCCGCGCGTGCGCCGCGTTCTGGGCCAAAGGTGCTGCGCCCAGTGCGCGGCCGACCCGGTCGATGGTGCACGTCGCGGCGTGTTCCACGATCGCGCGCACCCGCCTCGCTCGAATCCGGGCCGTGTGCGAATCGTGCGGGTCGGCATCGACTTCGGCGGCCGCGCAGGCGAGTGCACAGCGAGCCGCGTACAGCGCGGCATCGACAGCGCCACGGTGGGATTGTCGCAACGGATCGTCTCCCGAGCTCTCCAGCAAAAGATCCCCGACGCCCTGCGCCGCCCCCAGCCAGCACGCGGCGACACCGACCGCACCGTGCCAGAACCCGGCTCGCCCCAGGTAACCACCGGGTGCGGCGACCAAAGTCGCGGGCACAGCATCGAAGTCCATGGTCGATGTCGCGGAACCGACCATGCCTGACCCGTGCCAACTGCCAGGCACTGCGGCCACACCCGGCTCGGCCAGGTCCACCGCGAACAGCGCGGCGCCACCCTCGATATCGGCGGTCACGAGTGCGTGCGAGCAAATTCCCGCGCCCGAACACCAAACCTTCCGGCCGGACAGCACCGCGGTGCTCGCGTGCAGTACCGCGCGCAAGACCGGCGTCGGGGGCTGCGCCGCCCACACGCCCCACAGCTGTCCCGGCTGCGGCATCGTGCTGCCTAGATCGTGACTGATCGCGCAGGCGTCGGCGTGTGCCTCGGTCAATCGGCCGATCACGACGTCGTCACGAGCCGTATCGAACAGCGCTTGCCAGCGACTATCGGTTCCGCCGCTACCGGGCAACGGCCACGACAGTGCTTTGTCGGCCGGAATATCGGCGCGGGCCGGTGCTCGGTCCATCACACGGTGCTCCTCACGCACAGTCCGGCGATGTGTCCGCCAGATCCGTCAGATATCCCTCGAATCCGCCGGTGACACGGTTGTCGTGGCGGTCAGAGGTGCGAACTGCCGAGTCGTGCCATAGAACCCGCGCGCCAGCCGCTTCGAGCCGTGCGACGAGGTCGATATCCTCGTCGACACGCACGGGAGCGAAACCACCTACGCGGTGGTACCAGGTGGCGCGGAAGCCGAGATTGGCACCATGCACGTGCCGAGGGGAATCGCGGGCAATCCGGTGGTAGCGGCGTTCGTACTCTGCCCGCACAGCCGCGGTGCGCTCTCGCCACTGCACCGCGACGGTACCCACAGTCACATCCGCGATGACCGCGTGACTCAGTTGCTTCGCCAGCCACCGGGTGGGCACCGACGAATCGGCGTCGGTCGTTGCGTACCACAGATGCTCCGCACCGGCGAGACCGTACTGCTCTGCCGCGAAGGCGAATCCTGCCGCACGCGCCACACCCACATTTCCCGCATCGACCCGTACGATCGCCATCGATGCAGGGACCAGGCGTGCGGAGCCATCCACGCACGAGTCGAGTACGACGATCACACGAACCGGAATCGGCACCATATGCGCGGCACACTGCAGCGACCACAGACACCGTGACAGCAGCGCCTCTTCGTTGTGCACCGGCACGACCACTGCGACAGCGCTCGGTGCCACCCGAACCGCGTTGTCGCGGGACGACGGCAACCTGCGAACAGCTGACATCACAATCGCCCTTTGTGCGCTACCTCGACTCCGAACCCCGACACATGGCGATCTACCCGCAATGTGCAGGCGGAAACAATCGAGGCGACCGGTCCTTCTTCCAGATCCGCGATCACCGTGTCATGGGCAGCGACGACGAATCCTCGATCCGCGCATGCGGCGGCGCGGAGTACGCCGAGCACGCCGGTGTGGTGGCGCAAGTGTTGTGTCGAGGTGGCGACGTCATTCGGTCGACGCCGACGCACCCGACGATTCGTCACGACCAGCACACTGCGCTGGCGGCAGCCCGTGTGGGCTGGTCAGACCGTCCGATTCTCCGCCTTGATCATCCAGGCCAGTTTCTCCAGTGCGTCGATGATCTGGTGGAGCAGATCGCTGGTGCTGGGATCCTCGGTGTCGACAGCGTCGTGCACGGTGCGAATGGTGTCGGTTACTGCGTAGGTCCGCGTTGTCACCAGGTCGACAACGTCCGCGGTTTTCACCTCTTGGGCCGGGAAAGGCGGCAGACTCGTCGTCGCCGCTACGGTGTCGGACCGCCCGTCGGGGACGGCGTCGAGTGCTCGCATCCGCTCTGCGATGGTGTCGCTGGCCGCGCGGGCCGCGTCGACGAGTTCGTCGAGTTGCAGGTGCAGGTCGCGAAAGTTTGTTCCCACGACATTCCAATGGGCCTGCTTGCCCTGCAGGTGCAACTCGACGAGGTCGACCAGCACACGCTGCAGGTCGGCGGCCAACTGGCGGGATGCGGTGAAATTCTGGACATCGTCGGCGTGACGACGGTTGGCACGTTGCTTAGTGTGAGGCGCTGCAGTCATGTTCGTGCTCCCTTTCACAATCGGACGGATCATCCTGTTCGGCTCCGCGCTCGCCGCTTCCGAACCCGCTTCGTCGCCGTTGGGTGATGTTCCATTCGGCAGGCCGATTGTCATGTGGTGGTTTTTCGTCGCCCGCAGGCACGAGGAGGTCGTCGCGTCGGGTAGAAGAAGCGCTCCGACCGGCACTGGTCCCAGCCGAGAACCTGTCCGCTTTTCGCGCTGAGGCACCCAGTTGGAACAACGCTGTCCCAGTCTAGGCGCTGACATCACAGGTGGCCTCGAAATGGCCGGACGCAGTACTCTGGCGTGCGGTTGGCGCTCGCCGATTCGCTGTCGGTTGGACTGGCCCATTGGCTCGATCACAAAGGCATCCTGCGGCATAATCGGGCCCGCCTCGACTGCGCGCGAAAACTCATCGCTTTCGATCGGAATGCCTCGAATTGGTGGCCGGTTTCGACTGCGAGGTAGACATGGCCTTGCCGTTTGTACAGAAATTCCGGACAGTGACCGAGCGCGGAAACTCCCACATCTCCGCACGGTCGTCTCGTCCAATCACGCGAATGCTCCAGCTTCTCGCACCCCGCTACCGGTGCTCGCCTGCGCCAGGTGCGCGACGGCTTCGGCGCGGGGCGCGGCATGGTCGAGCACGTCCAGACCGGTCAGGGCGCCGTACCGGCTTCGCTCCCGCCGCCACCCGCCAACCCGGCGACGTCGCTGCGGACGAGAACCTCGATGGTGTGCCGATGGGGCACCGGATCGGTGATCGTCGCCCGGCCGATGTAGCCGGATCCGCCGGTCAGAAAGACCTTCATGGTCGTTGGCCTGTCGCACTCTCGCCTGCACAACCACAGTGCGTCGGCCGGGTCCGGACGGTCCATGACCTATTCCACCTGCTGTAATATTTCAGAGGTATCAATCTTTCCGGATGCGCCGATGTCGTGGCATTTCGAGGCGGTGGCCGCTGTATGGGCACGTCGGTTCTGTGGTGCGCGCTCTCCTTGCCGAGTCCGGTGCGATCACCCGGCGTGAGATCACGCTCGATCCCTAGCTGCACCACTGTGGTCCTCGGCAGTTCGTGGTGCAGTGGTGCGGCGTAGCCGCTCCACTAGGCGAGAGCCGGGCACGTGAGCGGTCATCGATTCGGAAACCGATTCAGCCGTGCCGCCGGAGGTATTCGCTGGGTGGCGGGCCGCGCAGCGCCACATCGTGCGCTTGCTATTCCCGGGGCTTTCCGCGGTCAGCTGGACGTGATCGATCGCCCACACTGGGGTCTCATCGAACTCGTTCAGCCGGGTCCGCCGCCGCGTGCCGTAGCGCAGGCTTGCTCGCACCGTAGTCGCCTTGCGTTCGCGATCACCTGCTCTCTTCGTGAGTCGGTGGTGCGGCCGATGGTCATGGCCACCAGCTCGGTCGACACTGCGCCCGCGAACGCTCGGACGACCGACCCGCTGCGGCGACTGTGCGTCCCCGAAACCCCTTATACGCTCTGCTGATCCGCCCGTACGGCCACATCGCCTGGGCCGCGACGAACAGCGACCCAGCAGGTACCGCCGCACCCAGGCTGCGCGAAGCGCGGTCGTACTGGTTCGGCTCAGCGGCCGACGCGTAAAATAGCGCGTCCCACCGCATACGACTCGACCAGCGGCAGTGGCCACGAGCATGACGACGCCGGTCAGAACCAGGAACTCGACGTCGACGGTGGGGGGATACCCATCATCGGCAGTGGTGGGATCCGCTGCGGTCGATCAGCGCGAGTAGGGTACTGGCTCGATATTTCAGGTTCGACATAATGTGGCGGATGGCTGCGCACGGCGGCAAGAAGAGTTGTGCTCGTCGCGCACCGACGACCTCGATCCGAGCCGGCGGATGCTGCGAGTACGGGCGGAGACGGCGGAGCATCGGCTCGGGCGGAAGCCCCGTCGTTCTGAAAGTCGTTGTACGCCGGTTTGTTTGATTTCAACCCTGCGGTGTCGGCCCGTCTCTATCATGGTGAACAGCAAGTCCGTTGGATGGCAAGCGCCGGAAGCCGTTAGCGGTAGGCCGGTCAATGTGGTTGCTTTCGTGTGACACTCCCCACTTCACCTATGCGATTGGTCGAGCTATGCGTGAAACGACAGCAGGACCGAGCTCGGAATCGAACGGGCATAACGATGTTGGACAACTCAGCCTCAGCACCACGGCGGCGCGCAAGTTGGCGGCGACGACCAAATCTGTTCCACAGATGCAAAGCATCACCCCTCGTTGGCTGCTCGAACTACTGCCATGGGTCGAGGCGCGGGGTGGCGCGTACCGGGTCAACCGGCGAATGAACTACACGCTGGGTGACGGACGGCTGGACTTCCTCACCACCGGCGACGAGGTGAAGGTGATTCCGGCCGAGTTGACCGAACTCCCATGGCTGCGGACATTCGCCGACTCTGACGTGCTGGGCACCCTGGCCGCAGGTTCACTCAACACGAATACGAACCCGGAGAGGTCTTGGTTTCGGCCGGCGCCCAGGCCGACAGACTCTATCTGCTCGTACACGGACGGCTCGCCAAACTCAGTGAAGGCGAATTCGGGCAGGAGTCGACTCTGGAAATAATCGCCGACGGCGACTATTTCGGCGACGAGGCGCTGGTTGGCCCGGATAGCGCCTGGAATTACTCGGTCAAGGCCACCACAGCCTGCACGGTTATGTCTTTGCCCAAGACAGCCTTTCAGGAGCTGCTCGCGCAATCCGAAAAACTGCGCGGCCACCTGGAAATATTTCAGACAACCACAGGCAAAGCGCAGAACGTCCACGGTGAGGCCGACGTGGAGGTCAATTCCGGTCATCGCGGAGAGGCGCTCCTCACCGGCACTTTCGTCGACTACGAACTCGAGCCCCGCGAATACGAGCTGAGCATCGCCCAGACCATCCTGCGGGTCCACACCCGTGTCACCGACCTCTACAACGAACCGATCGACCAGCTCGAGCAGCAGTTGCGATTGACCATCGAAGCGGTGCGCGAGCGTCAGGAGTACGAGCTGGTCAACAACAGGGAATTCGGTCTGTTGCACAACGCGGACTTCGGCCAGCGTATCTATACCCGCAGTGGCCCGCCCACCCCGCACGACATGGATCAGTTGCTCAACACGGTCTGGAAGAACCCCAGTTTCATTCTCGCGCATCCGGAAGCAATCGCGGCCTTCCGCGACGAGTGTACTCGGCAGGGCGTTTCCCCCGAGACCATCCACGTTCTCGGCGGTCGGATCTCCGCATGGCGCGGCGTGCCCATTTACCCCTGCTGGAAGATCCCGATCAGCGACCGGCGGACCACCTCGATCCTGGTGATGCGCACCGGCGAGGCCGACCAGGGCGTCATCGGTCTGCGCAAGACCGGCCTGGTCGACGAATACGAGCCGGGTCTGAGCGTGCGGTTCATGAGCATCAGCGAACAGGCGATCGTCAACTACCTGATCACCTGCTACTACTCACTGGCCGTTCTGGTTCCAGACGCGCTGGGCGTCCTGGAGAACGTTCAACTCGGGAGCGCCGATGGTCACCACCGCTGATGCGGCCACCGACCCCTTCGCACGCGCCCGCCGACTGATCGCCCCTGGTTTGCGGGCAGCGGCGGATCGAATGTCCTCTCCGCTACGCCGGGTCATCGGCTACCACTTCGGCTGGTGGGACGAGCACGGCAACCCGGTGGACGACAACAGCGGCAAGGCACTGCGGCCCGTTTTGGCCATGCTCGCGGCCGAAGCGGTCGGCGGCACCGCGGAGGGTGCGGCCAACGCGGCCATCGCGGTGGAACTTGCGCACAACTTCTCGTTACTGCACGACGACATCATGGACCAAGACCGCGTCCGCCGGCACCGGCCCACCGCCTGGACGGTCTTCGGCGTGCCCGCCACGATCCTCGCCGGCGACGCGCTGAGCACTTTGGCGGCAGAGGCTCTGGTGGCCGATGGCCCACCGCTGGCCACCGACGGGATACCCCGCCTCAACGAGGCGCTGCTGCGGCTCGACGATGGCCAAGCCGCGGACCTGGCCTTCGAGGGCCGTGCCGACGTGCCACTAGAGGAATGCGTGGCGATGGCGCGTGACAAGACCAGCGCGTTGTTCGCCGCGGCGTGCGAACTCGGTGCCATGTCCGCCAATGCGTCACCGCAACGGGTCTGGCAGCTGCGTCAGTTCGGCGAACATCTCGGCCTGGTGTTTCAACTGGTCGATGATCTCCTTGGCATCTGGGGTGATCCGGCCGCGACCGGTAAACCCGTCATGTCCGACCTGCGTGCCCGCAAGAAGTCGCTGCCGGTGGTGGCCGCGCTCAACACAGGCAACAGTGCCGCGCGACGACTAGCCGAACTGTATTGCGGTGACGAGCCGTTGGACGACGACGCTCTGCGGACCTGTGTCGACCTGATCGAGGAGGCGGGCGCACACACCTGGGCGCACCAGGAAACCGAGCGTCAACTCGACTTCGCCCTGGCCTGCCTACAGGCCGCCAACCCGGAGCCGAAAGCAGCAGCGGAACTGGCGGCGTTGGCGCGGCAACTCAGCGTGCGGCCGAGCGTATCGCCACCGGCGAGGACGGAGCCGTCCGAGCCACCGACGTTCGAGGGGCTTCGCCCCGCCCGGCTCAACCCGTACCTGGACACGGCTCGCGCACATGCTCTGGCGTGGGCCAGGGGCATGTCCATGTTCACGGCGCACGCTGGCATCACGCCGTGGACCGAGCGACAGTTCGCGAAGGAGGACTACGCGCTGCTGACTTGCTACCTGTTCCCAGCCGCTCCTGGTGGCACGATCGATGTGCTCACCGACTGGAATACGTGGTTGTTCCACGTTGACGACTACTTTGCCAAGGCCTGCGAGCGCACTGCCAGTACGACGCCGGTCAAGACTCAGGTGGCAAGGCTGGCGCAGTTCATGCCGATCGACTCGGTGCAGGACGTGCCGGTGGCAACCAGCCCCACCGAACGCGGTCTCGTCGATCTGTGGTCGCGCACCGCGCCGGTCATGTCGCGTGGCTGGCAGCGCAAGACTCGCGAGCGCGTCGAGCAATGTCTTGCCGGCAACCTTCAGGAGCGGCGCAACCTCGTCCACCGGCACGCCAGCAATCCGATCGAGTATCTCGAACTGAAGCGCGTCACCAACGCCGTTCCAGTAGTCGCGTGCCTGGTCGAATACGCCCGGGCGACAGAGCTGCCCACCGCGGTCGTCGCTGATCCGGTGCTGCGATCTCTGGTCGACAGCGTCAACGACGCGAGCATCCTGGTCAACGACATCCATTCCTACCAGCGGGAGATGGCGAGCGAGGACGAGCCCGCCAACATGATATTCGTGGTGCGGAAATTCCTCGGTTGCGATCTCGACCAAGCGGTGGCCATGACCAGCGAGTTGGCCCTCTCCCGACTGGACCAGTTCGAGCACCTCGCCGAGGTCGAGGCGCCGGCGATGGTCACGGAGTGCGGCCTGAACCCGGCCGAGAGCACGAACGTGCTCGGATACATCGAAGGTCTCCGAGACTGGGTACCGGGCTGGCGGGAATGGTTCGCGCGAACCGAACGATACCCGCAGAATCCCGCGGCGGTGACCGTACACAGCGAGCCTGCTGCCATCCGCCGTCGTGGCGGCCCTACTGGTTTGGGCACCGCCACCGCACGCCGGTTGCTGCTGAGCCCATGACTCCCGATCGAACCCCGCGCGGGAAAACGCGTGTGGGGGGGCGCAGTGCGGGCCTGGATTCTCCGAGGGATTCAGGCGGCGGGCGATCTGCTGCGCAGTCTCGAGTCCGAGGTCCGTGAGTCGAGCCGAAAAGTAAGCCGCTGTGCCGTTATCGGAGGTTGTTCAGAGCGTCTGTCAGGAGCTCCGTTCGCCCTCGGTTCCGCCGGGTGAAGGCACGCCCTCACCTGCGGAACCGGGCTGCGACGGATATTGGGCGTCGTGGATACGTTTCAGGGAACGGTAACCGTGACCAGCTCGGTGAATGGCATCCCACCCGTAGGGGTGTCGTCGAAACAGCCGCCCCGGGCGCTGATGGTCGAGCCCGGTTCGAGCCCTTCCAGCGTTGTAGTCACGGTCTGGCCGGGGCCGGCCATCGACTCCGGGGCGCCGTTACCGAAAAAGTGGTGGTTGTTCTCCGGACCGACACCGGCTTCCGCCCAGCATCGACCGGTGCCGTTGGGGTTGTGCACCGTCGCGGTCACAGTTCCCGGGCCGGTGCCGGCGAAGGTGACCTCGGGAGCCTGTAGCGGTGCTTGCGCGCTCGCCGGCACGGTGACCGGGCCGAACACGACAAGCGCAGCGGATGCGGCCAACAGAATAGGTCCATTGATTCGCTTGTTTGTCATAAAACGGACCTTATCGGAAGCATGCGCACCCAATGTTCGCTTCCACCAACGGATTGCGAGCACGGTCGACTGTTGGTCAGCGTAACCAAGGTTGAGCGTGGAAGGGACCAGAGCATCCACCAGGCTCAACAGGCGAGCCACCGGTCACGTGGAAGGTGATGTGCGGGTTGGTGTCGGCCAGTCGAGATCAGATCAGTCGACTGATGTCACCGCGAACCCTGTGGAAACCGCCGCGTTCGATGTGCGGTCGTCGACCACGGGGCGGACGCCGGCGCGCCAAAGGTCTCGGGGGGACTCCCTGAGTCATCCTGTTCGTCCGGCATCTCGGCCGCACGGATCGGGTCGATATTCGATGGGCTCGTCGCTCGGCGGGTTACCGGACGAACGCCGCCGCCGCTCGCGGGTAATTGCGACGAGTCCAATGGGCATGGGTTCGCCCGAGGGGTCAGTTCCGGCCCAGCGCGTTGGCGAGTTGTCTTTTGTTCATGGTGGAGCGGCCTTTGATGCCGCGTTTCTTGGCTTCGTTGTACAGCTGGTCGCGGGTAGGTCCGGTCGAGCCACGATGGGAACGTTGGCCACCGCGCTTCTGTGGTGACATGTCCTCTATCGAGGTTCTGCTCGCGGTTTTGGTCTGCCCTGCCTGGGCGCGGTTCTTGTTGACCGTGCGTGCGGCGATTTCTTTCGCCCGCCGAGCGCTTTCACCACGCTCTTCCGCCGAGGCTTCGATGTGTTCGTATTGCCGTTCTTGTTTGGCAGTCCATTCTTTCGGCATGACGAAGTTCCTCCTGTCGAGCGGTACTCCTCTGTGGCACGCGGTCGTTCGGGTCAGCTCTGGTCGGTCTGTTCAGTGACCCATTTGATCGCGTAGGGCCAAGCCCTCACGGTTTTTCACACGCTTGTGCGCCAACAGCACCCAGGTCACACCGACGCTGCCACACACCACGGCGGCGGCGACGGCCACCACCATCCAGCCCATGAACCCGTACGCTGCCGCGACCAGGGTCAAGGCCAAGGCGAGGATGCCGAGCGCACACAGCACGATGCCGGGAATATTGTTGCCGTCCTCGAGCGCCTCGCCGGCGTGGTACCGCGCGGTGCGCACACGATCCGGGAATCCGGCCGACCGTCGGCGTGAAGGTTCAACTCGCGATTGGTGTCGCGTGGGGTGGTTCGACATCACGGTTCCTCCATCCAGTCCGCTGGCACACGCCGAAGCGACATGCCAGTGAGTTCATGGTGGTGATACCGCCGTGCCGCACCCTGAAACAGGGCCGATCCCTGGGGTGCGGTCAGCACTACGGTGTGGTCGGTGGTGGCCGCCGGTGCGGGTTGTGGGTGCGGCGCCCGATTCGGAGGTGAGGTGGAGACGACGACGTGGGCGTCGATGGAGAGAGCTATCTGCCTGCTATGGCGCTGTTCACGCGCCCGGCCACGCGCGCGCGGCCGATGGGAAACGGGACTGGAATCCGGTCACCGGGAGTGTGTGTCTCGATGACACCAAGATGCGGCGTGAGACCAGCCAGGCCGGTGAGGAGGCCTTGGCCGGACGGGACGCCGACAAGAAGGACTTCGACCTCACAGTCTGCCGCGGTGTCGGTCGGCAGCGAGCGATCCAGCGTGGCCGCGATCGTCGTGATGGGTTCCAGTCCGCGCTGGAGATACTCCGGCCCGGCGTCGGAGGGCCCGTAACTGAAGGTGAGCACTTCGGGACCAGAGCATGCGCCGACAAACGTCCAACCGCGGACCCGCAGCATGATGTCCAACCCGGTGAACACCCGTAGGTCGGGGGCTGGCACCGGATGCCCGCACGGTGTGCCCAATGCCTGCATGACCGAGGCCGGTGGATACCGGCGATGCCAGATCTCGGTCTGCATCGCGGTGACGAACTCCGCCTCCCGCCGCGCAACATCGTCGTCTGCGCCGCGTCGGTACCCCCTGGCGCGCCGGCGCGCGGTCTTGTTCTTGTTCGCCCTGGACACGGGCATCCATACTCGCAGTCCCGAGCGCCCGACATCGGCAGACACGCCCACCAGCAGGGTATTCGGCGACCTGCTGGCCGTGCGCTTGGTCTGATGTCGTCGACGACGCGGGGAGTGAGAATTGTTCATGTAACCAAAGAACGCGGTGGTTTTCGGGATTTCGAATTCTGCGGCCGCAACGGCGACCACAGCATGGCCGCCTTGAAGTCGATCCGGGCGGCACGCCCCAACGGCGACCCGGTCTACGTAATACTGGACAATGTCTCGGCGAACAAGACACCCCGGATCCGTTGCTGGGCAGCGAAAAACAACGTCGACCTGTGCTTCACTCCGACCAGTGCGTCCTGGGCGAATCCGATCGAGGCTTAGTTCGGTCCGCTGCGCACTGTCATCATGGGTGACTCCAACCACCCCAATCATCCGGTTCTGGCCTGTCGCTTGCAGGGCTACCTGCGTTGGCGCAACCGCAACGCCCGCCACTCCGATGTTTCGGCCGCCCAACGCCGTGAACGCGTCCGCGTCCGCAGCAGAAGGGCATTCGCTGGGGCAGGGGCCATTAGCGGCGGCCTGAGCATTCCACCTCGGTGGCCTACTCGGACGTCTCCTCGGGAGAACGGTGAGTGATCTTGTACCCGGCCTCGGTCTCGACCAGGGTCAACTCACCGATCCAATCTCGATCGTAGGGATACTCCCAGTTGGCGGGGTCTTCGAGAACCGCCGGAAGCTGATCACGAGGAACTATCTCGCCCGGCTGGATCCCTTTCGCCCCGGACGGGGAGGTCCACGGTGCAATTCGGCGGACCTCGATCCACCCACGATCGATGAGGGAGAGCAAGACTCCGGCGACCTCGCTGACCGGCCTGGATTGGTCGGCTTCGTCGAGGTCTCCCAGACACCGGCCAGACAGTCGATCTCATACGCATTGACCATGAAGGCTTTCTCGGTCTTGGTCAACGCGTCCCACTCGCGCTTGCTCACTCACCGAGCCTTGCAGACCAACCCGGTGAACGTTTCTGGTCGCGGCACTAGGCGCGAAACTGATCCAGTCGCACAACGACGGAGCCTTCCGCGTCTACACCGATTCCGTCGGACGCACTTTCCGCTTGATCTGGCTGACCGATGCATGAAATGTACGGCATGCCTTTATGTTCACGTCGCGCGTCGTGATGCGGCGGCGGTCGCCCGGTCAAGTCGATATCGCACACGCGCATCGGGGCGGCACGGCCAGAGCTGTGGCTGTGCCCGGACACACGCATGGTTGAGCGATTGGGTCGAACCCGTGGGCCAGCTCGCGCACATGATGGCCGAGATAATGGTCAGCGCAAGCCCGAGGCTCAACACGATACCCACGGCAGCGACCAAGCAGCGCGTATCTGCCCGGCCGGTCGTGTCATCGCAACGTATTGCCTGATCGGACCATTCGAGATCGGTCGGCGGGAACGGTGTGGGCAGTGTCGCTGGGCTGATCTTCTCCGGGGTGCAGCCTCGCGCAGGCCGCCGCGTTTCTCCTGATGCTGGTCGTGGATTCGGTGGGGCGCGATTGATCAGGATGCCCGAACCGGTTGCCGGGACGATGGGTGCGCAGCCGGTAGAGTTCGCCAATTGGGGTACCCACGCTTACGTGAGGTTGGTCAGGGCACCCGTCGTATACCCACCACAAGCCGATACCCGGCTGTTGGCGCAAGCGATGACCGATGCGCGAATTCCGTGTGGCGGACGAGTGCTGGACGTATGTACTGGTACGGGTGTCTTGGCGATCCATGCCAGCCGTGCCGGCGCCGGCACGGTGACGGCGGTCGACATCTCCCGCCGCGCTGTCCTGTCGGCCCGGTTCAATTGCGGTATCCGTGAGATCGACGTCGAACTGGTGCACGGCCATTTCGCCACGGTCCTCGGGGACCGCCGGTTCGACGTAGTTCTGGCCAATCCGCCATATGTTCCGTCGCCCGCGGACACGACAAGCCGCGGCGCAGCGCGTGCGTGGGACGCCGGACCTGAGGGCAGGTCAGCGCTGGATCAACTCAGCGGGTTGCTGCCCCTGTTGCTCGACCATCGCGGAGTAGCGTTGATCGTGCACTCGGTGATGTGCGGTCCCGACCGCACACTGGCCCAGTTGCGTGATGGCGGATTGAAAGCAGCCATCGTGGCTCGGCGCCTGATTCCCTTCGGGCCGGTCATGCGTCAGCGCGCAGCATGGCTGATCTCATCCGGACTGATCGCGCCCAATCAACAGCGCGAGGAATTGGTGGTGATTCGTGCCGACCGAACCGAATCCTGACACCCGGCGAGTCATCTTCACCGAAGACGGCCCCGCACTGATCGAAGGACCCGTCGAGCTGGTCACCGCAGACGGTGCCACGGTGTGCTCCGACCGGTTCCAGGTCGCGATCTGCCTGTGCCGGCGCTCCAAGAACTACCCGCTGTGCGACACCAGCCATCGTAAGCACCGCCGACCGCGTGTCGATTGACCATGGCCGGCCACCCATGGACGGACTCAGGTGCAGCCGAGTCGGAACCGATGGTTTCGGTGACAGTGTTACGTGAAGATGGGGGCTCAGCAAGAGAAAAAACATCGCACCCCTTGCCCGAACCGCGCGGCGAACTGTCCGCTGCGATGATAGGGCTGCTATCTCGATCTCCCGGAGACACCACAGACGTTGTCTCCGTCGTGGACACCGAGGTGGATCCCTACGGTGCGGACCTTCAGCTGGCATTGCACACGTGCTACGAGCTGCATTATCACGGATTCGACGATGTGGACTCCGGCTGGGAATGGAATCCGGATCTGCTTCGAATTCGTGCGTGCATGGAGCATTTGTTCCTGGGCGCGATGCGGCGCGATGTGCCCGGCGGCATGGATGTCGCGACCGCACTCGACCAATTGCTGACCGAACCGATGGAAGAATCGACAGGTGTCGGGCAATACTTGCGCGATGAAGGCGAATGGTGGCAGATGCAGGAGTATTTCGTGCATCGATCGATCTACCACCACAAGGAAGCCGACCCCTACGCTTGGGTGATACCCCGCCTGCGCGGTCAGGCGAAAGCCTCGCTCGTCGCGGTCGAGTTCGATGAATTCGGTGGCGGTCGCGGTGAACGGATACACGCACGGCTCTACGCCGATCTGTTGGCAGGCGCGAATTTACATCCGGGATACCTGCACTACCTCGACATCGTGCCGGAACCGATGCTGGCGATCGTCAACATGATGTCGCTGTTCGGACTGCATCGTGCGCTGCGCGGCGCGCTGGTCGGCCATTTCGCGGCTGTCGAGATCAGTTCGCCACCCGGAGCGCGCCGCATGATCGAAGCCCTGCGACGTTTCGACGCCGACCCCGCGTGCCTGCTGTTCTACACCGAACATGTCGAGGCCGACGCCGTCCACGAACAGGTCATGCGTCGCGACGTGATCGGTGACCTCATGACCCAGCAACCGGAACTCGCCGCCGCGATCGTCTTCGGAATCGAAGCGACGAATCTGCTGGAGGATCATTTCAGCGAACAAATCCTGCAACAGAGTTGGCAGCAGGGTGACAGTTCGCTCCGCGGACACGGACTGGCCGGGTAATTTGCCCGTTCTCGAACACCGCACGCGCCGAGTTGGATCCGACCACGATGCCCCGACCGTCGAGGTTGGACGCCAAAGCTGAAACGTGTCTTCGCCGCGCTACGAGCCGCAATGCGCCGGGACCGCCAAACTCTCATCCCGCTTGTGGCATGGCAGCGGGATAGTCCAAGGCGTCGACGAGGGGGGTCAGTCGCTGAAGTTCTTCCCAATGTGCCGCGCTGAGCGAGGCCAAGATTTCCTGGCCCGCGTCGGTCAGCGTGAGGCGCACGACCCGGCGGTCGTTGCCCTGCTCCCGTTTGCGGGCCACGAGGCCGAGTTGCTCGGTGCGATCGATCAGTTGCACCACGCTGTGGTGGCGGGCGCACAAGTATCCGGCGATCTCTCCGATGCTCGGGCCGCCGGGTTCGGAATGCCCGCGGATCGCCAGCAGCAGCTGATGCTGGGTGTCGGTGAGTCCCACTTCGGCTGCCCTGCGCTCACTCCAACGTAGAAGCTGACGAAGCCCGGCTCGAATCGCCAGCAGTCTCGAGAACTCCTGGTCGGTGAGGGGTTCGGGCGACGACATAGAACTATGTGTCATAGAGTGATAATATCACAGGATGATACACTAGTAAGTGGCGAGCACCCGGGCCCTATTCTGCGACCGAGCGCAGGCCGCACCGGCTCGAGAGCGTCGATACGCCACGACGTCCGAAGGGTGGTGGAGAACATGAGTAGTGAAACCATGATGAGTCGGCATCCCGACATCTTGGAGTTGCGGGAAAATTACGAGCGCGCCTCCGAACAGCCCGACGCCCAGGCGGTCACCGGCCTACTGTTTTTGACCGGTCTCTACATCGCGATTTCCCCATGGGTTGTCGGATTCAACGAGCGTTCGACCTTGACCGTCAACAACCTCATCGTCGGGGTTGCCCTCGCGACGCTGGCTCTCGGGTTCGCCTCGGTGTACGGCCGGACCCACGGTATCGTCTGGGCCGCTCCACTGATCGGCCTCTGGACGATCCTGGCTCCATGGATCGTCAGCGGCAACGTCGACACCACATCGACGATCTGGAACAACGTGATCGCCGGCGCCATCGCGGTACTACTGGGTCTGGGCTCGATGTTCCTCGGAATCAGCCGAACCGGACGACTCACCGGCGAGGCGACTCCGGTAGGTGCGACTTCCCACCGGCCGTCCGGTGCTCGGCCGTAGCTTTTGCACGATTGAACAAGCCATGCCAGCCGCAGGCTGAGCGTGGCGTCGAGACGAGGACACCGACCGCCGATGAAGCCGTAGCCGGGCCCGGCGGCGCACACCGTTACGACAACACCCAATACGAGCGCGGCCACACCAACGTTCGATCGCACGCCGAATCCACGACTGCCTAGCGATCGCGGGGGTGGAGCGTGTCTCCAGCTAGTGATTTCACGGTGTCTGTCTAAACCCGACCTGACGTGTCACATATCCGAACATGTTCGAGGAATCGACGGGTGGACCGGACACTGACCTCGCCGATCTCATCGTGGGCGTCAGTTGAGGCCGGTTATTTCTTGGGCGATCGCCGCGAGGCGGGTCTGGGCGGCCGAGACGACACCCTGGCGGTCCTTGTTCGCTTCCTCGTAGGCGACGATCGCTCGAATATCGGCGGGCTCGACCAGTTCCTTGACCGCGGCGACGGCTTGGGTGACAGTCAGGTCGTCGTAGTCGCCGATAGGTAGCTCTTCGGGCTCGAGGACGCCGGTGGAGGTGCGCATGGAATGCAAGGCGTCCGCGGCGGTGTCGGCGCCTGCCTCGCGGGTGACCTGCTCGGCTGTCTGGAGGGCTGCGTCGCGGGAAGCGGTGAGCGTTCTCACCGCGACACCGCCCGCGTGCGCGCCTTGGGCGAGTAGCTCGCCCAACGCGGGTGGGGTGGCGCGGACGGTGTCCAGTGCCCGGTCGAGGCCCCGGGCGGACCAGGTGACCGGGATGTTGACCAGCTTCACCGCGGTCCCGGTTGCTGCTTGGAGGGGGGTGCGGCGCAATGCGGCCGGACCGCCGAGGGCGTCCTCGGCCAGGACGGTGGTCAGCCAGTCGACGGTCGCCGAGTGCGCGGTGATCAATCGTTCCGCCAATGTCACGACGTCGGGTTGCCCGGTGGTGGTCGCGAGGGCCTTGATGTAACGGGCGCGGTCGAGAAGTTGGTGTTCGAGGGTGAGGTCGCCGAGCAGGGCTTCGTCGAACGGCTGGGCTTGTTCGGCCAGTGCCTTGACCGCGGCGACGGCTCGTCCGAGGAAGGGCCCGATCAGCTCTGGTAGCCCGCCGAGTTCGCGAATGGCCGCCTCGACGGCCTCGGCACGGACGCGGGCATTGTCGGCGTTCGCGGACAACTCGCGGCGCACTGCCTCGGTCCGGGCCTGGATGGTCCGGGTTTCGGCGATCTGGATTTCTGTGTTGGTCAGGTCGAGGACGGCGCGCAGTTGCGCCAGCAAGGTAGCGGTGTCGGAGGTGCTCATGAGGATTCGTCCCCTTTCGGTGTTGACGGCATCGGAAAGTGCAAACGCGTCGCTACCGCGACTACCCGCACTCCCGTCCGATAACCCACTTCGCTACGGCAGGTCCGATTGGTGGACACGGAGGTGGACATGCGGATTACGACGACTGCCCATGCTCTCGCGACCGGCGTATGCGCGACTCCAGCGAAGGGCCGACTGCGCGCCGCGGCGGGTCAAAAGATCGGTACGACGATCCCGATCGCCGCCGGTACGAAGACCACGACCAACACCGCTGTGATGATCACAGCCACGACGCCAGCGACTGGGAAGTGGTGCCTGGTTCGAGGCTCCGGCGCGGACAGGCCCGAGGTCTGCGGGGCATCCGGGGGTGTAGCGCCCGGCGGCACTCCGCCGCCTGCCGCCACATCGGGGATTTTTGCTGGATCGGGATCCATCGCATCCATTACCGCAACCTATCGCCGTAGTTTCCGGCACCGTGGCCTGACACTGGGCCGTCGGCGATTGCTCGCCGGCGGCCCAGTCTTTCGATCTGTCAGGCTCCGGGAGGCGGAACGTAGGTGTAGGTACCACTGTTACTGGTTCCACCCGGTGTGGTGGCGGTGACTTGTACTGTTCCGGTTCCGGCCGGGGTGATGGCCGTGACCTGTGTATCAGAGATGACCGTGAACGGAACCGGTGTGGCACCGAAACTCACTCCGGTGGTCCATGTCAGGGCTGTGCCGGTGACCAGCACCGCTTGCCCACCGATTTCCGGTCCCAGGTTCGGGACCAGGGTGGTCAGGGTCGGAACCGGAAGGTAGGTGAAGAAGACACCGTTGCTGGTTCCACCCGGTGTGGTGACGGTAATCTGCACCAGCCCGGTCCCAGCCGGGCTGATGGCCGTGATCTGGGTATTCGAGTCGATGGTGAACGAGGCCGCCGGTGTGGCGCCGAAAGTCACCGCAGTGGTTCCGGCCAGATTTATTCCGGTGAGCACGACCGTTGTCCCGCCGGCCTCGGCTCCCAGAATCGGGAGAGCCGTGATCAGAACGGGGACGTCGAGATAGATGTAACCGAGAATGTTGCTGGTTCCACCCGCCGTGGTGACGGTGACCTGCGCTGTCCCGGCCACGCCCGCGGGAGCGACGGCGGTGATCTGGGTGTCGGAGTTGACGGTGAACGAGGTCGCCGGGGTGGCGCCGAAGGTGACCGCTGTGGCTCCGGTCAGGCCTGTTCCAGTGATCACGACCGTTGTCCCACCGGCCACCGGCCCCACGTTCGGGACGATCGTGGTAAGGGCGGGTAGTGCGACATAGGTGTAGGTGACACCGTTGCTGGTTCCACCCGCCGTGGTGACGGTGACCTGCGCTGTCCCGGCCACACCCGCGGGCGCGAGAGCGGTGATCTGGGTGTCGGAGATGACGGTGAACAAGGCCGCCGGTACCGCGCCGAAGTCGACCGCGGTGGCTCCGGTCAGACCCGTCCCGGTGATCACCACAACTGTTCCACCAATGACCGGCCCCAAACTGGGAAGGATCGAAGCCAGCGCGGGCACCGCCACATAGGTATAGGCGACACCATTGCTGGTTCCGCCGACCGTGGCGACGGTGACCAGCACCGTCCCGGTTCCCGCTGGGGCGACCGCGGTGATCTGGTTGGGAGAGTTGACGGTGAACGAGGTGGCCGGTGTGGTACCGAAATTCACTGCGGTCGCGCCGGTCAATCCGGTACCGGTGAGTACGACAGTGGTGCCTCCGGTCACCGGCCCTGAACCGGGAATGATCGAAGCCAGCGCGGGCACCGCCACATAGGTATAGGCGACCCCGTTGCTGGTTCCGCCCGCGCCGGTGACGGTAACCAGCACCGTTCCCGTTCCGGGTGGGGCGACGGCGGTGATCTGGCTGGGGGAGTCGACGGTGAACGAGGTGGCCGGTGTGCCACCGAAGTTCACCGCGGTCGCGCCGGTCAATCCGGTACCGGTGAGCACCACCGTGGTGCCACCGGTCACCGACCCGGTATTCGGCACCACCGTGGTCAGCGCAGGCGCCGCCACGTAGGTGTAGGTGAGCCCGTTGCTGGTTCCGCCGGCGGTGGTGACGGTGACCGATACCGTTCCGGTTCCGGGTGGGGCGACGGCGGTGATCTGGGTGGGGGAGTCGACGGTGAACGAGGCCGCTGGTGTGGTACCGAAGTTCACGGCGGTGGCTCCGGTCAGTCCGGTGCCGGTGAGGACAACGGTGGTGCCGCCGGAAACTGG
>NZ_JBEZDA010000012.1:88160-180606 GCF_040647855.1 Nocardia sp. NPDC049220
TCCGGTACTCGGAACGATGGCAGTCAAGGTCGGCACCGCGATATAGGTGTAGCCGACGCCGTTGCTGGTTCCGCCGGCGGTGGTGACGGTGACCAACACCGTCCCGGTTCCGGCGGGGGCGACGGCGGTGATCTGGGTGGGGGAGTCGACGGTGAACGAGGCCGCTGGTGTGGCACCGAAGTTCACGGCGGTGGCTCCGGTCAGTCCGGTGCCGGTGAGGACAACGGTGGTGCCGCCGGAAACTGGTCCGGTACTCGGAACGATGGCAGTCAAGGTCGGCACCGCGATATAGGTGTAGCCGACGCCGTTGCTGGTTCCGCCGGCGGTGGTGACGGTGACCAGTACCGTCCCGGTTCCGGGTGGGGCGACCGCGGTGATCTGGTTGTCGGAGTTGACGGTGAACGAGGTGGCTGGTGTGGCACCGAAGTTCACGGCGGTGGCTCCGGTCAGTCCGGTGCCGGTGAGCACGACTGTGGTGCCGCCGGTCACCGGTCCTGAACTGGGAGCGATGCCGGTGAGGGTGGGCACAGCAGCATAGGTGTAGGGGAGGCCGTTGCTGGTTCCGCCCGAGCCGGTGACGGTGACCAGCACCGTTCCCGTTCCGGGTGGGGCGATTGCCGTGATCTGGGTGGGCGAGTTGATGGTGAAGATGGCCGCGGTGGTGCCGAACCGTACGGTCAAAGGACCGGTGAACCCGGTGCCGGTGATGATGACGTTGTTACCACCCGACGGGGGTCCCGCGGTCGGGGAGATGGACGTGATGGTCGGGACCACGACATAGACGAACGGGACCGCACCACTGGTGCCGCCTGGACCGGTGACGGTGACCGGCACGATCCCTGTCCCGGCAGGAGAGACGGCCGTGATCTGCGTATCGGTGTCGACAATGAACGAAGTCGCTGGTGTGCCACCGAAATTGACCGCGGTGGCTCCCGTCAGACCCGTCCCGGTGAGCGTGACCGTCGTCCCGCCCGAAGTAGGCCCTTGGTTGGGGCTGATGCTGTTCAACACGGGAACTGCGACATAGTTGAACGGAACCCCATTGCTGGTGCCACCAGTCGAGGTGGTGACGGTGACCAGCACCGTGCCGGACAAATAGGCGGGGGCGATCGCGGTGATCTGCGTGGGCGAGTCCACTGTGAAAGAGGTCGCCACATTGCCGAATTTCACGGTCGTGACGATAGGGACGAATCCGGTGCCGGTTATTGTGACTACGGTATTGGCAGGCCCCGATGTCGGGGAGATGGAAGTGATGGTAGGCATGACGTTGAACCCCTTGCTGTAATGGTTTCTTCTGCACCGGCGGAACCTCCGCCACCATCTACTCCCCCGGCTCTATTCCAGTAACCACCCGAGACCAGCTGCGGCGCAATACCTCTGCCAGTCCGTTTCGGTCCGTTTTTCCAAGCACTGCCTATCAGAGACAACAGATCCGAAACAGCACCGACCCGATACCGGCCGAGACCAAACCAATCGCCGAAGCCCTTGAACCGTGACCGGGCGCGACTCGAACCCGTGCTGTATCCACGAGGGAAACCCCCTACGCGGCAACAACTGATCTCCCATATTCCGGCGATCCTTCTGCTGACGCCGGTATTTTTGTTCAAAACTGTTCCGCTTCGACAGAAGGGATCACGTTGATTCACACCGAGTTCGCGGCTGCGGCTGGTGCGCTTGTTTTCGGTTCGCTGGCCGCAGCAGGCATGGCGACCGCGCAAGCACCCAGCGTCCGCTCCCCGGCTGCGCCTACCCAGCCCACAGGCGCGACCTCCGGCACGTCCGACCCCGCGGCGACGCGATCTGCCCCTGGTGGACCCAACCCATGCACCTGGGCGCCGAGCTATTGGTGCGCATCAACTGCCAATGCCTACCAGTGCGGTCTCACAGAAGAGGATTGCGAGAGATACGGGGGGATCAAGGAACCGTTAGCACGCCCGTTCGGGGTGTCGGTGCCTCCGCGCGCGATCCGGCGCCCCGGGCGCTGACCGCCGGTGACGTTCACATTCCCGCAGCTATTGGTGGTCAGCCGTGAAGCAGGCTGTGCTGCGACCCTTCCTCGCCGTGCCGCTGTCCGTTGCGCACGGATGAGCTCCCATCGAAATCGCCGAGAGCCGGCGAAGTTCGGAAGACCGCCTGGTAGAACGTGATTCGGCGTCTCGGATCGCGTGGTGGGATGGTCGGTGCTCGGCTTCGCTGCGTACGAGTGGTCGGCGTCACGGAGCGTCGGGGGTGTCTCGGCGGGATGTCGAGAACCCCTGTGCGGCTCCGTCTCGGGAGTAGACACGGCCACAACGAGCCGTACTAACGTCAAGGAGAACATCGGAGATATGACCATTCAGCGGATGGACAACGTCGCCATCGTCGTTGATGACCTGGACGTGGCTGTCGCGTTCTTCGCCGAACTCGGCATGGAACTCGAGGGCGAGGGGCAGATCGAGGGCCTGTGGGCGGATCGCACCGTCGGACTCGACGGCGTCCGCAGCGACATCGCGATGATGCGGACCCCGGACGGCCACAGCAAGCTGGAACTGACCAAATACCACACCCCCGCGGCGTCCGGCGCTGAGCCGGCGAGCCCTCCGCCCAACACGCTGGGCCTACATCGCGTCATGTTCGCCGTTGACGACATCGACGACACCATCGCCCGTCTGCGCGCCCACGGCGCCGAACTCCTCGGTGCGGTGGCGCGGTACGAAAACATCTTCCGGCTTTGCTATCTGCGCGGTCCCGCGGGCATCATCGTCGCTCTGGCAGAACAAATCGGCTGACGCGGGCCCGCGCTCGATCGAGTCACCGCTACCCGAACACCGTTGTCACAGCCGTTCGGTGTCCGGGTGGCTCTCCGCCGAGTCGTATGTACGCTGCCGTCACCGGTCTTGGCGTCGGATGTGGCGCGGCCGGAGATCACCGTTGCGGTAACGGGAAATGGTTTGCTGTTTGCAGACATCCCAGTTCGTTCACCACGGCGGCGACCTGGATGTCCTAATGGGTGTCGACACCAAGGAAGCAAGCACCGGCCAGAACCGCAGCCGACAGATCAGAGCTCAGGACACTCGTTCAGTCGCGGCACGGGTAAGGCCGTAACTCTGGCCGGTACTCGATCATCCGCACAGTCTCAGCACGTCGAAGACGAGCGGATCGCCGCCCCGCTGCGCTCGGCGTAGTGCGTGCGTCGCGCGGCTCGCCGGGCTACCGACTCGAACTCGCCGCAAGTCGTTGGAACTGCAGCTCTTCGTCTTTCGTGCGGAGCTGTGGCAGATTCGCGAGCGTGTGCCCCGGATGTAGCGGCGATATCTTCCCTGCCATGAGCAGTCGGCTACCGAGGACCGCGGTCAACAGCGCAACGCTGTTGGCAGAGGTCATGTGGGACAGATGGCTGGGATAGCTAGCGCCCAGCATCTGCTCGAGTTGACCGGAAACACGTACGCAAAGCTGCTGCTCGTGCGGACTTGGCTCCAGTGCCTCATTCGACGGACACCGCCCGCGGCCGTACATGATTTCACCATCGCCGGAACTGACCTTCCCGAGTTGGATGTGCGCGCATCTGGCGATCTTTTCCGCCTGCACTGCGTAACCCGCTCGCTGGTAAGTCAGTCGCCAATCCCCCTTGCCGCTTTCAACGACAAAGGGATTCGGTTCCCGATCGGTATAGTTGATAGCGCTTCCCACCGAGTCCACGACCGCGGCGGTGACGGAGAATTCGGCATTGGCTGCGATCATGATATCGGGCCATCGATCCACCGGGACATGGGCGTCCGCCAAAGCCGACATGGCGGCCTCCAGGGTAGTTGCCCCTAGGGCGCTGAAACCAATGTAGTTGCTTGGCAGTTGCTTGAATAAGTCCGGCTGCAGACCGTTGTTTGTCCGGTCGGGCACCATCCCCACGTTGCTCCAGAAGGCAGCCGATCGGTTTCGAAACGGAACGGATATTTCCTCGCTATAGGGCTCTTTGGATAAGGATTCCGAATCGTAGCGACCCGACGCGCTTTCTTGTCGATAGATTGTTTGCGATAGAGTGCCGAACTCTTCCGTAAGAGCCTTGTTATGATGATGGAGCGTCGCCAGATGATCCTCCGGGAACGTTTGGAGCGCTGCCGAGAAACTGTCGATCAACACCGCCTCCAGCGCGGCCGCGAGACGCGCCGAGTCGCCACTCAGCCAGTAGTTTCGCGGCCCTTCCCAGCTGTAGATCTGGTCCAGCGACGTACCGAGGCTGTTAGACGCGACCCTGCTGTCGACGGCATCGGCCACATCATAATTGGGGTCAATAAATTCCAGAGCCTTTGCGAGTATGGCGTATCCGATTCTGTCGGAAATGACTCTCTGTATGCAGCGACGCAGGTCCTGGGCTACTCGTTGCCCGACGTAGCTCGGCTCCAGTTGACGGTCCGCAAATACAAGGTTGTTGCCATGAAAGTTGCGAAGAAACTTCCGTAGTTCGGCAAGATGGGCTCCCGCCTCGAGAGGATCTTTCTTGATCAGGTTGGACACTGCTAGATCATGTCGATCTCGTTCCGCGTGCAACGACTGCTTGATTTGTGAGACATCGGGCATTGGATACTCCTGAAATGTCAGTGCCTGTGAACATGCTGATAGCTGGTGCTTATTAGGGGGCTTGCGCTGTCCTTTGCTCGATGGCCTGCGTGTCGGGTCCGAGTGGTGGCGGGGGCTTCCCGGTCGCAAGGGTTTTCCGAATCACCGCTTGTCCCAGAGGGTCCCGTATGTCGTTGTACTCCCGTGCTGCGATGGTTGGCAACGATTCCGCTGACACCGGTTGGGGCGTATGGCCCGCCGGTTGGTCTCTGCGCGAAACACACTGTGCGCGAGCGGTGTTACACCTGCGACGTTGATCAATGCCGTTTATGCCGCCGCAGTCAGCGAGACGGGCTCAACCTGGGAGGCGACCGCCGCCACGACACCGTCGAGCAGTCGGGTGGCGGACTGTGCCCTACCGCTTGGAGGATGGCGTCGACCATCCGGGCGTCGGCAGCTGCCGAACTCGGAGATGGCTCACCGAAACCCACGTGCCAGATTCCTCTCGACGACTTCGCAGGACTGATGATTGCGCGGTGCGACGCCGATGGGGGCGTGTACCTGTTCTCCTGCGATGCGGACTGGAACATCATCACCGACACCTACCATGACGAGTTCGGCGGAGCCTCGACCAAGCCGCGTACGAGTTCGGCCCGATCGAATTCGTCGAACTCCCACCAGCCTGAGCGCAGTGGCCATGGACTGCATCGATCATGGCGTCGTCGATCGGCGAATCTCGACCGCAGTGCGGATGGACTGGATGTCCTATCGGCGAATCGGGCGTCACAGTCCTGCGTGACATTGCGCTGTCGAATGCGGCCGTGCGTGGGCTCCGCGTGCGTTCCAGGTGCATGATCGAGTCGACTGATCGGATCGGATCGCTGCTGTCGGGCGCGGGAGGGATCCTGTGCGCCAGGGTTGAGTCGGAAGGAGGCCTTTTGATCTCGGCACTCAATCAGCTTGTCGATCTTGTCGAGGAGCACCTCACCGAGGAGTTCGACGTCGACGGGTTGGCCAGGGCGCTCGGCACGACCGAATACCACCTGCGCCGGATGTTCTCATCGTTGGCGGCGATGCCGCTGTCGGACTACGTGCGCCGCCGCCGGATGACCGTCGCCGCCGCCGATGTCATCCGGGGCGAGGACGATCTGCTGAGCGTCGCCGTCCGGCACGGTTACGGCTCGACCGAAGCCTTCGGACGTGCGTTCCGGGCAGTTCACGGCGCCGGCCCCAGTGACGTTCGCCGCGACGGAGGCCCCCTTCGCACCCAACCGCAACTCAGGTTCCGCCTGACCGTCGAAGGGAACACCCCCATGGACACCCGCATCGTCGACCGCCCCGCATTCCGGCTCGTCGGACACGCCGCCCGGGTTCCGCTCATCCACCAGGGCATCAACCCGCACATTCAGGCGCACATCAGCGCACTGCCGCAGGAGGAGCATCTGCGGCTGAAGGCCCTCGGCGACGCCGATCCGGGCGGTCTGCTTCAAGTGTGCGACGACCTCGACCCCGACGGTGCCGAGGCCAGCGAACTGACCTATCTGCACGGGGTCGCTGTCTATCGGGACACGCCAACTCCCGACGACCTCGACGCCATTGATGTCCCAGCCGGGAAATGGGCGGTCTTTCACACCGCCGGACCCCACCCGCAGGCCCTCCAGCAGACCTGGGCCGCGACCGCGACCGACTGGTTTCCCTCCACCCCGTGGCGTCTGCGGCCAGGTCCCTCGATCGTTACGGTCCTAGAGCGTGCCGACGACTTCAGCACTGCGACCTGCGAGCTGTGGTTACCCGTCGAACCGGCGTGACAACCCTGCGGAATCCAGACCGCACCCGGTCTGTCAGATGTCTGACGAGCCTGCCACGGCCGCAGGGAGAAAGCGGTCCCGAATGACACAAGGCCTTCGGTCGCATGGAAAGAACGCCGTGCACAACACGATCGGCTCCTAGGCGTAGGCCTGCTGATCGGTACCTCCGGAGGGCGAAGAACGACGAGCCGAACGCCGCGTATCGGCTCGGTTCAATACCGGATCTGTCCCACATCCCGTGATCGGGCCTGTAGGGATCATGATGACCATCTTCTATCACGTCTGTTAGGGTCTCGGCTGGCATCGCGTGTTGGTCACCGGCTGGGTGAAGCATGGAGGTGCCGGGAGTTGCCTTGTAGGAGGCATCCGACATGACAGTTTCTGTCGAGCTGAACCATTTGATCATCCCGTCCCGAAACAACCGGGAGTCCGCCGAATTTCTGGCAACCATCCTCGGATTGGACGTCGGCGAGCCCTGGGGGCCGTTCGTTCCCGTCGAAACCCGCAATGGCGTCCGCTTGGATTTCGCCTCCGTGCCGTTGGAGGATCTGCGACTGCAGCACTACTGTTTCCTGATCCCCGAGGATGACTTCGACGCCGTGTTCGCGCGGCTGGTCGAGACCGGCGTGACCTTCCATGCCGATCCGATGGGCAAACAAGTCAGCGAAATCAACCACAACCACGGTGGTCGCGGTGTTTACTTTCTCGATCCCGGTGGCAACGGTATCGAGATCATCACCCAACCGTATGAGCCCGAACGCCGCCGTCCGACGACCTGGTAGGTATTCGGAAAGTCGCAGGCCAGCCATTTGGTGGCCGGCCTGCCTCTTTCGTACCCGACCTGCTCGGCGTCGAGTCCTGTTGAGCGACCGAGTGACCTATCGCGGCCCGCGACGCCGACGTATCGGTCGTCGACAATCATTCTCCATACTCGGGTGTAGAAGAAGGCCGGGCCGTTGGCCGCATGGTCAGTACACCGGACGGTGGAGACGACGAGATCAATTGCGCCCCGGAGTTGTTCGTTCTTCGTGGGTGATCGCCAGTCCGGCGCGTAGCTCCGCTGACGCCGGAGCAGAGCTATCAGACCGCAGCGTCGAAATGTCCAGCGCTGCCAACGTTGCTGGCATGGACGGAGCGATTTCGGTGAGATCAGCGTTCGCTTCGCCCTCGACGGGCGGCGCCGCGTGCGTTCGGGCGATTACGGCAGTGGAGTGTCGTCGACGTTCAGGACCATCCGGAAGCGGGCGTCGCCGTTCATCATCCGTTCGTAGGCATTGGCCGCGTCTTCGAGGCGGGCAGGCTCGATGAGAGCGCGGATGCCCTGTGCGGCAGCGAACTCGAGGTTGTCCTCGTTCTCGATGGAACTCCCGGTGAGGGAGCCACCGATGTTCACGTCTCTGAAGATGAGTTCCAGTGGTGTCACGGAGAGGGGTTCCGTCGAGGCGCCGACAACGACGAGGCGACCGCCGGCCGCGAGCCCTCCGAGCAGCGGGGTCATCGAGCTGCCGCTGGCAGCCGTTGCGATGATGACCTCGGCGCCTCCGAGCTCCTTCAGCTCGTCGCCGGAATTCGTTGCCGCAGCATCAATGTAGTGGTGTGCGCCGAGTTGGAGCGCGAGTTCGCGTTTCGCGCTACCGCGGGCAACCGCGGCAACGCGCAAGCCCATTTTTACTCCGTACTGGATTCCCAGGTGGCCGAGGCCACCAATGCCTTGGACGGCCACGAGGTCACCGGCAGCGGCCTTGCCTTTGAGGAGGGCGTTGAAGGTGGTGAATCCGGCGCAAAGTAGGGGCGCGGCTTCTTGTGATGTGAGTTCGGCCGGAATGGCGGCGAGGCCGCTGGCGCGAGCGTACAGGACTTCGGCATATCCCCCGTCGACCGTGACCCCGGTCTGAGGCTGGTCGGTGCAGGCGACGAAATTGCCACGGCGGCAGTGATCGCAGATTCCGCAATGTCCGCCGAGGAATCCGACACCGACGCGGTCGCCGACCGCCCAGCGACTGACATTGGCACCAAGGGCATCGATGATGCCGACGACTTCGTGGCCGGGTACCCGTCCTTCTTCGCTTTCTGGGTGTTCGTGCACGGCGACGCTATCGGTGTGGCAGATGCCGCATGCCTGCACTCGAATTCGGACATGCCCTGGGGCGGGTTCGACAAGTGGGCGCTCGGAGGGCCGCAGCGCGCCGCTGGGTCCGACTTCGATAACTCTGTAGGTGCTCATATGACAACTCTCGGGATACTTGGGCCGGGTATTCGAACGAACAGCCGGTGTGAAACGATTGAATATGGTCGACCATCTTGAGACGGGGACAAGGCTGCGATACAAGGCTGCGATGAAGTCGCAGGCCGGAGCGGTCAGCCGGTGTAGTGCTCTGCGAAGGCGCGGAGCATCTGCGGAAGACCGATGGTGATGAAGCTGTTCATCGGTGCCGGCGAGTCAGTTGCTCGGCCTCGCAGGGCCGCACCCTCATAAGCGTCGATCATGAGCCAGGCGGTCGTTTCGGAGTCGTGCCCGTCAGCGGAGCGAATGTCCGCGGCCTCGTCGAGAGCAGCTGCCAGAAGGCCGGACCAGGCCGTGAAATTTCCGATCACGGTCGCGCGCATCCGAGGCGTCTCGGATGACATCTCGGCGGCGAAATTGCCGAGGAGGCAGCCGAGGTGAAGTCCTTCTTTGCGAAGTTCTTCCGCCATGAATTCGAAGTGAGCTTGAATTCTCGCCAACGGCTCGACGCTCGAGTCTCGCAGCATCTCCATGCGTTGGCTCTTGCCGTAATCCGTGATTACTTCGATGGCAAGGTCTTCCTTGCTGGGGAAGTGGTTGTAGAACGAGCCTTTGTGCGCGCCCTCGGCACGCGTCGTAATTCCGGCAATGCCGGTGGCGTTGTAGCCGCGCTCATGAAACTCGGCACGTCCCGCGTTGAGAATTGCGGCCCGCTTGCTTGGTTGTGCCACCTTCGTCCCTCCGTCGCGGTCCAGTCCAATATGGTCGATCATCTTGGAATAGTCAAGGCCACCTCGGAGCGTCCTGCCAGGGTCCGTCGCAGACCAGGTGGCCACGCACTACTAGGTGCCGACTTCGTGGATGTTCAGGGCCCGTCGTCCCGCCACGCGAGCCTTTCGCTGCGCGGCGAGCGATCTGATATCACGTTCGAGGCTGACGAACCGGGCGCGCCGCCGGCGCAGCGCCTGCCGGGTCGACGGATGTGGGCACGCCTTGTCCGCGATCACCGACTCGGGCCGACCCGGCCCGTATTCAGACCAACCGCTTACGGCCGGTACCGGACCTCGAAAGTTGTGCAGCCTTCCGCGCTGGTCCACGGGCCGTGTTCCATACCAGGGGGGCGGCACGCGTAATCGCCCGCTGTGAAGGTTCGCCCCAGCCGTATATCGGTGAAGGAGCCGTCCAGGATGTAGACCTCCTCCCAGAAGTCGTGTACCTGGACGCCGTTCGGGGTCGTGTCCGTGCCCGGGTCGAAGTGCAGAATGCGAGTGGCCACACCGCTGTCGCCGTCGGCGGCGAGAATGCGTTCGGTGAGACCGTCGACGTTACCTTCGCAGGGGGTGAACGCAACGTCGGTCGCCGGGAAGAACTCGAATTCCGGCTTGGTCATGGTTTGTCCTTTCAGGCCAGGGAATACGCGTGGGCGAGGGTGGCCCCGCCCGGCACGGTGAGTGAGATGGTCCAGGCGGTGCCGGCGATGAACGTGCCACCCAGCAAGGGGAGTGTGCCGCCGAATAGGATCAGGTCGCGGTCGGCTTTCCCCGGATACAGGGCCAGCACGTCGGTCGTGGCTCGCAGCGCGGTCAGCGGGCCGTGCTGGTACTGCCTGTCGTCCACGGTGGACTCCGCTGTGAGCGCGTCGAAATCGAGGTCCGCGATGGGAATGACGGAGGTGCCGAGCGGCTTCGGGCACGCCGCTTTGGACTCGAGCACGCTGTCGCGTTCGATGTCGCGGTCGGTGTGGTCGGAGCCTACGGTGAGGAACAGGCGACCGCCCGCGCGCACGAGCACGGGTTCGACTTCACCGGAGGTATTCGGGCCGGACACAGAGATCGCCGGCGTCTGAGTGGCGAGGTCCGGGGCGAGTTCGTAGAAGGCGGGCACCGAATCCGGCGGCGCCACACCGATGGCGGCGAGCTCGTCGATGTGCGCGCGCACCGATTTCTCGTCGCGGCCGGTGTACCCGGCGACGACGAGGTCGAAATCGCGGACCTCGATCGTCTCGCCGGTGTCGTGGACAGTGAATGACAGCATTGTGTTCATACCTCGTGTGTTTCGATCAGGCCGCTATAGGACGGCAGCCGGTCGCCGAGGACCGGGAACTCATCACGTACCGCGGGCACCACGCCGGGATCGGCCTCGCACCACGTGATGCCCTCATGTGTTCCCGCCTCGGCGAGCACGGTGCCCCAAGGGTCGACGACTCGGCTGTGCCCGGCGAGTTCGACGCCGGCCTGGGTGCCGGTGGCGTTGCACGCGATCAACAGCACTTGTTCCTCGACCGCGCGCACCGACGTGAACAACTGCCAGTGCGCCAGACGCGCGGCGGGCCACGCGGCGGGGACGATGACCACCTGCGCGCCGGCGTCGACAAGGCACCGCCACAGTTCCGGGAAGCGCAGGTCGTAGCAGGTGGTGGCGGCGACGACGCCGAACGGCGCGCGCGTCGCGGTGACCGACTCTCCCGCGGCCAATAGCTGGGCTTCCTTCGACCGATAGCCGAAGACGTGGATCTTACTGTAGCTGTGCACGACCGAACCTCGCGGATCCAGCAGCGCCGCCGTGTTGCGCAGCGCGCCGGAGGCGAGCCGTTCGACGAAACTGCCGACGTGCACGTACGACTCGGTCTCGCGGGCCAGTTCGGCCAGCCGTGACACGGTCGGTCCCGTCGTCGGCTCGGCCTCGCGGTCGTAGTCGTCGAACGCGAAGTACCCGGCGGCCCACAATTCCGGCAGGACGATCAGATCCGCGTCGCCGGCCGAGCGCACCAGGTCGTCGACCCGGTCCCGGCGCTCGGCCACCGGTTCGGCTGCGGGGCTAGCGATCTGGACGAGTGCGATCTTCACCGGGACTCCCACAGCCCGCGCACGGAGGTCTCGACGATGTCGGTATAGGCCAGTTCGCGGTCGGTGAGCCCACCGGCCTTCGCGAACGAGGCGAGGCCTTCGGTGGCCTGCTCGGAGATCGCCGGGTCGTAGAAGTCGAGGTCACGCTCGATGAGGTCGGCGATCAGTTCCGCCTCCATCGCCGGGAACAGGGCCGAGCCGACTTTCGTCGCCAGCGAGGTATCACGGCGCAGTTCACGCTGCGCGCGCATGATCCCGCGAACGGCCGCGGCGGTCGCGTCGGGCTGTTCACGGAGCATCCGGCCGGATGCCATGAGCGCGGGGAAGGTGAACAGGGCTGCGTCCGCGCCATTTCGTCGGGCATCCACGATTACTTTTCCGGCGCCGGTGCGCACGGCAACCTCGGCGCCCATGCCGTTCGCCCAGAAGGCATCGATCTTCCCGTCCCGCAGCGCCTGGGCCGCCGTGACGCCGAACGAGACGTTGCCCGCCGTACCGGGCACCGGCGCGATGGTGACCTCGGCCAGGTCGACACCTTCGGTTTCCAGCAGGCGCCGTAGTCCGAGGTCGGGTCCGGGCGCGGCGCCGATCCGGATATCGTGCAGGCTGGCGAGCGTTCGGCGGGTTACGTCGAGATCCGGGCGGACGACCAGGAACCAGTACATGTTTCGCGCCAGCGAGGCGAGCAGTCGCGCGTCGCCGTAACTGGGATCGGCGTAGAGGGGCGCGTGCGCGCAGCCGGCGAGGAAATCGATTTCCCCGTCCCGCAGGGCGATCGCGGCGTCTGTGACCGGGAACATCAACTCGAGTTCTACGTCGAGGCCCTCGTCGCGCAGGTAACCCAGTTCGACCGCGGCGATGGCGGGAAAATAGGAGTTGGACACAAGATCCGGTACGGCAAGGCGCATGATCAGCTCTCTACCTCGATACAGCAGATATCTATATGAAATTTGCGGTCGAAGTGCTCTCCGCCGGTGCCGACCTTCCGATCGCGGCAGGCTGCGGCGGCGACCGCGTGCCGGTCACGGAGAGGCGGCTCCGCGCCAAAGTGGCGACTGAATACATTTTCCAAGGAAGGCTAACACCGGTGTGGTCGTTTGAACACAACCATGACCGGCGTGACTGGTCGAGCCTTAGCTGACCTGGGCTGAAGCAGGCACGTCCGGGGTCAAGGCCGTGGCGGCGCCGGCGGCCGCGGCTGCCGGCGCGGGAGCCCTCCGCCGTGGAACGACCGCGGTGGCCCACGGCGTGGCAGTCGGCCTACCGGTGATCTTGTGGCGCCGGACCGGTCGACCTCGCGTCGTCGAGCGTCTTTTGTCGCAGCTGGCGCGGTTGTCCTGCGAGTGCGTACTGGTAGAGGAGTGGTGGCGCCGGGAGGGTACGGTGCATTGTGGGTAAAGGTCGTGGCCTGCCCCTATCTTTCTGGAAGTACAAATGTATTCTGTCTACATGAGTCGCTATGACGTTCAGGGTCGACTTGAGCTCGAGGACCGCATTCGCGCGACCGTGCTTCCCGAGCAAGGTCGAATCCCGATGTTCACCTACACCGACCCCGCTGTGTACGAGCTCGAGATCGAGCGCATCTTCGGGCGTACCTGGCTGTTCGTCGGTCATGTCTCCGAGATTCCGCGCGCCGGCTCGTTCGTGACCCGCACGATGGGCGAGGAGTCGGTGATCGTCGGGCGGGGAGATGATGCTGTCGTCCGCGTCTTCCTCAACGCGTGCCGCCACCGCGGGATGCGGCTGGCCTGCGAGGACTTCGGCGAGGTCAACAACTGGCGCTGCCCGTATCACGGTTTCACCTACGGTTCAAAGGGCGAGTTCCTCGGCACGTTCATGGGCGCACCCTTCGAGAAGGTCGCCTATCCCGAGGGCCTCGACCGTGCCGCGCTCCACCTCGTCGAGGCGCGCTGTGAGACATACAAGGGCCTGATCTTCGCCACCTGGTCGAAGGAGGGGCCGTCACTCGACGAGTTCCTCGGCGACGCGAAGTGGTATCTCGACCTGATAGTGGGGCGCGCGGAGATGGAGGTTGTCGGCTACCCGGAGCGATGGATCGTCCCGACAAACTGGCGACTACCCGCGGAGAACTTCGCCTCCGACGCCTATCACACCGCCACCGCGCACTCCTTTCTCCAGCGTCTGGGCATGGTCAAGGGCGCGGACTTCGGCCGCGACGGCTACCACGTCGACACCGGCGGCGGTCACGGTCTGGGCGTCGGCGTTCATCTCGACGACCAAAGCTATTTCCCCGCCGAACTTGCCGCGGAGTACGCCTCGAACCTCGACGACGATCAGCTGAATACGTTGTCGCGGCTGAAGAACCTCCACGGCAATGTATTTCCCAATTTCACCTTCCTCATTCCGAACTTCATCGAAGTCGATGGGCAGCGAGTGTCCGGGGCCATGCTGCGGGTGTGGCAGCCGGCCGGACCGAACAAGACGCAGGTGTGGTCGTGGCATTTCGTCGAGAAGAACGCGCCCGACTGGTGGAAGAAACTCGGTAAGCGCATGTACACGCAGACCTTCAGTTCATCGGGCATGTTCGACCAGGACGACACCGAGAACTGGGAGATGCAGACACGAGTGTCCGACGGCGCCCTCTATCGGGACGAGGATTTCGTTCTCCACTACGGCATGGGGCTCGATCTCCCGACGCTGGCGAAAGACGAGTTCCCCGGACCCGGTGACGTGTACGACGGAAAATTCAGTGAGGCCGCGGCTCGCACCTACTACAAGGTGTGGCGTGACCGGATTGTGCAGGAGAAGCGGTGACCACTGTGCCCATCGGCGCGATCGACCTTGCCACGCGCATCGAGATTCAGGACTTCTACTACTACGAAGCCGAACTGCTCGATGACCGCCGTTGGGAGGAATGGGTCGCTCTCTTTGCCCCCGAGGTCGAATACACCGCGCCGATCCGTGTCACCCGCAAATCGCCGGCGCCGGACATCATCGATGAACTGGGGCATTTCGACGACAACAAGGCGTCGCTCGAACTTCGGGCCAAGCGTCTTCGCACAGATGTGGCGTGGGCGGAGGATCCGCCGTCACATACGCGGCGCCTGATCACGAATGTTCGTGTGCGGCCGGGCGATGCGGACGATGCGGACGGCGCGCTGGCGGTGCGCACGAATTTCCTGCTCTACCGCAGCCGCGGTGATATGGGCGCCTTCGACCTGATCGTGGGGGAGCGACAGGATGTGCTCCGGCGCGCGGGGGATTCTTGGCTCATCGCCAAGCGACGCATCATCATCGACCAATCGTCGATGAGCACGAAAAATCTAGGAGTGTTTCTCTGATGAACGTTGTCATCGACCTCGGCGTGTGCCAGGGCTACGGGAATTGTGTGGTGGCTGCCCCCACCTTTTTCGACTTGGACGACGCGGGGCAGGCGGTGCTGCTGCGGGCCCAGGCCGAGACCGAAGCCGAGCAGGCGGCCATCCGGGCGGCGATTCCGGTGTGCCCGATGAACGCGATACGTCTCGAGCAGTGATGTTCGCCGGTAGGCCGGTACCGCGCTTGCACGCCTGCCAGTAAGTGTATACAGTTGACAGTGCGCACTATTGGGTGGCCTGCCTGGAACGAGGAGCCGCGGTGAGTCCGTCGACCACCTCGATCGGGTCCGTCGAACCGACGCATCGCCGACCGGCCGTACGCGTTCGAAGGCGGCCAGGAAGAAGGCCACTCAGCTCTTTGGGAAAAGTCCCCAGCGCGAATCGGGGCGTCGGCCACGTCAACTCCGCCGGCACGAGCCCGAAGTAATACGACCCGTTTCGAACCCGCACTCGCCTCGACCGCGCGTTCGACCACGAAAGGCAACTGATCATGGCGCTTCCGTATCGCCGCAGTGAAATCAAGGAACGTGCGAAGAACGAATGGACCGGTGGCTGCAACGTCACCCTTCCGTCTTTCACGGAGGATTTTTCGTCGCTGAACGAGGCGGGGATCCGGCACGACATCGCCCATGCGGCCGAACTCGGTTTCTGGGGCACGCTGGTCGCTGCCGAAAGCGGTACCACGTTCGACGAGTACAAGCGCTTCCTCGAGGTCGCGGCCGAAGCGGCGCCGAATGGCTTCAAGATCGTTTCCCATCTCAGCTTCGACACGGTCGAGCAGTCGATCGAGGTGGCGAAGCTGTCCGAGGACCTCGGTGCCGAGGCGGGATTGCTGTCCTACCCCCAAAGTTTCCGCCCGACGAGCGCGGCCGAGATCGTCGAGCACACGCGCTATGTCACCGACCGTACCGGGTTGGCGATGATCCTCTTCGCGTCCTCGGCCTGGGGATTCAAGCCGCTGTCGCCGACCGGGTTCCCGCTCGAAGCGCTCGAGGAGATGAGCAGGATCGAGACGGCCGCGGCGCTCAAATACGAGGGCGGCGGTTCAGCCTTGTTCTCCGCCCTTGCCGAGGTTGTCGACAAGTGCGGTGACCACGTCATCGTCGAGAACCCGATGGAGCAGCAGGCTCCCGCGCAGGCACGCCTGTTCGGGACCCGCTGGTGGGGCACCAGTGCCTACGAGTCGTTCGGGGATCGTGTCCCTAAGGTCATGGCCGCGCTCAACGCCAACCGATTCGACGAGGCGATGGAGATCTTCTGGAGCTACAACGCCGGCCGAGAGGCCAAAGGGGCGTTCCATGCGTCCTTCGCCGGTGCGAACCTCATCCATCGTCAGGGATGGAAGTACCTCGGCTGGTTGAACGGGTTCAACGGCGGTTTGCTGCGGATGCCCCAGATGAGGCTGGCTCCCGGTCAGATGAAGTCGTTGCGGGCGGGTCTGGCCGCCTCCGGCTTCGATCTCCCTGCCGACGACGCGGAGTTCTACGCGGGTCGGGTTCGATGACTCTGCACCTCGACAGCGCCGCGATCAGGCAGCTCTGCGACGAGACGATCGCCTTCCGCGCGGCCGAGTTGGCCCTGGAGGGGCAGTTCGCCCTACCGACCCGTATCGACGTCAACGTCCCGACCGGCTTCCTCAGGGTGATGCCCGCCGCCTTGGGTGACCATATGGGCGCGAAGATCATGACCCTCGCCAAGGGGGTCGGCAATCGCTACCTGTTGCTGGTCTATATGCAGGAGACCGGCGAGTTGCTGGCGACACTCGACGCTTCCGAGATCACCCGGCTGCGGACGGCCGCGACGACCGCGCTGGCCGGGAAACTGCTGTGCCCGCAGGGCTCGAATGTCCTCGGGCTGATCGGTTCCGGCTTCGAGGCAGAAGGTCATCTCCGGGCGTTTGCGCATATGCTGCCGCTGGAGAAGGTCCGTGTGTACAGCAGGTCGGAATCGAAGCGCCGAGAGTTCGCGCAGCGCCTCGGCGACGCGCTCGGCCTGGATATCGAACCGGCAGCGGACGTCGCGGAGGTGACGAGCGGTGCACCGATGACGGTGCTGTGCACCAAGTCCACGGAGCCGGTGGTCGATGGCGCTACCTTCGCCCCCGGCGCGGTCGTCCTGTCGATCGGATCTACCCGGCCTGACCTACGAGAACTCGATGACACCACATTCGCGCGTTCGCGGGCAGTGCTGGTCGACGACGTCGCCTCGGTCCTTGCGGAGTCCGGTGATGTCGCCTCCGCTATCTCGGCCGGGGCCATCGACCGGACATCGCTGGTCTCGATGGCCGAGTGGTCGCAGCACCGCGCCCCAGCCGAGGGCTCCCGAGATCTGCTGGTGTTCAAGTCCGTGGGTACGGCGCTGCAGGACCTCGCTCTGGCCGCGGTGCTGATCGAACGCGCTGTCGAGCGCGGACTCGGCCGTGAGATCGGCGATATCACCGAACTGAAGAGCGCGCCGCGCCGCAACTGATGGAGACGAAGTGACTACTGCTACAGAAGCCGCGGCGGTCGGCGTGGCGAGCGGGCTGCTGATCGACGGTGAATGGGTGACCACCGAGGCTACGTTCGACGTGCTCGATCCCGCGACGGGCGAATTGATCGCCAGGGTCGCCGACGCGGACGTCGTCCACGGGCTCGCCGCACTCGACTCGATCGACGCGGCTGCCCCGAGCTGGGCGCAGGCGCCGCCGCGCGAACGCGCGGAGATCCTGCGCCGCGCGTTCGAGGCCGTGATCGCACAGCGCGAGGAATTCGCGCGGCTCATCTCCGCGGAGATGGGCAAACCGCTGGTCGAGGCGCGAGCCGAGGTCGACTACGGCGCGGAGTTTCTGCGCTGGTACGCCGAGGAGGCCGTCCGCCCCGACAGCGAATACCGGCGCTCGCCCGACGGCGGCTCGCGGCTGCTCGTCGCCCGCCGGCCGGTCGGACCGTGCCTGCTGATCACGCCGTGGAACTTCCCGCTGGCCATGGCCACGCGGAAGGTCGCCGCCGCGTTGGCCGCCGGGTGTACGGCCATCATCAAGCCCGCTCCGCAGACGCCGCTGACCACGATCAAGTTTGCGCAGACCCTGCTCGAGGTGGGTCTGCCCAAGGGCGTGCTCAATGTGGTGAGCACGCTCGACGCCCCCGGCGTCTGCGGCGCCCTGCTGGCCGACGGTCGTATCCGCAAGGTGTCGTTCACCGGCTCGACTGCGGTCGGCCGGATACTGATCTCGCAGTGCGGGCCGAATGTGATTCGTCCGTCGATGGAGCTCGGCGGGAACGCGCCGTTCATCGTCGACGCCGACGCGGATCTCGCGCGCGCGGTCGACGGGGCGATGGTCGCCAAGATGCGCAATATGGGTGAGGCGTGCACCGCTGCCAACCGCTTCCTCGTGCATCGGTCCGTCGCCGACGAGTTCAGCTCGATGCTCGCCCAGCGAATGGCGGCTTTGACCGTGGGTCACGGTCTTCATGAGGGCACTGAGGTGGGGCCGGTCATCGACGAAGCTGCCCGGGAGAAGCTGGGTGGGCTGGTCGCCGACGCGGTCGCGCGCGGCGCCCAGATCCGCACTGGTGGCCGGCCGATCGACGGGCCAGGAACGTTCTTCGAGCCGACGGTGCTCACCGCGGTACCGGCCGACGCCCGGATGTTCGGCGACGAGATCTTCGGCCCCGTCGCCGGAGTGACAGTCTTCGACGATCTGGAGGAGGCGGTTCACCTCGCGAACGCGACCGAATACGGTCTGGTCGCCTATCTGTACTCCGGCGATCTCGAGCGTGCGCTCCGGACAGCCGAACGGCTCGACTTCGGCATGGTCGGTCTCAACCGGGCGCTGGTGTCCAACGCCGCGGCGCCATTCGGCGGAATCAAACAGTCCGGACTCGGACGCGAAGGCGGAAGGGAAGGAATCAATGACTACCTCGACCTCCAGTACATCGCCATCGACGCGTAGGTTGGGCCGAGCGCCGGGGACGGTCGAGCGCATGGTCCTCACCGTTCCGGACCCGGAAGCGACAGCCCAATTCCTCAGCGAGGGACTCCTGCTTGACGTTCGCGAGACGGACGGTCGCCTGTTGGCCGTGTGCGACGGCGAATACGGGACCGGGCGCGGCCAGGGCGCCATCGAGTTGTGCCACGGTGCGGAGTCGAGTGTCCACCGCCTGGTGTTCGCGCTCCCCGACGACGCCGACTTGGCAGAGTTGCAGAAGTTGCTCGACGCCGAACGGGTGTCCGACACGGCGGTCGAGGTGACCGACCCCACCGCCGATCTGACGGTCACACTCGAGCTGGCGTCGGCGCTGCGCGTCGCGGTACCGAGTGCGTCGGTACTGCGCCCACGGCGTATGGGGCACGTGAACCTCAAGACACCGGACCCCGGCGCGACGGCGTCCTTCTTCACCGATGTGCTGGGACTTCGTCTGTCCGAGTACATCGGTGACGCGCTGTTCTGGATGCGGACCGACACCGAGCATCACAATGTGGCGCTGCGCCCTGGCGCACCGGGCACCGTGCATCACCTCGGACTCGATATCGGCGGCTGGCACGCCTATCAGCCGATCCTCGATCACCTCGACAGCCGTGGATTCAAGATCGAGTACGGTCCCGGTCGCCATCGGCCGGGCCGGAGCCTGTTCGCCTACGTGTGCGACCCGTCGTCCGGCCTTCGGATCGAATTGTTCGCGGACATGGTGCACATCACCGACTCGTCCGCGCCGCCCATCGCGTGGGAGCCCGGCGATCGCCTGACGCAGACGCTCAACACTTGGGGTCCGCTTCCTCCGGATTCCTTTCTCGCGTAGGTCGCCGCAGGGCGACGCCACCAGCCCCAACTCGCCGAGAAAGGCGTGTCAGTCCATGTCTCCTCAGACGGATCTCTCGGTCATCGCTACCTTCCTCGTGGCCAGGGTGGGAACCGACCCGAACTCGCATGACAGACCGACTACAGGAGGCGACGTCTGATGAGCAACCCGTTCTACTCCGCTTCGGCGATAGCCGACCGCCCCACGCGACGGCTGCTCGACGGCAAGCGGATCGCGGTGAACATCGAGTACGACGAGCCCGCGCTCGGACCGGCCCGGTCCACCGCCGGTCTCGCCCGCGCGACGGGTTTCGGGCTGCGCCCGACCCGGTCGGTTAGACCGTTGCGGGTGCGCTACGCCGCCGAAGCACTGGTGCAGTTGGCCGGTGACGACGATGTCCGGTTCGCGACGCCGGACGAGATCGCCACATGGCATGTGGGCGGGGCCGCATGAGCGAGTTCGGCAATGTTGTCGTCGTGGGCGCCTCGCTCGCGGGCCTTCGCGCGGTCACCACCCTGCGCAACGAAGGCTTTTCCGGCTCCGTCACCGTGATCGGTGACGAGCCGGAGATGCCCTACGACCGACCACCTCTGTCGAAGGAGGTGGTTCGCGGTGAGCAGGGCCCGACCGAAATCCGGCTCGCGGGCACCGAGGAACTCGACGCGATATGGAAACTCGGCTCGCCGGCGGTCGCGCTCGACCCGGCGAAAAAAATCGTCGTCACCGGCGACGGCGCGGAGGTTCCCTATGACGGCCTGATCCTCGCGACCGGAAGCGGCACACGCACGCTGCCGACCTTCGACGCGCGCGCAGCGAACGTGCACCACGTCCGTAAGCTCGCGGACGCGCAGCGTCTGCGGGAGGCGCTGCGGCCGGGTACTCGACTGCTGATCATCGGGTGCGGATTCGTCGGCATCGAGGTGGCCTCGTCGGCACGTTCCCGCGACGTCGAGGTGACGGTGGTCGGCATCGACCCTCCGGTCGCTCCGGCCGGTCCGCTCGCCAGCGCGAACGCCACCCGTCTGCTCACCGAGGCAGGGGTGAGTCTGCACGTCGGACAGACAGTGGCCGAGGTCGATTCGACCGCGACGGGGTACCGGGTCACCCTCTCCGGCGGTGCCGTCGTCGACGCGGATCACGTGGTCGTCGCGGTCGGTTCCGTGCCGAACGTCGCCTGGCTGGCGAGTTCCGGGATCGATATCGGCGACGGAGTCGAGTGTGACGAGGCTCTGCGTGTGATCGGCCTCGACGACGTCGTCGCCGCGGGTGACATCGTCGGGTGGCCGAACGCGACCTTCGGTGGTCTGCGCATGCGGGTGGAGCACTGGAGTAACGCGGTCGAACAGGGTGTCGCGGCGGCGAAAGCGCTCCTGGCCAGGCGAGATGCCGCCCCCTTCGGATCGGTACCCAGCTTCTGGTCCGACCACTTCGGCATCCGGTTGCAGAGCGTGGGCCTCCCGCGCCTCGCCGACCGCTTCGAGGTAGTTGCCGGCGCCGCGGCGGAGGAAACCTTCTGTGCGGCAGCCTATGCCGGCGATGTGCTGGTCGGGGGAGTGGCCTACGGAATGCCCCGGCCCCTCGTTTCGATCAGGATGAAGCTCGTCAAAGGAGGCGTCGCCCTCCAGCCCGTAGAAAGCTGAGCGCGTTCACTCGCGCCGACAATCGGTAGAGGAGACAGTGCGATGGGATGGCTCGACGGTGACGTCGCGATCGTGACCGGAGGCGGCTCGGGTATAGGCCGTGCGATAGTCCGGCGCTACGTCGAAGAAGGTTGTCGTGTCGTCGTCGCGGATCTGAGCGCCGAACGGTTGGCCGAAGTCCAGGCGGAACTGGGCGACGCGGTGACGACGATAGTCGCCGACGTTCGTGACTATGCGCAGAACGAAGCCGTTGTGGCCAAGGCGGTCGCCACGTTCGGGAAGCTCGACGTATTCGTGGCGAATGCGGGAATGGGCGATAAGTTCACCGAACTCGCCGACCTCCCGGCACAGAACATCGACGCTGCCTTCACGCAGATCTTCGAGGTGAACGTGAAAGGCATCATCCACGGGGCGAAAGCAGCGCTTCCAGCGTTGCTCACGACCAAAGGCGCATTCGTGATCACGCTGTCGAATTCGTCCTTCTATCCGGATGGCGGCGGCGTCATGTACATCGCGAGCAAACATGCCGCGCTGGGTGCGATGCGCCAGCTCGCCCACGAATTCGCGCCACATATCCGTGTCAACGCCGTCGCTCCGGGCGCAACGCGGACCAACATCACCAGTCCCGCCGCCTTCGGCGCGGCCTCCGCCGGCCCGCAGGCCCCGGGCGGCGCGGACGACGCGGCGCGCGTGGCCGCAATCGAGGCGACGATGCCGCTGAAGAGGTTCGCCGAACCTGAGGATCACAGTGCGGCGTACGTACTGGTTGCCTCACGTACGCAGGCGCCGGTCATGACGGGTACCGTGATCGAGTCCGACGGTGGGCTCGGTGTGCGTGGTCTGCGCCGGGTGCGAGGTGGCGACGACCTGCCGCGGCGTGTATTCGGCCATAGCTGACGGCTGGCGCTCCCGCTGCACATAGTTCGGTCTCGAAGAGTTCGAGCCCACCACTGCGCGCTCGAGGTCGGCTCCGTCGTCTCTCTGTTCTCCTGACGGGTGCGGAGTCCGACCCGCCGCTGCACGAGCCGCGGGCGACTACTTCTCCCGTGACGGCACGGTCCGGTCTCGGTGCCGGCCCCAACCATTCCAGTGGACGACTTGTTCGACGGGCAGCCGCCGCGGCTCGGCCCAGCGGCCGCGCAAGGGATATCCCAGGGGTAGCAAAGCCATCGTTACGGCGTGATCCGGCAGGCCGAGCAGGGTCCGCAGTTCGGGCTCACGGTCGACGTAGAACGTCGTGAGCACGCTGCCGATCCCGTACGCGCGCGCAGCGAGAACCAGTTGCTGGACAGCCCCGTAGATCGAAGCGCCGAGGCGAGGGTTCGTGGACGCCGCCGCATCGGGCAGCACCGGGATCACCCAGACTGGGGCTTCCGCGATGTGTCCGGCGAGGTACTCGATCGCGCGGAACGACGCGGCGCCGAACCCCTGGCTCGACGAACTGGCCCGGGACAGTTCTTCTCGCCGCGGCTCGTACGTTCGTTGCCAGTGATCGCGGTACCAGTCGGCGACCACCCGCTTGATTTCCGGGTCGGTGACCACCACCCAACCCCAGGCCTGCCGATTCCCGCCCGACGGTCCCCTGGTCGCCGTGTCGAGGATGTCCCAGAGTACGTCGGTCGGGATGGGTCGATCGGACAGATAGCGCCGTGACGGTGTGGTGCGCAGGGCGTGTAGCAGTGGCAGATCCGGCAGGGATGTCATCGGTTCTCCATAAGTTCCGAGGTGTTGAGGCTGGAGGTCTGGATGCCCAGGGCGGCAGGGTGTGGCTGATCGGTTCTTGCTCGAACGGCTCGAGTGCCGCACTCCAGCCGCGGCGCCGGCAGATAGGGCCCGTGCAGTCTCTTCCAGTTCTTCCGGCACACGCGACGGCACCTTCAGAGGCCACGCCTCTGAAGGTGCCGAATCCCGCTGCTCGTCGCCCTCGCGGTATCCGTACTCGTGCCTGGATCACGTTCCTTCGCTATTCGCGTCGTGCCAGTTCGAGTCGGAACTACTGACTTACCGGCGAGGGCGCGGCAGCGTCGGTTCCTTTGCGGTGTGCCTGCCACGCGAACACTGTGGCGACGAGCGTGCATGCCCCGCACACCACAAAGGACAACGAGTAGGCGCTCGGAGCGGGGAACACGCCGCCCGGAGCCGTATTCGAAGCGAAGAACACTCCGACCGCGGTCGTCCCGAGGGAGTTGCCCACCGCGTAAACGATGGCGGTGAGTCCGAGCGCGACGCCGGACTGCGAGGGCGGCACGGACCTGGCGACAATCACCTGTGATGCGGCCAGACCCATCGTATTGCCGAGTGCGTAGACCGCGAGGCTGGCCATCATCGGCTCGAAGGTGCTGTGCGCGATAGCCAACGTGAAATAGGCGATAGTGCAACAGACAACGCTGACCGCGGCAGCTCCGGCGAATCCGATGCGTTTGCCCAGCGGTTGCAACAGCGCCGCCGCCGCCAGACCGCCGATCGCCACCGGGACGGCGAACAACCAGCCGTCGGTCGGCGTGTACCCGAAGCCGTACCCGGCGACGGCCGGATTGGTCTGCGAGAAACGAGCGACCGCCGAAATCGCGCCGTAGATGCCGAACGCGATCAGGAATACGACGATGATGGGTGTACGGGTCGCGGTGCGCCGCAGCAACGCCAGATCCACGAGCGGACTCGCGACGCGACGCTGGACCGTCACCCACAGGACGAGTACTGCCAGGCCACCGATGATCAGCAGCAAGACTTGTGGTGACGCCCAGCCCCAGGTGGGCCCCTTGCTCGTGCCCAGCAGGACCCCGACCAGCCCGACGGCGAGCAGCACTGCGCCGGACACATCGATTCGTCCCGTCGCTCGGTACGGTGACTCGCGAACCAGCAGCAAGGCGAGCAGGCCGAGCGCCAGCGTTCCGACTGCCACCCAGAAGTAGAGGTGGTAGTCCCGGCCACCCGCGCCGACGAGCGCACCGAGGAGGAGCCCGCCGGCAACCCCGACGGAGTTTCCCGCATGGATCGTGGTGATGGTGAACCGTGCCTTCTCGGGCCGCATCGTGTCGCTCGCCAGCGCCTCCGGCAAAGCCAGCATCGGCGCCTGGGCGCCCATGAGCGCCCGAGCGATCAAGAGGACGGTGACGTCCTTTGTCAGCGCACCGAGAACCGCTCCAGCGAGCGCCACCGCGAGGCACACGGCCATGATGCGCCGTTTGCCGAACAGATCGGCAAGACGGCTGAACACCGCCAGCGCGACAGCGCCCGCCAGAAGTTCTGCGGTGAGTACCCAGGACACGTCACCTACCGACAGATGGAGCTGCCGGCCGATTGCGGGTAACTGCGGCACGATGCCCACCTGCAGAAGCAGGACTGTGAAGCCCAAATACGACATCACGCCGCTCGCGACGTTGCCGTTGAGCTCGGCGGTCGGTGACTGCGCGATCGGCGGGGACGTGGGCTTCGTTGCCATGTGGCCTCCTCTGGCTGTATGGGGCAGCCTAGCTGTGCATACTGTATCCACTTCATGAATCCAGTCAAGACTTTCTTTTCCGGACGCGCGGTTTTCCCTGGTGATCGGTGGGTCGAGATGCGGCTGCCACGGAGAGGTGATAGCGATTCTCTCAGGTGAATACACTATTGCGCCAGCTGGTCAGCACGGGCGCGCTGGTGTGACGGACGTGGATGCGCACGGGCATTGCCTGCTTCCGGTTCTTTGCCGGCCGAGTTGAACCGGATCCCGTGCGGAGCGGGGCCGGAGGTCCGCAGGTAGCCCCGGTTCGACCGTCTGGTCGGGAGTGGATCGACCGGGGGCTTCGCCGGGCTCGGCCTGGCCACGTCTCGGTCGAGCATTGCCTGCTACCGCGGCGAGCTGCGCGTAGGGGATATGCCACGTTCGGCGACAGGGCGGTGCGGTGCGACGGCCGTGTCGTATCGCACCGGGTCGGCTCGCGCAGCGGTGGGTGGCCCGCCGACCGGGCGACGATTCTGCTGTGCGGTCAGGCGGTGACCGAGGTGCTTCCGCGTTCGGTCTCGAAAAGCTTGATGATGTTTTCGCGGGTGCGCATGAGATGGAATTCCAGCTCGAGTTTTGCGCGTCGTGCGTCGCGGTGGGCGATGGCGTCGACTATGCGCCGGTGCTCTCCGCCGGCTTCGGTCGATCGCTCGACGCCTGAGCCGCTCCACATGTACAGGTAGCGCCCGATACGACTGGAGAGTTGGCTGGACATCTCCAGCGCGAAGCTTGCCTCGGAGGGGGCGTACAGCTTGTCGTGGAACTCCCGGTTGCGCCGCAGCCACTCGAAATGGTCGGTAACGTGGTCCATCTCGTCGCAGATGGTGCGCAACTCGGCGATTCGCTCGGGGGTGATGTGCGGCAGCGCGCGCTCGAGGAGGTAGCACTCCAACATGATCCGAATGTCGATCATCTCCAACGCCCGGTCGACGGTCAGGCCGACCACGACGGTCCGCTGGTGGGCGCGCGCGCTGACCAGGCCCTCCGCCTGGAGTTGGCGCAGCGCCTCGCGCAGCGGCACCCGTGAAATTCCGTAGTGCTTGGCGATGGCGACCTGGTTCAGCTCCTGCCCGTCCTCGAAGCGGCCCTGAAGTATCGCCTCACGCAGGGCGTCCGCGACGTCGTCGGAAGTCGTACGGCGCTGTCCCAGCCTCGCCACGTCGGGAAGGTCGAGTTCCTTCATCGTCATCTCTCTGATCGGGCTTACGGGATCCGCACTGCGTGAGCGGACGCTACACGAGTCAACTGTAGTAACAATAGTCAACTGTAGTCGGTATACAGAATTCAGTGTGGTGGGCCGCCCCGGGCTGGAACTTTGGCGCAGTCGCTGCGCCGACGAGGATCTCGCGAGTCAACGGCCTGACCCGGCTCGCTCGAACCGCGCCGAGTATGTGGAGACGCCAAGTCGTCGCCCGGGCGATATCCGAGCCACCTCGGCCCCGTATCCGTCATACTCCTGCATCTGTCGAACTGCGCCGCTGCTCAGGCTCAGGTTTGCGGACCCGGTGGTCAGCTACTCGGTTCAAGCGGCATGCGCTGTTCGCGGTGTCCTGGGCGTCGCGCTGCTCGCAGCATCGCGGCGGTATCGCCTGCGCCGGGTTCGGAACCACACGTCTAACTCGACAACGGCGGCGTCGACGGACTGGTCGGTTGCGATCGCTGCTACGCGACGGCATCGGCCGAGCGACTGAAGTCGATTGGGGGCTGACAAAGGCCAGAACGACGGCGACTCTCGGACGTCCGGCCGCCCTTGCCGGCGTGTGGCCATGGACCTCGATTGATTCTGACGAATACTGTTGGCGCGCAAATCAACTGCGCAAAACCGGATGGCGATCCGGTTTGTCGTGTGAACCGATGCTCGGGCCGTCGCCCGGCCTGAATTCGACAGGCATCGACTGGGTGATCGAGGGCGGCGAGTCTGGGCATGGATCCCTTCCCATTGGATCTGTATTTGGTTCGCGTCTTGCGAGATCGCTGTTCGAGGGTTCACGTCAGCCTGTTTTCCAGCAGGTCGGGGGTGCGCGGCCCTCGGCGTGCCTGATTTCGCTCGTCTAGACGTTGCTCACCGGCTCGCCGTTCGGTGAGCGCCAACCCGCCGCACGTGATGCGTATGACCAAGCGCCAACTGCGTGAGGGCCGGCCGGCACCAGGGGATGGAAAGCCACCTGGAGCTGGCCGCGGCGGTGCGGGCCCATCTGCCGAGGAGCACCGGGAGGCCGTCGCGGGCATGCTGGAGCGCCGGCCGCCTGACTTCACGGGTCGATGAGCAGATGCGAGCGCTGGCCCGCGGGTCACCGAATCCCCTCACAGGTGGTCGCGTCGCTCCAGGTGCTTCAGTTGTCCGACCGACAGGGCTGCGACGAGCAGGCAGAGGGGTATCAATCCGAATGCCGCACGAATCCCGAGCTGGTCCGCGAGGGCGCCGAGAAGGAAGGGTGCGGCCCCGAATCCGAATGCGATTCCGTAGGAGTTGCGTGACATGGCGAGCTGGGGCTGCCGATTCGATGCCTTCATGGTGAGGGCCACGCCGAGCGGGAAGTGCAGCGAGATTCCCAACCCGCAGCAGATGAGGCCGGCCATGGCGATTTCCGGGTCGGCCGTGGACCAGAACACTGCGAATCCCGCCGCCGCGATCGCCAGTGCGATGAACATCAAAGGTGCGGTGGGGATCCGCGCCACTACCCATCCTCCCGCAAGCCTGCCGACCAGCATGCCGCCGAGTACCGCGGACACTCCGATGGCAGCCATGTCCGCAGCCATTCCGGTGTGCATTCGGAGTTGCTCGGGCGACCACAGCATCAGGCCCGCCTCGACGGAACCGGTGGCCAGCAGGCAAGTCCACGCCAGCCAGTATCGCCGCGGCAAGCCCTCGCTTTCCGAATGTTGTCGATCGGGAACGACGCGGACCTGGGCGATCGACCGTCGGTGGGTCAGTGCGGTGACGATAGCGAGCACACAGGCGAAGGCGATCGAAAGGCCCATCGCGGCACGCCAGGCCAGTCCGGCGTCCACTGCGACGTTGATCAGCAATGGGGCGATGATCCCCATGCCCGCGCTGGCCGCGTTGGCTTCGCTGATCGCTGCTCCAGAAGTCGTTCCGTGGTGGTCGGAGAGTCCGGTTGACACTCCGCTCAGCACAAGGATGCCGAAGCCCATAGCGATTGCGGCAGCGACAAGGGTGCCGACCACCGAGGGCGTCAGGCAGAACATCGCCACGCCGGAGGCCAGTCCGCCCAGGGCGATCGACAGTACGACAGCCAGTGACAACCGCCGCGTCAAGTGTGGGAACAGTGCGCCGCCGATCACCGCGCCGACCGCAAGCGCAGGTCCGTACAGGCCGGTGACAGTACGGCTCAAATCCGCCTCCTGTCTGAAGAGGAGTACGGAGGGACCGAATCCGAACTGGAAATATCCGAAGGCGCCTTGCTGTGCATAGTGCAGCCAGGTAACGCGGTCGCGCACCAAGCGTGTCGTCGAGTGGCTGCGATCTAACGTCTCGGGATCTTCGAACTGGCCGGTCTGTAATTGTAATGCGCTATTAAGTCCGACTGAGTCGCCGCTCAATGAATTTCAACCTTCGTTCATCTACCCGCGAGCGTGGTGGGCCCACGCGTCATCGCTGCTATTCGGGGTCTGGTGCCATACTGGACGCATGCGCTGACAAAGAGGGATCGCGGCCATGCCTGGTGATGGCCAGAAACGCGCAGCTTGATGGATACACTTAAGTAGTTGAAGGTTCGACAGCGCGGGCAAAGTACGGGTTTCAGTCGAACCAAACCGGTCAGTGTGTCGCACATCGAGGTGTAGTCGTGGCTTATTCTTCTCGCATCGAGTTGGTGATGTGACGCCAACTCAAAACCTGTGTACCTGAGGTGATCGATGCGTGTTCTGGTAACGGGTGCCGCTGGGTTTATCGGCTCCCATCTGTGTGTGTTTCTCCTCGATCGAGGTGATCAGGTTATAGGTGTGGACGACCTGTCGACCGGCAGCAAATCCAATGTCGAGTATTTGCTCGCAAATCCTTCATTCGAATTCCACGAGGCCGATGTCAGCGCCGGACTCGACGTCGAGGGCGAGGTTTCCGCGGTTGTGCATCTGGCCAGCCCGGCCTCACCACCCGACTATCATCGGCTTCCACTCGAGACGCTTGCGGTCGGCAGCCGTGGGACGGAGAACGCGCTACGGGCGGCGCACCGACACGGAGCTCGCTTCGTGTTGGCATCGACGAGTGAAGTCTACGGTGACCCACTGGTGCATCCGCAGCGTGAAGAGTATTGGGGCAACGTCAATCCGATCGGCCCACGCAGCGTGTACGACGAAGCCAAACGGTTCGCCGAGGCGATTACCGCGGCCTACCGACGAACTCTGGGCGTCGATACCGGTGTGATGCGGATCTTCAATACTTACGGTCCTCGGATGCGTCCCCATGATGGCAGGGTGGTGACCAGCTTTATCACGCAGGCTCTGAATGGTGACCCGCTGACCATCTACGGCGACGGGAGTCAAACCCGAAGCTTCTGCTATGTCGAGGATCTCATCCGCGGCATCGTCGCCATGATCGACTCGTCCGAGCCGGGTCCGGTCAACCTGGGCAACCCGAATGAACGTACCGTGGCCGAACTCGCCGAACTGGTCTTGGCGATCACCGGCGCCCAATCGCCCATCGAGTACCACCCGCTACCGACCGACGACCCGACTCGACGTCGCCCGGACATCACCAAGGCGCTCACGGCCCTCGGCTGGTCGCCGCGAGTCGACATCGAGGACGGTTTGCGCCGCACAGTGGAGTGGTTCCGGTCCAGGCCGGAGGAGGTCGCCGCGGCCGCCGCCGCCGTTGCCGGCGGACAGTGCGACAACCTGTTGCCGGAATACCAGGAACAGCTGTGAACCCACTCGATTCGACACAGTCACAGACCCGGGCTCACCGGGACTCCGGTGGTCGAGACCGCACTGAGGCGGTCCAACGACTATCCGATGGCAACGTCATCGATATTTCCTCGCGCGGACCGATATTCGATCGCAGCCCGAAACCGCAACGGACTTTCGGCCGGAAAACTTTCGTGCCTGCGCTGCGGCTCCCGGAGCGCATACTCGTCGCCTGTCTGACTGTCGGTTGGCTGGCCGGCGTTCTGGCTTTCTGGTGGTGGTGGCTGCGTCCGGAAAACCGGATGGGATGGCTCGGGCTCCTGGTCGGCAGCGTGGTACCGCTGTACTTGTCGTGTGAGCCGCTGCCCTATCTCGCGGCGGCGAACCGGCTGTGGCAAGTCGATCGGCGATTGCCGGTGCCCAGGCTTCGGGTTGCGTTCGTCGTCACCCGTGCGCCGTCGGAGCCGTGGGCCGTCGCACGGACAACGCTGTCGTCGATGCTGGCGCAAGAGTTTCCGTATCCCTACGACGTGTGGCTATGTGACGAGCAGCCGACCACCGAGGTGACCGATTGGTGTGCGGCGCACGGTGTCCGGGTATCCAGTCGATTCGGTGTCGAGGCTTACCACTGTGACTCCTGGCCCCGCCGTACTCGGGGCAAGGAGGGCAACCTCGCGTACTTCTACGATCACGTGGGGTACGAGAATTATGACGTCGCAGTTCACGTCGACTGCGATCATGTGCCGGACTCGACCACGCTGGCCGAGATGGTCCGACCGTTCGGCGATCCCGCCATCGGCTATGTTGCGGCACCGAATAATTGCGACCGCAACGCGTCGAGTTCGTGGTCGGTCCGCGGACGGGTGCATCGCGAAGCGTACTTCCACGGTCCTGTTCAACTCGGGCACAACCGCGGACTGGCGCCTATCCCCATCGGCTCCCTGTGGGCGATCAGAACACAGGCCCTCGCCGAGATCGGCGGAATCGGTCCAGAGCACCTGGAAGACTTCTCGACCGGGTTCCTGCTCGAATCAGTGGGTTGGCGCGGCGCATTCGCCATTGCTGCCGGCACACATGGAAATGGGCCACTGACGTTTTCGGCGATGCTCGTCCAAGAATTTCAATGGACACGAAGCCTGACCGCCCTGTTGTTGCGGGTGGTGCCACTACATTTCGGCCGCCTCAATTGGCGGTTGCGGTTGCGGTATCTGTACGCGATGCTTTTTCACTCCGCGTTGATCGTGGCCATCGGGTGCGGCGTAGCGGTCCTGGCGATCAGTGCCGTCACCGGGGCGAAGTGGTTCGCCGTCAACCCCGTTCTGGCGCTCCTGTACTGGGTGGCCAATTCGCTCTGGCTCGTCGCGCTCACTGCGGTGTTGCGGAGAGCCGGATTGCTCCGACCGATCGATACACCGATTCTGAGTTGGGAGAACTGGTTGTATCGCCTGACCAGATGGCCGTTCATCGCCTGGGGAGTGGGTGCGGCTGCCGTGCAACTGATCCGGCCCGGCCCCATCACGATCAAGGTGACTCCCAAGGAGGCAGGCGGACTCGAACCGCTTCCGGTCAGACTGATCGCACCTTACGCCGCGATCGGAACAATGTTGGCCGCTGCCGCGCTCATCGGCGAGTTCTCCAGTGTGACAGCGAGTTACGTCTTCCTTTCACTATCGGGGGCGGCGGTCTTCATCGCGGTGACGTTCGCGGTGTGTCTGCTGCATGCTGCGGAAACGGTCAAGGTGGCTGGAGTGAACTTTCGCCGTGCTATCGAGAATGTGGCCGCCCCGCTGGCGATAGCTGCACTCACAATTCTTCCCGTGGCCGCGGGGATTGCCCTGTTTATGGTTCAGAAGTAAATGTAGAAAGGCAAAGAAACTTTTTATCGGATCGTGGATCGACGCCCCGATGACGTGGCGCGCGCCTCATCGCTGACGTGAGCCGGGTCGAGCGGAAATGAGGTTGACGAACCACCGATATATGGCCGTTATATGCAAATAATGCGTGACGGTTTCAACGGCTCAACCAACGGCTACGACGGGTTGTCCAACACCCCGATTTTCCATTCAGGAGAACGACATGCGGATTACTGTGATCGGAACAGGATATCTGGGAGCGGTCCATGCCGCCTGCATGGCCGACATCGGTCATGAAGTACTCGGTGTCGACCTCGATGCCGGCAAGATCGAAGTGCTTGCCGCGGGCCGAGCGCCATTCTTCGAACCCGGCCTTTCCGAGGTGTTGGAGCGCAACGTCACCTCCGGCAAGCTGCGATTCACGACATCGCTGGTCGAAGCCGCCGAGTTCGGCGAAGTCCATTTCGTTTGCGTCGGCACCCCGCAGGAGTGGGGGTCATATGCGGCGGACCTGCGGCATGTGAACGCCGTGATCGACGGGTTGGCGCCCCATCTTGACCGGGAGACCTTGATTGTCGGCAAGTCCACCGTGCCGGTCGGGACCGCCGCCGCGCTGGCGATCCGGGTGGCTCGGCTCGCACCCGCCGAGGTCGAGGTGGCCTGGAACCCGGAATTCCTTCGGGAAGGATTCGCGGTGGAGGACACGCTGAGGCCGGACCGACTGGTAGTCGGCGTCCAATCGGCTGAGGCCGACGCGATCCTTCGTTCGGTCTACGCGCCGATACTGGAACAGGGGATCCCGTACATCTCCACGGATCTGGCCACCGCGGAGTTGGTCAAGGTCTCGGCGAATGCTTTTCTGGCGACCAAGATCTCGTTCATCAATGCGATCGCCGATGTGTGTGAGGCAGCCGGTGCGGATGTCGTCACGCTCGCCGATGCGATCGGTCATGACGACCGCATCGGACGCCGATTCCTGTCCGCGGGACTCGGGTTCGGCGGTGGTTGCTTGCCGAAGGATATCCGTGCATTCACGGCCCGCGCCAAAGAACTGGGTGTTGGTGCGTCATTGGGTTTCCTGAAAGAGGTCGACGAGATCAACATGCGGCGCCGCGAACACGTGGTCGAGGTGGCCCGGCAGCTGGTCGGTGGCTCGTTCCTCGGGTGCAACGTCGCTGTGCTGGGTGCTGCGTTCAAACCGGACAGCGACGATGTTCGGGATTCGCCGGCGCTCAACGTGGCGGCAGCGATTCAGCTGCGCGGCGGCCAGGTTCGAGTGCACGACCCCGAGGCGCTCGACAACGCGCGCGCGGTGTTTCCTGGACTCGACTACGCCCGCGAGGTGACCAAAGCGTGTGAGGATGCCGACATCGTGCTTCATTTGACCGAGTGGAAGGAATACCGGGAACTGGATCCGGCGGAACTCGCCAAGACCGTGAGCCACCCACGCATTCTCGACGGGCGCAACGTGCTGTCACTGGATACCTGGCGCGCTGCTGGCTGGACGATTCGCGGGCTCGGGCGGGCCGCCGCCTGACCTGCCGCCGGCGAGATTTCAGCGGCGGCGTGCCCGGTCGGTACGAAACCAGCGGCCGTTCTTCAGGACGCGGTTTCGGATCGGGGCTCCTCGTTTCGTGCGAGCGCGCACGCATAATCCCTGAGCAGACGATGCAGCCGATAGTGATTCCTGCTCACGACGGTGACCAGATTTTCGTCTGCCAGCCGGTCCAGGAGCAGCCGAGTACGCGAGGGGGGGAGCCGCATCAGTGTGGCAACGTAGTCGGTGATGAAGCGGTCGCGGGCCAGCAGGCCCAGAAATCGAAACGTCCGTTGCTCATCCGCGCTGAGCGATCGATAGGACAGATCGAACGCCGACCACAATCGCCTGCTTCCGACGGCGAGTTCGTTGAGTAGCCCCCCGGTGTCCTCGAGTTGTTCGGCGAGATCCGCGACTGTCCACGTCGGCCGGGATTGCAGGCGGTGTGCGGCAATCGCCAATGCCAGCGGGAGACGGCCGCACAGCTCCACCAAGCAGCGGGTGGCGTCCGGTTCGGCCTGAATCCGCTTCGCGCCCACCGCCAGTATCAGCATCTCCTCCGCCTCGGCAGGTGTGAATGTCGACAGGAGCAGTGTTCTGGCGCCGTCCAATGCGAATGTTCGCCGGCTGGTGATCAGTACCATATTGGTAGGACCGGCAGGCAAGAGTGGCAGCACTTGGTCCTCGAACGCGGCGTTGTCCAGAATTATCAAGGTGCTTCTGCCGTACAACCGATCCCGGTACATGGCGGCTCGCTCGGCCGAGCCGGGCGGAATCTGTTCTCCCGGCACTCCCAGCTGCCGAAGGAACGTCGCCAGGACCGACGAGGGGTCCGCGGGTGGCTGAGCGGCGTGCCCGTGTAGGTCCACGTAGAGCTGGCCGTCACCGTAACGGCCCTCTCTTCGCAGCCGGTGCGCGGCATGCACTGCGAGCCGCGTCTTCCCGATACCAGCCATCCCTTCGATCACGAAGACAGGTGCCGAGGTGTCGGCGCTGTGGGCGGAAGATACGTCCAACAGTTGCTGAAGCTCATCCATTCGGCCGATGAAGTCGGCGATATGCGGCGGCAATTGGTGATGCGCGCTTACCGGCGCGAAATCGGGCTGGCTTACTTCCTGCCGCAACACACGCTGATAGGCGGCAGCGAGTTCGGGCTTGGGATCGACGCCGAGTTCCGATGCCAAGCGTCGCCGCAGAGTGTCGAAGACGTTGAGCGCGGCAGCCTGCTGCCCGCTACCCGCGAGCGCGATCATCAACGCCGCATGGATGGCTTCGTGTAGGGGATCGGCGTCGGCCACCTGTTGCAATAACGGAAGTACCTCCTGGTATGACCCCAAATCCGCGGCAACGGAGGCATATTCGACCACAACGGCTCGGTATTCGCGGATGAGTGCCAACACAATCGGGTGTGTCTGTAACGCGACGATGCCGTCGAGCGGATCGCCGCGCCACAGCGCGATGGCTTCGGCGAACAGACCGCACGCCGCACTGAGGTCCCTCTCATCGCGGGTCTGCCGTGCGCGGGTGACGAGCCGACGGAATATTAGCAAGTCGTGCTGATGCTCGGTCACGGAAAGCTGGTAGCCACTGCGAGTCACCGGAATCGGCTGTGATCCGTAATCATCGATGATGCTCGGCTGCAGGCGCCGCCGAAGTCGGGAGACCCTCGACTGCAACAGGTTCGCCGTGCCGTAAGCGGGCCGCACATCCCAGAGCGCATCGAGCAATGCGCCGCGAGTCACGGAGACATTAGGTGTCAGCGCGAGCAATCCCAACAGTACGTGCTGGGCCTCCGACCCCGGATCGATCAGACTGCCGTCCACCGATACTTGCAGCGATCCTAGTATTTCTACCCTCAGCCCGCCCGCTTGGCGGTGTTCATTGTTCGCCTGGCGTACCAAATCATCGAACTCGTAATGAGACAGTCCGAATGCGTCGGCGAGCCTGCGCAGCGTGGAAGCGCGCGGGCGGACGACTCGGCCCTGTTCGATATCACGCAGTCCGCCGACGCTCAACCCCGCGAGTTCCGCTGCGGCACGCTGGTTGAGCCCGGCGCGCCGGCGGAAGTGTTGGATGCTGTCGGCGAGTTGGTCACCAGTTGTCAGCGACACATCGATCACCCTTCCAAGCACGAAATGGCCGCCATATTCGTAGATCAGAGGCCGCGTTGCTCGATCCGGTTCGTGGTGGTCCGGTCGGAGACACCATCAATGTCCGGTTCATTGTTGCACCGCAACGTGAACGACGCTGATCTGGTGCCGGAAATCTTGACGCAGGATCGGCACGGGGTATCGAGGCCGGGGCTCGTCGGGAGGCTCTGTTCTCGGGCATCATGGCTGAACCAACTTGTAGGACGCACCGCGGATACCGGCGCCCGACCGCTGTAAAGCGCCCAGGTCGAGCTTTCGTTGATGTCCCGGAGCGCGGTGTCCTGCGAGCATGTCGTGATGACCGCCCGCTCACGGGTGGTGAGCTTGCCGCTGGACCCGTCGAGCAGACGGTTGCACATCGTGATCCGGCGAGCGTTCATCGCGGTTTGTCCCCAGTGGCACCAGAACCGGACCTTTGTCAGGACCGTGTCGACGGTGTCGTCGGCATGGGCGATGGCGCGCCGCGACGCTGGGTGGACGAGGGAGAACATCCCCGCCCAGCGTTTCCGGCGATGCTCGCTGACCTGTTCCTACGACCTTGGTGCAGACGAGTGATTCCTGGTCAGTTCGAGGCGCGAGGGGCGTGAGCGGGCTGACAGGATTCGAACCTGCGGTCAGCGCTGTTCCAATTCCGGGGCGGTTGCGCTCTTCGAAAATCGGCCACTGGGTGGTTGTTGGTTGGTCTGCCGTGCCGTCGTTGCGGTGGCTGGGCAGTGTGTCGATTCGGTGTTCCTCAGTCGATAGCTGTTGCCTTTCCGAGTGAAGACCACGGCGTGGTCGACGATCCGGTCGATCATCGCGGCGGCAGCGACGTGGTCGCTGACCGCGCCTCCCCGGCGGGAGAACGGCAGGTTGCTGGTCAGGATCAGTGACGAGTGTTCGTATCGGGCTGGATACGAGTTGGAAGACCGGTTCGTCGCGTCCTGCTCTCGCGCTATCCGTCACCAGCTGATTCCATATGCGAGTATGCGGGCTGGTCGGCCTTCCCGGTATGGCCGAACTCCGCGAATCCGATCGCGGCAGTCTGGGTGAATTCCGGCTGCGCGGGGGCGTCGGAGGCCTACCTTCACCGCCAGGAACCCGAGGTGGGTGCCTTCCTTGGAGAAATGAGTGCTATGGGCGACCTCGTCGAGCAGTGGGAACTTCCGGCTGTGTGCGATCTGTGTCCGCATCCCATCGGGGAGCACACGGTGTGGGAGCCGGACGAGATATGCGGGGTTGGATGCACTGTCGCGCACAGGGCTGTGACAAATGCTGGCACGATTGGCCAACGCTAGCCCGCAAGTACTCGGATCCGAGCTCGGCACAGACACCGCAAAGGGCGGACGTCGAGCAAGGTGGCGACGTCAGATTTCGCTAAGACACCTTCCGACCCATCCGAGCCGTCGAGTGCCACGTCACAGATCGCCGATCAGTCGATGGCCGCTGTAATCAGGCGAGCGGGAGTTCGACGAATTCGATCGGGCCGAACTCGTACGCGGCTTGGTCGAGCGCTCCGCCGAATTCATCATGGTAGGTGTCGGTGATGACGTTCCAGTCCGCATCGCAGTAGAACAGGTACACGCCACGATCGGCGTCGTACCGCGCGATCGTCAGTCCTGCGAAGTCGTTGAGAGCGTGCCCGCCGCCCTCGTGCCGTGTCCTTCCGGTAGGCACGACGTCACGGATATCCGCCGCTGCGAGCACACGCGCGCCATCGATGAACTGCGGGATACCCGTCATGGGCTGATTGTCCCTCCGCGTCTATTGCCCGCAACCTCGGCTCTCGATACTGTCGAGCCGGTCAGCACCAGTCCAGGCGTACCGCTTCGAGGTCCCGCGCTGCCTGGAGCGCCTCGATCAGGTCGGTCGGGCCGGCCACCTTGGTACCACAGAGGTCCCAATCCGACCAGGTGATCCATGATCGGTCGGCGGCCCACAGATTCGAGGGTGAACCGACCCCGCTGGGATGGTCGTAGAGGTCCGCAGCGTCACCGAGGGTACCCGTGACCGTTACTCCGGTGTCGAACTCACCACTGACCGCCGGGCCGAAATAGGCCACGCACGGGGTATCCGCACCGCCCGGGGGCCAGGCGATCAGAATATCGATCAGCGTGGTCCACGACTCCCGATCGAGGGACCCCTCAGCAGGCGGGCGGATGCGCACCGGCCAGCTGCGGTTCGGGTGTGCGCCGGACAGACTGCGGTAACTGGGGTATTGGCCCTCGTCGACCGCCGGCGAGTCGAGTCGAGTCGCGAGTTCGCTCCAGCGCAGCCTGTTCCAGTCCGGGCCGGGGTGCCCGGAGCGGCCCAATCCATTGCCGATCACGATCGTCTCGGCGTCGAGGTCGATGCCGGGGATTATCGTCGGTTCCTCGAGTCCGCCGGCCAGTCGATGCTGCCGCTGCTGGTGGTAGGTGAGTTCCGTTGCGCCCGAATCGTGCTCGTACATCGCATGCAGCAGCCACACCGCGTCAGATCGAGAGTCGATCTTGTATCCGCACCACCCGGGCTCTGTTTCGGGCGTACCGAGCCACGAAACGAGTTCTCGATCGGCGGTAGTCCCGTTCACAGCAGGCGAGGGTACCCAGCCGCGGCCCTACCCGCGGCAGGCCGCCCCACCTGCCGATGAACGGCGGACATCGCGTGCAGTGGAGGGACCACCGGCGTGTGGTGAACGGCATCTATCTCCGCGAGCGCACGGGTGTCCCGCGGCAAGACCTGCTTGTGCGGTACGGGAGGTGGAAGCCCATATACGAGCGACATCGGCACACTTCGGCGAAGTCACCGTGCATCTGGACCGCGACTACGACTCCGGCACAACTCGCGACGAACTCGCCGAACGTGGACGGATCGCTCACATAGGCGAGACAGCGCCGTCCAAGCCAGCAGGCGCTGGTATGTGGAACGCACTACTTTTGGCGCACCGGGTTCAACCGCCTCCCACGCTGCTACCAGCGCCGCGCGGTGATAATCGACGCGTTCTTCGATCTCGCCGATGCGATCATCATCGTGCGCAGCCTGATTCGCAAAGCATGGACCCGCTACCGCTGGGACACTCGACCAGCACGCCGGCCGTGCCGACCAGTTATCGGCGCAACCAGCTAGTGGGTTCGTGAGCCGGAATTAGCGCACTAGCCAAGCCTATGTAGTGCGGTAATGGCTTACCTGCGCCCGGCGTAGACCGGCCCGAGGCCCGGCCGACTCACAGTCCCCGATGTTGCGGCGGTGCGGCATCGTGGGCTAAATCGTCGGTGGGCCCTGAGAGGATGCCCGCGAACGTTGTCGAACATCGGAGAAGTGCATGACGGACAGGACTTTACGGGTGATCGGCGAGCTCATGGGTTCGGTGCCGCCGGCAGGTTCATTTGCTGCGCGTCGGACGGGCTCGGCGGAGAACCTGGTGATTGATGTCGATGGGGTGGGACCGATCCGGTTGCCGGTGACGCCGGCCCAGGCGCGGCGACTGTGCGAGGTCGCGGGGCCGGCGCGGTACGGGCTGCGCGAGCAGACCCTTTTGGACGCGAATGTGCGCGACACCTGGGAGGTTCCGCGGGACCAGGTAACGGTCGACGAGCGGCAGTGGCGCGAGACGTTGCTGCCCATGCTGGACGTACTGCGGGCCGAGCTAGGTCTGGCGCCGGACTGCGAGTTGTCGGCGGAACTGCATTCGATGCTGGTGTATGAGACGGGACAATTCTTTCAGCGCCATCAGGATTCGGAGAAGGCCGACGGGATGATCGGTACGTTGGTGGTGACTCTGCCTTCGGCGTTCACCGGCGGGGAACTGGTGATCGAGCAGCAGGGGACGAAGGTCACCGACCGGGGTTCGCCGGAGGAACTGTCCTTCGTCGCGTTCTATGGCGACTGCGAGCACGAGGTGCTGCCGGTCACCGACGGTTTCCGGATCACGCTGACCTACAACCTGGTGGCCAAGGGGCGTACCAGCCCGGACGCCGCCGCTTTCGCCCCGCATCCGTCGGTCGCGTTACTGACCGAGCAATTACGCGAGCATTTCACCACACCGATCGAATTGCCGACGTGGCGATCGCACGGCAAGCCGGCGATACGCCCACCTCGTCAACTCGTCTACCTGCTGGATCATCAGTATTCCCAGCACGGATTCGGGTGGGATCAGCTCAAGGGCGGTGATACTGCCCGTGCTGGGATGATGCTCGCGGCGGCCGACATCGCGGGATTTGACACGTCGCTTGCGCTCGCGGAGGTCGAAGACTCCTACGAGGAGGACTACACCTCGTGGATGCTGATCTATCGTCAGCGTTGGGAGCGCGTCGAGGACGGGTGGAAATGCGTCGAAAGCGCTGACGTGGACTTCGATGAGGACGGGGAAATGGCGGAGCCGGTACCCGATGACCCCGCGAGCCTTCCGGTGTTGTCCAACCTTCCTTTGGTCCCGGGATCGGAAGATCTCGGCGAACTGCGCGGGTCGTCCACAACATTGACGTGGCTGATCGACCGGTCAGGGGCGGCCGGCGAGCCCGCTGTGCGCGAGGTTTGGGATGAGGAGTTGTGTACGGGCGCATCGAAGTCGACGCTGGAGCCGTTCGCGTCGGAAATCGAGGGTTACACGGGCAACGAAGGGAACACCGCCAGTTTCTGGTACAGGCGCGCGGCGATCATCATCCGGCCCCGTCAGTAGAACGGTCCCGCAAGCAATCCTTGGCGTCAACCTTCGACGAGGGAGGCTCCGCGGTCAAGGGTGGAGTAGCCATCACGGAGTGACACCGTCGGTGGGCGCATGCAGAGCGGTTCCCGCAGCTGCAGCAGCCGGAAGCGTCGGTGCTTGGGCCGGCGCTTCGGAGGGCTCGCTCGAATCGCGGATCCGTCGAAGTCGCCGGCCGCTCCGCCGTCTCCCGCTCCAGGTGCTCCAACAGGCGCAGGGGATGCCGAAGCTAGCCAGGAACAGACGCCGCAGCGCGGCGCGCAGGAACGGGAGTTGGCCGAAGCGGAGGCAGCCGACGCGGCTCGGCAACGCATCGCGAAGGCCGACGAGCTGGCCGAGGAGCAGCAGGACTCGTTCTGGCCGGATCTGTTCCACGCGACTGTCCTCATCGAGGAGCCCGAGGCGCACCTGCATCCCCAAGTTACGACATGGGCTCATCCGATACGTGCGGTCGAGCGTCCCGACGTCAGATCATCGTCTCGACGCACGTTGGCGAGATGGACTCGGCGTGTGAACCGACGATCCGGTCGACAAGATCGGTCACTGCCCCCTGCCGGCGAATTACCACCTCCAATCCAGCCACCACAGGCTCGAACGAGCGCGGAACCGCCAAAGAGGAGCACAATCCCTCCGGCGCCTCCGCCACCACAGCCCGCGCACCCGCCACGTCCGCGCGCACACCAACTGTCATGGCAACACCTCGGCCACCAATTCCCCCGCCTCAGTTGCGGAAGACCTTTGACGCCGACCACTCCGTCGACGGGAAACAGGATCCACCCGCACTGCGCGGCCACACACACCCGCCATGGCTGCCATATCCCTCGCGACCGTCCGCTCGGAGGAATTCAGAGGCAGCATCCGATCCCTGCCGAGAAGAGCGAAAGTTCCAGTGTTGTACTCATATTCGACCAGGAGTCAGACGTGCCGCCGGACACATGCGCCTGCGAGCACCTCCGCACAGGCTGCACAGGGACCGCGCCGATGCCGACACCACCCGCGCATGCTCGCGCCGCTCGTGATCGGCCACCGCTGCCTGCCACCGGCTCTATGCCCACTGAAAACGCGCCCACTCCTGAGCAGCCCGCGCCTAATGCGGCTTCCACATCGCGCCATGACGGACGACCACCAAGCCACACCACGCCGCCGCTGGTGCCAACACTGTGGCTCCCGCAGCCGGCCACAGCCGCAACCCCATGACATCGCCACACACTGGTGCATGCCGAGATCGACACTCCTGCAACAAATACTCGAGGAGGACGGTGAGCGCGTAGGTGTTGCCAGCCTATCCGCTGGATGATCGTGTTCGCGTCGATCTTGTTATGTTCGGGACCGTGTACCGGACGGATGTGTGCACGGACCTCCAAGTGCACATCAAGTCCGGGGTGATTCAACCCAAGGAACAAGCGTCCTTTCGAATCGCGTGACAACTCGATTGTGTCCTGGATACGATCCCCGACAGCATCTTCGGGTCTCGCGACTGATCGCGGGACAGTGGGCACCTGTGCGATGGTCGCCTTTTCCGAAGCCCGTGCATCAGTGCCTGCACGGTTTCGGCCAGCGAGAGATATGAATGCAGAAGAGATCGAAGCGCTGGCCGTGATCTGGCACGCATGGGGACATCGACCATCCGGTACGCCGGGCAGATGGCTGCGGTCGCGGCCCAGGATCTAGGGAGACGCCGATGACCATCCCACACCCCCCGACGTTGGCCGGCCTGTTGGCCGGGCATGCCAGGGACCGCGCCGGATGCCGCGCGATCAGCGCGCCTGCGGGGTCGCAGACCTATGCGGAGTTCGCCGAGGACGTGGCGCGAATCGCGGACCGGCTGCACGCTGCCGGTCTACGCCGGGGAGACCGGATGGCGGTGCTCGCGCACAACGACTTGGCCTACGTCCAGCTCGTCTACGCCGCCTCCTGGGCCGGTATTGTGCTGGTCGGTCTGAACTGGCGGCTGACGGCGGGCGAACTCCGGGCTGTTTTGGCGGACTGCGACCCATCCCTGCTGTTCGCCGAGCGGGAGTTGGTATCGGGGCTGGACCCAGGGCGCCCGGTGGTCCTGCTGGATGGGCCCGAAGGCTCCGACTTCGAGCGCTGGTATGCCGCAGGGGATTCCGACTACGCACCGGATGTCGATCAAACCGAAGAGTCCGTCGTGCTACTGGCCTACACGACCGGCACCACCGGCGAGCCCAAGGGCATTCAACTGGTCGAGCGAAATCTGCGGGAGATGGCCCAGCAGGCGGCGGCAGCCTGGGCGCTGAACCCGGAGATGAGGTACATGGTCTGCCTGCCGCTGTTTCGTATGAGCGGGATGAGTTCGGTGATGTGCTGCGTGCACCTGGGAGGTGAGGTGGTCATCCCGTCGGGGACCTCGGTCGCCGAGATCGCCAACGCCGTCGAGGACCGAGGTGTCACCCACACCAGCGTGGTGCCGACCCTGCTGGCCAGCATGATTGCCGAGAACGCCGCCGAGACATTCGACCTGTCCAGTCTCGAGGTGATCATCTACGGCTCCGCGCCCTCGAGCAGCTCGCTGATCGATCAGGCGATGGAGATGCTGCCGCAGACCGGCTTTTCGCAGGGTTACGGCTTGACCGAAACCTGTGCCGGGGTGGTGGTCGCGCCGATCCTCCGCCGGGGGGAGGTCGACCAGCATCCGGGTAGCGTCGGCCGCATCCTGCCCAACTGCGAGTGCCGGATCGTCGATATTTCCACCGGTCGCGACGTCGGCACCGGTGAGGACGGCGAGATCTGGCTGCGGACGCCGCAACTGACCATAGGATATTGGAACAAACCTGTGGAGACCGCGGCCGCGATATCCACCGACGGCTGGTTCCGTACCGGCGATATCGGGATGATCGACAACGACGGATTCCTCTACGTCCACGACCGGCTCAAGGACATGATCATCTTGGGCGGAGAGAACGTGTACTCGGTCGAGGTCGAGAACGCGATCGGCGCGCACCCGGCGGTGCTCGAAGCTGCTGTCGTCGGCGTACCCCACCCGCACTGGGGTGAGACCGTGAAAGCGGTCGTGGTGCTGCGCCGCGGTCAGGAGCTCGACGAGGCGGAGCTGCTCGGCTGGCTCGAGGGTCGGCTTGCCCGTTATAAGCGCCCGAGGATCGTCGAGTTCGTCGGTGATCTCCCCAAGGCAGGCAGCGGCGAGATCCTGAAACGTGAACTCAGATACGGCAAGGTCTGACCCGGCCCGAAGCGGCTGCCACAGGTTCGGTGGAGGTCCGTGACAGGCTGGTGCCCGCAACGGACTACACGACAGTGCACCGACCCCGGACCCGAATTCCGGGGGCGCTCACCGCATCAGCATGCACGGTGCGGTGGAAGCCAGTCTCCGGCAGCCGAATGCGGACAACATCGATCTGCGCTGCTGGCGGGCACGGGACTTCACGACATTGATCGAGAAATACTGCGTGACATGGACGATCTCGTCCCGCAGGGCGGGATTTTGTGTCGCGATCTCCAACGCCCCGGCCTGGCAGGTGTCGCGCATGCGGGCAATCGCTGATCTGGCGGCCGGCCTACCGCCTCGCAACTCGCCCGCCTCGACAAGGCGAGTCCGATCGAGCGCGGTTCCCTGCACCACGGAAGCGAGATCGAAGTTATGAACGAGACTCGCCTGTAGCTCGACAGGGCAAAGCCTTTGCGCGGCTGCGATATTCGCTCCAAAGCACTTCGCACGACACCACAGCGGATTATCCGCCGGTTTGCGGGGGTTGTATCCGAACTATGGAGCTGAAGGCGGTGATGTTGAGCGAATTACGTTGTACGCAAGTCTATTCTGACCAAGTTTGCACGCCACGGACATCCCTCGCTCCTCGCTCGGGGCGATCACCGAAGCGTTCTTGCATCGGCGTCCGCGCGACGATTATGCGAGGATGGATCCATGACTGAAGAACGGTTCGAAGTCCGACGGGAGATCGCGGCACAGCCGGCCGAGATCTTTACTCTCCTGTGCTCACCCGAAGGGCATGTGTCGATCGACAGCACGGGCATGCTGCAGTCCGCAGAAGGCGAAGCCATCACCGCCGTCGGGGATGAATTCGTCGTGCATATGGACCGTGAATCGCTCAATGACTTTCCCCTGATGGGTAAGTACGACGTCACGGTGACCATCACCGCATTCGAACAGGACGCCCATCTCGAGTGGACAGTCTCGCGAGAGACCCAGGCGCCGGTCGAACACCGCTACGGCTACCGCGTGGAGCCCAGCGAGATCGGCACCTTGGTGACGTCGTACTACGACTGGAGTCAGATCCCAACGACCTACCGCGAAATGGGAATCTTCCCGATTCTTCCCGAATCCGTGCTGCGGGCCTCGCTCGGCCTGCTCGCCAGGACCGTGGAGAAGAAGTAGGCGATCCGCCAGGCTGTGGGCATCGTCAGCCGGTGCCCACCGACACCCACCAGCAGCGGACGTTCAGTAGCTGAATGGTTCGACCCCGGCGACCATTCGGAGAAGTCTCCGAACAGCGCGGCTGCAAGTAGGTTCCACACCAGTACAGCCAATTTGATCTACGCACCAATATCGGAGCGGCAGCCACTGAGCTGGGACCATGTCACGGTCTTCATCGTCTGGCGGTCGCCGATCACCGCGAGCAGCGGCGAAAGATCGCCGAACTTGGACAGGAATGGGCGATCGAGATCCTGTCGGCGGCCCCGTTTTTCTCAGCGCGGGCGAGTATTCCGTGACAGGGGTGATCCGTGGATTCATCCGCCGAGTATCGGGCTCGGTTCGCGGTGAAGCCCACCCGGTCAGCGATGCGATCCATCGCTCGGCTGCCCGGGGTCGCAAAATATGGCAGCGAAACGCTCTGAAACACTATTCTTTTCAGACTCACTGCCCTCGATTGGGTCCGGTCGGTGATGCCTACGACAATGTCCTCACCGAGACCACGATAGGGCTCCACAGGGCCGAAGCGGTCCGTGACGAATCCCGTTCCAGCGCGGCCCGTGTTGACTAGGCTTGCCGACATCGAACTCCGCACGGCCGACGGGGTCGGCTGGTACAACCTCCCTGAACATCACGATTCGCCCGTGTTTTCGAAAGGTTGCCCGCTACTTGGTTGCGACAATGACGGTTCTGCTGTCCAGGTCCACCGGACGGCCACGAAAGTCGCCCGCGAATGTCACGTGGCCGAATCCGGCTTCGTAGATCGCTGTCTCGAGTTGTGGCCGGGAGTACATGTGGAGCCGACCCTGGCGGGACCATCCAGGGCGCTTCCAGTGGAGGTTGAGTTCCTGGGTGGTCCAATCATATCGAGCGCGACCAACGAGATCGGATCGTTGAACGACCTGTGTACTGATCAATTCGCTGCCGCTGCGTACACGATTCTCGAAGCATTCGAGAGTATCGATATCCATGACGAGTTTGCCCCCGGGCACGAGAACATCGGCCCAGGCTGCCAGGGCGGCGAAGTCTTCCTCACGGGTGTCGAAGAAACCGAAGCTGGTCCACAGGTTCAGAATTGCGTCGTATGGACCTGCGGGTGGCGTTCGCATATCTGTCAGGACAAAGACGCCGTCAGGATATCGACGGCGGGCGTCGTCGAGCTGTCTCGGCGAGTTATCTACACCGACTACGCGATAGCCGCGCCGACTGAGCGGGCCGGCGTGACGGCCGAAGCCGCAAGGGACGTCGAGTATCCGCGCTCCGAGGGGCAATCGGAGCAAGGCGACAATCGCCTCGATCTCACTCTCGGTGTGATCGTAGCTACCTAGGATGGCGAATGTTTCGCGGAAACCTTCGTCGAAGAATTCATCTGCCCAGTTTTCTTGTGTGATGTGTCCGGAAGCGGCCATCATGACCGGCCGGAAGAGTCTGTGACCCGAGATGAGCCACGACATAACGGCAGGATTGCGCCACGGTCCTCCGGGACGATCTTCTCCACCGCCGCGCCGACAGCGTGACCCATCACGTCGAGCGGGGCGGACGGTTCCGATAATGGAGCGTGACGCACGCCCGAGGTCGGGCTAGTCGGCGGCTCGATCGAAATCTTCACTGCTTGCTTCCTCAAAAGCTGTTTGGCCGTACTGCAATTCGTGGCTGTCGAAAAAGGTGCGGTTGGTCCACGCGTTCAGCGAACTCTCCGGCCGCCACCGGACGGAATGTCGCCGCCGGGGGCGTAGCTCCCTGGCAGGGGAGCTACGCCGAACAGCTACCACGAAGCGCGGATCACTTCTTGTCGAGATCGACCAACTTGCAGACACAAAGCGTAACCGTGTGAGCGAGAATGCCGCCGAAATACTGGGTGCAGAACTCCGCGTACCCGACCGGATCACACTGGTGTGCATGCCATGCCGAGTCCACCTCCAGATCGTCGGGCAGGTAGTTGCCCTGCATGCCGCTGGTCCGGAAGCGCTCGAGTGACCGCTGGTAGCGGGCTACTCGATCGTCGATCTGCTCCTCGGTCAACGCCGTGGCACCTGGCCAAAACAAGTGGCCCCAGCGCAGGTTCTCCTTGAGATGTGTCGTGTCGAAATCTGCAGCAGGCACTTCGGTTTCAGCCGACACGGCCGCGATACTCGTCGTCATAACCCGAACCCTCGATTCGCTTAGATCTCACCATGTCGGCCGACAAGTCTCCAGATGTGCTGGAGTAATCAGAGTTTGGTGTGTATCAGATGACTAGTCAAGGGGTGAGCCTCTCCCATTCGCTGGGAGGGCTTCGCATGAACCTGGTTGCGACTCAACGGATCACTCGACAACCCACACGAGACACGACGACTACGCCCTCCTCGACGACAGGTGGGCGATGACGGCGAAACCGTTCACCGACACAGCGGACCGTAGCCCCCCGCGATCGGCGTCGGTAGTCAGATCGAGTCGAACGAGATGGATAGCCTTGAACCACCTCGCACCGGGGGATCTCATCCCTCCGAAGCGTCACTCCCGCAACCGTTTTCACATCCATCAGATTAGAGTTGAAATATGTTGTGACGCTGGCGGAGTGGCGTTGAAACCCGCACGGGTAGGGGTCTGCCTTCCTTCGTCGAGTAGATGGTCACCATCAGTCGAAGCGATACCCGCTCGGGGTCGCGAGTAGGTCGTGCGACTGGCTCTCGAGCGCGCGCGCCCGCGACTCCACCCTCTCGAACATCCCGCTACTCGACCGATCGCGTCATCGAAGCCCACAGTCCAAGGCGAAAAATATTCAGCTGCATCATTATTCAGCACGACGAAGAGCAACGACTGAATTAATATGGTCGCCGGACAACGATATACGACTGTCGTGTTGGTCATGGATGGGAACAAGCTTCTGGACACCTCGACGCGGAATCCGCATGGTGGTCGGCGCGCCCGGATGGGCCAGCACATTCGAGATCGAGGATTTGATGAGCACATTCGTTCTGGTTCACGGGGCCGCCCACGGGGCATGGTGTTGGTACAAAGTTGCCGCTCGACTCGAGGCGGCCGGACATCGTGTGATCACGCCAGACCTCCCAGGTCACGGCATCGACCGCACACCGATGCAAGGGCTGTCGATCAACGACTACGCCATCGCGGTGGAATCAATTCTGAACACGCTCGACGAACCCGCGATCCTGGTCGCGCACTCGCTGGGCGGATTGACGGCCCAAATCGTAGCCGAACGGCGCCCAGAGAAGATCCGCTCGATCGTTTATCTGGCCGCTATAGTGCTGAGCGCGGGACACGCAATAGGGACCAGCCCGGTCATGAGCCAGCTTTTCGGCGAGATATCGGCCTCGCTTGCCATGGATGTTGAAACCGAGTCCTACGCCTTCCCTTCGGATGTCGCGACCAAACTGTTCTACAGCGATTGCGACGCCGACGATATCGCGCTGGCACTGCGGCTATTGACGCCCGAGCCGACGGCGACACTCGGGACGACGATAGACGTCACGCCTGATCGGTACGGCACGGTGCGGAGGTTCGGGATCATCACCCAGGACGACGTGATATTGCCATCCCGCTTGCAAGGGGACTTGTACGAGCAGGACGGGATCACTGAGACAGTGACCATGCCGACCGCCCATTCACCGTTCCTGAACGCCCCGGACAGTTTGACCGAGCATCTACTGGACTTCGCCGGCCGGGCCCAGTGAACTGTACCGCTGCCGTACGGTGCGGGTCTTTCAAGTAGCTCCGATCAATCCTGTCCGGAATAGCGAGACCGAGATCGGCAGGGTGCCTTCCAGATCGGGACCGCACCACGCGGGTGTTTCTGGGTGCGGCGACTTGGACCATGGGTCGAGCCAGCCGCAGGGCGAGAGCCAAGCTCGGCGTAGCTACCGAATATCTCCACGGTAGCCGGTGGCTTCCCGGAAAGACGACAACTCTGGCGGATAGGCGCCGCCGGGGCTGTCGTCGTGGGACAGGCGACGGTGTCGTCCTCACGCGCGACGATCGGTGCGCGATCCGCGCAACCGCTGGTCAGCACGAACACCACGGCCGCGAACACCGCACGTTCATCGGCCGGCGCGGTCCCACCGCCCTGTCGACGAGGCTACAACAGGAAGCCTGTCTGGCGGATTTCCCGACTTCGAAGCTGACATAATTCTCGGCGACCTTTCGTACTGGCCGACCGACGCAGCATCAGAGCGGCATTCGCAGTCGACGTCGGGGCAGTCGAACCCGATCGAGTCGTCACCACCGACAAGAACCGCCGAATTCCACGGTCTCTGGTCACTCTCCGCACCCTCGACCCCACCCGGCGTTGCAAGCCTTGTCGGTCTCGTGTAGTTCACTGCCGGTGGCTTCTTGACCGGGTTGGTCATGTGCGATCCGTGATATTCCCCGTCGCCCAGCCATTTCGAGGGGTCAGGGGTGTCGAGCAGGCCGGATTCGGCGAGCGCGCATGTCGTGGCACCGGCCGGGACATAGCCACAATGGCGGTGGATTATCGCCACCAAGTCGCTGACCTCATCGCGGATGAAACATAAGCCGCAAGGGACGCGGGGCATCGGTGAGGTTGCCGACAACCTCACCGATGCCGCGGTCACCGTCTTTGCATGGGGCGCGTCCGATGGAGGCGCTGAGCGCTGCCGAGGCGTGCCGTCGCTACCGGGAGTCCTCTTGCGCCAATGTGTTGAACATTGACGGGAGCATCGCGAGCAGTGGCCGGAAGTGGGTGAGGGATTCCGGCGTGGGTTCGATCAGTGCGGCTGCGTAGGCGATTTGGCAGCCACGGCGTGCTGCGTCGGCACTACCGACCGCGAAGAGTCGGTCCACGGCTGCGGGGTCGATGCCTGCCAGACTTGCGTCGAAATAGCCGGCGAAGGCCACCAGGAAGTCGACTGGCGCACGGTTGCTCATGGCCCAGTTGTAACCTTCGGCGATCCGGAGGAATCGCTCTTCGACAGCAGTGGGGGCCAGACCGTGCCGGACCGCGAGCGCGACGCCGTAGTCAGTTCCCACTTTCTTCGCTCGGCTCCATGCGCTGGCATGCGCCGTGGGGATGTCGAGTTCGCCTGTTCGAAGCAGTTCGAGGTAGCGAGCCCACTCCCGGGCTCCAGGATTGTCGAAGTCGCTGCCGTCCGGATCGACAGCCAACGCGATTCCCCGCTCGACGCCCTCGAGAACGCCGGCGTTGACATGGGAGACCCAAGTTCCTGGCGCCCCGAGGCTTTGGTCCTGGAAGAAGGCGATGACTCCTTCCAAATTGAGCCATTTGTCGCCCGCACCCAGCGTGGCGGCTGGACCCGCGCGCAGAGCGCGAAGAAAATCGATCCGCTCGGACATCGACATGCGGTCGATCTCCTCGGCAGTGGCGTCGAGCGCCGTGGCAGCTGCTTCTGGCGTGCGGGCAATTTTCGCAGTGCTAATTGTTGTCGTCATGTCGAATCCTTGCTGGAGCGTGTTCGTGTCGTATACCGACATTTGCCGATTCGGAAGAGAAGCGGCATGTGCTGGGGGCAGGCCATACCCTCGGCCAAGTGTAGAGCGACAGGGTTGATTCCAGCAGGATAGTTTACGAAGCGGTGTCTGGATGTTGTTGGTAGACAACGTGTCAGTGGCTGGTTTCAGCTCCCCGCTGGCGGCCAGTTGGGGCAGTTATCTGGCCATTGTATGGATACGTCATGTCATGATGGTGATGAAAAATGGCGTGGTTCACTGGTCTCTACGGAGGCTCCGTGGGCAAGCAAAGCTTGAACGCTGGCCGGCGGGGAGTGAAGATCGATGCATGCTCGGTGACAGGTGGGGTGTAAGCGACAGCGAGATCATGCGCTGCTACCCCTGCGACGACTTCGTCACCTCACCCGCGCTGGAGGCGTGGCGGGGTGTGAGTGTCCAGGCACCTTCCAGAGCGGTATGGCCATGGGTCACACAAGTGAGGCTCGCGCCTTACTCGTACGACTGGATCGACAACCTGGGTCGCCGTTCACCTCGCGAGCTGTTAGATCTTCCTGAGCCGCACGTCGGTGAAAGGTTCACGACCGCCTGCGGACGCAGGCTGGGCCGGATCGTTTCGGTCGAACCGGGGAAAGAGCTGACCGGCACCATCCTGGGCGGCGTCATGTCCTACGTCCTCGTATCCGAGGGTCATGACACGACACGCCTACTGCTCAAACTGGTCATGCAAACCAACCGCTGGGTGGCGCTCGGGTTGTCCGTCGGCGACCTGATCATGGCTCGACGGCAGTTGCTCAACCTGAAGTCACTCGCCGAGCGGCACCGCGACCACAGGTGACGACGCGGCCCGCACAACGGTGGTGACAGGCCGTGCAAATGGCGGCGAGCGGGCACTGCATCTGGCCGCGTTGCCCACGCAAACAGTCATCGTTCCCGGGACCAAGTCGCCGAAACCGTGTTGCCGAACTCGCCGCCTCACTGAAAGCGATCCTGCTGCAACGCAAACAGATCGCCGAGGACATCGAGAGGATGTTCGACGACCAACCTCTTGCCAAGGTCGTGACTTCGATGCCCGGCGTCGGAGTCAGGACCGGAGCCCGCATACTTCTCGAAGTCGGCGACGCCACGGCATTCGCCACGGCCGGCCACCTCGCCTACGTCGGATCGCCCCGATAACCCACCGATCCGGCAGCTCGATCCCCGGCGAACACCCGCCAGATCAGGCAACCACAAACTACTACCGCTTCACCCACGACGGACACCGAGCCGCCATCATCCGAGCACTCCAAACGCGACTCCGAAAGCGCCGAACCAATGGGAAAAAGGTGGTCAGCGCACTTCGTCACGACTTCAAACCCAATCCATCCCGAGGTTGCCATGACCGACGGCACTCCTCGGTGAGTCGCCATGAATGTCGCGTAGGAGCCAGGCCGGCCAGGATTTGGCGCGGCGTGACCACCCGACACTGTGAAGGCACGCTACGTCTCGGCGGGATCGCTACGGCGCTTGATGACCTGCATTCCGGCACCGGTTCCGAGGAACCACCAGCCCGACGGCGGATCGGCAGGGAAGCGACCGTTCACCAACGCGATGAAGCCGTCGGCGACTTCCAGGACACGATCGACACCGATCCCACCTCGCGTTCGCGAAAATCCGTCCGATACTGCCATATCAGGCACGATCATCCACTCTCGCAGCCGATCCTCGGTGATGTCGCCTGCCGCCACAGCGGCACGACGGGCTGCGTCGGCGAACTCGCCGATCCACTCGCGCTGCTGCTCGGTCTCGATCGAGACCGAGCAGCCGCAGTCGGTGATAGCAGCAGCGACACGCCAGCATTCGACCTGCTCGCTCAGCAATCCATCCTCAATCCGGTCATGTCTGTCGGCCTGTTCGACCAGATAGGCCAGCCACACCCCGAGCGCGTCATCCAACGACCAGAAACCTCTGCCGTCGATTTCCACAAAACTGGTCCGGCTCATACCCGAACCATCTCACGAACCCCCGTGATACCGCCCTACGATATGTCCCTCAATCAGCTGCTCTCGAGTTACCGGCACGAGGCGGGCACCACAGAACCTTCACGAGACCGATGGTTCAGCCAATCCTGCTGCCAGTGGGCTGGATCGCGTTGGTCGCACGCGCTGCGATCAATACTGCTCGCTGCCCTGATAGCCGCGAGTCTTGATCTCGTCGAGCAGCTGGGTCGCATTGCTGCAGGATCAGCGTTCGGCGGGCGTACCGGGCCGCGAGTTGCAACACCTGTTCGGTGAAAGTTGTTTCACCACACTCGGAGTTGACGCGGAAAAGTCTGCGGACCTGCAACCTGATCACGACTTCGCGGCCGGTGATGGAGGTATCGGACAGCCGCCGCTGGTCCGGCAGGAGTTCTATCGATGCCTGACCGCTCGGGCTGATGCGGTGTTCGAGTTGGCCGATGCGGTGTGGTGTGCGTACGGGCCGGTAGGGTCTCTGCCGGAGTTGTCGCTAATCGGCGAACATCGCAGGGGCCACGGCAGCGTGTATCGAGCGTTGGATCGGGGCCGCATCGAGGTTGCTCGACTGCGGCGGGCGGGTCGCGGTCCCCTTGCCGCGGGCCGCCGAATATCACCAGTTGGCTCCGACCCGAAGCACATACCTGCCCGCAGCGGATGCTGTGTCACACCTACGGCCGCGCTGAGAACTCCCACCTGATGATCCCGGGATGGCCGTATCAGTGGTCTGCGCCCTGGAGACCCGGCCGCAGTTCCTCGACCGCGCCGCTGGATGCGGTGCGATGGGCACCCGGTGACGCCACCGCCACCGCCGGCCAGGTGCGCACCGTTATCGGCAACCAGATCGACGCCGGGCACCAGCAGCCCGGCGACCCCGACGTCTGGATCGTGACCGACGCCGGCTACGGCGCGCCCCGGTTGGTGTTCCTGCTGGCAGACCTGCCCGCCGCGGTGCTGGGACGGATGCAGTCGGACCAGGTGCTGCGCCGCGCCACACCTCACCAGCCTTTGGGCACGATCGGTCGCCCACCATGGCATGGCGGCGAGTTCGTCTTCGCGGGTCCACCAGCTCGTCGTCGACGCCGACGTAACCGTTCCCCGTCTCGTATCCGGTTGCGAGACGAACAACGACCGGTTGCGTGCCAGCGGATCTGTCGAGTCGGACAAAATGGCGCTGTACTCGACAAGGACACAAGAGGACCGGGTCCATCGGACTTCAGGGGACGATGAGTGCCTTGACCACCCGTTGCGCGGTGACGTCGTCGATAGCTATCTGTGCCTCGTCGAGGCCATATTGGCCGCTGATGAGTTCCGTCCACGGGAACTGGTTGGCGTAGCGGGCCATGACCCGCACCGCTCGGTACATATGCCCGACATCGCTACCCCAGCAGCCGCGGATGTCGAGGTGCTTCTGGTTGAGGTCGAGGTGCGGATTGAAGGCGGTGTCACCGACATTGGTGTACTGGCCGACCACCACGTAGCGGCCGGCATCGCGGGTAATCCGCATCCCCTCTGCGACGGCGGATGCTACTCCGGTGGCCTCGATCGTGACATCCGCCCCGCGGCCTCTGGTCATATCCCGTATCGCTTCGAGACGTTCCCTGGGAGTCGTTTCCGCAATGTCGATGACCGCGTCGGCGCCGAACCGGGTGGCCGCGCGCAATCTCACCTCCGGCCCCCCGACGACGATCACCTGACCCGCACCGCGCAACTGGGCGAGCACGGCAGCGCATAATCCGACCGGCCCGGAGCCCTGCACGACGACCGTATCCCCGAAGGCGACCTCCCCCAGGCTCACTGCGTGCAGCGCCGTCGGCATACCGCAACCACCTGCCAGGAAGGCCCGCCAATCCAGGTCTGGCGGGAGCGGAACGACATGGACTCCCGGCTTGAGGTAGATGTACTGGGACCAGCCGCCGAGCAGACCTTCCTCCGCTGAGAAGGTGACCCCATAGACCTTGCGGGACGGGCATCGGGTGGTCGCATGGCCGACGGTGCAGTACCAGCACCGTCCGCAGTTTCCGTGGACATCGAGGAAGGTCACCACCTGGTCTAGTTCCAGCGGCGATCCGTCCACATCCTTCGGCACGTCGGCGTCCGTGGCCGCAGGCCCGAGAGCGGCGATCTTTCCAACACTCACATGCCCGGGAATGATCGGGTAGGGCACGCCGGCAAGCTGCCCCTTCGACAGGTGCACGTCGGTGCCGCACACCTCACTGCCGAGCGTTCTCAGCAATACGGCACCGGGTTCGAGAACCGGCTCCGCGAATTTCCGCACCTCCAAAGGCATATCTGGTCCTGGCATCACTACTGCGTTGATAGTCATAATCGGCTTTCTAGGTAGGTCCTCTGTGTGGAATGCAGTTCGGTCACATGGTCGGGTTGCTTCGTGCGCGGGCCTGGACAGGCGATCGGTTGCCGGGCGGCGGATGCGGATGCCGCCCCGCCGTGCCACTTCGCGTGGCGTGCTGGTCGAAAGATATTGCTGACCAGCAACCTCCGGCGCAGTGGCAGCGCGGGCGGAAATAATTGTCTCGACATCCGTAGCACCCCCATAATGGGGGAAACGCCCATAGCGTACAAGCGATGCGAGCTCGCCACCCGTATGGCTGGCCTGATGCTCGCATCAGCACCGTTGCAGCGATCGAGCTCATCGGAACTCCCGCGTCTGCATGTTTTTGCGACGCCTACATCCAAGTATTGGACAGGGGTCGGCACCGCTCGGCCCGGTCCCTTCGACAGGCCACCCGCACTCCGTCGATGGGGCAGAGTCTCGGTACTCCGAGACCGACCTGGATCGCGAGCTACCCGTCGCGATCCAGGTCATCGAAGGGCCTTCTCAGACGCGGCGATTTCCCATCCTTTGCCGCGGCAACAAGTGCGGTCCGGTTTATCGCTCTAAGGTCATCTCATTCGGAGAAATGGGTGCGACGATACGGATACTCGGTGAGCATCCGACCCGATAAACCACCCGAATAGCGTTGCATCCCAGTACTGTCGAGCCGATCTGGAAGCCCGTGGCGTGCGAATCGACCGCGGTGACATGCTCGACCAGACTCCCTCATCTGGATCGAAATGGACTGCTCAGGCGACGGAACGTCCGACGGACATCACAAGCGGCTTGGCCCGCGGCCAGCAGCTTCCAATCAGGCCTCGCGGTCTGGCTTGTCAGCATGGTTTCGACCAGGACGCCGACCCAGCGTATCCGGCCCGCTGCGGGGTGTCACTGACAAGACACGCGAACCAAAGCCGCGGCCTCGGTGATAAGCCCACTTCTTCATCTGAGCCGTATGTGGTGATGCGCCTTCGGTGTGGTCAGAGGTTGATGGCGCCGCCGGTCAGAGCGTGGAAGCATTCCTGTAGTCCCTCGCCGAGCGTGGGGTGGGTGTGCACGTTGCGGGCCAGCTCGGTGGCGGTCAGATCCCAGAGTTGGGCGGCGGTCAGTTCGGGGAGTAGCTCGCTGACTTCGGCGCCGACGAGGTGAGCTCCGAGCAGTTCGCCGTGGGCAGTGTCGGCGATGAGTTTGATGAAGCCGGCCCGTTCGCCCAGGCCGTGCGCTTTGGCGCTGGCCTGCATGGGAAACGTAGCGACTCGAATATTGCGGCCGCTGGCGCGGGCCTGGTTTTCGGTGTAGCCGAAGCTGGCGACTCGAGGTTGGCAGAAGGTCACGCGTGGCATCATGCGATAGTCCAAGGGAATGGTCGGGGAGCCGGCGATAGTTTCGGCGGCGATGACTCCTTGGGCTGAGGCGACATGGGCGAGTTGCATTTTGGCGGTGACGTCGCCGATTGCGAAGATGTGGGGAGTCGAGGTGTGCATATAGTCGTCGATGTCGATTGCCCCGTCTGTTGTGAGGTGCACGCCGAGCAGATCGAGGCCGAGGTTTTCGACGTTGGGGCAAAATCCGATACAGATGAACGCGCGGGCGGCGTCGACCGAGGTGGTGTGGCCGTTGTGGTCGGAGTGGGTGACGGTGATGTGGTCGCCGTGGTCGATCACCGAGTCCACCCGGGTGTTGGTCTGGATGGGGATGCCGCGGCGTCGGTACTGGCGGGTCAATTCCTTGGAGACGTCGGCGTCTTCGTTGGGGAGTGCGCGGTCGGCGTACTCGAGAATTTGGACGTCGACGCCGTAGCTGTTGAGGATGTAGGCGAATTCCATTCCGATTCCGCCGGCACCGATGATGATGATGGACTGGGGTATTGTTGCGTCGAGGATCTGCTGTTCGTAGGTCACGATGTTGTCGCTGAGGGTGACCCCGGGCAGCATCCGCACCCGTGAGCCGGTGGCGATGATGGCGTTGTCGAAGCGGAGGCTGGTGGTGCCGCCGTCGCGTAGCTGTACGTCGAGTGTGTGGGAACTGCTGAAGTGGCCGCGGCCGTCAATTTTGGTGATCTTGTTTTTTCGCATCAGGAAGTGCACGCCCCGGACCCGGGCGTCGGCGACTTCGCGGCTGCGTGACACGGCGCGGGCGTAGTCGAGGTGGATGTCACCACGGATGCCGAACTCGTCTGCCTGATGAGTCAGGATGGAGGCGATCTCGGCATTGCGCAGCAAGGCTTTTGACGGAACGCACCCAGTGTTGAGGCAGACCCCGCCCCAGTAGCGTTCTTCGATGATCGCGACAGTCATGCCGAGTTGGGCCGCGCGGATGCCGGCGACGTATCCGCCCGACCCGGCGCCGACGATCACCAGGTCATACTGGCGGGGGACTGATGTGCTCATCGCTCGGCGCCTTCCTGTGGTGATGAGTAGAGCGGCTGTGTCGGTTCATCTCTCAACGGTGTGCGCCGCCGCTGTATTGAGTACTGTGTGCACGAAACCGGCTTGGGCGCAGCTATTTGGTTTGGTAGCTTTCCCTACAGCCCAATTCTACGAAACAATCGTGCGCTCATAGCCGGTCAGACGCGACTGCACAGCATCGATCAGTAATCACGCCATCTCCTTGTCGGAGATAATCGACGGGTCGACTGTGGGGCGCGATTGCGCGAGCGAACCACGACTCGCGAAGTTCAGTATCGCCGACGACGCCCATCGCGCCGTGGGCCCGTGTCTCATCAGAAACCACCCGCCTGTTCGGCGGCCTCCGTGGGGGTGGAATAGCTGCCGTTCGCCAGCGGTGAGCATCAAACAATTCGCCGCGCCAACGGGTTTCGGCCGCCAGCCGGTCAGAAGCAAGACTCCCAGGGTCGCTTCGGTGGCCGTGGCAGTCCACACAGTGGCGGTCAACGACCATCCAGCAAACGGAACAAGCTGGCGGGCATAGTCGGCGAAGGCACCCATGCTTCCCCAGCTACCCTGCGCGATCGGCCTCGACCAACCGAATCGGTCGGCAACAGCGGACAGAAAGGCCGCCGCGAGCGACAAGCGTAGTGCGATCCGGACAACCCGGATAGCGCTCGGCGTCTGCATGGCCCTCCTGCTGTGTCGTATTGCGGACACAGATAATGTCTTCAAATTATTGGTGCCAACGGTGCGAACATCTTGCATCGTCAACGCGGCGGTTCATTTTTCGGCGGTGTCGTCCGTGGTGAGCGGGCCGTCTCCGGTATCGAGCAGGAAGACTGCGAGTAATTCAGCGGGTTCGGTGGTGCTGGCATTTTCACTGACCGCGTGGTGCGCGCCGGGGGCCTCACTCCATGTCTCACCGGCGTGATAGACGCGTGCAGGTTCACCTTCGACTTGGCTGCGGATCGTTCCGGAGATCACATAGGCCATGATGAACGCTGATTTCGCGTGGTGGTGAGATGCGCTTTTAGCTCCGGGTGGATAGCTGACGGCCACTGCTGCAACTGATTTGCCCGGAATATTGCTAGGTTGATTGAAAACTATGCGGACAACCGGGTTTTGGCCCGAATTCTGTTGCGCTGGCTCGAAATGGGAACACGCGACCATCGTCGCAATAGTCAGTGCGGCGAGTGGTATTTTTAGTACCATTTTTTAGCCTCCTTCCCCTCGGATGTCTCGACGATCAGCTGATGTGATCGCACAATTTGGGACGACCCGCGCGCGTGCGATGTCTACTCACGACCAGGATGGCGCAGCTATGTAGTGGGGAGTCGCCCGTTGCCACCGACAATGTCGGTTCCACACATTGATCGTCGGCCACGGCAATGAGCAGATAACTCCGGCGCGTCAGATTGAGACGCGTAACCCCGCTCGGGCTGCCACATCGAGTATACGCCCGCGACTGTGTCATGGGTCACATCGGTTTAGGCGCCGGTCGGATCGGAAGAGTGACAGAAAGGTGGGCAACAACACGCAGCGTCGAACACAACGGCGGCCCGGCTGTCAGGCGATCTCGATCCCCTCGCCGGCGCGGCCGCTGTTTCAGTAAATTCGGCCCGTCCGAGGTTCCGCGGTCCGAGCTGTCAGGTGGGGTGTCGGCCAGGCGGCAGTGTGGAATCTATTCCTCCCGCGGCAACGACAGGCCAACAGCCAATTCGCTCGGCTGAAGCGCACCGTTGATCACGTCGATCGCAGTCCATCGGTACGGAGCGTGTATCATATACGCGACGGCTTTCAGCAGTTCATGTTTTGGCCGGCCGGGCTTCTGGTTCGATCAGCAAACGGTGAATTCCTGATGAACGACATCACGCTCGGCTTTACTCTGTGGTTGCTAGCGCACGCGATCGACGTAACCCGCAAACAGTCGACCCTCGCCAGCACAAACGGTTCTACGTCCCACACAACACTGTGAAAACCCGCCAACGCGCCCTATACCGCAAGCTGCGGCGCGCAGGACCGTAGCGCGGCGGTTAATCGCGCGCGCGAGCTAGACCTGTTGTAACCCACCTGCACGACCTCCCACAGCCGTCGGACAGGTCGTGAATGGTGTTCGCACGTGAGAACGCTTCGTAGTTCACCCGGGTGGATAGGTGGTGGGGGTGATGAACATTCACCCCGCCTGGAGGAAGCCTCGTGGAAGAACAGACGTCGGCGGGATCATGTCCCGGCCGGCAGAGCGTAGCCCGTCCGCCGCACGTCTTGTCGACCGGATCGAGGACCGGCCGATGAAAGGGAAGTGGGCGGCCGCCGACGTTCGGGGAAGCCGGGAAGGGAACCAGGACATGCTTGCAGACTTCGAGGCCGAAGAGATTATCGGCGGCGACGGGGCCGCCATAGGGCTGAAGGCCGCGGTTGAGGTCGTATACGCGGGCGGCGGCACGGTGCAGGCCGCACGTTCGACAGCTCCAGTCGGCGATACTGGTCGCGAATCCGACAGGCTGGCGTGGTCACGCCCGACGAGGTGGCGCCGATCACTTTTTCCGGCGACCAGAGCGAGCGCTATGGCCCGGTGTCGGCACCGCGGCAGTGCGTAGCGGAAACCCGCTCGTGGGTAACCGTGTCGCTGTTCTCGCCGGGGTCGGCCACCTTGCTTTCGCCCCACAGTGCCAGTTCGTAAGCGCCAGGCAGTGGCTGACCGACAACGCCGACCTTCCCACGTACGCCAAGGTCCGATCGTCGGTGTCACCCACACCAACTGGCGTTCATGCTCGGTGCGGTGCCGTACCGGTATGGCCCACCACGCGGGTCGAGGTTGAAGTGACCGCGATCCGCCCGGCCAGCAACTAACCCGCGTGATGCCCAGGCCGCATCGACTCCGAGGAGGCCTTCCGTTGAGTGAACTCGCCGCGATCGAGGCATCGACATGAGGGTTATCGAGCAGTTCGCTGCGCGGCTGCGAGCCCACGCGATCCGGTGCAGCACCGCCGTCGGCTCGCAGCATCCGAACTCGAGCAGCACGGCCGCCGACCTGACGGCCGTGCTGCTCGCCCGCAACCCGCAGTACCACTGGAACCGGCCGGACCACCTGGACAATGATCACTTCATCTTGTCCAAAGAACATCCGTCTGCGCTCCTGTATGCGGCGTTCAAGGCCGCCGGCGTCATCACCGACACCGAACTGGTATCCGGCAACCGCCAATTCGGCTCCCGGCCGCAGGCCCATCCGGCACCGGTAGTGCCGTGGGTTCACGTCGCCACCGGCTCGCTGGGCCAGGGCATCGGCAACGGTATCGGCGTCGCGCTCGCCAGAAAGGACCTGGAGAAGTCGCAGTGGTACGCGCGACGCGTCGAAGTCTTCGGTGCCCGAGCTATCACTCTCGACGGCCACAACCCCGACGCAATCGACCGCGCCCTCACCGCGGCGCGTGGCCATGGACGGGGACGTCAGCGACTCTACCGGCACCGCAGAGTTCGCCCACCAGTATCCCGACCGCTACTTCGAAATGGTCATCACCCAGCAGCGACTTGTCACCTCCGCGGTCGGATTCGATGTGCAGCAGTACATTTCGTTCGTGTCGACCTTCGCCGCGCTCCTGACCAGGTCACACGCGTGAACCGGATAGTTCACGTGCTGATCGGTGATCTGTCGGTTCTGCTGGACGCGGCGATCAAAACGTCGGCATTGTTCGTGACGGCGATTCTGTTTCGGTTTACCGGACGACGCACCCTCGCCGAATTCGCGCCGTTCGACTGGATCGCCGCCGTCGCTGCCGGTGCCATTGTCGGTTGTGCGGCCACCGCCTCCGACATCTCGTGGCTGGCGGCGACCGTCGCACTGGTGTGCCTTCTGGCCACCCACACGGTCCTGACGCGACTGCGCTTAATTCCTGCCTTGTGTCGGTTCATCGATCCGCCACCGATGGTCTTGATCAGCGACGGAAAAGCGAACCTACGCAACCTCCGTCGTTGCGGGCTGACCGCCCGTGATTTGGAGGTAGTGCTCCGCCAGCACGGTCATCCCAACGCTGACCATGTTCATCTGGCAATCCTCGAAGCCAAAGGGTCATCTCTGTCTTGGCCACAGGAGCAGTGCCACCGCCGGCGCCCGGCTGCCACGGTCCGTGAGGCCGACCAGGTACCGCGCTTGCCCGTGAACCTACGAACCCCGAACGAGCCAGGGCTGCCTGGATTGATGACTACAACCACGCGGGAGCACGAATGAGTGACATCATCAGAGGTTTTCACGGACGGCGCACCGAATCGCGCGTCGGTCTGCCACCGGGTCAGCACCCGACCGCGGGCTTCCCTGTGCTGCAGGCAGGACCGATTTCGCACATCGACCTCGACAAGTGGCGATTCACGATCCGCACGGAGTCCGGCGCCGAACAGAGCTGGACCTGGGCCCAGCCGCACCTGCTGCCCAAAGCGCGGGTCGATATCCGCTGCGTCACCTCACGGCCCGAGTTGGGAACCCGATGGGACGTTCCTTGGCCGTGGCGCCTTCAGCGCCGACGGGACACTCGGTGTTGAGCGCGTCACCGGTGTGGTTGCTGGTGGTGATCTTCCTAGGTGCGGCCGGGGCGATCTGGATTGCGGGTATCCAGCTGGCGGATCAAACGGACGTGCTGACGATACGGCTGGGCCTTGGCTCTGCGCTGGGCGGCCTGATCCTGCTCGCGATCGCCACCAACTTGCCCGAACTCGCAATCGTGGTCAGTGCATCCGTATCGGGCAACGTCGGTGTCGCGGTGGGCAACATCCTCGGCGGCATCGCCATCCAAACGGTGGTGCTGGTGGCCCTGGATGCCTTCGGCGTCCGCGGCGTCAGACCGCTGACGTATCGGGCCGCATCGCTGGTGCTGGTGCTGGAGGCCGCACTCGTGGTCGCGGTGCTGGCCATCGCCATCGGCGGCACGCAGATGCCCGGCACACTGATCACGGTTCGGCTCACGCCGGCACCAGTGCTGATCCTGATCGTGTGGGTGCTCGGCCTGCTGCTGTTGCAACGAGCCGAACGCTCATTGCCCTGGCACGAGTCGGGCCAACCCCCCGACGGCCAAGAGCGGCCACGCGGACACTGCACCGACATGACCGAGCAGCGGGCCACCGCCCAAGGGATCAGTACGAGGAGGTCGGCGGTGGTCTTCGGCGTCGCCGCCGCCGTCACACTGATCGCTGGCGTCGTGCTCGAACGCGCCGGCGATGCGATCGCCGATCACATCGGTTTGTCCGGAGTGCTGTTCGGCGCCACCGTGTTGGCCGCGGCGACATCGCTGCCCGAACTGTCAACGGGCCTGCGGTCGGTGCGCCATGGCGACTATCAGCTTGCCGTGTCGGATATCTTCGGAGGAAACGCCTTTCTGCCTGTTCTCTTCCTGCCGGCGACGCTGCTGTCTGGGCATGCCGTCCTGCCGGCGGCCCAACGCACCGACATCTATCTCACGGCGTTAGGGATCGTGTTGACTCTCATCTATGCGGCTGGCCTGCTGTTTCGGCCCCGCCGCCGCATTGCCCGGCTGGGGGTCGACTCGCTGACCGTGCTGATCGTGTACGGGTTGGGCATGATCGGACTGTTCACCGTCTCGAACATGGGGTGAGCAGGCCGTTCATCCTCGACGATGGTGTGCCCGCGGCCCCCTTTTCAGCACCGCTGCCTCGTCGATCCTGGTGATGTCGTCGAGGGCGCGTCCGACGTGCGCCTCTGTGCGCATTCGGTCCACCATGTGTGGGTAGTGCAGTTCGAATGCGGGCCGCTCCGAACGGATTCGGGGTAGCTCGGTGAAGTTGTGCCGCGGCGGTGGGCAGGTCGTCGCCCACTCCAAGGAGTTGCCGTAGCCCCACGGGTCATCGACGGTGACCGGCTCGCCGTAGCGCCAGCTCTTGGACGCGTTCCACATGAACGGCAGCACCGAGGCACCGAGGATGAACGCGCCCACAGTCGAGACGATGTTGAGCGTGGTGAACCCGTCGGTGGGCAGGTAGTCGGCGTAGCGGCGCGGCATGCCAGCCGCGCCCAACCAGTAGTGCACCAAAAACGTCGCGTGAAAACCGATCAACGTCAGCCAGAAGTGCAGCTTGCCCAGCCGCTCGTCGAGCAGCCTGCCCGTCATCTTCGGAAACCAGAAGTAAACGCCGGCGTAGGTGGCGAACACGATGGTGCCGAACAGCACGTAATGGAAGTGCGCTACCACGAAATAGGAGTCGGTGACATGGAAGTCGAGCGGCGGGCTGGCCAGCAGCACCCCCGACAGGCCGCCAAGAAGGAAGGTTACTAGGAAGCCCACCGAAAACAGCATCGGCGTCTCGAACGTCAACTGGCCCTTCCACATCGTGCCGATCCAGTTGAAGAACTTGATACCGGTGGGCACCGCGATCATGAACGTCATCAACGAAAAGAAGGGAAGTAGAACGGCGCCTGTCGCGTAAAGGTGGTGCGCCCACACCGCTATCGACAGCGCCGCGATCGACACGGTCGCATAGATCATTCCGATGTAGCCGAACAGTGGTTTGCGCGAGAACACCGGGAGGATCTCGCTGATGATGCCGAAGAACGGTAACGCGATGATGTAGACCTCGGGGTGGCCGAATAACCAGAACAGATGCTCCCACAACAAGGTCCCGCCGCTGGCCGGATCGAAGATATGCGCCCCGAGGTGGCGGTCGGCGGCCAGACCGAACAGCGCCGAGGTCAACAAGGGGAACGCGACGAGCACCATGACGCTGGTCACCAGAATGTTCCAGGTGAAGAGCGGCATCCGAAACATCGTCATTCCGGGAGCGCGTAGGCACACCACCGTGGTGATCATGTTGACCGCGCCCAGGATGGTGCCCAGCCCACCGACGATCAACCCCATGATCCACAGGTCCCCGCCTGGGCCCGGCGAGTGGATCGCGTTCGCGAGCGGTGTGTAGGCCGTCCAGCCGAAGTCGGCCGGACCCCCGGGGGAAATAAAGCCGCCCAATGCGATCAGCGCACCGAACAGAAACAGCCAGAACGACAACGCATTCAGCCGTGGGAACGCCACGTCGGGCGCGCCGATCTGCAGCGGCAGTATCAGATTGGCGAATCCGAACACGATCGGGGTGGCGTAGAACAGCAGCATCACCGTGCCGTGCATAGTGAACAGCTGGTTGTATTGCTCATTGGACAAGAACTGCAGCCCCGGAGCGGCCAATTCCGCGCGCATGAACATCGCCATCAGCCCGCCGATGAAAAAGAAAGCGAAGCACGCGACGACATACATCATCCCGATCAGCTTGTGATCGGTGGTGGTTACCAGCTTGTGGAGCAGAGCGCCTTTTGCGCCGCGCCGCGCCGGAAAGGGACGCCGGGCCTCCAGTTCGCCGATCAAGGGTGCGTGGCTCGTCAATGGACTGTTTTCCCTCTGCCGTGTGCATCTTCGGCGGTCGCCGGTGCTGTGGGATAGGCGTCGAGCAGTTGCCGCCAGGACGCTTCGAACTTGGCGACGGCATCGTTTTCGAGCACGCTGAAGACGTCCTCCAGGTCGACGCCGACTGCGGTGACATGCCCGAGTGCTGTTCGGGCACCGGAAACTGTGCCCGTGACGAAGTCACCGGCGATGACGCTGTGGTCAGCGAGGGCCTCCAGTGCTTTTTCCGGGATGGTGCTGACGATGTGTGGTGCGATCAGCTCGATGATGTACCTCGTGTCGGAATAGGCGGGGTACCGGAAAATCGAGGGGTTGGTGTCGACGGCGACGACGTTGCTGGTGTCGATCATCTGCTCCGAATTGGCGGAAGTCAGGCGGTCGCGGGACAGGTCGTCCGGCCACACAAGCACCCCGGCCGCTGACAGCGCAGCCAGGGCGGGCTTCTTGGTCATCGCGCGCCGACGCGCTGACGGCATCGGCGGATACGTGCCGTGATCTGCACGGCGGCTAACCCGATAATCGGCCTGTGGGCGGCGGCCAGCATCTGCCGAACGGGGCGGCGACAGGCGGTAGTGGTGTGCAGCGTGGCTTTCACTCATGGCGGTTCGCATCAACCGCGGTGGGTGGCGAACTACCAGATCCGCTGCGAGAAGGCAGTTTCCATTCCGGCCGAATGAAGTGGCAGGTGCAGCCGCCGGGGTATCGCTGCAGATAGTCCTGATGTTCTGGTTCGGCTTCCCAGAAGCCGGTCGCCGGCGTGACTTCGGTGACCACCGCGCCCGGCCACAAGCCCGATGCATCGACATCGGCGATGGTGTCCAGCGCGATGTGCTTCTGATCGTCATCGAGATAGAAGATCGCCGACCGGTAGCTTGATCCGAAGTCGTTGCCCTGTCGGTCTGTTGTGGTCGGGTCATGGATTTGGAAAAAGAATTCCAGCAGGGTGCGGTAATCAGTCCGGGCAGGATCGAAGGTAATCTCGACCGCCTCGGCGTGCCCGGGGTGATTGCGGTAGGTGGGGTGGTCGTTGTGCCCGCCGGTATAGCCGACTCGGGTTGATACCACACCGGGCAGCGCGCGGATGAGGTCTTGGACCCCCAGAAGCATCCGCCCGCCAGTACCGCAGTGTTGGTGGTCATCGCTGGGGCTCCGAACGCGTATGCCCTGTTGGGTGCGCTGAGCCGTTCACGGTTTCGAAGAGACTCAGGTAGTGGCCGTAGCCTTCGGCTCTCAGGTCGTCACGGTGGATGAAGCGCAACGCCGCGGAATTGATGCAGTACCGCAGTCCGCCTTCGGAAGGGGGACCGTCGTTGAAGACGTGCCCGAGATGGCTGTCGCCGTGCCTCGAGCGTACTTCGGTGCGCACCACAGCGCGGCTGCGGTCGGACCTCTCGGCGATGTTGTCGCTGTCGATCGGTGTGGTAAAGCTCGGCCAGCCGGTACCGCTGTCGAATTTGTCGACCGAGGCGAACAGCGGCTCACCCGAAACCACGTCCACGTAGATGCCGGGCTCATGGTCGTCAAGGTATTCGCCGGTGAAGGGTCGTTCGGTGCCGTTTTCTTGTGTCACGTAGTACTGCTCGGGACTCAGCGCGCTGACCGCGGCCGGATTCTTGTTGTATTGGTCCATCGGAGTGGTCCTTTATCGGATGTGGGGCTTGTCTCCGCGATGGCATTTTGTGTGGTTGGTTGCGGCCGGCCATGATGCCGCCGTCGACGTTCAGGATCGCGCCAGTGATCCAGCTCGCCTGTTCAGAAAGCAGGAAGATGATGGCGTTGGCCACATCGTTGGGGGTGCCGACCCGTCCGAGCGGATGCAAGGGTGCGAACGTCGCCAGGGTAGTATCGATGTCGTCCTTGGGGATGAACCCTTCGTAGAGGGGTGTTTTGACCACTGCGGGTGCGACGGCGTTCACTCGGATTTGATGCTCGGCCAGCTCGATGGCCAAATTATGGGTCAACGCATGCAGGCCGGCTTTCTGCATCGAGTAGCCCGACGACGGGGTCAGACCAATCGCCTGATGCGCCCACATGCTGCCGATGTTGACGATCGAGCCGCCTGCACCGTTTCCGATCATGCCCGCAACGACAGTCTGGGTAAGAAAGAACAGCGCATAGTTCAGATCGAGATACGAGTCATAGAACTGGGCATCGACTGGAGAAACGGCTTGGGGATGAAGAAGCCGGCCGCATTAACCATCAGGGTCGCATCACCGTGCTGATCGGATAATGTCTGCCGAACGTCGCTGACCACGGCGCGGTCGGTCAGCTCGGCGGCGATTCCCCAGGCCTCCCCACGCCCGCTGGTCAATTCGGCGACGGTGTGATCGACGCAGTCTTTGGAGCGTCCGATGATCACGGCGCTACCACCGCTTTTTACAACGTCGACGGCGGCCTGTCTTCCCATGCCAGCGCTACCGCCGACTACAACGACTTTCTTTCCCTCGAACTCTGCGGCCATCGGTGATCCCCTTTCCCGGATATTCACCACCGCGGCGGGTTGAACGTTTGATTGTGTGGCGCGAACAATGGGCCATTGCCGCGTCGATCCTAATTAGTCCACGTAGAGGCGGGCTACCCTCAGTCCACACCATCAATCACCCGGGCGAGGGCGGATCAAAGTCATGACGGCAGCATCGGACGGCGTCCGTCCGATGTGCGGGAGAATCCGGTGGTGCGTCGCATAATTATTCGCATCGTCCATGCCCCAACCCTTCGTGTAACGCCGCCGCCAGGTGGCAGTTCCGCTTCTGCACGGCTTTACCGTCCGGGGTGAACAGCCGCGACCGGCGATCCATATTCACCCAGATAATTCTTACGATACCGCTTTCACCCCCGATAATTCGACACCAGCTTGCATCCGGAGGCGTGCAGACGCGCGGATTACTACAAGAGCCCGAGCTCTCGTGCCCGGTCGACCGCCGCTAGTCTGTTTTCTGCGCCGAGGTTGCGGTACACGCGTGTTAATGGGTTTCACGGTGTTGAGTGAGACATAGGGCCGCTCGCCGATCTCACGCCGCGACAATCGAGTGCTGATGAATCCCTCGATCCGGGCCGCGATCAGCGGCATCGACGGATTCGCATGGACGTCAATCCGATACCCGGGCGCACTGTGGGACGAAGACGGTCTCACGGAAGCCTGGATGAACATGCTGATGGAGTGGCACTACTGTGCGGCGCAACCCCATCAGCACGTCGATATCGAACCTAGCCCAGGTGCTGCCATCCTCGAGGTGGTAGTAAACCGCGGGTGGCGGCTTCATGCGGGTGGCAGCGGGACGCGCAGGTGGACCGTGCCACGCAGGTCCAGCCATGCGGCGTCGGGGGCCCGTACGTACCGGAGGATCACCGTATCGCAGTTCGGGCAGCGGGCCACCAGGCCCGGGGCGTGCGTGTACACGCGCAGATCGGCGACGAGGGCCGTGTGCCCGCAGTCGGCACAGCGCCCCGAGGCCGTGGTGACATCTGCAGTGAACAGTTCGCTGAAGGCGCCAGCGAGAGCGTTGCCGTCCTCGTACTCTGCGGTGTCCGGTCGGTCCATGTCAGTCTCCTGTGGGGCCGAAGCGTTCGGTTCTGATCTGGCGGGGGTTGTGGCCCAGGGCCACCAGCTGGGCCGCGGCGGTCTCGACGAAGCCGGTTGGCCCGCAGACAAAACAGACCGGCTCGAGCTCGGGTGGCCAGCCATAGGTCTGCAGGTCCGCGAGTTGCAAGCGCTTGGCGGGTCTCGGCCAGCCCTCAGGCGTGTGCCGGGTGTAGAGGTGAGTGACCTCCAGGCCGCCGTCACCGGGCTGCGGGGTGCGCAGTTCGGAGGCGTAGTACCGGTCCTCGGAGGTGCGGACCGAGTAGATCAGCCGGAAGGGGGTGCGGCTGCCGAGGCTGCGGCGCGTGCGGATCATGGCCATCAGCGGGGCGATCCCCGATCCGCCGCCCGCCAGCAGCACCGGTCGGATGTCGGTCGGGCGCCAGACGAACCAGCCGCCGACCGGCCCCCGGATCTCCACCAGATCACCGATCTCCATCACACCGGCCAGATACGGCGAGGCCTCCCCGTCGGCCACACGCTGCACCGTCAGCTCGATCCGGTCGCTGTCGGGTGCCGAGGTTAGCGAGTAACTGCGCTGGGTACTGTAGCCATCCTCGGCAGTCAGCCGCACGTCCACGTGCTGACCGGCCAGGTGTCCGGACCAGCCGGGCACATCGAAGATCAACGTGCGGGCCGAACGCGTCTCGTCACGCAGACCGACCAGCCGGGCGGCCTGCCAAGTCAGGGGAGCCTTCAGTCGCCCTGGTATCGCTGCTCGCGCCACGGGTCACCGTAGTCGTGGTAGCCAGCGCTCTCCCAAAACCCCGGCTCGTCCTCGGTCAGCAGTTGGATCCCGTTCACCCACTTGGCCGACTTCCACAGGTAGAGATGCGGCACCAGCAGCCGCGCAGGGCCGCCGTGCACCGGAGCCAGGTCCTCGCCTTCGTACTGGTAGGCGATCCACGCGTTGCCGTTCAGCAGGTCCTCCAGCGGCAGATTCGTCGTGTAGTCGCCGTACGAGCGGACGAGCGCGAAATCGGCCGCCGTCTTCACCCCGGCGAACAGCGTGTCCAGCGACACCCCTTGCCAGCCGGTGCTCAGCTTCGACCATTTCGTCACGCAGTGCAGGTCTACAGTTGGCCGCTCGCTCGGCTGCGACAGCAGGTCTCGCCACGTCCAGCTGTGGCGTGTCCCGCTCTCGGTCGTGATGGTGAACTCCCAGTCCTCCCGTGCGATGCTCGGCGTGGGACCGGCCGACAGCACTGGAAAGTCGTCGGTGAGATATTGCCCGGGAGGGAGTTTCACATCCGTTGGGCGCACCCGGCCGTGAAAGCCTCGCGAAATGATTCCCATGGACCTGCCCCATTCATTAGATGGACACGAAGCCGACCCCAAGGGGACTACATTTCCATTATGGGGGCCGCGAGCGGAATCGGATAGGAATCGAATACGACGGCAAGGGAGACAGCTGTGTTACGGCCTGCCCCGAGGACCCGTAGTGCGCGGTGAGTGCTCGACCAAGCCGGAGATGAGGGCGAGCGTGGCTCAGCTGCGAGCGAATATTCCCTGTGATCCAGGGCCATGTCCAGCGCTACGGCCATCGGCTCGGAGCTGTGATCGTTCTGTGCAGGACACGTAACCACCCTGTAGGGCAGCCAGCAGACCCGTATCGGAGCCAGGGTCGGCGTTTCGCCGAGCATTCGCCGCCAGGCGTCGGCGTCGAATGATGTGTCGAGCGCTCGGTGAGACCTCATCCCCGCCAGACAGCTCGATCCACATCACGCCCAGCGCGCGCCCGTAGGAGCCGCATTGCGGTGAGTTGGCCTGTACCAGGGGTCACGCCAGCAGCGCGGACCGGGGAGGGTCTTCGCGCCGCGCGGGCGCGGTTCCTCGCAGGCGAGGTGTACGTCGATCACTGTGTGGATCAGCGCAAGTTTGTCGTCGAAGTGGTTGTACAACTGAGGCTTACTGGTGCTGCTGGCCAGCCGGACGTCATCGAAGGTGGTGGCGTTCACGCCCTTGGCGAAGTACTGCAGTTTGGCTGCCGAATCAACGATCTGTGAAGGGGTCTCCAGGCCTGAGGCGTGCGTCGTATGCCATTGGTTCGAGCAAGGTGTCTCCCTCGGGCATGTTGTTCACTCGCGCAACTCGGCCGGCGGGTTCGTCACAACCGCGGTGACATCTATCGCCAGGCGGAGACTCGGCTGGAGCAGTTGTGGCACCACAGTGAGCATGTAGGCCGGGCGGTGTGAGATGGGGTCCGCGGGGACCGCCGTCCTCTCCTCATAATTGGACTAATTCGTCCATCGAATGTCCAATCGGACCTCCCCGAGCGGGCTGGCTCGAGGCATGCCTCGAACTCGCCGTTCTGGTCGGCTCGATGACGCATGACGTGGCATTGAATGGCGCTGAACTGCGAGTTTGCTGATCCAGTGCGACATTGGGCTGCTCACGTCCAAGTGTGGCCGACTCGGCTGGTCTTGGCCATGGCTTGCGTAAAAGACATTGGTCTGTATAGTCCATTGTCGGTGTTCCTGCGCGAAGAGTTCCGGAACTTGGTGCCGACGGAGCCACCCCTCGTATTGCAGGCGCAACCCACGCCACCGGCCAGGCTAGGGCCGTAAATGCCTCCGGCGGAATTCTGGAGCACTCAGAGCCCGACTTGGGCTCGACGACGACTACTACTCCCACACCGGAGGTTGATTCGCTGTGTCACGACTGAACGTTCCCCCTCTGGAGGACGTCCCCGCCGGCGCGAAGCAGATCCTCGACAATGTGGGCGCGCAGCTCGGCTTTGTCCCGAACATGTTCAAGACCATCGCGTCGAACCCGACTGTTCTCGAGGTCGTCACGACCCTGCAGGGCACCTCGAGTCGGGTTCTGGACGCGAAGACCCGGCACAGCATCGCGCTGGCCGTGTCGGAAGCCAACGGTTGCGGCTACTGCCTGGCAATGCACTCATATATATCGTCCAAATTCGGCGGTATGTCGAGCGATGACATCGAACTCAGCCGCGCCGGGAGCTCGGTCGACCCCAAGCGCGCGGCAGTCACTCGCTTTGCTCAGCGGGTGGTCGAGAGTCGCGGGGTGGTCAGCGACGCCGACCTCGCGGCTGTGCGAGACGCCGGGTACACCGACTCGCAGATCTTGGCGATTGTCACGGTCGCAGTGCAAGCCCTGCTCACCAACTTCATCAACAACGTCAACCAGACCGACATCGACATCCCTGCTGTCAACACGGCCGCTACGCCCAGTTGATCGTCGGGACTCGGTCAAGGCGGCGCACACAGTCCGGTAAACCCTTCACGGCCCCACACGATCACGCAGGAAAGGTGCACTATGCCGGGCTCCGAACTTTATGAGAAATTCATGGCGCTGCACACCCGTGATGGTGGCCTGGTCATGCCGAACGCCTGGGACGGTCTCTCGGCGCTGATGCTGGCCGATGCCGGTTTCGAGGCGATCGCGACATCATCGGCGGCGCTCGCCGCCACGCTCGGTCGGTCGGTCGGACGTCACGAAGTCACCCGTGGCGAGCATCTCGAGCATGCGGGACTGCTCGCCCGGCTCACCGGGCTGCCCGTCAACGGAGACTTCGAGGACGGTTACGGCGACACGCCTGAAGACGTCGCGTCGACCGTCAAAGCCGCCGTCGATTTCGGCTTGGCCGGTATCGGACTCGAGGACACCTCGGGTAACCCCGATCAACCCATCCGCGATTTCGACGAGGCTGTCAGTCGCGTACGCAGCGCCGTCGACGCGGCCAAGGGGCGCATCGCCATCACCGGCCGCACCGATAACTTCATCCAGGGGCGGACCGATCTCGACGACACCATCCGGCGTCTGACGGCCTTCGCTGAGGTCGGCGCGGATGTGCTCTACGCGCCATTCCCACCCGACCTCGACGCACTCGACGCGATCGTCACCGCGGTCGCGCCGACACCGGTCAACGTCCTGGTGTCACCCGCGGACAAGGTGCTGACTGTCGCTGAACTACAGAAGGCCGGTGTCAAACGCATCAGCCTGGGGCCATTGCTCTATGCCAACGCGATGGGGGCACTCGAACAAACCATCGAGGCGCTCGTCGCGGGTGACATCGCATCGGCGACAGCAGGTGTGAGCTTTGAGCGTATCAGCGAACTAATTGCCCGCGGGAAGAACTAGCCCAAACCTCGGACCACCGCCCCTCACCTACTGATCGCAAGAAGAAGGCAGATTGACATGAATCTCGACAAGCTCATGAGCCAGCACCTCACCAGGGCCTTCGACGCCAGTAAGACCATCCCGGAAGAAACCCTTCAACAGCTGTTGAGCTTCCTACGGTCCACACCGACATCGGTGAACATCCAGCCCAACCACTTCTACGTCCTCGCTACGGCCGAAGGCAAAAAGCAGCTCGCGGACAACCTGGGCGAACGATTTCAAGACAACAGCGAGAAGATCCTGAACGCGTCGCACACCGTCATCCTGACCACCCGAGCAGATGTGCCCGACAGCCACCTCGAAGAGGTGTTCAACAAGGAGGACGCCGACGGTCGGTTCCCCGACCCGGCAAAGCGCGCGCTGTGGCAGTTCATGACCCGCGACTTCCTCAACCTGCGCAACTACGGGTACAAGGACCTGAACCACTGGATGGAAAAGCAGACCTACATGGCGCTGGGAATGACCATGATGGCAGCCGCTGAGCTCGGCGTCGACGCCACGCCGCTCGAAGGATTCGACCCGACCAGCGTTGACAAGGCTTTCAAGATCCGCGAAACCGGTCACACCACGACAGTGCTGCTGGCTCTCGGCTACCCCGACCCGGCAAAGGCCTACGGCAGCCCGATTTCGCGATTCGAAGCCGACCGGCTATTCACCTTCGTCTAAACATCCACACCGTTGTGAACGGCTGAAGTACGCACGGTCCTGAGGGAAGGACGGCGCAGTGATGCGCCGGCTTTACCCGACTAGCGGAGAAGAGACGCAAGTTCTTCCGTGAAGGGGCGATCCGGATCGGTGCGGGAGCCTGGGCGTCCGATCGCCGAGGTCGCCCGCGAGTCGAGGGTCATCGAGGGGACACTGACGACGTGGGTGTCACGTGACCGGCAGCAGCGCCGGCCGAGCGAGACCGGTGGCGGGTTGAGCGAGTCCGAACGCGAAGAGTTGCAACGGCTTCGGCGTAAGAACGCCGAGATGGCGATGGAGCGTGATGTATTCGAGCGATCGGTGGCCGGGTGGGTGAAGGATCGACCGAGTGAGCATCGCCCGGTGCATCGCCTCCCGGAAGACCGAACACGGCGTCCCACACGGCGTGACCTGGCGCGCTCTGGACGTGAGCCAGTCGTGGTTCTACCAATGGCGCGACCGCCCGCCTGCGCCGCAGCGGCGGCTCCGCGCGCAGCTGACCGACGCGATCCGGGTGGTCTCCGAAACCTACGGCAGCCCACGCATCGGCCTCGAGTTGCGGGCGGCCGGCTGCCAGGTGTCTGACAACACCACCCCGGCGATTATGGTGAAAGCAATTGGGCGGCACGGAAAATCGAATGTAGACGCAGTCTGGCCACGCCCGGCGAGCGGCCGGTGGCACCGGATCTGGTGCGGTGCCAGTTCACCGCGGCCCCCCGATGTGCTGTGGTGCGGCGATGTGACCGAGGTACCGGCCGACGAGGGCCAGCTGCGTCTGGCCTCGGTAGCGGACCGGTTCTCCCGGCGGCTGCTCGGCTACGCCACAAACGCCCATCACGACACCGAATTGACGTGCGCTGCACTGCGAATTGCCGCGGCGCTGCGGTAATCGACGGGGTGATTCCGACCGCGGCAGCGAACACGCAGCCGCGGTTTTCGACCGGCTCTGCCGCACGCTAGGCGTCGTGCCGTCGATGAGCGGGTCGGCTCTGTCTCGACAAACAGTCCTGCTGAGGCATTCAACTCCACGCTGAAAGTGGATTTCTGCACTGGCACCGGTTCCGCACCGATCCGAGGCTCGGTTGAAGATCGTCACTTGGATCACCGGACGCTACAACCCGACCCGGCGGCACTCGCTGGACGGCGGCTGTCGCCGATCGACGACGAGACCCACATGGCCAGTCCGTGCCCCGGCTGGGCGGCCTGCTCACAAGACGAGGCCGCATTAATGACACTCCACACTTCAAGGGGATTGACAAACAGCCTCGCAAGGACGGGAAGGAGGAGCCCGATAAGTAGGATGGGCCCGTGATGACGACCGCTGACTCACCCAACGGCAGGCGCCTGACCGCCCGCGGTGCGAAGACGCGGCTACGGATCGTCGCCGCAGCGGCCAACCTGATGTACATCCAGGGAGTCGGGACTACCACGCTCGACGACGTGATAGCGGCGAGTGGAGTGAGCAAGTCGCAGCTGTACCACCACTTCGCTGGCAAGGACGCGCTCGTACGGGCCGTCGTCGACCATATCGGAGAGCAGGTCATCGAGCGTGAACGCGATGCTCTCGCCCATGTCTCGACGATTCCAGGCCTGCGACGCTGGCGGGATGCGTTGGTACAGAACAACGCGGTACGACATGGCGCCTACGGCTGTGCGCTCGGCTCACTGGCCTCCGGGGTCTCCGATCACGACGATGTCGCCCGTCGGGCCTTGTCTCAACTTTTCAACGAATGGCAGGGACTCCTGGCCGGCGTGTTGCGCAGGCTCCAAGACCGTGGCGCGCTTCCGCCCGAGGCGCCGATAGACCAGCTCGCGACCGGGCTCGTGGGCGCCCTCCAGGGTGGGTACATGCTGGCCCAGACCGCGCGCGATGTCACACCGATGGCAACGTCAATCGACATGGCGCTTACGTATATCGAGAGCCTTTCCGCTCGTTGAGTCCACGCCCGACCCAGCCACAGATGGGGCTGTGACCCTCGTCTGAGATTCGGTTCGAGTTCACCAGTCGCCGAACTCCCATGGGTTGAGGAAGAAGCAGCGTGCGACCCGCGCGGCGGCCGACGGACGCGGACGGATGATCGGCGCCCTGGTCGGCGTCGAGTGACATCCGGCGGTGACGGTGAGTTGTCCCGATTACTCAACGGGTTGGCTGGCTGGCTGGCTGGTCGTGTCGGTGTGCGGGTTGCGCACGACGATAACGGTGAACAGGGTGCTGCCACGCCGGGTCCGGCGCCGATTACTCCGCACCAGAGCGGCGCATCATTGTTCGATTCCTCTCGAATGGCACCGTGAACGGATGGTGCCCACATGTTCTGGGCAACCTACCTGGCCCGCCGAGGCCGGACTGGGATTGCCGATCGTATGTGGCATCGCCGACGCCGTCGGCGATGAGCGGTCCACGCAGGGAGGCTGCCCCGCGGCTTCCGTCTCGACCTGAGTCTTTTGTCGGGCGACTGTAAGTGCGGAAAGCGACTGACTTGTCATTCGTCCGAACTGAACGTAGTAAAATAATGCTGCGGTCACCGACTTGGACTTACCGGAGTGGACTTCTCGCCGTGGCTGACCGCTTTAGTCGGTGTTGTGGGCGGTACCGCATCGGAGCATTTGGTTGTGCGGCCGTTCGCCCATGCTCCGTTCTTGTGGTGGGTGGTTGGCTTGATGAGTTCAGTCCATCCGTTGACTGTGACACAACAGGACGATTCAGTCCAATTTTGGATATCGAGGCTCCGTTCGGCAAGCGTGCACTCGCCTTGACGGTCCCGAGTTGTCGATCTGATTCGATCAATCGGGTCAGGGTGTTCGATGGTCTGGCCGACTAGCGCACACGACCACCTGCCATCGTGCGGTAGCGCTTCCGGTCGGGCACACTGGACTATATCGTCCCTTTTGCGGTAAGAATGTAGCAGGCCGATTCGAGATCGCAGCGGTCTGCTGGATCGTCCAGTTTGGACCGGACGGTACATGTCGCGCAGGCAAAGACTGGATGTAGGGAGGTGTCAGATGAAGGCGATTGTGGTGACGGATGAGGCCTCAGGAACGGCCGGGATGACGCTGGCCGAGCGTCCAAAACCGGAAGCCGCAGGGAACGACGTCCTCGTTGAGGTTCACGCGTCGGGATTCACCCCGGGTGAACTGACGTGGCCCGGAACTTGGACCGATCGTCTCGGCCGTGACCGCACACCGTCGATCCCCGGCCACGAGGTGGCCGGCGTGGTCAGTGCTCTCGGCTATGGCACGAGGGGGCTGTCGGTGGGACAGCGGGTGTTCGGGCTCGCGGACTGGACGCGCGACGGTACCTTAGCGGAGTACGTGGCCATCGAGGCGCGTAACCTCGCGCCGCTGCCGGGCGATGTCGACTTCACGGTGGGTGCGAGCCTGCCGATCTCGGGCATGACCGCGTGGCAGGGGTTGTTCGTGCACGGCCGGTTCCATGTGGGGCAGAGCGTTCTCGTGCACGGCGCGGCTGGTGGCGTCGGCTCGGTGGTGACGCAGCTGGCTCGCGAGGCCGGCGCCCACGTCATCGGTACCGGACGCGCTGCCGACCGGCAGACGGCACTCGACTTCGGCGCGCAGGAGTTCGTCGATCTGGACAACGATGCGCTCGAAGACGTCAATGGAGTCGATCTGGTTTTCGACGTGATCGGTGGCGACATCGGGAGGCGGTCGGCGCGTCTGGTTCGAGAGGGAGGGATGTTGGTGACTATCGCCGGCCCACCTGAGGTGCAGCCGAAGGACGGCCTGGCGGTTGATTTCGTCGTCGAGGCCGATCGCACACAGCTGGGTGAGGTAGTCCAGCGGGTCCGGGACGGACGTCTGCGCACGAACATCAGCCAGGTCGCGAACCTCGATGACGCCGTTTCCGCGTTCAACCCGACCGAGCGGGTCAAGGGCAAGACGATCATCCGCGTTCGTCCGTAAGGACACGCCCCCCGGATGAGCGATCAGCGGAGAACACGCCATGACCGATCCAACCGAGCCGACCCGCTACGCGTTCGAGTACCCGACGAGGCTGAATACCCCTACGGGGTAGGCTCCCTCGGTCGGGATCAGGCTGTCCGCATCGGCGGGGTAATCGATGATTCCCATGCCCCCGCCTTTGACCTCGCCGTCGACAACGATGAGAAAACCGGCATCTACGAGGCCATCGTCGGGGACGCGAAGGTGGTCGGCCTGCCCTCCAACGTTGCCGGCGACGACCGACCCGTGCTGCTGGCCACCTCAGTGTTCGCCGAGTTCCGCGGACACGGCATCGCCACCGAGCTGACCCGAAACGTCCTCGATAATGTGCGCGCGCAAGGAAAGACGGTCATTCATCATGTGTCCGATCGTGCGCACCTTCATCGAGTGCAACGTCGGGTACGTCGACCTCATCGACCCTGAACACGGGGAGTGACCGAGGGTTCACACGGTCCTATCCCAACCTCTGGGCTCCCCCGACAGAAAGTGTGACAGTGACGATCAATATCGAGGCCGAGGCGGCCACCCGTGAAGCGAACAACGCGGCACTCATCGCTTCTCTGGACGCGACAGGTCTCAGCGAAGTGGAGTCGAGCTGGGAGTTCGATGTCATCAATGACGCGGAGCGAGGTCGCTGGTTCGCGACCCTCGGTGCTGAAGCGATCGCTGAGCTCTCATATCGGTTCGTCGGCGGCCGCGTCGTGTTGTTGACAACCTGGGTCGACCCCGCCTACCGCCGCAATCGGGTAGCAGCGGAGCTCGTCGCTCACGTGCTGGATGAAATTCGCGAGAGCGGGAAGAAGATCACCGTTATCTGCCCAGTCGTGGGTGCGTTTATTGCCCGCCACCCGCAGTACCTCGATCTCATCGACAAGGTTCATCCGGGTTCCGGCGCCTACCCCCAGCACGCAGGCGCAAGGGGAGCGGACGGCGAGAAGCAGATTGCCGCGTTCGAGAACGACCTGACATAGCCGTCCAGTGTGCATACGCCGTTCGAGTCGTCCAGCGAGTTCGGGTTGTCGGCCGCCGACGAAAGTCGGCCCTCGCCCACCCGGCGAAGTTGTCACCGCCTTCAATCGACCGAAGGGCAAAGACAAGACGATCAACCGGGTTCGCCCAGGTCGTGGAGACAACGAAGATCCCGATACATCGAAACGGGGCTAAACGAGGAGTGTCACACAGAGAGGTAGTCGGATGAAAGCGATCGTGGTGACGGACCCAGCCGCAGGAACAGCGGGGATGACACTGGTGGAGCGGCCCGAGCCGGACGCGGCGTGGCTCGCCGGTCTCGAGGGTGCGAACTACGGCGATGTCGTCGTTGAAGTTCATGCGTCGGGATTCACCGGGAATGAGCTGGAGTGGCCGTCGACCTGGATCGATCGCCTCGGCCGCGACCGGACGCCGTCGATCCCCGGACACGAGGTGGCCGGGGTGGTCACCGCTCTCAGCTATGGAGCAACGGGGTTGTCGGTGGGACAGCGGGTGTTCGGCCTTACGGACTGGACTCGTGACGGCACGCTGGCGGAGTATGTCGTGGTCGAGGCGCGCAATCTTGCACCACTGCCGGGCGACGTCGACTTCACGGTGGGCGCGAGCGTCGCGATGACAGGCCTGACCGCGTGGCAGGGGCTGTTCGATCATGGACGTCTTCAGGCGGGGCAGAGCGTCCTCGTGCACGGCGCGGCCGGCGCAGTCGGTTCGATGGCGACACAGCTCGCACGCGAGGCCGGCGCCTACGTCATCGGTACCGGGCGCGCCGCGCACCGTCAGACGGCGCTCGACTTCGGCGCGCAGGAGTTCGTCGACCTCGACAACGACGCGCTGGAAGATGTTGGCGGTGTCGATCTGGTGTTCGATGTCTTCGGCGGCGCCATCGGCAGGCGGTCCGCGGGTCTGGTTCGCGCCGGAGGAACGCTCGTGACTGTCGCCGGTCCGCCCGAGGTACGGCCGGCCGGCGGTCTGGCGGTCGACTTCGTTGTCGTGTCCGATCGCGTGCAACTGGGTGAGATCGCCCGCAGGGTGGGGGACGGAAGGCTGCGGACGCACATCGGTCAAGTCGCGGCCCTCGACGATGCTGTCGCTGCCTTCAACCAGACGGAGCGGAGCAGTGGGAAAACGATCATCCGCGTTCGGCTATGAGAGTTGAGGGAGCTGGTACGCCGGAACGGGCATGCAACGGTACTGGAACCGGAAACCCATTCCGGCCCAGGCCGGAATTGGTTTATGCTGTCGAGCTGACAGGATTTGAACCTGCGACCGCTTGACACAGGTTCAAATTCGCTCGATCTATCCTGGTGCGCCATAAAATGCCTGAGTGACTGGAAATTCGTGCAGCACTACGCGAACGCCAAGAGTGAGGTCGTCGAGGAAATCCTCAGACGAGCCCTTTCGGGATGACCTCTACGAATTCCGTGGCACGTCAGAATGTCTGTGACGACACCCCATTACGACATTGTTTGCATCATTGGGCTGCTCGGGGCGTGTGTTGTCGTGTTGTTTTGCTGGTTCGGTGTGGTCGGCGGGTGGATTCGATACGGACTGTGTCGATGACGTGTCGGGGGATGTGTTTCATGATGTCGTCGCGGGTGGTGATGGCCAGTTTCTGCAGGATCGCGGTGATCTGTGCGTCGATGGTCCTAGTGGATTTGCCGCGTCGGGCGGCGATTGCGGTGTTGGTCCATCCGGCTGCGGCCAGGGTCGCGACTTGTTGCTCCGTGGTGGTCAGTTCCTGCCAGCGTGAGGCGGGTTCGTTGTCGCTGATGTCGTTTTTCGGTGTTTCTTCGATGGTGAGTGTGCCCAGGGCGAGTTGTTGAACCTCGGCTAGTTCGGGACGCAGCCGGGAGCCCTGGGTTTCGGCGACGGCGAAGGCTTTGTCGCCGAGTACCCGGCGTGCGATGCCGATCGCTGTGGTGATTTCGGGGCCGAGGGCTCCCATTTTCTCGAGGTCGACGCCGATTTTGGCGCTCAACGTTCTAGTCCCCCCGGTGAGTTGAGCAGCCTCGGTGGCCAGGGCGGCGAGAGCGCTCCGGTCGGGGTTTGTAGCAGCGCTCGCGCTGGTGATGACCTGCGCAATCGACCAGATCCGGATCTCCACCGCCCACAACGCGCTCCATGGGTCACGCGCGGCGAGTAGCGGTGCCAGCGCGGTACGTCCGAAGGTGAGTGCTTCGGTGGGGTTGCCATGTTTGGTGAGGGTCATCGCCCAGACCATTTCGGCCCACGATTTCACGAATGGCGCCTTGGACCTGGTGGCGTGGTCGAGGTGGCGGCGGGCCAGGTCGAGGGCCTGCTGCCGTGTTCCGAGCAGGCTCGCGGCCATCGCGGCCAACATTTCACACATTATCGCGGCGCCGTCGTCACCGAGGCGGTGGGCTTTGTCGCAGGCGCGGGTCAAGACGGTGACGGCTCGTGGGTCGCTGTGAACCTGGAGTAGTTCCATGCCCCAGGCGAATTCGGCGGGAGCAGGCAGGCCGGTGTCGATGTCGGGGTGTTGTCGCCAATCGTTCCCGGCGTCTGTGTGGCACAGAGCGAAGCAGTTCTCGAGCATCCGTTCGGCGTCCTCGTGCCGCGCTTGGCATAGGGCAATGAACACGAGCTGGGCCGCGGCATGTATTTGCAGTTCGATAGGTTGCGGGATCTGGGTGCGGGTGGCCGCCAGGGCGCGTTCGGTCCAACTGCGGATCTCCCGCAACGCGCCTTTGTAGAGGTGGACGCGGAACGCGATCAGCCCACAGCAGATTTGCAATCCCAGCGCGGCTTCGTCGGGGGCGGTGAGGCTGGACTCGATCGCGGTCAGCAGGTTGTCCCATTCGGCGCGCGCCCAATCCAACAGTTGCTTCTCGGCGGGACCGAACCAGTGAGCCGATGCGTACAGGACTTTGTCACGGTAGTAGCGGCGGTGGCGAGCGGCCATCCGGGCCGATTCATCCACCTCGCTGGTGGAACGCTCGTGGAGCCGTTGCTGGGCGAATACCCGCATGCTTTCCAGCAGTGAATACCGCACCGTGGTTGATGTAATGTGCACGGTCACCAGCGATTGATCGACAAGTCGCTCGAGCAGGCCCTCGATCTCCTGCCTGGCCAGAACCACCCGCACACCAGCGGACCAGGGCGCGGGATGCTCGTCGTGCCCGGATTCACGGTCGTCGGCACAAACATCCTCGACCGCTTCCAGATCCGCTCCCACCTCCGCAGCAACCCTGCCACCGTTGTCGAGGTTCGTGTCATGGCCGGCGGCGAAGACCGCCATCCGGTCGAACAGCAGGCGTTCGGTGTCGCTACACAGCTCATACGACCAGGCGATGACATCGCTGACCCCGCGATGCCGCGGATCGGCCCCAAAGCGGGGACCAGTGGACCAGCGCAGTCGTCTGTCGTCGGCTCGGCCGGTGAGCCCGCGCAGGATCACCGCCGGTGGGTGGTGACGCAGCCGCGCGGCCGCCAACTGGATATACAAGGGGTGGTTGTGCACGTGGCGGCAGATCTCGGCAGCGGTGACGGTTTGGTCTTGGCCGGTGATGGGGTGGCCGATCAGTTCGGCGCGGCGACGAAACATGGTCATCGCATGCTGGCTGGTCAGAGGCGGGACGGTGACCCGGTGCTCGCCGACCCAGTCGATCGCCTCACGGCTGGTCGCCATGATGGTCAGTTCTGGGACGGCATCGAGCAGTTCCGTGATCATGGTAGCGATACCAGTGAGGACGTGCTCGCAGTTGTCGAGCACCAACACACACCGCCGGCTGCATCCCGCGGCGTTGGTGTGGGTGAAGGTGTCGATCAGCAGCTCCCACGCCGACCGCACAGAGAAATCGTCTTCGACCACCGAACGCGCGATCTCTTCCTCGATCGCCGCCACATCGGCGTCTTTGACCAGCCGCGCCAACCGCACCCAGAACACGGGTACGGGTACCCTCTTGGTCTTACCGAACCGGTGTACCGCCTCGGCCGCCAACCGGGTTTTGCCGATCCCACCCGGCCCGGTCACCGTGACCAGGCGGGCCGAACCCAACAACAGGGTATTGATCACCTCCAGCTCGCGATCACGACCGACGAAGTCCGCAGTGGTTGCGGGCAATTTATCGACGCGGGGGCGATTCCTTATCACCACACCACGCAATCGTAGTCTGCGTTTCGCACATGAGTGCCTCTACTGTTGTCGGTAGGACTTGTCATTGATGACAAAACCAGGTCGTCGTTCGTAGGCGGCTGAACCATCCTGGCTCTGCTGGAGCCTGGCACGGCACTACGGATATGGGTGTCGCTCTAGCCCTGAGTGTAATGTCCAGGGAGGTTGGCCAGCTTGGTGATGGGTGGACTGTTTCCGACGGGGGTAACGGCGTCGTCGAGGTCGTCGCGGTTGCCCAAGCGGCCCTGTTGACTCGCGAGAACGAAATCGCTAGACGGAGGTATGAGGTTCTACGATCCGCTGGTACAACGATGAACATGCGTATCCATCAGCTCTCCGCTTCTGTCGGTCCAGCCGCTCATCTCAAGATTGCTCTCAATGGAAATTGGGAACTCGCTCTCATCATTGGACCGAAAGACCTTTCGGTTGCGGATAGCACCGTGCGCTCATTCATCGACTCAGCTGACGACGTGGCGTTCGAGGTGTTCTTCGAGCCGAAAGACACCGGCATCGCTTTTCTTGGTGTTCGGCTCAACGGGATGGGTACAGAGACCCGGACAAGTGCCATCGTGCGATGTCTCGAGGATATTTCAGGCCCAGAGCGACTGTCACTGTTCGATGTCATCGAGCGCGCACGACAACACATTCACGCAACGCTGTTCAGCGCCGAACCCGCGCTCCTCGAAGTCGGGGTAGAGGGATTGTGGAAATCTGTAGGATCTGTTGTTCTATGGCGACAGGGAGATGAAACGCTCGATCGGCCAGCGATGGAAGAACGTTTGCGGAGCAATCTCAGGCTGTTTGACAGCCAACCCAATCCTCTTGGACTCGAGTTCGCGTTCGATGAACCCTTACCACATTGGATTGCTACCCAGTGCTCATGCCCATCAGGAGACGGATTTACGGTTGACGTCGATATGATGTACGACAGAGCCATACAGTTCACCTTTGGTGGTCGGGGGGTCGAAGAGTAAATCCGCCCGAGGCGGCCCGAGGCTTTGGTGGAGTTGAAACCTGTCGGTCCCCGACCGCCGGCGGCCGTCCTTCACCTTCGCGTACTGCGACTCGATCACCAGTGGATCGTCAAATCGGGCGCATTACTGTCCGGCCGCTCTTGAAGAGAGTTTCAACGCCAGCTGTGGTGCACGCAGCCCCGCACTTTGCGACAGTGGCGGATTATCTCCCCATTCCCCATACATTTCGAATCCGTACCGCTGACAACGTTCGACCGCCGTGGTGCCCACGGTTGTTTGAGTATAGACAGCGACGTTCCCAACCGGTGGAGCGCCGTCTGCATCAGGTCACGGCCGACTCCGGTGCTGTGCCAGTTCGGGTGCACGTACCACGCCTTCACTGCCCCGGCGCCATCGTCGCGCGTCGTGAACCAGATGAATCCCGCGATCGTATTTTCGGCCGCGCGCTACCAGCAGGCCTGGCGCGCCCGCCGCGGCCAGGTGGGACCAGTCCACAATCTTCCGCGGGCCCAAGTGGCCCAGTAGGAAATCATCGAGGTGCTCTGCGGCCCCCGGAAGATCGTGGAAGGCAACGCGCGATGCCAGCACATGCGCGCGAGTGGCCCCAGGCCCGGCCGTCGCACGCACAGGTCCGACAGTAGCGGGTCCGACTCCGTCCAGTCTCAGGTCCAGATATTCTGACGGCAGTCCATCGGGGACATCACTAATCGCGGAATGAGAAGGTGTACCGGACAGGCGCGTCGGCCGCACCGATTCGGGCTCGGTGGCATTGATGATCTCACCTGCCGCTCGAATATTGTTCTCATCAAGTCTTTTTGCCGCCTGGCTGGCTGTTGTGGCGAGACGTTCGAGAAATTCGGCGTGCGGCCTGGCTCCCCGGCCGAGCGTATCAATCAGCGTCTTTGTGAGTTCCTGGAGTATCCGGATGACTTTGTTATCCAATGACCGACTCGGTTTCGCGTGTTCCTGCCCGATTTCGCTGTGGAATGCTTGGTCGGGCGACCGCGATTTCGGTTGTGCTGGCCGGCTGGGATGTCGTGATGTCGACGGTGCGTTCCAGCAGTTTGCCCTTATGGAAGACCGCGCCGTTACGGACCAGCGCGACGAGGCGCGGGGCGTTGACCGCGCACCAGCATGTTTGGGCGGCCGCGATCTGTCCGTAGTCCATCGCGAGCCCGGCCGCGCGCGAGCCCGGTCCCTTGGTTGGCCTTGGTCCGCAACCGCACGGTGGCAAAGGTCGACTCGATCGGGTTGGTGGTGCGCAGGTGATTCCTGTGCTCAGCCCGCCATCCTCGCCCCCGACCCTCCGAGGCCCTCGTACTGGTCATGAAAACGTCGATCCATCTCTCGTCCTGCGTCAGGTTGATCGGCTGTGAACCAGTGGACTCATCGCACCCTGACACGCAGGGTGTCGCCACGAACCCGAGCCACCTCCCTGGACATCACACCTAGCCCTAGCCCGGGACATTCAACCCAATGGTTGACAATCGGGCGGCGTTCGGGGATATTCAACCTCGTGGTTGAGAATTCGTCGGAACGACTGGACGCGATCTTCCACGCATTGTCCGATCCGACTCGCCGAGAAATGCTGAGCCTCCTCGCGGGTGGGGAGCGCTCGGTGGGCGAGCTGGCGGCGCCGTTCTCGATGTCGCTGGCAGCGGCGTCCAAGCACATCAAAGTGCTCGAACGCGCGGGCATGGTGCGACGGTTCGTTCATGGACGCACTCATACCTGTGTGCTGGACGCGGCACCGCTGCGCGACGGTGTCGCGTGGATGCGCTACTACCAGCAGTTCTGGAATGAGCAGATCGACGCACTCGAAGCGGCCCTCGAGGCCGACGACCTCGAAAAGGAAGAGCAATGAGCGAATACTGCACCCTGGTCACCCCGGATACGATTCGTATCGAACGTGAAATGCGTGGCCCGATCGAGCGGGTCTGGGAATTTCTGACCGAGCCGGACAAGCGCAAGACCTGGCTGGCGGCGGGCGGCGTCGAGCCGCGAGTCGGCGGCGCGGTGGAACATGTGTTCCGCAATGCGGAACTTACCGGTTACCCGCGCGGCACGGTCGATGAACATCTGATCGAGGGCACGGTATTGGCGTGGGAGCCTCCGCGGTTGCTGTCCTACACCTGGAACGACGGTTCCGATGTCACGTTCGAGCTGACCCCGGTCGGCGACCGGGTCCGGCTCGTGCTCACCCACCGCCGCATCGCCGACCGTGACGGTCTCGTCATCTACAGCGCAGGCTGGCATGCGCATCTGAACCTGCTCGTCGACCGACTGGGCGACCGCACACCGCCGCACTTCGACGACGTCATGACCGAGCTGCGTGTCGAATACGCCGCGCGAATCGGCAGTTGACCGAAACATATTGGGAGAGAACAGCAATGCGCAAACTAATCGCAGCCATGAAACTCTCGATCGACGGGAAGATCGAGGGCTCGCAGGGATACGCGGACTGGGTGGACGGCTGGTCGGACGACTACGACCTGACATCACAGGTGGACGCGTGCGTGCTCGGCGGCCGGATGTACCCCGGATACGAGCAATACTGGACCACGATCCAGAACCAGCCCGATGAAGTCCATCCGCAGAGCGGCAGCGTGCCCACGCCAGGAGAGATCGAATGGGCGCAGGTCGCTCGCCGGACCCCACACTACGTGGTGTCGAACACCCTGACCTCGGCCAAATGGCCGAACACAAAATTCCTGCGCGGCCTAGACGAGATCGCGGCGCTCAAGTTGGACCGCGGCAAAGACATCTACCTGATGGGTGGAGCCGCCATCACGGCCAGTGCCATCGACGCCGGGCTCGTGGATGAACTGCGGCTGATCGTTTACCCGCTGATCGCGGGCCAAGGCACGGGGCTCTTCGCGACGTCGGAAAAACGTTGCGTGGTCGAACTGCGCAATGTCGAGCAACTGCCGGGCGGCCGCCTCGGCCTTGTTTATGAGATCGGCCGTGACTGACTTCGATCGCCGGACCGTCGAGGCGTTTCGCGCGAACCGCGGCCGGGTCGGCGGGGTGTTAGCAGGCACCCCACTGATCCTGATCCACCACATCGGTGCCAAATCCGGGATCGAACGCGTCACACCGCTCGCTTACTTCGCCCAAAACGAGGGCGACTTCGCGATCGTCGCGTCCAACGGCGGATCGCCGACACACCCGATGTGGTATTACAACCTCGAGGCCAATCCGACGATCACGGTCGAGGTGGGTATCGAGAGGTTCCCGGCGCGGGCCGAGGAGTTGGTGGGCACCCCACGCGCGGAACTCTGGTCGAGGCTTATCGCCGAATCTGCCGATCTCACCATGTATCAGAGCAGGACCGAGCGAGTGATCCCGCTACTGCTCTTGCGGCGCCTAGGCCTGAGTTACCAGAGCGGCAGTGAGTCCAATCTATGCTCTGCAGGACGTCGCAAGGCCAGTTCGACGTCGGCATCTTAGCCGGGCCGATAAGTATGCGAACGACATGGTTGCCGCTTAGGTACGAGTAGCGGTCGATAACACCGTCATCCCGGTGACCCTCGTTTCCGGCCGATCTCGGCGAACCGTAATGCAATCCTTCCTCGCTTGCGATCAGATGTTCGATCAAAATTTCTCCCGCGAAAGCCCAACTCATGACCATATCTCGTCGCATCCGATATACGCATATAAAAGCCGCTTCGCAAGCGGAGGACGGTGGTATCACAGAGCCCTTACGTCGCGGCAACTGCTGATGATTGCGACCGGTGGTGCCATTGGCACCGGCCTGTCCCTTGGTGCCGGGAGGCAGCTAGCAGCCGCGGGACCGGGACTGTTTCTCGTGAACGGGGTCTGTGGAGTATTTGTCTTCTCTATTCTGCGGGCGTTCGGTGAACTTGTGCCGCACCGGCCCTCGTCAAGGGCATTCGCACACGACCCTCGTGAATCCCACGGCGAGAAGTTCGTCTACGTGGTGGGATGGATGTACTTCCTCCTCTGGTCGATGACCGGGATAACCGACGCTACAACGATCGCCACCTATGCCCGCAATTGGACGGTGTTCCAGAGCGTTCCGCAGTGGGGGATCGACCTGATCGCGTTGGCGGTCATGCTGAGCAACAAAATGGTATCGGTGCGGTGGTTCGGCGTGCTCGAGTTCTGGGCCGCGCTGGTGCAGGTGATCGCGTTGGTGGCCTTCCTCGTTGTCGGGGCCATCATCCTGGTCGGCCAGTTCGACATCCACGATCTGCCAACGGGGCTCTCTGTGATTTCGCGCAGTGGTGGCTTGTTCCCGACCGGGGTCCTGCCGCTGGTCACGACCGCTACACGCGTGATGTTCGGCTACGGCGGAGTCGAATTGGTCGGCACGGCGACAGGTGAGGCAAAGAACCCGGCGAAGATCATGACGCGCGCGATAAATCCGGTCATCGTAATGCCAGCAGCAGGTCCGCGCCCGACATCGATATGTCGTTTGCTCTGAAGATGTTGATACAGAGAAATATTGACATAGTCGGGTTCGACGGCTCTCCCATACGCCTTCCAGGTGGGCTTCGACGTGGTCTTCAGTAGGGCAGTAGGCGATGCCTGGAGGAGATTTCGTGAGCTTCTGTCAGGAAGGATCCTGAAAGTTGGTGAGGCCGTGACGGGCAAGTACCGAGACGCCGGCAGCGATCCAGCGCGGGGTGCTGCTGATACGTTCGATGCTGCCGATTATGGCATCGGTGGACCATTCCGCGCGACCGGGGAGTACGAGCTGTCTGCGACACAAGGTCCCGGTCTTTCCCGGACACCAACCCTGGGGAGCAAAAACGATCCGCTTCCGGACAGGACAATCAACAAAATGCTCCTGGAGATGGCAAGGGTAGAAAGGGGAATCGTCGATCTTCGGCGAGTTCCGGTTCCACCGGATGAATCCGCTTGGGTTGTTGATTCTCCCGGATACAATCCTCTTTTTATCGATGTGCCGCGAGGTAACACTCGACACCGTAAAGAAGGGGATCGTCCGGACCCTGACGATCCTCGGGAGATCGAAACTTTCTCCAGTCATGAAGTGGCGCAGGTACAGCGGGACGCGGAAGGATATCCGTTGAACCCACGTGGTAGAACCGGTTTGCGTGGGCGCGGAATGCTGGATAAATGGGGCGCGACGCAGGCCGCCGATCCGATCATCACCAGGTTCGACCAGCCCGGTAGTCTGGAAGTCCTCCTGATCCAACGCAAAGACACCGGGGAGTGGGCTATACCTGGCGGCAAGGTGGATATAGGTGAACTGCCGTGGCAATCGGCGGTTCGAGAACTCGGTGAAGAAGCCGGTGTAGAGGGTGTCCAGATCGATGCTTCACGAGTCCGAAATGTTTACCAAGGCTATGTGGATGACACCCGAAACACGGATAACGCGTGGATGGAAACCACAGCCTTTCACTACCATCTGAACCCCAGCGAAGCCGCCGACATCCGGATCTACGCCGGCAGCGACGCGACACAAGCACGATGGGTGAAAGTAGACGATCAACTCTACTCGAACCTGTTTGCCAGCCATGGGGAATATGTGCGTTCGGCAGTTGCAGGGTTGCGATGGTAAGGCTCTGAACGAGAGGAGGTCAGGTAGTTTCTCGACTCCGGTGGGGGTGGCAGAGGCCAGATCATCGCTTTATCTCTTCCCTGAACCTGCGCGATGGTGCCGGCGTCGAGCAGAATGGAACAGGTGTTTCTCAGAAATGCGGCAGTACAGTAACTTGTGGATGGATGAGAGTTGGCAGAGGCCGCGTGCGTTAGTGTCCGGCCACTCCTGAGGAACAACGCTATCAGCGGTACGGATTCGAAATGTGTGGGGAGTTGGGAGATATGTCGCCCCCGCTAAGATTTGGCAGGCCACCGCCGGCGAACTCGACCGCCACCTCAAACGTCTGGTTGCCTTGGTCTGCGCCGGAAGGCCAAGCAGCACAAGATAACCCTATGGGCGATGATGCAAATCGCGGTTCGTCACGGGGCGGTCGATGCAAACCCGATCGATGGTTCAGCGATTTGGTTCGGCGGCGGCCGCCTGCGGGAAGGTCCAGGACCAGCACGCGCTGCTCGCCTTTCGGGGTTACCGGCTACCTACAACCCAGTGGTCTGCGCGCAACCCACCCAACAACCCACCCACGGATTCAGGCTGAGGACTCGCAGAGTATTAGTCCGTAACATCACCGATTTTCCAGAGATGTTGTGGTGCCCCGCACCCGCACGCCCCAACGGCCTGGCTGCGCTGTCCCGTACTGACCGGGCTCATCGAGCTGGAATGGGAATCGCTGATCGAGAAACTCACCGTGACCCGGCCCGCGCAGCGCGAACCCAGCTGCACACCCGACGCGGCGGCACCCGCCGCACCGCACCCGGAACCGGCCGCAAAACACTGCTCACGCTCGACGACCGCGCCGCGATCACCCTGCTACACCTAGGGTTCGCCACCCGCCAACGCGCCGTCGGCACAATGTTCGGCGTCAACCAGCAAACCGTTCACAACATCGTCGAACAGACCAGACCCCTGCTCACCCTGGCCGGACACCACATCGTCCCCGCCGGGATCGTCCTTCCAGACGCCCAGGTCAGCACCCGATACGATACCAACCCAACAACATTCGCATAGATTGCGTGTTATTGGTCGGCAGGCCATGACTGCGGCTTTGGGCCTAGAACTGGGGACGGTCCAAGGCGGTCCCAAACCGACGGTCCAGTCGCAGTCGTGCATGCTAGCGTACAAAGGCATCAGACCTTAGACCTGGAAGCCGTTGCAAGGACTACATCACACATGGGTAACTACACTGTCGTTATCACCCCCGATCCAGTGGGTGATGAGAGGGACAGTAGTGACGTTCCTCACCTCACCATTCGAATCGCCGCCACCGCGTCGGATACATCACGCGTCACCGATATTGGTATAAACACGACAGCTCCGGCCGGACTGACGTCCCAGAACGTGCTTGGCATCGATATCGAGGCGATCGTGACCGCTCTGGCCCGCCGGTTCACACCGTCCGGTTTTCACGCCGCATCAGCGGGGCCCCCTGCATCGGCGTCTGAGCGGAATTCGGAACAGATGGTGCTCGAACGGACTTCAGCCCCTGCGGTGGGCAATCCCGCACCAGGGCCGAGCGTCACGGATTCAAAGGGAGAACGAGCCTACCGGAGAATGCCCGATATCAGCGAGCTTCGTGCAACATACAAACAGCTGGGCACGGTCGCCGCCGTTGCCAAACATTACGGCGTACCTCGGCATACAGCCCAGGGATGGATGGGCCGCTTACGCAGGCTCGACCAGCCGGTCGAAGCTGGCTCCACGAACAATAATTAGACCGACATCTCGAACGGAACCGCTTGGTAATGACAGAAAGCTACGCGATCGCGATTTCCAACACGCGAACTGGTGTTGTAGTGGCTGCTGCAACGGTCGAGATCGATGCAACCGGTGCGCGAATGACCGAGGTGTGCGCCGAAAGCGGCGGCGAGACATTCGTCCCTGAAGCCCTGGCCAACATTGATTTTCCGCTCCTCGTTCGCACCGCGATTATGCTGTCGGGTTCGCCTGCGCAACCCAACTCGACTTCCACGCGAGTCTCCACCGACGAAAACAACCCGCAACCAGCTGAGACAGATGGCGACCCCGTCACGCCGCCGGCCAGCGGGGATGGTATGGCCGAACCGGTTGAAGGTTCGCCTAACCAGCCGGCGGGAGCCCATGAGCGGGCAAATCCTCAGCGACGTCAACGAGCCGGAGCACCGGCAGATTTTGGCGTGAACTACTGGCGGCTGGGCAGCATCTCCAAGGTCGCCAAACACTACGACGTGCCCCATCACATCGCTCAAGACTGGATCAAATCCCTTCAACAGCAAGGAAAGCTGGCCAGTCCCTGGCTCTCGAGAGCATCACGTCCATTGCGACCAAGGTGACCGTTCTGGCACGAATAGCCACGAGAGTTCGATGCTTAGGTCGAGATGGGGTCGAATCGACAAGGGGAGGCCAAGCCGTTCGCTGCTTGGCCTGGACATCTTCCCGGCGCTGATCACCCGGCCGTGCTGGCGAGTTGACGCTGCAACTCGCTGGCTTCCCAATGCCTCGGTTAGCGGCTGCCGACCTCGAGTTCCACCTCATCCAGTCCCTTCAGACGCTGGGCGGCGCGGTCCTGCTCGGCAAGCCTTCCGTCCTCGACATGCGTGCGATGAACGTGGACGTAACTCATCGCTGTGGCAACCCAGGAGTGGCGTGAATCAACAACCTCTGTCCACCATTCGAAGGGAACCTCGAGTCACACAACCAGCATGTGCACCAACCGCCGGATTATCTGTGGTCGGGCAGCATCAAGCTCGACGACCTGGAACGTTATCTGCGCCGTGCTGGGCTCGGGGGTCGAGGTGGGCGGCCGAGTTTGGTCAGTTCGGCCTGTAGCCAGCCGCCGTGGTGGTCCTCGGCCACCGTGAGACCCATTCGGCGGCGGAGGCGAACGCGACCGGTGACCGGCCTGACACGCCCGGATCGCAAACCGATCGCCAGGTGGGTTTCGCCGGTGCCGGGCGGGCTCAGGAAGACCACGTTGTCCTTCGCGGTGACGAAGTCGAGGGTGCGAAGGTGGGCGATCACGTGTCGTTTCAACCCGGGGGAGTGTCCGAAGTCGAACTTCTCGAGGGATTTGCGGTGGGGAAGCGGGCCAAGCGGATGCGGCCCTCACCGCCATGGGATTCGCGGGCGGAGACCTCTCGTTGCCAGCAGGCGATGAGGAGCTCGTCGTGGGTCCAGTTCTCGGCGCGGGCGCGTTCGGGCCGTCGCTGCGCGGCTTCGCGCAGCGATGGCGCTTTCAAGGCTCGGGTGAGGAAGTTCAGCTCGGCAGTGAAGTCCCGTGTTGTGATGGATGTTTTCGTGGTGGTTCTGGTCGTGGCGGGCATCAGGCCACCCCGCCTTCGACATCGATGCCCAGCGCGGTGTCGTAGTCGGTTAAGCAGCGTTGCTCGACCGCTGGTTCGGGTGCTGGCGCAAGACACCGATCCGGCCGCGCCGCAACGCTTTCGCTGCTTCGAGGTGTTCGGGTCGGACGGGGTTTGACGCCAGGCCCAGATCCGATCGTGATCAGCCACGATCCGTCCGCCGGAGAACGCTCGAACCCGGTTCGGGTACGCAACGATCTCGATCCGGCGGCCGATCACCGACGGATGCACCGGATAGTCGTTGGAATCCAAGCGGATGTCGTGATCGTCGGGTAGTCGCGCTGACCGCCGCCACCCGGTCTGCGGCGCCACCGACGGCAACCCCGGCATCGCCTGGCGGTCCGCAGTGATCCGATCGGTCGGCGCGCAACCCCAACGCACGACGTGGCCGAGATTCGCCAACTCCAGCCAATGATCGAGTTGAGTATTGAAATCTGATGGGCCGCTGAATGTCCGGCCCGGTAGGAAGGACCGTTCGAGATAGTCATGAGCTCGTTCGATCATGCATTTGGCCTCAGGATCTGCGGGGTCTGCAGATGAGTACGTTCGTGCCCAACGTCCCCGCCTGGCATTCGGCAGTCAGCTCGCTGCGACCCTCACGCCAGCGTCCGATCGCGCCCGCACCGTCCGCACCAGAACTCTGGGCACCGAACCCACCCGATGTGTGTCCACCAGCCGGCGAACAGATCCATAGGTAGTCCTCAACGCCGGGTCCGGCGGCCGATACGGCGGCCGCAGTTCGGCGACCCGGCCCGAGAGCACCCTGACCGAGCGAGTCCAGCCGATCCGCTCGGCGATCACCGTCGCCGGCATCGTCGGATAAGCACGCAGCATCTCCCAGATCTTCGGTTCGACCGCGTCCACGACCGACTTCTGCACCGGCCGCTGATACTTCGGCGGCCCGTCCGAGGCCAAGGCCCGCTTTCACAGTGTTGCGCGACACACCCATCGCCCGAGCGATCACCTGAATCGGCATAACCTCTGGCCGGCGCAAACGACGAATCTCAGCCCAATTCTCCACAGCAAGCATCCCTTCGGTCCTCCCTGGCTCGGATAAAGCCAGAGTCACCGACCAGATGGTCCGTTTTGAGTTGCCGCGCGGCGATCAGTTTTCACGTTCCGCCAACAAGCGAACACGAAATCCGCGTGATCGAACTCCGCCAGAAAGTCTCTGGCCGCCTACGAACCCGCACCGGAGCCGAACAGTTCTGCGCCATCCGCAGCAACCTGTCCGCAGCGGCCGAGCGCGGCAAGTAGTTCCTCGAAGTCCCTCGTCACACTCGCCGAGGGCCAACTGACGTGACCCCGCTGGTTCGGTCCGGGGTTTGTGGGAGTCTGAATGCCCAGGATTTGGGCGGGAAGGCTCGACGACGATCATGGCGACGCGTAA
>NZ_JBEZDA010000013.1:0-171154 GCF_040647855.1 Nocardia sp. NPDC049220
GCTCACCCAACGCCTCAGCAGCCTCCACCAAAGACAACGGCGCCAACCTCAACTCACACAACACACCCTCACGCGCAGCCTGCGCCACCGCATCCCGCAACAAGCGCGGTGCCTGCCGCGGACGATACGCCAACGCCAGCACCATCCCCGGTACCGAACGCCGCAACAGATGACCAATCAACTCCGCCGACGCTGGATCCGCCCAATGCGCATCGTCCAGTGCCAACATCAATGGCTTGGACAATGCCAACTGATCGAACGCCGCCCGCACCGCACGATGGAACTCGAACCGTTCCACCTCCAAGCGGCTCGCCGGCTGTCTATCAACCCCCGACAGCGACGGCAACACCGCCGCCAACTCCGCCATCCGATCCGCACCCAACGCCGTCACCACGCGATGGTCCAAACCCGCGAATCGCTCATCCAGCGCCTCCACCACCATCCCGAAGGGAACTTCCCGCTCCAACTCCGACCCGCGCCCCGCAAGTACATCGAAACCTGCCGCACCCGCCCGCGCACACAACTCCCCGAGTAGACGCGTCTTCCCGATACCCGGTTCACCCAACAGCACCACCGCACCCGCCGAACCCGACCGAGCGCCCGCTAAGGACTCCTCCACACACCGCAACTCAGCGGCCCTGCCCACCAGAGTCACACCATGAGTACCCTCGGTACCAGCCACCGCCATCCAACCTCCAAACAACATCGAATTCCAACGAATACCAACCCGCCTACGGTCAGGATTCGCAACAGCCATGCTAGTCACCCCCACCCACCCGCACCCCGGACGTAAAAGTTCGTAATCGGATGGCCATCGCCGCGTAACTACACGGTGGTCTGCGGCCGCTGGGCCGGGTTCGGTCGGACCTTGGTGATCCCGCAGCACGTGCTGGAAACGAGGTCGAGCCGGGAGAAGCAGGCAATGCACGCGTAAGAATAGTGCGAAAAATGTCGAAGTAGCGCTACCGGTCAAGGATTTCGTATATCACCGTGTGACCATCGCGAACGACCGTCCGCACATGTTGTTTATAGACAGCTCGCATCCCATTCGGGCGGAGTTCCTGGACGTCGACATCGAATAAATCCGGCTCGCGTTGTGCGATGTGCACGCAGTGAGTGGTACCGATCGGAATTTCAGCCTCGATGGATTTCTCTAGATTCTCGGCGGGAGAAACATTGGCGGCATCTGGCGCGACAAAGTTCCACGCTGCCTTTCCGGCGCGGTCGATGTAGTAGGCATATTGAAACCCGAGTATCGCATCTGCTCCGGTTGTCGTTCCGCCAGGCCCGTTCCCCACCGTCAATCTGTCGGTTCGCTCGGCTTTGCAGATCAGAAGTGGCTGCTCGATCGGAACGGCAGCAGCAACTTTCTCCTCACTCCTGGTGATCATCATGACCGTTGCGCCGAAGGCGACTATCGACATCCCCAGTACGACCGCCAGCGCGGCACGAACCCGGTTCGTCCGCGAGCCGGTCGCCCGTGGTCTACGTACCAGTGATGCGAGCGTGAGTGCAACGATATCCGGGTCAAGCGCCCAGCTGGAAGTGGGCCGTGCTGTTGGCCGCGTGTGTAACCGCGGGTCGGCGTCGTCGGATCGAGTGTTCTGTAGTACCGAGTCGTTCGGGTGCCGTATGGGTTCCGACCGCTGTCCCCGCAGCTGACTCGGAAACCGGTCGGACGTGTCGGCCGACTGACTGAAATCCGACTCCGGCAATATCTCCGCATGGATGTCGCCAGGCCGATCGGATTTGCTGATTCCGGAACTCATCACTTTCCCACAAAGAAGTTTCACGCCAGCACAACGATGCAACTGGGGTGGTCGAGCCCACAACAAGACGCCTTCCCAATGGCGAGAGGACTGAAATCAGCCTAGGTTCGACGCACCCACTTCGGGTTGCGGAGGGCGGTCGGTTCGACCGTTGCACGTCATATGCCTCGAGGAAGCGGATGAAACGCGTAGTTGGAGGCTCTCGGCTACTGTGCTGCGTGCATCGTTGTCCGGCGCTTCATCCTGACGGACAGGGAGCGAGGCACTCGAGCGTGACGTGAAGGGTGCGATGTAATTCGACTTGCTCCGCTTCGGGTCGACTCGGGAATTCCGTCTGTGTCGCGAAGCGGAAGACAGTTGTTCCGTGCGACGGATTTCACACTGCGCAATGCTGAAAGTCCGGCGCCGCGCGCACGGCATCGGCAAATTACCGGCATCTCCGGTACCGCCTCCTGCCCGTTTATTCTCACCGAGCTCTACTTCAGCTCGATCAGATCCGCACCGGAGACTTGAACAAATACATCGGTAGGGTCGCCGTAGGCACTTCCCCCATGTGCCATGCCGTCGGAGAGTGCGACGATCACATCACGCCAACACGGTTGCACCTCAGAAAAGGACACATGCGGATCAAGCTGGTCGATTGCGTCTGTAATGTCCGTGAAAATTTTGGAAGCCGCATCCGTGTTGTCGTGCACGATGCAAGGTCGAGACCGCGTGGGCAGAGCCTTGCGAAACAACCAGCGCTTACCCGGCGTCGGCTCCGATCACGTCCGCTCCGGCGGACAACGGAGTGCACGCAAGTCCACCGATCCGCCACCGTGCGGGCCGGGCACTAAGGGCTGCCATCACCCCTCGGACGCTGTCGAGCCAGCGGCCGACGCTCTGATCGGTGACCTTTCGTCGGACTCCGGCCACCGACCAGTAAATGGAGGAACGCACAATGACAACCACAGCCGCGATATCGAGAGTCGAGGAAGGCGCGTATGTGATGCGCCGCGCGTACGCCGTGCACCATCCCCCGCGCTTGTTGCTCCGGCGTCCCCTGCCGCGGATCGGAACCGCATTGGCAGCCCCCGCCATCTGCGGGATCCTCGTCAGCGGCCACTGGCAGCCCACCAGAACGATGCAACTTCCCGTGCCGACAGCGGGAACGTTCTTCGAGTCCTGACCGTGACGCTGCTGTGGCGTGTTATCTCCCGCGGGCGCCAGCCCTTGCCTGCTCCGACAGATCTAGCCGCGAGTCTCGGGATTCGTCACTGATGGCACAACCGGAGATAGCCGCTGTCTTTTCGGGTTGCTGGCCTCCGGTCGTTGCGGCGAACCCGTCGGCGGCGCGGGCCACAGAGTTGAGACCTGCCTGCTCGGTGCCACGATGGCGGCATACCTCCAGCCAGGTGCCACGAGTAGAGCAGCTTCACGCTCTTGCTCGAGTCATCGACCGACTCGCTGTCGCTTGCGTCGCTGCGGATCTCGCGGTGAAACCGCGTTCGCTGTATGCGACCCCGCTGGTGCACTCGGCCGGGCACCATCAGTCGACAGAATTTCCGACGTAGTCCACGGGCGCCGACGCCTCCTGTCCCGACTCAACCCATGAGGTCGGTACCGACGGTATCGGATTGCGCGAGCTATTCAGATCAAGAGGATGAATATGAAATGGCAGTCCATCCAGCCGTCAGCGAGAGATTCCGACATCTCCGAGCCGGATGGGTCACTGAGAAGCAGAGAGTATCCGCCGTGCTCCGCGAACCCAGGAAACTGGGATTTGGAGATCGGATCACCGCTGGTGTGGCGGCAATCGGCGCAGATCTGCCGGCAGTGTCCCGCGCTCGACGATTGCCAGCAATTGGTCGAGGACATGCGGCGTAAACAATTACCTCCTCGATGCATGATCTGGGCAGGTGTCGGCTATGACTATCGAGGGCGTCTGGTCCCGGATTTCGATAAGTATGGAAACCAGCCCAGACAAAGGCGACGCATTACGAGTATCAGCCGAATAAGCGGGAAAGGGGCCGTACCAGGGATGTGATCCGCTGGTCGGTGGCTGGTGTGGGCACCACTGACCTGTCGAATCAAATATCGAGAATGACGTCGATTTGCTGATCTAGGCATCGTCAAGATGATTGTCACGTTGGGAGAGCTGCCTTGCCAAACCCGAACGGCATTCTCGGGAACAGGAACTTCCTGCTTTTGTGGTCGGGCAACGCTATCTCGCTTGTCGGCTGTTACTGCATCTCGATAAGTTATCCAATAATTGTGCTGGCCATGACCGCATCGCCGATCATGGCAGGTTGGGTTGCGTTCTCGTTCACGTTGGCGACGCTACTTCTTCAACTGCCTGCGGGAAAAGTCGCGGACAGCTTCGACCGTCAACGCATCTTGATGGTGTGTCAGACAATTGGACTGGCTTCCGTAGCGCTTGCCGCGCTGATTGCGATCCTCCGACCACCGGGGGCGGCGTACCTGTGGTGTTTCACGGCGTTTATCGAGGGTAGCGCGTTGGTTTTGTTCCAAATCTGCGAAACGCCGGTTGTTCGCGACGTTGTGCCAGAGGAGCATCGAATGAAGGCTTACTCATTTTTTGAGGCCCAACAGCCTATCGCGATTATGGTGGGTCGTGCATTCGGTGCCGCTATCGCTGATATAGCCAGATTGCTGCCGTTCTTCGTGAACGCCCTGTCATATCTTTTCTGCCTGGCAACCCTGTTCGCGATGAGGGACGCAGACCGAGCCGATCGGTCGCGCTCGGTAAGTCGTCCCGAGCAGACGAAAACCCTCGTGATCGACGGCATTCGTATCGTGTGGCGCCATCGATTCCTCCGCACTACAACACTGATCGCGGGCCTGAGCAGCATGATCGCTCAAATGGCGATAATGCTGATTCTGGTACGAGCACGCAGCTATGGCGGAGCAGCATGGACGGTGGCGGTGGTTCTCGGTGCAGGTGGCATCGGCGGCCTGATCGGGGCGTTCGTCGCGCCTCACCTGCTTCGTTTGTTCGCCACCACAACCGTCTACCGTTGCGCGCTGTTGACGTGGGCGATGGTCTTCTGCCCGTTCGCTTTCACATTCGATACGCGTGTCTTGACGGTCTGTTGGTGCGGCGTGGGCTGCGTCGGCACGATTATTGGCGTCGCGTTGACCACGGTACGAATGCAGGTGCTGCCTGACCACGTCCTTGGCAGAGCAATGGCCGCGATAGCGACTTGGAACGCCGGGGCCGCCGCTCTCGGTCCTTTGACGGGAGGGTACCTGATCAATTGGCTGGGAACGGGAAAGACGGGACTTTTCATAGCCATCGGCATGTGCGGCACGGCATTGCTCGGCCTCCATCCTACGACTGCATACGATCCCGAGTACTTTCGCCGCGCATTACGCGCAAGCACACAACAAGACACTGTATGACGACGCTCGGCAATATTGCTACCAAAATCTATCTTCAAGACGATCCCCACAATGTTGTGCAGATGCCGTGCCGTGATCCTCCGTTGCGGTCAATGGAACGGAGTCTGTGCATCACGGTGCGATGTGATTAACAAAAGGAGATACAAGATGAACCGATCGACGATTTCTCTCGACAGCTCTATTGGCGACATCGAGCGATTGCTGAAGGAGGTCAGCCCAGCTCTGCAATCTTCGATCAGACGCCAGATGGCCTCGTCGCTGCATGCGGCGCCGGCCGCGTTCCAAGCGTTCATCGACTACCAGTAACGAGTCACCAGGACGCTGATCCTACTGATGTCCACGGCCTGCGCTCGTCCTGCGCGCGACACCTGAACAGGCGCCAACGTTGGCAGCTGATCGATCGCCAGCGGCTTTCTGTTCTCGTTCTCAATCGCCGGAATTCTTTCGAGTGGGCCGGGTGATTCGCCTGCGGTCCAGATTGCCCATCTGGACCGCAGGGTTCACCTCAGTTGTAACACCACAGCGCAACACGGCGTCCGGTTTGTATTACTTCTGCACTTGTCGAGGTGTTAAATAATGACCGATTTGAGCTCGAGTCCGTGGCCATCGGTAGGATTGGATGTCGATGCACTCCGATCGTCCGGATGGCGCCCGTACCCATTCAATGAATTCGTGATCAAGATTCACAGCCGGTGCAACCTGGCTTGCGACTACTGCTATATGTACGAAATGGTCGACCAAAGTTGGCGCGACCAACCGATGGTGATGACCGAGGAAATCTTTATCGATACGTGCCGCGGCATCGCCGATCACGTCAGTCGCTTCGAAATCCCCGCCGTCAGCCTTGTTTTTCATGGCGGTGAGCCCCTACTCGCGGGCCACTCCCGGTTCGAGTTCTTTGCGCGTCACGCCCGAGAACAGTTGGGACCACGAGTCGAGGTGCGGTTGGGTGTGCAGACCAACGGGGTGCTCATCGATGAGGAGTTCCTTCGGATCTGCGACCAGTGGGACGTAGTTATCGGCGTAAGTATCGACGGCGGTCGTGATGCTCATGATCGCCATCGCAAGTCACGTCGCGGCGACGGAAGTTTCGACGACGTGGCACGAGGCGTGACGCAGCTGCGAAAACACCGGAACAATAGACTGTTCGGTGGCCTACTCTGCACAATCGATCTCGCTAACGACCCGATCCAAACGTATGAAGAACTACTTGCGTTCCGTCCACCGGGCGTTGATTTCCTTCTGCCGCACAGCAATTGGCAATCACCTCCCCCGGGTAAGATTGAAGATCAGGCGGCGGCTCCATACGCCGAGTGGTTGATTCCGATTTTCGATCACTGGTACGGCGCTCCGGAACTGGATACCCAGATTCGTCTTTTCGACGACATCATTCGTGTGCTTCTCGGCGGGGAAGGACGCGGTATATCGGTAGGGCTCACACCTATTCAGGTCGCCATCATCGAAACCGATGGAACCCTCGAACAAGTCGATTCGTTGAAATCGACATTCGCCGGCGCGACCCGGATCGTCACAATCGCAGACATGGGTATGGGTGACCGGCTGAACCATGCGCTGTGGGATCCAGGGATTGTGGCTCGCCAGATCGGCAGTGCGGCGCTGAGTGACACGTGCATGTCGTGTTCGCTTAGGGATATCTGCGGAGGTGGAGACTATGTGCACCGGTATCGCGCAGACACCGGGTTCCGGAATCCGTCGGTTTACTGCAGTGATCTCGCCGCGCTGATTCGGCATATCAAAGCCCGGCTTGAAGATGACCTCGATAAGGTGACAATAAAGTGACATCCACCGATACTTCGAATATCGAATCCGCGATCATCGAACTCGGGTCCGGATATGGAACGGACGAAACCGTCGTTGCGCTAGCAGAGGAGGCATTTCGAGGTCGCCTGATCCTCTTGCACGCACTACTGGCAAGGCTCGCAGCGGATCGGCCTGACGACTTCGTGCATGTCGAATCCGCGCACCGATCGCTTGCGGACCTGCTACAGGCTGGTTCCGATTCGGTCGCGGAGTTGTTGTCGTACCCGCATGTCGGAAACTGGCTCACCTCGATCTTTCGGCGTCTAAACTTCACTGATCATGATGCCGCACAACCGATTCCGCTATGGGCCGACCTCGGTTACCTGGGCTGGCTCGCCGCGAGTGGGCAAATCATCGCCGGCCGTCCCGGTGCCGTGCAAGTGGTAGTTCGCTCCGGGGTGGTGATGCTTCCGCTTATCGGTATGGCCCGATTAGGCGATGCCACAGAACACGGACATTGCACGCTCCGTTGGTCAGCCGACGGCGTACTGACTTTCGACTATCGCGACATCACGCTTGTGGTCGCTTCACACGATTCGGAAACTACGCCGGACTGGCTACCGCTACGCAGTCTGGACGTGGGTGATTCGGCACACCGCCTTTATCTGGACGACCTCGATCCGTTCCGCGACTTCGACGTAAAATTGCCCGATCTCTTCAAATTGCCGCCGGATCCGCTGGGCGTCGCAGACGCTCTGTCCTGGGCTGAACATTTTCATGGCGCCTGGCAGATGCTACGCCGTGATTTCGCACGATATCACGCTCCGATGTGCGCAGGCTTGCGCGTAATTGTGCCGCTCACCTCGAAGCCGGGCACGACCGGTCAGAGTTGGACTTCGCCAACCGGATTCGGGGCAGTCTATTCGACCGCGCCCGAAGACTCCTGTCAATTGGCTCTCACGCTCATTCACGAATTCCAGCACGCGAAATTCAGCCTGGTGGCCGATCAGGCAGTGCTGTTCGAGCCGGACACGACAGCGCGATTCTATGCTCCGTGGCGCATAGACCCGCGCCCGGTATACGGGCTCATGCATGGGATCTATGCATTCTTCGGTGTGACCGATTTCTGGCGTGTGCACCGACGTTCGAGTTGTCATCGAGACCTACGCGCCGAGATGGAATTCGAATGTGGCCGTCGCCAAGTAGCAACTGCCCTAGAGCAAGTCTTGTCATCGGGGGTGCTCACTCCGACCGGGGAGAAGTTTCTCTCGGTGCTGTCCGACGGCATGGCCTCATGGCAGTCCGAAGATATTTCCGCCGAGGCTCGTGAAGTCGCCGCCGAGGTCTCGATCTGTCTCGAGGCGTTCTGGCGAGTGCGGAATCTGAAGCCTGCCTCCAGCGATGTGGCAGCCCTTGTCGATAGCTGGTTGGATGGCTCGCCTTCAGCTGGTGAACTGCCTCAGGCCGCGATTGTAGACCAGGAAGGGATACCCACCGGTTACCACAGACTCACCTTACCGCACGCGCTGACACGACATGCGGCCATGTCCGCTTCGCAGAGCGCCGAGGACGATGGCTCCGGAGATTTCGCATGCACGATTGGGAATTTCGAGCAAGCTTCGGCTCGCTATGTAGCGGAATTACACCTTGACCGAATCCGCCCGCAGACCTGGGCAGGCCTCGCCCTCGTGTTGCCACAACTGCACGCCGAAGCCGATCTAACACTGCTTCGTGAGCGCACTGAAATTGTGGCACACGTGTATCGCGCTCTTGCCGATCGTGGCGTCACCTTCGACATTGTCCAACTTGTTGACTGGCTTACACCACAATAATAGATCCGAAATCCATACAGGAGTGCCATGATCCCATCTCCCTCGAGTGGGCAGCTGCTCGCCGCTTATTCGGATCTGTGCAGCGACACGGGGCCCATTCACGCACGCGTCGCTGCTGAATTCGGTACCAGATTGCAAACCGGCGCGGAGATTCCGGCGAATCAAGCTATGCCTCCCCTCCATCTGCGAGCATCGATCACCCTGGATGAGCCGAGCGTGCCGTACCTGGAAGATCCATGCCTTTTGCCGATCGACAAACGTACCGGTCCCTGGCAGATCCTGTGCAGGCTCATCGATGAGTGGTACTCGTTGGGACCAGCGCAGCAGCTCCGCGTTGCGCGCGTTCTCGCCAAACTTGCGTTCTGGAACTTCCTGGCAGAATTGATCCAACCCCATGATCTTGCCGGTCAGACATCGGAGGCGTTGGCTTTGTCGTATCTGCGTGTGTTCTCGCGATGCCAACTCGACCCGCAGGACACCGACTCCGCAATGCAGCTCGCCGAGATCGGCATGGCACGGGCGACCAACGAGCAGTTGCCTTTGGAAACTCGGTTGGCATCGGCCGTCAACCTCACGGTTCATTACGTGCGGAGACGACAAGACGACGCGGAGGTGCGCAAGTGGTCCACCTATGCCGAAAGGCTCTGGTCGTCGCCAGATGCGGACAGCTTGCCTTGGGTACTGAAAAGCGCGTACTGGCGCGGAGTCAGCTTCATCCCGTATCGCACGGGCGACCACAAGTCGGCGGCCGAGATGCTGGACCGGGCAGAGGAATCCGCGGTGGAGGCGCTCGAGCAGTCGACAGATGATGACCGCATCTTCGCGGTGGAGAACTTCCACCCGCTTTTCGAAACGCGCGGTCGTGCGGCATGGGACGCGGGAGATCTCGTCAAGGCTGAGAGCTACTATCGGCGGCTGGTGGATCACGACCCGTGGGATTCGAAAGCCCACATTCGCTTGGCCGATTTTCTCCGTGGAACTGGAAGGAACTCCGAGGCCCGAAAGCAGTACGTGGAAGCAGCGGGTCTCGGCGCGCCCTGCACGCTCTATGCACGCGAACGACTGAGGGAATACACCTAGGCGTAATACGGGCGGAGGCGCATTCGTTCGAGGCGGCATATTCAGATGGATCTTCGTTATACGGAGCCGGCGGTCGGCGGGTTGGCGAGCCTGCGGTCGCCGGCGGGCCGCGCTCTGTTCGCCCGAGCTGGTCGCGAGCGGGCCTGCCGATTTCGACGGGAGCAAATACGTTGAGTGACAGACCCTTTCGCTTCGGGGTTCGCTTCGGAGCCAATTTGTCGAGCAGCGGTTCGGTGTCCTGGTTACAGGATCAGGCCCGAAAGGCGGAGGACCTCGGCTATGACGTGATCATGCTTCCGGACCACCTGGCAACTCCCGCGCCATTCCCCACCCTGGCTGCGCTTGCGGCTGTGACGACCAGGCCGCGGCTGGGCACCTTCGTTCTCAATGCGGCCTTCTACAACCCGGCACTGCTCGCCCGCGAGGTGTCGTCCACCGATCTGCTGATCGACGGCCGCCTCGAACTCGGGCTCGGTGCCGGTTGGGCTCGAAACGAGTTCGACGAGGCGGGATTACCGTTTCCGACCCCGGGTCAGCGCATCGCCCACCTCGAGCGGACGATCACCGAAATCCGGCGCCGGTTCGCTGCGGGGGATCCGCCGACGCGGCAACAACCTGCACCACCGATTCTCGTAGGCGGCAGCGGGGATCGGCTGCTCGCCGCAGCCGCGATCCACGCAGACATCATCTCGTTGGCGAGTGTGCCGACGACCGGACGTCCGGTCACCACGGACGCCGTCGAGCGGGCGCTCGAAGAGCGAACAGGATATATCCGCGCCGCGGCCGGGCGACGGATCCAGGAGCTGGAACTCGGGCTGACGCTCGGCGCGGTGTACGTTGACGGTAACGGCAAGTTCGACCTGACGTTGCCGCGGATGGCGGCACCTGATCTGGCTGATGACGAGCTGTTGGCACTGCCCGGAGTGCTGCACGGTTCGCCCGGAAACATCGCCGAAACCCTCCAACGATATCGAGAGAAGTACCATCTGACGCACTTCGTCGTACCCGCCACAAGCATGGTCGGCTTCGCAGAGGTGTTCAGCCGAATTCGTTGATCACCGACATCGGTGGGTGGGGTAGATGCCGATGTCATAACCGGTACTGCGGCGAGAGACATGGTCAGGTGGCATTTGTCGACCACGCGCAGTTCACGCAAGATTCGGACACACCTGGAAGTGGCGTGGAATCGATGGCCCGCGGTGGCTGGGTGCCGACCGCGATCGGGCCAGCCCGTTCCCAACCGTCAATCTGTCGGCTCGCTCGCCTCGCATCCGGCACCGTCTCGCACGGCGTCGCTAGATTGCCGACACCTCCGATTCCGCTTCCGAACCGATCATTCTCGCCGAGCTCTACTTCAACTCGATCGGATCCGCACCAAAAACTTTAGAGAATACGAACGATAGGGTCACCGTAGGCACTTCCCCCATGTGCGATGCTGTCGGCGAGTGCGACGATCACATTACGTCAACACGGTTGCGCTTCGGAAAAGGACACATGCAGATCGAACTGGTCGATTGGATCTGTGAAGTCCATGAATTTTCTGGAAGCCGCATCCGTGTTGTCGTGCATATACCGTGCCGATACCGCGTAGACAGAGCCGCACGAACGAACCAGCACGTTCCCGGCCTCGACTTCGATCGCGTCCACTCCAGTGGACAACGATGTACCCCGCGAGTCGTCCAACTACCGCCGTGCGGGTCGGGCACCGCGAGGCTGCCATCACCCCTCGGACGCTGCCGAGCCGGCGTCCGCGGCCTCCAGTGAGACATTTTGCTGCGCGACTCGAAAGGAAAACAGTGCGCTCCATTACGATCGTAGGTGCTGGTCAGGCCGGATTACAGCTGGGCATCGGCCTGCTCGATGCCGGGTACGAGGTCAAAATTGTTTCCAACCGCACACCGGAGGAAATCTACAACGGCCGCGTCAGTTCCAGTCAATGCATGTTCGGCACGGCCTTGGCCCGTGAGCACGCGCTGGGCATAGACTTTTGGGCGCAGCGATGTCCGGCTGTCCGCGAGATGTCATTCACCGTGACAGATGGAAACGGCGGCAAAGGAATTTCTTGGAGTTCTCTCCTGGATCTCCCCGCGCAGTCGGTCGACCAGCGGTTGAAGATCCCGCGGTGGATCGCTGAATTTGTCCGGCGTGGCGGAACTTTGGAAATTCGTGATGCGACCATAGATGATCTCGAGGACTATCGGCGAGACGCCGATCTGGTGCTGGTCGCAGCGGGCAAAGGCAGTATCGCGAACCTTTTCGAACGCGACAGCGAACGATCGATATTCGTGAATCCGCAGCGTGCGCTCGCGCTCACCTATGTGACCGGGATGACGCCGCGAACGTCGAGTTCCGCGATCTCGTTCAATCTGGTTCCAGGTGTTGGCGAACTCATCGTCTTTCCCGCACTGACGACCACTGGTCCGTGCGAGATCATGTTGTTGGAAGGCTTACCCGGCGGACCGATGGATTGCTTTCGTGGAGTTACCGATCCCCAGCAACATCTCGAAGTCACCAAGCGTGTGGTCGCCGAATACCTTCCATGGGAGGCCGAGCGTTGCGGAGATGTCCAATTGACCGACGAACTCGGTGTGTTGGCTGGCCGTTTCGCGCCGACGGTGCGCCGCCCCGTCGGCAAGCTGCCATCGGGTGCGTCTGTGCTGGGCATGGCCGATGTCGTCGTTCTGAACGATCCCCTTACAGGGCAGGGATCGAACAACGCCAGCAAGTGCGCTGCGTCCTACTTGTCGAGCATTCTGGAGCACGCCGACCGGGCCTTCGATGAGCGCTTCATGATTGAGACATTCGAACGCTACTGGGATTACACGCGGTACGTCGTGAACTGGACCAACACTCTGCTAGGCCCCACTCCGTGGCACGTACTGCAACTCGTGCGGGCCGCGGGATCGAATCCGCGCATCGCGCGGCGCTTTGCCAATGGATTCGACGACCCGCGTGATTTTTTCCTCTGGTTCATGGAATCTACCAGTGCTCAGACATATCTAAACGAGTTCTCCACGGTTGCATGAACACTCGGAGTCCGCACAGAGTCGCGATCGTCGGGGCCGGTCAAGCCGGGGCACTGCTGGCACTGGGGCTACAACGCCATGGATGGGTCGTGACCTTGGTCGGCGACCGGACGTCCGATGAGATTCGAGCCGGGAACGTTTTGTCGAGTCAGTGCTTGTTCGGCCCGGGCCTGCGGATGATGAACCGGATTGTTGATGCGGCAGAGGATTTCGACGCCCCGGCGATCCACAGTCTGGCTTTGACGATCGATGGTGTGGGCACCGTCGTTTCGGCGTTGGATGATCCGGCGCGATCGGTCGACCAGCGGTTGGCTTGCGCGTCGCTGATCGATTCCTTCGTGGCCGAATCCGGCACTTTCGTAGTGGAGGATGTCGGGCCGGAGCGTCTCGATGCAATCGCCGTCGACCACGATCTGACGATCGTGGCTACCGGCACCGGCGATCTCGGCCGGATGTTCGTTCGCGATCGCGTTCGATCACCTTTCGACCGCCCGAAACGAGCACTGGCCGTCGCGTATGTGCGCGGATTGCAGCCCGACAAATCCGGCGCCGAGCTCACTTTCCATGCGATCCCCGGGGTGGGGGAGCTGATCACATTACCCGCCCTGACTACAACTGGGCACTGCTCGATCTTGGTATTCGAGGGCGTCCCTGGGGGGCCCATGGATCGTTTCGACGAGGTGGGTACTCCCGAGGGCCATCTGCATCGCTGCCTGGAAATCCTCGATGACCTGTTTCCAGCCGTCGCGGCCCGTGCTCGTGGTATCCAGTTGACCGACGACGGCGGAATTCTGCGTGGTCGGGTCACGCCGATGGTGCGTCGTCCGGTCGCCTTTACTTCATCCGGACGTGCGGTTCTCGGGCTCGCAGATGCGGTGGTGCTCAACGATCCGTTGACAGCGCAAGGGGCGAACAACGCGGTGCACGCTGCTGGTGTCTATTTGGACGCGGTGTTGCAGCGTGGTCCGAAGCCATTCGACACCGAGTGGATGCACGAAACGTTCGAAGCGTTCTGGCGCAGTTGGGGACGTTGGTCGGTGTCCTGGACCAATCGAGTTCTGAACGGTCTTCCCGAACACCTGCTCGATCTGGCTCGGTCGGCTTCGGAAGAGCCGGGGGTCGCCGCACTGTTCGCTGCCGGCTTCGCCGATCCGAGTACCGTACACGACTGGTGGTTCGATCGCGCGGAGGCCGACCGCATGCTCGATGCGGCGAGATCGGCGAACGAGACGCTGGACTTGCGGGGCTTGCGGCATGCCCTCGGTCAGTACGCGACCGGCGTCACGGTGGTGACGACCCGCGCGCCGGATGGACGGAAGGTCGGTGTAACGGCGAACTCGTTCACCTCTGTGTCCTTGGACCCGCCGCTGATTGCTTGGTGTCCGGCAAAGAAGGCGCCTAGCCTTCCTGATCTCCTGGCGGCACATCATTTCGCAGTGAATGTCCTCGCCGCCGACCAGCACCAGCTGTCTCGGCAGTTCGCGACTCCCGCTGTGGACAAGTTCGCCGGTGTGAAATACCACGACGGAATTGCCGGAATACCGCTCCTGGATCGCGCCATCGCCAGGTTTCAGTGTCGAACCGTTCAGCGTGTCGACGCTGGCGACCATGTCATTTTCATCGCTGAGATCGAACAGTTCGATACGGCTGAAGGTGCTCCGCTGGTATTCCATTCCGGTGCATATCGGGTGGCTACCCAGCATCCGGATTTCTCTTGAATTCCCCTTCGACCTCGGTCTGGATACGCGAAATGGGTTACATGTACGAATGTCGGATTTCATTCGAATCAGCCGACTCGATAGTACGGGAAAGTCGCACATTGTCAGACGAATCATCCAGCGTCGGTGTCGCGTAAATGGGCTCCGGTACACCACTCGCAGAGATTATGTTGTCAGAGTTGGGAAGTGCGACGAGCGTTGCATCCGGGGGAGCTGGATATCATCGCCGATGGCGGCGGTCTCGATCATCGTCGGATACATGGTAAGTCGATTGATTGGTGTCGTACTGCTCGGCCGCCGGAAATGCACCACGGTGCGCCTGGAAGGAAGAAGGTCTCAAATGGAAATTCTGTCGATCCTGTCCCTGCTCCTCAGTGCGGGAAGCAGCGTTCTCGGTCTCGGGAGTAGCGTACTCGGGTAGAGGGCGACGTCTCACAGCTGCTCGACTCCTGGTAGCCCTTGGAAAACTGGCGTCGCGGTTGAAGACGCCGACCGGTCGGTACAGAAGTCGCGGTGGATTCGGTATCGGTTGGAGGTGCGATGGTATTCACCAATGCTCGCAGTGAACGAGCGATGACGACACTGGCCGGTAGAGGTACCGAAGTGACGAGCATCGAGCGGGTTCTGGCCGATGCCCGGTCGGGTGCGGCATGTGCTCTGGTTGTGCTGGGTGAACCGGGAATCGGCAAGACGCGGTTGCTCAGTGAGTTGTCCGGGCGATCCACCGCGGCCGGTTTCGACGTGTCGACAGGCCGGGGATCCGAGTTGGAACGAGAGGTCCCGTTCGGCATGGTCGTCGAGGCGCTCGACAAGCCATTCGCGGCGCTCGACAATCAGGTACTCGCTGATCTCGGGCAGCAACGGTTGGCGGAGCTCGCCGCGGTGCTGCCTTCGTTGGCCGGCCGCGGCGAGAACCAGGCCAGCAGCCTGGGAATAGAGCGCTTCAAGTTCTATCGCGCGGTACGTGCGACTTTCGAGCGCCTCGTTGCGTTCCGGCCGCAGGTGCTGGCGCTCGATGACGTGCACTGGGCAGATCCGGCTTCTGTGGAACTTGTCAGCTATTTGCTCAGACGCTTGGTCCCGGGCATGGTGTTCGCGCTCGCGTACCGTCCGCGGCAAATGCCCACTCTGATACTCGACGCCATCGTGCATGTGGCTCAAGAGGGTACGCTGTGCGCGCTCGATCTGGCACCGCTGACGATCACCGAAACGGCGGAGGCACTGGGTGAGCGAGCCGAGTCGTCGATAGTGGAGTCGTTGTATGCCGAGAGCGCGGGAAACCCCTTCTTCCTCGAGCATCTCGCACGAACGGCGCGGTGCGGTCGGTCACCATCGACGTGTCGCCCACCGCATGGCAAGCAGTACCAGAACGATATTCCCACACCGTTGCGCACGGTCATCCTCGATGAGCTGACCGGGCTGGATGCCGATACGCTCACAGTGCTCCGGGCGGGGGCGGTGGTCGGTGACCCGTTCGATGTGGATCTCGTCGCCGCGATCGCGGAGTTCGACGAACAGGCGGTGCTGAAATACTTCGACGAGCTCGTCGCCTCGGACCTGATTCGTTCGACCACTACACCAGGACAATTTTGTTTCCGGCACCCGATCGTGCGCCGAGTGATCTACGACGAGGTGACACCCAGCTGGCGCATGCTCGCCCACAAGCAGGCTGCGCACGCTCTCGCGCGGCGCGGCGCTGATTTGAGCGCGAGAGCCCATCATGTCGAACAATCGGCGGTCACCGGTGACGATGAAGCGATCACGCTGTTGGAAGAGGCGGGGCTGGCGGCCGCACCGCGTGCCCCGGTGGCGGCCGCAGGCTGGTTCGAGGCCGCGTTGCACCTGCTACCGAAGACCGGTGAGCAGCAGCCGCGGCGACTGAAGTTGCTCGTCTCACACGCGAACGCGCTTGCCGACGCCGGCCGTCTGCACGACAGCCGACACGTGCTGGAAGAGGTGCTGGAATCGGTCTCGAACGAGTCGCGGGGTGCATGGGTGCAGATCGTCCACATGATCGCTCGCACCGACCATGGTCTCGGGCGATCCGAGGAGGCGCGGCAGCTCATCGTCCGGGCGCTGGACGTCGTGCAGCCCGGCAGCGTGGACGCTGTAACGCTGGAACTTGCGCTCGCCGAGAATAGCCTCGTCCGACGGCAGTGGGAACAATCCATCTGCCTCGCCGCCCTAGCTGAGAAGCAGGCGGGAGCGCTGGGTGAGACCGCGGTGCTGAACTTGGCGAGATCGCTTCTGGTTTCGGCGCTCGCCCATCAAGGCGATGCAGCCAAAGCACGTGTTATCGCGAACGACCTCGCCCATGATATGGATTCGAGCGACGACCTCCTGGTACCTGAATTATTGTGGCCGCTGGCGAATCTGGCTGATTCCGAGCTCCATCTGGACCGTTTCAGCGCAGCGGCCCGGCACGCCGAACGGGGGCTGAAGATCAGCAGAGCTACCGGTCATGGCTGGCTGGTCTCCCGATTCTTGGTCGCCGAGGCCGCAGCGAAACTCATGCTGGGACGATTACACGAAGCATCCCATGCCGCAGAATCCGCCGTCGAGGTAGCGCAGTTGTTCGACAGTGATCAGATGCGGGCAGCGGCGGATGGCATCCACTGTTGGATCGAGATCGCGAATGGCAACCTGCCGGCGGCATTGGCCGCCGGGCGCGCCGCGGTGGAGGCGGTCGATCGTTCTCCTGGTGTGCGATACGCGTGGCTGGCTCGCGCCGGTTACGCGGAAGCCCTCATCGAAACCGGCGAGTACGAGCGGGGTCGTGAAGCGATACTGGCGACCGGTGGGCTCGAACTTCGTGATATGCCGCCCGCCGCCCGCCCGTACTTCCTTCAGGCGCTAGTCACCGTCGAGCTTGCCGCGGGTCGTATCGACGCAGCCTCGGCGGTGACTCGACGTCTCGAGGAGGATTCCGCCCAGGGATTATCCTGTGCGGGCCAGGCCCACTATGCCCGAACACGCGTCATCGCTGTTTCCGGCGACTTTCGGGCAGCTGCCGAAGCGGCCAACCGGGCTAGTGAGTGCTTCGACGCGGCTGAAATGCACGTGTGGGCCGCCCGTGCCCGGCTCGAGGCGGGCCGTGCTCTCGCACGGACCGGCGATATCGGATCAGCGATCGGCGAATTCGAAGTGGCGCACAGCATTTTCCGGGACGCAGGAGCTGTACGGCTCGCCAGCCAGGCTGCGCAGGAGCTACGAGCGTTCGGAAAGCGAGTACGGCGCAGGCTGGACATCAACGAGCCGGACAATCCGGGCACTCTGACCGAACGTGAACGAACCGTCGCCGATCGCGTGGCACAGGGATACACCAACCGCGAAATCGCCGCGGAGTTGTTCCTGAGCCCGAAGACCGTAGAGAAGCATCTCGCGCGGGTTTTCGCGAAACTGGGCGTCGCCTCTCGCGCTGGTGTGGCCACCGCGATCAACCGCCGTACCGAATACTGATCAGGCGGATCGCCGGTCCATCCAACTGGGGAGCGGAGTGGGGCGCAATCGCATCGGTGCGGACTTTTCGGATATTCATGTAATCCACCGTCGTGCGCACCTCACCGCACTGGTGTGGACATATGGTGGAACGCTTGGCGGCGCCGGACCGGTGCATGACCGGACCGAGATTTCTTTTCGTGCCTCGATGGCTTCGTCGCACTTCGCAGAGTGGGCTACCGCGCGAGCCGTCTGCGGTACCAGCAGAGCGAATGCGCTTGCAGCAGCGACTGCGAGCAATAGGAAGGAATATTCGATGGTTGGCTCCTTCAGAACGCCTCTCGCATCGACAACAACAACTGCTGCCATGGATGCGATCGTCGTGCGTCACCGGGGCAGACGCTCATGGGGGAAATGCCTACGGTTTGATGCCCCATCGGAAATCAGGCCTTCGCATCCGCAGGCGACAGGCAATCTCGACGCGCAGTCATACATCGCTTGACGCCTCGGCAGTCGGGCAGACGCTGCCGGAGGGTTGCGGAGTGCATGACCTTGCCTGGCGCCGGAACGGCGGAGGCAGTGTCGGATAGCTGAGGCGGCGGCGGCGTCGCACATCACACTTCCGAATGCGTGGCGCGGATCGCTCGATACTCGAACGCGCGCCGTCGTGAAGGGCCGCCGCTTCACCTCCCACATGGCATCCGTCGACCGCGGCGAAATCGCGCGGCCGGGGTGCGCAACTCGTCTGATGTCAGCGGCTTGGTGCCGCGCACTGAACACGTGAACTTCCTTGAGGCGCAACCAATTTCTCGCTCAGGCGCAGTATTGCACAGTGGCAGTCCAGGCTCCTGTTTCGATTCGCACACGACGGACCCTTCCGGTGCCCACCGTAGGAGTTGATCACGGCGTGCAGCGATCCTCGACCTTCCACGGCGGTGTGGGAATACAGCGCCGAGCGGGTGTCCGCTCTGGCGGAGAGGGATGCCATCGGCCTGTTCGCTGACGAATTACTCACCTGCCCAGAGGTGGGAAGGTGCGATTTGGCCCGCTGAGTAATCTGTGCGCAGCAGTTCGAGCCATTCGACTCCGGATCCTCGGCAAACACGTTCGAGCTGTCGAGCAGGAGCAAGTCATGTCTGTGCGAATACTCGTAGGCGCGCGCTCACGCGTCGAGTGGTTCGATCTGTTCGGCGACATCGATGAACCTGGCACTGCGGTGTCATCGACGGCGATATTGCGGAAGTGGATTCGAAATTATCTCGAGCGGCCGAATGATGATCTGGGTCGTGACGGGCCGGTATGTCCATTCGTCAAGCCGGCTGCCGGACGCCACGCCTTGTGGTCTGCCATAGTGCCGGGGGACGCCGAACTGACCGTCGAACGGATGCAATCGGTGATCGACGACGCTTTCGACCTGTTTGTCGCACACGCGCGGTCAACTGTCTCCGGAGCGCCCCAGGCCGCTCTCCTCATAGTGTTTCAGGATTTGACGGACAACCACCGGGTCGACACTATGCATTCGCTGAGCAAAGACCGATTCGTGGCGGAGGGCATGATGCTCGGCCAGTTCTATCCAGGGTGCTCGCAACCGGGATTGTGGAACAGAGATTTTCGTCCACTGGACGCGCCGCTCCCCATGTTGGTAGTACGCAACATGATGCCGTCGGACTACCCTTTTCTGCTGGGTAGAAGCGAGTGGTTGTTCGCCTACTTGACGCGGTTCGGTCATGCGCTTCCCATCAGATTGCGCAGGTCCATGGCCGACTACCTGTTTCGCGCGGCGGGCGATACCGCCGATGCGATCACCGATCACCGCGTGCACGGCGTCGAGGACGTGACCGGTTCGGGTCCTTTCGGACAGACCAGCGGAATCGAAAGATTCGCTGGGCTACGAGAAGGGGGCAAGTGACTGTGGATATCGTGAAATGGCTCGCGCGTGCGGCTATTTCGGCGACCGAGTGGGAGGCGTCGTTCGGCGATTACCTGCCGCATCCGGCTGCCATCATCAGCGACAAGGAGTTCGGCAGGGTCTTCGACGAACTGTCCGAGCGGCTGCGTGACAGCACTCCGTTCTTCCATCCGCGGTACGTAGGTCAGATGACGCGGGCGCCGCATCCGGCGGCAGTCGTTGGGTATGTCGCGGCGATGCTGCTCAACCAGAACAACCACGATCTCGCGGGCGGGCCGGCGACGACGGAGATGGAACACGAGGTCGTGCGGGATCTGGCGGCGATGTTCTCGTTGCCTGCGCACATCGGGCATCTCACCAGCAGCGGGACGATCGCGAATTTGGAAGCACTGTTCATCGCCCGCCAGACGCACCCCGGCCGAGGAGTGGCATTCAGCGCCGACGCCCATTTTACTCATGAGCGAATGTGTGCTCTTCTCGGTTTGACCGCGTACTCGGTGCCGACAGACACACGTGGCGCGATTGATTTGACGGCGGTGGAGAAGCTTGTGCGGACCGGTTCGGTGGGGACGGTGGTCCTCACAGCCGGAACGACCGGGGTGGGTGCGATCGATCCGATCGCCGATGCGCTGTGTCTCAAGGAGCGTTACGGTGTTCGACTCCATGTGGACGCGGCGTACGGCGGATTCTTCGCGCTGCTGACCGATGACGACGACAATGCGCTCGAGTGGGATCCCGCGCCATGGCGGGCTATCCGTGGTTGCGATTCGATCGTTGTCGATCCACACAAGCATGGGTTGCAGCCATACGGCTGCGGAGCGGTGCTGTTCGCCGATCCAGCGGTGGCACGGCACTATCGGCATGACTCGCCCTACACGCGAATGTTCTCAGGTGCGCCCGCGCATCTCGGCGAGATTACTCTGGAATGCTCCAGAGCCGGCGCTTCTGCCGCGGCTCTCTGGACTACCCTGCAGCTGCTTCCCCTGCGCCGCGACGGCCTCGGAACGCTCCTGGCGTCAACTCGCCGCGCCGCTCTGCGCTTCGCGCGCCGAGTTGAGGAATCGTCGGCGCTGACGCTCTACCAGCAACCCGCTCTGGACGTGGTCACTTACCTTCCCAGTGCTGGGCGCACTGTGTCGGAAGTGGATGCGGTTTCGGGCCGGATGCTCACCGATGGTATGGCTGCCGGTCCGACGGACGCCATGTTTCTCAGTACACTTCGGGTGGACGCGGCTGGATTCGGCGGCCGCGGTCACCATCTCGACATCGATGCTCCAAGCGGACGCATTCTGCGTAGTGCGCTGATGAAGCCGGAACAAGAACTGTGCGCGGACGACTTGGTCGCGCGCATCGCGGCGCTGGCGCCATCCGTCGCCCGTGTAGACGGACGAATGCCGCGATGACCGCCACGCACAAGGGTCCGGTCGCCATCGTCACCGGAGGCAGGCAAGGCATCGGGCAGGCGGTGACCGATCGCCTCACCCGCGACGGAGTTACCGTGGAAGTATTCGACATCGGGTGTGAAGCCAGCGTCGACGTCACCGATCCGGAAGATGTCGCTGCCGCGGTGTCGGGTGTTGTCCGGCGTTACGGACGCATCGATATCTTGGTGAACAACGCAGGGATCTTCCCGCACGTCGCTTTCGATGAACTCGACTTCGCAGCGTGGCGGCGGGTACTGACGACGAATCTCGACTCGGTCTTTCTCTGCAGCAAAGCTGTCTACCCGTTGATGAAGCAGCGGCGGTACGGGCGGATCATCAATGTGTCGTCATCGGCCTTCTTCGTCGGCGATTTCGACATGACGCACTATACTGCGTCGAAAGGCGGCATAATCGGGTTCACTCGGTCGCTCGCGAAAGGTGCGGGTAGACATGGGATTACCGTCAACTCGGTGGCTCCCGGGTTCATCGAGACGCCGGGAGTTCTGGCGTCACCCGAAGAACTGGCGCTATTCGACGAAATTGTTTCCGAGCAATCCATTCCGCGTCGTGGCAGGCCGGAAGACATCGCCGCGTGCGTGAGCTATCTGGCAAGTCCGGAGGCATCTTTCATCACCGGTCAACTCATAAATATCGACGGCGGGCACCGATTCGTGTAGCACCTAGCTGTCTGCAAGTGAAAACGGAGATCTGCAATGGAGTCTTATGATGTCATCATCATCGGGGCGGGACACAACGGCCTGACCTGTGCGGCGTACCTCGCCAAGGCTGGTAAGAAAGTGCTGGTACTGGAGGCTCGTGGGGTCGTCGGCGGAGGTTGTGCCACTGAAGAAGTGGCAGCACCAGGATTTCGGCACAATTTCCACTCGAACTTTCACGGCATCATCCATATGGGCCCGGTGTATCAGGATTTGGAACTGCGCCGCCGTGGCGCCCGATACATCTGGCCGGACAATCAGTTCGCGCATGTCTTTCCGGACGGGAACGGACTGGTACTGTCACGGGATCTCGACACGACGGTGCGAAATATCGCCCGGTACTCCAAGCGGGACGCTGAGACCTTCCACGACCTGATGCAGGTATACCGTCACGTGCTGGAAACCCGGCTGATTCCCGGAATGTTCTCCATGCCTGGCTCGCCCGCGACGGAACTGGCCGACATCGAAGCCGCGGGCGGTTTCGATCTGGTCCGCCAATTCCTCACGACCCCCAACCACCTCGCTCGGGACTTGTTCGAGTCGCCCGAGGTGCAGACCTTCCTGGGTTTCTGGGTCGCGCAACTGGCAGGCACCGGTGACGTCTTCGGTCTCGGCGCCAACTATCCGCTCATGCTCGCCGGCTCGCTCGAACCGTACGGATGGGCAATCTGCGAGGGCGGCTCCAACAACCTGGCGCAAGCCATGGCGCGTTTCGTCCTGGAGCACGGCGGAGAAATCAGACTCGATTCTCCTGTTCGGCAGATCGAGGTGTGTGACCATCGGATCACCGGGATTGTGCTGGACGACACGACGCGAATTCCTGTCGACGGTATCGCGGTGTCCAACCTCGATCCGAAGCACACCTTCCTCGATCTTGTCGGTGAAGGCGACCTGCCCACCGAATTCCGCCCCGCGGTCGAGCGCTGGCGCTACGATCGGATGTCGATGTTCTGCCTCTACCTCGCGCTTCGAGAGCCGGTTCGGTGGAAGGCCGCGGCGAAGGTACCCGAGGTGCAGGCCAGCTTCGCAGTCTCGCTCTGCGAATCATTGGACATCCTCGACGACAACGCATCGGACTGTCGGTTGGGTGTCGCGCCGCGAACTCCGGGGCTGTTCACCGTGCACCCCTCGCTCTTCGATTCCAGTCTCGCCGCTGGAGGTGGGGAAGCCGCCTTCTGCGAACAAATCGCGCCGTACGAACTGCGCGACGGCGGATCGGCCGCATGGGATGACCTCAAAGCCGATTACACGGAGTTCGTCCTGGAACGTTGGCGACCGTACCTGGAAAGCGGGCTCGAGCCCGAGGCCATTGTCGGCCGGTACATATCGAGTCCGATCGACATCGAGCGAGTGATGCCGAGCATGCGTCACGGCGACTGGAACCACGGCGAGATGACCCAGGACCAGCTGGGCGTCTTCCGGCCTTTCCACGAATACCCGCCTTACCGGACCGCTTTCGAGAATCTCTACCTGTGCGGTGCCTCGACCCATCCTGGCGGCTCTATCGGCGGCGCAAGCGGCTACAACGCCGCAGGCGCCATCGCAGATGATCTCGGCATCCAACGTTGGTGGGGACGCGACGCGGAGTAGGCGTGGGCCCGATTTCGTTGTCTACCAGCGGAAACGCCTGACGATGGTGGCGCCTGCCGCGGTGGTGGGGCCGGCGCGTCGCACGGTGCCGCGGCGGGCAGTTCCGCGGCGCGGGTGTCGATCTGGTCGATGAGCGCCGGATCCGTGAGGGTGCGTGCGGCGACGGCCGGATCGGCGATCGCGGCATCGAGTGCGGCGGATATCGCTCTGGCGAGCGAACGCACCGCCCGGCCCGCGGCGACCGACAGCTCATGTCGTTCGATACCTTGTTGGGGTGTCTCATCTCCGGAGAGGACGGTTTCCATCGGAAACATTGTCACTTCACATTTATTCGAATGCTGTGCATGATGCGCGAATCAGCGGACCGGAAATGCTTCGAGATACGCGCCGCGATGCGGCTTTGCGGATCGATATTTCCGTAGATGTTGTTGAGCCGTCTACCAGCGGGTGAGCGAGACGCTCCGATGAGCGTACAGAGGTAATTCTGGTGACAGAGGAATCTGTTCGCGACTCCGGGTTGTGCTGTTTGTGGGATGCGATCGTCGCAAGTTGTTCACACGGCGGATATGGGGGAAATGCCTACGATATGCCGCACGAATTACTGTGGTGGGGTATCGCGATCGTGGACACACCGGCTGAGTCGTGTGAGCGTGCGGTCGGCATGGCGATGAGGTCGGTGGTGATCAGACGGAGCGGATGGCGATCGCGTCGGCAGCGGGCAAGCTCGAAGTCGTTCGGCGGGATCCCGCGTACTGGATCCGGTGGGGTGAGAAGGGGTGCATCTAGCGAGCTGCGGCACACGCGGACCTGCCAGATCGGGACCGTGTGCTTCGAGCATTTGTCTATATCAGCGGTGGCCATTGCGCTGTACGCACGACGATCGGCCGCGGCGAGTTCGGCAGAGACGGCCTGCCGGATTGGATTCAGGGCGCGACTTCATGCACCGCGGCATCGGCTCGTACTCCGAGGGCCGCCGGCAGGACCATCCGACATACGGGCATGTTCGACAGGTGTCCGTGCAATGTGATCACAGCGTTCGCTGCGGCTCGCCGACATTCCTGAACAAGGTCGGCGAACGCCGGAGGAAGTGTTCCAGTCAGAGGTGCCGGCTCGTAGAACACGGTGCCCAGCTCGTAGCCGAGCGACTCCGCAGCGGTCCGTAATAGGTCTTCACTCGACTCTCGGTCGTGTGCCCGGAGCAGGTCATCTCGCAAGTATCCGTACGCAAGAGGCAATAGTTCGGTCATCGGATGTACCGTTTCCTAATTAGATGTGCATGTCGATGGTCCGCGTCATTAGATGTGCATGTCGATGGTCCGCGTCGCCGCCAGTACTCGGATACCCGTCGAGTATGGAGAACTTTCGGGTCGGGACTGCGACCCCACCGAGCATCGTTGCTCGACCTCGGCTTCACTCCACTGTGCGCCGCAGGGGTCGCGATCGTCCTTGGCGGGTATCGTCTTGCGGTTGAACGCTCCCTTCCGGAGTTGACATATGTGTCCACCCGCGCTTCCGATTCTCGTCGGGGAGGTCGTGTGCTCACATGGGGGAAATGCCTACATCGGACTTTCGGTCGACGTGTCAGTTCTGGGGAGCTGACACCGAGGTGTTCCCAGCAGTGCTCGTCCGAGTGTCTGCATTGCCAGCGTTCATGGCGGATTGGGGCGCGTGTGCTGCGGGCTGAACCGCGGCGCGACGATTCGACGCAGGCTGGTGTGCTCCGGCGGGTTCGCGGAGGAGTCGTCGAGCGGGTGCACCAGCACGTCGTCGCGCTGCCGGGTCGGAGGCGTCGGTTTCAGCCGGACCGCGAAAGTTGATGCGGCGGCGATCCGTTCACTGCGCAGCACCTCGTTGCACACGGCGTGGGAGGCGGTCAAGGACGACCTTCGCGTTGGCCGTAGGCACACGCACCTAGCAGGATGGGCATCGGAAATCCGGCAGCCCCGGCGAAAGCGGGATCGGTCTGCACGTTGTTGCGCATCGAGTTTCCGCGATCACACCGTTGGTATCGAAGTGCCTGCTGTGGCGTGGTCGGTAGGTCCGAGCGGGCGTCCGGTTCACGATCCGGCGCTGGCGCGATTCCGACGCCGGGTGGTCGACCGCGGCCACCCTCGCCTCGGGCGTGAATGCGTGGCACCCCGGTGATCAATGGATGCCGTCGGTGTCGGCGAGCGTGGTGTGCTGGACCAGCACCGCCGCGGTGCCGAGGTCCTCGACCTCGACGATCTCGCTACGAGAAAACGCTCTTCCCGCAGCGGGGATCCGTCGGCGCACCACGATGTCGTGTTCCTGGCGCGACAATGTGGCGAGGTTCAGCCGGACACCGCGACAGCGTACTTCGGGCGGCTCGGATCGGTGGAACTTCGGCGAGGCGACGCCGAACATGCCCGGCCCGATGTCGGCAGGGGAAGTCGAGTTCGCCACCCCACCCCACCGCACGGTGGTATCGGTGAACGTCTGAGTCGGCCCAGCGGAAATTCTGTTCCGGCCCTGTCACCCCGATCGCGGTATCCCGAACTATCGGCATAGTCAGCGCCACCGCCGCGGCTGGGTGCGCCGCGGGCGCCCCGATGCGCACGCAGCAGCCGCAGGGCAGTCCGGTGGTCGAACTCGTTGACGACGTCACTAGGGAAGGCGGCGCAACTGGAAGATCCGGAACCGACGTCTGCCCGACAGTTCGTGCTCCATGGCGTACCCGGGCCAGAACTCCAGCGCCAGATCCCAGGCGCGTTTGCGGTCGACACCGGTGATCTCGGTGACCGAAACGGGGAAGCGTTCGCCGCGGTGGCGCACTGTCGCACCGCCGGTAGCGCGCATGTTCGTCGACCACACCGGGTGCTTCTGGCGGCCCCAGTTGGACCCCAGGATCAGGAAGTCGTCGCCATGCGGGACGTACAACAACGACGTCGTGCGCGGAATGCCTGTCTTCCGCCCCGGGACCGTGACCTCCACCGACGGCAGCCCGGCCAGGTCCAGAACTCCCATTCGGCCGCCGCTGACCCGCCGGATCAGCCGCTCGAGCGGCAACACCACCGGTCCCGCGCGCATCACCCAGCGCTGCTGGGCCAGCCGACGGGAGAGCGAAGGCAGCGGATTCGACACCATGCTCGAATACTGGCACGTCGCTGGTCATGGGCCGAACCGGCGAGCGGGGAGCGAGTGGCGTCTCACATCCAGCGGCCGTCCCGAACTGTTCCGCGGTGGCGGCGCTCGGGCGGACCGACTGTCCATCAACAGTGCGTTCATACCGCGGCCCGGTTACGGTGGCGGCGGTTACGGTGGGATTGTGACCACGCATCTGACTCATTGGGGCGCATTCGAGGCCAGTAGCGACGGGGAACGGCTGACGTCGGTGCGGCCGTGGAGCGGGGATCCGGAACCGATGCCACTGATCGAGAACGTCGCTTCCGCGCAGCATCATGTGACCAGAATCGATCAGCCGCATGTTCGTCGAGGATGGTTGGAAAACGGGCCAGGCGCGACTCCTCGGGGAGCGGAACCGTTCGTCCCGGTGTCGTGGGAACGGGCGTTGGCGCTGTTGTCCGGTGAGCTCGGGCGGGTATATCAGCAGTACGGTGCGGAAGCGGTGTACGGCGGCTCCTACGGGTGGGCCAGCGCGGGGAGGTTTCATCACGCGCAGAGCCAGTTGCATCGGTTTCTCAACTGCCTTGGTGGCTATGTTCGTCATGTCAACAGTTACAGCCTCGGTGTATCGGCGGTGCTGCTGCCGCACGTGATCGGCGAACTCGACTGGGTGATGCGACATGCGACGGCGAAGACGGTGTTGGCCGCTCGCTCCGAGCTGGTCGTCGCGTTCGGCGGCTTGTCGCCGAAGAACGCGGCTGTGTCACCGGGCGGGGTGTCCCGGCACAACGCGCGGACCTGGATCGCCCAGGCCCGCGCGCGGGGCTGCCGGTTCGTGTCGATCAGTCCGCTGCGCGACGACACCCCGTCCGAGGGTGCGGCCGAATGGATCGCCCCGCTGCCCGGCAGCGATGCGGCGATGATGCTGGCGCTGGCACAGGTGCTGGACGCGGAAGGATTGGCGGACAAGGACTTTCTGCGCGAGTACACCGTCGGCTACGACCGCTTCGCCGAGTACCTGCGCGGTGCGAGGGATGGCGTCACGAAGGATCCGGAATGGGCGGCCACGATCACGGGCGTACCCGCCGACCGCATCCGGATGCTGGCGCGCGAGATGGCCGCCGCGCGGACGTTGGTGACGGTGAGCTGGGCGTTGCAGCGCGCACAGTACGGTGAGCAGCCACTGTGGTTGGGTGTGGTGCTCGCGGCGATGCTGGGTGAGATCGGGCTGCCCGGTGGCGGTTTCGGTCACGGTTACGGGTCGACCGCGGGCCTCGGTGAACCGGCACGCATTCCGGTGCCGCGATTGCCGCAGGGAGGCAACGGTGTCGAGACCTTCATCCCGGTCGCGCGGATCGCTGACATGCTGCTGAATCCTGGTGTGCCCTATCGGTACAACGGCCACGATTTGGTGTACCCCGATATCCGGCTCGTGTACTGGTGCGGCGGAAACCCGTTTCATCACCATCAGGATCTGGCGCGGTTGCGTACGGCTTTCGCGTGTCCGGACACGGTGGTGGTGCATGATGCGTTCTGGACGGCCACCGCACGGCACGCCGACATCGTGCTGCCGTCGACCATGTCCATCGAGCGGGACGACTTCGGCGTGGGGGAGGGAGACCGGATGTTCTTCCCGATGCCGGCACTCACCCGGCCGCATGGTGCGGCGCGCGATGACCACTGGATGTTTGCCGAGTTGGCTGAGCGACTCGGCGTCGGCAAGGAATTCACCGAAGGCCGTACCGTGGACGAGTGGTTGCGTCACCTGTATGAGGATTGGCGGCTCATCCAGTCCGCCGCGGGACACGACCTGCCCGGTTTCGACCAGTTCTGGGCGAGTGAGAGCATCGAACTTCCGGTGCCTGAAGCCGATCAGGTGTTGGCCGCGCAGTTCCGCGACGACCCGGACCGCTGCCCGCTCACGACGCCGAGCGGGAAGATCGAGATCTTTTCCGAGACCATCGACGGTTTCGGGTACCCGGACTGCCCGGGGCACCCGGTGTGGCTGGAGCCCGAAGAGTGGCTGGGCGGTCCCGCCGCGGCGCGATTCCCACTGCAGTTGGTGGCGAACCAGCCGCGCACCAAGTTGCACAGCCAGCTCGATGTCGGCGCACACAGTCTGTCGGCGAAAATCGGTGGGCGTGAACCGGTTCGGTTGCATCCGTCGGACGCGGCGGCGCGTGGTCTGGGGGGCGGTGAGATCGTCCGGATCTTCAATGGTCGCGGCAGCTGCCTGGCCGGGCTCATCATCGATGACGCGGTGCGGGTGGGGGTCGCCCAGCTGTCCACCGGCGCGTGGTACGACCCTGACCCGGCAGATCCGACCTTCTGCCGTCACGGCAATCCAAATGCGTTGACCGCGGACCGGCCAGCATCCACGCTGAGCCAGGGCTGCACCGGCCAGCTCGCCTTGGTTCAGATCGAACGGTATTCCGGTGTGATTGCGGACGTGACGGTGCGCTGCCCGCCTGCGACGAGCTAGCGGTGCAGGACCACTCCGGCAATCATGGTGCTGTGTGCGGACCGTGGATCAGTGGGAGGTGTCAGGTCCAGGTCACTGATGAAACGTGACGTGTCGGACCTAAAGTGACTGCCGGTAGCCGTAGTACTCGTGGTCTTCGTTGTAGCCGCCGTGCCCACCGCCGACTTCCGAGAAATGGGTGACGAATTCGATCGCCGCGACCCATTTGACGTGCTTGAAGCCGTGCTGCAGTTCGTTTCGCAGGCGCAACGGCGCACCGTGTCCGTATGTCAGCGGCGCATCGTTCATGTCGTAGGCGAGCATCGTCAGGTGGTGAGTCATCTGTTCGATCGCGTGCGCGTCGTAGTACGTACCACCATCGGAGCCCTCGGCGAGAGAGTAGAAGATCACCCATTCGGCCTTCGGGAGTGGCTGGACGAGGTCGAGGATGGTCTGCATAGAAATCCCGCCCCAGGTGGCCACTCCGGACCAGCCCTGGATACAGAAGTGCTGGGTGGTTTGTCGGTGGTATGGCAGCGCACGCAACTGTTCGAGAGATAGTTCTACGGGATTCGCCACCTGACCGGAGATTCGCAATCGGTAATCGATGAACTTGGTCTCGGACATTCGCTTGTACTCGTCGCTGTCCGGGTAGGTGCCGTTGTGCCACAGGTACGGTGAGATGTCCTTGTCGGTGTATGCGCCCGGTTTCGGGTCGGCGTACTCGAACAGGCGTTGTAGCGGTCCGATCAGCGCGTACCCGACGCGTTGGACGGTCCGCGGATGGCGGAAGGTGAAGGGTGTGGCAGCCACCCAGCCGACTACGACGACAACCATCGCCACGATGAAAACTCCGAAGCCGATCCAGCTTTCGTCGTCGCGGCCGGCGAACATGTGGTTGAGATTGCGCAGCGCGCCGGTGGTCACGACGAAGGTGACGTGGATGATGATGAACAGCAGGAACCACAGCATCACCAGAAAGTGGACCGAACGCACGAGCTGGATGTTCAGCGGTTTACTGATCCAGGTGAATCGGGTCGACAGGGCCGGTGACATACCGAGGCCGGTGAGGATCGCCAGGGGCGCGGCGACGAAGACGGTCAGGAAGTAGGTCAGCAGCTGCAGGCTGTTGTAGGCGACCCAGCCGTTGCCGGCGGGCCAGTCGAGCGACAGGTAGCGGATCAATACCGTCACGGCATTCGGGAAGACATCCCAGCTGGTGGGGACGAGGTGTCGCCACTGGCCGGTGGTGAAAAGCAGGATGTAGAAGATCGCGCCGTTGATCAGCCAGAGGACATCGGCTCCGAGATGCCACCACCTGGCCAGGCCGATCGAGTGCCTGATTCCGGGCAGCCCAACGTGCCGCGGCAGCCCGACGGAGTCCTCCTTCGCGGTCCATAGCGGGTCGGAGGGGACGCGATGCTGAACGCGTAGCCATTCTTCTCCCGGAGTGCAGTCTCTGCTGAAGTACAACCGCGGGTGATCGACGAAGATTTGAATCCCTGAGCGGAGAATGAAGATCATTAGAAAAAGGTTGAAGAAATGTTGCCAGTCGACCCAAGCGGGAATGCCCGGACTGGCGTCGATGCCGTCCGGAATTCGCGTCCCGGGATAGCGCGCCATGAAATCCTGGATGGCTGGCACATTGTGCGCGCCCTTGGCGACCGCGACCGCGGTAATCAAGGCGACGAATCCGATCGGAAGCAGCCAGAGCACGTTGAACCATCGGTTTTGGCCGACTCTCAGTCGTGGTGCGATGCCTCCGGTGTGGGGTATCCGACCGGCCCATGTGGCTGGATTGACCACGTCCTCGCCCGGCCGGAGCTGGGCGCGGTAGGTCGACATCGAGGTGTTGTCCATCCCCTGAGCCGGTGTGGAGTCAACCGGTGGGGTGGGTCGATCGACAGTCCCCATCCCCCGAGGCTAACCGCCCGCGAACTCTTCGACCACGCTTATGCCACCGGTTCGTCACGACCGTGATCGACTCTCGGCACCCTGCCCGGTGTGCGTTCCTCTTCCGGTCAGCGATCGCAGTCGAGCCGGTGCTGGGCCGTTTCGCGCTCACGTCGGTGGATGACCGGAGCTCATTCGCTGAGCGACGGCATCGAACATCAACATCACCAGGTCCACCACGGCGCTGCGGGACAGCCCCTGTTCGCCGTCCATCCACGCCAGCAAGAGCTCGTCGGAAGCCGCCACAATCGCGAGCCCGAGCAGGTGTGTGTCGGACTTGCTTTCAGTCGAATTCGCGGGCAGTAGATCGGCGACCAGTTGGGCAAGCCGGTGCAGTCCCGCTTGACGTTGCTGACGGGAAACCGGACCGCCGCTGAGGATCTCGCGTAGTTTGACGCGGGCACGACCAGGATTCCCGTCGAGTGAGCGGGTGAGCGTGTCGATCATGGCGTGGGCGCTCTCCGACGCCCCGCTCGCGTTCGCGATCGCCGCGCGGCAGGCCGCGACCTCCTCATCGATCAGCCGCGTGTACGCGGCGGCCAGCAACGAGTCGAGATCTGCAAAGCTTTCTCCGAAGTACCGGTCCCGCAATCCGGCTCTCTGCAGCACGGAGCGTATCGAGGTGGCGGCGAAACCGCGTTCGCCGAACAGTTCAGAGCCTGCATCGATAAGTCGCGTTCGTCGTTCGGCGGCACGTTCGGCCGCCGTCTTGCCGTCGTAGTCCCTCATAGTCGTTTTCATTACCCATCGCCACGGGGTTGCTTCTCGTGCAGAAGTGTATCCACACGATATCAGCATCTGGGGTCAAGCATCATCTGATTGTATCCGTCCCCAGATGAGCCTATGGTGACGACATGACTCCAACACCATTGATTCCAACGACCGAGAATTTCGACTACATCATCGTGGGCGCGGGCAGTGCCGGCTGTGTGCTGGCGAACCGGCTCACCGAGGATCCCGCGACGCGAGTCCTCCTCTTGGAGGCCGGACCGCCCGACAATGAGCCGACCATCCAAGTGCCGGCGCTGTTCAGCGCGTTGTTCGGTTCGGAGATCGACTGGAACTATCAACTCGAAGAACAGGCCCACTATCAGGGCTCGACTACGTTCCCGCGAGGCAAAGCGCTCGGAGGTTCATCCTCCATCAACCTCATGGTCTATATCCGTGGACACCGTGCCGACTTCGACCGGTGGGGCGCGCTGGGCAATGTCGGATGGGACTACGACAGCGTGCTGCCGTATTTCATCAAAGCCGAGCAGAACAGCCGCCTCGGTGCCCCATACCACGGCAGTGACGGGCCGGTATATGTCGAGGATCGCTTGTTCACCCACGAGTTGTCGCACGCCTGGGTGGACGCGGCCGCCGACTGGGGACTGACTCGAAACGACGACTTCAACGGGCCGTCGCAACTCGGTGTCGGCGCCTATCAGGTCAACTGTCACAATGGCCGTCGTTGGTCGTGCGCCGATGCGTATCTACGGCCGGCGATGCGGCGGCCCAATCTCGTCGTGCGCGTCGCAGCCATGGTGACTCGGGTCCTCCTCGACGGCAACCGGGCGATCGGCGTCGAGTATGTCGAGCGGGGCGCTGAGCGAACCGCGCGGTCGGAGGTCGAGGTCCTGCTCAGCGGTGGCGTCGTCAACTCCCCGCAATTGCTACTGCTGTCGGGGATCGGTCCGGCCGACCAGTTGCGTGCCTTGGCTATCGACGTCGTCGCCGACCTACCGGGCGTGGGGGAGAACCTGCACGACCACACCATGGCGCCGCTCGTATGGGCGACCGAGCACTCCACGGATCTACTGGAAATGGCCAGCCCAGAGAACATGACGCGCTGGCAGAGTGGCGGCGGCGGCCCCTTCGCCTCCAACGGCGGTGAGGTCGGAGGTTTCCTGTCGACCGAGGGCGGTGAGGTGCCGAACGTCCAATTCATCGGCGGCCCCACCGCGTTCGTCGATCATGGGCGCACCAGTCCGCCGTTGCCGAACTTCACCATTCTCACCGCGTCGACGCAGCCGCGCAGCCGGGGCCGGTTGTGGCTGAGATCGATCGACCCGCTGACCCATCCCCACATCGATCCGGCGTACTTCTCTTGCCCGGAGGACCTTTCGGATATCGAAGCAGGATTGCGCATCGCTCTCGGGATCGCTGAGCAAACCCCGATCGTCGAGTATCTGAGCGGCTTGAACCTGCCGGCTGAAACAACCCTGGACAGCGCAGCGCTTGCCGACCATGTGAAACGGTGGTCGCAGACGGAGTACCACGCGGTCGGAACCTGCGCGATGGGCGTCGACGAACGCGCTGTCGTCGATCCGCGCCTGAAGGTGCACGGCATAGATGGACTACGCGTCGTCGACGCGTCCGTAATGCCGACCATCGTCTGCGGCAACACCAACGGGGCTACCGTGATGCTTGCGGAAAAGGCCGCCGACCTCATCAAAACCGGGTCCGCCGCGTCGTCGTCCTGAACTCGTCGTACACGGCGCGGCGTTGCCGCACGACACAGGTGCGAATACGAGTGACCTGGATTCGCGGTCTTGGCCGGGGCGGGTCGGCGTGGCCCGTCGGCACGGCTCGGCGGCCATCACCTCTACCATTCCGGGGTGACCGGATACGACCGGCTCGACGCGTTCGAGCACCTCGACACCTCGACACTGCCGCCGCGGCAGCAGCGGATTCTCGAAACGATTCGGGACTGGGTAGTCCGGTACGGGTATCCGCCGAACACCCGCGAGATCGGCGACGCAGTGGGGTTGCGGTCATCGTCGTCGGTGTCCAAGCATCTGAAGAGTTTGGAGGAGCGCGGATTTCTGCGTCGCAGCGAGACACTGTCGCGGGCGATGGATGTGCGGATGTTCCTCTCGACCACGGTGCAGCGGGAGACCGCTGACGATACCGTCGCGGTGCCGGTGGTCGGCGATATCGCGGCGGGCACGCCGATCCTGGCCGAGGAGCATACCGACGACTCGATGCGGCTTCCCCGGGAGCTGGTCGGGCGCGGCACCGTGTTCGGGCTGCGTGTGCGCGGCGATTCGATGGTCGACGCGGCGATCTGTGACGGTGACATCGTGGTGATCCGCCAGCAACACGAAGCGCATTCTGGGGAGATCGTCGCGGCGATGATCGACGGGGAGGCGACGGTAAAGGTGTATCGACGGCGCAACGGGCATGTGTATCTGGAGCCGCGCAACCCCGCCTACAACGTGATCGACGGCGACAAGGCCGTCGTGCTCGGCAAGGTCGTTTCGGTGATGCGTCGCATGTGACCGACCCGGCCTCGGCAGCCGGTCGCCGTGGCGTCGTCGTACCCTGAACCGCATGTCGGACATCACACGGGGACACGCCGAGTTCGAGCGGCTGGTGGAACTGCTCGACGGGCGCCGAGTCGTTGCGCTGACCGGTGCGGGGATATCGACCGACAGCGGGATACCGGACTACCGTGGTCCGTCCGCACCGCCGCGCAACCCGATGACGTACCAGCAATTCGTCGGTGACGCGGCATTCCGGCAGCGGTACTGGGCGCGCAACCATGTCGGGTGGCGCCGGATGGACGGCTCGTGGCCGAACCCGGGCCATCGCGCGCTGGCCCGGCTGGAACAGTCCGGCGTCGTCACGGGGCTGATCACCCAGAATGTGGACCTACTGCACACGAAGGCAGGTCATCGCCGGGTGATCGATCTGCACGGCACGTACGCGCGAGTGTGCTGTCTGGACTGCGGCGCGCTGATCTCACGGATGGCACTGGCCGAGCGCCTGGAGGCGACCAATCCAGGATTCGCGGCGGCGGCGATCACCAGCGGGCTCGAGGTCGCCCCCGACGCCGACGCGGTGATCGCCGATACCGACGGTTTCCGGATGGTGGACTGCGAGCGGTGCGGTGGGATGCTCAAGCCCGACATCGTGTACTTCGGTGAGAACGTGCCGAAAGACCGTGTTGCCGCGGCCTACGAGCTCGTCGACAACGCGGACGTGCTGCTGGTCGCCGGGTCGTCGCTGACGGTGATGTCAGGGTTGCGATTCGTACGGCACGCTGCCGCGCACCACCGCCCGGTGGTGATCGTCAACCGGGGCCGAACCCGCGGTGACGAGGTCGCCGCGCTCACCATCGATGCTGGATGCTCGGCGGCGCTGACCGCGCTGGCCGACCATGTCGGTGAAAGTCGCTTTCTGACAACGCGATAGCGTAAATAGGTTCGCATCAGGCCACGGGGAGTGGATCGCGGGTGTGATGTAAATGATTGTGGCTGTTGCCAACTCGTCGAACGCAGCGTCGGGTTGGTCGGCAGGTAGGCGGCGTTCGGCTCGTAAGGGGTCCCGTAGTTTTCGCCTGAAATCGGGCTGATGTGCCGTAATTGTTTGGTAGAAGGTGTGTTTCGTGTTCGGGATGCGGAGGTAGGTGGTTGGTGCTTTGCTGGGCTTGCCGATGAGGTTGGTTGGTGTGGTGGAGGTTGGGGTTCGTGGCGACGCGGGTGTTCGCGGATGACGAGTTGGAGCGTCTGCGGGGGTTCCCGGAGATCAGTCGTGAAGAGTTGTTCCGGTATTTCACGCTGACGCCAGCGGATGTGGCGTTTGTTGATCGTGGCCGGGGCCGGGGTCCGGCGGTCCGGCGCAAGATCTCCCGACAACTCAACAAGGGCGAATCCATCCACGCCCTCGAGCGTGATCTCCTCTACGCCCAACCAGCGGCCTTCCGAGCGCGTGATCTGGAAGCCCAGACCGAACAGGCATGGTGCCTGACGTTGGCCACCCACGCGGTCATCGCCTGGACTACAGAGTATGGGCTCGCGGTCTAGCAGATGCGCCGCGAAGGCCGGCGCATCGACGACGAGGTGTTCGCCTCCATCTCACCGGAGCACAGCGAGAGCGTTCGGCATACCCTGCCGATCTTCGGCGAAAACTACCGGGACCCCGAAAACCCTGATCGCGGTGCTGCCATCACGGCGATCCCGTCCATCAGGAGCAGGACTGCTGATGGACGAAGTGGACGCGAACGCGACGCTCTATCACCGGAGGCAGCTCAATCGCCGACGTACACATGGGCGGCCCACCTGGTCGGCACGGCCGGATAGGTGTTGCGTATGTGGCGCAGCGTTTCGGTGAGTGCGGCGGCGGCCTCGGCCGTGTCGGCAGGGCGGGTGCCGTGCGCGGTGAGCGCCGCGTAAACCGCCTCGGCCGTCTCGGTGCTGTCCGCAGTGTGCCATAGCGTGCCGATGACGCCACGGAAACCGGCGAGATGGAACGCCGACGCCAAGTTGAGTGGCTCGTCCAGCAGCGCCGGGTCGTGGCCCGCGGTGTCGCACGCGGACAGGAACGCGAGCTGTGCCTGCGTGGTGCGCAGATTGTGCACGAACGAGGGGACGAACATCGCGTCGCTGAGCATGAGCCCGCCCTGGTCGGGATGCTCGGCCGAGCTGACCGTCCGGCTGTGGCAGGCGAAGTGGGCGATCGCGTGCTCGTGCAGGCCATGCTCGATGGCCTCGGGGTCGGCCGCGGAGTCGATGAGCACAGTGGAGCCGGGCAGCAGCCTGGCCACCGCCTCGGCCTCGGCGCGGGCGCTCGGCAGAACGGGCACGCCTTTCCGCTCGCTGACGCCGACGACGAGCGCGGTGTGGCAGGTGTGCTGCGGGCGAGGAGTGGTCGATGTGTCGGCGAGCGCGGTCAGCGACGGTGTGTACGAGGAGACGACCCGGTCGAACACGGTCTGCCCCGCACCGTCACGGTGTTTGCCCGCCGCGTGTAGTGGCAACTGAGCTGTTATTCCGATCGGGCACCACCACAGCCGCGAGGTCGTGACCCGGTCCAGTACCGGTTCGGCTATGCTGTCCCACAACCATTCCAGCACGGCGTGCACGTCCAGTTGGGCCTGCTCGCGCCGATCGAACGAGCACACCGGGTCATTGACGTCGGCGAGCGCAGCCCGCAGCCGCTTGATCTGGGCGCGGGTCGCGGTCTCGGTCATCTGCCGCAACGGCACCGCCTCGACAGGCTGCGCGTAGTCGGCGGGAACCACGAGCGCCGTGCCCACGGCACTGACGACTACGACGGTGTGCCCGGCCGTGCGCGTACGCAGGACGTCGAGATCCGGTGGCGCCAGCAGATCCTCGAACCCCGGCACGGCCCTCGCCTCGGTGAGCAGCCGGTCCCGTCGTGCCGCGAGCTGCCGGATCTGTCCGACGGCCTGCGGTCGCGGGTCCCAGTCTCGAACGGATGTCCGGCCGTCGAACTCCACCTCGATGTGAAACGTGAGGTCGGCGTAGGCGTCGGCATCAGCCAGTTTGTGTTCGACCGCGCTGAGTTCCTCGGCCAACTGCGGCTGTGAATAGCGCAGTCGTGCCCAGCCGCGGCGGATACCCCACGCGTCGCCGAATAACACGCCGCGGCACTGTTCGACCAGCTCCAGTGCCCGGTCGAGCTGGCCCGAGCGCGCACCCGCGTCGACCACCCGGTCGGCGAGGCCGTCCAGCTGCCGCACCGCCGCCAGCCTGCGGGACCGCGGCAGCGCCCGGCTGACCGTCGCGGGGATGGCGGCGATGACGCGTTCTTGCGCGTCCAGCCATGTCGCCGGGTCGGCCTCGGCATGCATCGCGGCCTGGGCCTGTTCGCAGATCATCCGGTGCTGCGCCCTGGCGGCCGGGTGCGCGGCGACCGCTCGGTAGTAGGTGATCGCGAGCTGGCGCAGCTGGTCAGCACGCGTCCCGCCGAATATGGCGAGTTCACGCGCCGAGCGTGCAAGGGCGATGGCCCGCAACGGCCACCAATGATGCTCCCGCGGCGTCTGACCAATGGCTTTCTGCGCGAGTTCGAGCGAGTCGTCCAACGCGTCCAGGTCGCCGCATTGCCGGTATCGGTGATAGAGCAGGTCGGCGATGGTGCTCTCGATCCGCGGAACATCGGGGTGATCGAGACCCATCAGCGCCAGTGCGGCTCGGTAGGCGTGTTCGGCCTCGCGGAACGGTTCGGCGGCGGTCACGTTCGTCTCGACCGCCTGCGTCTGTACAGCGGCGGCGTAGTTGTAGAGCATGCCGATCCGGCGTACGTCGTCGGCCGGGATGGTGGCCACGGCCGACGCGCCCGCGTCGACAGCTTTGGCGAACATGCCGTGATCACCGGCCTGGGCCACCTCCTGAGCTGCCCTCGACAGCGTCGACCAGCGCAACGGGAGGTTCGAGTCGCCGGGTGGGGTCAGAGTGACAGCCTCCTCCGCGACAGTGACGGCCTCCTGGCCTGCTGCGGGGTTGTCGCCGGACTGGAACTGCACGATCAGCGCGGACGCGAGTGTGGCGAGGCGGAGTGCACGCTGGCCATCGTCTGCGGTCGGAACATCCAGCGCCGCGCGTGCGGCGTCGACCGCCTGCTTCGCCTCGTCACGGGAGCCGGTCCACCGGGCGACGGCCGTCGCGGAGTTGGCGAGTGCATTCAGCAGTTGCGCTCGGCCTGCGTCGTCCGGTGATGTGGTGAGCAGCGCTTCGATCACCGTGTCGTAGGCGAGCATGATCGCCTCGGTGTCGCCGCCGATCTCGCCGAGGTCGCTGTGTGCGTGGTAGAGGTCCAGTAGCGCGGCCGGCCTGCCGTCGTGGTCCAGTGGTAGCCCGATGGCCAGCATCCACGCTTGGTCACGTCGCTGCTCGAGCACCTCCAGCGTGACCTGCTGCCGATGCAGGCTCCCGACCAGGTCGTCCTGTGCCTGGAGAACGCGGGGATCGCGATGGCAGGTCAGTAGGAATCGCGTTGTCTCGGGACCGATCCGGTCGCTGACCTCTAGCTCGAGCTGCCGGAACTCGGGCACGGTAGCCGTGTTGCCGAAGTCCCGCCGCAGCGCGTCGACGAGATCGCGGCAGGTGACCAGCGCGCCGGTCAGGTGTATCGGCATCCCAGTGTCCGTGTAGAGATCGGATTGGTACTGGGCGAGTTCGATCACGACGTCGCGCCACACCGGGCGTTCCCGCAGTGCCAACTGAGCGGCGGCTCGATAGTCGGCGAGGATCCGCCCCGGCCGCCTTCCCGCGTTCAGCTGTGCCCGCGCGCGGTCGACCAGCCTGCGGGCGCGTTGTGGATCGTCGCGGGGTGTGCGGGTGATCGTCCAATCGAGCCCGTTGAGGACGAGCTCGCGGTAGGTGTCCGTGCCGTCGTGCTCGTCGAGCATGAGCAGCAATGCGGCGTGATCGGCAGTGAGCGCGGCCGTCATTCGGTCGTCGTCGAGCACGTTCATCAACGCCGTGTAGGCGTTCGCGAACCCTACCAGCGACGCGCGGTCCAGGCGGTCCTCGAACTTCTTGCGAGCCTCGTCCAGCGCCCGGTACTGCGGCATGGCGGTGACTCGCGCAACCGCGAAATCCCTGGGCTCTCCGGTGATCGCGGCCGCGATCTCCCGGTCGATCAGGCCGGTGAATCCGCTCTGCGCTTCGAACCGGAACCAGTGCGCCCGTGCGAGGCACGGCAGCAGGTGCGGAGGGCACTGCTGCGGTGGCGGCAGGCTGGCCGAGAGTAGCGTTCCGACGTCACCGGTGTGCTCGAAGTCCTCGACCACCAACCGGACGTCGTCGTACACGCCTAGCCCCCAATCCCGTTCGGTCCACGGTAGCGTGATCGGGTACGCGGAGAAGGAGATTCGGAGTCGGTATGTCACCAACGACCGGTCCACGGGTCGAAGTCCTGTGCTCGCAGGCGGGAGAAGCGCTGGTCGAACGAGCTTCTCGCTACGGTGTCGCGGATGTGTTGACCAGAATCGTCGCGGCGGTCGAGCGCGGCGAAGTGTCCGAGGCAGACCTCGACTTACTCGACAGCGCCTTCGCCCAGCACGGCATCGACAACCTGACCCGGACGCACCGCGGCTTCGAACCATGGAAGGGCGCCCGCGGCGTCGTGGCCACCGCATGGGTGTGCCCCGTGAGTGCGTGCCCACGTGCCGCGACCGATACGCGCCCGTTCTGCCAGCTCACCGGGCAGCCGTTCCGCGAGACCAGGATCGACCTGTGACCGCGTTTCTCACCGAGTTCGGCAAGAACATGGCCACCCGATGGGCTTCCGCGCTCGCGCTGCCCGCCGCGGTGTTCGTGGCCGTTGTGATGGTGGCGGTCACCCTCGGGCCATCGCACGCACTCGATGTCGATCTGTTGCGGACGCGAGTGACGGCGGTGTCGACCGGGCCCGCGCTGGTGTGGGCCGCGGCGGCGTTCCTCGCCGCGACGGCAGTCGTGGGGTTGGTGGTGACCGCGCTCGGTGGCGTCGTGATCTTCGCGTGGGGAGTGACCGGCACGGGTGTCGGCAGGCCGTTCGTCGCGCTGCGCCACCGTCGTTGGCGACGTGCGGCGGCGAAGGCGGACATCGCGGTCAAGGCGGTACTGGCCGACCGATCGGACCGGCGAGCCAAGCGTCAGGCACGTCGGGCCGTGCTGCGGCGCGACGCGATCTCCGAGATCGAACCGGCATGCCCGATGTGGGCGGGCGACCGACTGCGGGCCGTGGACGAGCGGGTCGGCCGTGGCACCGGACTCGACCTGACCACGACGTGGCCGCGGCTGTGGCTGGTGCTGCCCGACGCGGCGCGGACCGAGGTGACGACGGTCCAGGAGCGATGTGCCGCCGCCGCCCGTACCCCGGTGTGGGGCTTGGCCTATCTGACGGTCGGTGTGTACTGGTGGCCGGCGCTCGTGCCGGGTGTGTGCGCGTTTCTGGTGTCACGCCATCGGATTCGCCGCGCGGTGGGGGTGTACGCGGACCTCGTGGAGGCGTCAGTCGACCTGTATGCCAGGGACGTCGCCAACCAGATCGGGTTCGAGTTGACAGGAAGGTTGACACCGTCGATCGGCGAGCAGTTGACCGAGGTATTGCAAAAACGGCTCGGCTAGTGTCGGCCCGGTAATCGAAGCTGCGGCGGGCCGCAACGTAGAGCGATGCCGATAGTCACGGACTCACGAGTGGTTTCGGCTCGCATTCCGCAGTAGCACAACAGTTTTGATTCGGTCCGTTAGCCGAGACACGGCGGGTCCGAGCATCGGCGGTGTCGAGATCGCGCACCGCGGACGCCGCAGAAACCGGCATCGACTCTCTCGGCATCCTGGTGAGGGCACTGTGGCGAATCCAGCGTTCGCGCTGCCGGTCGGTCGTTGGTTCGGGCCGTCGTGGTCATAGACCCGGACATGCGGATAGTCGCTGTCCACGAGGTGTCACGTTCGTCGGTGCAGACGGGATCGTGCTCGCCTGTCCGCGATGCCGAACCCGGCGGCGAGGAGATCAGCCCGCTCGCCGCGGGTACGGACACTGGTCGCACCTACTCCCTCGTCGGCGGTGCAGTTTTCCGGAGCGCGGATCTCTTGACCTGGACGTCATCGCGTGATTAGCATCACGCGATGTTGACGTGTGATATTCGACTTTCACCTAATGAAAGGCATCGCTGATGCGGTCTAGTGACCGACTCCTCGAGATCCTCGAGACGCTGGGCAGCGTCGAGGCGATGACGCTCACCCAACTCGCCCACCGAGTCGATCTCACGGCACCGACCGTTCTGCGCCTGCTGCGTGCCCTCGAAGAGCGCGCTTGGGTCGCCCGGCTGCCCTCGGGGGCGTACACCGTCGGCCCGCAGCTGCTGGCGGCAGCGGGAAAGGCGTTGCAGCGCGACCCGCTCATCGCGGCCGCTCAGATCGCCCTCGAGAAGTTGCGCGCCGAGCTGGACGAGACTGTCTCGCTCACCGTCGCCGCGGACATCCAGCGCGTCTGTCTGATCGAACTCGAGAGCTCGCAGCAGCTCCGGTTCGTCCACGGGGTCGGCACCGTCGGCCCACTGGCCGCCGGCGCCAGTGGCAAGGTGCTGCTCGCGTTCAGTGAACCGAAGCTCCTCGACAGGGTGTGTCACGGCCCGCTCGAGATTTACACCGAGGCTACGCCGGACGCCGACGACCTGCGCCGCCAGTGCGCCGACGCACGCAAGCAGGGGTGGGCGATCAGCTCCGGCGAACGCAGTCGCGGCGCCTGCGCGATCGCGGTGCCCCTCATCAGTCCGCTTACCCGGGCGGTCTACGCGCTCACCGTCTTCGCTCCCGAGGCACGCGCAACCGCCGATTCGCGGCGAGAGTGGCTCGCCGCCTTGCAGCGGACCCGCGACGACATCATCCACCAGCTAGTACCCGACCAGACCGGAGTGTCCACCCCATGACAGCCGACACGCTCACGCCGACCGAGGCGCCGTACCTCGTGCTCGACGATCTCAACTTCAGTTACAAACGCAACCGCAAGGAGAACCCGGCGCTGAGCCATCTCTCCCTCTCGGTTCGGCAGGGCGAGTTCACGTGCCTGGTCGGCCCGTCCGGCTGCGGCAAGAGCTCGTTGCTGCGGATCCTGTCCGGCCTGGAGACGGCGAACGACCCGCGGACCATCCGCTGGGCGGGCCGCGCACCGCGTGCGGCGATGATCTTCCAGAAGGCGGCGGTCTTTCCTTGGATGTCGGTGCAGAAGAACGTGGAGTACGGCATCGAGCGCAGCGTTCCCAAGAAGGAACGCGCTGAGAAGGCAGCGCACTGGATCGAGCGGATGGGGCTGGCCCCGTACGCGAAGCGCCGGGGGTCCGAACTTTCCGGCGGCATGTCGCAGCGCGTCGCCATCGCTCGCGCCCTTGCCGCCGACACCGAACTGCTGCTGCTCGACGAGCCCTTCGCCGCTGTCGACGAGCCCACGCGAATCAAATTGCAGCAGGATCTCCTCGCGGCGTGGCGGGAGACCCGCCCGACTGTCTTCTTCGTCACCCACAGCATCTCCGAAGCACTGCTCCTCTCCGACCAGGTCGTGATGCTCTCCGCCTGCCCCGCGACGGTCCGCGAGGTGGTCCGGCCTCCATTCGGAGCGGAGCGCACCCTCGTCGGCGTCCAAGCGCACCCCAACTATGCCCGGCTCTCCGAAGGGCTGTGGGACGGTCTCCAGACGGAGATGATGAAGCAGCGGGAGGCCCAGCGATGAGCGCCACGACCGTGAACGCGGCTCCCCTGCGCCCCGGCGTCCGCCTCAGCCGCACCTACGACGTCGTCCGCAAGGTGGTCCTCTTCGCTGCCTCGCCGGTGATCCTGCTGATCCTATGGCAGGTCCTCGCCACGGCCGGCGTCCTCGACGCCCGCTTCTTCCCGGCGCCGTCGGCGATTTTCGACAGCCTGCGCGGCGGCCTCGGGCATGGCACCCTGCTGCACGACACTGTGCTGACCACGGGTCGGCTCGCCATGGGCCTGCTGATCGGCGGCGTCTCCGGTCTGGTCGTCGGCATCGCGATGGGGCTGTCCCAGTTCGTGCAGACGGTTCTGCGCCCGCTGGTCTCGATGACCTACCCGATCCCGAAGATCGCGATCCTGCCGCTGTTCCTCATCATCTTCGGCCTCGGTGAGACCGCCATGTGGGCGATCGTCTCGGTCGGCGTCTTCTATCCAGTCGCCCTCAACGCCTATGCCGGCATCCGCGAGATCGACCCGATCCATCGCGAGACGGCCGCCGTCTACCGGGTCTCCCTCTGGCGCCGGATCAGCACCGTCGCGCTCCCGGGCTCGCTCTCGCTCATCCTCACCGGTTTCGAACTGGGCATCGGCGTCGGCTTTCTGCTGGTCGTGGCGGCGGAGTTCATGGGCAGCAGCGCGGGCCTCGGTCACGCCATCTGGCAGTCCTGGCAGACCTTCGCCGTCTCGTCGATGTACGCCGCGCTCGCCGTGATCGCCATCTACGGCCTGGTGATCCAACTCGTCATGAGCTGGCTGCACCGCACGCTCGTGCCCTGGCGCACCGAGCACTGAACCTCCTCTCCACCTCCGGGATCCGTCGGCACTCTATGTCGCTTCCCACCACGAAAGGCTCCCCTATGAACGCGTTCAAGACCCGCGCCTTGGTCGCCGTCACCGTCGCCGCGCTGGCCCTGGTCAGCGCGTGCGGCAACAACTCCGCCACCTCGGCAGGAGACTCCGGCAACGCAACGCTGAAGATCGGTCTGTTCGGAGCCCTCTCCGACGCGGGCCTGATCCTGGCGAAAGAGCATGGCTACTTCACCGAGCAGAACATCGACGTGGCGTTCACCCCCTCACAGTCCGCACCCACGATCATCGGGCTCGTCGCCAGCGGCCAGCTCGACGCCGCCGGCACGGCGCCCACGCCCGGGCTCTTCAACGCGTTGGGCTCGAATGTCTCGCTGAAGATCGCCGCCGACAAGGGCCGCATCGACCCTACGCACAGCTGGACCGGCCTCGTCGTACACAGCGATGGGCCGACCTCGGTGGCCGAGCTGAAGGGCAAGAAGATCGCCCTGCCGGACCTCAACACCTCCACCGGCGCCGAACTCGACATGGCGCTCGAGGGTGCCGGGATCTCCACGAAGGACGTCGACCTCGTGTCCGGGTCCGCGGCCGACAACTACTCCGCCTTCGTGGGCGGCGCCGTTGACGCGGCCGCGCTTCAGGAGCCGTTCATCGCGCAGGCGATCGCCACAGGCAACGCGAAGGTGCTGGTGCCGTTCGGCCAGGTGCTGCCCAACGGTCAGAACGGGATCATGCTCTTCGGCGAGCGGCTCTCGAAGAACACCGCGCTGGCGAAGCGGTTCATGACGGCCTATCTGAAGGGCGTTGCCGACTACAACGCGGCCTTTCCGACCGACGGCTCCGCGGTGGTGGGTCGCGACAACGTCGTCGCGGCGCTCATCGCCAACACGGCGGTGAAGAAGCCGGAGGTCTACGAGGCCATGCAACCGACCCTCTTCGACCCGACCGGTGCGGTGGATACCGCGAGCATCGACGAGATGCAGAAGTTCTTCGTCTCGATCGGATCGCAGCAGAAGGTCATTCCGTCCAGCGAATACCTGATGGCGGTCAACTGATGCTGGACGTCCACTGCCACTTCGTTCCGGGTCCGACGATCGCGATGCTCGACAGCATCCCGACCGTCCGACTCGGGGACGGGACTATCTCCCACGCCGGCCGCACCCTGCCGCTGCCGGCCCGGCTCGGCGACGCGGACGGCTTCGCCGCGCACATCGCCGGACTCGACCTGGCCGTCGCCTCCCCTCCGCCGGGGCTCTACTTGGAGTCCCTCGCCGAGGAGCGACCCGGCTACGCCGAGCAGGTCAACGACGACCTTCTCGGGTGGGCGCCGGACGGAGTGGGTGTGCTCGGTTGGCTGCCGATGCGGTCGCCAGACGCGGCCCTCGCGGCGATCGAGCACCTCGCGGGTCACCCGAAGGCGGTCGGCCTCACCATGGGCACCACCCACGGGTCCGCGCTCGCCGATTCGTCGTACGACCAGGTGTGGCGTGCCTTGGCCGAAGCCGGCCTGGCGTTGCAGCTCCACCCCGACTCCGACCCCTACCGGACGGACGCGAAGGGGCTCGCCAACGCTTCCGTTCTCGGCTTCCCCTCCGCAACGACCGCTGTGGTGGTCCGGCTCCTGCTCGACGGCGACGGCTTCTGGGCCAGCGGAGCGCGCCTGTGCCTGGTTCACGGCGGCGGGTTCCTCGCGCTGACCCTGCCCCGGCTGCTGCGCGGCGTTCCCGGCAAACATGACGTCGTCGTCGAGCGCATGGCTCGGTTGTTCGCCGACGCGCTCGTCTTCGACGGGCCGGCCACCCGGCTGGTCGAGGCGACCTTCGCTCCCGAACACGTCCTCCCCGGCTCCGACTGGCCGTTCCCGGTCGGGCTACCCCAACTCCCCGAGCGTGACGACTGGCGCGCGGCTCTGGCTGGCTGGTCTCTACGGGCCGCCGCACTGCTCCCGCTCACCACCACGCGAAAGGACAGGCAACATGGCTGAATTCATCAACGTTCGCACCGTCGATGGTCCGATGCAGTGCGCCGTCGCCCGCCCCGACGGGACGCCGCGCGGCGGCATCGTCATCATCCAGGAGGCCTTCGGGCTGACCGACCACATCGTCTCCGTGGTCGACCGGATGGCCGGTGACGGCTGGCTCGCCGTGGCTCCGGCGCTCTACCACCGCTCGCGCAACGCCACCTTCGACTACGAGGATCTCCCGCCCGCGCTCGAGATGATGGGCACGCTCAACCCGACCGACATGCAGGTCGACGTCGACGCCGCCTTCACCGTCCTCGAGGAGGCCGGCTTCAGCGAGGCGCAGTGCGGCATCGTCGGGTTCTGCATGGGTGGCGCCATCTCCCTGCGCGCTTCGACCCTCCGCGAGCTCGGCGCTTCGGTCACCTACTACGGCGGCGGCGTCACTTTCGGCCGCTTCGGCCTGCCGGCGCTCGTCGACCTGGCCCCGGACCTGAAGAGTCCCTGGCTGGGCCTGTACGGAGACCTCGACCACTCGATCCCCGTCGAGGGTGTGGAGCAGCTGCGTGCGCGCGCCACGACGGCGCAGGTGCCCACCGAGCTGATCCGCTACGCCGACGCCGGCCACGGTTTCAACTGCGACGACCGGCCCGATCACTATAACGCCGAGGCCAGCAAGGACGCCTGGGCTCGCATGCAGGCGTGGTTCGACCAGCACATCGAGGTCGCCTGATGACCCTCGAGCACACGACGGTGCACCGGCGAGAAATCGCGCCCGGTGTGCTGGTCTACGAGGGTGAGCACGGTATGCCCAACGCCGTCGCCCTGATCGGCTCCGAGCGGCTGGTCGTGGTGGACTCGCTGTTCACCCCGCGCCACGCCGAGGTGATGATGGCCGACGTGCGTACCGTGACCGACCTGCCGGTCAGTGCCTTGGTGAACACGCACTTCCATGGCGACCACACGCTCGGCAACGGTGTTATCCCCACCGATCGGATCATCGCCGCCGCACACGTGAAGCAGCGGCTGGAGACGCGCGGCGCGGAGTACCTCGACCTGCTTTGCGGCATCCGGCCCGACCTCGAGCCGGAGATCGAGAACGTTGCCTGGGTACTGCCGACCGAGGAGATCGACGGCCCGCTCGACCTCGACCTCGGTGGCCTGACCGCTCAGCTGCGACCCGTCCGCGGTGCGGCGCACACCGAGGCCGACCTCTACGTGCTGGTGCCCGAGCACAGAGTGCTGATCGCTTCGGACCTGATCTTCAACGGGGTCCTGCCTGTCGCCCGAGACAGCGACCTGCCTGGCCTCCGTGCGGCCCTGCACGCGCTCGACCAACTCGACGTCGATGTCGTCGTGCCCGGGCACGGTCGCGTCGGCGGCCGCGAACTCATCGCGCAGCAGCTCGCGGTGCTCGAAGACATCGAGGCGGCCGTGTATCGAGCCGCGGCCGACGGGTGCGATCTCACCGAGGCGGCTGTGGCCGCGGTCGCCACGCTTCTGCACGCCGACGAGCGGATCGCGCCGTACGTCACACATTTCGGAAGGCAGGTGGCCTGATGGTCTCGCTGTTGGAGTTCCAGGCCAAGGACATGTTGCGCGTCGCGGGTATCCCGGTGCCGGATGGCACGCTGGTGCGCACCGCCGACGACCCGGCGCTCGGCCGGCGGACGGGAGGTGTCTGCAAGGCCCAGGTCGCGGCGAAGAACCGCGCCGCCTCGGGTGGAATCCGCTTCGCGGACGACGCCGCCTCCGTGGTCGCCGAGGTGGCGGCGCTGCTGTCTGCCGACATCGCCGGTCACCGGGCCGCCGCCGTGCTCGTGGAGAACAGACTGCCGATCGCGCAGGAGTGGTTCGTCTCGATCATCACCGACCCGTGGGGGTCGGGTCTCGTGCTCCAGGTGAGCGACGCGGGCGGCTCGGGCGTCGAGGACCGGCTCAGCGGTGACGCCCGCTATGAGTTGTCGTTTACACCATCGGCACCTCCGTCCGCGGACTCGATCATGGTCACGTTTGGCTGGAGTGGCCCCGACGTCGAGCAGATCGCTCGACTGTGTGCCGACCTGTGCCGAGTGGCGCTGGCGCGCGACTTGCTGTTGCTCGAGGTGAACCCGCTGGCGATCACGCGCGAAGGTGCTGCCGTGGTCGTCGACGCCCACGTCACCGTGGACGACGCCGCGGAGTTCCGGCAGGAGTGGGTGAACTCGCTCAACGCCGACCTCGACCTGGTCCACGTCGGCCGCGCCTGGCGGCGGCGCTACGGCGGCGACTTCAAAGTCGTCGACGCCGCGGGCCGGGTCGCCATCCTCAACACCGGTGCCGGCGCCGGAATGCTGGTCATGGACGAACTCGCCCGCCGCGGCATCCACGCCTACAACTTCAGCGACATCCGGGCCGGCTCGCCACACCTGCGGCGGGAGCGGTTCGACGCCGCCGCCGACCTGATCTGCCGCGGCAACGAGATTGGTGTGGTCATCGTCAACATCCATGCCGGCATCACCGACCTCCGCACGCTGCGGGAGGACCTGGAGCACGTGATCGGCCGCTTCGGCGCGGCCGACCTGCCCACGGTCGTTCGGTTGCAAGGTCCCTACTCGGAGGGGACCGGTGCGGCTCTCGCCGGCCTACCGGGCGTCGTCGTCGAGCCGCAGCTCGAGCACGCCATCGACAAGATCTGCGATTTGCTAGGGGTGACCGCGTGAACGACCTGCGCACCATGCTCGAGGCCAGAGGCGTGATCGTGCACGGCCTCGCTGGTCGTGCCGCGATGGTCCAGATCGAGGAGATCCAGCGGCAGGGCACCAAGGTGGTGGCCGGTGTGTCGTCCTCGAAGAACGGACAGGCGATCGCCGGCATCCCGCTCTACGCCACAATCGCCGAGGCGGCGGCCGAGACCGCCGCCGACGTCGCGCTGCTGTTCGTGCCGGCACAGCACGCGAAGGCCGCGACGCTCGACGCGCTCGATGCCGGGATGAGGCTGGTGGTGTTGCTCGCCGAGGGTGTGCCGGTGCTCGACGTATTGGCGATCCGCGAGCGAAGCGGTGCGGCCCGCCTGATCGGGCCGAACTCCCCAGGCGTCGTGGTGCCCGGCGTGGCGAAACTCGGTTTCATGCCCACGCAGGCGGTCGCGGCCGGGCGGGTCGGGTTGGTCTCGCGCAGCGGCACGCTGTCCTATGAGGTCTCGCGCTCGCTTTCCGAGCGCGGTGTCGGGATCTCCAGCTGGATCGGCATCGGCGGGGACGTCGTGCCGTTCACGTCGATGTCCGAGGCGGCCCAGTTGGTCGCCCGCGACCCGCACACCGACGTGCTCGTCGTCGTCGGCGAGATCGGCGGCACCGGCGAGGAGGGCCTGGCGCAGGCGATGTTGGACGGGCTGGTCGACGTCCCCGTGCACGCGCTGATCGTCGGCGAGTCGGCCCGACCCGACGAACCGCTCGGACATGCGGGCGCCGTCATGCTCGGCGACGCCGGCAGCTACGACAGCAAGGTTAGCCGTCTGCGCGAGGCCGGGGTCGTCGTACACCACACTCCCTGGCAGCTGGCCGACGCCGTCACGGAACTCACGAGAGGAGCAGTCCGATGAGCACCGACAATGACCTGCTGGCCGAAGCGACCCGGGTCGCTGCCGCATATGACCTGATCGGGATGTTCGGGCACCTGAGCTACTACCCGGAGCACTCCGGCGACCGCTACCTGCTCAGTCCCGGCGCGGGCTTCCAGAAGCAGAAGTGCACCGGTGACGACGTCTACGACCTCGCGTTCGACGACGAGTGGGTGCCGGGCCTGCCGCTCGAGATCTACATGCACTCCGAGGTGCACCGGATGCACCCGGAGGTGGGTGCCCTTGTGCACAGCCACTCGCCCGCGCTGACGCAGCTCAGCACCCTGGCGGAGGTTCCGGGCGAGGCGCTGCTGCTGCACGCCGCCTTCTGGCCCGACGTGGTCCCGGTCTTCGAGGAAACCCACCTGGTCGTCGAGCGCCATGACGCCGTACGCCTCATCGAACAGCTCGGCGACAGCCCGCTCATCCTCATGCGCTGGCACGGTGCCGTCATCGTCGGCGCCACCCTCGAGGAGGCTGTCTTCCGTTCCATCCAGGCCGAGGCCAACGCCCAGGCCCTGCTCACCGCGATGGCGTCGGGGCGTCCCTACGTCTCGCTGCCGGCCGGCAACGCGCGACAGCAGACCGCGGAGTCGGTCATCACGCCGCGGATGCTCGGCCTGCACCGCAATTATCAGGCAGCACAGCTGTCGTCGAAGGAGTCATAGATGTCTGACAACCGCTACGGGCTGACTCCGCAGCAGCAGGAACTTGCTCTGCGGGTGCGCGAGATCGCTCAGGCCGAGTTCGCGCCGCGCGCGCTCGAGTGGGAGACAACTGGTGTTTTTCCGGAGCCCAACATCAAGCTGCTGGCCGAGGCCGGTGTGCTCGGCGCCGCCGTCCCGGTGGAGTACGGCGGCCAGGGCGGCAGCTGGCTCGACTCGGCGGTCATCCTCGAGGAGGTCGCCAAGACCTGCTATGTCACCGCCATGGCCACCCTCGGCGAGCTCGGCGTGCAGCCGCGCGCCATCGCGGCATATGGTAGCGACGAACTCAAGGCCGAGCTGCTCCCGCGCATCGCGAAGGGACAGACGATCTGCTCGATCTGCATCACCGAGCCCGACACCGGCAGCGACATCTCCAGCGTTGCCACGACGGCCCGCCGCGACGGGGACGAGTTCGTCATCACCGGCACCAAGGCCCTCATCAGCCGCCTCGATGTGGTCGACGTGCTGCTCGTCTGCCTGCGTTACGCGGAGCCGGGAGCCGAGGCCAACGGCCTCGGGAACGTCGGCATGATCGTCGTCGAGCGCGAGCGGACTGGTGTCGGTGTCAGCGATGGCGTGCAGACTCTCGGCGGCGAGAGACTCTTCACGCTCACCCTCGACGAGGTCCGTGTACCAGCGAAGAATGTTCTGCTCGGCCCTGGCGAGTTCGCCAAACTGATGTCGGCGTTCAACGGGCAACGCTGCCTCAACGCGTCGATCAGCATCGGCATCTCGCAGGGCGCGCTCGATCATGCGATCGCCCGGTCGACCGAGCGGGTGCAGTTCGGCCGACCGATCTCCGGCTTTCAGGGACTGCGCTGGATGATCTCCGACTGTGCCCTGGACATCGAGGCGGCTCGCGCGTTGGTGCACAAGGCGGCCTGGAACGACGGCCGACAGTTCCCGTCGCGCTACGACTCCGCCATCGCGAAGGTGTTCTCCAACGAGATGTCGCTGCGGGTCACCGACCGGGTTCTGCAGATCTTCGGTGGTCACGGCTTCACCCGCGACCAGCCGGCCGAGCGCTACCTCCGGTGGGCGCGGTACGGCGGCCTGGGCGGCGGCACCCCGCAAATGTTGCGCGATGGCATCGCCAAGGAGCTGTATAAGGCGGCCTCGCAGGAGAAGGCGCACGCCTGAGTCTGCTGTGCGCTGTTCAGTTCGGCGGTGTCAGCCCGCGCGATCGCTTCGGTGACGGAGGCGAGCGCGTGGGCCTGGTGCCACGGGTCGGAGATGTCGCGGGGCGAGGGCTCTGATCCCGGTCGGGATCGATCCCCCAGTCTGCCCCGGACGTCGCGACCTGCGGTTCGCGGCAGCAGCTCAGAGCTGATCGTTCGGCTGCGGTTCGCGGGTTACGCGATCGGGGGATTTGTCGACTCGTAGTCCGCGCCAAGAGGGGTGTCGGAGTCGGCCGTCGCCAGTCCATTCGGTGAAGGACACTTCTCCGACAAGATCGGGCTCGACCCAGATCGCATCCTTGACGTCAGCGTCGACGGTGGCCGTCTTCCGTTGCAGCGGTGCGAGTCTCGCGTGCAGGTTGTCGAGGGTTGTCTGCGTGAAGCCGGTGCCGACATTGCCGATGTAGACCAGTTTCCCGGTACTGTCGTGGACCGCCATGAGTAGCGAGCCGATGTGGTCGGACCGGCGCCCGGTTCCCGGGCGCCAGCCGACGATGACGACCTCTTGGTCGTGCACGTTCTTGATCTTCGTCCATAGTGGACTGCGTCGTCCGCGGAGGTAGGGGCTGTCGAGGCGTTTCGCGACGATGCCTTCGAGATGGCGGCGTTCGGATTCTGCGAGCGCGGTGGCTCCGGCATCGGAGAGCCGGGGTGGGACTTGCCACTGTGGGCCACGCAAACCGATCTGTTCGAGCAGCTGTCGTCGCTGGTGGTAGGGCAGATCGATCAGCGATCGAGCGCCGATGTGCAGGAGATCGAAGATCATGTAGGTTGCTGGGACCGCTCTGGCCAGGGCCCGGACCGCTGCGGGGTTGCGCTGGTGCATTCGGGGCTGCAGTGCCTCGAAGGAGGTTCGTCCGTCGGCAGCGAGGGCGACGATTTCACCGTCGACGACAAATGGAGGGACCGCTGGAGCGATGGGTGCGAGCTCAGGCCAAGCGACGGTGATGTCCTTGTTGTTCCGCGACACCAGGCGTAAGTCATGGTCAACGTAGCCGATCGCGCGGATCCCATCGAATTTCACTTCGTAGGCCCAGTGCTCGTCGTCGCCGGGGAGGGTTCCCGCCTGCGCGAGCATCGGTGCGTAGTGCGGCAACTCGGTCACGCTCGCAGCGCCGCCATCGCCCGACCTTTCGCGAGAACAGAGTCGGCTTCGACAATGACCTGGATAGTACCGATTGGTCTCATTATTGTCGTCGATCCGAGCCCGGTCCAGTACGGGTAGCGGCACAGAATGTGACGAAGTCGAACCATAGAACGTGATGTAGGTCATTGCCAGAGAAAGCGTGTTTGGGCATCGTCGGCACTTCGTTTTTTGGAAAGAACCTGGTTGGAGATGCCGACATGGCCGACCACAATTTTGCTTACGATCTCACGTTGGACGAGGCACGACGCCGCACCGCCGTCGTCGCGGCGCTCGGCGACGACTGGGATCCAGTCGCGGTGCTGGCCGAGGAAGAGCTGGCATACGACATGCTGTATTCGAACCTCGACGATGAGCAGCAGCGGATCTACGAGGAACTCATCCGGGCCGGGATCCTGCCGGACCGGGCGCCGCGCCGTGTAGCCGACTGATCTCGCCGCCGAGCACGAACCATGACTGGTCGTGTTCGCCGTGTTGCCTCCGGCGAGTGACCCGACCGATCCGGCTCTCGACCGAGTTTCGCGGATAGCGGGTATGCGGTGATGCCGCTGCGGGGTCCTTCCCCGTGCTCGGCGCGGCACTCAGCCCGCTCGTGGTCGCCGATCTGCCTTCGCGCGCGGTGCCGTCGTTGCGGGTCGGGTCGCAGGCGCCATGGACGTCGCGCTAGTCCTGGTCGTGCCTGTGCACCGCAGTCGACAACCGGTCTGTCGGTGACGAGCGTTCACCGAGCTCGTGATGCCGTCGGATACCCGATTCGGTAGGCGCACAGGTCATCACCACTCGGACCGCGATCCCCTCGCATGATCACTGGACGGGCACGACGACGATCTCGCCCGAATGCCGAAGCGTCCGTTACGATCACTCGCTGTGACTCCCGTCGTGACAAGTGGTGTCCGTTGATCGCGAATGTCGATGGTGTGGTCATGTGATCGTCGGGTGTCAAAGCCCCAGCTTGGTGACGGCGTTGTCCTCGAGGGGGTTCGCGGTGCGGATGTAGCCGTGCACGGTGCGCGGGTTCGACCATCGACCCTGCCGCATGATCTCGCGGTCACTAGCCCCACCGAGGGCGGCCTGGGTGGCGAAGCCTGCACGCAGCGAATGGCCGGAGAAGAGGTCCGGGTCCAGTCCGGCCCGAGCTGCGTAGCGTTTGACCAGTTCGGCGACGGCGCGGCCGGACATCGGGCGATTGGCGATGGTGCCGTGCCGGGTGATGGTGGGGAAGAGCGGAAGATTCTCGTCGGCACCAGTGGGTCCGGTGAACCCGTGGCAACGATGGATATCGAGGTCGGCGGTGGGCAGGTCGGTCAGCCACGCGCGAACGCCGACGTCGCCTGCGCGTGTGTGTGTTTCGCGCAGACGCAGCCAGTCGGCGAACGCGCAGACGGGGCAGGTGGCGGGTCGGCGCCCGCGGGGGAGAGCGACGCGTTGTTCCGCGGCACCGGTGGGGTCGGTTTTCGTAGTTGGCAGCCGGACCAGCAGGATCGGCTCACCGGTGCGGTGGTCGAGGCTCACCTCGACATCACTGATGCGCAGACCGGCGAGTTCGCTGCGGCGCAGTGCGCCGGCGAAACCGATGAGCAGTGCCAGCGCATCCCGGCGGCGGGCGGGTTCGGTGGGCCAGCCCGATTCTGGAAGTCCGGCGAGCAGTTGGTCGAGGGTGTGCAGGAGAACGGGACGTTTTCGACTGGGTTTGGTCCGGCGGGTGCGACGGATGCCGCGCAGGGTAAGACGCACGACATCCGAGCGGGTCGGTGATGGCAGCCCGTTCGCGGCGTGCACTGCGGCGATCGCAGCCGATTTGCGTTCCAACGTCGCCGGACTGAACGCCCAGCCGCCGGTGTCGCGGTGCGCGTCGGCGGCGGCGGCCAGATAGACCGCGACGTCGAGGGCATCGGCGGGTAGCGCCTGCCTGCCCTCTGCGGTGCACCAGGCCGACCATGCGATCCAGTCGCTGCGGTAGGCGCGCACAGTGTTCGGCGATTGCGAGGCTTCGAGATACTGGCGCAGCGATCCCGCCTGATCGTCGTCGAACCGATCACGCACCAGACGCAATGCGGCGGCATCCACCAGCACGCTACGCACACCGCGGCGCAACTCCGCACGCACTGAGTCGGGGACCGCGACAACAGCGGATGGATCGTCCATGGCACGGCTCCCGCGGTCGAATCGGTGACTGGCTGTCTGCGCCAGCATATTCGGAGAGAGGACTCGCCGTATGACAGCAGGGCGGGGCAGCCCTGCTCTCCCTGGCCAACCGATTCTCGATGGAGATTGTGCGCTGCGGTCCGGCTGGGCCAGGGAGGCGGCGGCTCCGCGAGATCTCATGCGTCACAGTGACGTATTACCCGCACGGTCCAACCGAGTGCGGCAATCTCCTCGGCCCGATGCCAGCAACTCTGCGCCAGCAACTGCGCGAGGATCGTGATACTGGTCGATTTCCGGTGCCGCACGCCCCAGACAGCCTGTTGGTCTGCGGGGTCACCGACAACGGCGAGTATCTCTTCTGGATCACCGAACCCGCGGACGATCCCGACGACTGGCGTATAGCCATCAACGAAGCCCGCGGGCCGCGCTGGTACCCGACAGAGGGCGCATTCCCGCCGCGATTACAGCGGCATGGGAGCGGGCGAACATCCGATCCGACTGACCATCCCTCCTGGCTGGTGACGCGGTTCCCTCATGCGGCGTGCGGAAACGACCGTCTATCGGACGCGAACCCAACGATCGTCCTGGTTGTGATTGTTCGAAGTCGTGTACAGTGCTGGGCTGCGGATTCCGGTGTGGTTGAACGGGACTGCGAACATCGGCGTGTCCCACAGTAGGGTTGCTTCAGCCCGTACTCGTCTTCAGCACTGGGGTTACGGGACGGTGGAGATTCGTTGCCGGAGCGGGGCCGCCAGGCATGGCGAGCCTGGGTTGTCCATCAGTCGGCTTCGATGACCGGCGTCGCTCGGGAACTCAGGCGGCGGACCGTCCGGAGGAACCGTCCCGCGTACCAACCCCGCGAGATAGGAGGTCAGGCCTCCCGCGTACGCGTACCCGTCGTCGTTGCGACCACTGACCAGAACCGACAGAACCGACCACGACGCGCTGTCTGCCTTCGATATCTCCAATTAGAAGACGTCACCCTTTGAGGAATCGCCCCAGGAGAGGAGCCCGCCCGGCTCGGGGAACGGCAGCTGGCCACGCGACATCCCGGCGTCACGAAGCTCCGCCAGGTTGCCGACGAGCTCCTGCACCAGCGAGGAAATACTCCTCGCGGTCATTACCAGTTGTGATGTGGTGTCCACTTGTCCTTCAGTTCTGCTGCCTTGGTGTCTGATTCGTCAAAAGCCCACCTGGCCCACGTCAGCGCACTTTCGTGCCGGACCATTCAGGTTCCGTATGCGGCCGGTTATCCACCGCGACCCTCGGAGGGATGGTCGCCTGCCCTGGCTTCCCGCTGCCTTTCGGCTCACCACCGTTGGCTTGTCGGGCCATCCTGTTCCCGCCGGAGCATTCCGCTTTCCTTACGGTCGGCCTACCAGTACTTGAAACGAAAGTGCCGGACTCCGATGGGTTTCCACGTTCCACACGAGCGAGATACGACCGGGGTGGGTGCCTTCTCTTCCCCGAGGCCATGGTGCCCACGCGGTCGGCTACAGCCATCCGACCGTCAGCGCCGCTTCTCAGTGACAGGCCCTGCACTCTGCTACCTCTTCCCATCTGCGGAGACTCGCATTACGAGGTGTCATCGAAGGTTCACTTGCGTTCACCCGTCCGGACTTTCCCCTTGCCTGTGGTCCCCGAATGGAACGGGAACCCTTGGGCTTTTCCTTCGAGCTTCGCACCCCGCAGTTGCCTGCGACGCACGCCGAAACGGAGACGGGAAGCGGGCACTGTCCTGGGACCATGCCGCCGATCACTCGGCCCTTCTTTCGGTTGGTCCACTCGGCTCGTGCGACCTCGCGTCGCCCGCCGTAAGTCGGTGTGGAGGTCGTCGTCCGGGACCTCGAAGCCGCCCAGCAGGGCGAGTCACCGGTAGGTCCATTGGCGTCCGGTCCGCGTGTCGAGACCCGCTGGCGACTAGGTGAATCAGCCGGTGAAGGACTCGGGGTCGAAACGGCCCCAGGCCACAAAGGCGGCCAGAGCGAGGTATACGAAATTCAGCGCGACGTATTTGTACTGGCCGTAGCGGCCGTGGGTGATCATCGCGCCGATCATCAACAGGATCCAGCAGACGGCTGTCACCGCCACCATCACCGGTGCGATGTCGAGGGCGGCGGGCAGGGTAAACCCGGCCGCGGCGAGGATCTCGAGGACACCGAGGGTTTTTACGAGACCGGCGCTTGCGTGCATGGTCCATCCTCCGCCTGTCTTCGCGCTCAATTGGTCCAGTTTGGCCTTGGGCATGAACGCTTTGCTGGCGCCACCGGACAGGGCGAGGGCGGCAAGCAGCCCCGCAACGATCCAGAGGGTGAGGTCCATGAGTTTCTCCTTCAGGTGCGGGCGACTCGGGCTCGTCCTCAATCCGGCCGGGCCGTTCGTCGCCGATGGGGCTGTCGGACGATGCTGTTCGCGGGCATCGCTGTCGGCTTCCCGATGGTGGAACGGGTCGGGCATCAGACACCCCTGGCCCTACGGGTGTGACACCACCCCGACGTGATGTTCGTCATCGCGCGTACTGCTTTACGGCGAGATCGAGCTGAACCGGGGACTGATCCAACGCCACTGGACGACCTGTTCCGCACGGCCATCTCGATTCGGGAGGACTGGGTGTCCTCGGTGCCCCTGCTGCGCCGGTTGGGCATACGTCCGCGACCGCACCCTCGAAGGCCACGAATCCGCCCGCCGACGAGGCAAAGCCATCGGCGGCGACGACAACGCGAACCAGGTACCCAGTTTTCGAGCGGTTTCGTTGAGGTTTAGTTACGTCGCGCACAACGAAACTAAACGAATCCAAAGTGCTGCTGCTCGAAATGATCCATCCGTTCTGACCGCCGATAAGGTTCACTTATCGGAGGTCAGAACGCCGCCGTGTCGTTCCTGGTTCTCGACGACGGCTGACATTTCGTTTCGTGTAAATACGTCAAAAGAAACGAAAGAAACGCTACGATTTCACGGTGTCGAATGTGTGCAACTATCCGGGCTGTTCCCGTCCCATCCCGCGTGGAGGTGGCCCCGGTCGGCCATCGGAATACTGCGATCACCCGGATCACACCCGATGGCGCGCATGGCGGGAACGTCAACGGCAGCAGCAGGAGTCGGAGACACCAGAAGTTTCTGTCACTGTGACGCAACAAGGTCCGGTCACTGCCGCCCGGTTGCGGGCAGATGAACTGCTCACTCAGTTCCGTGGACTCGCTGACCAGTTGAACAACACGATCGCCGCCGCCGTCGCCGAATTGTCCACGCTAGCCGACCCGTCCATTGCCGAAGCCCAGGTCCAGGCGGTGCAGGCGGACGCCGCGCGGCGGATCGCCGAGGCCGAGGTTGCTTCTGTGGCAGCCGGTCAGGCACGTAGACAGGCAGAGGAAGCCAGGACGCTGGCCGAGTCCGCGGCCGATGACGCGGCGGACGCAGCCGAAGAGGCTGAAGGCCGGATCGCCGAGGCGAATTCGGTGCGCGATGACGCACTGCGTGAAGTCGAACGCGCGTCCAAGCAAGCGGCCGACGACGTGTTCGCGGCGCGCAGCGCGGCGGAAGCGGAGATCCGCACTGTGCGTCGCGAATCCGCCGAAGAGATCGAGCGTATTCAGCAGGAGGCGGCTGATCAGATCCAGCGCGCCGAACGGCGCGCAGACGCCGAGATCGCGCACGCGCGGCGCGAAGCGGCCACGCAGGTCTCGGCTGCCCAGTCCGAGCGAGACCTCGCCGTCCAACGGGCCGCCGACGCCGAACGCGCGGCCGAACGGGCCGAGCAATCCGCAGCAGAGCGGGGCGAAGCCGCGAATGAGGCGCGCATCGAATGGCGCAGGGTCCGCGCGGAACTCGATGCCGCCCGTGCTGAACTCACCGAAGCACGCCGCACTAGTGTCGCTGAACTTGCAGCAGCTCGCGGCGAGGCCGCAGTGGCGCTCGACAAAGCTCATGCGGAGGCCGCGCACCGTATCGAGGCACTCGATGAGGCCCGCGCCCAAACGCTGGCCCGCGCCGAGCGCGCCGAATCCCAACTCGATGAATTGCTGGCCGATGCTCGCCGAAATTCACCTGCTACCGACTCGATTGCCCAGACCGACGTAGTTGAACGATGATCGGCGGCCTCATCAGTCCGATGAGGCTCGGGCGTGGCCGCCATCTATCGGACTGTCACGGTGTCAACTCAATTGGCGCGGCTTCGAGTTGCCGGCAGGCTTGTGGCGTGGCGGCAGCATGGTTTCAGCCTCGTCATCGGATCATGTCGGCGTACTGGCAGCACCGCCCTTCACGGTGTAAACCTGTCCTTCGCTGACCAACCGGCAATACGCTGACCGGCCCGTTGTGGGTCGCCATGACGGTGTCGGATCGAATGTTGGCTCTCTGCCGAGGAATTGAGCGGACTACAGGCAAATTGACCGCTAATTGCAGCTTCGGTCATATCATGTAGCTATGCCCAAAACTGAGGTCGCAGGGCGTACGGGACCACTGGCCGGCAGTGTCCGGCAGACGGTATCGGTGGCCGGTACCTGCTCGATGATCGTGGGTGTGGCGTTCGCGGTGTGGCCACACAAGTCGCTGCTGACGGCGGAATCGCTGTCGGGCGCTTATCTGCTGCTCAACGGAGTGCTCCAACTGGTTGTGGCGCTGGGCGCCCGCTTCGCGGCGGCCCTACGCATGTTGCTGTCTATCAGCGGCCTACTCTCAGTCCTACTGGCCGCGCTGTGCTTCGCGGGCGGCAATTCGGTACTTCTGCTGGCACTGTGGATCGGGTTGGCGTGGGCGATTCGCGGAATCTGTCATGCCACTGTGGCGGTCTGGGTCGGCGGCTTGCCCGGCGGAGGGCAGCAGGAGGTAATCGGCCTGGTCACGCTGGTGCTCGGCATCGTCGTCGGTGTGCTGCCATTCGACTCACTGGAAGCGTTCGGCTGGGTGATCGGGCTGTGCCTGTTCGCGATCGGGTCGATGGAACTCAGCGTGGTTGTGCGGCACGGGGAGGCCGCGATTCCCGGGATGGCGCCGAACGTTTAGCGGAACTTACACCGCGACAACGATTGTGGTGGCGGCGAGCGCGCACACCGGGTTGACTTGGCACCATGCCATCCCAGCATCATGGGCTCCGATCGCCCGCCGAACTCGTCGTGGTCACCCACGGCACCGGCTCGGCGATCACCCCGATCGCCCACACCGAGCACTATGACATGCAGAGGCGAGTGAGTGACCGACTTCCGGCAGGCGCTGAACTGGTCCGGATCTTCGGATCGGCCGACCGAATGCAGAGCAGGCTTGCCGGAACATCGGAGGAGGGCAACGGCGCCGACTATTTGAACTACTTCGTTGTCCGGGGCGTCCCGGACGATCTCGACGGCGTCGCCACGCAATTGCGTGCGGACGAAGCTGTTGCTGCGGCCTATGTGAAGCCGCCCGCCGAGCCCCCGGTCGCGCCCGGAAGTTTCCTGCGCGTAGCGGGTTCTACGGGCGCCGAGCGATTGGCGACACCGAATTTCGAGGAACGCCAGGGGTATCTGGCAGCAGCACCGCAGGGGATCGGCGCTAGGTGGGCATGGACCATACCCGGCGGGCGCGGTGCGGGTGTGCGCGTGGTGGATGTGGAGGGTGCGTGGCGCTTCACCCACGAGGATTTGCGGGCCAACCAGGGTGGCGTGATCGGAGGCGATCCGGCACCGGAGCAGGGCTGGCGTGACCACGGCACCGCTGTCGCGGGCCAGATCAGCGGTGATGTGAACATCTATGGCATCACCGGCATCGTGCCCGAGGCGGATATCAGAGCGGTGTCGATCTTCGGACCTGGGTCTGCGACCGCGATCCGCTCGGCCACCGATGCCTTGGGCCCCGGCGATGTCATCCTGCTCGAATTACATCGGCCCGGACCACGATTCGGCTATGCGGGCAGGTCGGACCAACGTGGCTATATTGCGATCGAATGGTGGCCCGATGATTGGGCAGCGATTCGCTATGCGATCAGCAAGGGGGTCATCGTGGTGGAGGCGGGCGGTAACGGCGGCGAAGATCTCGATGCCGAGCTGTATGACACGCGTCCCGCGGATTTTCCTACGACGTGGCGCAATCCGTTCCGCGGTGGCACGGCCGACTCCGGGGCGATCGTGGTCGGTGCGGGCGCACCACCGCCCGGGTGGCACGGCCGCGATCACGGACCCGCTCGTTCTCGACTGATTTTTTCGAACTACGGACAGCGGGTCGACGTGCAGGGCTGGGGACTGGAGGTGACCACCACCGGCTATGGCGATTTGCAGGGCGGCACCGAGGAAGACCTCTGGTACACCGACGCATTCAGTGGCACGTCGAGTGCATCGCCGATCGTTGTCGGCGCGGTCGCGAGTTACCAGGGAATGAGCGGTGCGGCGACCGGACGTAAGACGCCCGCGCAGGTACGTGCGCTGTTGCGCGAAACGGGATCACCCCAGGCCGATGCGTCGGGACGGCCCGCGACCCAGCGGATCGGCAACCTGCCGGACCTGAAAGCGATGTTCCAGCCGTAAAACGGGCTTTCCCCACAGATCCAGCGGGCCCGCGTCTTCGGAACCTACGGTGTTCATGCCCACCGTAGGTGATTGGTAGCGCGCCGATGTCGTGTGGCGCTAGCAGCGACGGGCGCGATTCGTGTGCTGTCCGGTCATCCAGCACGGTTGGTCAGGGGCTGGAGCCGTAGCGACCGCGCACCCCGCCTTTGGCCACGGCCCGGTGGGCCTCGGCAACCTGGTCCAACGGCACGACGGCGTGCCCTCGGGTCGGCAACCGGCCGGACGCGGCGCAGACCAGCAGTTCGCCCAACCTCGAACCGTCGACCTGTGTCACCAGCGCTTTCACCGTGATGCAGCGGTCGGTTGCCGGCACCATGTTCGGTCGACCGTGTCGACGACGGTCACCTACACGATGACCGACCTCGGTCTTTCGCTCCACCAGCTGATGCGCGGTATCAAGCACTGGGCGGAGGCGCACATGGACGAGTTTCTCACCAACCGCGACAACTACGACACCCGCATCATCTGAACTCTCTGATCGCGGCCTCGACTTCGGTTCGGGATCGACTCGTGGATGTCGCGAGTATTCCTATCGACCAGGCGCGGTGGCGATAACCATTGACGATGACCCTGACGCGAAACTACTTTGCGACGCGAACCGGCTTCAGGATTCTGAGGCCCTGTGCGCGGGCGTCCAACAGCAGACCGAGCGCGGATCTGCTGATGCTGCTCGCGATCCGGAGGGGAAAGGACTGTGGGCTGAAGCGTTTGACCAGCCGGCGACATCAATAGGGATGATCCCGAGGTGTTTCGGCTGGCGGTGACACTCATGCCGCACGTCGCTGATCCGTGCAGAGTCTGTCGACGGCGAGACGCGCCGCGCGACGAAACCCGGCGCACGACAAAGGGCAAGAGGATTACACACTCCTTGCCACTTTCAACATATAACGCACCAGGGGTCTTGCGGCAAGACCCCCGTCGTGCTGGAGAATCTCCAACCGAAGCCAGAACCTGCGGCAACAAAAGCTCAGCGAGTACCCGTGCTGTGGCGGCGTACGGTCCTGCGGGACGTCGAATCGACGGTGCGAGTCGCCGTGCGGTTGTGAGCACTCGGCGCGCGGTGCGGGCATGCTCGCCGCGGGCCTGCGCGGAGCAGTTGGCCGAAATGCAACCTTGGTGGATGAGGGGTCTTCATGATCGACGTGATTGTTGCCGGCGGTGGACCGACCGGCCTGATGCTGGCCAGCGAGTTGCGGTTGCACGGCGTGCACGCGCTTGTGCTGGAGAAGGAGGCCGAGCCGACCCGACATGTCCGGTCGCTCGGCCTACATGTGCGCAGCATCGAGGTGATGGACCAGCGTGGTCTGCTGGAGCGGTTCCTCGCACTGGGTAAGCAGTACCCGGTCGGCGGCTTCTTCGCCGGCATCACCAAGCGACAGCCCGACCGGCTGAACACCGCCCATCCGTACGTCCTCAGCATCCCGCAGCCCGTCACCGAGCGCTTGCTGACCGAGCACGCCACCGAACTCGGCGTCGAGATCCGGCGGGGCCGCGAACTGGTCGGGCTGAGTCAGGATGACCATGGGGTGACCGTCGAGCTGGCCGACAGCACGCAGCTTCGCTCGCGCTACCTCGTCGGCTGCGACGGCGGCCGCAGCGCGGTGCGCAACCTGCTCCGGATCGACTTTCCCGGGGAGCCAGCGCGGGTGGAGTGGTTGCTGGGGGAGATGGAGGTGACCGCGCCGCCGGAGACGCTGGACGCCGTGGTGACTGAGGTCCGCAAGATCCACAAGGGGTTCGGCGCCGGGCCCTCCGGCGGCGGGGTGTACCGCGTCGTCGTGCCCGCCGAGAGGGTTGCCGGGGACCGGTCGGTCCCGCCGACCCTCGACGAGTTCAAGCAACGGCTGCGGGTGTTCGCCGGCACCGATTTCGGCGCGCACTCACCGCGCTGGCTGTCCCGCTTCGGCGACGCCACCCGGCTGGCCGAGCGTTACCGGGTCGGCCGGGTGCTGTTGGCCGGTGATGCTGCGCACGTCCACCCACCGATGGGTGGGCAGGGCCTCAACCTCGGCGTCCAGGACGCGTTCAATCTGGGCTGGAAACTGGCCGCCGAGGTCAACGGCTGGGCACCGGACGGGCTGCTGGATAGCTACCACACCGAGCGGCACCCGGCGGCAGCCGAAGTGCTGAACAACACCCGCGTGCAGTCCGAACTGATGTCCACCGAGCCGGGTCCTCAGGCAGTGCGTCGGCTGCTGTCGGAACTGATGGACTTCGAGGACGTGAACCGGTACCTGACCGAGAAGATCACCGCGATCGGGGTCCGCTACGACTTCGGCGAGGGGCACGAACTACTCGGTCGGCGGTTGCGGGACGTGAAATTGAAGCGGGCGCGCCTCTATGAACTGATGCACGGCGGCCGTGGATTGTTGCTCGACCAGACCGGCCAGCTGTCGGTGGCGGGTTGGACGGATCGGGTCGACCACGTCGTGGACATGAGTCCGGAGCTGGACGTGCCCGCGGCGCTACTGCGGCCGGACGGTCACGTGGCGTGGGTCGGTGAAGATCAGCAGGATCTGCTTGTCCGGGTGCGCAAGTGGTTCGGCGCGGCCGTCAACTGAGTGGGGGTTCCGTAATAATCGCGCGAAAGACAACGAAGGTGCCTGGACCAGCGGTGATCTCTTCTTGTTGGTTGGGGTTCGGGCTGCGGATGGACTCGGTTGGTGCACGGCTTGGCTGCCGATGAGGTTGGGCGGTGTGCTGGAGGTCAGGTTTCGCAGGTGTTCGTGAGTTCGATGCATACAACGCCACCCGGACGCCTGACCGGCTGGCACCGCCCCTGAACCGAAAACCGAAGTCAACCGCCGATTCTGGGACGACCTCAGTGGCACCGAATACGAGGACTGGACCTACCCCGGCGACGACCGACCGCCTTATCCGAAACAGTGAGGAAATCGACGTGTATAAGGACGTGCAGCAGCAGGAACCGGTGAGCAGCCCATCCGGCCGATTGCGGCTGGATCCCGCCGCAGTAGCCGTGTACACCACAGTCATGGATCGAGTAGCTGATCAGCTCGGCTCCGCATCTGCCGGTGTCAGCGCCGAATCGGCCGTCATCGCGAACACTGCCGAATTAGGTGAAGTGGGCGCCGACTTCGCCGCAGATTTCGGGCGCATACTCGACACCCATGCTGCCGAATGGGCATTCGGCGGGCGGCTGGTGAGCGAATATAACCAAAGCATGCACTCATTCGCGGCCACCGCCTCAGCAGTCGACGACGATCTCGCCGCAGCGATCCGGCGCGGCGGCGGTGCGCAGTGAGCGGCACCGACAACACCGAGGAGATCACGGTCTCGGCCGGTGCTGGCGAGGACTTGCTGGCGATCATCACCGACTCGCAGATCCCCGACAAAGGCGTTGGTGCCTTGATCCGGGGCGAGGGCATCGGGTTGGAGCGGCTGCGGGCGGCAAAAAAAATTTCGGCAGACGGACTTTCTGCGCCGGAGTCAGCGCAGGAATTTCTCGATGGCGGGCCAGCCATTGCTGGGGTTGGTCGGTGCGGGCCATGTGACCGGCTTCGTCGAGCGCTATCGCCTCGGCGTTGGGAAACGTTGCGGCGGTTTGCTCGGCCAGCACCGAAGGGCTTCTACTGCCTTCCGCGGTTCAGACGGATCTGTGCCACCAGGGCGCGGTGGTCCGCGCCCGGTAGGTCCACTGTCTTCACCGTGATCGTTCGCCCCTCGGCGACGAGGATATGGTCGATTCCGACCAATGGCGGCCACCGTTTGTCAGTGGGATAGGTGACCAGATGCCCGGCGGCGGCCTGTTCGGCGGCATCGTCGAAACGGCCGGATAACAGCGCGCGGAACTGCCGATGATCGTAGGTCGCGGTGAAGTCGCCACCGACGATCACCGGCCGATTCGACGGCGACCGCTCGAGAATTTCACGTAAACGGGACAACTCGTCGGTCCAGACATCCGCACCGAACATCGGTGGTACCGGATGGAAGGCGTACACCGTGACCGGGCCGACCTCGGAGATACCGACCGTCGCCGAGAGCTGGTTCAGCACGAACCCGTCGTACTCGACGGTGTCCGACAGTGGGTAACTGCTCCAGATCCGGGTACCGCTCGCGGTCCTTCCAGGGGAGAGATACCGGTACGGCAACAACTCGTCGATTCCGGCCGCGCCGAGATCCTCGACCGCCGAGGGCGTGAGCTCATTGACGGTGAGCACATCGACCTTCCGTCCGCGCACCTGATCGACCAGTGCCCGGGGATCAGCTCCGTCGAACAGAAGATTGGCCTGCATAACCGTCACCGCAGGTCCTTCCACGCCACCCGAGCGATGGACGTACAGCGGAGCTCGAGTCCATACCGCAGCGGCTACGACAACGACCGCCGCGCCCGCACTGACCGAGTACCGCATCGCTACAAACGCCACAGACCAAACGAGCGCGGCACCCATCAGATACGGCGCACCCGAAGCCGCCAAGACCAACACTCGAGACCCCGACCAACTGAAGAGCAACGCGACCCCAGCGGCTCCCACCAGGGTCGAAAACCGCGTGAGCACGCCGCCACCGACCCGAACCAACTTCGACATCACACCAACGGGCAAACATACAAGTCCCACAACACATGTCGATGACCAACCGGAGACGGAAGGCCAAAACGAGGGAAAACGCGACTTACTCCGCACCGGTCCTGGCGGGGGAACAACATAGGGTGAACCCGCGGGCGTTACCTCTCCTCTCGATCCAGTGGGCGTCGCGGTTGCGCCTTCTCTTCATCGGCGGTGCCGGGCGGCGGATCGCTTCCGGCCTGCCATCGCCCCAGCCGACACTTTTGGGGTATTGAGACATCTATCCCGTTGCACGGCGCGGCATTCTCATGCCCTGTGCTCATGGAGTTAGCCGGCTGGCGACGCTGTGACCTGGGGTGAGGCGGCCTCGATGGCAGAACGAGCGCGTGACTTCACCGGTGCGGGTGAACCGTTCGACTTTCCGTTGTGCGAAGCGGCGTTTTATGCCCTCTCCGGCGGGCCAATAGCGTCGGATTCATGGATTGGAATTTTCAGTCGGCGGAGGAACTCGCGACTGCCTTGCATGCTGGTGAAGTGACATCGGTGGAATTGACCGATGAGGCGATCGCGCGTATCGAGCGGGAAGACAGGGTGATCAACGCGATCTGTGTACCGGATTTCGACCGCGCACGGTCCGCCGCGCGTCGCGCCGACCATGCCCGCGCCTGCGGCGAGGATCGCCCGTTGCTCGGTATTCCGGTGACGGTCAAAGAGTCCTACAACATGGCTGGGCTGCCCACGACCTGGGGCATGCCGCAGCACGCGAACTACGTACCGTCCGAGGATGCGGTACAGGTGTCACGGCTCGAGGCTGCCGGCGCGGTGGTGCTCGGGAAGACGAATGTGCCGTTAGGGCTGCAAGATATCCAGAGTTTCAACGAGATCTACGGCACCACCAACAACCCCTGGGATCACGAGCGCACGTCGGGCGGATCCTCCGGCGGATCTGCGGCGGCCCTGGCGTGCGGATTCGGCGCGCTGTCCATCGGCTCCGACCTCGCCGGTTCGCTGCGCACCCCCGCGCATTTCTGCGGCATCTACGCGCACAAGCCGACACTCGGGCTGGCAGCGACCCGAGGTATGGTCGCGCCATCCGCGCCGGCGCTGCCGGTCGATCTCGACCTTGCCGTCGTCGGTCCGATGGCGCGCACTGCCCGCGACCTCACGCTCCTGCTCGATGTGATGGCCGGACCTGATCCACTGACGCACGGCGTCGCGTACGACCAGAGCCTGCCGCCCGCGCGCCATGAGCGGCTCGGCGACTTCCGGGTTCTAGTCCTCGACGAGCATCCGCTCATTCCCACCGGGTCCGCTGTGCGGGCAGGCGTGAACCGGGTGGCCGACGCGCTGATCGCCAGTGGGGCTCGCGTAGAACGGCACAGTCCGCTGCTGCCCGATCTGACCGAATCCGGGACGCTCTACACGCAGTTGCTGTTTTCGGGCTCCGTTGCACGTTTTCCCGTCGATGGGTACGAGCAGTTGCGGACCCGCGCCACCGGACTGAGCGCAGACGACCACAGTCTCGACGCCGCGCGGCTGCGCGGCATAGTGTTCAGCCACCGCGACTGGATCGAGGCGAACAACCGTCGCGAGTTCCACCGCCACGGCTGGCGGCAACTCCTCGCCGAGTTCGATGCGGTGGTGTGTCCGATCACGCCGACTCCCGCGTTCCCGCACGACCACGACCCCAATCTGTTGGAACGCCGGATAGACATCGACGGCGTCGAGTACCCGTACTTCGACCAGCTCGTCTGGGCCGGTCTGCCCACAATGCCGGGACTGCCCGCCACCGCGATACCTGCGGGCCGGTCCCCCGAGGGCCTGCCGGTGGGGGTGCAGCTCATCGGCCCGATGTTCGAGGACCGTACCCCGCTGCGGCTGGCCGAACTGCTCGAGCAGAAGATCGGCGGCTTCCTGGCACCGTAGTAGGTGTACTGGGGTTCCGATAGTAATCGCCGTGGCGAAGCCGCTGGTCAGCGTCGGCGATCACCTCCCGGCCCGAGCAGTGCGGTGAATCGCGCATCGCCTGCGGGAACGGTTTGAAGTAGCGGCGCAGGTTCTTCGGTTTGCGGTGCCGGGACTTGGCAGTGAGTTCTCGCAGGTTGGCCCCGGACTCCCCGAAATGCGTCAGGCCAGAATGGCGCAGTTCGTGCAGGCCCAGCCGGTTCCGGGCGCGTCGGGCATGGCGGCGGTGTCGAGGAGATCGCGGGCCTGGTCGTAGGACAACCGCGCCAGGTCGGTGTCTGGGCAGATGTCGCGGTCGACCAGTGCCCGCCACTACGGCGGGCACTGGATCGAAAGATCACACGAGATCAGCGGACGAACGTCGCCGCCTGTTCGGCCAGGTCGAGCACCGGCTGTGGGAACACGCCGAGCACAAGCGTCGCCGCCGCGGAAATCGCCACGATGATTGTGGTGAGCGTGGGGGTGACGACGAGAGGTGCGTCGGCGGGCGGGTCGGTGAAGAACATCAGCACGATCACGCGGATATAGAAGAAGGCCGCGATTGCACTGGAGATCACGCCGACAATCACCAACGGCGCGGCACCGCCCGTGGCGGCCGCCTCGAAGACAGCGAACTTGCTGACGAACCCACTGGTGAGAGGCAGACCCGCGAAGGAAAGCAACAATGTCGCGAAAACCGTAGCCAGCCAAGGGGAGCGGCGGCCGAGACCGGCCCATCGAGACAAACCGGTCGCTTCGGCGCCGGTGGATTCGCGAACCAAACTCACCACAGCGAAGGCGCCGAGGGTGCCGAGGCCATAGGTAAACAGATAGAACAGCACCGCCGCGACGCCGCGATTGTTCGCCGCTGCTAGCCCGGTGAGGATGAAACCGGCGTGGGCGACCGAGGAGTACGCGAGCATGCGTTTGACGTCGGTCTGCGTGATCGCCATGATCGCGCCGACCGCCATCGTCGCGATCGCGACCGCGGCCAGGATCGGGCGCCAGTCGTCGCGCAAACCGGGCACAGCGATCTGCAGGACGCGCAACAATGCGCCGACTGCCGCGATTTTGGTCGCCGCCGCCATAAATCCGGTGATCGAGGTCGGCGCGCCTTGATATACGTCCGGCACCCAAGACTGGAATGGCACCGCACCGACCTTGAACAGCAGCCCGACAGCGAGCATCGCCACGCCGAGCAGGGCGAGCATCGCGTTGTCCGGGTGTTGTGCGATGGCGTCGGCGATCCCGCCGAGCCGTACTGTGCCAGCCTGCCCATACAACAGTGCGACACCGTAAAGGAAGAACGCCGAGGAGAACGCGCCGAGCAGAAAATACTTCAGCGCGGCCTCCTGCGAGAGCAACCGATTGCGTCGCGCCAGCCCGCACAGCAGATATAGCGGCAACGACAACACTTCGAGCGCTACGAACATGGTGAGCAAGTCGTTGGACGCCGGAAACAGCATGAGGCCACCAACCGCGAGCAACGTCAACGGGAACACCTCGGTGGTCGCGACACCCGCCCGCAAAGCCGCCGCTTCGGTCGCGCTGCCGGGCACCGCCGACGCCTGCGGCGTGAAGGCGTCTACGCCGCGTCCGAGCGTGGCGGCAGCCAGACTCCAGGTTCCCGGTCCGGACCGCGTTTCGGAGCCTGGTTCAGCGCCGCGCTCGGCGATGAACAAGACGCTCAGAATCGACACCACCAAGATCGTGCCCTGCAGGAACAAGCTGAATCCGTCAATTGCCACGGCGCCCGCTATCGCGGTCGCGTTGGTCCCGGCCAGTGCAAGGACGGCCGCCAGCGCGGCCACCAGCCCGACCAGACTCAGCACCAATTGACTGTTGTAGCGGAAGCGACGACCGACGAACGCCTCGACGAGCACACCGAGCACAGCGGCGCCGAACACGAAGAGCATGGGGGACAGGTAGCCGTATTCGATACTCGGCGCGGGCATACTCGCGGCGAGCGTTGTCGCATAGTCGAAGTCGCTCACTCAGGCCGTCCTCGAGAAGGCGGTCACCACGGCGAGGATGCCAGCGACCAGAACAGCGAGACACGGAATCAGTCGGCTCATTTGTGGGCACCTCCGGGGTGTTCGGCCGAACCTGCTTCGGGCAGCGGGGGGGTCGACGGCGCGGGATCGGTCCGGCCGATCGTGGTGAGCGTGTGACTCACGGCGGGATTGATGAAGTCCGTCAGGATCTTGGGGTAGACGCCGAGGAACAGCAGGGCGGCGATCAGCGGAATCACCACGGTGAGTTCCCGTGGCACCAGATCGTGGATTCGCTCGCTGCCGTCTTTGACCGGTCCGGTCATCATCCGTTGGTAGAGCCACAGCATATACAGTGCAGCCAGCACCAGCGCGCCGGTGGCGACCACCGCCGCGAACTGATAGCGGCTGAAAGTGCCGACCAGTACGAGGAATTCGCTGATAAAAGGCGCGAGGCCGGGCAGTGACAGGGTCGCGAGACCGGCAATGAAGAACGAGCCCGCCAGCACCGGGGCGACCTTCTGCACACCACCGAAGTCGGCGATGAGCCGGGTCCCTCGGCGCGACACCAGGAATCCGGCCACAAGGAACAACGCGGCGGTGGAGATACCGTGGTTGACCATATACAACGTCGCGCCGGTCTGGCCCTGGCTCGTCATGGCGAAGATGCCGAGAATGATGAACCCGAAGTGGGAGATCGAGGTGTAGGCGATCAGGCGCATCACGTCGGTCTGTCCGATGGCCAGCAGCGCTCCGTAGATGATGCCGATCACCGCGAGCGTGATCACCAGCGGCGCATATGTTCCCGACGCGTCGGGGAACAGCGGCAGGCAGTAGCGCAGCATCCCGAAGGTGCCGACCTTGTCGACGACCGCCATCATCAACACGGCACTCGACGGTGTGGCCGCGACAGCGGCGTCCGGCAGCCAGGTGTGCAACGGCCACAGCGGGGCCTTGACCGCGAAGGCGAACATGAACCCGAGGAACAGCGCGTTGAGCACCGCGGGTCCGGCGCCGAGCTGGCCCGCATTCGCCGCCGCCATCACGGTACGGAAGTCGAACGTGCCCACGGAACCTTCGCCGAGTCCTTCGCGTGCGGTGAGCACGTACAAGCCGATCACCGCGGCCAACATGACGAGTCCGCCGAACAGGTTGTACAGCAGGAACTTGACCGCCGCCCGTGACCGCTGCTGACGCAGCTGCACATCCCCGGTGCGCGGCCCGAAGCCGCCGATGAGGAAGTACATCGGGATCAGCATCGCCTCGAAGAACACGTAGAACAGCAAAATGTCCAGCGCGACGAAAGAGATCAGCACCATCGCTTCGACCAGCAGGGTGAGTGCGACGTAGGTGTGAGCGACTCGTTTGCCGCTACCGACCTCACGTTCGTCGTGCCAGCCCGCGAGAATCAGCAGCGGAACCAGACCCGCGGTGAGGAGCACCAGAACCAGCGCGATCCCGTCCAGCCCCAACGTGTATCCGGCGCCGAACGCCGGAATCCACCGGTGGGATTCGATGAATTGGTACTGCGCCCCACCGGGATCGAAGCCCACCGCGAGCCCGACACCGACGATCAGCGCCACCAGGGAGAAGCTCAGCGCCACACCGCGGGCGAGGGTGCGGCGCGCGGCGGGCAGCACGAGAACGATCGCCGCTCCGACGAGCGGCGCCGCCCACAATGTCGTCAACCAAGGAAAACCGCTCACCACAACCTCACTGCCAGCAGGGCTGCGGCGACCAGGGCCGCGCCGGTGAACATGGACAGGGCATACGAGCGCACGAATCCGGACTGGACCCGCCGGACCCGGGCGGACAAGCCGCCGATCAGCGCCGCGGTGCCGTTCACGACTCCGTCGATGCCGCGATTGTCGAGGAAGACCAATGCCCGGGTCAGATGCTGTCCCGGCCGCATGAACGCCGCCTCGTTGACCACGTCGCCATAGAGGTCGCTGCGTGCCGCGACGGTCAACGGCGAGACGGATTCCGGTGCGGTCTCAGGGATCTCACGCCGCGCGTACTGTGCGTAAGCCACGCCGACACCGATGGCGACCACCGCCAAGGCGAGTGCCGTGACCACGGTGGCGGGAACGACCTCTTCGCCGTGATGAGCGCCGACCACCGGTTCGAGCCAGTTCTGTAGTGAGGAGCCGAGGACGAACAGGGCGCCCGCGCCTACCGACCCGGCGGCAAGCAGGATCATTGGACCGGTCATCACCGCAGGCGATTCGTGGGGATGCGTGTCCGGATTCCAGCGGCGTTTGCCGAAGAAGGTCATCAACATGACCCGGGTCATGTAGAACGCGGTCAACCCGGCACCCAGCAACGTCACCGTGCCGAGGGCCAACCCGCTTGTGCCGCCTTGGTTGAACGCCGCCTCGATGATCCGATCCTTGGAGAAGAACCCGGCGAACGGCGGGACCCCGATGATGGCGAGATACCCGAGACCAAAAGTGATGTAGGTGATCGGGAGCAGGGTGCGCAGGCCGCCGTAGCGGCGCATGTCGGTTTCGTCGTTCATTGCGTGCATTACCGAACCGGCTCCGAGGAACAGACCGGCTTTGAAGAATCCGTGGGTGAGCAAATGCATGATCGCCACCGCGTATCCGGCGGGGCCGAGGCCCGCGGCGAGCACCATGTAACCGATCTGGCTCATCGTGGAGGCGGCCAGCGCCTTTTTGATGTCGTCCTTGGCGCAACCGACGATCGCACCGAATAGCAGCGTCACCGCGCCGACAAGTACGACAGCGAGGCGCGCGTTCGGCGCGAGGTCGAAGATCGGGTTGGACCGCGCGATCAGGTAAACGCCCGCGGTGACCATGGTGGCTGCGTGGATGAGTGCCGACACCGGTGTCGGGCCTTCCATCGCGTCGCCGAGCCACGATTGCAACGGCACCTGCGCGGACTTGCCGCACGCGGCGAGCAGCAGCAACAGACCGATCGCGGTGAGAGTGCCTTCGCTCGCGGCCGGTGCGGCGCCGAACACGTCCCCGAAGCCGATCGAGCCGAACGTCGCGAACATGACCATCATGGCGATCGCCAGGCCCATGTCGCCGACCCGGTTGACGACGAACGCCTTCTTGGCCGCCGTTGCTGCTGACGGCTTCTCGTGCCAGAACCCGATCAGCAGGTAGGACGCCAGGCCGACGCCCTCCCACCCCAGGTAGAGCACGAGGTAGTTGTTCGCGAGCACCAGCAACAGCATGGCCGCGAGGAACAGGTTGAGGTAGGCGAAGAACCGACGTCGGGCCGGGTCGTGGCTCATATAGCCGATCGAGTAGACGTGGATCAGCGAGCCGACACCGGTGATCAGTAGTGCGAAACACACCGAAAGCTGGTCCAATTGCAGCCCGAAGTCGACCTGGAGACCTGCCACCGGAACCCAGCTGAACAGGTCTTTGTGTACCGCGCGTTCGGCGGTATCGCGCCCGAGCATCGCGAAGAACGCGATCGCGGCGACCACGAAAGAGGCCAGCGCCATCGCGGTGCCGAGGAGATGACCCCACTTATCGGCGTAGCGTCCCGTCAGCAGCAGGACGATCGCACCCGCCAAGGGCAGCGCGGGCAGCAGCCAGAGCATTGCCGTGTCCATGTCAGAACTTCAGCAAGTTGGCGTCGTCGACCGAGGTCGAGCGGCGGGCGCGGAATATGGTCATGATGATGGCCAGGCCGACGACGACTTCGGCCGCGGCGACCACCATGGTGAAGAACGCGAACACTTGGCCGTCCAGGTTGGCGTGCAGCCTGGCGAAGGTGACGAACGCGAGGTTCACCGCGTTGAGCATCAACTCGATGCACATGAACACGATGATGGCGTTGCGCCGAAGCAGTACACCGGCCGCACCGATCGTGAACAGCAGGGCCGACAGGAACAGGTAGTTCTCTGGATTCACCGGTTGCCTTCCTCGTCGCTCTGATTCTCGGCCTCGTTCGATGCGCCGGCGGTGCCGACCGAGATGACGGCCGCTTCGGTGAGCGCCCTGGCGCGGCGGTGCCGCAGGATGGTGCTGACCGAGAGTTCCTCGAAGGTGCCGTCGGGCAGCTGCGCCGGGATGTCGACCGCGTTGTGCCGGGCGTAGACGCCCGGCGTCGGTAGCGGCGTGGCCCGGTGGCCCGCTTCGCGGAAGCGACGGCGGGACAGCTCCCGCTGGCCCATCCGTGGTCCGAACTGTTCGCGGTGCGCGAGCACCATCGCGCCGATGGTGGCCGTGATAAGCAGGGCGCCGGTGAGTTCGAAGGCCCACACGTAACGCACGAAGATCAACTCGGCTAGTTCGCCGATCACGTCGCGGTCGGCGAAACCGGTGGCTGGGAAGCTGATTCCGGAGTCGCGCACACCCTTGGCTATGCCGCTGATCAGCAGCAACCCGAAGCCGAGGCCGACCGCGGCGGCGGCGAGGCGCTGGCCGCGCAGGGTTTCCTTCAGTGATTCGGCGGAATCGACACCGACGAGCATCAGCACGAACAGGAACAGCATCATCACCGCGCCGGTGTAGACGACAATCTGCACGACGCCGAGAAACAGCGCGCCCTGGGCGATGTAGAACGCGGCTAGCGCGATCATCGTCGCGGCGAGGCAGATCGCGGAATGCACCGCCTTGGGCGCGAACACCATGCCGAGTGCGCCGAGCACCGCCAATGGAGCCAGGATCCAGAACTGAACGGCCTCACCGGTAGAGGCGCGAATCAATGGCTCGGCGGCCAGGATCGAGTCGGTCACCGTGTTGCTCCTTCCGCGCTCGCCGGTGCGGGCCGCCTCGGCTCGACGTCGCCGTTGTCAGAAGTCGCGACGGTGTCCGGTGTGCCCGGAACATTGCCGAGGTAATAGTCGGCTTCGTCGGTGCCGGGGTACATGGCGTGCGGCGGCGCGGTCATGCCGGTCCCCAACGGAGCGAGCAGTCGGTCCTTCTCGTAGATCAAACCGGCCCGGTTGTCGTCGGTGAGTTCGTAATCGTTGGTCATGGTGAGGGCCCGGGTGGGGCATGCCTCGATGCACAACCCGCAGCCGATACAGCGCAGGTAGTTGATCTGGTAGACCCGGCCGTAACGTTCTCCCGGCGAGTAGCGCTCCGACTCGGTGTTATCGGCGCCTTCGACGTAGATCGCGTCAGCGGGACAGGCCCAGGCGCACAGTTCGCAGCCGATGCACTTCTCCAGACCATCCGGATGCCGGTTGAGCTGATGCCTGCCGTGGTAGCGGGGTGCGGTGGGCACCTTGTGTTCCGGATAGAACTCGGTGATGGGCCGCTTGAACATCGTGGCGGCGGTGACCATGAATCCGGCGAGTGGTTCCAGTAGCCCTGCTTGGCCGGCGTCCCGGGAGCGGATATCGGCGGGCAGCGGCGGCACCGGGAAGCCGAGGAACACCGTCGAGTCGGTGGCCGCTGCGGGCTGGTCCGTCGGTGGTGGCGCGCCTTTCGCCCGTCCCGCGCGCAAGAACTGGAGCACCAGCAACCCGGAGATCACCAGGCCGCCGAAGACCAGGATCGGCGTCTGCACCGGGTAGCCTTCGGCCTGCAGCACCCGTGCGGTGGCCACCACCATGACCCAAAACAGGGAAGTCGGGATCAGCAGTTTCCAGCCGATGCTCATGAACTGGTCGTATCGCAGCCGGGGCAACGTGCCGCGCAGCCAGATGAACACGAATAGGAACGTCCACACCTTGGCGGTGAACCACAGCACCGGCCACCAGCCGGAGTTCGCGCCGTCCCACATATTCAGTGGCCAGGGGGCGTGCCAGCCTCCGAGGAACAAGGTGGTCGCCAGCGCGGAAACCGTTCCCATGTTGACATATTCGGCCAGCATGAACATGGCGAACTTGAGCGAGGAGTATTCGGTGTGGAAGCCGCCGACCAACTCGCCCTCGGCCTCCGGCAGATCGAAGGGCGCCCGGTTGGTCTCGCCGACCATCGAGACGCAGTAGATCAGGAACGATGGAAGCAACAGGAACACATACCAGGTACCTTCCTGCGCGGAGACGATGCCGGAGGTGGCCATGGTGCCGCCGAGCAGGAATACGGTCGCGAAGCACAATGCCATCGCGATCTCGTAGGAGATGACCTGTGCGGTCGAGCGCAGGCCGCCGAGCAGCGGATAGGTGGAGCCGGACGACCATCCCGCCAGCACGATGCCGTATACCCCGATCGAGGTGATCGCCAGGATGTACAGCACCGCCACGGGCAGGTCGGTGAGCTGGAGCGCGGTGTGGTTGCCGAATATCGACACCTCGGGGCCGAACGGGATGACCGCGAACGCCATGAAGGCGGGAATCACCGAGATGATCGGCGCCATAATGTAGATCGGCTTGTCCACGATCGCTGGAACGATGTCCTCTTTGAGGGCCATCTTCACGCCGTCGGCGATGCTTTGCAGTGAGCCGAACGGGCCGGTCCGATTGGGACCGATCCGCATCTGCATGCGTGCCACAATTTTTCGTTCCGCCAGTACCGCGATGAGCGGAATGAACATCAGGTAGATGAAGACGGCCAGTGCTTTCGCGATCACGAGCCACATCGGGTCGTGTCCGAAGCTGGAGGTCGCGTCGGGCCCATACGAGGCAGCTCGGGTCACCACGGAGGGCTCCACAGACGCCGCGAAGAGCGCAGCCAGATCACTCATGACGGTGTTCCTTCATCCTGTCGTCGGCGCGTCGCACGTGCACGATGCCGCCGGGTTGGACGGCGAGTTGCTCGGCAACGGAGCAGCCGGGCGAGTGCTGTGGCAGCCAGACCACACGATCGGGGAGATCGGTGATCAGCAGCGGCAGCGTGACGGAGCCGCGTTCGGTGGCAACGGTGACCCGATCGTCGGCGGTCACGCCGATTTCGGTGGCCGTGGCGGCGGACAGGCGCACCACCGATGGGCGGGCGATACCCGCCAGGTTCGGTTCGCCGTCCTGCAGTCGGCCCAGGTCCAGCAGCATTCGCCAACTGGCGAGCACCGCGTCGCCGGGACCGGGCTGAGCCGGCGGTTGCGCGGCATGCGTAGGCGGTGCGACGCGTACACCGTCCCACGTGCCCAGTTCGGCGAGTTCGCGCCGGGCGGATTCGGTGTCGGGCAGGGCGAGACGCACCGCCATCTCGTCGGCGATGGCGTGGAGCACCCGCTGATCCGACAGTGGTGCGGGCTGGCGGCGCACCATGTCATCACCTAGCGCGGCGGCGAATGGTCGTGGCCGTCCCTCCCAGGTACGGAAGGTGCCGGATTTCTCCATGGCCGATGCCACCGGGAAGACCACGTCGGCGCGTTCGGTAACCGGGCTGTGGCGCAATTCCAGGCTGACCACGAACCGCGCGGCGTCGACGGCGGCGAGCGCGGCAGCCGGGTCGGGCAGGTCGGTGATGTCGACACCACCAATCACCAGTGCGCCGAGGCCGGATGCGGCCTCCAGTATCGCCGCGGTGTCGCGGCCGCCGGTGACCGGCAGGTCCGGCACGTTCCACACGGCCCGGACCTGTTGGCGGGCACGGGGGTCCGCGACCGGACGGCCACCGGGCAGTAGGTCGGGCAGCGCCCCAGCCTCGACCGCTCCGCGTTCCCCTGCGCGGCGCGGGACCCAGACCAGTGCTGCTCCGGTCTCGTCGGCGAGCTGGACGGCCGCCGACAGCGCTCCGGGGATACCCGCCATCCGTTCGCCAACCATGATCACCGAGTCCGGCTCGCGCAGCAGCCGGGCCAATTCGATCAGTTGGGCGGAATCGGCCGCGAGTGTGCCGCTCTCGCCGGTGCGGATGGCGTCGAGCAGGAGTGGTTCGGTGCCGGGCGTGGCGTGCACGAGGCGGCCGGACATCCGATCGAGCCCGCGTGAGGAGTACGGCGCCACCGAGTAGACCGGCAGGCGACGCTTGCGGGCCGCCTTCCGCAACCGCAGATAGACAATGGGCGACTCCTCTTCCGGTTCGAAACCGACGAGCAGGACGACCGGTGCGGCCTCCAGGCTGTCATAGGTAACCGTGGTGCCCTGCCCGGCGACGCGGGCGGCGAGAAAGTCGGCTTCTTCCACGGAGTGCACGCGGGAGCGGAAGTCGATGTCGTTGGTGCCGAGGGCGATGCGCGCGAACTTGGCGTAGGCGTAGGCGTCCTCCTCGGTGACCCGGCCGCCGACGAGCACGCCGGCATTGCCGAAGGCGGCCGCGAGACCCTCCGCGGCCGCGGCCAGCGCCTCCGACCAGGAGGCCGGGGCGAGTTTGCCGTCCCAGCCGCGCACCAGCGGCGTCGTGAGCCGGTCGCGTTCGGTGGCGTAGGCGAAGGCCCAGCGCCCCTTGTCGCAGTTCCACTCGTCGTTGACCTCGGGGTCGTCACCCGCGAGCCTGCGCAGTACCTTGCCGCGCCGATGGTCGGTGCGTTGGGCGCAACCCGAGGCGCAGTGTTCGCACACGTTCGGGCTGGACACCAGGTCGAACGGTCGGGCGCGAAACCGGTAGCTGGTGCCGGTGAGTGCGCCCACGGGGCAGATCTGCACGGTGTTGCCGGAGAAATAAGAGTCCAGCGGTTCGGCCTGTGCGATGCCGACCTGTTGCAGCGCGCCGCGATCCATCAGTTCGATGAACGGATCACCCGCGACCTGTTGCGAGAACCGGGTGCAGCGGGCGCAGAGCACGCAGCGTTCCCGGTCGAGTAGTACGGCCGAAGACAGCGGAATCGGCTTGGGGTAGGTGCGCTTTTCACCATCGAACCGAGACTCGCTACGGCCGGTGGACATCGCCTGGTTCTGCAGCGGACACTCGCCACCCTTGTCGCACACCGGGCAGTCGAGCGGGTGGTTGATCAGCAGCAACTCCATCACGCCCTCTTGCGCCTTGTCGGCGACGGCGGAGGTGAGCTGGGTGCGCACTACCATGCCGTCGGCGACGGCCATGGTGCAGGACGCGACCGGCTTGCGCTGGCCTTCCACTTCGACCAGGCACTGACGACAGGCGCCGACCGGGTCGAGCAGCGGATGGTCGCAGAAGCGGGGGATCTGGATGCCGATCAGTTCTGCGGCCCGGATCAGTAGTGTGCCGGCGGGCACACTGACGGTGGTGTCGTCGATGGTGACAGTCACCAGGTCGGCCGGAACCAGCCCGCTGGTGTTGCTACTCACGGTGGCGGTCATCGAACCCCTTCTCGTACTTCAGCCCATGCGGTGGAGTGCGCCGGGTCGAACGGGCATTCGCCGAGCCGCAGATGGTCGATGTACTCCTCGCGGAAGTGCTTCAGCGAGGAGATGATCGGGCTTGCCGCACCATCGCCGAGGGCGCAGAACGACTTGCCGTTGATGGTGTCGCTGATGTCGAGGAGTTTGCCCAGGTCGGATTCCGTGCCGCGGCCCGCTTCGATCCGTCGAAGCAGCTGAACCAGCCAGTAGGTACCCTCCCGGCACGGCGTGCACTTGCCACACGATTCGTGCGCGTAGAACTCGGTCCAGCGCAGCACCGCCCGTACGACGCAGGTGGAGTCGTCGAAGATTTGCAATGCCTTGGTGCCCAGCATCGACCCGGCACCGGCAACGCCTTCGTAGTCGAGCGGCACGTCCAGGTGCTCGTCGGTGAACAGTGGCGTGGAGGAACCCCCCGGGGTCCAGAATTTCACCTGGTGCCCAGCGCGAACGCCGCCTGCATAACCCAATAGTTCGCGCAGTGTCACGCCGAGCGGCGCCTCGTACTGCCCCGGCCTGGCAACGTGGCCGGACAGCGAGTAGAGGGTGAATCCAGGGGATTTCTCGCTGCCCATGGCACGGAACCAGGCGGTGCCGTTGCGGATGATCGGCGGCACGCTGGCTATCGATTCCACGTTGTTCACGACGGTCGGGCAGGCGTAGAGGCCCTCCACGGCGGGGAAAGGTGGACGCAAGCGCGGCTGGCCACGACGTCCTTCGAGCGAATCGAGCAGTGCGGTCTCCTCCCCACAGATGTAGGCGCCCGCGCCCGCGTGCACGATCAACTCGAGGTCGTAGCCGGAGCCGAGGATGTCGCGCCCGAGGAACCCGGCCTCGTAGGCCTGCGCCACCGCCGCCTGCAGCCGGCGAAGCACAGGGATCACTTCGCCGCGGACATAGATGAAGGCGTGCGCGGCGCGGATGGCATATGCCGCGATGATGATGCCCTCGATCAGCACGTGCGGCGTGGCCAGCATGAGCGGAATGTCCTTGCAGGTACCGGGCTCCGACTCGTCAGCGTTGACCACGAGGTAGTGCGGCTTGGTGACGCCGTCGGTAGCGAGGCCCTGCGGGATGAAACTCCACTTCATGCCGGTTGGGAACCCCGCGCCGCCGCGGCCGCGCAAACCCGCGTCCTTGACGGTCTGGATGACCTGGTCGGGGTCCATGTCGAGGGCGGTCCGCAGTGCCTGATAGCCGTCGTGACGCCGGTAGGTGTCGAGCGTCCAGGACTGCGGGTCGTCCCAGTACTTGGTGAGTACCGGAGTGAGCGACATCAGATGCCCTCCGAATCCTGTTGTGGCTCAGGGGCCTGCATGTTCTGCTCGCGGGCCACGCGCAAACCGGCGAGGGTCGCCTCGCCCGCGGCGCCGTCGAGGGCGCCGGGGCGCTCGTCCGGAAAGCCGGCGAGAATGCGCGCGGTCTGCTTGAACGTGCACAGCGGCGCACCGCGGGTGGGCGTCACCTGTTGACCGGCACGCAGCGCATCTACCAGGGCACGGGCCGATTCCGGCGTCTGGTTGTCGAAGAATTCCCAATTGACCATGACCACCGGCGCGAAGTCGCAGGCCGCGTTGCATTCGACATGCTCGAGCGTGATGGATCCGTCCGCTGTGGTCTCGCCGTGCTCGACGTCCAAGTGGCGTTTCAGGTCGGCGAGAATGGCGTCGCCGCCCATCACCGCGCACAACGTGTTGGTGCACACGCCGACGTGGTAGTCGCCGGTCGGGGTGCGCCGATACATGGAGTAGAAGGTGGCCACGGCGGTGACCTCGGCGCCGGTGAGGCCCAACTGGTCGGCGCAGAATTCGATGCCGGTGCCGGTGACGTAGCCCTCTTCGGACTGCACCAGGTGGAGCAGGGGAAGCAGCGCCGAGCGTGGGTGCGGGTAGCGCGCGATGATCTCCTTCGCGTCGGCTTCGAGCCGTTCGCGCACGAACGGAGCGTAGGGCTCTGGTCGGGTGCTGAGCTTCAGCAGGATTTCCGTCATCGGTCCACTCCGCCCATGACCGGGTCGATGCTGGCGACCGAGGCGATGACGTCGGCGACCATCCCGCCCTCGCACATCGCCGCGACCGCTTGGAGATTGGTGAACGAGGGGTCGCGATAGTGCACTCGGTAGGGTCGGGTGCCGCCGTCGCTGACCATGTGTACGCCCAGTTCGCCACGCGGTGACTCGACGGCTACGTACACCTGGCCCGCCGGAACCCGGATGCCCTCGGTGACCAGCTTGAAGTGATGGATGAGGCCCTCCATGGACGTGCCCATGATCTTGCCGATGTGCTTGGGGGAGTTGCCGAGTCCGTCCGGGCCGAGCTCTAGATCAGCGGGCCAGGCGATCTTTTTGTCATCCACCATCACTGGGCCGGGCCGCAGCCGGTCCAGGCATTGTTCGACGATCTTCAGCGACTCCTTCATCTCCTCCACCCGGATCACGTAGCGGCCATAGCAGTCGCAGCCGGTGGTGGTGGGGATCTCGAATTCGTAGTTTTCGTAGCCGCAATACGGTTGAGCCTTGCGCAGGTCGTGCGGGAGACCGGTCGCGCGCAGCACCGGGCCGGTGATCCCGAGAGCCATGCAGCCCTGCAGGTCCAGGTAGCCGATGTCTTGGGTGCGGGCCTTCCAAATCGGGTTCGAGGTGAGCAGGTGTTCCATGTCCCGCAGCCGCTTGGGCAGCAGCGCGAGCAGTTCGCGCACCTTGGTCACGCCGTCGGTCGGGAGATCTTGGATGAGGCCACCGGGCCGGATGTAGGCATGGTTCATTCGGAGGCCCGTAATGGCCTCGAAGACGTCGAGGATCAGTTCACGTTCGCGGAATCCGAACAGCATGGGGGTGAGCGCGCCCAACTCCATCCCGCCGGTCGCCAGCGCGACCAGGTGCGAGGAGATGCGGTTGAGTTCCATGAGCAGGACACGAATCACTGTGGCGCGCTCCGGAATCTGCTCGGTGATGTCGAGCAACCGTTCCACGCCCAGGCAGTACGCCGTCTCATTGAAGAACGGCGACAGGTAGTCCATGCGGGTCACGAAGGTGACGCCCTGGGTCCAGTTGCGGAATTCGAGGTTCTTCTCGATTCCGGTATGGAGGTATCCGATCCCGCAGCGGGCCTCGGTGACTGTCTCGCCCTCGATCTCCAGGATCAGCCGCAGCACGCCGTGGGTGGACGGGTGTTGCGGGCCCATGTTTACGACGATGCGTTCCTCGCCGGCGCCGGACAGCGTCTCGGCGACCTGATCCCAATCCTGCCCTCCGACGGTGACCAGAGCGGGTTCCGGCCCGGTGTCGTCGGTGACGTCGGGCCGGGTGTCGGTGTCGTTCATCAGCTGTACGCCCTCCGCTCGTCGGGCGGCGGGATGCGCGCGCCCTTGTATTCGACCGGGATCCCGCCGAGCGGGTAGTCCTTGCGCTGGGGGTGGCCTCGCCAATCGTCCGGCATGGTGATCCGGGTGAGCGAGGGGTGACCGTCGAAGAGGATGCCGAAGAAGTCGTAGGTCTCGCGCTCGTGCCAGTCGGTGGTCGGGTACACGTCATAGAGCGAGGGAATGTGCGGGTCCGCGTCCGACACGGACACCTCCACCCGCAGGCGGCGGTTATGTGTGATCGACGTGAGGTGGTATACCGCATGCAACTCGTGGCCGGAGTCCTGTGGATAGTGCACGCCGTTCACGCCGAGGCAGAGTTCGAAACGCAGAGCGGTGTCGTCGCGCAACGCTCGTGCGACGGCAACGAGATATTCGCGGCGGACGTGCAATGTGAGTTCGCCCCGGAAGACGACCACTTTTTCCAACGCCGCGTCGAAGCGGGTGCCGACCGCGAGTAGTGCGGCGCGCAGCGCGTCGACGACTTCGTCGAAGTAGCCGCCGTAGGGAGCGGGGGTACTGCCCGGCAGGCTGACCGGGCGGACGAGACGGCCATAACCGGAGGTGTCGCCGGTGCCGCTGACGCCGAACATGCCGCGGCGCGTGCCGATCACCTCGGCGTCCGACCGGGCGGAATCCGCCTCGGGCAGTGTGCCTTCGGGGCCTGCGGTGGCCGCGGCATCGGTCTCGTTGTGCGCTGCTGGGGTTTCGGTGTCATCGGGGGTGTCGAAGGTCATCGCAGGAGACCCTCCATCCGGATGGTCGGCGTCGAAGCGAGCGCGGCCTGTTCGGCGGCGCGGACAGCTTCCTCGCGGTTGACGCCGAGCGGCGTCTCTTGAATCTTCGCGTGCAATGCCAAGATCGCGTTGAGCAGCATCTCCGGGCGGGGCGGACAGCCGGGCAGATAAATATCGACCGGAACCACGTGGTCCACGCCCTGCACGATGGCGTAGTTGTTGAACATCCCGCCGGAAGAGGCACAGACGCCCATGGCCAGCACCCATTTCGGCTCGGTCATCTGGTCATAGACCTGACGCAGCACCGGTGCCATCTTCTGGCTCACCCGACCCGCGACGATCATCAGATCGGCCTGCCGGGGAGAGGCGCGGAACGCTTCCATACCGAAGCGTGCGATGTCGAAACGCCCTGCGCCGGTCGCCATCATCTCGATGGCGCAGCAGGCGAGGCCGAAGGTGGCCGGCCACAGCGAACCCTTGCGCAGGTAGCCTGCGAAATCTTCGACCGTGCTCAGCAGAAATCCGCTGGGCAGTTTTTCCTCGAGACCCATATTCTACTGACTCACTTCCACTCGTCGTCTACGAATGCGGTTGCCCGGCACTCAATCCCAGCTGAGACCGCCGCGTCGCCATTCGTAGGCGTAGGCCACGGAGACGTTGACGATGAACAGCGCCATCGCGGCAAGACCGAAGAGACCGAGCGCATCGAAGTGGACAGCCCACGGGTAGAGGAACACGATCTCGATATCGAAGATGATGAACAGCATGGCGGTGAGGTAATACTTCACCGGGAAGCGTTGTCCGGTAACGTTTCCCGGCCCACCCGCTACGGCGTGTGGAGTGGGTTCGATACCGCATTCGTAGGCTTCCAGTTTGGCCCGGTTGTAGCGCTTCGGGCCGACGAGGGCCGCCATGACGATGGAGAACACCGCGAAGGCCGCAGCGATCGCGCCGAGTACAAGAGTCGGCACCTCGATGTTCACGATTGCACTTCCCCTCCTGCGAGCTGGGGCTGAATAACAAACGCGCCCGAGGCGGGCTGACGTTGTTGTCCGCCTCGGCCAGGCTCGCCCCTCGGCTTACTCGAGGAGCGAGTTCATTACCGCTCTCGCTCCCATGTGAGTTAGGGCACAGCCTACAACTGAACGGTCGATACGCAGCTCGTTTTGGTGCGCCGTTTGATCGAATTCAGTACGCCTATTTATGACTGAAACGGGGGTAATCCGGGAAATTGTCACGTGACGTTTGATGTGTAGTCGACCTGCGTCGTGGATGCGTCGGCGTCGGCGACGTCTCGTGGGGTTTCGATGCGGTTCGGAGTCGAAAATCGACGACGCGCGGGTAGCGCCCGGCAATCGTTCGGACGGCAAAAGGCCGCGTCCGGACGCCTGAGTCCGGACGGTGGAAGATTACTAATTTATGATCGCTATAAATGCGATGTGGTGGCTGTCGAAGGTGATGCTACTCAGGCCGCGGAGCGGTCGCGCAGTAGTCCGACCACCGCCTCGGTGAGGCGGATCGGATCAATCGGGTGCGCGACCGATGCCTCGGCGCGCGACCACTTGGCCAGCCATGCGTCGTCCGGACGGCCGGTGAGTACCAGTACCGGGGGGCAGCCCGCGATTTCGTCCTTCAACTGCTTGGCGATGCCGAGTCCGCCCGCTGGCGCCGATTCGCCGTCGAGAATGGCCAGATCGACGCCTCCGGCATCCATCTGCTCGATCACCACAGCCGCCGTGGCCACCTCGAGGAAGTCGAGTTCGGCAAGTTCTGGGTGCGGATGTTTGCCCAGGGCGAGGATCACCTGGTTTCGAGTGTCGGCGTCGTTGCTGTATACGAGGACCCGCAGTGCGGTGGAACGAGCAGAATCGGCCACGAACGGCATGGTACGTCGGCGAGGGCGGCCCGCGTGGCAGGTTGACGCAGATCGTTGTGGGTGCGTCGCGCGAGAGGTCGTCGCGCATCACTGCCGCCGCCCCTGGTCGACTGTCGATGGCAGGTTCGTGCGGAAAATCCGTCGAGCTTTCCCGACGCCGGACGCGACTCGGCATGTGCGGTCCCCAACTGCTGCTGCGACGATCAGTGCTGGAATGCCCCGCCGAGCGTGCCCGACACCCGCCGCGGTACCTCGTGAGGGTTCGAGCATAGGGCGGCTGGGTGGCAACAGCCTTCCGGGCAACCCGGAAAGGGTCTAGTGTCAGGGCAACCTATTCAACTGGTTGCATATGCGGGGTAAGGATGAATGCATTCCGAGCGGCTGTCGAGGCCAAGGACATCGCGGCGATCGAGGGGCTGCTGGCTGAGAACGTGGTCTTCACCAGCCCCGTGGCCTTCAAGCCGTATCTAGGCAAGCCGATCACCGCCGCGATTCTGCGCGGCGTCCTGCGAGTGTTCGAAGACTTCCGCTATGTGCGTGAGATCGCCGGCGTGAACGGACGTGACCACGCACTGCTGTTCGAAGCGACCGTCGATGGACGGACGGTGAACGGCTGCGATTTCCTGCATTTCGACGACGACGGAAAGATCGACGACCTGATGGTGATGGTGCGCCCGCTCTCGGCTGCGCAAGCCCTGTCGGCCGCGATGGGCGCCCAGTTCGAGCAAATTCAACGGGAAGCGCGGTCGGCTCCGCAGGGTAGCGCGATCGGCGTCGGTCGCGAGGGCTGAGCCGTGGGGCCGCCGTTCAGTCGGGGAGTAGCGGCGCCGAGAGGCCCTCGCCGCGGTTGAGTAGGGCAGCTCGGGTGACGGCGGCGGACCCGAAGCGTTGCCGTAGGTCGTCGAGGGTCGCGTCGAGGGTGTTGGAGGCGCGGGCTTCGAAGGGCAGCGTCAGCTGAACCACGTCGGCATTGTCGAGATTGGTCAGCGCGAGTCCGATCAAGGTGAGGCCGCGCACTTGGATCAGTGGCATGGCCCCGGCCAGCAGGGTGCGAGTTGCGTGCAGGATCGTTTCGGTGTGGTCGGTGGCCTCGGCGAGTGCGCGCGAACGGGTTGCGCGGGTGAAATCGTCGAAGCGTAAGCGCAGCACGACCGTTCGGCATACTCGGTCGGCGGCGCGCAGGCGCCTGCCGAGTCGGTCGGTGAGGCCGTGCAGGTAGGCCTCGATCTCATCCGGCGGCCGAGAGCGGCGGCCGAGAGCGCGCTGAGCGCCGATCGAGCGGCGCCGTTTACCGGTCTCGACCCGGCGCGGATCGCGTGCCCAAGACAGCGCGTAGAGATGGCGGGCCGCGGCGGGGCCGAGTATCGCGCGCAGTGGTCCCTCGCCCAACTCGGCCAATTGGCCGACTCGGGTGATGCCGTGTTCGCGCAACGTGCGAGCGGTGACATCGCCGACGCCCCACAGCCTTTCGACAGGCAGCGGGTGCAGGAAATCGAGTTCGCCGTCCGGGGGCGCCAGGCGCAGCCCGTCGGGCTTGGCGACTGCGCTGGCCACCTTCGCCAGGAATTTCGTGCGGGCGATCCCCACCGAGATGGGCAGGCCGACTCGATCGCGCACCTCGGCGCGGAGCCGTTGCGCGATCGCCGCCGGCTCGCCCGCGATCCGGCGTAGCCCGCTCACGTCCAGGAACGCCTCGTCGATGGAGATGCCCTCCACGATCGGCGTGGTGTCGTGAAAGATCTCGAACACTGCCTTGCTCGCCTCTGCGTAGGCCGACACACGCGGGCGGACCACTATTGCCTGCGGACACAACCGGCGCGCCTGTCCGCTGCTCATCGGCGTGCGCACACCCAACGCCTTCGCCTCATAGCTGGCGGCGAGCACGACACCGCCGCCGACGATCACCGGTTTGCCGCGCAGGCGCGGATCATCGCGTTGCTCGACCGCGGCATAGAACGAGTCGAGGTCGGCATGCAGGATTGATGCCTCCGCCCGCGCGACGATCCGGGTTCGGCGAGATCGGGAGACGGCGGCGTCGGACACGAACATATGTTCGCATATCGACGCCGACGAAGGTAAGTCCCTGACATCGGGCTGGCGTGGTCGAATCTACGATTCGACTCCGTAGTAATCCGCTATAGCCGGTACCCTGTTGCCACGATTGGGCACAGCTAGCCATGAGGGAGTCGGCACGATGCGTGGATTCGGGGATTTGGAGGCGGTGATCATGGACCGCATCTGGGATCGGGATGCGGAGGACACGACGGTGCGCGAGATCTTCGACGAACTCTCGACGCAACGGGACATCGCCTACACCACGGTCATGTCGACCATGGACAACCTGCATCGCAAGGGCTGGCTGGCACGTGAGCGCGCCGGCAAGGCATATCGCTATTGGCCGACCCTCACCAGAGAAGAACACAGCGCCCGGCTGATGCTCGAGGCGCTCGGTTCCGGCGGACGCTCGGACCTGGTGCTCAGCCATTTCGTCGACCGGATCAGCGCCGAGGAATCGGCTGGGCTGCGCGCCGCGCTGCGCAGGCTGTCGGCGCGCAAGACCCCAGAAGTGCCGTGAGCCCGGCGATCGCGCTGGTGCTCTATGGCAGCGCGGTGGCGACCCTGGGTCCTCCGGTACTGCGTGGTCTCACCCATCGCGGCAGTGCGCCGCGGCTCGGCGCGATCGCATGGGGCGTCGCGATCGGTGCCGCACTGGCCGCATGGGTGGTCGCGGCGATCATGCTGACCACCGAGTTCGCTACGTACTGGGGGCATCCGAAGGAAGCGTTGCGTGTCTGCTTCGCGATCCTGTGGGTGCCGATCCACGTGCGCGGCGGTGCGGCCGGCCAGGCGATCACATTCGCGGTGGCGGCGTTGGTGGCCACGGCCACGTTCGCGCTGGTGGCGCGGGCCGTGGGTGTCGGCATGTCCATGGGCAGGCGCACACGCGCCCACGCGCGCGCTGTGCGTCTGGTCGGCAGGCGAGTGCCGGGCGTCGGGGCTGTCGTACTGGATTCGCCCGAGCGACAGGCCTATTGCCTGCCGGGTCGGCCAGACACCATCGTCGTCACGAGTGCCGCGCTCGCTGCGTTGACCACCGATCAGCTCGCAGCGGTTCTCGCCCACGAACGCGCGCATCTGTCCGGCAGGCACGCGCCGATGACCGCCGCGCTGAGCGCAATCGCCACCACGCTGCCGGGCCTGCGCTTGATGACCGTCGGCGCTGCCGAGATCACCCGATTACTGGAGATGTGCGCCGATGACCGGGCTGCCGAGGCGCACGGTTCGCTTCCGCTGCTGGGCGGCCTGCTCGCGATCGTCGGCATCGCCGAACCCGCACCACCAGGGGCGCTGGCCGTGGCAGGCACCGCAGTGCTCGCGCGGGCCGAGCGGCTGGTCGACCCGGTCGGTACGGTTCGACGTGCAACCACCTGCACCGCGCTGGTCGGCGTGATCGCGATGTTGGTGACCGGGTTGGCGCTCGTGGCCGCGACCTTCGGTGTTGCGGCGCTCTTCTGCTGAATATCCCAGTTGCGAGGCGAGCTGGACCAGCTCATCGGAGGTGCGTCGCTACCCCGGTGACCAGCCTGAACGCTGTGTCGGTGGCTATGTCAGGGTGGTGTCAGGTCGATGTCAGCCGAGTCGGTGACAGTATGTCCATGAGCAGCACAGCGAACACCTCTCCCTGGACCGGCATGGTGCCGGTCGACGATACCGCCCTGGCGGTCACCGACACCGGCGGGACCGGACGACCGGTCGTCTACCTGAACGGCGCCTACGCCAGTCAGCGACCCTGGCGGCCGGTGATCGCCGATCTCGGTTCCGGCTTCCGCCACATCACCTTCGACGAACGTGCTCGCGGGAAGTCCCAGCGGTCGGCGGACTACTCCTTCGAGGCGTGCCTTCGTGACGTGGACGCAGTCCTCGCCGCGCGGGCAGTGGATCAGTCGCCGTTGCTCGTGGGCTGGTCCTACGGTGGGATCGTCGCGTGGCACTGGGCCGACCGCAATCCCGACCGCGTCGCCGGAGTGGTGACCGTGGACGCCGCTCCGGTCGGCCTGACCGGTGAGGAGGGCCGAGAGCGGATTCGGAAGTTGTTCCACAAGATGCGGTTCGTGCTGCCGCTGGCGCGCCCGTTCGGAATGGCCGCGCGGATGAGCGCTCAACAGCACGCCGACGTCAACTTCGAACTCAACGAGATCGCCGACGCCAGTGCGCCTGTCCTGCTGCGTCTCCCCTGCCCGGTGCGGTTCGTCCTGGCCACCGGGAACAGCCTCGGCAGCGAGGACGGGGAGATGGAGAAGGTACGGACCTCACTGGATTCGGTGTTCGCCACCAACCCGAACGTCGAGCTGAGCGCGAAAGTCGCGAGTAATCACTCCAAGATTGTGAAGAGGGACTTCCGTGCCGTCGCCCAGGCCGTCCGCGAGACCGCCGCCGCAGCCGACCAGCGGGTCCGCTGAGCCGACGCGGGCTGTCACGCACAGGTTCCCAACCCCCCGCGTCCGCCTGCCACGGGATCGCTCGAGGTGTGTCGAGTTGGACGATGAAAGCCAGCATCGGTTCGACTTCTGGCGAGCTTCCGCGCCTGTCGGCAAGGAAGTCGGCCACGGCTGATCTGGACGCTGCACCTGATCGAACAGGAACAGCTTCCTCCTGGCTGAACCGAGAGGGCAGGCCACGGTGGAGGTGTTCGTACATGGATTGGTTCTTGAACAGCCGCGCACCGGACAGCGCCCCTTCGGAGTCAAGCGGCAGGGTTGGCCAACCGGTCCTCGCTTCTCCCGACTGCGGAAGACGACCCGGACCGGGTTCGGTGCTGTCCACTCGGCCGAGTGCACGCGACGGCGCTAGGCTGCGGCGGTGGCGGATGGGTGCATACAGCGGTTGATCGACACGGTCGCGTGGGTGCGGATCGAGGACGGGCGGATTCTGTGCGCCAGACCGCGGGGTAAGGACGTCTTCTACATTCCCGGTGGCAAGCGCGAGGGTGCGGAGACCGATCTGCAGACATTGCTGCGCGAGATCGATGAGGAACTCACGGTCGCGCTGCTCCCCGAAACCATCGCATACGTCGGTACCTACGAGGCGGTGCACGGGCCCGAGGGCGGTCCGGTAGTGCGGATGAGTTGCTATACCGCCGATTACCGCGGCTCGCTGGCCGCGAGCAACGAGATCGAGGAGGTCGCGTGGTTCTCCTATGCCGACCGGGCTCTGGTCCCTCCGGTCGACCAACTGCTGTTCGATGACTTGGTCGCGGCGGGACAGCTGCGGTGAGGCGCGGGTCGAACGCCGTCACTGTCGGCGCCGTGCCGTGGATGCGAGCATTGCTGCGTTATGCCACCGCTGGCGCTGCGACGAATCGGGACACGGCTGCGCCTGCCGCGTCGAATGCTCGGCCAAACCGTTCTTCCGCATAAGTTTTCGGCAGTGCGTGCGATCGCGCATTCGATGCTCAGCGGTGCGGTCGGTGTCCTCGCCCGGTTTCTGGTCTTCCTCGTGGTAGTCGCAGCTACCCGGGGATCTGTTATCCACTGATCGCGGACAATGTCAAAGGCTCTTGGGGCGGGTCGACTCTGGCGGGCGCGTGGGCGGTGTATGCGGTGCTCGGTGTCGGCTTGCTGCCGGTCTGGTTGCTGACTCTGGCCGGACTCGGCGCGTTCCAGGTGCGGTTCACCCGTGGTCTCCTCGGCCGGAACGGGCAGTGGTGGCCACTCCCGGTCGCGCTCCTGCTGGCCGCGGGCGGCGGTGTGTTGTTTCTCGCTTGGCTGCGCCAGGCGTGAGTGTTCGGCGGAGCCGATACTTCGAGCCGACGAACAGTCCACAGCGGCACGCGATGGAGTTGTCGAGGTCGACTTTATGCCGGTGCCGGGAGACGACGAAGGTGAGTTTTTCGCGGGACAGTAGCCGGTAGCCCACCGGCTACAGGTCGTGAGGTGAAGGGGCAGGCGGCCATGGCGGTGCCGGCAGTCCAGAGTCCTCGACCGGTGTGAGGAACCTGCCGTCCGGGCGGTCTGTGCGGTATACCGCCACATCCGAACCGTACATCTCGCTCACCTCGTGGAGTCGGTGCCGCACCAGTGACAGCGCTGCCTGTTTGGAATCCACATAGACCTCACCAGAGGTAACGCCTGCGACCACGCCGGAATGTGTGACGACGGAGCCGGCGTCCCGGTAGACCACTACATCCCCCGGAGCCGCCGCACCGACATCGGATATTCTGCGGAACCCGTTGTCCGACAGGATCCCGTCGACCCAACGGCCCGCCAGCCACCCTGCTTCGCCGTCGCGGCTGAAGGTGTACCCGTGACAGTTGTAGTGGGGATTGATCGGTGCGAGCGGCTCGAGCTGATCAAGCCGGACACCTCTTTCGATGTTCATTCGGAACAGTTCGGTCAGACCGGCTCGGCTGCGGAAGATCGGTGGGTCGAAGGGGGGGAGGGGCAGTGGCTGTGGCCTCCGAGAGGGTTCTCGGCGGGATCACCGTTCCCGTGTCGGTCGTATGGGTGCGCAACGTGATCGGGTCGGTGGCCCACCCTGCTCTGGCGACATGTGCAGCTATCTCATCGGGTGTCGAGTGTGCGGTGGTGTAATCGCGGTCCGCGTGTACAGCCCGACCAATCCTGTCGAACTCGGGTGCCAGTTGCTCGTCTTCGTGCGAGGCCCGCTCGAGGCCGTCTCGTATCGCGTGTGGGAATTGGTGGTGTGCTTCGCATATTCGCGCGGCAGCTTTCTCACCGATCGCGGCCGTGAGACGTTTGGCTGCCTGAAGCATCTTCGCGATGATCCCGCCGCCGCCCAACCCGCCCATCGAGGTTTCCTGTCGCTGTGACCGTGCGTTCAGGCAGCGAGGTAGAAGGTGGTGAAGTCGACCTCGGTGAGCGCATGGTCGAGTGGGTCGTGTTGGCGGGTGAGTTCGTCGGTGGCGTAGGCGCCGAGGCGGCTGATGTGGGCGCGTAGGTAGGGCGAGAGCGCGGCGTGTTGGTTGGCGGTCATGGTCCAGCCGTCGGCGACGTGCCTGCGGACGACGTCGGTGATGTCGAGGGCGTTGTGAAAGATCGCCAGGTTGGCCAGCAGGGTGCTGAACTTGATCAGTTTCGCCTGCTCGTCAGGGTCGTTGTCGGTGAGCACGCCGTTGTTGCCGGAGGACAACCATGTGGCGAAGCCAGGGTATGGCTCGACCTTGTCGGGGGTGAAGAACGCATGCGACATCCGCGCCAAAGCCAACTGCTTGAACTGCGGTAAAGCGGTGCACTCGATCGACGTCGCGAACGCACCTCTTCTACACCCACACCGAAACACCCCCTGCACTATAACTAAGGACCGTCCTCCCCCGTCCCCTACAACCCTCTGAACCACAACCGAATCGACGCGATCGGTCACGTCTGACTCGGCCAGCGCCGCTGAATAGGCCGCTGTGCCTATTCGGCTTATCTCGCTGCTGCCCTTCGGTGTGCTGAGGAGGCGGTTGGCCCGCGGGACGCCCGACACGCTGTGCGGGGTGAGTTCAGGTCGTGACTCGCTTGCGGTGCGCCCGTTCGATCAGATGCTCGACCAGGGTGAGCAGCACGGTCTTGCAGGATCCGCGGTCGCGGGCGTCGCAGAGCATCACCGGGGTGACCGAATCGAGGTCCAGCGCGTCACGCACCTCGTCGATGGTGTAACGCGGCGCGCCCTCGAAACAGTTGACGCCGACCATGAACGGCAGGCGGCGGCGCTCGAAGAAGTCCACGGCGGCAAAGGAGTTGCCCAGCCTGCGGGTATCGGCCAATACCACAGCACCGAGGGCACCGCGAGCGAGTTCGTCCCACAGGAACCAGTACCTATCCTGGCCGGGGGTGCCGAAGAGGTAAAGCACGAGGTTGCCGTCGATGGTGAGCCTGCCGAAGTCCAGCGCGACCGTGGTCGTGGTCTTCCGCTCGACACCCGATAGGTCATCGACGCCGGTACTCACCTCGGTGATCAGCTCTTCGGTGCGCAATGGCGCGCACTCGCTGATCGCTGAAACCATGGTCGTTTTGCCGACGCCGAACCCACCGGCGACGAGAATTTTGACCGAGGCGGCCAGGTGCGGCGTGCCGCTCGAGTCAAATTTTTCGGATTCCATCCAGCACCGCTCGCAATATGTTGAGGTCATCGGGTCCGGCCTCCGTCGGAACGGGGGCACGGAAGATCAACTGCCCGTCGCCGATCAGATCACCAACGAGGATCTTGGTGACCGCGAGCGGCAATCGCAACCGGGCGGACACTTCTGCCACCGTCTGCGAAACCCGGCATAGCCGAGAGATTTCGGTGTATTCGGGTTCGTTCCGACGCAGCGCGGGCGCGGAGTCGTCCGCGACTACGGACGTGAGCATATCCAGTTCCGGTCCGGATCCCTTGGTGCGCCCACGAGTGCGCGCGTAGGGACGGACCAGCGGACCTGCTGCGTCGTCGAACCAAGGCTCACCGGGGTTGGTCATGCCAGTTCGGACTCGACTTGTCCGACCGGATCTTGTCGGGCAGCGGTGGACAGATATGTGCCGACCCGCTGGACGGTCAGGTTCATCTCGTAGGCCACCATGCCGAGATTCGCGGACTCGGCCGCCTGCAACGCCAGGCACGCGTTGTCACCGGCGGAGGTCACGAATAGCACGGCACGGTCGAGTTCGATCACTGCTTGGCGCACACCGCCGCCGTCGAAGCGATGACCGGCGCTGCGGGCGAGACCGTGCAGGGTGGAGGACATCGCGGCGAAATGTTCGGCGTCCTCGCGCGTTATCGCCACTGAGCGACCGAGCAGCAATCCGTCTGTGGACAGTACTACCGCATGACGGACACCGGCCAGCCGGTCGACGAGGTCGTCGAGCAGCCAATTGAGATCACCTGGGTTGGATGAAGTCACCTTAGTCTTTCCGATCGTCCGGGATGGGGCTGTCGTCTGTGAGCGGTTTGCGGCCCTGTCTGGTGCCGTTCTCGATTGCTGACATCAGATCACGTGCCTGTTCGGCGGTGCGCTGTCGCTGTGGTCCGGTCTGGGTCGCGGCCGGCTCGGTCAGTTGCGGTGCGAGATTCGCCTGGCGATTGCGGCGCGGCAATGTGGGCCTGGCTTCGCCGTTGCCGGGCGATTCGGTGGAAGTGTCGTTGGGTGCTGTCGGGTTCGCTGCCGGTGGCTCGGCGACCAGCGTCGCGATGGGCGCCTCGATGGAAGCCGGGCTCGAGTCGGCTATCGGTATGGGGGGCTTGTGCGCGGATGGTGGTGCCGACGATGGTGCGGGTGCCGCCTCCGATTTCTCGGCTCTCGAGGACGGTGTCCCGGTGTCGCAGGCGATGAGTGCGGAGGGGATGAGCACGATAGCCCGGATCCCGCCATAATCGGACTCGACCAGCCGAACCGAGATTCCGTACTGAACACCGAGCTGAGCAACCACGAACAGCCCGAGACGGGAATCGGCGGACAAAGCGGCGACACCGAAATCCGGTGGATTGCGCAGCATCTCGTTCGCCTTGGTCAACTCGCCGGTGGGCATGCCCATGCCTTGGTCCTCGATCTCGACGACCACGCCTTTGCCGACGACGGTTCCGCTCACCTCTACGCGTGACTGCGGTGGTGAGAACGCGGTGGCATTGTCGATCAGTTCCGCGAGCAGGTGGATCAAGTCGGCGACCGCGGAACCGACGATCAGCACATCGGGTTGCCGGGCGAGCCGGACGCGCGAATAGTCGAGCGTTTCGCCGATGGCGCTGCGCACCAGCGAGACGAGGTCCACCGGATTACGCCACTGTCTGCCTGGCTGGCCACCGCCGAGGATAACCAGATTCTCGGCATTGCGGCGTTCTCGGGTGGCCAGGTGATCCAGCCGGAAAAACGTGTCGAGCAAGGCGGGATCCTCCTGCCGTCGCTCGGCCTCGTCGAGGATTTCCAACTGCTGGTGCACCACGATCTGGCTGCGGTGGGCGATGTTGAGGAAGACCGCTTTCACGCCCTCGCGAGTACGGGCCTCTGTGACCGCCCCCGCGACCGCTGCGGCGTGCGCGCGACCGAATGCTTTGGCGACCTGGCCGATCTCGTCGTGGCCGTAATCCAGGAGCGGCGTCTCCTCTGCCAGGTCCACCGGCTCGCCCGCCCGCAGCCGGCGCATCATGTCGGGTAGACCCTCGTCGGCGAGTGCGAGGGTTTCCCCACGTAGCAGCCGCAGCCTGCGGATGATCCGATTGGCCAGTTCGACCGCGATGATGAAACCCGCTATCGCAACCAGCAAGACCACGATCCCGAACAGCAGCGAGTTCATTGTGGAGCCGCCGGCCTTGTCTTCGGCGACTTCCTGCGCCTGCTTGTTCTGGTTGATCCAGATGTCGATCAGCCCGCGGTTGACGTCGGTCGCCGCGTTCTGCCAGTCCGCCACGCTCCGCGGCAAGTCGGCGCCGATGCCGGCCCCTGGCGTGCCCTCGGCGTCCGGGCCACCCGGCCGGATTGTGTTCTGACCGTCGTCAGCAGGGTTCCCCAGCGCCAGCCGGGCGAGGGCCTCTTCGATCGAGGTCAGTTGCTGCCATGCGGGGGAACTGGTCGCCGCCTTGGCGGCATCGCGCTGCGGAGCATCGAATTCGCTGGTCAGATAGTCGATCTGAGCGTGGTAATAGCCGACCTGCCTGAGGTATTCCGCCGCCGGGACAGTCGCGCGATCATGTGCGTTCACCAGGGCCAGGGCCAGGGCGTTGCTGCGCGACATCGCTTCCGCCGCGTAGAACAGCCGCAGGCCCTCCGCGAGTTCGATCGCGATCTCGGGGTCCGGCGAGAACTGCTGGGCGATCTGTGTGGCGGTCGGGATGGCCCGGAGCCCATCGTTGTAGAAGGCGTACGCCTCCAGAATGGGCAGTGTCCCGGTGTCGACCTGAGCTCGCACCGTCGGGAGTCGGTCCAACACATTCAGGAAGTGGGTGACCTTGTCTCCGATCAGGGACGATGCGAGTGTTTGCAGCCCGCCCGAGGCGTTGCGCAGTTCGGCGACCGCCTTGTCGGTTCGCACCCGCGCCGCGGCGAGTGCGGGTGCGGCTTCACGGTCACCCGCGAGTTCGGCAAGGGTCAGGCGTCGTTCCAGCTGGACGGACTCGGTGAATTCCCTGGCCGAAGGCGTCGACTTCTGCACTTGGATGGCCCACACCCGTGCGTAGGTTCCCTTGAACACCAGGTACCCCGCCGTACCCACGCCGACTAGTAGGAGGGACAGACTCGGGATGAGTGCGATGGCCAAAATCCGGCCGCGGACACCGAGCCTCCTTCTGAACATTTGCCCAACGTACTCGAGATCGATGTCCGCCCGATGTCCTATCCCGTTGACCGGGACTCGGTTTGACATCGCACTGTCGGTATGGAGGAATAATTACCCGCCAATGTGACATGACGCCATTTCTGATGTGCCGCAGGGGAATTCGTGGGCTGATATGGGTGGGTCGATTCCGTGCGGGATCGGGTTGTCGCCGGTCGCGGAAACCGGCTGCCGATCAGGTTCGCGATGGAGTAGATTGTCTGTATCTTGCGGTTACTCACAAATAGGAGGTCGTGATGCCCGCGCCGGAAGCCGGAGTCTTCGAGCGCCTGAGCGCGTTGGCCGCGATCGACGCGCCTGGGGACCGCCAACTCAAGACGATCGCCGAGACGTTCACCGGCAAGCCGCTGGGTAGTGTACCGATCGGCACCTCCGACGATGTGGTTGTCGCTATCGAGAAGGCGCGCGCAGCTCAGGCGGAGTGGGCGGCGCGCCCGGTCACGGAGCGCGCCGCAGTGCTGGAGCGTTACCGTGCGTTGGTGGTGGAGCACCGCCATTTCCTGATGGACGTGCTGCAGGCCGAGACGGGCAAGGCACGCTGGGCGGCCCAAGAAGAGGTCATGGGGTTGATGTTCGCGGCCCGGTACTTTTCCGAGGTGGCGCCGCGCCTGCTGAGCCCGCACAAGGTGCCCGGCGCGTTCCCTGTGCTCAACCGAGCCGCCGTCCGCTATCAGAGCAAGGGCGTGGTCGGGATCATCGCACCATGGAATTACCCGATGTTGCTGTCGATCGGCGACTCCATCCCGGCGCTGCTCGCGGGCAATGCCGTGGTGGCCAAGCCCGACAGTCAGACTCCATTCGCCACGCTGGCCGGTGTCGAACTGCTCTACCGTGCCGGGCTGCCGCGTGATCTGCTGGCGGTCGTGCCCGGCCCGGGCACCGTGGTCGGCACCGCGATCGTCGAGGGCTGCGACTACCTGATGTTCACCGGCTCCTCGGAGACCGGTCGCGGGCTCGCCGAGCGGTGCGGCCGCAGACTCATCGGGTTCTCCGCCGAACTCGGCGGCAAGAACCCGATGATCGTCACCAAGGGCGCCGATCTGAACAAGGCTGCGAAGGCCGCCGTGCGGGCCTGCTTCTCCAATGCGGGGCAGCTGTGTATCTCGATCGAGCGGCTCTACGTCGAGCAGGAAGTCGAAGCGGAGTTCACCGAGAAATTCGTCGCTGCGGTGAACGCTGCGAGACTCGGTGCGTCCTATGACTATTCGGCCGACATCGGCAGCCTCATCTCCGAAGCGCAGCTGGAGAAGGTGTCCAAACACGTCGCGGACGCGACGTCCAAGGGCGCGAAGGTGCTCACGGGCGGCGCCAGCCGCCCCGATCTCGGTCCACTGTTCTTCGAGCCCACCGTGCTCACCGGCGTGACCGAAGAAATGGAGTGCTTCCGCGACGAGACTTTCGGCCCGCTGGTGTCGATCTATCCGGTGGACAACATCGAGGAAGCCGTGCGCTCGGCGAACGACACCGACTACGGCCTCAACGCGTCGGTGTGGGCGGCGAGCAAGTCCGCGGGCGAGCGGATCGCCGCCCAGTTGCACGCCGGCACGGTGTGCGTGGACGAGGGCTACGCGCCAGCCTGGGGCACTACGGCCGCGCCGATGGGCGGTATGGGCATCTCCGGCGTCGGCCGCAGGCACGGTCCCCAAGGTCTGCTGAAATACACCGAACCGCAAACCGTCGTGGTGACCAGATACCTGAATCTCGATCCGCCGACACTGTTCCCGCGAAACAAATGGCAGCCGTTCCTCATGGCGATCGCCCGCGCCCTACGTCACCTTCCGGGTCGCTGACGCTCGACATCCGCCCGGGTGGTCGTGCCCACCCGGGCGGACATCCCGCCGGTCGGCCCATACAGGCTCATGCCAACCGGTCGGCTCCGGTGCGCGGCGGTGGTCGTGCCGCCAGCGCTGCTGCTTCCTCGTCCGTGAGCAGCCGTGACCTGAGGGTGAAGCGCACGCCGTCGGATGTGTCCAGCGTGCCGCCACTGTAGGCGACGTCGACGGTGAGGTGGGCGTGCTTGCTGAGTTCGTACTGGTCACCGCTCATCCAGAATTCGGTGTGCCAGGGCAGACTTCCGACCAGGACATCCGCCCCGCCGACCCGGAACTCACGGACCGGACGGCACACGGGCGTGCTCCCGCCGAAACGCTCGTCGGACTGGTGAAACAGCACCGCGCCGTGTTGGTCGATCATTCGGCGCAGTGCGATCCTGGCGCGGTCGGTGATGTCCACCCGATGAATCCGCTCGGGCATCACAGCGCCGCCCACTCGCCACCGAAGACGTCGTCACAGCACCTGGCGTAGTCGACGATGCCGGGATAGGACCCCGATATGGCGTAGACCATGACACTTGCTCCTCGTGACTCTCGCTGACCGGGTCACTATGGTCCGACGAGGTTGGTGCGAGGTTGGTGCGGAACGGCTAAGCGTGCAATGCGGTGTGCAATCGTGCGGTCACCACCGCACGTCGCACATCGCCGGATGGGAGCATCCGCAACGCGTGTTCGTGCACCTCGACATCGTCGGGCGCTCGTTCGCCGAATGCCACGGCGTGCTCGACGCGGTCGCTGGCCAGAACCGCGGTCCTAACACCGACATGAAGATAATCGCGCCACGCGACCACGCCAGGTGTCTCCGACCCCGGCAGCAGCGGGCCGCGATACAGCCACACCGCTGAGGTGACGTCGCCTGTTGCGATGGCGCCGAGCAGGTCCACGGCGTCGCAGCCCACCGGCCCGGTCAAAAGGTAACGCCGATTGGTGATTTCGCCACCGGTGGCACGGCGTAGCCGAGAGACGTCCGCCTTCAGCGTGCTGGTGGAGACCGCGCGGTCGCCGTATACGGCGGTATGCAGCTGTTCCGGGGTGAAGCCGTTCGGCTCGAGCGCGAGCAGCGCGAGGATTTCCAGTTGCCGTGGCGGCAGTGGAAGTGGACTGCCATCGCGCAGCAGCCGTGCGGTGCCGAGGCAGTCCAGCCGGAGCCCGGGTGACGGGGTGGGTTCGGCGGCCCGCAGCATCGTCTCCACCGCGGTGACCAAGGCCCGGACCGAGGTGAGTACCGCGGGATGGGACCGGTCCCAGGAACCGGACAGATCCAGGGCGCCGACCTGCCTGCCGTCCGGGCCGTGGATGGGTGCGGAGTAGCACACCCAGCCGTGCAGCACGGCCACCAGATGTTCGGCGGAGAACACCGATGCCGGGCGGTCGGTACGCAACGCGAGTGCCAAACCGTTGGTGCCCATGTGGCTTTCGTTCCAGCAGCCGCCGGGCGCGAGATTGACCTGCTCGGCCTGCCGGCGCAGAGGGCGCGCACCACACGACCAGAGAATGGTGCCCTCGGCATCGCTGACCACGGCGAGATAGCCGGAGTCCTCAGCGATTCCGCGCAGATCGGGCGCCAACTCGGTCACCGGGCGTCGGAGTGGGGACTCGGCCCACAGATCGCCGATGTCGTCCAAACCCGGCGCGACCGTGCGGCCGGGATCGACCGTGTGCAGTGACCGCTGCCAGGATTGCGCTACCTCTTTGCGTAGCAAGCTGGTCCGAGGCGTACGCGGCATCGCGATATTCGGAGTCCTCGCCCAGCGTTCCCATTCTCGTTCCAGTTCGACCCGCTGCTGAGTGAGGGTGCGGAACTGCGCCACCTGGTAGAACCCCATCGTCGAGTGAACTCACCTTCGCTCACACATTCTGACCTATGCCGAGTGCAAGCGGGCGGATTTGACGACACACCGCCAGCCGCGACGGGTCGGTGGTGAATCGGGCGGGCGGCCCGACCTGGTTGACGGGTACGCACATCGTCCCGAATCGCGTCGACGTCCCAGTCGGCCGTGCGCAATAGCGCGCGGCATCCCGCCCGGGACACCGCACCAGGCCGCTCCGACGGCCGGCGCGGACGCACGAAAGCGGGCGGCCGATCGGCCGCCCGCTTCCTTCGCCGCAGTGACCCAGTGCCTACTTCTTGATGAAAATCCCCGCGACGTCAGCGTTCTTGATGGGGGTTTGGGCATTGGCCTGGCTGCCGCAGAGCATGTCGACCGAAACGATCGTCGCATCTACCACGGTGCCCGCCGGTTCTCGATCGTTCTGGGACTGTTCCTTGACGAATTTGGTGATTGTCGTGCGCTTGGTGTCCTGGTCCTGCTTGATGTACTCGTTGCACGGGGTGTCACCGCCGCGGTTGAGGGCTCGCTCGATGTCTGTGCAGCCCGCGAGCACCATGGCGATCGCCGCGATCCCGAGGCCGGTTCGGCCGGTCCGTGACAGCGTGGCGTTCATGTGCTCCTCCTGAATGGTTATGTCGCGGCGATGCCCGCGTCGATCGAGTCCAGCCTAAGGCCGGGGCGCGCGAGTCTACGCCGACCGGTGGACCGGGTCTACGCGCGGAATACCCGTAGCGGGACGTTCATCTCGGCTGGGGTGAGCGAGCCGTGGTGGCCGACCAGCATCGATTGCAACGGCTCGGTGCCGCTGCGGATCACGCCGCCCTGCGCGCGAGCGACCACGACCAGATCGCCGATACGGTCGGCGATCCGGTGCCTGACCGTCGGCCCGAACCAGCCGTTGGCTATCGCGTCGTCCCTTGTGAGTATCGCGAAATCCGCGCCTAGCGTGCCCTGCCAAGTCGCCGCGACGTCGGCCGACGCGCCATCGCGGGTATAGACGTGTCTGGCGCGCGGCTCGCCGCCGAGCAGACGAACGCCCTCGTGCAGCGCGGCTGTGGTGTCGAAGTCGACGCGCTCGACGAGTTCTACCATGCCGTGGTCCGCGGTGACGATCAGAACCGCACCCCGGGGCAGCTGATCGGCGATGGCCGCCGCCAGTCGGTCGACGTTGGCGAGTTCCAACTGCCAGGACAGGGCAGACGGTCCGCGCACGTGGCCGGTGAGGTCGAGTTCGCCGTGGTAGGTGTAGACGAGCGAGCGGGGTCCTGCGCGCAACGCGTCGCTGACGTTGGCGACCAGGTCGCCGAAAGATATCTGGGGACGGAACTCGCAGCCGCGCAACACCGCCCTGGTCAATCCCGATCCTTCCTGGTAGCGCGGCGACACCTGCGCCACCGCGATACCGTCGGCGGCGGCGCGCTCGAATACCGTTGGAGTGGGCTGGAATTCCTCGGGCACGAGCTCGGCCCGCAGATCGGACGGGTTCTGCTCGCCGTGCAACCGCCAGGCCAGCGGGTTCAGCAGTCGGTCGTAGCCGGGGATACTGAGCAGATAACCCACAATCCCATGCTCGCCGGGTGGGGCGCCGACGCCGAGTGAACCCAGGCTGGTGGCCGTCGTCGTCGGGAACCCCGCCGTCAGTGTGGCGGACGGGAGGCCGGAGAGAAATGGCGCCGCATCGAGATTCGCCGCGAGCGCGTCCGCGCCGAGTCCGTCCACGAGCAGGACGCAGACTTTGGCCGCGGTGAGCTCGAGGCCTAGTCGATCGTCCGCGCCTGGTACGCCGAGCCCGGCAAGGACGGAGGGGAAGAGGTCGGCCAAGGAGCCTGTTCCGTAACGGGGTGCGACGAACACGGGGTCAGAATGTCAAGTTCGGGGTCCGGAGGGCAAGTGCTCAGGCCTGCCCGGTTTCGAAGCGACTGACCTTCCCGTCGCGGACGACGAATCGCCAGTTCGTGCGCATCGAGCCCCAGCGCGAGTTGGTGTAGTCGGCAACCAGTTCGGTGCCGCCGGCGCTGATGGACTCGATCTGCATGCGGGCGTTGCTGCCGAATATCTCCGATTCACTCCACCGGGCGAGATCGCGTTCCACACCGTCGTCGGACATCGTCGCGTCGTCTGTGAGCACCGCGAAGAACCGATCCTGATCGTTGGCATTGAGCGCGTCGATGAACTCCTGCACCGTCGGGTCCAGCTGTGCGGTCATCCGTACGTTCCTCTCGGATCGATGGGGAGCATCAGACAGCAAATATCTAGCGTTCACTGTAGGTCAGTGGGGGCGCGCTCGGCTCGATCAGCGCGGCGATAATTCGCATGACATCGTCCACCAATGCCGACGCGATATGCGGGAGTGGCATACGCGCTCATCCTGCCGCCCGCCCGGACATAGCGCGGTCAGCTAGTGGCCCGAAGCCGGGAATATGACGGCCAGCGCGTCACCACCGTCGCGGGGCGGCCGATGACACCGCCGAGAGGCAGACCGATCGCATGGTCCGGCAGGTGTTGAGCTGCCCTGTCCCGGTGTCCGCCGCTGCCGTTCTCTAGTTCGCCATTGCCATCGCCATTGCCATCGCGGGGGCAGCGGGGGCGCCCGGCCCTGTGCGAACCGCGATCGCGGGGGCGAGGTGAGTGCGGTCAACCCGGTTCGTTAGACAAGAGGCGTGACTGCGCAGCGCTCCTTCCGGTTCGGTGTCAATATGCTGGTCCCGGAGTCTCGGTCGAAGTGGATCGAAAAATGTCGTAGGGCAGAGGAACTCGGCTTCGACGTGATCGGCGTCGCCGACCACCTCGGCTTGCCGGCGCCCTTCCCCGCGATGATCCTGGCCGCCGAGGCGACCAAGCGGGTTCGAGTGACCACCTTCGTGCTCAACACCCCGTTCTACAACCCGGTGCTGCTGGCTCGCGACGTGGCAGGCACCGACCAGTTCACAGATGGCCGGATCGAACTCGGCCTCGGCGCAGGCTATGTGCTGGCGGAGTTCGAGACCGCGGGCATCCCCTTCGACAGTGGTCGCAAACGGGTCGAGCATCTGGCCGACACCGTGATCACACTGCGGCGGCTGTTCGCCGATCCGGAGTACCAGCCGCAGCCCGCGCAACCGTACGGCCCGCCCCTGCTCATCGGCGGCTGGGGCGACCGGTTGCTGCGTGTTGCCGCCGAGCACGCCGACATCATCGCTTTCACTGGCGCCGCCCCCGCGCGTAACGGCGCGCCGCTGCAAATGGCTGGACTCGCCGAAATCGAGGAGCGCGTGGCCTACGTGCGCGAACTACTCGGACCACGCATCGACAGGGTCGAGTTCAACATCTTGGTGCAGCGTGTGGTCCCGCCCGCCGAGCGCGCGGGTGTCCTCGAGATTTTCGGCCCCGCACTGCCTCCCGACGTCGCCGATACCCCGGAAGCGCACCCCCTCTTGCTCATGGGCACCCCGGAGGAGATGGCCGACCACCTCCGCGAGCGTCGGGACCGGTACGGCATCACCTATGTCACGGTCCTCGAGGACAGTATGAACAAGCTCGCGCCTGTCATCCAACTCCTGCGCTGACCTGACCCCGGAGGCCGACCGATCCGGCCGGCGTCAGGGGAGCGGGTCGATGATGACGCGCGGGTCGATCTGGCGCAGTTTCTTCGGACGACTGGTGAGGCACGGCCAGTCCCGCGTGACCGCCTCGCGCGTAGCGTGACCCGCCGCGATCAGGGCTTCGGCCGCGGGATTGCCGACGATGTCGACGCCGAGGCGTTCTGCGGTCGCTCGATCGAACGCCGGGATCACGGTGTGTGGCAGGCCGAGCAGTACACCGAGGACGTCGCGCCGGTCGGCCGGAATGTGGGCGCGTGCCGCCGCGAGAACGGTGCTCGGAACGACGATGGTGTTGCCAGCGCTTACCGTCGCCCAGGTGACCGCCTGGGCATAGTTGGCGCGGTTGGCGAACGCAATCACGGCGGCGGCGTCGAAGACGACGCCACCCAGGGCCCTGGCTCTCACGCCGCGCCGGCGTGCGGGCCGCCCGCCTCCTCCTCGGACAGCGGCGGTAACCCCTGCGCGGCGCGGGCGCGGTTGATCAGGTCCAGCGGAGGTCGGCCACCGAAGGCCTCCTCGAGCTTGGCCAGCGATTCGGATTGGTTGATCCTCGCCAGCACCGATTCGGCGACGAACGCGGACACCGATTCGATCCGGCCGGTCGTCCGCCACCGCTCCAGCGCCGCCACCACGTCCTCGGGCAGCGTAACGGTGACCTTCCGCGTTCCACGGTCCCGAGGCGACGTCATACCACGACTGTAACCCGACACTCCGCTCGCGGGGAACGACCGATCACATCGATTTGCGCCAGGGCCGGGTGTAGCGCCACATGAGCCGCCACCGCAGTTGCGCCGGCTAGGAGAGCAAGTTCGTTCACCAGCAGCCCATCGCCGCAACGGATGTCGAGCGCCGAGTGCGCCCAGCGGGGATCTGGCATGGCCGCTGCGGGCGCCCTGTCGGTACCCGATGGCAAGGTGTTCGATATGCCTTCCGCAGAATCCACCGCATTCCCGGACGTAATCCGGATACTCGGGGCCAGCGAACACAACCTGCGCGATGTGTCCCTGGAGATTCCCAAGAACAAGATCACCGTCTTCACCGGGGTCTCCGGTTCCGGTAAGTCGTCGATCGTCTTCGACACTATCGCCGTGGAGTCGCAGCGTCAGCTTTACGCTACCTTCCCCGCGTTCATCCTCAACTTCTTGCCCCGCTACGAGCGCCCACACGCCGAAGCGATCGAAAACCTCACTGCGCCGGTGATCATCGACCAGCAACCCGTAGGCGGCGGGCCGCGCTCGACCGTCGGCACCATGACCGACATCTTCTCCATGGTGCGGGCCATGTTCGCCCGATTCGGTTCGCCCTCGGCCGGATTCGTCTATCACTACTCGTTCAACGTGCCGCAAGGCATGTGCCCGGACTGTGACGGGCTCGGCGTCACCGTGCGTGCCGATCCGGATCGGCTGCTCGACCGGACCAAGTCACTCAACGAGGGTGCAATCCTCTTGCCGGGCTACGCGGTGGGCAGTGGGGATTGGCAACTGTATGGCAAATCGGGCCGGTTCGATCCGGACAAGACGCTGTCCGACTACGGCGCCGACGAATTCCACGATCTGCTCTACGGCACTGGCGGCAAGGTGGAGCTGACCTTCAGCAAGGGCACCTGGAAGGCGAACTACGAGGGCATCGTCACCAAGTTCACCCGCACCCGGCTGCAGCGCGACACCTCGACACTCAGTGAGAAGACCCGCGCACAGATGCAGCAGTTCCTCACCGAGGGCATCTGCCCGACCTGCGACGGCGCCCGGCTGAACGGCGCGGCGCTCGCCACGAAGATCGACGGCCGCAACATCGCGGACTGGGCAGGATTGCAGGTCACCGACCTGATGGTGGTACTCGACGAGATCACCGACCCAGCTGCCGTCGGCCTGGCGGGCGCCATCCGGACCGCTTTGCAGCGCGTGGCCGACATAGGCCTCGGCTATCTGAGCCTGGACCGTCCGACCTCGACGCTGTCGGGCGGCGAGGGTCAGCGGCTCAAGATGATCAAGCATCTGTCCAGCACATTGATCGGCATGACCTACGTCTTCGACGAGCCGAGCGTAGGTCTGCACCCGCGCGATGTCGGCCGCCTGAACAACCTGCTGAGAGCGTTGCGGGACAAGGGCAACACGGTGCTGGTGGTGGAGCACGATCCGGATGTCATCCAGATCGCCGATCATGTCGTCGATGTCGGCCCGCGCGCGGGTGTGCACGGTGGGCGGGTGGTGTTCGAGGGCAGTTTCGCCGACCTCCGAGCGGCCGAGACCCCTACCGGCGCCGGGCTGCGCCGGCCGTTTCGCGTCAAGGACAGTTTCCGCGACAGTACGGGCGAATTGCTCATCGCGGGTGCGACAACACACAATCTGAAAAATGTGACCGTCGGGATCCCGACCGGCATCCTCACAGCGATCACCGGCGTCGCAGGCTCCGGCAAAAGCAGCCTGATCCGAGACGTGTTCGTGGTCGAGCATCCTGAGGTGATCTTTGTCGACCAGTCGGCGATCGCGGCGTCGTCGCGGTCCACGCCCGCAACCTATCTCGGTCTGATGGATCCGATCCGCAAGCTGTTCGCCAAGGCGACCGGAAAGTCGCCCGGCCTGTTCAGCTTCAATTCGGCGGGCGCATGCGAGCAATGCGAGGGTCGCGGCGTGATCATCACCGAGATTGCCTACATGGATCCGGTGACCACCCATTGCGATGCCTGTGATGGGCGGCGCTTCTCCGACGACGTGCTCGCGCTGACCCTGCGCGACAAGTCCATCGCCGATGTGCTGGAGCTGTCGGCCGAGGAAGCTCTCGGGTTCTTCCCGGAGAAGGCCCTGAATGCCAAGTTGCGCACTATGAACGAGGTCGGGCTCTACTACCTCAGCCTCGGTCAGGCGATGAGCACACTGTCTGGCGGCGAGCGCCAGCGGATCAAGCTGGCGACGCAACTGCACAACACTGGAACCGTCTACGTGCTGGACGAGCCGACCACCGGCCTGCACATGTCGGATGTGGACACGCTACTCGCGCTGATGGATGGTCTGGTGGACCGCGGTAACTCGGTCGTGGTGATCGAACACAACCTCGATGTGGTCGCCCACTCGGACTGGGTGATCGATCTGGGTCCCGATGGCGGCAAGGCCGGTGGCGAGATCGTCTTCACCGGAACGCCCGCCGCTCTTCTCGACCACCCCACCTCGCTGACCGGTAAGTACATGCGCCGGTACAAGGCAGCGTAACGGCGCGCACGTAATCGCCGACGGGCGTGCTCGAGCCAGGTTGGGGGCAGCCAAGATAAGGCGAAAGGGGCAACGCCCTGGTCGGAGCGTCTAGAGATCGAAAACGTGAAATCGGAGGCAATGGGAAGGGTTGCCCCATCTGCAGATACCGCTGCATCATCGGTCCCAGATCGAACAAGTCCAGCGGATCGATGTCGCTGCCCGACTGTTCGAATTTTTCCGCCACGGTCCGTCGCGTTCACTCGGCCTTGATCTCATCGGCCCACTGCGACGACAACATCAACGGATCGTTGTCGAGCTCGGCGTCGGCGGCGGACGGCTTGCCTGCCTACTCCAGCGCGAAATTCATCGTGACGTTCAGGATAATTCGGCCCATTTGCGGAGCAGTGTGCGTAATTTATCCCGTGAAATGTCAGGCCAATCGGGCTGTCGAGAAAATCGCTCGTGGTACCAGTCGACCTCGTTCTCGAGGAGGTTTGGGTCAGCGGCATCGCTACGCGACATCTTCCCGGCGCACATCGCTATTCCTCTCCAGTCTTCCATAGTGCGGTACATGCGAAGGGCTGATTCGGTATGAGCGGCGGGATTCACAGGAGACACCCGCTCGGTCCACATCGCAGTGGCCCGAGCGCGGGTCGCCTCGTCTACCCCCAAACCCATACGGTTGAGGAAGAATGATGCGTTGTAGAGCGGATCGCTGGGTCCGGCAGTTTCCCAATCAAAAATCCACAATTTCCCTTGGTCATCGAGTCGAAGGTTGGACGGATAGAGATCGTTGTGGGCAAAGACAATCGGTTCGCCAGCACGCCTATAATCCGGCTGAACATACTCAGACAGCGGCCCGATCCCGAGTTCGTCGAGCGCCGACAGACGATCTGGTGGCAGGTTGTGATACGCGTCGTCGGCATGCTGGATCATCTGCTGTTGCCACCCTGGAATGTCGAGTTCCATTCCTGCCGGTACGGGGTGTGAAGACATCGACTGCACTTGATCCAAAAGATCAGGTAACCAATTGAGCTCGGGATCATTGGAAGGCCGCGTACCGGTGACATACCGCATGATTGTGAACTCCCCGCCAGTAGTGGGATCCACTCCGGCGTAGAGGATATCAGGTGTTCTCACGTCGCCGCAATCACGTGCGTATCTTATGGCCGTGTTCTCGGGCATCCATTTCTTCAAGAATGTCACAGCCGGTTCTTCTTTTTTGAATCTGACCACAGCTGGGCCTGCGCTCGTGTCAACCAGATTCACCCTGTTGCCGGTCCCAGCGAAATCCGGTTCCCGATCCCGGACCTGCTCATACAATTCCCGGGCCTCTTCCGGAGTTATTTCGAATCGGTGGCGATCGTTTCGGTGGATCTGCTCCTCGATGGACGAGTCCGGAGATCCTTCCTCAGCGGTCGGGTCCGGCTCGTGGACCGGTCCCCGCGCATCTACGCCGGATTCCGGGTGTTCGGCGGTGGTATTGCGTTCGGCGCGCGCATCCGGACCAACCCCGTAGATCTCGGGTGCGAGCCGCTCGTCTTCGTGCTGGACTCGCTCGAAGGTGTTCAGTATCCCGTGCGGGAATTCGTGGTGCGTTTCGCTGATATACGGGGCGGCTTTGTAAACAAGCGCGGCGGCGATACGCTCGGCTGCCTGCAGCATTTCCGCGATGATCTCATCGACGCCCGACCCGCCCATCGAAGGCTTTCTGGCGCTGTGACCGGGCGCTCAGGCAGCGAGGTCGAAGGTGGTGAAGTGGACCTCGGTGAGCGCCGGGTCGAACGGGTCGGGTTGGTGGGTGAGTTCGTTGGTGGCATAGGCACCGAAGCGGCTGATATGGGCTCGCGGGTAGGGCGAGAGCGCGGCGAGTTGGTCGGCAGTAATGGTCCAGCCCTCGGCAACTAGGCGACGGACGACATCGGTGATCTCCAGGGCGTTGTGGAAGATCACCAGGTTGGCCAGCAGGGTGTTGAACTTGATCAGCTTCTCCTGCTCGACTGGGTCGTTGTCGGCGAGCACGCCGTTGTTGCCGAAAGACAGCCACTGGGCGAAGCCGTAGTAGGACTCGACCTTGCTGGTGGCGGCGGTGACGCAAACCCGCAGGGTCGGGTCGGCCAGATGGCGTAGCAGGGCGACGGTGCGCACGCTGCGGCCGACCTCGCGGAAGAGCTGGTAGATGCGGTTCTTGCGGGAGTTCGACCGCAACCTGCGCATCAACGTCGACGAGCTCAGTCGGCCTTCGCCGATGGAGACCGCGACCTGCATCGGATCGCGCCAGTGCCGCTCGATCAGCTTCCAGTCGATGACGTTCCGGCCGCCGCCGCCGGCGGCGGCGGTGCGTGCGCCGAACAATGCGTCGATGTGCGGGTAGACCACGTGCTCGTTGGCGCGGAAGAAGGTCAGGTCGGCGAAGCTACCGATGCGCGGCATCAGATCGAACCCGAACAGTGTGGCCAGCATGAATTCCGCCGCCTCGTACGGCCCGATGGTGCTCCCGCCGGTGAACACCGCCATGCAATACCGGCCTCGCGGGTCTTTGCCGTGGTCTGGGTCGACCTCCGCTCGGTCCCGAGCGGCGTGGTCGATCACGACCTCGGCGATCTCCTGGCGCGCACAGAATCGTGCCATCTTCTGGAAACACTTCCGATCCAGCGCCAGCGCGAACAACGCCTCTGGACCCCCGGTCCGCTCCCGCGCCCACGCGATCTCCTCCGCCAGGGGGAGTGAAGAACACATGCAACACCCGCGCCGAGGTCAACCGCTTGAACTGCGGATAAGCAGTGCGCTCGATCGACGTCAACCACAAACCCTCTCCCGCCACACCCAACAAGACCCCACGCACAGTAACGGCCGACCATCGCCCCACACCCCACACCCCCTCGAACCGCGACCACCGCGCAGGAGTCGTCACCGACTGCGGCGGAACGTAACCAACAGTCGCACCCCACCCCATAGCCAGCCAGCAACCCTCCGACCAGGCCGTTGCGCCTATCCGGCTGATCTTGGCGGTTCCCCCCGGTTACTACGCCGGGGTGAACCGCTGCGTTCCGGTGACCCGGAGCAGATCCAGCGCGGAGGCTTCTGGGCTCTCGGGAGCCGCGGAGTAGACGACAACGGCTTGATCGGTATCCGGAACCAACAGGGTGTCGCAGTCCAGCCGAAGCGGCCCGAACTCCGGATGGTCGACCGTTTTGCTCGCACTACGCCACTGCTCGGACCGCCGCTCGTTCCACAGTTGCTCGAAACGCGGGCTGCGGGCACGCAGTTCCGAGATGAGGCGGAGCAGATCGGAATCGTCGGGGTAACGGGCGCGGGCGCCGCGCAGACTTGCCACCGAGAACGCCGCGGCGTTGTCGGCCTCTGCGGGCGTCATTGTGAACCGTCCTCGCTCGGTTCCCAGGAAACGCTGCCAGATGATGTTGCGCCGCGCGGGCGGCCACGCCGACAAATCACCGAGCAATGCGGTAGCCATCGAATTCCACGCCAGAACATCGGATTTCGCCGACAAGACCAACGCGGGCAGGTCTGCCATCCGGTCCAGCAGACGCAATACGCTCGGCCGCACCACCATCTCGATGCGGCCCTGCTGCGGCGGTGCCGCGCCCGCGAACTGGAACAGCAGCGTGCGGTCCTCGTCATTGAGCCGTAGCGCACGGGCGAGCGCGGCGAGCACCGAGCTGGACGGGTGGGGGCCCCGCCCCTGCTCCAGTCGCACCACATAGTCGACGCTGACACCGGCGAGCTGTGCAACCTCTTCACGGCGCAGACCCGGCACCTGCCTGCGCGAACCGGCGGGCAAGCCCACATCACCCGGACGCACCCTGTCGCGTGCCTGCCGGAGCAGTGCGGCCAACTCGGTTCGATCCATCATCCGATCATGCCGCAGCCGGTCGCGACCGGGGTGGGACCGCTACTCCCAGGAGTTGGCAGCCCTGTGCACCGGTTCGGGATCACACGACGCTCATGGCATGACTGAGACGACAACGGCGCTGGTGACCGGAGCGAATAAAGGACTGGGACAAGAAACCGTACGCAGACTGGCGGGTTTGGGCTGGCGAGTGTTCCTCGGCTCACGGAACGCGGCTCGGGGCGCGGCGGCCGCCGCGGAACTCGTCCGGATCGGGCTGGACGTCGAGTTCGTCCAGCTCGATGTCACGTCGGACGCGTCGATCGCCGCAGCGGTCGAGGTGATCCAGCAGCGCTCGCCCCGGCTGGACGTCCTGGTCAACAACGCGGGTATCGGCGGTACTCGCAAGCTGCCGCACGAGGTCTCGGCCGCTGATCTCCGTGCGGTGTTCGAAACCAACGTGTTCGGACCGGTCCAGGTGACCAACGCGTTCTTGCCGCTGTTGCGCGATGCGGCACAACCGCGCATCGTGATGGTCTCGAGCGGCATCGGTTCGCTGGCGCGCACCTCCGACCCCGGTCGGCTCGAATCCACACTGCTCGGTCTGCCCTACCCTGCGTCGAAAACGGCGTTGAACATGATCACCTCGCAGTATTCGCGCGCGCTGCCAGGAATGAAGGTCAACGCTGCCGACCCCGGCTACACCGCGACGGACCTCAACGGTCATGCCGGTGTCCAGACCGTCACCGAGGGGACCGATGCGATTGTGCGGCTGGCAACCCTCGGCCCGGACGGGCCGACCGGTGGATTTTTCGACCGGACCGGCCCGGTGGCTTGGTGAGTGAGCCCGGCGCTCGCGTTCTGGGCCGATCACCGCGGTGCGTGGGCCGGTCGTTGTGATGGGACCAGCAGGTACGCCGGTCCGAAATCGCTAGCGCGCGCCGCCGTTGACGTACAGCGTCTGCCCACTGACATAGGAGGCTTCGTCGCTGGCGAGGAAGGCGATGACCGCCGCGACCTCCTCGGGCTGCCCGACCCGGCCGAGCGGCGTGCGTTCGGCGACCATCGTCTGGTGGTCCTCGGCGGTCATCCCCACCCGGTCCGCCGTGGCGGCGGTCATAGCCGTCGCGATGTATCCGGGCGCGACAGCGTTGACATTGACGTTGTATGGGCCGAGCTCGATCGCGAGTGTCGCGGTCAACCCTTGGATGCCGGCTTTGGCGGCCGCGTAGTTGGCCTGGCCGCGATTGCCGAGCGCCGATCGGCTCGACAGCGACACGATTTTGCCGTAACGCTGGGCCACCATGAACTTCTGCGCGACCTGCGCGCAGTGGTAGGCGCCGGTCAGATTGACCGAGAGCACGGTACTCCAGTCATCCTCGGACAGGCGGAAGAACAGGTCGTCGCGGGTGATGCCGGCGTTGTTGACCAGGATGTGCGGGTGGCCGAGATCGGATGCCGTCGCATCGAACGTGGTCTGGACCGACGTGCGATCGGTGACGTCGCACACGTAACCGAGCGCGACACCACCCGCAGCGGTGATCTGCGCGACGGTTTCGTCGGTGCAACTGCGGTCCAGTACGGCGACGCTCGCACCCTCCGCGGCCAGGCGTAACGCTGTCGCCGCGCCGATGCCCTGTGCGGCGCCTGTGACGATGGCGACTTTGTCGGTGAATCGGTGCATCGCTCATTCTCCTCTCAGAGTGCGAACATGTCGCTGCGGGTGCGTCCGATGGGCGGTTCATGGATTCAGGTCCCATGGTCCAGGGTGGTCGACCGCGGCGGCCATCCGTATTCGACGAGGTGCGCCTGGCCGCGCGAGGAAGCGCGAGAAGCGCCAGGGTGGTCTTCGACACTGGCCTTCGGGCGTTGCCGGACGGTCCGACGTCGCGACTCGAAGCACTGCTCGCTACCCCACGACCGCTGTGCCGAACTCCTTCGCGAACCAGGCGGGGAACTCGGTGAGGTCCGCGAGCACCACGTCGGCGCCTGCCGCGTGCAACTCATCCGCCGCGCACGGGCCCGTGGTGACTCCGACCGCCACCACTCCGGCGGCCCTCGCTCCGCGCATATCGCCGACGTGGTCGCCGACGAACAGATCCGCCCCCTGCTCGTGCAGCACGGTCGCCTTGGCCGCCGACCACAGATCCCCCGCGAGATGATCTACGCGCCAACCGAGTTCGTCGATATGCAGGCGCGCGAGCGGGGCGTGCTTGCCGGTGACAACGAGCACCCGTCCATGGCGCGCCTCGATGGCCGCCAGTGCCTCCTGCGCGCCGGGCATGGCAGGGATGCTCGGCACGAGCGCGGGATACAGCGCGCGGTAACGGGAGACCAGCGTGGGCACAAGTTCCGCGGGTGCTCCGGCGTCGACGAGCAGATCGGCCAGTGGCGGTCCGAGCCGATCCGCGAAGTTGTCACCGGAGAGCGGGAGGCCGAACTCTGCGGCGAGAATGTCGATGGCCCGGGAGACGCCGGGGCGCGAGTCGATCAGCGTCATATCGAGGTCGAATCCCGCGGTGCAGGTCATCGCTCGACCCTAGACGCCCGTGCTGCGGCGAGACGATGTGACCGCGGCAACGGTTGTTCGCCGGGATTGGGCGATCAGGGGCACAGCCGTTGCGCGCGTCCACCCGGAGCTGATTCACGTGGAACCGGCAGTGCAGTCGATGCCATTGTGAAAATAGTTGCGCCGCTACGGAATTCCACATTCCGCGCAGCCTTGCATCAAGTGCGGCGCGGCGCGATCGGCGCAGCCGCAGATCATGTCGACCTCGACACGCTCGAGTCGGTTCAGCGCACCGATCCGCACGGCGATGCCGGAGTGTCCAGCGGTGCCACCGGGCAAGGTTGATGCCTTGGCATGCGATGCAGATGTGCAACTTGTGCGGACACGTGGTGCGTCCAGGGCTATCGGCCGTGAGATTCCCTGACCGGGGCCGCTCAGCGGCGCGTCATCCTTCGACGAGCGTGGAGCGTTTGCGCCCGTAACCGAAATAGACCGCGAGTCCGACGAGCACCCATACTGCGAACCGCACCCAGGTGAGCGCGTCGAGCGTGGTCGCGAGCAGGGCGCAGCCGGTCAGCGCGAGAATTGGAACCAGCGGGACGAACGGGGTCCGAAACGGTCGTTCGCGATCCGGTTCCATCCGGCGCAGCACCAGTACACCGACACACACCACCGCGAACGCCGACAACGCGCCGATGTTCACCAGTTCGACCACGATATCGATCGGCAGTAAGCCCGCGACCATCGCGCCGAGCACGCCGAGCACCAGTGTCAGCCGTGTCGGGGTCGAGCGCTTGCCGGTCACCGCGAGTCCGTACGGGAGCAGCCGGTCGCGGCACATCGCGAACATCAGCCGCACCTGCGCGTACACGACCATCAGTAGGCCCTTGCTGAGCGCGATGATCGACGCGACCACAATGACGTTGCCGATCCAGCCGATGTGCAGTCCGCCGAACGCGGTCGCGATCGGTGCTCCGTTGTTCAGCTCCGCGAACGGCGCGATACCGGTGAGTACCGCGCTGACCAGCGCGTAGAGCAGCGTCGCGATCAGCACCGTACCGATGATGGCGAATGGCACGTCCCGGCGCGGGTCACGCGCTTCCTCCGCCGACGCGGCCACGACGTCGAAGCCGAGGAACGCGAAGAACGCGATCGCCGCGCCGCCGATGACGCCACCGAGCCCGAACGGTGCGAATGGCGTCCAATTGCCGATATCGACGTGTGGCGCTCCGACGGCCACCACCAGCACGAGCACACCGATGGTTACCGTTACCAGCGCTTTGGTGATCCGCGCTGTGAGCGTCACTTCGCCGACCAGTACCACGACGATCGCCGCGATGATCAGCATGGCGGGCAGGTTCACCACGCCGCCTTCGGCGGGCCCGGCGGCGAGCGCCTTCGGGACGGTGATGCCGAACATCGAGTCCAGTGCTGACACGGTGGTTCCCGACCAGCCGATCGCCACGGCGGCACCGGCGATAATGAACTCCAGCAGCAGGTTCCATCCGACCAGAAACGCCGGACCTTCCCCGAGTGTCGCGTAGGTGTAGGTATAGGCGCTGCCCGACACCGGCACCATCGCCGCGAGTTCGCTATAGCACAGTGCCACCAATGCGCAGACCGTTCCAGCCAGGATGAACGACAAAATGATTGCGGGGCCGGCCTTTTCGGCGGCGGCGACGCCGGTGATGACGAAGATCCCCGCGCCGACGATAGTGCCGACGCCCATAGCGGTGAGATCGAGCCGTCCGAGCCTGCGCGCGAGCGTTGGCGCGCCTGCCTCGGTTATCGCGGTGTCGGGCAGGCGGCGACGCCATCGCCGGGCGGATGTACTGGTCATGATTCCCTTAAGACGTCGACTTTCCGGTCGCGGCCGGAGGCCGGATCGGTAATCATTGTCGCCGCGCTCGGAATTGCGCCGATTACCGGGGTGTTTGCGTCCGTGTCGACAGCGCGGCGTTGAGCTGTTCGACGGTGCGCCGCCGCCGCCGTGCTCGCTGGGGTCGAGGCGCTGCATTCGGCAAGACGCACGCCCGGAACCAGTGCGTGCAGGTAACCGGACACGAAAAGGTGTGACGCGGAGCCGTGTGAAAGCGTCCCAGGCGCGACTAGACGTAACTGTAGATAACACGTAATCTGGCGGCAGCGCTCGGCCGAAGGTGTCCGTGCCGACCCGACGAAACGAGTACCCGATGACGCTGCATGTCGAAGTACTGATCATTGGTGCCGGACTGTCCGGAATCGGCATGGCCTGCCATCTGACCAAAGAGCGCACTGGACGCAGCTACGTCATCCTGGAGCGCAGGTCAGCGGTCGGTGGCACCTGGGATCTGTTCCGGTATCCCGGAATTCGATCCGACTCGGATATGTATACCTTCGGCTACGGCTTCCGTCCATGGAACGGCACCAAGGTGCTCGCCGACGGACCGCGTATCCGTCAGTACATCGAGGAGACCGCCGCCGAGTACGGCGTCACCGAGCACATCCGGTTCGGACGTAAGGTGACCACGGCGCGCTGGTCCCGCCGGGCGAGCCGATGGACGATCGAAGCGTATAACGAACGCACTGGTGAAAACGAGGTCTACACCTGTGATTTCGTGGTCGGCTGCACCGGCTATTACGACTACGACAATGGCTATCGGCCGCAGTTTCCCGGTGAGGAGAACTTCGGTGGGCGGATCGTGCACCCGCAGCACTGGCCCGAAGACCTCGACTACACCGGCAAGCGGGTTGTCGTGATCGGGTCCGGCGCCACCGCGATCACCTTGATCCCAGCCATGAGCGATGACGCGGCACATGTCACGATGCTGCAGCGCTCGCCGACCTACATCACCGCACTGCCCGCCGACGACCCGGTGGCCGTCGGTTTGAAGCTGGCGCGAGTGCCCGCGGCGGTGGCCTATCGGATCGGTCGCGCCCGCAATATCGCGTTGCAGCGTGCGAGTTTCCAGCTCTCCCGATCCAATCCGCAAGCAGCCAAGAGACTGCTGCTCGGTGCGGTCCGCAGGCAAGTCGGCTCGGATGTCGACCTGCGCCACTTCACCCCGAGTTACGCCCCGTGGGACCAACGCCTGTGCATAGTGCCCAACGGTGATCTGTTCAAGGTGCTGCGCAGTGGCAAGGCGTCCATCGTCACCGACCGTATCGAAACGTTCACCGAGACCGGCATCCGCTTGATCTCCGGCGAGGAACTGACCGCCGACATCGTCATCAGCGCGACCGGCCTGAGTGTGCAGATGCTGGGAGGCGCAAGCCTGGAGATAGATGGTGAGCCCGTACTTACCCGCGACCGGGTGGTCTACAAGGGCGCGCTGCTCGATGGCGTACCGAACGCGATGATGGTGCTCGGCTATACCAACGCCTCGTGGACGCTGAAGGCCGACCTCGCCGCTGAATACTTCTGCCGTGTACTCAATCACATGAAGCGGCATGGCTACACCTGGGTCGAGGCGGTCGCCGGGGAGGGCGACCGCTCTCCGGAGTCGGTGATGGGCGGCGCCCTGACCTCAGGCTACATCCGGCGCGGTGACGCGGTGATGCCGCGTCAAGGCACCAATGGACCGTGGCAGGTGATCAACAACTACTTCCGGGACCGTCAGCTACTGCGCAAGGGCGCGCTCGAGGACGGAGTGCTCACCTTCGGTCGTGCCCAGACAGCGCATCCATTGGGAGGTTCCCGCAGCGCCTGAGCGCGTCAATGTGGCGACGCGCCCGGCGCGAGTGCGGACAACGCGCACAGCATCGCCGTCGGGGAGAACGGCCCCATGATCTCCGCGGCCGGCGTGGGGAAGAAACTGCGGGTCCGCTCTGCACAGCATGCTGTAACCGACTGTACGGCAATATATTGCGCGTACTCGAGTGGTGACCGACAACCGCGATGAACTGGAGGAACGCATGGCGCGCGAGTTGCACGACCTGCCCTATGCGCAATACCTCGTCGCCTCGGAAGGCGATTTGGAGCCAGAAGGCGACTACGACTGTGTTCGGGTCGATGGCGGCCGGTTCGACGAACTTGATGTGCAGAACGCTCGGTTCAGCCAGTCTGTGTTCACCTCGACGGTGATTACCGGAGGGAGCATGCGATATACGCGGTTCGCCGATGTGTGGTTGCGCAATGTCCGCTGGGTGGGCACCGAACTCGCTGACACCGTCTGGATGGACGGCGAACTGGTCTCCGCTGCTTTGTCCGGCGTCGATTTCGGGGGCGCGAACCTGCGCCGGATGCGGTTCGAGGGATGCAAGTTCGACTCGGTCACCTTCCGTGCTGCCCGGCTGCGCGAGGTGTCCTTCATCGATTGTGTGCTGTGTGACTGCGACTTCGGTGATGCCGCCCTCACCGAGATCACGGTCCCCGGATCGCGGTTGGGTGGCCTGTCGTTGCACAAGGCTCGGCTGTCGGATGTGGATCTGCGTGGTGCGTCCACCCTCGACATCAGCGGTGGACTCGACTCCTTGCGCGGCGCGACGATCAGCACGATACAACTGATCGACCTCGCACCGGCGTTCGCGCGAACAGTGGGTATCACCGTCACAGACTGAGCGGCTCGGTGGTCGATCTGCCTGCCGCACGGTGAAACTTGGTGACCGAGTTGGTCGTTTCGGCGATACGCCCGTTCTCGGCACAACCACTTCGCCGAGGACGTTCCGCCTGGCTGACGGCCGCCCTGGGCACTGGGCTGGATCGGTCGCGGCGCCCAAGCGCGCCGCGCAGGCGTGTTCGGTATCCCATGTGATCGAACCGGGTGCGCCTACGTGCGCGTGCCGCAGGCGTATCCGACATCGGACAATCGGCCGAGGCGACTCGACCCCGCTGTGCATCTGACGCTGGGAAGGTTCCCGTACTATCGCCATCGAAGTCGCCGTGCCGGGGATGAGAAGGAGGAAGGTGTGAAACCTCGCACCAGCAGCGGGCCGTTGTGGATACGGCCGCGCGGACTGGTTACGCAGGGTGTCTCCGAATCGGCAGGCGCGCGCGTGTGGATATACCGATGAGCGACGCGGGGGTCGACTTCCGCTGCGCCGGATGCGCGAATAGCGGCTTCGACGGCAACACCTGTCCTTTCTGTGGCCTCGAACTCGGCTACCAGTACATCGCACTGCCGAATCACGATGCGAAGCCACTCGGCCCCTGCGCGAGGTGTGGCGGCGACCGATACGACGCCGAACGGCGCTGCGTGGACTGCGGTCAACCCGAGGCGGGGCTCGATCGCTTCGAGGCGGATCTCGGGGCGGTGGCGGTGATCACCGATCGTGGACTTGTGCACACGCGAAACGAGGACTCCGTGGCAACCGCGGTGTTCGACGGCGCGGCCGCCGGTCGCTCCGCGGCCACGGTGATCGCGGTGAGTGACGGTGTATCCACTTCCGCCCAGCCGCAAGTGGCCTCCGGTGCGGCGGTGCGCGCCGGAGTGCATGCGACGGTCGCCGCGCTGGCGGCAGGGCAGTTTCCGGCCGACGCGATCATGGCCGGGCTCGCCGCGGCCGCGCAGGCGGTCCGCGAGGTCGACGTCGCAGGCGGCCCGGCGCCATCCTGCACCTACGTGTGCGCGATCGTGCCGCGTGGTGCGCAGCCGGTCGAGATCACCGTCGCCAATGTCGGCGACAGTCGAGCGTACTGGCTGCCCGCGGAACCGACGGACGGGCCGGGGAACGCCCCGTCGCAACGGCTGAGTGTCGACGACTCGTGGGCCCAAGCCTTGGTCGACGCGGGCGCGCTGGACGAAAGCGATGCCATGAACGATCCGCGGGCGCACACCCTCATCCGATGGCTCGGCGCGGACAGCCCGCTCGAGCCGTGGGCGGACAATTGCGTCCAGGTCGTGCGGACGACCGGTCCCGGCCGGCTCCTGCTGTGCTCCGACGGCCTGTGGAACTATCTTCCCGACCCAGCCACTCTGACAAGTCGGGTAGCGGAGGCGGCACCCATCGACGTCGCCCGGGGCCTCGTCGAGTTCGCGTTGCGCTCGGGCGGTGGCGACAACGTCACCGTCGCATTGGTTCCGGTGCCACAACGCCAGGGACCGTGAAACTCGAAGTAGGCCAGGGTAATCCGGCGCGAACCGTAGCCGAATTGTGTCTGAGACAGTGTTGTCGTCTTGGTGGACAGCGGCCTCGATGGCTGCGTATGGTCGTCCACTATGACCCAGTTCGGTGGCAAGAAGTGTTTGATCACCGGGGCGGCCAGCGGCCTCGGCCGTAGCACGGCACTCGCGGCCGCAGCCAAGGGTGCTGCCCTCGTCCTGACCGACATCACCGAGGACGGTCTGCACCGGACCGCCAACGCCGCGCGTGCGGCGGGCGCGACCGTTCACCTTGTCGCACCCGCCGACATCAGCGACTACGACCAGGTGGTCGCGCTGGCAGCCGCTGTCCACGCCGAAGTCGGCAGTGTCGACATCGTCATGAATGTCGCGGGCATCGCGACGTGGGGCACTGTCGACCGACTGACCCACCAGCAGTGGCGGCGCACCATCGACATCGACCTGATGGGGCCGATCCATGTGATCGAGGAGTTCGTGCCGCCGATGATCGCGGCAGGTCGAGGCGGCCACATCGTGAACGTGTCGTCGGCTGCGGGGTTGTTCGGTCTGCCCTGGCACGCGCCCTACAGCGCGGGCAAGTTCGGCCTGCGCGGAGTGTCCGAGGTGCTGCGGTTCGACCTGCGCCGTTACGGCATCGGAGTGAGCCTCGTTTGCCCAGGGGCGATGTCGACGCCGATGGTCGACAGCCTCGACATCGCGGGCGTGGACCGCACCACCGAGGCGGTGCGACGCGGCATGTCGCTGTTCATGCGACACGCGGTCACCCCGGAGGCGGCCGCGCGGTCGATCATGCGCGGTGTCGAGCGCGACAGATACCTGGTCTTCACCTCGCACGACATTCGGGTCGGTTTCTGGGCGCAGCGCTACTTCCCGCCTGCCTACACCCTGGCGATGCGTGGTCTGAACTGGGCGATGACCCGCTACATCGACCAGAAGGCCCCGGCGTCCACACCCTGACACCGACCCGGACCACCTGGGTTCCACCGCTGGTAACCATTCTCGCTGTCGTCGTGCGGTGTTCGAACTTGTTGCACCAGTGCCTTCTGATCCAACGTGGGCGCACATCGAGGCGTGTCCGTGCGCTGCTGCTACGCCACCGAACCGGACGAACCATGTAATAGTTCGCCCCGGCGAGGACGGCGGTCGCAACCTTGTCGAGCGGCGTCCTCGATCTCCGGCGAGCGGAAGGCTCAGGGCACCACCGCCCGCGACACCATCAGATATAGACGAAGGACAGCCCGTTGCTGGTGCCGCCGGCGGTGGTGACCGTGACCGACACCGCGCCGAGCAGGGGTCCGGAGGGGGCGACCGCGGTGATCTGTGTACTGGAGTTGACGGTGAAAGATGTCGCCGCGGTGGCGCCAAAACGAACCGCGGTGGTGCCGGTGAATCCGGTGCCGGTGAGGGTCACCGAGGTTCCCCCAACCAACAGCCCGGTACTTGGTGAGACCGAAGTCGGGGTGGGCACCGGCACGTAGGTGTAGGACAGGCCGTTGCTGGTGCCGCCTGCGGTGGTGACCGTGACCGACACCGTCCCGGTCCCCGCGGGAGCGACCGCGGTGATCTGGGTGGCGGAGACGATGGTGAAGGGCGCCCCGGTGGCGCCGAAACTGACTGTGGTGGCGCCGGCGAACGCGGTGCCGGTGAGGGTGATCGAGGTCCCCCCGGGCGCCGAACCCGAACTCGGTGAGACCGAGGCCAGGGTGGGCACCGGCACGTAGGGGTAGGACAGGCCGTTGCTGGTTCCGCCTGTGGTGGTGACCGTGACCGACACCGTTCCCGTTCCTGCGGGGGCGACCGCGGTGATCTGGGTGGGGGAGACGACGGTGAACGATGTCGCCGCGGTGGCACCGAAGCGAACCGCACTGGTACCGGTGAAGCCGGTGCCCGGTGAGGGTGATCGAGGTCCCCCCGAGCACCGACCCCGAACTCGGTGAGACCGAAGCCAAGGTGGGCACCGGCACGTAGGTGTAGGACAGGCCGTTGCTGATTCCACCTGCGGTGGTGACCGTGACCGACACCGTCCCGGTCCCTGCGGGGGCGACGACGGTCACTTGGCTGTCGTTCACCACAGTCGGGATCGCGGATGCGGCGCCAAAGTGCACGGCGGCGGCGGTGGACAGACCCGTACCGGTGATGGTCACTGTGTTGCCGCCGGCGGTGACCCCGGAGACCGACGACAGAGGGCCGATGAACGGCGTCCCGACATAGAAGTACGACACCGGGTTGCTGATCCCGCCCTCCGTGGTCACGGTTACCGGGACAGCGCCCGCCCGGACGGCGAGACAGCGGTGATCAATGTAGTCGTGTCAGCGGTGATAGTGGCCAACTTGGAACCGAAGTGCACGGCGGTGGCGCCACCGAGGTTCGTGCCAGTGATGGCGACGGTGGTCCCGCCTCCGGTCGCCCCCTGGCTGGGAGAAATAGGCACGACGCTGCCTCCTTGTCGATATGACCCCGACCGCATCTCTGTCGGCGAGCCTGCCACGACGTGGCGATTGCCGTCCTAGCCGATGTCGATCCTCGACCGAATTGATGGCCCGATTCCGATGGCGGCACGCCCTTTTCCATTAACGCCCCTGAACCCGTTGCCGGACAAGGCCTCTGCCTGTCCGTTTTCGTCTCTTTCCCATACATCTGGGCGTATTCTCGCCAAGCCCACTCGAAATTCCCGTGGAGTCGGTCGAGTATCTGGATTGAACGGATGCTCATCCGCGAATGAAGACCACCGTGACTGAAGTACGGTGTCGGGCGCGTAGTCGCCTGTGGGTCCGGCCAACTCGATCCCAGCAGAGCAACTACCCGGCGTGCACCGCGCTGTGCAGGAAATCGGCCTGAGTGGCCTCGTGGACGGCGAGCAAACGTGCCAATTCCTTCAGCGACTCCTGCTGATCGGTGCTCGAAGCGCCCAGCAGCATGTCATCGACCAGTTCTCGCATTCGACTGTGTTGCACGAGCAGCAGATCGGCTACGTTCTGGAGGTGGTGGGTTGTCATACTCGTGCCTCACAATTCCAGGCTGCCAGCTGCCGGTCGGCAGCTGCCGCTACTTCGGCGGCGTTGATCATCAGGAGACCGCGATCTGGTTCGGCGGCGTGCGGATCGCTCGCGTGCCCTGCCCACAGCGCGGTGTGGCGCTGCCGGTGTGAGGGTGGTCCCCACCACTCGGGCGGGTTCGGTCCGAAGACGAGCACCGATGGCGTTCCGAATGCGGTGGCCAGGTGCCCGACGCCGGTATCGCCGCTCACCACCAGGGCAGCGCTCGCAATCGTGGTGGCGAGTTGGCCGAGCGTCAGTTCTCCCGCTACGGCGGCGTGGCGGGGCAGCCCTGCGCGTTCGGCGACGAACTGGGCGAGGGCCGCGTCGTTGGCACTGCCGGTCACCATGATCGGGTAGCCCCACTCCCGCAGATTCGCGATTACCGTGGCGAACCGTGTTGCGGGCCATTGCCTGGCGGGCGAGCTGCCACCCGGGTGCACGACGATGTGCGCGCGCGTGCTGGACGTGCCCGGTGGGGGGTCGAGGTCGAGCCGAGTCGGATCAGCCGGGATCCCGGCCGACTCGAGCAGCATGCACCAGCGGCTGGTCTCGTGCACGTCTGTGGGCCACGGTGGTCCGGGCACCAGCGGAAAGTCCGCGTGTCGATAGGTGATCAGCTGTTGCGGACCGGTCGCGAGCAGATCGGCGATGCTTGCCGGGCCGGCGCCATGCAGATTGACCGCGATCGAGGGTGGCGCGGCGTTCCAGCGCAACGCCCCCGCCATCGGGGTGGCGTGTAACTCGTCCACGCAATCGGCCAGATCGACGACAGGTCTCAGCCAACCCGGCGCCGCCAACACCAACCGGTCTCGTGGGCGGGCGGCACGGAGCGCCCGCAGGGCAGGTACCGCGGTCAGCAGGTCACCGAGGCCGAGTGCGCGCAGCACTAATATCACGTGCGCGTGTCCTGCGGTGGGTCGGTCGACGTTGCCACAAGTCCGGGAACGTTCGTCTCGCTTGTACGCCGTCGGCAAGTCGGCGCGGGCGAGCAGCGCCGCGGGCAGGCCGTCGGTTTCGGCACGACAGCCGTCCATCGATCACCCTTTCGTCCTGATCAGGGCCCGATCATTCTCTGTTCGACCGTCTTTCACGCTAGACAACATCGGCCCGTACGGTGGAGCAGTCGTATCTCGGCAATGCCCCGAGTCCGTCGTCTGAAACCTGTTCCGCACCGCTGTTCCGGTTTCGGGGGCGGCGTCGTGCAATTCGGGTGTCAGGACAACCGAAAGGCTCGTTGACAGAGTGCTGTGCGGATCGGCCTGGCCCCGCACACGAACTCGTGGATACCGCGGTAGCGTCAGCGTAGTAATTCGCGCCCTGGTGTGCGGCACCGAATCAGTGGCCGCCCGGATCACTCAACGCGCGTCCTTCGTATGCCTTGACCCGACGGTGTTCGGCCGCGATCAGAAAGACACCGAAGCACAGACATACCGCTGCGACGAGGCCTGCGATGATTGCCCAACCTTCGAAGCCGTAGCCCGCGGCGGTCAAGGTGAGTCCGACGGTGACGATGCTGACCGCGAACAGGATTATCCCCGGCCAGTTTCGAGCGTCCTGAATGGATTCACCCGCATGCGGCCGATAGGTTCTGGTGTAGTCCGGAAAACTCTGTTCTGGGCGCGGGCGATGCTCGGTGCGGTCGTACTCCCGAGCCGGTTCGTTGGTTCCGTGAGGCATGAGAGTGTCCTTTCGTACTGAATCCACACAGTGCGCGTTCGACCGATTACCCCTTTCGCCGCCGAGCAACCGGTCGCCGTGGGAGCTGTCCTGCGGCGGCTACGACCTGCGTTGTCCCGTCGAGTGACCTGTTGCGGCCACTCAGCCGGTCGCGTGTTGTCGACGGGCGGATTCGGTGAGGAGGCGATCCCAGTTGGCGACGAACTCCTCGATCCCGAAATTGGCTTGGGCCCAGTGCCTGGCCGCTTTGCCGGTCAGTTGGGCGAACATGGGTTCGTGCAGAAATAGTCGGATCGCCTCGGTGAGGATTTCCGGTTCGGTAGACACGACACCCGCCTCGGCCGGAATGGAAGCCGAGGCCTCAGTGGTGCCGAGCGCGACGATCGGCATCCCGAGATACATTGCCTCGATCACCGACATCCCCAGCGAGGTCCAGCGGGGTATGTGCACGAATACCCGGTGGCGCGCCAATTCGGCGTGCAAACGGTCCTGGGCCAGATCGCCGAGGCCGCACACCCGCCGTGGTTCGACGCACAGCGCCGCATGCAGCTGTTCGGTGCCTGTACCATAGACGTCGATCGGCGCGGCGTCGGATAACGGACCAAGCAGATCGGTGCCGGTAATTCGCCAGCGCTGCACCGGCTCGTTGATGATCGTCGCCGCTCGTGAGAGTTCTCCGGTGTACAGATGCCCCGGATCGAGCACCCCGTGCGGGATGACCGAGGTCGGACACCGCCCGTTGTCCCACATGAGTCGATTGAAGTGCGTGACGTGCACGAGCTGGACATCGGTTCGGTCTGCCAGCGGATGCCGCGTGAGCGCCGCGTGCTCGGTCGGCGGGTCGTGCTCGAGGTAGATCGCGGGCAGGTCCGTGCCGGGCGCGCGGCCCAGCCATTCGGATACCAGGTCCAATTCGTGCGGGCGTTGCAGGACGACGATGTCGATGTCTTCATCGGCGAGATCGGCGGGTGCGATCTCAATGGCGTTGGGAGACCACGCGCGACCGCATCTGCCCCGCGCCCATTCGCCGCGTTCGCCGTCGCACGGCACCAGATACCGGTGCCGGCCCCGTACGAACGAGGTCATCCAGGAGTCGTGCACATGCCAGACGAGGACGTTGAGCGGTCTCGTCGCCCCGTTCGAATGAGTCGTCGGAGCTTCCATGCCTGTCGAATGCCCGAGCCGCCTGGTCCGAAACGGGTGTCCGCGAGGAAATGTGGTCCGCGTCGATCAGTCCGCGTTCGGGTGCAATTCGTAGACGGCGTACGCGGAACGGATGACCGGCTGGGCTACATTGCGCACCCGGATGCCCCCCGGGGTGGTGCCACGTTCGGCGCCCGCGTGTGCGTGTCCGTGCAGTGCCAGGTCGGCACCGCTGGCGTCGATCGCCTCACCGAGCAGGTAGGAGCCGAGGAATGGGTAGATCTCGCGCGGTTCACCGTGCAAGGTGTCACTGACCGGGGAGTAGTGGGTCAGTGCGACCGTGATGTCGGTGTCCGATTCGGCGAGCGCGTCGCTCAATGATTCCGCGAGATCCACCGTATGTCTGGCGAATTCGCGCATCAGTCGCTCCCCGAAGACGCTCGCACATTTTCCGGCGAATCCACCGCCGAAGCCCTTGGTGCCGGCTACCCCGAGACTGTGCCCGTCGATCTCGAAACGCGCCGCCGTTCCTTCCAACACGGTGATGCCATGGTCGGTGAGCAGTTTTGCGATGTCCTGCTCGACATCACTGTGGTGGTCGTGGTTGCCGAGCACCGCGACGACCGGGACGCCGATGTCGCTGAACTCCGCCGCGACGACCTCGGCTTCGTCGAGGGCGCCATGCCGGGTCAAGTCACCGGCCAACAGGAGGATGTCGGCGCGCTGGGGCAACTCGCGCATCGCGGACCGGTATTGACCGCGAGACTCCGCGCCCAGGTGGACATCGCCGACCGCCGCGATTCGCATGCCGTTCAACCCCTTCCGAGGTCTTCGCTGTCCGTGGGCGCGGCGTGTTGTGTGACGTGCAGATCGTTGTGGATCCGTGCGTGCGGAAGCAGTTCACGCACTACGGTTTCCACCTGCTGTTTGACGCTCTCGCTGCTCACTTCGCCGCCGAGCACGACCACTTCGCCGCGAATCGTCACGTGCACTCCGAGCTCGGCGGTTCGCGGATCCTCGGCGAGCGCCCTGCGCAGGTGGGCGACGAGGTACTGGGGTTGCTCCATTCAGTCCACCTTCCGCGTGTCGGTGATGCCGAGGTCATCGAGTAGTCCGAGGAACGCCCTGGCGTACGGCGACCCGGCTGTGCGGGCGCGCACCTGCGTCCAGTCCACCTGTTCGCGCACGTCACGAGCGATGTGCAGCACTGGGCTGAGGTCGAGCCGATGCGCGTCGAAGACCAGAATCTTGTCCACCATGAGGTCGGTGCCACTGATCACCGGCGCCGCGGTCGGTCCGATCCGCATCACAGTGGCACGATCGAGCAATTCGTCGGTCACTTCTCGATCGTTCGGTCGGAAGATCACATCGATCAGAACATCCCCGTCGTACACCTTGCGGAGCCAATCCTCCGGCGGATCACACACTCGCAGTCCACTGCGGGCCATCATCTGAACCGCCCGCGACGCGTCCTGCGGCTTGACGAAGATGTCCACATCATGCTGCGAGATCGGGCCGCCGCGGGCGTACACGGCGCAGCCACCTGCTACCGCGAATTTGATGTCCGCGCCGGACAACGAGTTCACCGCACGGGTCAGCGCGTGCAGCAATCGGTCGATGGTCGCGGCCATGCTGCGGTGGTACCCGGGGGCTTGACGGTTAATCGTAGGCAGACCGGGGATGAGACCGACCAGATTAGGCCAATCGACGGGTCCGACCAGGATGCACGCGGAGATGACCTGCGATCGACGCTGGCTGCCGTGCGATCGTGCGCCCATTGGGCAGAGCGGCATCGATCCGCCGCAGCCCTTCCCGTCTGAACCTGTGACAGCGGAACCGGACCATGACAGACTGTACGCAGGTTGAGACTACAGCCGAACCCGGTTCGACTCGCGAGCACAGTCTCGGGCGTGTCGATCGGCGGAGGGTAGCGACGACCTCGCCTTCGACTCCCTTCCGCGGACCGCCGCTCTGTCGCGTAGGACTGGAAATCCCCCCTTGTACGGGAGGTTCAGTATGTCCGCCATCTCTTTGCTTCGGGAGCACGCCGACGGAGTGCACCGAAACGGTTCGGGGCCGAAGCACCGCCGGAACGCGCGACTGTGGACGCAGTACGTGGACCGCCAGCGAGAATGTGTCGTGGTCCGGGTCGAAGGCGAGCTGGATGCCGCCGCATACGCCGAGTTCTTCCGTGCGGTCAACAAGGCGGCAGAGTCGGATTGTCATGCCATTGTCGTCGATCTGCGCGCCGCACGATTCCTCAGTCTGCGGGTCGCGGCCGCACTGGGCGCGGTGAAACGAACCCGAGACACCCGCGGGGGGCCCGACCTGCGCATCGTATCGGGGTGCCAGGCGGTCGAGCGTGCCCTCGAGGTCACCGATGTTCGGCGGCTGTTTCACCGGTATCCGTCGATGCGCGCAGCGCTGGACACCTGAGCCACCCTGCCCAAGCTGTCCCGTTCTGACGTTGACAGCGCCGACCACGGAGTTCCTGCTGAGTCTCTAGAATCTGGCGGACGCGGCCGAGGTCCCGAGTGCGCTTGCGACGTCCATCGAGACGTGGACTGTTCTCCCGCGGGCACCGGATCAAAGCCACGACCGGTAGCGTCCGCCAGTGATCGTGGGTGGCCGACTTCATGACCGACGAGTGGGAACGGGTGGTCGGCACTTCCGGTACTACGTCGGCGTCACCGACGGGTGGACTCATGGCCGGCTCGGATCGTCGGCGTTTCGAGCACCATGCGGCGGGTACGTCTCGTGGTGAGGAACGCGGTGTGTCGGCTGTCGCGCGGTGTCAGGAGCGGTGTGTGATCGCCCCGGCCGACTGCGAGAACAAGGTGGTGATGGGCATGGGGAAGTGGACTTCCCGATCCTCGACCGACACGACAACGGTCGGTGTGCGCGTGCCTGCGCGGTTGGAGCAGCTGACTATGTTGCGGGCACTCGCGGAAACAGTCGCTCTTATCGCGGATTTCGCGCTCGATGAGGTGACCGATATTCGGCTGGCGTTGGACGAGGTGGCTACTTCGCTCATCCTGGACGCCGTCCCCGGTTCGACAATCGATTGCGATTTCACCTACGACACCGACCAAATGTTCGTCCACGCCTCTTCGATCGCGGGCTCGGCCTCAGTGGTAGACGAAAGCGACTTCGGCTGGCACATCATCCGAACACTGACCGAGTCGATCGCCACGGTGCAAAGCCCCTATGACGGAGTATTGCGCGGGTATCCGACCATCGTGGACTTCAGTTGGGTCCGGGGTGCGCCGGATGCGTGGTGAATCGAGATCGCGTGGCGACAGCTACGACAATATCGAGCCACTGTTCGACAATATCGCCGCGATGGATGCCGACGATTCGCGCCGACTGGTCTTGCGATCGGAATTGATCGGCCGGTGCCTACCGCTGGCCGAGCACATCGCCCGAAAATTCTCCGGCCGCGGCGAGAACTTCGATGACCTGTTGCAGGTCGCGCGCCTCGGCCTCGTCCAAGCGGCGGACCGCTTTGACGTCACCCGCAGTTCGTCTTTTCTCTCCTTCGCGGTACCGACCATCATGGGTGAGGTACGCCGGCATTTCCGGGACAACACCTGGGCGGTGCGAGTGCCCCGCCGGGTCAAGGAGATCCAGCTCGGTATCGGCGCCACAGTGGAGACGCTGTCCCAGCGGCTCGGCCGGATACCCCGGGCCAGAGAGATCGCCGCGCAGTTGGACCTGGATCTGGTGGAAGTGACCCAGGCCCTCATCGCGGGCAACGCCTACCAGTGCTCCTCCATCGATGCAGTCGCGGGCGACGACATCGACAACCCGCCATTTCCGCTGCTGGAAAGTCTCGGCACCGAGGAGACGTCCTACCACGTGGTGGAGGATTACGTGGCTGTCCGACCGCTGATCGAGGAGCTGCCCGAGCGTGAACGGCAGGTCCTGGTGATGCGTTCTTCGAATCGCTGACGCAAACCCAGATCGCGGACCGGCTGGGCGTCTCTCAGATGCATGTGTCACGCATTCTGTCCCGAACGTTGCACCAGTTGCGCGACCAAGTCTTGCGGGATTGACACACGAACAGCACGACGCATCCGGGCGGTGAAAAGCCGCGGTTACAGCGGATCCGGTGGCACGGGATCCGGTGCCGGCCCTGGCGGCCGTGGATCGGGGGCCGGGAACGGATCGGGTCCTGGCGGTAGCGGCGGTTCCGGGGCCGGTCCCGGGCGCGGCGGGACGGGCTGTGGATCAGGCGGTGCAGGTTCGGGAGGCACCGGTGGCGCCGGAGCGGGGGCCGGTTCCGGCGGAATCGGGCTGGGATCGGGTGGCGCCGGACGGGTCATGTTCATGCGTCTCCTCATCGCTCGGGCGATGTGTCCCGATGTGACGTCCGCGGACAGCGTCAGGCTTCGATAAACACAGGTCGCCTCAGCGACGGATCGCACCGCGGGATGCCTTCGGGGTACCCGCCCACCCCGTGTCGAATCAGTAGAACCGGGGATCGATGGGTAGCCGATGCGTACGGTTTGCGCCCCGACGACGTGGGGTACGTGAAGGGGAGCCGGACAAACGACGCCTACGGCTCCGAGGAGTTCGTCATGAACGATCAGCGACGACCAGGCACCCGGAACCCCGAGTCGGGCAGTTCGCGGTGGCCGAGATCCGTACCGGAAGTCTCCTCCCCTGCACGGCGACCGGAGCGCATGAACGACACCCGCATTACGACGAATCATGACGTGATTCGTCGATGGGCCGAACAGCGTGGAGCCCGCCCCGCGACCCTGCCCGGCAGCGAATACAACGGGCGACTGGGGGTCCTGCGCTTCGACTTCCCCGGGTACGGTGGCGCCGTCCTACGCACCGTGGGTTGGGATGAATGGTTCGCCACATTCGATGCGCGGCAATTGCATTTTCGCTATCAGGATCGGCGACCTGACGGGACACCGAGCAACTTCAACCGCCTCGAGCATCCGAACATCCCGCGATGGTGACCGGCCTGTCGTATCCGTAGTGAGTGATGAACGGTTGTCGGATCAACGTGGATTCGTGTGTGCCGACCTGGTTCCATACCCGGTTCCCGGGCCTGTAACGCGTTGCGAACGATAGCCGGCGCAGCAGGCCGCGGAGCGCCTGTCAGTGACCGATCTTCATCGGCCGAGCACCCATAGGAATCGCGGCCACCGACGGCTGTGCACGGCTCTTCGCCGGACCGTCGGACGTTTACTGGCCGGTATCATCGGGTACATCAGACGAGGCAAGGTTGCTCGAAAGCGGAATGTCGCGTCGGTCTGGGGATGCGATTCTCCTCATCGTTGCGCACGTCCGCGTGTCTGCAAGGGATAAGGTCTTTGAGCGCAAACCTGATGATCGTAGAAGACGACGACCGGGTCCGTGGCGCATTACGACTCGCCATGGAGGACGAGGGTTACGACGTCGACGAGGCAGAGGAAGCCGAGGACGCACTCACCCATCTACGAAGCAATGGCGTCCCCGATGTGATGATCGTCGACCTGATGCTCGGCGGTATGGACGGATTCGAATGTATTCGGGAAATTCGCCGCGACCATGATGTGCCGATCATTGTGGTGAGCGCACGGGACGACACCCATGACGTGGTGGCGGCGCTGGAGGCGGGCGCTGATGATTTCGTCACCAAGCCGTTCGAGATCAAGGAGATCACCGCCCGGATGCGCGCGGTGCGCCGCCGCGCGCGGTTGAGCGCCGAGCGCGAGACGCCACAGGAGGTCGTTCTCGACGCCGACGACATGACCCCGCTGGTGCTCGCGCAGGACAGCGGGGTCGTCCGGCGCGGCGACGAGGAGATCCGGCTCACGCTCACCGAGTTCCGGCTGTTGTGCGAGCTGGCGGAGGCGCCTGGCCGAGTGCTGAGCCGCACGGTCCTGCTCGAGCGGGTGTGGGATCGTGGGTTCTTCGGCGACGAGCGCATTGTGGACGTCCATATGCGCAGGTTGCGCACCAAGATCGAACGGGATCCGTCGGATCCGCGCATTGTGGTGACGGTGCGTGGGCTCGGCTACCGCCTCGATGTTCAACGCTGAGCGCATCCTCGACGCGAAGCGCTGGAACCCGAATGCCTGGAGCCTGCGCGGCCGGGTGACCGCTGCGTTCGCGGCGATTGCCGCGCTGGCGTCGCTTGTGCTCGCCGTCTCGGTGTTCGTCATCAGCCGCAGCTACCTGGAGGCAGAGCGACCGCATACGAGCACCGAGCAGATCGGCGACCTCGATTCGAACCTGGAGTTACTGCGTAATGTGCTGATCGCGGGTGCTGTAGTGGTGACGCTGATCGCCGCCGGCGTGGGGTGGTGGGCGAGTAGACGCGTGCTCACTCCGCTGCACCAGCTCGCCGGGACGGCAGCACGCATCGCCTCCGGCGATCTGGACTTGCGGCTGTCGGCCACCCGGGACCCGGATCTGGCGACCACCGTGGAGTCGTTCAACACGATGGTGGACTCGCTGCAGCGCCGCATAGTGCGCGAACACCGGCTCTTCGGCGATGTCAGCCACGAGTTGCGTACACCGCTGACGACGTTGATGGCCAGCGTCGACGTGCTCAATCGGCACCGCGACGATCTGCCGGAGCGCTCGCGGCGCGCGCTCGGCCTGGTCAGCGACGAGGTCGACCACCTGCGCAGGCTGCTGGACGACTTGCTCGCCCTCGCCCGTGTCGAGGCGGGTATGCACCACGGCGACGCCGAGCCGTTGTCGGTCCGTGATCTGTTGACCCACACGCTGGCCGATCGACGCTATCCGGCGGAGCTGCTGACGGTGGCCCAGGACGTCACCGTGCGCGGTCGCAAGTTGGAGCTGGAGCGCGCGGTGGCCAATTTGCTGCACAACGCGGATCGACACGGCGGCGGTGTGGTGGCGGTTACCGCGAGCCGCGAGGGCACCGACGCGGTGATCACCGTCGACGACGCGGGCCCTGGTGTAGTGCCCACAGATCGGATCCGCATCTTCAAAAGGTTCGCGACCGGCCACAACGCGCGTCGTTCGGTCACCGGGACCGGCATCGGCCTCGCATTGGTCGCCGAGACCGTCGCCACTCATCGCGGCCGGGTCGAATGCACGGAGCGTCCCGGCGGTGGCGCACGGTTCGTGGTGCGCCTGCCCCGGTTGGACGACATCCATCCGTAACACGACCGTAAAGAAGTCGACAGGTTCACCTCAAAGTCGCTTCGCAAATCTGGATAAGTACTGCTGACCCGACGAGGGAGTTGTATGTCACCGCCAATCCTGTCCACCGCGGAGGCCGAGCGATTGCGCGTCGAGAACGCCGCAGCCGACTTGGGGGCCACCTCGAATCGGCAAGCCGCCGGTTCGGCCGTGATCCTGCGCGCACCCCGCCTGGCCGATGGCGCTCGGATGTGGCGTATCGCCAAGGACTCCACAGTGCTCGATACCAATTCGAGCTACGCGTACCTGCTCTGGTGCCGCGATTTCGCGAGCACTTCCGTGGTCGCCGAGGTCGGCGGACGCATCGTGGGATACGTGATCGGATTCGTCCGCCCGCAGGCGCCGGACACCGTCTTCGTCTGGCAGATCGCGGTCGAACGCGCACAGCGCGGCCGCGGCACCGGAGTCGAACTGCTGCACACGTTGCTGAACAACGTCGCGGTCCATGGAGTCTCGGTACTGGAGACCACGATCTCGCCGGACAACTCCGCGTCGATCGCCCTGTTCACATCGGTGGCCCGGACCAGAGCGGCCGCCATTACCAAGCGCCCGTTGTTCGATGCAGGTGTCTTTCCCGACCGCCATGCACCCGAGGACTTGTACCGCATCGAACGGATCGCCCGCGCCACCGAGGAGGACCACCGATGATCAGCGCCCACACCACCGTTTTCGAGAGTCTCGAATCGAATGTGCGCGGCTATTGCCGCGCCTGGCCCACTGTGTTCACCACGGCGAAGGGCAGCTGGCTCCGCGACGAAGAAGGCAAGGACTACCTCGACTTCTTCGCGGGCGCCGGTGCGCTGAACTACGGCCACAACAACGAGGTACTCAAGCGTCCGCTGCTGGATTACATCGCCAGTGACGGCATCACCCACGGCCTGGACATGTCCACGACGGCCAAGCGCGAACTGCTCGAGACGCTGCGGGACACCTTGTTCAGACCGCGCGGTCTGGATTACAAGGTCCAGTTCCCTGGGCCGACCGGCGCCAACGCCGTGGAGGCCGCACTCAAACTTGCGCGCAAGATCACCGGTCGCGAGACGATAGTCAGCTTCACGAACGCCTTCCACGGTATGTCGCTCGGCGCGCTGTCGGTTACCGGCAACGCAGCCAAGCGCGCGGGCGCGGGCGTGCCGCTGGTGCACGTCGCACACATGCCCTATGACGGCTACTTCGATGGCACGACCGCCGACTTCCAATGGATGGAGAAGGTGCTCGACGACACCTCCTCCGGTTTCGATCGCCCGGCCGCGGTGATCGTGGAGACTGTGCAGGGTGAGGGCGGGGTCAACGTCGCGCGCGCCGAATGGCTGCGCCACCTGGCCAGTCTCTGCTCGGCCAGGGAAATCCTGCTCATCGTCGACGACGTGCAGATGGGCTGCGGACGTACCGGCCCGTTCTTCTCCTTCGAGATCGCCGGGATCACGCCCGATATCGTGACGCTGTCGAAGTCGATCGGCGGCTACGGCTTGCCGATGGCGTTGGTGCTGTTCAAACCTGAACTCGATCAGTGGTCACCGGGGGAGCACAACGGCACTTTCCGTGGCAACAACCCGGCATTCGTCACCGCGACGGCCGCGCTGAAGCACTTCTGGTCCGACGGCGTCCTGCAGGCCTCGACGCAGGCCAAGGGGGAGCGCATCGGTGGCATCCTCGGCGAGTTGGCCGGATACTTCCCCGGCATCTCGACCCGTGGACGAGGCTTGGTGCAGGGTGTGGTGTTCGACGACCCATCGCAGGCGAGCAAGGTCTGCCAAATCGCATTCGAGCGTGGTCTACTGGTAGAAACCTCCGGTTCCAGCGATGAGGTGGTGAAGTTGCTTCCGCCATTGACGATTACCGAAGAGGAGCTCGATCAGGGCTTGCACATCCTCACCGGCGCCGTGGACACGGTGTGCGGTGGTATGGGGGCGGCCGCATGATCGTGCGCACCACCGCGGAGATCACCGATACCGAACGCGACGTCGCGGGCCAGGGCTGGCGCAGCAAGCGCATCGTCCTCGGCGGCGACGGCGTGGGTTTCTCCTTCCACGAGACCACCATCGAAGCAGGCACCGTCCACGAGTTCCACTACCGCTACCACGTCGAGGCGGTGTGGCTCGTCGAGGGCGAGGGCACGTTGACCGATTTGGACAACGGCGCCACTTACGAACTCGCGCCCGGCTCGATGTATCTGCTCGACGGACACGAACGCCATCGCCTCGAGGTGCGTAGCACGATGCGGATGATGTGTGTGTTCAACCCGCCGGTCACGGGGCAGGAGGTTCACGACAGCGACGGCGTCTACCCGTTGGTCGCCACGACGATCGGAGGATGAGAACAGTAATGTTTCTGCAGCACACCGATAATCGGCCGGAACTTGCCCAGTTCGATCGCTACCCGACCCGGCTGGGCGTGCCCGCTCCACACGTGCAGCGGGCCGATCCCACGGTGTGGGGCACGGTCGACAGCAAGGAACTCGCCTCGTTCGACGCCGACGGGTTCGTGATCGTCGAGGGGCTGCTGACGCCCGCGGAAGTGGCCGAGTTCAGCGGCGAAATCGACCGACTCGCAAGCGATCCAGCGTTGCGTGACGACGACCGGCTCATCGTGGAGAAGTCGTCGAATCGGGTACGTTCAATTTTCGAGGTGCACCAGCTCAGCGCGGCCATCGCCGAGCTGGTGCGGGAGGAGCGCGTCCTCGGACTGGCCAGGCAGGTGCTGGGGTCGGAGGTATACATCCACCAGAGTCGGGTCAACTATATGCCCGGCTTCCGCGGCACGGGCTTTTACTGGCACTCGGATTTCGAGACCTGGCACGCGGAGGATGGCATGCCGGCGCCGCGTGCGGTGAGCCTGTCGATCGCGCTGACCGACAACTATCCGATCAACGGCAGCCTGATGGTCATGCCGGGCTCTCACCGCACCTTCGTACCCTGCCTCGGCAGTACCCCGGCCGAGCACTACCGGGAGTCGTTGCAGGAGCAGGAGATCGGTGTGCCGACCACCGATGATATCGCCGTGCTGTCGGCGCGGTACGGGATCAGCCAATTCACCGGTCGGGCGGGGGCGGCGCTGCTGTTCGACTCCAACCTGATGCACGGCTCGTCGAACAACATCACGCCATTCCCGCGCTCGAACATCTTCCTGGTGTTCAACAGCATGGAGAACACCCTTGTCGAGCCGTTCGCCGCACCGTCGCCTCGGCCCGGCTACATCGGCAGCCGCGAATTCACGCCGCTGTCCGCGTGATCGGCCCGGCGATCCGGGTGGCCCGAGGCGTCCTGCGTTGTGTCGCAGCGGTTCGACAGTTCGACCATCGGAGAGCGTCCAGCGTGAGGTCTGCGATCGTCGGATAGCCGTCGACCGCCATCGAAAGATCGGCTTCGGCCAGCAGCGAGCGCAGCACATGCACGATGCCATCGACACCGCCCAGAGCCCAGCCCGTATGCGCAGGGGCGTCTGATGCCGACGGCGGTCGCTCCCAGCGCCAGCGCCTTGACGATGTCGGCGCCGGTCTGGATGCCGGAGTCGAACAGTACAGGCAGTCCGTCCGCGGCTACACGTCCGGCAAATGCTCGATCGCCGGGATGCCGCCGTTGGCCTGCCTGCCGCCGTGATTCGAGCAGTGTCCGATACGTGTGTGTAGCACGTGCGCGTCCTGTCATGTGCGCAGCGCTCGGTAGAGGGTCGTCCAGTGATCGGGGGAGACCAGGCCGACCGGCCGGTCGAGCGGAATTTCGGCGACCGCGCAGGCCCTGCGCACAGCGTGGGTGGGAAACTGACGACGCAGCGACGCGGCCAGAGAACCGCCGACCCCGGAGAAGCCCAGTTCGACAACTCTGCGGTAGTCGCCGATCAGTTCGTGCGGCAGCAGCGGATCGGGTCGTGCGCACACGCGCAAGATCGCCGCATCGACCCTCGGCACCGGATGAAAGCTGTCCTTGCCGATTCGCGCGCCCAACTCGACCGACACCGTCGGCCAGTGACTGACCGTGAGTTCGGTCCACCAACCGTAGTCCCCAGAGTGCTTGCGGGCGAACTCCGCCTGAGTGAGGAGGGTGGCCGAGGTGAGGTGTCGTGCGGCCAAGCACCAGCGCACGATGTCGGTCGTGATGGCGAATGGCACGTTCGCTACGACGGCGAATGGCGCCCGTGGTGCCCTGACGTCCCGGAAATCCCGGTGGAACAGCTGAATTCGCTGGTCATTCGCATATCTTCTGCGCAGCAGGGTCGCGTAGCGCGGGTCCTTCTCGTAGGCGCGGATGCGGCCTGCCGCATCCAGCAGCCGTCTGGTCAGCATGCCGTTACCGGGGCCGATTTCCAGTACCAGGTCATCGGCGGTGACGCCGGCGGTGCGCACGATCAGATGGGCAGCGCCCGCGTCGACAAGGAAGTTCTGGGACAGGCGCTTGCGCTTGCTCGTGGTGCGGTGATGCCTACCGCGGGTATACGAAAGGCGAGAATTGTGGGACACGGTGTCCTCCGAACGGAGTGGTCGAATCAGAAAGGTTGATTCGCCCGGACCCATGCCAGGGCACAGCCGATTCGGCGACCGTTAACGGTCGCCTGCGCGGATTTCGATCAGCCGGATCAGGAAATCGGAGCGATGCGGTGTGCAGACAGAGCCCGGTGCTCTGTGCGAGGCCGGATGAAGTACGCGCCGACCGCGCACGCTCCGTTCATCCCTAAATTGCCACCCATGCACCGCAACTTAGGGCAGAACCCATCCATCACGCGAATTCTTTTTCGCGGCGGTCTCGGCTCACCTGGTGTCTGCTGATGATCCTGCCCAAGTCTCCGGGCCGCGGTTCGAGACGCAACCTACACGGTCGCGTGCTGATGGCGACAGCGCCGAATTTCGCCGTAATCAGCCAGAAGTCGGCGCAGCGACCACGTTGGAGGCGCGCTCCTCCGCGGCGCGGGTCTGCCAGATTTTGGCCTCGGCGTGGTTACCCTGCTGGTCCAGCAACTCGGCGAGCCCGGCCATCGCACGCGAATCGCGGCGGTCGGCGGCGGTGCGCCACCAGAAAACAGCCCCCGCCAGTTCCCCCCGCCGTAACCGGACTGCGCCGAGTTCATATGCGGCTGCGGCGTGCCCTGCCTCGGCGGCCTGCGTCCAGAGCCCGCACGCCTGCTCCTCGTCGCCGCGGCTGTGCATGGCGACGCCGAGGTCGAAAAGCGCGCTGCGATAGCCTGGATCACCGGCCTGATCCGAATCGACCCGCCGCTGCGGAGGGATTGTCATCGGCTGGTTGTCGACCTGCGGCGGCAACGCCGGAGTATCCGGGGTTGCCGGAATCTGCGCACCCGGGGTCGGCGCGGCGGGTTCGATGTCCACCGCGGGCTGTGGGCTGCGTGGCGATTGCCTATTCGCGAAAAGTGTTCCGGAAGGCCGGGCCCGCAGGGCCTGCGCCGGTTGCTCCTTCGGCGGCGGGTGGCCGTTCGTGGTCGAGAGCGGATCGGCTGGAGGTGGGCTTGCCGGCGGGGACGACGCGTCGTGCTGCAGGTTCGCATCGATGCGAGGAACGGGCATGGTCGGTGCGGTAGGCGGCCCAGCCGAGGCGGCAGAGCGAGTCGAAGGCGTACTCGCGGCGATCGGTGCCGCGGCCGGCGTGCTCGGGACGGACATGCCGGGTACGACGACGGTGGGAGTAGTGTGCACCTCCACCACAAGGTTCGCGAAGTTTGGCGGTCCTTCACCGATGCTGCACCACAGGACGACTCGGCCGCCGGTACGGTGCTCCACCACGATGCCGTAGTTGCCGATCCAGGACTTCTGGGTGCCGAATTCATCCACCCACACCGGGGTGAGCGTCACCAGCGTGCCAGGTGCGGTGGGCGTCACGGCGAAGCTGACCCCGGCGGCCAACGCATCGGTCCACGCGTCGACCCCGGCGAGTGAACGTCCGTGCAGATCCACGTAGCCGTCCACCACGGACAGACCCATCCCGAGCCCGCGCAGTCCTGCGGGCGGCGCAGCCGACAGCAGCGTCACGGTGACGGTAGTGGGCGAAGGTCCGATCTGCTCGGTGTACATCGGATAGACCATGCTGCCGTGCCAGACGATCGGGTCGGCACTCTGGTAGCGGGCGGACAGCGGCGGTTCGTCGGGCGAAGTCCGTGCGGTCCACGACGAATACGGGTTGTTCATTGTCGTGTCCGCCTTCCACCCGATCCGTACCACCGCCCCTGTGCTGTGCCGCGGGGTATACCGTAACTCGCCGCCGACCAGATCTGTGCGTCGATACCCAGGCGTCCGGACCCGCCGCGGCGAGGGATCGAGACCGGGTTCGCGAATGTGGCCTCGGCTGTCGCGGGCAGCGGCGCGATGCGCGCTCGTCGCGAGCTTTCGGAACCAATGCACAGCCGACCAAGCGCTTGCTACGCTCAATTGATGATCTCCACGGTGGTCTGGGGCACCGGCAATATCGGCCGGGCAGCCATCAGAGCTGTCGAAGCCCATCCCGCACTGCGCCTGACCGGAGTGCTCGTCCACGATCCAGGCAAGGTCGGCCGAGACGCAGGTGAGCTCGGCGGCCTCGACTATGCGCTCGACATCGCGGCAACCGATGACATCGATGGAGCGCTCGCGGCGGTCCCGGACGCCGTCGTCTACGCGGCCTCCGGTGATATCCGCCCCGACGACGCGCTCGCCGACATCATTCGCGCACTCCGCGCGGGTGCCGTGGTTGTCACGCCCGCGCTCTACGCGCTCTACGATCCGCGTAACGCGCCGGCGGAGGTGCGCGAGCCGGTGCTCGCCGCCATTACCGAGGGCGGCGGTTCGCTGTTCGTCTCCGGCATCGACCCCGGGTGGGGCAACGATGTCCTGCCGCTGCTGGTCAGCGGACTCGGCAGCACGGTTGAGGTGATTCGATGCCAGGAGATCTTCGACTACTCCAGCTACGACCAGCCGGACTCGGTGCGCTACCTGGTCGGCATGGGGCAACCGATGGACTATCAGCCGCCGATGGTGGCGCCGTCGGTGCCAACCATGGTGTGGGGTGGGCAGATTCGGCTGATGGCGCGGGCACTCGGGGTCGAACTCGACGAGATTCGCGAGACACTGGACCGCCGAGCGCTGGACCGCACCATCACCACCACATCCATGGGGGAATTCGAGGCGGGTACGCAGGGCGCCGTGCGGTTCGAGGTGCAGGGCATCGTCAAAGGTGAACCACGCCTGGTCATCGAGCACGTCACCCGCATCCACCCGTCCTGCGCTCCCGACTGGCCCGCACCCGCCGACGGCGGCGCGGGCGCACACCGCGTGATCATCGAGGGTTTCCCGCGCATCGAGGTGACCGTCGCGGCGACCGATCCGGACGGCAACCGCGCTGCCGGCGGAAACGCTACGGCTGTTGGGCGTCTGGTGAGCGCGATCGATTGGCTGATGACGGCGGATCCCGGACTCTACGACGCGCTGGATGTTCCCCTACGTCCCGCAGTCGGCAAACTCGGAAGGAAACAAGGATGATCATCGACATTCCCGAGGGTAAAGATCCGATCGGATACGTCTGGGGTGAAATGGTCCCCGGCATAGGCATCGCCGCCTCCAACTTCTCGCTGTCGGTGTACTCGCACAGCACACTGGGTCTGCGGGAGTTCGAGGCAGCCCGGCTGAGAATTGCCCAGATCAACGGCTGCCTCTTCTGCCAGGACTGGCGCACCGAACGCGACGGGAAAAAGGTGGAGCCCGAATTCGCGGACGCCGTTGCCGATTGGCGCAGCACCGATGCGTTCGACGAACGTACCCGCCTCGCCGCCGAATACGCCGAGCGGTACGCCACCGACCACCACAACCTGGACGACCAGTTCTGGACCCGAATGTTCGCTCACTACAGTCAAGTCGAAGTAGTCGAACTCAGTATGAGCATCGGCTCCTGGCTCGCCTTCGGCCGACTCAACCACGTCCTCGGCCTGGACGCGATCTGCGTACTGCCCAGTCATCTGTCCGGCCGATAGGCTCGGCCACGCGAAGCGTTGCGGCCCAGCGAGGTGTAGCCCCGGCCCAGGTCAGCGGCGAATAGTCAGGTCGTCGGCTTCGATACCCAAGCGGGCTGACCGTCGACTAGGCCGAGCTCGAATTCCTCGGGTGCGTCCAGCACCGCGGCCAATCTCCGACGTGCCTGTTCGACAGAGAAGTGCGCAGGAAAGCGAATGAAGTCGAGTGTGGCGCCGGATATTCGGGCGCGGAACCCGTACTCGAATTCGTACCGGCTGACGTAGGTGAGCGCGATCCGGCCCTGCCAGTCGATGTCATGCGTGCCGTCAGCACGCCGGGTGAACGACACTTCCTGGTCGGCGACCGAATCGTGCCCGAGTAGGTAGATATTGAACGCGAGGCTTTCGACGTCGTCGAACTGGGCAAGGGGTAGGGGATCGGCCATCAGCCGCTGCGGCTGATTCGCTGTCAACAGAAAGGCGCGACCAGGCTCGGCGGCACGCAACCCGGTCCCGTCGTCCTCGCCCCAATATGTGGACGACAGCGTGCAGCAGTGATAGTTGTGCCAGACGATCGGCGACGACCAGTCGTCTTTGTCTTCGTGTTCGTCCGCATCGTCCTCGGGCATCCGCTCGGTGTTGTAGTCCGCGGACCTGAGGTGGAGATCGAACCACAGGCGGCCCGCCGGATCGATGCGCCCGGTCCAGGCGAATTCCTCGATCGCATGCCCGTCGGGCCATGGATTTCCCGGGAACACAATCCTCCCGGAAGGCGAAATACGCACCAGGTCGGTCCTTTCCATGCCGACGAACACTAGCGATCGGAACCGACAAATTCGACACGCCGGCTCGTCGCCGTGCACGATCGCTCAGGCGGCGGCCGTCTCGCTGTCCGGTTCGTCGGCGGGAGGCTCGTCCACGGTCCGCTTCGGCCCGGTGAACCAGGTCCGTGCCGACACCAGCCACCAGATCCCGATCGCGCCCACCACCGCCATCAAGGTGATCGGTGCGTAGTTCACAGTGTTCCAGGTGAATTCGTCGTTCCGCGGATAACCGCGGTCGTCGGTGGGCAGGATGAACAGGACGCTGATTACCACGATCCAGGTCAGCGCGACCACACCGATCGGCCGGTGCCAAGCACCGAGTTGCCATGGACCGACGCGGAATCGGCCGCCGCGCAGTTGGCGCAGCAGGATTGGAATGCCATAGGCGATATACAGACCGATGGTCGCGATCGAGGTGGCTGCCGCGTAGGCGGTCGGCGCGCTCGCTGGCGGCACCAGCATCGACGGAATCAGCAATACGAAAGCGAAGAACGAGATGAACACCACCGCGTGCACCGGCACCTTGCGGGCCGACAGCGTCGACCACAGCGCGGACCCCGGCACAGCGCCGTCGCGCGAAAACGCGAACAGCATGCGCGAGGCCGCGGTGACCGAGGCATAACCGCAGAACAATTGCGCGATCGCAGCGATGACGAGCAGCAGACCCGACCAGAACGATGTCAGCGAGTTCTCCAGGATGTAGATCACTGGGTAGCCGCTGTTCTGCTCCGGATCCAGTGCGTCGTCGAGATTCGGAATCGCGAAGGTCACCGCCATGATCAGCAGATATCCAGCGACCGCCGACACGATGATCGTGTTGATGATGCCCTTGGCCGCCATGCGTGCGGCATCGTGAGTTTCTTCCGACATATGCGCGGACGCGTCGTATCCGGTGAACGTGTACTGCGCGTGGAGCAGTCCGAGTAGGAAGCTGAACGCGACGCCGCCGAATCCGACCGCGCCGTTGTCGACCGTCTGGGTGAAGACGAATCCGACACTCTGGTGGTGATTCGCGCCGAAGCCGAGCACTAGCACGAAGATCATCACACCGCCGACGTGCCAGCACGCGGACACATCGGTGATCACCGCGGACAGCTGCGGACCGATCACATTCAGAACGGCGTGTAGGATCAGAATCGCCACAAACACCACGAATATCGCGGTGCGATCAGTGCCGATGTCGAGGCCGATGACGTTCAGCACCACGGTGGTGAAGATGGCGGCGCCGTAGTCGATCGCCGCGGTCACCGCGATCTGGCCGATCAGGTTGAACCACCCGGTGAACCACCCCCACACCGGACCGCCCAGCCGCGAAGCCCACCAGTACAGGCCGCCGGAGGTGGGATAGGCGGACGACAGTTCCGCCATGGCCAGCCCGATGAACAGCACCATGACGGAGACCAGTGGCCACCCCCAGGCCATCGTGATCGGGCCGCCGTTCGCCAAACCGATACCGTAACTGGCCAATCCACCGGTGAGGATGGAGACGATGGTGAAGCTGATAGCGAAATTCGAGAATCCAGACCAGGATCTGGCCAGTTCTTGTTTGTAGCCGAGTTCGGCGAGCCGACGTTCATCGTCAGAGGGGGATCGGGTATCGGTCATGTCCTGCTCCCAGGTGAAACGCTGCCCTCATACCGTGTGTGTCAGAAGGCCAGTGTGAAGTAATACCGGGTCAGCCGCACGGCAACCGGAAATCCGCATGCCGCGGTGACCTGCGCACCGAACAGGACGGCCATGCGCGGTGAACCGAGCAAGTCCGGATGCGTCGTTACCTTTCGTCGTAGCGTGGGAACCATGAGTGATCGAGTGGTGGTCATCGGCGGTGATGCGACGGGCATGTCCGCGGCTTCGCAGGCGCGCAGGATGAAGAACGCGGGCGAACTGGAAATAGTCGTCTTCGAACGCGGTCGGTTCACCTCGTTCTCCGCCTGTGGCATTCCCTACTGGGTCGGCGGCGACGTAGCCGACCGGAACGCCCTGATCGCGCGGACGCCAGACGAACACCGGGCCCGCGACCTCGACGTGCGACTGCACACCGAGGTAACCGAGATCGACGTCAGCGGCGGCCGAGTGCGGGCCCGCGACCTCGAGTCCGGTGCCGAATCGTGGACGGCCTACGACCAGCTCGTGATCGCCACCGGCGCCCGCCCCATCCGGCCGCCGCTGCCCGGTATCGACGCGGACGGTGTCCACGGTGTGCAAACCCTCGATGACGGGCAGGCACTGATCGAGACGCTGAATCGGGCGCGCGGAAACCGCGCCGTCGTGGTGGGTGCGGGATACATCGGTGTCGAGATGGCGGAGGCGCTCATCCAACGCGGCTACGACGTCACGATGGTCAACCGCGGCGCTGAACCGATGTCCACCCTCGATCCGGACATGGGTGCCATGGTCCGCGACGCGATGTGTGAAATGGGCATCAAAATCGTGTGCAATGCTGACGTGACCGAGATCCGCACCGGCGAGGACGGCAGGGTCGCTGCGGTCGTGACGGACACCGCGGAATACCCCGCGGACGTCGTGGTGCTCGGCATCGGTGTGCACCCGGAGACCGAGCTGGCCCGGGCCGCCGGCCTACCGGTCGGTGCGCACGGCGGTCTGCGCACCGATTTGGCCATGCGCGTGCACGGTCATCCGAACATCTGGGCGGGTGGTGATTGTGTCGAGGTGCTCGACCTGGTCACCGGTCGTGAACGCCATACCCCACTCGGCACGCATGCCAATAAGCACGGCCAGATCATCGGCGCGGGTATCGGCGGGGGATACGCGACCTTTCCCGGCGTTGTCGGTACCGCTGTCAGCAAGGTGTGTGACCTCGAGGTGGCGCGAACCGGCTTGCGTGAGAAGGACGCGCGCGCCGCGGGCTTGCAGTATGTCGCGGTCACGATCGAATCCACCAGTCGCTCGGGCTACTACCCTGACGCCGCGAAGATGACAGTGAAGATGCTCGCCGAGCGCAACACCGGCCGACTACTCGGTGTGCAGATCGTGGGACGTGAAGGCGCGGGTAAGCGTGTCGATATCGCCGCGGTCGCGCTCACCGCCGGGATGACCGTCGAGGATATGACGGCTCTCGACCTCGGATACGCGCCGCCGTTCTCACCGGTGTGGGATCCGGTACTGGTGGCGGCACGCAAAGCGGTAATCGCCGTCCGGAAGCGCGGATGACGTGAAGCTCAGGTGCCGAACAGCTCGAGTAGATCGGTCTTGCCGAACATGACGGCCGCGGCGCGCGCGGACGGCGTGCCGGCGTCCGGGTCGGCGCCCGCTGCGGTGAGCAGTCGCACGATCCCCGTTTCACCCTTGAATACCGCCCCGGCCAAGGGGGTTTGGCCTTTGTCGTTGGCGCGGTTCGGGTCGGCCGACCGCTCGAGCAGCGCCGCTACCGCGTCGTCGTGACCGTGGTACGCGGCAAGCATGAGCAGTGTGTCGCCGGCGTCGTTGGTGAGGTTCACCGGAACGCCTGCGTCCACAAAGGCGGCCAAGCCGGCCGCGTCGCCGCGTCGAGCGAAGTCGAACACCTTCCCGGCCAGTTCGAGCAGTTCCGGATCAATTTCGTCAGCGCCCACGAGCCCATTCCTACCACGTGATCACGTCCGGCGATGGTGACCTCCCGCGTGTGCCGTCGCGGACTTTTCCAGCTGCGCCCGGTCTGCGGACGCCGTGGTGATGGCGACCTCCGGCGGTCGCGGGTTCGTGCCGATTCACCACTGAGCGTCATTGTCCACGCCGCCGGTTCGCCCTTCCTGTACCGACGAACGTCTCCCGCCTGCTGAACGGACGGACGTGGTCGGTATAGTCGCCGCGGATGAGTAGTGTCACCGCCACCACTGATACGCCGATGTCCCGAAACCGCCGACTCGAGCGTGTGGTGTGGCTGGCGCCTGTCCTCTCGATCGCGTTCTCCGCGTTCTTTCTGCTGACGCCGGTCTGGCCGTTCCACAAAATCACCGGCGGGTTCATCGACCTGCAGGTGTATCGGCTCGGTGTCGACGCGCTGCGGCATGGCGCGGATATGTACGGACAGCTGCCGCAGACCACCATCGGCGCGGGTCTCCCGTTCATCTATCCGCCGTTCGCCGCACTCGCGCTGAGCCCGTTCGCGGTGCTGCCCTGGGACGTGGCCGCGCTCACCTTCTTCGTCTCGTCGGTCGCCGCGCTCGCCATCACGCTGTATCTGGTCGCGCGACGGGTATGGCCGGAGGAGACGCAGCGCCGACATGCGATCTGGTCCACGGCATGTGCTACGCCGCTCGCGCTGCTATTGGAACCGATTCATTCGACGTTGGACTTCGGTCAGGTCAACCTGTTGCTGATGGCCTTGGTCGCCGCGGACTGCCTCACGCACAAGCCGCGCTGGCGGAGGGGCATGCTGATCGGCATCGCCGCGGCGATCAAACTCACGCCCGCGGCGTTCGTCCTCTACTTCCTGGTGCGGCGCGACTACCGGGCTGCTGCGACGGCCGCGGTCACGGGCGCGGCCGCGACGGCGCTCGGCTTCGCGATCCTTCCCAAGGAATCGGTCAAGTACTGGTTCGGCGGCCTGGGCAACGTATCCGGGCTGAGTGGTTCGGCGTTCCATACCAACCAGTCGATCCAGGCGGTTTTCGCCCGATTCGAGGTGCCCGAGCCCGCCTTCACGGCGGTGTGGCTGGTTCTCGGTACCCTGCTGCTCGCATTGGTCGTCGTCGCGATGCGCCGGGCTGCCGAGTTCCCCGCACTGGCGTTGGCTATCAACGCGGTGTTCACCCTGCTGGTCTCGCCGATCTCCTGGTCGCACCACTGGGTGTGGATCGCACCCGCGCTCTTCGCCCTCGTCGGCTACACGACCAATCATCCTGGCCGGCAGGCGATCGGCTGGTGGGTGACGATCGCGGTCACCACGGCGGTGTTCGTGATCGGTCCGCAGAACTGGCTGCCCGACGGCGAGCACCGCGAATCTTCATGGACGCCATGGCAGCACGTCGTCGGCAATACCTATGTCTGGTTCAGTGTGGTGCTGGTCGTGGTTTTCCTGGTGAGCAGAAGGCGAACGGCCGCGGCACGCGCTACGGACGGTCCACGCGACGAGTCGGCGTACGCCCTGTCGCCGCACCATCAACCCTGACGGGTCAGGCAGTGCCCGGCGCTGACGGCGCCACGAAGAGGAAACTTTTCTCCTCGACCCGTTTCTTGATTCGCCACTGCCCGTCGACGCGGACGAATGTATCCAGGTACCACAACCCGCACAGCATCATGCTCGGCGGACCGTCACCACCGGGCACCATCATCGGGTTGTGGCACAGGGTGCGCCCGGTGGCCGTGTCCCCGTCGACCGCGATGGACGAGTTGCCGATCAGATGCTGGAACGCCAGGAAATTCGGCAGTACCGACGCGAGGAACTTCTTGGTGGATTCCAGATCGCCCGCCGAGCCACCCATGGCCGAGTAGTCGATGTGCGCGTCCGGCGTGAACACCTCGTCCAGCAGGTCCCACTGCTGGGTATCGACCGCGTGCGAATAACGCACCATCAGATCCTCGATCTCCAACCGATCCGAAATCTCCTGCAACGACAGCATGCGCGCCTCCGAGTAAGCCGGTACCTCACTAGATGCCACCAGGATTGGAGGCCGAGGGCAAGGGGTCGGCGCGGAGCCGGCCTGCGGAGCCCACGTTATGTCCTGCGCGGCAAGATGTTCAGTACGAGGGCGAGTCCGGCCATAATGCTTCCACAAGCCACGAGAGTGGGAAACGCGGACTGTGTAATCGCGGCGATGCCGATCGAGAAGGCAAGGCACGTGGACAAAGCGAGCGCTCCGGTTCCCGGCTCCATACCGGCGATCCGGGCTGGTCGGCGATCCGTCATTATCTTGTGGTACCCACGGTCGGCCGTTATGAAACCGTGACGGCAGGAGTTTTCGCCGCAGGCATGGACGAGTCGAGCCGTGTGGTCGGGGGCGGGCCCGATCGGTTCAGGACCGTCGTCGTGCGGGCAATTCTGCGCTTGATCCAACGGACGTGTTGGCGCGCAGGAATCGCCGGACGTCGCCGCTATTGTTTGGCGTGGACGTTCACCCCGACACAGGAAGCGTACGGAGTGGCCGATGTGGGATCCCCAGAAATACCTCGCTTTCGACGATCACCGCTCCCGCCCGTTCTTCGATCTGGTGAGCAGGGTTGTCGCGGCCGCTCCCCGTCGCGTCGTCGACCTCAACTGTGGACCCGGGCATCTCACCGCGGCGCTCGCCGAGCGCTGGCCCGCGGCGAGGATCCCGGGGCCTCGATTCGTCGCCCGACATGGTCGCCGCGGCACGAGCACGCGGTATCGATGTGACGCTCGGCGATGTCCATCCGCGCCGCGCCGATGGCACCACGTGGCCGCCGTTCCGGCGGGTCTTCGCCGTTGCCCAGAAGAAGCGGTGACCGACGACCTCGCCCGTCACCGAGTACACCTGCCGGACAAACGCGCACATCCCGGCACTACCCATCCTCGACCGTCCGACACCGATTCGGCGCCCTCGCATCGAGTGCCGAGAACATGAGTGGCTGCCACGGGGTTGACGGATTCTGCGACGACCGCGATACTTCGATCGTCACAGCGATTGCGTATTAATTGTCCAGCGGAAACGCGCGGAGGACAGATCAGTCATGATCCATACTGCAGTCGAAGTATTGTTGATGGCTCAAGTGAGCAATCCGGTACCCGAGGCCCCACCCAATTCGGACAAGGTCCTCATGCTCGTCCGATATTTCACCTGGTTTGTGATGCTGTCTGGAATCATGGGAATCACCTACGCGGGCGGCAGATTCGCCTGGGAGAAATGGAACGGTGGGGCACTCGCATCGGCGAAAACGGTCGTGGGCGGTATGGCTGGCGGCGCCATCGCCACCAGCGCCGGAACGATCATGAACGCGCTGATCGGCTGACCACTGCCCACTGCGATCGGTGAAGCCGAGATGTCGGCTCCACCGATCGCGGATCATGCGCCCGGCCGAGGCGCGGGCTTCGTGGCTATTCGGTAACCTCCACTTCGACCAACTGGCTTGGTGTGAACGACTTCTCGCGCCGGTTGGACTCGATCCCGAATACCGCGACCACGAGGTCGCCGCGCGGCTGGACCACGCCGGCCTGTGTGAGCGTGCCGTACCCCACGATGGATTCGCCGATATGGTCGGCGAGTTCCGCTGCGGGAATTCGAATAGTTTTGCTCACCGGAGACCTCCCATCGGGAGTTGAATTGGCGATTCCCCCGCACTAGATCCTATCCGGGAATACGGGCGCAGTCTGCTTCCGGGGCGGTCGAATCGACCCGATATCACCGTAATTCCGCGAAACTCCGCCGTCCGAGCGGAAATATCTGTGCGATAACGATTGAGACCTACCGGTCGCGATCGACTCGGAACCAGGGATGAGGCTGTTTCGACGGTCAGGTCCTTAGCTGGACAGCGGGCACCTCGCACCGCCGTGGTACCCGTTCTGGCACCTGTCTATACCGCGAGCTGCCTGCTGATCATGTCGGGCGTGCCCACATCGGCACTACCGAAGGTAACGACAGGGTCGAGTGTCGTCGGCGAGGATTCTCCGCGGCACCACGAACACCGTCGGCACTTGCAGCCTATAGCGCTATTACCGACACCAACGGTGTCGGTAATAGACCAACGGAAACTCAGGCGCGTATAGCCCGCGCGAGCTTGCCGCCACTGCACCGTCGTCAGCGCGGCGGGCGACTTCGTGCCACGACTTCGGCGGGCGCGTGGCAACCATGACCGAATCCGCTCCGGCTGTATTCTTCAGTTGCTGCGCCGATCGTGAGCGCATCGGCGATCTTCGCCTGAAAGTGCGTGCAGTTGCGGAACGCGACAGCGCCGCAGTCCAGTGCATGTGTGAGGGCATCGAGTGCGGCGTTGACCTCTGCGAGGCTGTGCGCGAGCCGATCTCGATGCGCGCGCAGCAGGTTTCGTCGGGTGGCCCGATCCGACGCTCTGGTGAAGAGCGTGGCGAGATCGTTCAGCGACAGCCCGACCCTCTTGCCAAGCAGAATCATGGCTACAGTCTCCGCGTCGTCGTCGCCATACCTACGTCGCCCGGCGCCGTCCCGCCGCGGCGCGAGCAAGCCGACATCCTCCCAGTGTCGCAGCACATGGGTTGCCAGGCCGAACCGTGCCGCGAGCTCCCCGATCGACATGCCGACGCTTGTCATACCGCACCCTAAGCGGTGTGGGCGGTGAATCGCGCGAACAGGCCGATCGGATGCCGCCGCGGGCGGACTATCTCGCGTCGCACGGTCCCGGCCACGAAGTAATGTCGTAGCGCGGTGAGCGCCGCTGCCGGGCGCACGAATCGGAAGTCATAGATCCTCACCACACCCCCGGGTCGCAGCACCCGCGCCAACTCGCTGATCGCCCGGTTCACCGCGGGCCATTCGTGCATGCTGAGGCTTGACACGACAACGTCGAAGCTATCATCGGGATAAGGGAGTGCGCCGACATCGCCAACCGAAAAGTCCACATGCCCGCCGGTGCGTTTACGCTCCGCGAGATCGATCATCTGCGGCGACAAATCAACACCATGCAAACGAAGGTCGGGGCGCTGACTCCGCAACTCGGCCAACAACTTTCCAGGCCCCGTCCCGGCATCGAGCACCTGCGAATCCGTTTTCGCGAGGGCGTCGATATCGGTGGCGATCAGCCGGTACAGTCCGCCGAGCAGCACGGCGGCCCGCTTGTCATACCCTCGGCTCCGCTTGTCTCCAAATGTTGTCATGGTCTCCCTTTCTCGCAGTATCCACAGCTTGCGAGTTGAGGTCGACCTGAAGTCAAGTGATCGTGATCGGTACCGCTCGTCCTGTCATCAGGCCTCGACCAGGTTGCGAGCCTTTGCCTTTCGCTCGGCCATGTCGCGGCCGCTCGATCATGCGCCATCCTCGAATTGCGGAGTCCTGGTGTCCGAATCGACCGAGCGACTCCCGCGTGATTCCACCTCCCTCGGTGCAACGGCCGGCAGCCCGAGGCGGTCCGAGGTCGGTTCGCCGATATCGCAGCCGCAATCCTGGGAGCTGTGCAGCCCAGTTCGTTATCTTCCCACGATTGGGGAAGTCACGGTTGTGAACTGACTTACCGTTGACCGCAATCATCGGATTGTGGCCCCGGATCAGCAGGGGGACGAGCGCCTGATCCGCAACTGATCACTACCTTTGGACAGGCGATGACCAGATTCGTACATTTTGTGGGCAGTTTGCCGCGGCAGTTGATGACAAGCGACAACGACGTGCTGGAGTGGTTCGTTCAACGCGCCGGTGGGCATCGCTTGACTGGTGTACCTTGCGACATCGACCCGGACTGGGTCGTCCAATATCTCCGAGATCGCGAGAAGCACCTCGACGTCTTCGAGGTGGCACGCGGTGGTGACTTCGAAGACTATTCCGACATGCGCGGCTACGGCATCCGCACCGGGCGCGCACTCGAGCCGCGCCACGTGTCGATGAACCGCGTCGAACGAATTACCGAGGCGGTCACCGCGTTCCGCGCCGTACAGAAGCGGCATCCCGAACTCGCGGACACGAGATTGCAGATCAGTCAACCGAATCCGCTGGACATGGCGCTGTTCGTCTTCGCGGGCGCCGCGGTCGCCGAGGGGCTGCCGCTCGGACGCGCACTCCGGCACGCGGGAACGGTCATCCCGGCGCTGCGCAATCTGCCGGTTTTCGCCGAGGCCGTGCTCGCCGAAATGGCCGAACTGGTTGCCGAATTCGGCGACACGCTCACCTGGCAGGTGGAGTCGCCGATCGCCCAGTTGGCGGTGGTCAAGGCGACGCAACTGGGCGCACAGGCGCCGGTCGGACGATTGGTGGCGCGCCAGTTGGCGGGATTCCTCGCTCGTGCGCACCAGATCGGCGCGCAGACCGTTCTGCATCTGTGCTACGGCGACTACCAGCACAAAGAACTGCTTGCTCCGCGTACCATCGCACCTGCCGTCAATCTGTTGAACGCCACCGCGCGAATATTGCGTAGCCAGGGAGTTCCACTGCCACCGGCGCATATTCCCTGCGCCTACGGATCTCACCCCGCGCCGCTCGACCCAGCGTTCTACCGACCGCTCCGCGGCCTGGATGAGCAGTGGCGAGTGATCGCCGGTGTCGTGTCGCCGGCCGATGCCACAGCAAGCATTCAGAGTCTGACGCTTTTCGAGCAGGCATCCGGCCGCACCGCGCACGGTGTGGCGACCGCATGCGGCCTCGGACGATGCACCGTCGAGGCTGCGGAACAGGCCGCCGCGGCCACTGTCGTGACCGCGGCGGGCGAACCCGTCGCTCCAGCGAAAGCCTGAATCGACCTACAGCGCAACGCTTCCAGCGACGAATAGATATTTCGGGGAGACCGACTCGAGCCCGCTTCGGCGGGCCGCTCGGCCCGGGACCTCAGATGCAGAAGACGACACTGCCCAGGGGTATGCAAATCGCGACTGATCCCTGGACCGGAGTGGCTGAGACCGCCGCCGGCGCTGTAGACGGAGGCGTATCGGCCGATGCGGTGGGAGCTGCGACAGCGCCGAGAGACAATGCCATGGCAGTCGCGGCGGCGATTTTTACGATTCTGATGGCCATATTGCATCCTTCGGTTGGGCGGAAATATTGACATCGAGAACCCACGGTTGTCAGTGTTCACCCTCGTGGCGGCGAATTCCAGTCAAGGAAATGTCAACTTCCATCGCGTGAGGTAACGGCGTGATCACCGCTGCTACAATAGCCGGCGCTCAGCGTGCACGGTCGAAGAAGTCGGTCCGGGCGCGTTGCGTGCCTGCGTTCGATTCTTATTCCGTATTTCCGGGAGGTCGTCGCTGTGTATACGAGCGCACCGCCCGGCGAAACGTCGATCAGCGCACAGTCGTCGACCCGAACTAACGAGACGATTTCGCCGGAACCCGCCAGTAGTGCTGAACTTTGTACGGCGCGAGACTTTCAGATGAATTGGCCTGTGGTCGGAGGCGGCGCCGGAACGGTGCCCGGAAACCGGGGCATACCAGCAGAATTATCGCGGATGCAGCGTGACCGGCAACGCCGACGGCGAAAGGACAAAATCCCGATTAGATGCCCGCACAACGTAATTTGGGTCGGGAATCGGCCGCCAACGCGACAGCAGCGCTGCGGCCGCCAGCCCGATCTCGAGCATTGCGAAGTGGTCGCCCAGGCAGCGTCGGCGCCCGACGCCGAAAGAAAGACTGGCCTTTTTGTCGTTCGCACCGACGTGCTCGGGCGACCAGCGAGCGGGGTTGAACGTCTCCGGATCCGCGAAATAACGCTTGTCGTGCTGGACCATATAGGGGCTGAACATGATTGCGGTGCCATTCGGAATGGTCAGCCCGCGTATCGTGATGTCGCCGTCGGCGGTGGCGGCGCTGATCCAGGGCCCCCACGTTCTGAGCGTCTCCGCCACAACGTGTTTGAGGTAGGGAAGCGCGCCGAGATGATCGGCCGCAACGGGGCCCGATCCGACGACGGCGTCGAGTTCGTCGGAGAGTTGCTCGGCTACGTGAGGGTGGCGCATGACTTCGTGCCACAGCCACCCTGTCAGCGACGCCATCGATCCCACCCCGCCGGCCAGCATCAGGATTGTCTCGTCGATGATGTGCTCGTCGGACAGCGTTGCTCCGGTCTCGCCGTCGATGTGGCGGATGAGCGCGGAGACCACGTCGTTGAAATCTTCATCACGTCGGCGATATTCGGACACGACCTTCCCGATCATGGCACGCAGGCGGTAGGCTTTCGTGCGCCAGCGCCAGTTCGCGAGTAACCGAAGACGACGAAGCTCTGGCGGCAACGCGGTACGCAGAATCACTTGGCTGAGCAGCCATGGCACATTTTCCCGGATTTCCCGGCGTACGTCGTCGCTGAAGTCCGCCGTGAACAGCGTCGACGAAACCGTGTCGAGCACCAGAGCGTGGGCCTCGTCCATCAAATTCACGCGTCCACCCGACGGGAGCCCCGCCGACCAGGTATTCGCGATATCGGCCGCCGTCTTGGTGTACTCCGCAAGGCGGCTTTGTCGCAGTGCGGGCGCGATCATCCTCCGCCGCAACCGGTGTTCTTCCCCACGCAAGACGTTGACCGATCCACCGGCGATGTCCTCGATCGCCTCGTGGAGGTCGTCACGATTGAATCCGGCGTCGCTCAGACCGACCTCGCGAACCAGATCCGGAGTGGTGAGGACGTATCCGGTTTTCTGACCGAAGAATATGCGTACTATCGGTCCGAGTTCGGGCAGGGATGTGACGAACTCGGGGGCGTTGCGCAGCGCCAGAAGGCTATGCCCCACCAGTGGTAGCCGACCCGGCGCAGTGGGCACTTCCGAGAGATTCTGCGGCATTTCTGGTTCCGCGGCGCGCAGCAGTGTTTCGCTTGTCTGCCGGTATGTTTCCACAACCGCTCCCGTGTAGCGTGACTGAAGCACCGAGTGGCTCCATTCGCCGAGAATATTCCGCATGACGGCGAGTGCGGTGCGGTCGTCGGAGAGCTCGGCGATTGTTGCGGCAATCCCGTGCGCCGACGGCTCCGCGGTGCGAATGCCACCACCGGACGGCACCGATTCGTCGAGGTCGGGATCGCAATAGATAATCGGCAGTCCCACCGCCACCGCCTCGAGCAGTACCATTCCCTGCGTGTCGAAACCGTAGGAAGGAAATAGCAGCGCATCGCAGCCGGACATGGCTTCGAGGCAATCTGCCTGTGTTGCTCTGCCGTGCAATCGGATTCGGCCGCCGAGGTCGTGCTCGGCGATAGCGGCGGCCGCGGCCTCGCGCAGATCGCCGTCGCCGAATATTTCGAGCACGCAGTTGTCCACCCGTCGCACCGCGTCTATGGATTCGAGCAGACGCTTCTCGGTCGACAACCGTCCACACCAGACCAGTCGCAAATGCTCGCTCGGCGGCCGATCGGAAATCGCGCTTCTGCTATGGCCTTCGAGCAATTCGTCGTCGACGCCGTTCGACACGACCCGAATCGGCCGAGTAAGGCCGTGTTCGGCCATCAATTCGGCGAAATGGCGAGTTGGCGTCATGACCTGGTCGGCGGCTTGCGCCTGGCCGACGATGGTCCACCATGCGTGGCGCGCGGCGCGGCTTTCGACACAGCGTGGCATGTGTTGGCGGTGCGGCACGAACCGGCCGTGCACTGCGCGCAGCAACAACGCTGCTAGATACGGTGCGGGCGAGGTGCATTCGATGAAGGTGTCGTCACGGCTCTGCGCAGTGTGTACCAGCGGAACTCGGTGCCGCCGCGCTGCTTTCATTCCGGCGATCGCGACGCCGTAGGTGGTGTGCGTGTGCACGATGTCGATCGGCCCACGTGCGGCGAAGGCGGCGTCGACCATCGCGTCGATCCGCTTGGTAGGCAGCACAACTGGGAATCCGTTCATCTGCAGCGCGGGAGCGCAGTGAAGTTCGACCACGGTGGGGGTGGGGGTCGTGGGCGCGCCGTGCAGCGGCGCGACGAAGAGTGTGACGTGGTGACCGGCACGCTCCAGTCCCCGACACAGTGAACCGACCGCGGTCTGGACACCGCCGAGCGTCGTCGGGTGGTAATCCATGAACATCGCGATGTGCACAACTGTTTACTGTACCGATGCACCAAGTCCAGTGAGCCCGCATGCCATTCGGCCGCGGGCAGAGGAGAGTCGGTGTGCACGGGTATGACAACAGCACCGAAAGAAGCGTTGTGAAAATAGCGATTCCGCTCACCGGAACCCGGGGAGACGTCCAGCCAGTGGTGGCGCTGGGGTTGGAACTACGGCGGCGCGGCCATGACGTTCTGCTGGGCGTGCCGCCCAACTTGATCGACTTCGTGACCGGGACCGGTCTTTCCGCGCGCGCGTGTGGCCCCGACGTCCAGCGGCTCTACAGTTCGGAGCCAGGGCAGAAGGCGCTCGCCTCGGGAAATTCTCTGCGCCTCATGCAACTCGTCGCACAACAGATGGCCGGGTACGCCGCACAGATGAACCGCGAAGTCATCGATGTGTGCACGGGCGCCGACCTGATCGTCGCCAGTACGGTGACCGAAGACCGGGCGTGTTCGGTGGCCGAGGCAATGGGAATTCCCCTGGTCAGCCTGCATTACTTTCCATGCCGGAACAACGGCGCCTATCCGTTCCCCGGTGCGCTGCCGTCGCATTGGCGCCCGCCGGCACCGGTCAATCGCGCGACCTGGGTGTTCGGCGAGAATCTGCGCCGCGTCGTATTCATGCGTTATCTCAACGATTTGCGGGCAGAACTGGGTCTGCCGAAGTCGCGGGCGAGCACGGCCGCGGTGCTGGCTCGTCGGAACGTTCCGGAAGTGCAGATCTACGATCCCGCACTCGTTCCCGGGTTGCCTCGGCAGTGGGACGAACGCAGGCCTTTCACCGGGTTTCTCACGCTCGATCATGCCGCCCGCGCGGCCGTCGGCGACCTTGCGGGCGACCATGCCGACATTCTGTCCTGGGTAAACGGCGGTGTACCTCCGGTGTTCTTCGGCTTCGGCAGCATGCCGATCCGGGATGCTGCCGCCGTGTTGGCCATGGTCTCCGGGGTGTCTGCTCGGCTCGGTGTGCGGGCGCTGGTGAGCGCGGGGTGGAGCGATCTGGACGTCTCGGGCGCGCACGTCGGCGCCCACGTGAAGGTTGTCGGTCCGTTCGCGCACGACCTGGTCTTTCCGCACTGCGCCGCCGCGGTCCATCATGGCGGTGTCGGCACATTGTTCGAAAGCTTGCGTGCCGGACTGCCGACGCTGGTGTGCTCCGTCTCGTTCGAGCAGCCCATGTGGGGCGGGCAGGTCGAACGGCTCGGGGTGGGTGCGCATATGAGATTTACGCAGCTCACGGCAGCCCGCCTCGAGCAAGGCGTGGCGTCGATACTCGCGCGGGAGCGCAGGATCCGCGCAAGGGATTTCGCGAGAACCCTGAACACCGAAGACGCCGGTGCCCGCACGGCCGACATCGTCGAGGCCAGTGCCCGATGACGTCGCATATCATCACCGACACGATCGTCATGTTCCGGCGCTGCGCCCGGCACACTGTGCGCAGTCGGGACACCCTGATCATCTCGCTGCTCATGCCGGTCTTGGTCATGATGCTGTTCACTTACGTCTTCGGTGGGGCCATCGACGTCGGCGGACCATATCTGGACTATGTTGTGCCGGGCATAATGCTGCTCTGTACCGGATTCGGATCATCCATCACGGCAACCAGTGTGTCGACCGATATGACGAAGGGCAGCATCGATCGTTTCCGCACGCTGCCGATGTACGACCAAGTTCTCCTGGCCGGACATGTCGCTGAAGGCGTCGTCCGGAATGTCGCGGCCATTGGAATCGCGGTCGCCGCGGCGATCGTTCTCGGCTACCGCCCGCAGGCGGGCATTCTCGGCTGGCTGTCGGCATCGGCGGTGATCGCACTGTTCATCGTGGCGATCTCGTGGATCGCCGTCGCGCTGGGATTGGCGGCCAAGAATCCGGAGGCGGCCGGTGGTCTCACCTATGCGATCATGTTCACGCCTTATATCAGCAGTGCGTTCGTGCAGACCGCGACCATGCCGGGGTGGTTGCGCGGTTTCGCCGAACATCAACCGGCTACGCCCGTCGTAGAAACGGTGCGTGGGCTGCTCAACGCCACCGGCGCTGGCTCCTACGCCGCGGTTGCCGTGTTTTGGTGCATTGTGCTTGCGATGATCGGCTTCGGCTGTGCGAGCTGGTTGTTCAACCGAGTGTCGCGCCGATGAGCACGATCCCGGTGTATCCCGGCCACCGATTCAGAGGTCGAGGGCACCGCGCTGGGCGTGCTGGTTGTATGAGACGACCGATCAGTCGCTGTTTCACTCCGCTGTAGCCGCGATCGCCGAGACACCGGTGACGTCGCTTCAGGAGGATCGGGAGGAGTTCACGCACCTCGGCAGTATCGGTCGGCGAAAGGCGTCGCGCGGGCGCTGGTCGCTCCGGTGGGTGACCGAGATCCGGTTCGAACACTTCGGGCGAGTGCGATCGTCGACTTGCCGGGCGTGTTCGTCGCGTCGGGGGCCGAGGGGTAGAAAGGTCGGGGTGTCATGGAAGACTCCACGATGCCACCGTGCAGCGGCGCGCGGTCACCCAGTTACACCTGTCGAACGAAGAGAGCGGGTTCATGGCGTTTTCTACAGCGCGTGCACAGATCGGGGTTACCGGCCTGGCGGTGATGGGTAGCAACATCGCTCGAAACTTCGCCAAGCATGGCTATACCGTGGCGCTGCACAACCGCAGCATCGCCAAGACCGACGCACTCCTGCAGGCGCATGGTGACGACGGTGACTTCGTGCGGACCGAGACCATCGAGGAGTTCGTAGCTGCGCTCGAGAAGCCGCGCCGAGTGCTGATCATGGTGAAGGCGGGCGCTGCGACAGATGCCGTCATCGAGGAGCTCGCCGCAGCGATGGAGCCGGGCGACATCATCATCGACGGCGGTAACGCGCTCTACACCGATACCATTCGGCGGGAAGCCGCGATGCGGGACCGCGGACTGAATTTCGTCGGTGCGGGTATCTCCGGTGGCGAGGAGGGTGCGCTCAACGGCCCCGCGATCATGCCGGGCGGCCCGAAGGAGTCCTACGACTCACTCGGACCGCTGCTGGAGTCCATCGCGGCGCAGGTCGATGGCATGCCATGCTGCACGCACATCGGCCCCGACGGCTCCGGGCACTTCGTGAAGATGGTCCACAACGGTATCGAGTACGCCGATATGCAGCTCATCGGCGAGGCCTACCACCTGTTCCGCGACGCGCTCGGCTTCGGGGCGAAGCAGATCGCCGAAGTGTTCACCCAGTGGAACTCCGGCGACTTGGAAAGTTACCTCGTCGAGATCACCGCCGAGGTCCTCGACCAGGTCGACGCGAAAACCGGCCGCCCGCTCGTCGATGTCATCGTCGACGCGGCGGAGCAGAAGGGCACCGGCCGCTGGACCGTCAAGTCCGCGCTCGATCTCGGCGTTCCAGTGACCGGGATCGCCGAAGCAGTCTTCGCGCGAGCCTTGTCGGGGTCCCGCGAGCAGCGCAAAGCCGCCGTTGGTCTCGCTTCGGGCAAACTCACGGACAAACCCACCGATGTTGCGCAGTTCACCGAAGACATCAGGCAGGCCCTCTACGCGTCGAAAGTTGTCGCCTACGCACAGGGCTTCGACCAGATTGCGGCTGGCAGTGTCGAGTACAACTGGGATCTGCATCCCGGCGACCTGGCAACGATCTGGCGCGGCGGTTGCATCATCCGGGCTCGGTTCTTGAACCGGATCAAAGAGGCCTATGACGAGAACCCGGCACTCCCGAGCTTGATCCTCGCGCCGTACTTCCGTGACGCGATCGAAACGGCTATCGACAGTTGGCGCCGTGTCGTATCCACGGCCACCCTGCTCGGAATACCGGTGCCGGCGTTCGCATCCTCCCTCTCGTACTACGACGCCCTGCGCGCCGAGCGGCTCCCCGCGGCGCTCACGCAGGCACAGCGTGACTTTTTCGGTGCACACACCTACGAACGCGTCGACGCCGACGGCAAATACCACACCCTTTGGAGTGGCGACCGCAGTGAAACTTCTGCGGACTGAGATCGGTCGACGTAGCTGCCGGGATCAGGGCACAGGCTGCCGCGGAGGAACGACGCGTTCGGCGTGGAATTCCTCCTGGTAGCACTCGCTGTCGCCGAGGCAGCGTTGGCCGTTTCCTCGGTGGCGTCGCCGGCATTATGTTCCGGTGGACTGTCCATGGCGAGGGTGGCGCGTGGCGATCCGCTCGAGGTTGACGTGTTGCGGGCCACGTCTCGCAGCGGACGGTACCCGACGGCCGACGTCTCCCCGTCGCCGTCGGGCAGGTCGGCCTAGACGGACACACCTACCGACGCGGGATGAACCGGCAACGCACGGAGCCGCAGTCCTGTCACCGCCTGGCCCCGCGCGATGCGCCACGGCGGCCGGGCCAGCGGTATAGGCATACCGCTGGCCCGGCTGGTTGGTTGGGGTCGCATGCTCCATGCCGTCGTTCTGTGGACCAGGCGCTACCTGGACGCCGCCGTCGCGCAGCCCGGTGCCGAGGGCCGCGACCATCAGGGACGAGGACGTCGCACGCCTCCCCGCGCGAGGCCCGGCACATCAACTTCGTGGGCCAATGTTGGTGGAATTGTACTGGTCGCGCCTGATCCGGAATGCTGTCAACTCTTCGTGGCGGCGCTGCGAGCACTCCGCCACTTTCTCGAAGTGCTCCCTTGGAACTTTTGGGTGTGAAGACCAGCAGAAACGACACTGGGTCATCGCCGTCGTTCTGGAAGGCGTGGAGGCCACCGGGCGGTGCGTCGCGGAAGTCTCCGTCGCTAGCTGTGACCCAGCGTTCGCCGTTGTAGAGCCGGAGGTCTCCGGACAGGACGTAGAAGGACTCGGAGATCGTACGGTGGATGTGTTCCGTGGCGCCCATGGCCGTCGGTTCCATGTCGATCTTGTACAAACCGAACTCGGCCCTGCGCAGAAGGGTCTACGCCGCGAAATACTTGTCGGATCCGGACTATCGGCGCAGGATCGCCCGCCAACTCGACAAGGGCGAATCGGTGCACGCGCTCGAACGCGACGCGTTCTACGCTCACGAGGGCATGATCCGGGCCCGGCATCTCGAGGCGCAGACCGAGCAGGCGTGGTGTCTCACCCTCGCCACGAACGCGGTGATCGCCTGGATCAGCGAGTTCTACGGGCTGGCGGTTTGAGCAATCGCCGCTCTTGTCGGCGCATGGATGACGAGGTGCTGGCCCTTATTTCCCCGGCGCCCAGCGAGAACATCGACGTTTTCGGCGCGATCGAGGCAGATATCGATGCCGAACTCGCGGCGCTCGATCCCACTGGCTACCGGCCGATGCGGGTGCGCGACACCCTGTTCTGACGGCAGCCCGCGCGCGGTCCATGTGCTGCCGTACCCCCGGTTCGGCCAGTGATGGTGTGTTCCGGCACTGGCTGTCTCTCTTGGAGTGTTTTGAGGTACTCATGTTTCAGACAGCGGCCTCCTCGGGCAGTAGGGCCAGCAGTTGCTGGGTGTGGTTGGGGATTTCGATGTCGGCCAGGCCCTCGAACAGTCCGCGCAGCGGCACGACCGTGTCGGTGAGCAGGGCGCCTGCGGAGAGTCCGAGGAGCGGGACGGGGCTGTCGAGTTCGGGAGCGGACAGGGCGGGACCGCCGAAGCCGCAGAGGATCTCGGCCTGACGGCGCAGGCGCTCACGCAGGCCGGAGGACCCTCCTGCCTGTTCGGTTGCGCGGTCGATGGTCCAGGTGTCGAGGGCGTGGCGATTGTCGTAGGTGGTGTGTTCGCCCGCCGCGACCGCCGCCACCGCGGCGATGGTGCCCGCGGTGACGAGACAGACATGCGCCAGGATCTGATCGGCATTCCATTCACCCGGCGGGGGTGTCCTGAGGTGGTCCGAAGCTGCGACGGTGACAGCGGCTTCCAGGAGCGAGTCGTAGGCCTCGCGCAATGCGGTGGTGTCCAACATCAGGCGTGCACCGCCGAGTCCATTTCCCACGGGGCCTGTGGGAGGACCTTGCCGGTTTCCAGCAGAGACTTGAGGTTGGCGATCACCGAGGGCCAGCCGCGCGAAATGCCTTGCAGCATTTCTTCGTTCGGCAGATTGTCGTGGGTGACGGTGAGTCGGACGATGTCCCGGTGGGACTCGATGAGGAAGGTGACCACGGACGGGGAGCGGTCCTCCTCGGGGGAATCCTCGAAGGTGAGGACCAGCTTCGTCGGCGGTTCGGACTCGAGCACCTTGCCGACGACGTCGATCTTGCCGGAGCCGTCGGCGCGGCGGTGTTCCCAGGCCGACCCGGGCTCCCAGTCGGACACATTCTCGTGGAACCAGTACTGGGCGGTCAGGTCGGCGTCGGTCAGCGCCTTCCACACCTGTTCGGCGCTGGCGTGAATATAGGTGACGTAGACGTAGCTCGGCACGGTGGCGGTCATGGCGTACTCCTCTGCCTGGTTCTTGATGGCGCGCAGGAGATCCAGTCGGGGGCGGTCGAAGACGGAGATCCAGCGCTGTTCGATGTCGTGAATCGGTGTGGGATTGATGTAGTGCACCCGCTCGCGCCCGCGCCGCAGCACGGTCACCAGCCCGGCCCGCTCGAGAATGTCGAGATGCTGGGTCAACGACTGCCGGGCCATATCGACCCGCTCGCATAGCTCCCGCAGCGTCTGGCCGTTGTGCTCCCGCAGTCGGTCCAGTAACAGTCGGCGGGTGCCGTCTGCCAGCGCCTTGAAAACCGCGTCGATCTCGGGTTCGGATTGCACGACCCAAACTATGCAGGTATTTACCTGCATATGTCAACGGGCAACACGGGGACCCGGTCTCGGGATCGAACTGCCGCGCCCGCTCACCGCCGGCGGTGCATGCCCGGACGGGTACGCACGCGCGCCCACCATGCGCCAGTCCCTCGATACCCGGCTCGATGCGCTCACCGCCGCGGGTGACGCGAGTGTTCGCTGAGAAGAGATCTCCACCCGCGCCACACGCCCGCCCCGAACTCGACGTCGCGGTCGCGCTGTGCCGGGAACTGCGGGCCTCTGGCGTGGCAGTTGCCCTCGTCGGGCACGAGCACAAACGCCTCGGCCGCGACCTGGACCTCGCTACCCTCGCCGAGCAGCTGACAGCCTCAGATATCGGCCTGCACTTCCGCACCGGCGAACTCCAACGCAGCCACGACCCCGCCGGGTCGTGGTCACCGTGCTGGCCGCGCTTGTCGGGCATGGAGCGCGAATACATCGGCGACCAGGCCCCCAGGGCCGCGAATCCGCCCGCGGCCGCGGCAAAACCGCCGGCGACGCGAACATCACCGACCCAGACATGCTCGCCATGGCGATCCACCTCCGCGACCAGCAACTCAGCCTGCGCGACATTGCGACCGGGCTCGTCATCACCACCGGCACGAAAGAGGCCGTCACCCCTCACCCGCGACGGTCATGCGCATGCACCGCGACCGCCTAAACAACCGCCGCAATCCCGCTGAATCACCGAACCCCAAGCCATCATCGAGTTCTGGACGCTGACCAGCGGCTATGCGATATCCGCCCAATTTTCGGCGATTACTACCGGAACCCACCACGGGTCGGCATCGGGACGCCACCTGGTCCTTCACCTGTTCGGCCGTCGCGCGACCAGACGACGAGAGGAACCCCCACACAGAGCAGTCCCCGGTAGTCTCCATCGAAACCATGAGTTCCAGTCGTCGCTGACAACTCCGGTATTCGATTGGCTTGCCGGGGGCCTGGCCGGATCCTGGATGAGTCGATCGCTTCCGACGGACGTCTCCGTCTTCAGTGTGGCTCGCTCCGGTATTCCGGTGTAACGATTAGTTTCCTCCGGATCTGCCCCTAGTTCAATACCTGCGCCGCCACCAATAAGGGATTATTTCCTCGAGATGAGCAGGCCGACCATTATCTGAGCGAGTTCGCAAACCAGCGGCCGATGGCGAAGCGCCCGAGCGTCGGGGCTGTACCGCGCTCGGCACGATGCGTTGCGGCGCCGCACGAAGGTCGCACGATGCGGCCCGCTGCTGTGGTGCGCATTGTCTACCGCGCCCGGCACGCGCGTGTACCTTCATTAACCCGATCTCGGCGTGTAGCGTGTCAACCGGATCATCCAATGGGGACAGGGCTCGTCGAGACGTCCATCGTTGTGGTCGTGTCGCCCGTGTTGTACCTCGTCGGACTTAGTCGGAGTGCGGCGTCATGGGTAGCGGGGTACCTGCACGAACCGATGGACGCCGGCGTGCGCCGGCTCGTGGTGCGCTCGGTGGAGCGCCGCTCGGTATGCGCGCCAGGCGAGCATCGGCCAGAACATCGGATCCGTCAGTACGGAGACCTTATGAGTTCATCGAACCGATTCGACGAAATGCAAAGTCGCGTGGCAGATATAGCTCCGGTGTTACGCAAGCCGCTCGACTCGCCGTACGAGATATCCAACGAATTGTTCGACGTACTCCGGCACGTCTTGCATGACGTCGGCGGGCAGCCGGATGCGCCGACCGTGTATCAAGAGAAAACCGAAGAACCCTGGGAGATGAATACTTACGTCACGTGCGAATGCCTCGGTTGGCGTGGCGCGTGGAATTCCGAGGAACGCCGTCGAGCCGAGAACGATCTCGGCGCGACGCTGTACTTCGGCCTGCCCTACTACGCACGCTGGGCGACCGTCGCCGCGAAGGTTTTGATCAACAAAGGTTTGATCACCCCGGACGAATTGTCCGCCAAGGTGGACGAGGTGCGCGCACGATTGGAGGCGCGGAGGTGACCAGGAAGTATGAAATCGGCGATCGCGTCCGGGTTCGAACCGCGACATCGATGTTCCATACTCGCACCCAGGCATACACCCGCGGGCAGACCGGTGTCGTCGTGGAGCACCGGCCCGAGTGGGTGATTCCGGAGGATGAGGCTTGGGGACGTGAAGACGGTCGCTTCGAGCCTTTCTACGTGGTGCGGTTCCGCCAGAAGGACCTATGGCCCAACTACACCGGTTTCGACATCGACACCCTGGAGACGGAGGTCTCCGAGCGCTGGCTCGAGCCTGCAGAGGAGGACGGCAAGTGAGTCGAACCCACGATCACGGGGCACACGCACCGATCCAGACGAGTGAAGAGATCAGCGAGTTCGAGGTCCTGGAGACCGCGGTTCGCGAACTTGCCATCGAAAAAGGCCTGTTTTCGCAGGAAGATCACCGACGATTCGCCGAGTGGGCTGAATCGGTCGGTCCACATGGCGGCTCGAAACTGGTCGCGAAGGCGTGGCTGGATCCCGATTTCAAGGCGCGTCTGCTCGCCGACGGCACCGAGACGTGTAAGGAAATCGGCATCGACTGGCGTGATCCGACCGGGTCCGGTACGCCTAGTGACTACACGTTTTTTTATGTGCTGGAGAACACGCCCACGGTGCACAACGTGATCGTGTGCACGCTGTGTTCGTGCTACCCGCGGCCGGTGCTCGGCATGTCTCCGGACTGGTACCGCACCCCCAACTATCGTCGCCGGCTCGTCCGGTGGCCACGGGAGGTCCTCGCCGAGTTCGGCTTGCATTTTCCCCCCGAGGTCGAGGTGCGGGTACACGATTCGAACCAGAAGTCCCGGTTCATGGTGATGCCGATGCGCCCCGAAGGCACCGAGGGCTGGACCGAGGATCAACTCGCGGCCATCGTCACCCGAGACACCATGATCGGCGTCGCGCTACCACAGGTGGACTGGACCGCCCAGACATCGCCGGACCAGGCCCAGGCAGCCTCGGGCAACGGGGGGCAACGGTGAAAAGCACGCCGTACGAGGTCCTTCTACGCACCCTCGACCCCGGCTCGCCGCGGGAGAGCACGTTGCCCGAACTCGACCGCAAGCCCGACCCGTGGGAGTCGAGCATGCAGGCGACCTGTGAATGCCTGTCCTGGCGAGGCGCGTTGGACAATCTGGAACGCCGCCATGTCGAGGACGCGCTGGGGGAGACCGTCTATCACGACTTTCCGGTACGGACCCGATCGGTCGTCGCGACGGCGCACACGCTGATGGATCGCGGAGTGATCACACCTGAGGAGTTGCGCGCGCGAATGGACGTGGTTCGGGCACGGTTCCACCGCGAGTAGTTATGTGGTGCCGACCATGCACGCTCGCCCGAGTCAGAGGCGTTTCGGCCACAAATGCGGCATCACCCGGCTGAACATGGGCAACGTCCACGTCGCCGGGTCCGGGCGATGACCCTGTCGGACACCGTCGCCCGGCTCGGTGGCTGCGCCTTACAGACGAGGTGGTTCGTACGCGCGCCGATCACCCTGTACCGGATCGGCCTCGGCTTCCTGTTCGGCACCCGGCTGCTGATGCTCGAACACGTCGGCCGCCACACCCGAGCCCGCCGCTACGTTGTGCTAGAGGTCCTCGACCGGCCCGCGCCCGGCGAATATGTGATCGTGTCCGGCTTCGGTGACCGCGCTCAGTGGTACCGCAACATCCAGGCTCACTCCAGCGTCCGCGTCTGGTGCGGCCTGCGCCGAGCCGCGGCTGCCGCCGTGGCACCTATGACCGAAGCAGAGGCTGCGGCGGCGCTCGATCGCTATATCCGGAACCACCCCGGCGCCTGGAAAAACCTGCGCGCCACCATCGAGCACGCCACCGGGGCCCCCGTCGACACCCTGCCCATGGTCCGCGTGCGCCTGACTTAGCCAGTCGACCTGCCCGCGTCGAACAGCTATCCCGAGCCGAACATCTATCGATGCCCGCGAGCCGCGGCCTCGGTCGCGGCGCACCGCGCGAGCGCCGCGGCCAAGGGAATGCGTACCTGTCGAGACTGCGCACCGACACCGTAGCTGGACATCTTCATCGGCATTCGGGGGCGCCGCCCTGTACTCGGCGGCGTGGGTCACCGTACTGTGCCGCGGTTGGTGCAGCGTGAACCTGCCACCGTTACCTGGACCCGGTCGTCGCGCTGGACGGATCGGCCGACCAGTCGCACCAGGGATCTCCGGCCAGCCAATGCTGGTAACCCTTAGGCGCCCCATACTCGCCGGTGTTCCGCGGCCGCGAAGTTGGGTGATTTACACTGGCAAAAGCGTACCGGCGGTTTCCTTGGCTGATCAGAATAAACTGCGAGTCTGTTTTATGTGTACCGAAGCTGCCCCGCTCCGGGTCATCGAATCGGTGATTCGAGTTTCCGGTTCGGATGACGATTTGTTCCTTTTGCCGCGATATTGCTAGGAACATCATGGAGCTGGGCGGGAAGGCCCATGTTGTGCCCACTGGAAGGAACGGGCGCAGACGCGTTCGACGAATACGGTCGATTTGCTGCATCCATCCGCGGCTGGACGGACTGGAGTTCCAGATGCACTGCACTGCACTGCTGCGCTGGGCTGGACTTGGATGCATCGAATAGTCCTCAATGCCAAGGCTTTTGGCGCCGGATCACTGTTCCTGCCTGCCGGTATCGAGGGCGGCCGTCCCGGCCCCTCTTCTGGAAACCGGGCCGAAACGCCAGCGTTCATGCACGGCTGCAGGGTTGGGCGTGGATAGACTGACCGGGAATGCTGTCCAATAGCTGATCGCGCATGACTGCGGGTCGAATCGGCCGTACGTTCAAAAGTTCCGCTTTTCAGATCGTGACGTGTTGGAAAGCCAACAGCGGAGGTGGAGAGTAGCTGCACAAGTTGTGTCGACGCTGGGGTTCGGATTTTTTACGCGGGGACACATGCTATAAATCATCGGCGCGTTCGGGAGCAGGGGTGCGTGCCGCTTCAGCGTGGAAAAAGTGCATTTAAAGCCAAAAATCGGATATGGGCTGGGTGGCTTGGTTTCACCGCGCCTCAGTGCCTCCGAGTCTGAGTGAGGGGTCATAGGATGAATCTGAAGTCAGCCGGAACTGCCGAGGGCGATCTGGGTCTGATTCCGCTCTCGACAGCGCAATACGGCATGTGGTTCGCGGACAACATGCCCGGTGGACCGGCTGTCAACATCGCACAGTATGTCGAGATCGAAGGCCGGTTGGACATCGACGCGTTCAGCCAGGCGGTGAACAGTGCCGCATTGGAGACCGAGTCCTTGGTGGTGCGGGTCGTCGAGTCCGACGGTCGTCCATATCAATTCGTCGACCGCAGCATCATCTACGACGAGGCTGTACTGGATCTCGGTGACGAGGACGATCCGTTCGCGGCGGCGATGGAATGGATGCGCCGCGACTACAACACCAAAGCCGTCGATCTCAGCCGCGACCGGCTCACTGCGATGCGACTCATCCGGCTCGCCGAAGATCGGTATCTCTGGTACGGGCGTGCTCATCATCTCGTGATCGACGGGTACGGCGCGTTCAACGTGGTAACCCGGATCGCCGAGCACTACAACGCCCTCATCGAGGGCAGGGCGCCCACACGGTTGGTGGCGGCTAGATTGCGTGACATCGTAGAAACGGAGCGTGCCTATCGCACGAGCCCTCGTTTCGAGACCGACAAAGCGTACTGGCTCGACAAGGTCGCTGATCTTCCGACACCGGCTAGTCTGTCCGGTCGGACCGCGCGGTGGAGCAAAGTCGATCGCGTAGCCGGCCAGCAGCTTCCGTCTCAGTTGTCCGACATGCTCGATCGCTTCGCCGACGAACTGGAAGCCTCCCCCGCGCAGGTGGTGATCGCCGCGTTCGCCGCGTTCCTCGGTCGAATGACACGAACCGACGACGTGGTGTTGTCGATGCCGGTGAGCGGTCGGGTGACGATGCGTCTGCGCAACGCCGCGGCGATGTTGGCGAACATGGTGCCGATACGACTCGCGGTGGATTCGACGACCACTGTGGAACAGTTGGTTCGCGCGTCGGTGTCCGAGCTCATCTCGGCGATGCGGCACCAGCTCTACCGGTTCGAAGACCTGCGCCGCGAATCGAATGCGCTGGACGCGGCAGCGAACTCGTTCGGTCCGATCGTCAACATCCTGTTCTTCGACTCCGAGATTCGGCTCGGGTCAGCCGTCGGCCGATACCGCGCACTGACCTCGGGGGCACTCGACGACCTGCAGCTGAACCTGTACCGCTCCGGGGCCGATGCGCCGCTGCTCATCGAACTGCACGGCAACGCAAACCTGTACGGCCAGGATGAACTCGAATCGCACGCCCAGCTTTTCATCGATTTTCTGCGTCGTCTGATGGAATCCCCCCTGGACACCCCAGTTGCCGACATCCAGCTCGTCAGCCCAGCCGATGAGTCGCGCATCGTCGGGGAACTCGCCGGCCACGACGGCGAGTTGCCCTCCGCGACGCTGGTGGATCTGCTGACTCGACAAGCTGCCGCGACTCCGTCCGCGGTGGCAGTCACGTCGGGCGCGACCGAACTCACCTACCGCGAGTTGGACGAGCGATCCAACCGGTTCGCCCGCCGGCTCATCGCCCGCGGCGCGGGGCCGGAATCACTGGTGGCTATCGCGATGCCCCGGGACGCCGATCTGCTCGTTGTAGTGCTGGCCGTGCTCAAGTCGGGCGCCGGATATCTGCCATTGGACGTGGCTCACCCGGCCGATCGGCTCGAATACGTGCTGAGCGATGCCGATCCGATCGTTGTCGTGACGAACCGGAGCCTGCGCGAGCACGTACCGGGCGATCCCGGTCGTGTACTGCTGTTCGATGGCAGCTCGGACACCGCCGAGTCTGGCTCGGAACCGATCACGGAGGCAGATCGGACCGGTCCGCTGTGTTCCGACCACCTCGCGTACGTCATCTACACCTCCGGATCGACCGGTCGCCCGAAGGGCGTGTCGATCAGTCATCGTGCTGTCGCCACGTATTTGGTGAACGCGTGTGCCGAGATCGGAATTCGGGCCGAAGACGTCTGGACGTTCTTCCACTCGTTCGCGTTCGATTACTCGGTATGGGAAATATTCGGTGCGCTGGTCTCCGGTGGCCGCGTCGTCGTTGTCGATAGCGTCACCACACGTTCGCCCGATGATGTCGTCCGCCTCGCGGTGCGTGAGAAGGTGACCGTCTTCAACCAGACGCCGTCGGCGTTTCACCAGTTCGCAGCCGCGCAACAGCGGTATGCGCAGGCAGGTGAGCCGCACGGAGAGCTTTTCCTCCGGCTGGTCATTCTCTCGGGGGAAGCTCTCAACCCGGCATCGTTGGCGGACTGGTATGAACACAACCCGGCACTGCCCGTGCTCGCCAATAGCTACGGGATCACCGAAACCACCGTCTTCGTCACCTATATCGGCCTGACCTCGAAAATTGCCGTGCCGGGTGCGCCGAGCACGATCGGCCCGGCGCTGCCGGGTTTGCGGACGTATGTCCTGGATGGACGGTTGCGTCCGGTTCCGCTGGGTGCCTGGGGCGAGATCTATGTCGCGGGAGCTCAACTCGCCCGCGGCTATCTCAACCGACCCGCGTTGAGCGCAGGGCGGTTCGTCGCCTGCCCGTTCGGCAAGCCGGGCGAGCGTCTCTATCGCAGCGGCGATGTCGCACGATGGAACCACAGGGGCGAGCTCGAATATCGTGGCCGAGCCGATCAGCAGGTGCAGCTGCGCGGGTTCCGGATCGAGTTGGACGAAATCCGTGACGCGTTGTTGACGCACGGCACAGTCTCAGCAGCGGCTGTTGTCGTGCATCTTCCCGGCACAGAGGCGGCCCGGCTCGTCGGATATGTCGTGCCTGCCGGCGATTCGGTCTGTGCGGCCGACTCTCTGCGCGCGCACCTGGGCAGCCGTCTACCGGAGTACATGGTCCCGGCGAGCATTGTCGTGATGCCCGCGTTACCACTGACCGTCAACGGCAAACTCGACCTTCGTGCGCTGCCCGAGCCGGTGTTCGATTCGGCCGCGGCGTATGTCGCGCCGCGTACGGTCGTCGAGGAATCTATCGCCGACGTCTTCGCCGAGGTCCTGGGTACGGAGCGGGTAGGCGTGTTGGACAGCTTCTTCGAGCTGGGTGGCAATTCGCTGACCGCGACCAGTGCCGCTGTGCGCATCGCCGAGGTGACCCGATGTGGTGTGTCGGTCCGCGATCTGTTCGGCAAACCGACCGTCGCCGAACTCGCGGCGCATATCGAAGGTGAGCACCGCCCGGGCCGACCCGCACTGAGGGCGACGGCGCGGGCTCTGCCCATCCCGTTGTCACCGGCGCAGAACAGGATGTGGCTGGTCAATCAGACCGACCCGGCCTCCGCGGCGTACAACATTCCCCTGGTGGTGCAGCTGACCGGACGTCTCAATGCCGCCGCACTGCGTGCGGCCCTCACCGATGTGATCGATCGGCACGAGTCGCTGCGCACCGTCTACCCTGCCGTGGATGGTGAAGGAGCGCAGGTCATTCTGTCGGCCGAGCAGGTAGTCGCGGAGCTCGACCTGACCCCGAAGGCAACCGATCCCGACGACATCGCGAGCCGGATTCGCGAGTTGGCCTCGACCGGGACCGACGTCCGCGAACGTGCGCCGATCCAGGCCGCACTGCTGGCGACCGCCGGTCGTCGACGCCATGTGCTGGTCGTCGTGCTGCACCATATCTGCTGCGACGGGTCGTCGCTTCGACCGCTCGCTGCCGACGTGGCGGCCGCCTACGCGGCGAGGTCAGAGGGAAAGCGGCCGGACTGGCAGCCATTGAAGGTGCAGTATGCCGACTACAGCATCTGGCATCGTAGCCTGCTCGGCGAGGAGAGCGATCCGGATTCCCTGGCGGCCCAGCAGTTGCGTTACTGGGCAGCGCAATTGGCGGGAATGCCGCCGGTACTGGAGCTTCCCCTCGACCGCCCGCGCCCGGCGCGGCAGTCCATGCGCGGAGACATCGCCGACTCGGTGATCACGGCCGAGACATTCGCGGGGATTGAACGACTCGCCCGTGCGGCGCACGTGACGACCTTCATGGTGGTCCACGCCGCGCTGGCGGTTCTGCTGGCCCGCCTGTCGAGTTCATCGGACATCACCATCGGTACGCCGGTGGCGGGACGGGGCGAGCGAGCTCTCGAACCGCTCATCGGCATGTTCGTCAACACTGTGCCATTGCGCACCGAGGTGCGTTTCGACGAATCGTTCACCGCGTTCCTCGGCCGGGTGAAAGACATCGACGCGGATGCTTTCGCCTATAGCGATCTGCCGTATGAGCGAGTCGTGGAGGAAATCGATCCGAAGCGATCTTTGGCGTATGCACCGCTGTGCCAGGTCTACCTTGCTTTCGAGAACATGGACCGCGCGAACTTGGAACTGCCCGAGCTGACCGTGGAGATTCTGGATCCGGGGCCCGAACCGGCGAAGGTGGACATCATCGTCACCGTCGCGGAAAACACCGCCGCAGATGGCGATGTCGCGCTGCGGATCAACTATGCGACGGACCTCTTCGACCGCGAGACCGTGGAGGAACTCGCTGCCCGACTGAATCGGATTCTCGAGGCGTTCGTGTCGCATCCGGAGATGCCGGTGGGTGGCGTTGATTTGTTGTCCGTTGACGAGCGGTTGGGGTTGGTGCCTGCGTCGGGTGGTGCTGCCGAGACGCCGCGAGTGTTGGCGGAGGTGCTGTCGGTGGGGGATCCGGGCGCGGTGGCGGTGGTGTCGGGTGAGCGTGAGGTGTCTTATGCCGAGTTGGATGTGTGGTCGAATCGTGTCGCTCGGGAGTTGATCGACTGGGGTGTGGGCCCGGGTGATCACGTCGCGTTGGCGATGGGGCGGTCGGTGGAGTTTGTCGTCGGCGTGTGGGCGGTGGCCAAGACAGGTGCAGCGTTTGTTCCGATTGATCCGCGGAATCCGGTCGATCGTGTTGCTCGTATGGTCGCGGATTCGGGTGTGCGGGTGGGCGTCACGGTGGAGGAGTCCCGGAACCTTCTTCCAGGTGGGGTTCGGTTGTTGGTGTTGGATGATCCGGATGCGGAGGTGTCGATCGCGTCGCGGTCGGGGGCTGCTGTGTCGGATGTGGATCGTGTGCGTGGTTGTTGTGTGTTGGATACGGCGTATGTGTTGTATACGTCGGGGTCGACGGGGACGCCGAAGGGTG
>NZ_JBEZDA010000014.1:0-144938 GCF_040647855.1 Nocardia sp. NPDC049220
CCGCCGATTCCGTGTGGGGTTTTCTGTCCGGCTCCGGGTCCGGTTGCGCCGCCGGCGGATCCGTGTCTGGTGCGGGCGGTTCCGGCGCCGATGCCCCGTTCGGCTCGGTTCGCGCCCGTGCCGGCGCCTGGCCGCGGTTATGGTGCGGGGCCCGGCGAGCCGGGTGACTCCCGATCCGTCGATGACGGGGATGGAAGCGGTTCGGCGGTGGGTGATCTCGGGGACCGTTGGGCCGGTACCTGTTTGCCGTCCGCGGCCGATGCCGGAACCCCCTGGGGTTGGCCCACAACTCCAGGCGGTCGACCTGCGGCCCCGGGCAGTCGACCCGCGGCCCCTGACGCGAATCCCACAGCCCCTGGCGGTCGGCCCGCGGCCCCTGACGCGAATCCCGCAGCCCCTGATGGTCGACCCGAATCGCCCAACGGTCGGCCCGATGGCGCCCCCGTGGACCAAGCGCCCAACTCACCCGACACCTCTCACGACTCGCAACCGGCCACCGAACCCGAACTATCCCCACCCGCTCCGACTCCCCCGCCCGCCATCACCCTCCCCTTCGGCATCGTCATCCCACTCCCCACACCCCTTGCAGCCCAACAGTGATGCAAACCCGATATCGGATCACGAAGCAGTAACAAAGAGATCTCGAATGCGGTAACCTTCCTCTCGTTCGTCACGAAAGGCTCACGCCGAGCCATTGGAGGGTCACCACACCGTGGGACGTCACCGAAAGCCGCCGACCGTCACCGTCCGGCGCAGCTCCGTTATCGCATTGACCGGGTTGGTACCCACGGGGATCGTCGCAGTCACGGCCATCTCCGAGGTGGACACCCTGGCCACCTCGGCCGCGGCGGTCCAGGCGCCCGGAGTTGCCCAGGTCGAGCAGAGCGCCGGCCTGCAAACCGTCGCCGAACCCGTTGTCACGACCGACTTCATCGCGCACGCACTGGCCAAGGCCGCACCCACCGCGACGCCGGTGGTGAAAACCGTAGCGCTGCCCGCAGGCAGGCAGGCCGCCGCGTTGCCCGCCGGGCCGATGGGCGTTCCCGGCGTGGCCGTCGCGGCCTACCAGAACGCGGAACGCATTCTGGCAGCGGAGAATCCGGTGTGCGGAATGCCATGGTCACTGCTGGCCGGTATCGGCCGGGTCGAGTCCACGCACGCGTTCGGGGGCAAGGCCGATGCCGACGGCAATCCGCTCAGCCCGGTCTACGGCCCGGTGCTGGACGGATCGTTGGGCGGCAACCAGGTCGTGGCCGACTCCGACGACGGCGCGCTGGACGGCCTGGCCGGATCCGACCGCGCGATCGGCCCGATGCAGTTCCTGCCGCAGACCTGGAAGCACTACGCCGCCGACGGCAACGGTGACGGCATCGCCGATCCGCAGAACCTCTTCGACGCGGCGCTGACCTCGGGAAGATACCTCTGTGACGGTGGTCTGAACATGCGCGACCTGGCCCAGCAGTCGCGGGCGATCCTGCGCTACAACCACTCCATGGCCTACGTCGCGAACGTCATGGCCTGGGAGAGTTCCTACAGCACCGGGGTCGCACCCCGGCCCGGAGACCTGCCGAGAATTTGACACGCCTAAAATTCCTGCCATGCCAGTAGTGACGGAATCGGATGTGCGAGGCGCCCTCGCAAAGGTCGACGACCCGGAAATCCGCAAGCCGATCACCGAGCTCGGCATGGTGAAAAGCGTCATGATCGGCGCCGACAGCAAAGTCCACGTGGAGATCTATCTGACCACGGCAGGCTGCCCGCTGCGCACCGAGATCACCCAGCGGGTCACCAAGGCTATCGCCGATGTACCCGGTGTCGGCGCGGTGACCGTCGAGCTCGACGTGATGAGCGATGAGCAGCGCACCGGTCTGCGCAAGCAACTGCGCGGAGACTCGGCCGAGCCGGTCATCCCCTTCGCCCAGCCGGGCTCACTGACCCGCGTCTACGCGGTCGCCTCCGGGAAAGGCGGGGTCGGAAAATCGAGCGTCACGGTGAATCTCGCCGCGGCCATGGCCGCCCGCGGCTTCTCGGTGGGCGTACTGGACGCCGACATCTACGGCCACTCGATTCCCCGCATGCTCGGCACCGATGCCCGCCCGACCCAGGTCGAGCGGATGATCATGCCGCCCGTCGCGCACGACGTGAAGATGATCTCGATCGCGCAGTTCACCCAGGGCAACACGCCTGTCGTGTGGCGCGGCCCGATGCTGCACCGGGCGTTGCAGCAGTTCCTGGCCGATGTGTTCTGGGGCGATCTCGACATCCTGCTGCTCGACCTGCCACCAGGCACCGGCGATGTCGCCATCTCCATCGCTCAGTTGATCCCGAATGCCGAGATCCTGGTCGTCACCACACCGCAGCCGGCTGCCGCCGAGGTGGCCGAGCGCGCGGGGGCGATCGCGCTGCAGACCAGGCAGCGGATCGCGGGCGTGGTGGAGAACATGTCCTGGCTGGACCTACCGGATGGCACCCGGATGGACCTCTACGGCTCCGGCGGCGGCCAAGCCGTTGCCGACCGATTGACCCAAGCGGTCGGCGCGAAGGTGCCCCTGCTGGGTCAGATCCCGATCGAGCAGGCACTGCGCGAGTCGGGCGATGAGGGCACTCCGATCGTGTTGCGCGATCCGGCGAACCCCGCCGCCCAGGCTCTTCTGGAGGTCGCCGACAAGCTCGCCATCCGCCGTCGCGGCCTCGCGGGCATGTCCCTCGGCATCGATAGGGCCTGATTGCGGCGCTGCGTCCGAGTACAGGGTCTTGGACGGCTTCGTCACTTCTTGCCGAATTGAGAGTTGTCCGTTCGCCGCCCATGCAGTGTGCGAGCGGGCGACACGTCTGCGACGAAGAAGTCGCCGGTCGCGGTGGCTCGGACGTGAACCAACAGGGGGCAGCGAATCGTCGGCACCGGCGGCGCTGCACACTAGACCTCATGCTTACGATGCTGCTGTATGTGCTGATCGTCGGCTTGGTCGCCGCGGTGCTGTTCCTGCTCGCCAGTGCGGTGTTCGGACGCGCCGAGGAACTGGGGCCGCTGCCGGAGGGGACGACGGCCACTGTGCTTCCCGCCGAGGCGATCTCCGGGGCGGATGTGCGGGCGCTGCGCTTCCAGCAGGTGGTGCGTGGATACAAGGTCGGTGAGGTGGACTGGGCGCTGGCCAGACTGGCCGCCAGGATAGACGATCTCCAGCAGCAACTCGCCGAGGCGCAGGCGCACCGGTGGCCGACGCCGACCGCGCCCGAGTCGACATGACCGCTCCCGCCGAGGACGGCCGGATTCGCTGCCCGTGGCCGCTGAATTCCCAGTTGTACCGCGACTACCACGACTACGAATGGGGCAAGACGCTGCACGGCGACGACGCCCTGTTCGAACGGCTGTGCCTGGAAGCATTTCAATCGGGGCTGTCCTGGATCACCATCCTGCGGAAACGGCCCGCGTTCCGCGCGGCGTTCGCCGAGTTCTCGATCGAGCGCGTCGCGGGGTTCGGCGACGCCGACGTGACGAAGCTGCTGGCCGACGCGGGCATCGTGCGCAATCGGCTCAAGATCGAGGCCGCCATCGCTAACGCCAGGGTTGCCCGCGACCTGGATTCCGGGTTGGACGCACTGCTCTGGTCGTTCGCGCCGCCACCGCGGCCACGACCGCGTTCCCACGTGGACATTCCCGCGACAACTCCCGAATCTATCGCTCTAGCAAAAGAATTGAAGCGGCGTGGGTTTCGATTCGTCGGGCCGACCACCGCGTACGCGTTGATGCAGGCGACCGGAATGGTCAACGATCATCTCGCCGATTGCTGGGTGAGCAGTGACCCATCCGCCACGGGGCGACCGGTCACTTTTTGAACTCAGGTGTCCGTCGACATCCGCGATAGGGAAGAATAGGACGGGTGTAGCTCGCCAAATGCCGGCGAGCTCGCTGGTTGGTGACAACTGGATTTCCAAGAAAGTGCGCAGCAGACCGCGCAGATCTGGAGGGAGCAGAGGATGGCGGCCATGAAGCCCCGTACCGGGGACGGTCCCCTCGAGGCAACCAAGGAAGGGCGTGGAATCGTCATGCGGGTTCCACTCGAGGGTGGCGGGCGTCTGGTCGTCGAACTCACGCCGGATGAAGCAGCGGCGCTCGGCGACGAACTGAAGAGCGTGACCAGCTGAGTGTCACCAGCTGAGCACTCGGCCCTCGCGGCGGTGGCCGGTCTACTGACCTGTCCCGAATGCGTGCGCTTACCGCAGCCGCACGAGAGCGACTCGGCGCTCGCGCTCGAACCGCGGGATCGGGCGCTGCGCTGCGGACGTGGGCACAGCTTCGACGTCGCCAGACAGGGTTATGTCAGCCTGCTGACCGGCGCGTCGACCAAGATGACCGGTGACACCGCAGCCATGCTGGACGCACGTGCCACCTTCCAGAGCGGAGGGCATTTCGCGCCGATCGCCGATGCGGTGAGCCGCGCCGTCACGGCGGCGCAGCGACCCGACGGCTCGGTGCTGGAAGTCGGCGCGGGCACGGGTTATTACCTGGCCGCGGTGCTCGACGCCGCTCCCTCGACCGTTGGTATCGGGCTCGACGTAGCCAAACCCGCGGTCCGACGGTGCGCCCGCACCCATCCGCGCGCCGCGGCGGTACTTGCCGATGCCTGGCTCGGCGTGCCGATTCGAGATGGCGCGGTCAACCGTGTGCTCTCGGTGTTCGCCCCACGCAATCCCCGCGAGATCGCCAGAATCCTCGCCGACGACGGCCGTTTCGTTGTCGCGACACCCACCGAACGCCACCTCGGTGAGTTGATCGGCCCGCTGGACATGGTGCGCGTCGACCCGGATAAGGATCGACGGCTCGACAACGCGATGTCAGGTCACTTCGAAACGGTCGAGCACACGCTCGTCGAGTATCCGATGACACTCGACCGCTCCGATGTGGCCAATGTGGTGGGCATGGGGCCGTCCGCACATCACGCGACCGCCACGGACGCACGGCTGGCGCAGCTGTCGGAGACTGTGGAGGTGACCGCTTCGGTCGTCGTCGCCAGTTATCGTCCGGCCGCCTGACCCGGCTGTCCGGTCGTGCCTACCGCCTGCGGACCTTGTCGTATACCTCGACCGTGTGCGCCGCGACCCGAGCCCAGTCGAACTCGGAGACCGCCCGTGCGCGCCCTGCGGCGCCGAATTCCGCGGCGAGGGCGGGGGCGCCGGCGACCTCGTTGACGGCGGCCGCCAAGTCGCGCTCGTAGTCCTCGGCGGCGCCCGCGTCGTAGTGCACCAGCCGTCCGGTGCGGCCGTCCTCGACCACCTCGGGGATGCCGCCAACATCGGAGGCGACCACCGCGGTAGCGCAGGCCATCGCCTCCAGGTTCACGATGCCGAGCGGCTCGTACACCGACGGGCACACGAACACGGTGGCGGCGGCCAAGATCTGCCGGATCTGCTCGGTCGGCAGCATCTCGCGAACCCAGAAAACGTCGCCGCGCCGCCGCTGTAGTTCGTGCACTGCCGCGGCGACCTCGTGCTCCAGTTCCGGTGTGTCCGGCGCGCCCGCGCACAGCACGAGCTGGATGCCGGGTTGGAAATCGCGGGCCGCGGCCAACAGGTGGCCGACGCCTTTCTGCCGAGTGATGCGACCGACGAACGCGACGATTGGCCGGTCCGTGCGCACGCCGAGTCCGGTGAGCACCGAGGGCGAGCCTTCGGCCGCCGGGCCCGGATACCACATTCGCCCGTCGATGCCGTTGTGCACCACGTGCACTCGATCCGGATCGACCGCCGGGTAGGCGGCCAGCACATCGCGCCGCATGCCCTCGCTCACCGCGATGACAGCGTCGGCGTGCTCGACCGCATTGCGCTCCGACCACGAGGAGAGCCGGTAACCGCCGCCGAGCTGCTCGGCCTTCCACGGTCTGCGCGGTTCGAGCGAGTGCGCGGTGAGCACGTGCGGCACACCGTAGAGCAGCGCGGCCAGGTGTCCGGCCAGACCGGTGTACCAGGTGTGCGAGTGCACCACATCGACCTCGCCGACCGCATCGGACATCCGCAACTGCGCGGACATCATCCGCAGTGCGGCGTTGGCGGCGTAGAGCGTCGGATCTGGTTGGTGCACCACAGCATCCGTGCGCGCGACGCCCATGCAGTGCACGCTCACTTCGCACAGCGCACGCAGATGCGCTGTCAGCTGGGTGACATGCACCCCCGCTCCGCCGTACACCTCGGGTGGGTATTCCCGAGTCAGCATCGCGACCCGAAGCCGGTTCCGCTCGTCGGAATCCACCGCCGAGCGCCCGCCGTACGTGCCGAAACTCACCGGTTCAAACTAGACGTTCGGGTCCGTGCGGGCTACTCACCCACGCGTCACCCGGTAGTTTGGCAGGTGTGAGGAGCCAGCCGCACGTACTCGGAATCGTGCTCGCCGGTGGCGAGGGCAAGCGACTCTTTCCACTCACGGCGGACCGTGCCAAGCCCGCGGTCCCGTTCGGAGGCGCCTACCGCCTGATCGACTTCGTGCTCAGCAATCTGGTCAACGCGGGCTTTCTGCGGCTGTGCGTACTCACCCAGTACAAGTCGCACTCGCTGGACCGGCACATCTCGCAGACCTGGCGGCTGTCCGGCTTCGCCGGCGAGTACATCACCCCGGTGCCCGCGCAGCAGCGGCTCGGGCCGCGCTGGTACACCGGGAGCGCGGACGCGATCATGCAGTCGCTGAACCTGATCTACGACGAGGACCCGGACTACATCGTGGTGTTCGGCGCCGACCACGTGTACCGGATGGACCCGGAGCAGATGGTGCGCCACCACATCGATTCTGGGGCGGGCGTGACCGTCGCGGGCATTCGAGTCCCACGCAGCGAAGCGAGCGCGTTCGGTTGCATCGACAGCGACGAGGCGGGTCGGATCACCCAGTTCCTGGAGAAGCCCCCGCACCCACCGGGCACTCCCGACGACCCGAACGTCACGTTCGCGTCCATGGGCAACTACGTGTTCACCACCAAGGTGCTGGTGGATTCGATCAAGGCCGACGCCGACAACTCCGACTCCGACCACGACATGGGCGGCGACATCATCCCGTCGCTGGTCGGCGCGGGCCATGCGGGCGTCTACGACTTCGCCGACAACGAGGTCCCCGGCGCCACCGACCGCGACCGCGGCTACTGGCGCGATGTCGGAACCATCGACGCGTTCTACGAGGCGCACATGGATCTGGTCTCGGTGCACCCGGTGTTCAACCTCTACAACCGGCATTGGCCGATCCGCGGAGCTGCCGAGAACCTGGCACCGGCCAAGTTCGCCCAGGGTGGGCTCGCGCAGGAGTGCATCGTCGGCGCGGGCAGCATCCTGTCCGCGGCCACCGTGCGCAACTCGGTGCTCAGTTCGAACGTCATGGTCGACGACGGCGCCACCGTCGAGGGCTGTGTGATCATGCCCGGCGTCCGGATCGGGCGCGGAGCGGTGGTGCGCCACGCCATCCTGGACAAGAACGTGGTGGTCGGCGACGGCGAGATCATCGGGGTGGATCTGGAACGAGATCGCAACCGGTTCGCCGTGAGCAACGGCGGCGTGGTCACGGTCGGCAAGGGCGTCTGGGTCTAGGGGCCACCGGGCGGCGCGGGGCAGAACGGCGCGCACGGGCCCGGGGTGCGCGGCGTGGTCGTCCCCGACGCGCCGCCGAAATCGGCGGTGCTGACCAAGTAGACCGCCAACAGCGCAAACAGGAGCACCGCTGCGAAGGCCGCCATGGCCCGCCCCCAGTGGATCGGACGAACACGGCGCTCGTCATCGTCCCAGAGAATCACCGCACCACACCTTCTTCCGGACGCCTCGCTCAGCGAATCGACCCATCGGTGCCCGTACACACCTGCTCTTTGCAGCATGCGCCGGACAATCGCGACCCGGTGGGGTATCGCCGAATTCGCGAGTGTTCGCACCGTTTCGCCCCCGCCTCGGCGGTCGAGCGCCGGTCCGTTCCCCCGCTGCTCGGTGCTCGAGGTAGGCCGGAACCGAGGCCTACGGGCTTTGCGGCGCCTGCGTGCAGAACGGCGCGCACGGCCCTTGTGTCGGAGTGACTTTCGGGGGACCGGTGTCGAAATCGGCATTGCTGACAACGAGCAGCACCAAGACGGCACCCAGAATCACGAAAAGTAAGGCGAATATGGTCGGCCGCAGCCAACTCGATCGTCGCTCCACCACGACCTCAGCCATAGAACCGATCTCGATCGCATCGAGTTCACGCATCACAACCTCGCTGACTTGTTTCCCACCGAGTACCCACCATCGGGTCGTGGAATCAGCGCGTGCCGAACACTAACCACGCGATGCGCACAGTAACCCGTCCCCCACTGGGATCAACACGCTCGTCAGTTCCGGATGCTCCGCGATGGCACGGGTAGCGGCACGCACAGCCAGGGTGGCCGGATCCCGCTGCGCCGGGTCTGGCACCCGCCCACCGAGTAGGGCGTTGTGGAGCAGAATGGCTCCACCGTCGCGCAGTAATCGCACCGCCTGAGCGACATACTCCGGGTGCTCCAGCGGTGCCGCGTCGATGAAGACCAGATCATAGGCGCCGTCGGCGAGGCGCGGCAGCACGTCGAGCGCTCGTCCGTTGATCAAGCGGGTCCGCGCGGGCAGGATCTCGGCCGCGCGGAATGATTCCCTGGCCGCACGCTGGTGCTCCGGCTCGGAATCGATGGTGGTCAACGTGCCGTCCTCGCGCATTCCGTCGAGCAGCCACAGCCCGCTGATGCCCGCACCGGTACCCACCTCGACCACGGCACGGGCGCCGAGCAACTGTGCGTACATGCTCAGCAGCGCCCCCACCGAGGGTGGCACGGGTGCCACGCCGAGTTCGGTGGCTCGTTCGCGCGCACTGACGAGGATCTCGTCTTCCACGACGGATTCCTCCACGTAGGCGAGATTTCGCTCCAGATTCGATGCCACGGGTATGAGGCTAATGCCGGGTGGGCAGTCTCGGCGTTCCGGACAACACGCGCCGCCCGCTATTCTCGCCGTCGGTTTTCTCAGGTGACCCTCAGGGTCTCCATATCCCGGCCATATCAGGACGCGACAGAGTATGACCAACCGATCGTGTTCACACGGGATACGGGAACAACGACATAACCCATGGCGGTTGTATTCAGTCGTCACGGTCCGAATATCTGGGCCGACGCAAGTCCCGAACGTATGCGGTCCCTAGTAGGAGGTAGCCCCATCCACATGGTCGATGCGGCGCACGAGTACGCCACCCTGTCCGAGCAAATCCCGCCGATCGAGGTGGACACCGCCGAGGAGTCTGTCGAGTTGACCGGGACTGCTGCATTCGACGCCACCGGTGACCGAGCGGCCATGCCGTCCTGGGACGAACTCGTCCGCGAGCACGCCGACCGGGTCTACCGACTGGCCTATCGCCTCTCCGGCGACGCTCAGGACGCCGACGATCTCACCCAGGAGACGTTCATCAGGGTGTTCCGCTCACTGTCGAATTACCAGCCGGGAACCTTCGAGGGCTGGTTGCACCGCATCACCACCAACCTGTTTCTGGATATGGTCCGCCGCCGTAACCGGATCAGGATGGAAGCGCTGCCCGAGGACTACGACCGCGTTCCTGCCGAGGGCCCCGGCCCGGAACAGGCATATCACGATTCCCGGCTCGATCCCGACCTACAATCCGCGTTGGATTCACTGGCGCCGGAGTTCCGCGCCGCCGTCGTCCTGTGTGATATCGAGGGGCTGTCCTACGAGGAGATCGGCGCTACGCTCGGCGTGAAGCTCGGCACGGTGCGCAGTCGAATCCACCGTGGGCGCCAGGCACTGCGCGACTACCTTGCGCATAATGGAAGTGAGCAGCGACTCGCTGCTGATGCGAACATAGGGTGATCCGTCGGCAACCGCATCGCCAACGGATCGGACGATGTCGGTTGAAAGGGTGAGCACCGAATGAGTGGCGACTCCAGTACGTCAGGTCGTCCGCCTCGTTTCAGCCCCACCGAGCATCTGGCGAGTGAGGCGATCGCGGCCTACGTGGATGGCGAATTGCGCATGAACGCCTATCTGCGTGCCGCCCAGCATCTTTCGCTGTGCCCCGAATGCGCGGCGGAGGTCGAGGCCCAGCAACAGGCGCGCATCGCGTTGCGCCATGCCGGCCATGTCGCGATTCCGACCGGGCTGCACGACAGCCTGACCAGGATTCCCCTTGCCGAACTGCCGGGCGGGGCGAGCAACGCACAGTCCCCGGCGTCCCGGTCCGGCGCAGCACCGCGCAACGAAGCGGTTTTCGGCTTTCTGACCGATTCGTTCACCGCGACCAGGTGGACTACGTGGTGGCGCAAGTAGAGTTTCCCGGGTGACCACCGAATCGACGAATTCCAGCTCGGCCGGCACCTCGGATTCGGCGGCCGACCGCGGGAATCTCCGTCCACCGGACGCACCCGTGCTCGGCCCGCGCCCGGTATATCGACCCCATGTCGACACGCACACGGCGCGCACCTTCCGCAGACCATCCGGCCAGTCCGGCTCGTTCGCCGAGCCGCTGCCGACAGGCCCGGCGGCACCGGTGGGCCCCGACCTCCAGAACCGCCCGCCGGACGCCGTGCTCGCCGAGGCGTTCGGCCGCCCGCAAGGCTCCTCGGAGTTGTTGCAGCGCGACCCTGACGCGGCCGTCGGTACCGCGCCGGTCGCGGGTCCGGCCGATCCGTGGCGTGACCCCGATGCCGCCGTGCGCCTCGGCGCCCCCGCGGTCCCGACGCCGACGCCGCGCCCGCTACCGCCGGCCGAGAAGCTCGCCGCCCGCCAAGTGCTGTTCGGTTCGGTGGTCGCGCCGAAGGCGCTGGCGGTGCTCGCACTGGTCGCGCTCGTGATCGGCCTGCTCGGCGGTCTGGTCGGCAGCCTCACCGCGGACACCGCATCCACGCTCACCTCACGCAAAGTCACCCTGGAGCAGAGCGGCGATTCCGATCGCCCACACGGCTTGATCGCGCAGGTCGCGAATGCCGTACTGCCGTCGGTCGTGTCGATCCGGGTTACCGTCGGCGACAACGGCGCCACCGGTTCCGGCGTGGTGATCGACGGCGCGGGCTACGTCGTCACCAACAACCACGTCATCTCGATGGCCGCCCAGGACAAGAGCAATCGCGCCGCGATTCAGGTCCAGTTCTCTGACGGGACCCGGGTGCCCGCCCAGATCGTCGGCCGCGACCCCAAGACCGACCTGGCCGTGTTGAAGGTCGACGTGAAGAATCTCACCGTTGCCAAACTCGGCAAGTCCGGCGACGTCCGGGTCGGTGACGATGTCCTGGCCATCGGCTCGCCGCTCGGTCTGAGCAAGACGGTCACCTCCGGCATCGTCAGCGCACTGCACCGCCCCGTGAAACTGGAGGGCGAGGGTAGCGATACGAAGGCCGTGATCGACGCGGTGCAGACCGACGCGTCGATCAATCCGGGTAACTCGGGTGGTGCCCTGGTGGACATGGAGGGCCGGGTCATCGGCATCAACTCCGCCATCCGCAGCGAGACCGGCGGCTCGGTCGGCCTCGGTTTCGCCATCCCGGTGGACGCCATGACCCAGGTGGCGCAAACGCTGATCCGAGACGGCCGTATTCATCACGCGAGCATGGGACTGTCCGTCCGCACCAAGACGGTCGCGAACGACGTGATGAGCGGAGCCGCGGTCGCAGATGTGACGCCGAACGGGCCGGCCGCCCGAGCAGGCATCGTAGAAGGCGATGTCATCGTGCGGGTCGGCGACCGGGAGGTCACCAGCTCCGACGAATTCACGGTCGCCGAACAATCGAACAAAATCGGTCAGACTGTCACCGTTCAACTGATTCGTGACGGCCGCCAAGTCGACCTTCCGGTAACTCTGGAATCGGACTGAGCACTCGATTTCGGCCGTTTTCTGCCGCTCACCGACCGGGGTCGGGTCCGGACGACACCCACCGTTCGGTCCCGCGCCTGGTCTCGCTGAACCATTACCTGGCGCGCCGGGTAGCCTGATTAGGTGTTCAGCAATATCGGCTGGAGCGAGATGGTTATCCTGCTCGTCGCCGCCCTCGTGATCCTCGGACCGGAGCGCCTGCCCGGTGCGGTGCGCTGGACCACACGCAGCTTGCGGCAGGCGCGGGATTACGCGAGCGGTGCGACCTCTCACCTGAAACAGGAACTCGGCCCGGAATTCGAGGATTTGCGAAAGCCGTTGGCCGACCTGAATGAATTGCGCGGCATGACTCCGCGCGCAATGGTGACCAAACACCTTCTCAACGGCGATGATTCGCTGTTCAAGGATTGGGACGGCGCGCTACCCGACAAAAAAGACCTGTACAGCACCAACAGCGGAATGCCCGATTATTCGATACCGAAGCTGGATAAGCCGTTGGAGCGCAACGAACGTCCGCCGATCGACTCCGACGCCACCTGATCTGTCAAGCAGACTAGACGCCTTGACGCGACTGGGTGTCTAGACTTCGCACATGTCGGCCGATGACGTGGCGCGCGTGTTCGCGATCGAAGACAAGGTCGAGCGACTGAAAGCGGCCACCGATGGGGTGGCGGCGGCCCAGCAGACCATCAACGAACTGACCAGGATTCGCCGTGCCGTGATCAGGGACCTCCATGCCGAAGGCTGGACGTTCGCCAGAATCGGTGCGGCGGCCGGGCTTTCCCGCGCCCGAATTCACCAGGTGAGCACCCAGGGACCCGCACCGGAGGGGCTGTTCTTCGGACACGGATCACTCACTGTGCTCCTTCCGGAGGTGCGGGCCGGCCGAGTGATCGGTGCGCCGGATCCGGCCGCACCGCACCGACTGGCCGAACTACTCCGCGAACTCGGCTTCACGGTCGCGATCGAGCATTTCCTGCCGGGCCGCCCGATAGACCTGCGGCGCGACGGGCTGATCGTGCTCGGCGGCCCGGAGTTGTCCCCCAGCCTCCGCCAGCTGATCACCGCCGATCCACGGCTTCGGCGCGCGGTGCCCAGAGCAGGCGACGCGCGCCGTGGCATCGAAGATCGGGCCGCGCGGCGAATATACCGGCCGGGTGGGCCCGAACCACACGACATCGCATATCTGGCCAGACTGCCCAGACCCGACGCGCGCGGCAGCGTGCTGATGATCGACGGCATGCATCCGCCCGGCTCACTCGGCGCCGTCCGGCTGCTCTCCACGCGACTGGCCGCCCTGCACGAGCGGGCCGGCGCACATCTGTTCTCGGTGCTGGTGTCCTGCCGATTCGACCGTGCCACCGGCGAACCACTGGAAGCCGACCTGCTCACGCCGGTTTACCGGCACGATCCGGAAAAGCGGTTGCCCGCACCGGGTCTGCGACACTGAGTCACCCGCGAAACGCGGGCCGCCTTCCCCGCGGCGACAGCCGGCACCACCGCGGATTACCCCTGGTCTGGCGTGATTCGACCAGGAATTATCGAATGCCGAAGCACAACTGGTAACTTCATCGGCGCGGTAACCGGGAACGGTCTGCCACACCGGATCGTCCCACCGGAGGCACGAGGCTTACCTGTCGAGACCACAATTCGACTGTCAGCCCCCTGGATCGATGACCCCTTCGCTGCCCGAATGCCTTTCACCTGCGCATTCGGCACTTCTGAACAGCTTGTCACACACAGAACTCCAAGAATGTGACGTACGTCACACCATCCTCCGGCACACGCTTTCCTGCCCGAATGCTTCAATAGCTGAAAGATAACCAAGTCGATAGGTGAACTCTGGTGCATGTTCGAAGTTCGATATCTGCGAGTTCGGCGTCCACACCTCCCGCGAAGCGGAACGAGTCGCTCTGTCCAGGTGCGCCGTCCGATCCGGCACTCACCACCCACCGGATGACCTACAGCGACCGGCTGAAGGTGTTCCTCGGACCCGACGAGACCCTCGACAACTTCCTACGCCCACTGCGCAGGCTCGACGGCCTTCACCGCTACTCGGTGAACATGACTCGTCTCGCCGTGCCCATGCGGCCCACCGACATCAGTCCAGCGATCAGCTCCGCGCCTGGACGAAACTATCTGCAATGCACCGGCGCCGCCGACGCGTTGGCGATCGAACTGCGTGTCACCATCGGCTCCACGGCGCGCCAGTTCGTCGTCGGTCTGCCGGGTGACCGGATCGGTGTACCCGGCCTCGACATGCCGGTTCCCGCCGGTGTGCCCGCGCCGGTGATCTACCCGGACGAAGTCTTCACCGCCGAGCAGGCGGCCGAGATTTTCACGGCGTACTTCGAGACAGGCGCGGTCCAGCCCTATCTCCAACTCCGCGAGACGGTCATGTGATGCGTTCTTCGGGAAGGCCACGGTGAATCCGATCACGTTCGTCGGCGTCGTCGTGCTGACGGCTGGACTGCTCACCTTCGCCATCACCGTGCTGGTGCGGCCGACGGATTCGCACCCGCACCTGACCGTCGCCGAGCTACAGGACCGCCTCACAAAGGAGTCCACCGCAGCGGCGCCCACGCAGCTGGCGGACCGCCCGGCCGACGGGCACGAGGAGCCGGTAGCCGAATCGCTGCCCGAACAACATAACCGAGTCGAATAGCCACTGGGTAGCTGAATCGGGTGGGCGGTTGGTCGACACCCGCGCGTTTTTCGCCACCGCAGCGCGAATCCTTGTTCTCTCGACAAGTATCCGGGACCGGCCGAACCCGATGACGGCATCGACCATCCCGTCACCCAGCCACTGGCGTTCGAGGTTCAGGCGGCCGCTTGCACGGGTCGGAGCGTGTTCATCGGCGGGCGGTCGGTCAGCGACACCTCGGTACTGTGCGCGGTGAATTCGTCACCGATCAGCGGGAACTGAGTGAGCGCCGAACCGGAGTCCTGCACGCCGCTGCGGCCGAGCACGGTGCCCAGGATTTGGCGGCTCATCACACCCAAGTCGGCCAGCGGTCGGTTGCGGTGCGTCCGCACACCTAGATTGATTTGGCCGATCGCGGACAGGCCGAGCCGGTCGTAGGTGTCGAGCAGCAGTCCGATTTCCACGCCGTAGCCAGGCGCGAACGGCACCGAGGTGAGCAGTTCGCGGGTACCCGCGTATTCGCCACCCAGCGGCTGCAGCACCTGCGACAGTTCGGGCCGCAGCGCAGCGAGCAGCGGTCGGGCCACCAGCTCGGTGACGCGACCGCCGCCGTGCGCGTCCACTGCGCCGCCCTGGCGCAGCGGCCTGCGGTAGTACGCCTTGGCCAGGTGCAGGCCGCCGACAGTGAGCAGCGGGCCGAGCAGTTTCGGCACGAAGGCCGGGTCGGGGTCGATGAGATCGGAGTCGACGAACGCGATCAGGTCGCCGCTGGTCACGGCCAAAGATCGCCACAGAACCTCGCCCTTGCCAGGGACGGGATTCAGCTCGGGTACCGCCTGTTCGCGGCTGATCACCTCGGCCCCCGCGGCGCGCGCCCGTTCCGCGGTCGCGTCGGTCGAGCCGGAGTCGAGCACGATCAGTTCGTCGACCAGTGTGCCGAGCAGTGGCCGAATGCTCGCCACCACATCGGCCACGGTGCGCTCTTCGTTCAGCGCAGGCAGCACCACCGAGACAGCGCGCCCCGCTTTGGCGGCGACGAGTTCGTCCACCGTCCAGTCCGGGTTGTCCCAGGTATTGGTCGTCGCCCAGGCGGGCTCGCGGTGTTGGATTTTCATACCAGACCTCGCAAGGTTCGTGCGGGGGGCCGGATGCCCTGGATCGCGGCGATCATGTCCACGACCCGCCGGGTCGCGGCTACCTCGTGGACTCGGAAGACTCGGGCACCAGCGGCCGCCGACCATGCTGTTGCCGCCAATGTGCCCTCCAGCCGTTCGGAAAGATCGACACCTAGAGTCTCCCCGATGAAATCCTTGTTGCTCAGCGCCATCAAGACAGGCCATCCGGTATTTACAAGAATGTCCACTCCGCGCAACAACTCGAGCCCGTGATAGGTGTTCTTGCCGAAATCATGAGTCGGATCGATCAGAATCGAATCCTTGCGCACCCCCGCAGCGAGCGCGTTCTCGGCGGCGGTCACCACGGCGTCCGCGACTTCACCCATCACATCGGCGTAGCGGACTCGATGCGGTCTGGTTCTCGGCACCGCGCCGCCGGTGTGGCTGCACACCACCCCGACACCGTGCTCGGCCGCCACCCGGACCAGATCCGGGTCGGCGCCGGCCCAGGTGTCATTGATCAGGTCGGCACCCTCGCCGGCGGCAGCCGACGCAACGTCGGCGCGCCAGGTATCGACGCTGACCAGTAGCTCGGGGTACTTCGCACGAATGGCGGCGACGAAAGGGATCACCCGTCTGGTCTCCTCGGCCGCGTCGACCAGCACACCCGGGCCGGCTTTCACGCCGCCGATGTCGACCAGATCGGCGCCCTCGTCGACCGCACGCGCCACCGCGTCCATTGCCGCCGCGTCGGTGAAGGTGGCGCCTCGGTCGTAGAACGAGTCCGGTGTGCGATTCACGATCGCCATCACCAGCGCCCGATTCGTCGCCACCGGCCTGCCGCACAGTGTCGGAAGCGGCGCCGTGGCCGAGCTGAACATGCCCACGACTGTAGCTAGTCCGCTTCTCCAGATCTTTCGGACCGTGCTGGTTAGCGACGCGGGACCGATATTCAGGTCCCGCGTTCGGCGGCACATCAGTTCTGGGCGTGCCCGACGAGTTACCCATGTGCCGACGAAATCCATGTTCCGTTCCGGACTACCACGGCGGTGGATTCGGCGGAGTGCCGCGACCATGGTCCCGCTCGGTGCATATCGTCAGCTGTTCGGCGCCGACTTCGCCGGCGCAGATCCCTCGAGCGTGGTGACCGAACTCACCGCTGGGCGGCGGTCGGTGGGCACGGTGTCAGCTCGCCGAATCAGGCAGTACGCGATGCCTCCAGTGCGGCGAAAGCGGTAGGAAGATCGGTTGCCACGGTAATCCGTGACAGGGCCTTCTGTGGCACGAACTTTCGGTCGTGCAACTCATCCAGCCAGGAGAACAACCCGCGGAAGAATCCATCGGAGTCCAGCACGACGACCGGCTTGTCGTGCTCGCCCAGATACCCACCGGTCCATGCCTCGAAAAACTCTTCGAGAGTACCGATGCCGCCGGGCAGGGTGAGGAAGGCGTCGGCGCGATCCTCCATGACCTGCTTGCGCTGGCGCATCGTGTCGGTGACCACCAGCTCATCGGCGTCGACGTCGGCGACCTCCCGGTGCACCAGATGTTTCGGGATCACGCCAATGGTGTTCGCGCCGCCCGCTCGTGCCGCGGTCGCGACCGCGCCCATCATCGAGACATGGCCGCCGCCGGACACCAATTGCCATCCGCGCCGGGCGATCTCGGTGCCGACCCGGGCGGCCAGCGAGAGATGGCCGGTGTCCGTTGTGCTCGCCGAGCAGTAGACACAGACCGCGAAAGGCTGTTCGCTCACCACTGATCCTCCGTACCGATCGCATCCTCGGCGGCGCCCGCCTGCACGTTGGCCTGGATGATACTCACGACCTCCTCGACGCTGTCGGTCACGCGCAGCAGGCCGAGGTCGCCCGGCGAGATCTTGCCGGAGCCGCCGAGCGTGTCGCGCACCCAGTCGACCAGACCGGACCAGTACCTACTGCCGAACAGGATGATCGGGAAGCGGGTGATCTTGCGGGTCTGCACCAGGGTGAGCGCCTCGAACAACTCGTCCAGCGTGCCGAAACCGCCGGGTAGGCAGATGAACGCCTGCGAATACTTCACGAACATCGTCTTGCGGACGAAGAAGTAGCGGAAGTTGATGCCCAGATCGACCCATTCGTTGAGGCTCTGCTCGAACGGCAACTCGATCCCGAGGCCGATCGAGTAGCCACCCGCCTCGCAGGCGCCGCGGTTGGCCGCCTCCATCGCGCCGGGCCCGCCACCGGTGATCACCGCGAAACCCGCCCTGGCCAGCGCGGCGCCGATCGCGTGCGCGGCGTGGTACTCGGGATGGTCGGTGGGTGTGCGCGCGGAACCGAAGACGGTCACCGCGCGCGGCACCTCCGCGAGCGCGCCGAAACCCTCGACGAACTCGGCTTGGATACGCAGTACCCGCCACGGGTCGCTGTGCACCCAGTCGGTATCGCCCCGTCGGTCCAGCAGGCTCCGGTCGGCGGTCCCGATCTCGTCCTTGCGATCGCGGCGAAACATTATCGGTCCGCGGAACTTGGCTGTCGACTTCGGCTTGTTGGGGACCTCACGGTCAGCGGCGTCGGCGGACATGCAGCTCACGCTACCGCCCGGGCGACCACACGCACCGGGCGGAGGCAAGAAGTCGTTTGACTTTCAACTACGGGGCCGCACTCGTGCGACACGCGCACTCCGCGCATCGGCCGACTCAGCTCTCGGCACCGGTGAGATAGCCACGCAGAATCGCGGTGACTTCGGTGATCTGGTCGACGGGAACGTGTTCGTCGCGCTTGTGCGCGAAGTTGGGGTCGCCGGGACCGAAATTGACCGCGGGGATGCCGCGGGCGGCGAAACGGGCGACATCGGTCCAGCCGTATTTGGCGCGCACGCCGCCGCCGTGCCGGTGCACCGAGGCGATGAGGTCCTTGGCTGCCGGCGCGGTCAGGCCGGGGAGCGCGCCCGGTGCGGAGTCGGTCACCTCGAAGGAGACGTCGAGGCCGGTGAAGACCTCGCGGACGTGATCGATGGCCTGGTCGACGGAGCGATCGGGGGCGAAGCGGAAGTTGACGTCGACTTCGGCCGCATCCGGTACGACATTGCCCGCCACACCGCCGTCGACACGGACCGCCGACAAACCCTCGCGATAGACGCAGCCGTCGATGTCGACCTCGCGTGCCCGGTAGTCCGACAGTCGCTGCAGAATCGGGGCCAGCCGGTGTACCGCGTTGTCGCCCAGCCATGATCGCGCCGAGTGCGCGCGGATACCGGAGGTACTCAGCCGAACCCGCAGCGTTCCTTGGCAACCCGCCTCGATCCAGCCGCCGGATGGTTCACCGAGCACCGCGAGATCGGCCACCAACCAGTCGGGGTGATCGCGTTCGATGTGACCGAGCCCGTTGAACTCCGCGGCGATCTCTTCGCAGTCGTAGAAGATCAGCGTCACATCGTGCACCGGCTCGGCGACGGTCGCGGCCAAGTGCAGGAACACCGCGTCACCGGATTTCATATCCACCGAGCCACAGCCGTAGAGCACACGCTCGCCCGCCGGACCGACCGCGAAGTGGCCCGGCACGTTGTCAGCGATCGGTACGGTATCCAGGTGACCAGCCAGGAGCACCCTGGTCGGCAAGCCCCGATTGGTTCGCGCGAGCACCACGTTCCCGTTCCGCAACACCTCGAAGCCGGTCGTCTGCTCGCGCAGTGCCCGCTCCACCACGTCGGTGATCGCGGCCTCGTTCCGTGACACGCTCGGGATGTCGACGAGCGCGGCGGTCAACGTGATCGGGTCGGCATGTAGGTCGATGGTCACGTTCTTCACCCTACGACCGCGGCGCGTCCCGAATGTCACGGTCGGTGCTATCCCACCGCACCGCTCGCCCGATCCACGGTGCGCGTGCGCACGAGGGAGGCTCAGCATCGACGGACCGATGTCGGTAACCTCTTCCGACGTGAGCACTCAGGGAGCAACTGCAGTCGGTATCGCCAACGTGACCGCGGACGGGGCCGTGCTTGATACGTGGTACCCGAGCCCGCGGCTGGGTGAGTTCACCTCGACCGGCAGCGAGCGGCTCGACGAGCCGCCCGCCGAGTACGAGGCGCTGCTCGGCTTCGACGAGGCGCGCGGGGTCGAGGTGATCGCCGTGCACACCACGATCGCCGACCTGTCCGCCGCCCCGGTCGACGCGCACGACGTCTACCTGCGCCTGCATCTGCTCTCGCACCGCCTGGTCATGCCGCATGAGGTGAGCCTGGACGGCCAGTTCGGCTTGCTGAACAACGTCGTATGGACCAACCACGGCCCCGCCGCGGTGGAGGGCTTCGAGACCACCCGCGCCAAGTTGCGCGCCCGCGGCCCGGTCACGGTGTACAGCATCGACAAGTTCCCGCGCATGGTCGACTACGTCGTCCCGTCGGGCGTGCGCATCGGTGACGCCGACCGGGTCCGCCTCGGCGCACACCTGGCCGCTGGCACCACCGTGATGCACGAGGGCTTCGTGAACTTCAACGCGGGCACGCTCGGCGCGTCCATGGTTGAGGGCCGCATCTCCGCGGGTGTCGTGGTCGGCGACGGCTCCGACATCGGCGGCGGCGCATCGACCATGGGCACCTTGTCCGGCGGCGGCACCACCGTGATCTCGATCGGCGAGCGCTCGCTGCTCGGCGCCAATTCCGGCCTCGGCATTCCGCTCGGCGACGACTGCGTCCTAGAGGCCGGCCTCTACCTGACCGCGGGTACCAAGGTCACCACCCCCGACGGCACCCTGGTCAAAGCCGCCGATCTCGCCGGCCGCGACAACCTGCTGTTCCGCCGCAACTCCACCACCGGCGCGGTCGAGGTCGTCGCACGCAAGGGCACCGGCATCGAACTCAACGCCGCCCTGCACGCCAACGACTGAGCTGTCTGTTCCGCCGCTCCGGGTCTTTGGGCCGTATGCGCTGGGTGGTGCGGGAGTGGCGTTCAGGTCTCGCGTTGCGTGCGGGTCGGGTCTGGGCTTCACGATGAGTCACCCATGATCTCGCGAAAGTAGTTGGCGTATCAGGATTTCGGTTCGCGCACCAATGCTCGCGGACTCCGGGTGGGGCAGGTTGTTGGCTTGCCCTCACCCGGGCCGAACGGGAGTTCGTACGGCCGCGCTCACGGTGCGGCGGAAGCGACCAAACCGAAGGCGATAACGCGGTGGGGATGGATGCGGATCATTTCGCGCGAAACGCCGGTAATGTACGGTTCGACGTCGGTCAATGCTCGAGCAGCGCCTCGGATTTCGAGGCAACGGACTCGCCAGGGCTCCGTCGAGGCGATGTCGTCGACTACGAAGGCGACATGCTCGTTCGTGGCCAGGTTGCGGAACTTCCACGAGGCGCCCATGTTCCACCCCGCGATGTCGATCGTGTCGAACTCGGCGTTGTAGCGGAAGCCCACCGGATTGTTCTGCGGCGTGCCATCGGGACGGACGGTGGCCAGCCGACCGAGGCGCTGGCTGCCCAGATAGTCGATCTGTTCGGGAGTCAAGGTCGAGGTCATGAGGTGACCGTAGAACCTCGACTCGGCTCGAGGTCAACCCTTCTCGACAGACAGCGGCGGCCCGGTAGGAATCGGCATCTTCCACGGTGATGGTCAGCCCGATCATCTACTGAACCACGATGGGGACCCGACCCAGTCGACCAGCTCGGCGACCGCAGACGCCAGCATATGCGGGCACTCGGCCAGCACCCTCGGACGTATCGACCGCCGACGGCCCCGACACCGCGACCAACTCGGCGGCGAATCCGACCGCACCGCACGCGCCCTGTGTCCCACGAGAAACCCGTCCGCCTCACGATCGTGCTGATCGACAGGCACTCGCCCTCGTGCCGATACCTGATCTCCGCCCAGTCCGACAACTTGATCACCCGTCCAATACCGGTTGAGTGGCCTACTTTTCGATCAGCGCCGGTGACCGGTTTCGAAAGAGCGCCGACCGGGTATCGCCATCGGAGGCTGTTGCGCCACAACAGGTCATATCGTGCTGCGCAGATCATGTTGTGCTGTAGTACACTTCACCTACCGGCGGACCGCTCATGTCCGCTGATGAAGATCATCTCCCTAGCTGGACTTGAGATTTCGCCCGAAGGTTCGACTTCTTCGGGCGATGTTCTCGAATGCCCAGCGGGAGAGCGAGCAGGAGGTACTGCCATGGAAAATCTCGCAGACTTCGGGACCCTGAGACCGGAGCAGTTGACGGCTGTTACCAGCCCTGCCCTGCGTGCGGTGCTCGAGCGTCATCGCACCCAATCCACAGACCACACAGCAAGGTTTCAGTCCTTCATCAGTCCCGAAAAGTAGCTTGTAACAAGCATCGGCCACGGGCATTTCCACCTTCGGTGATGCCCGTGGCCGGTCGCAGTTCCGGGGAGATGAAATGACGCCGGTTCCGCTGTCGTTGGGTAACTGTGGCGAGCAAAACTTATGGCCCGCTTCCGGTTTGGATATCCGCGAATTGGTGCGCAATGGTTGGGAACCGCTGCCATTTATCGAGTTCGTGATCAAGATCCATAGTCGATGCAATCTAGCGTGCGACTACTGTTACATCTACGAGATGGCCGATCAGAGTTGGCGTGAGCAGCCGAAAACGATGAGCCGTACCGTTTTCGACGACGCCTGCCGAATGATCGGTGAACATGCACGCACTCATGCGCTACCTATGGTGGAACTCGTCTTCCACGGTGGTGAACCGCTTCTCGTCGGTCATGACGACCTGGCGTACTTCGCCAGGCAGGCTCGAATGTTGCTCGAGCCGATCACCAATGTGCGTCTGGGAATCCAGACCAACGGGGTACTGCTCGATGAGAAATTCTTGGATATTTGTCACCGGTGGGGTATTCGGATCGGGATCAGTATCGACGGTGGCGAGGACGAGAATGACCGGCATCGACGCGATCGGCGGGGTGCGGGTAGCTATGACCGGGTCGCCGCAGGGTTGGCGCGGCTGGATGCCGACAACCACCGTCACTTGTTTTCCGGCCTGCTGTGCACGATCGACGTAGCGAACGATCCCGTGCAGACATATGAGGCACTCGTCAAGTTTCAGCCACCTGCGGTCGACTTTCTGCTACCACATGGCAATTGGACGACGCCGCCACCAGCATTGGATTACCGCGCCACACCGTACGCGGACTGGCTGATCGCGGTTTTCGATCGCTGGTATCACGCACCGAAGTTGGAAACTCAGGTCCGGCTCTTCGACACCATCATCGATCTCATACTCGGCGGCCGGGGTGGGTCGGAGGCCGTAGGTCTCGCTCCTATGCGAATGGCGGTGATCGAAACCGACGGCACTCTGGAACAGGTCGACGAGCTGAAGTCCACCTTCGCGGGAGCGACCAAAATACGGACCGAGGGCGAAGGCAATCCGCTCGATCAGGCGCTGTGGGAACCATCAATGATCGCTCGTCAGATCGGTCTCGATGCGCTGAGTGACACTTGCCGCGGATGCCCGGTACACACCGTATGCGGCGGTGGGCATTACGTGCACCGATACCGCGCGGATAACGGTTTCCGCAATCCTTCCGTGTATTGCGCCGATCTGCAGAAGTTGATTCACCACATCTCGTCCCGGGTCCGGGCAGATATCAACTCCGCCGCCGGATAGAAGCTGGAAATTATATGCCCATCGCATTGGCCGAGATCGGTCATGCCGCTATCGATCTGAGTTCCGGCTACGGCACCGTCGCGTCCGTCGAAACACTGATGGACGGCATGGTGACGACGCGGATGATCCTGCTGCGAACACTGATTGCGGAAGTAACTGCACGGGCGCCCGAAAGCGCGGAACGCGCCGGTCTCGTCGAGGCCTATCAGAGTTTGGCCGACCTGCAGCAAACACATCCGGCGGAGGTCGCGGCCCTGCTGTCCTATCCGCACGTCGGCTTGTGGCTCGCGCATGTCCTGTCGCTGCTCGATGCCGAGTCGGGCGCCGTCCCGACTACGTTGTGGGCCGATTGCGGTTACCTCGGCTGGCTCGCCGCGGCCGGCGCTCTCACGTGTCTACCCGAAGGATCGGTGACACTCGTGATACGCAACGGCGTGGTGATGCTGCCGGGTATTGGCCTTGCTCGCCTAGGGTCCTCCGAAGATTCTGGGCATTGTGAGTTGCGTTGGACCAGCGGCACGTTGCATTTCACCACCGATGCCGCCACAGTCGCCGTTTCGGCCGTCGACGATGAATCCGATCCCGCCTGGTCACCGCTGCGGACCGTCCGTGGCGCCCCAGCGGAACGCGAGGTGCTGCTCGACGACCTCGACCCCTTCCGTGACCTGCGCGACGCCCACCTCGATCCCCCGCGGCTGACAGCAGCGCACAGTGATCGGTGGCAGCAGGACTTCGCCGGCGCCTGGGATCTGTTGCACCGCCATTTCGACCACTACCTGCTACCCATGCGTCCCTGCCTGCGGGCCCTCGCGCCGCTGAGCGCGCAACCGCTGGCCGCGAGTACGAGCCACACCGCGTTCAATGGACTCGGCTGCGTGTACACCACCGCCCCGGCGGATCCCTGCCAGTTGGCGCTGACGCTGATCCACGAGATCCAGCATGCCAAGTTCACCCTCTTGACCGATCAGATCGTGCTGTTCGATCCAGATCCGGCGTGCCGCTTCTACGCACCGTGGCGCGACGATCCCCGGCCGATCTATGGCCTGTTGCACGGAATCTACGCGTTTTTCGGTGTCACTGATTTCTGGCGAGTTCATCGGAACGCCGAGTGCCACCAGTCCATGCAAGCACACGTGAATTTCGCGTTGTGGCGAGGCCAGGTGGAAGCGGCCATCGCTCAAGCGGCGACATCGGGTCTGCTGACCCCGGCGGGAGAAGACTTCCTCGATCGGCTCACAGCGAGCATCGGTGCGTGGGCCGAGGAGGACGTACCCGCCGCGACGGCGCTGGCCACAGCTGAGGTGTCCGTCGCCCATCGGACCTTCTGGCAGGTGCGCAACCTGACGGTCTCCTCAGAAGGCATTTCCGATCTTGTCGCATGCTGGACAGCACGAGCACAACGGCCCGATACCCTCCCGGCGGTGACCCAGGTGGATCAGCAGACGGTGCCCACCCATTATCGGCGGCTGCAGCTGGCCGCGCAGCTGCTCGATACCAGTGCGGCCGACGTGTTGTCGAGTCAGGAGCAGCAGCCCGGCGACCGCGCCTACCTGGCCGGTGACTTCCCCGAAGCCGTGGCGCTCTACACCCAGCAGTTGCGGTCGGATCCGTTGCGGCCGCAACCGTGGGCAGGCCTGGCCCTGGCACTGCCGAAACTGTATCCAGACGACACCTTCGGCATCCTGAACGACAGGGCCGCAGTAGCAGCCGGTCTGTATCGGGCAATCCGGGATAGCGGTGATATCGAGATCGTCGATCTGCTGCGCTGGCTGTCCAACGAACCGAGCCGAGATGAGTAGCGCTGGGAGGCTTACCGACCCGTCGACAGACCTACCCAGCGGATGAGCGGATCGCGACTATTCCGTATCCAGCGGATGAGCGGATCGCGGACAATCTACATCGACCGAAACTTCGCGTTGCTGTGGTCGGGCAACGCGGTTTCGCTGGTCGGCTTCTACGGGGTACGCATCGCCTATCCACTACTGACATTGGCGGCGACCGACAATCCCGCGCTTGCGGGCTGGGTCACCTTCGCGGTAACCCTGCCGAGTCTGATTTTCCAGATCCCGGCGGGCATCGCGGCGGACTATGGGAATCAGCGACGAATTCTGCTGATCTGCCAGTCGGCCGGGCTGTCCGCGGCCTGCCTGGCCATCGCCGTTGTCATACTCCAGATACCGTATTTCGCACCGGTTCTCATGCTCACCGCCTTCGTCGAGGGCACCGCCAATGTCTTCTTCGAAGTCAGCGAACTGGCTTCGATTCGAAATATCGTCGGCGCCGAGGATCGCGGCGTCGCATTGTCCTTCCTTTCGGCCGAGAAGCCTGTCGCCATCGTGGTCGGCCGGGCCACCGGCGCTGCCGCCTACGGGGCGGTGGCCTGGCTGCCCTTCGCGGTAAACACCATGTCATACATTTTTTGCCGAAGTACCCTACAGGCGATCCGATGGAACACCCCCGCGCGGCCCGGTGGGCCCGCGCTGCGCGAACGGCTCACTGAAGGGATGGGGAGCGCCGTCCGGGACGGTGCCAAGATCGCCTGGGCCGAACCGTTCCTGCGAACCACGACCGCGATCAGCGGGCTGACGAACCTGATCATCCAGGTGGCCATTCTGCTGATCATGGTGAAACTCGACGGCGGCGACGCGCCAGCGTGGACGATCGGTATCGTCCTCGGCGCGGCCGGCGTCGGCGGCATCGTCGGCTCCGCCGCCGCGACGAAGCTGATCACATGGTTCGGCCGAGCACGTGTCTACCACGGCGCGCTGTGGGCGTACACGGCGCTGATGCTGCCGGTCACGCTGAGTTCGAACCCCGTCGTGCTCGCGATAACCTGGTTCTCCGTGGGCTGTAGCGGCCTCATAATCACCGTCCTCATGACGATCTTTCGCGTGGAAGTCATCCCCGAGGAAACTCTCGGCCGGACGGTCGGCCTACTCACCATGGTGACCGACGGAAGCGTCGCCTTCGGCGCGCTACTCGGCGGCTACCTCCTGAGCGGGCTCGGCACGACCGGCGTCGGCATTCTGCTGACGGGCGCCATGTTCGTCGTCGCGCTCAGCACCAGGCGCATGGCCATACCCGAGCAGCAAGAGCACAAGCGGAGCTGACGTGCCACACGTGCCTAGTAGGACTGTGTCAGGTCGCACCCTTCGCGACAGGCAACGGCGGCAATGACCTCAGCTCAGTAGTTTCTTCTGCACCTTGCCCATCGCGTTGCGCGGCAGCGCGTCGACCAGTCGGATCTCACGCGGGCGCTTGTGCACCGAAAGCTGCTCGGCCACATGGGCGATCAATTCACGCTCCGTGGTCCCGGCATCGGAGGCGCGCCGGACGACGAACGCAACGACGCGCTGCCCGAGGTCGTCATCGGGCAGTCCCACCACCGCGACCTCGGCGACCGCGGGGTGCCCGAGCAGCACCGTCTCCACCTCGCCCGCGCCGATGCGAAAGCCGCCGGACTTGATCAGATCCACCGATTCCCGCCCGACGATGCGGTGAAAGCCCTCGGAGTCGATGGCGGCGACGTCACCGGTGGTGAACCAGCCGTCGTCGGTCCAACTCGCGGCGGTCTCATCCGGCCGGTTCAGGTAGCCGTCGAAGAGCATGGGACCGCGCACCTGTAGTCCGCCGATGCTCTCGCCGTCGTGCGGGACCGGGGCACCGGACTCGTCCCTGAGTCGGGTCCGCACGCCGTGTACCGGCGTGCCGACCCAACCCGGCCTACGCTCACCGTCCGCTCGGGTGGATAGCGTGATCATGGTTTCGCTCATGCCATACCGCTCGATCGGCGCGTGCCCGGTGAACTCGCGCAGTCGCTCGAACACCGGCACCGGCAGCGGCGCGCTGCCGGAGACCAACAGCCGGGCGGCGGCCAATTGCCGTGCCGCGTCCGGGTCTTCGGTTATCCGCGACCAGACTGTAGGCACACCGAAATAGAGCGATCCCTTCGCCGCGGCGTACGCTCGCGGCGTCGGTTTACCGGTGTGGATCAGCGGGCTGCCCACGCGCAGCGCGCCGAGCACGCCGAGAATCAACCCGTGGACGTGAAACAGCGGAAGTCCGTGCACCAGAACATCATCGGCGGTCCACGCCCAGGCATCAGCGAGCGCGTCCAACCCCGCCGCGATAGCGCCGCGCTGGAGCACAACCCCCTTCGGCAGACCAGTGGTTCCTGAGGTGTAAAGCACGAAGGCCGGCGTGGCCGGGTCGGGTTCGGGATACGAGTGCCAAGACCTGGCGTGCCTGCGCACCGGAACCACGGGCAGTTCGCTGCCCTCCGGCGCTTTCCCCAGCCAGGCCTGCGCACCGGAGTCGGCAAGGATATGGGCCAGTTCGGTGGCGCCCGAGTCCGGGGGTACCGGCACCACCGTCACGCCCGCGATCAGGCAGCCGACCACCGCGAGCACAGTGGCCACGGTCGGCTCGGCCAGCACTGCCATCCGCTCAGCCCTGGCGACGCGCTCGGCCACCGAAGTCGCCGCGCCGAGCAGGTCGCTGCGCGACAGTGTCGTGCCGTCGATGCTGACGGCGTTGGGGATGTCCGCACCACCTGCGACGGCGAGCGGGTTCAAGGAACTGAGCAGCAGCGGCGGACCGAACGACATTCGACCACGCTACTTCGCCGGGTTCGGTGCATCGTCACGACATCCGCCGATGTCGAGAACGAATTGTCGTGGCTGGGCCGGTTGACTCCCGCTCGAGGCAGTGAGACTGTTGACATCTAGCCTTCTCAGAAGGAGCGAGGTAGATGATGGCCAGGCCATCGCACGCGACGACGACGCACCCCGAATCGCCGGATTCGTTCGACATGGGGCGGTACATCGACGGGATCGCCGGTTTCCTCGGCGGTACCGCGAACGTCATCATGCAGCTCAGCGCCCCACCGGTCGGCTACGGCGTAGTGGAGAGCACGGTCGACAGCGGAAAGGTCATGGTGCACCCGGTCAAGCGACTGCGCACCACGCTGACCTACCTGTCGGTGGCGATGCTCGGTTCCGACGAGGAGCGCGCGGCCTACCGCGACGCGGTCGACGTGTCGCACCGACCGGTGCACTCCAGCGCGTCGAGCCCGGTGCGCTACAACGCGTTCGACCCCGATCTACAACTATGGGTCGCCGCGTGCCTGTACTGGGGCGCGACGGACCTCTACGAGCGCATGCACGGCCCGATGGACGAGGCCACCGCCGAGATCTTCTACCAGCACGGCGCCCGCCTGGGCACCACCCTCCAGATGCGCGCGGACATGTGGCCCGCCGACCGGGCGACATTCGCCGCGTACTGGGTGGCGAATCTGGCGAAGACCAGCATCGATCCGATCCTGCACGACTATTTCGACGACCTGATAGACCTGCGCATGCTGCCGCGCCCCGTACGGCTGACGTTCGGCCGCGTACATCGTTTCTTCGTCACCGGTCTGCTCCCCCAGCACCTGCGCGACCAGATGAGTCTCTCCTGGACCGAGCGCGACGACCGCAATTTGCACCGCGTCCTACGCGCCCTCGGCGCCGCCGAAGCCAGGCTGCCGCGCCAGGTCCGGGCGTTTCCCTTCAATGCCTACCTGCTGGATATGCGCATCCGGCGAAAACTCGGCCTACGTCTGGTCTGAACGACACAACTTTGCCGCAATTGCCCTATAACAGTAAACTTTCAGCATTCGCGTGTTGTATCGTCCAATCGCACCTGTACCAGTGATATCTCGACTCACTCCGAAGTTTTTCACGCCGAAGCGAGCCAGGAGACAACCATGGGCTATCGAATGACGGTGAGCGCGCTAGTTGCCCTCGGCACCTGCCTCGCCCTGGCGACGCCGGTAGCGAGTGCCACACCCTGCCAGGTTGCCATGCCGCAACGCACCGCGATGTCCGTGCGAACCATCCTCGGCATCGGATGGGGCAGCGCGAACGAACACGAGCCGCGCTCGAGCCTGTCGCTGGCCAAACTTTTCCTGGCCGACTACGCGTTGCGCCGCGGCGACGGCTCGGCGGACGATCGGGGCCTCGCCGAGCGCATGATCCGCTACTCGGACGACGGCGCGGCGAGCCTGATGGCGGCGAAATACCCGCAGGCCGTGGGCGCCATCGCTGGCGAATACGGCCTTACCGCGACCCGCGCCGGAGACGACTGGGGCGCGGGGACGACGAGCGCCGCGGATGTATCCGACTTCCTCGTGGCCAAGTTGCGCACCGATCCCGAGTCGCCGATCTTCGAGTGGATGGCCGCCGCTGGCTCGACTGCCCTCGACGGCACCGAACAGGACTGGGGCACCGCACGATTTCCTCTGGTACTCGGCACCAAGTGGGGTTGGTCGGATTCCGGCGAACCCGAGGTGGCGTCAGCGTCCTACGGTCCCGGTTTCGCGGTGACCGCGCACACGCACGGCACCGCCGCCGAGCAGACCGCCGATGTCCTCGCCGCCCTCCCTGCGATGACTGCCGGGCTGATCTCCTGCCGCTGATCCAGCACACGCGGCGAGTCGGCCGAATCCCGCGGTCGCCGGCTTGCCGGATCCATTACCGCACCCGGAACGACACCACCACGTGGTCGCGAGCAAACTGCCGGATCGCCGCGTCGTCGCCGAGCGGGATCACGGTCTGCGGTGTCAGCGCGAGCGAAAGCGCTGTGCGGGCGATCATTTCGGCCAGCGGTTCCGGATCGTAGTCCGGCAGTTTGCCTTCCTGCTGCAACCGCGTGATGAACTCGGCGAGATAGTCACGGCCGAGTTCGATGACCGGGGCGCCCTCCGTGGTCAGATACGGCAGCACCAGTTCGGGCTCGGTGGCCAACAACCGGTGGATCAGCCGGTTGTCGCGCAAGCCGGTGATGAACGCGGCGAACAGCTCGACGATCTGTTCCTCCGCGCTCGCGTCCCGGTCGACTTGCCGTTGCAACGCGGCGTCGACCTGCTCGATGAACTCGCGGGTCTGCCGCAGCCCGACGGCCTTGATCAGGTCGGATTTGCTCGCGAAGCGCCGGTACAGTGTGGCCAGCGACAACCCGCAGCGCCGCGCGACCTCCACCATGCTGGTGCGCTTGATACCGAAATCCAGGAATGCCAGCAACGCGGCGTCGAGCACCCGCGTCTGATTGCCGTCCTCCGGCGCCGCGCCGCGCACCAGCGGTAGCAGTCTGGTCAACCTGGCCATACCTCTACTCTTCCGCATCGGCGAAACGATGATATTGCAAGCATTGCATACCGTCAGGGCGGTTGACACACCCTCGAGGCGATGAGAATGCTTGTCAACATCTTCTCATCATCCGTCCCACCAGGTGTGGACGGATGACCCTGAGACGAGGTGGATAGTAAGCGCTGCGCTGCGCGCTCCCGCCGGGCATGCGCCGGATCCGAGCGCGAGCCGCACCGTGGTTCACGATGTCACGCACCAAGGCGATGTAACCACTTGGCGTTAACCTCGGAATATGCGCTTCTGGTTGGTCGATTCCTTCACCGATACCCCCTTCGCCGGCAACCCGGCAGGAGTCGTACTGCTGAATACCCCGGCAGATGACACCTGGATGCAGGCGGTAGCGTCCGAGTTCAAGCACTCGGAAACCGCGTTCGTACACGGGGACCGGCTCCGCTGGTTCACTCCGGCCAGGGAAGTCGACCTGTGCGGGCACGCCACGCTGGCCGCCGCGCACGTACTGGGCGGCGATCATGTGTTCCGGACTCGCAGCGGCCCACTGACCTGCCGGGCCGACAATGGCTGGGTACACATGGATTTCCCGGCCGATCCACCCGAACCGTCCACCGTGGATGTCGCGCAGGCCCTGCCCGGCGTGACGGTGGAATTCGTCGGCCGCGGTGTATCCGATGTGATCGTGGCGGTGAACGATGCCGCCGAAGCCCGGGCGGTGCAACCAGATCTGAGCATTGTGTCCAATTGGGACGCCCGCGGCCTGATCATCACAGCACCCGGCGACAGGCCCGGCATCGACATGGTGAGCCGAACCTTCTATCCCGCGTACGGCGTACCGGAGGACCCGGTCACAGGCTCCGCACATTGCACGTTGGCCCCCTATTGGGCCGATCGGCTCGGCCGTCCAGAACTCGTTGGCGAACAGGCCTCGCAGCGTAGCGGCATCGTGCGCATGCATCTGCGTGGCGACCGGGTGGGCCTGGCCGGACAGGCGGTGACGGTGGCGTCCGGCGAGCTAGCTGCCGAACCCGCCCGATAGCACTCGAAGCGCCGAGTCCGATCGGCGTAAGGTACTCAGCCGGCGACACCGCAGGGATTCGCGGCCGCGGACGACCTTTCCGCCGAACTTCTTGCGGAACCGAAACACGTGGAGCGTGCTTGTCGTAGTAGCGGACCCTGCCGTCGATGGCCGGGTAGCACTGCACCACGTGACCAGCGCCGATTCGATCGGATGCTGCGGGTTGTCGCCGCGATACACACGTGATTACCCAAATCGGCACGAATGTTCCCGTTGAACGCGTATCTTTTCGATCTGCACAGACGTCAGCGTCTGGGAAGACCACTGGTGTAGAAAGTTCGGATACGTGGCACCAGAGGGTAGGTGGGCAGGGCATCCGCCCTGCCCACTTCCAGTCCGCCCACTCGCGTCAGTCCGGAATAGCTCGGCCTCGCCACCCAGCGCCCGCCGGATTCTCCAATTCGCCACCGGCCTCCGGTGCGCTGCCGCGCATTACGTCGCCATGTGCGGGTAGTGGTGCCGCACCGGCGGAACGAAGGTCTCCTTGATCGTGCGTGGCGCGACCCAGCGCAGCAGGTTCAGCGGCGAGCCCGCCTTGTCGTCGGTGCCGGAGGCACGGGCGCCACCGAACGGCTGCTGACCCACCACCGCACCGGTCGGCTTGTCGTTGATGTAGAAATTGCCCGCCGCGAATCGTAGTGCGGCGTCGGCCTGTTGGATCGCATGCCGGTCCTGTGCGAACACCGCGCCGGTCAGCGCGTAGCGTGCCGCCGACTCGACCTCGGCGAGGATCGCGCTGTACGAGCCGGGCTCGGCGTCGTCGTAGACGTACACCGCGAGGATCGGACCGAAGTATTCGGTGGCGAACGATTCGTCGTGCGGAGTGTCCACCAGCAGCACGGTGGGCCGGACGAACCAGCCTTCGCTGTCATCGCAGGTGCCGCCGACCGGAATCGTGATACCCGCGTCCCGTGCCCGCCGGATGGCAGCGGCGCTCTTGTCGAACGCGCGCCGATCGATCAGCGCCCCACCGAAATTGGTTAGATCAGCGATGTCGCCATAGGTCAGCTGGTCGGTATGGTGCAGGAAGTCGTCACCGATCTCGCGCCACACCGACCGGGCGATATAGGCGCGCGACGCCGCCGAGCACTTCTGGCCCTGGTACTCGTAAGCACCGCGAATCAAGGCGGTGCGCAACGCGTCGGGATCGGCGGACGAATGCGCGACGATGAAGTCCTTGCCTCCAGTCTCCCCGACCAGGCGCGGATAGCCGTGGTAGCGGTCGATATTCGCGCCCACCTCCCGCCAGAGGTGCTGGAATGTCCTGGTGGAACCGGTGAAGTGGATGCCAGCCAGTCGGGGATCGGCAAGCGCCACCTCCGACAGTTGCACGCCGTCGCCAGTCACCATGTTGATCACGCCCGGCGGCAGACCTGCGGCTTCCAGCACCCGCAGGGTGTAAAACGCCGCCAATGTCTGTGTGGGCGACGGCTTCCACACCACCGTGTTGCCCATCAGCACGGGCGCTGTCGGTAGGTTTCCCGCGATCGCGGTGAAGTTGAACGGCGTAATCGCGTAGACGAAACCCTCGAGTGGCCGATAGTCCATGCGATTCCACACCCCGGCACCCGACTGCGGCTGTTGCTCCAGGATCCCGCGCGCGAAGGCGACGTTGAACCGCCAGAAATCGACCAGCTCGCAGGGGGCGTCGATCTCGGCCTGCTGAATCGATTTGGACTGCCCGAGCATGGTGGCCGCGGCGACGGTCTCCCGCCACGGCCCGGCGAGCAGGTCGGCCGCACGCAACAGAACCGCCGCGCGCTGCTCGAACGGCATGGCCCGCCATCCGGGGGCGGCCGCCAGCGCGGCATCGATCGCTCCGTCGGCTTCGGAGTGTGTGGTGTCGGTGTAGGTTCCCAGCACATGCCGGTACCGATGCGGCGTGACGATGTCGTGACGTTCGCCGATCCCCGGCCGATGTTTTCCGCCGATCACCAGCGGCACATCGACCGGCTCCGCGGACAGCTCGGCAAGTTTGCCAAGCAATAGCTCGCGTTCGCGACTACCCGGCGCGTAGGAGTGCACCGGCTCGTTCCCGGGCGTGGGGACAACCGTGACAGCGTCCATACCTCAGGCTAACTCCACCAGTGCGGCGCGCCCGGGTGCCGACACACCGAGATCGCGCCGGACCAGCACGAACGAGCTGATTAGCGCCGAGCGCCCAGGGCGGAGCGGCGGTCGCTCAGCGTGCGGCGAGCCGTTCGACGGCCGCGGCGATTCGCTCGTCGGTCGCGGTCAGCGCGATCCGCACGTGCTGGCTTGCGACAGGTCCGTAGAAATCACCTGGTGCGGCGAGGATGCCGCGATCAGCCAGCCAATCCAGGGTGGCCCGGCATGGCTCGCCGCGGGTGGACCATAGATACAGGCCCGCCTCCGAGTGGTCGATCCGGAAACCGGCTCCCACCAGTGCCTTTCGCAGAATTTCGCGCCGTGCCCGGTACCGCTCGCGCTGCCGTGCCTCGTGCGCGTCGTCGCTGAGCGCGGCGGTCATCGCCGCCTGGATCGGGAACGGCACCATCATGCCCGTGTGCTTGCGCACCTCGAGCAACTCGGCGACCAGGGCGCGATCGCCTGCGACGAAACCGGCACGGTAGCTGGCCATATTGGAGGTCTTGGATAGCGAGTGCATCACGAGCAGATTGGTATGGTCGCCGTCGCACACCTCCGGGTCGAGCAGCGAGACCGCTCGGCCCTCCCACACCAGACCCAGGTAGCACTCATCGGACGCGACGATCACATCGCGCTCGCGGGCGTAGGCCACCACCTTGCGCAGGTGGTCGACGCCGAGCACCCGACCGGTCGGGTTGGACGGGGAGTTCACGAAGATCAGCGCGGGCGTTTGTGGCCCGAGTCGAGTCAGGCCGTCGGCGCGCACCACCTGCGCGCCCGCCAGTAGCGCACCGACCTCGTAGGTGGGATAGGCGACCTCGGGGATAACCACCAGATCACTCGAGCCCAAGCCGAGTTGCCTGGGCAGTGCCGCGATAAGCTCCTTGGTCCCGATCGCGGGCAACACCGCCGCCGGATCGAGGCCGGTGATCCCGTAGCGCCGCTTCAGCGCGTCGACCGCGGCAGCGCGGAGCTCGGGGGTACCGTGCGTGGTCGGGTATCCGGGTACCTCGGCGACCGAACTCAATGCCGTCCGGATCAGCGGATCAACAGGGTCGACGGGGGTACCCACGGAAAGATCGACGATTCCGCCGGGATGAGCCACCGCCTTCGCTTTGGCCGAAGCGATGGTATCCCAGGGAAAATCGGGCAGCAGGCCGCTGACCCGGCCACGCGGTAACACGGCAGATCTCACTCACTCGCCATCGGGGGCAGTTCCTTGATGAACGGAGGGTCGTTGTCGACCTTGCCGACCTTCGAGGCGCCGCCGGGCGAGCCCAGCTCGTCGAAGAAGTCGACGTTGGCGTTCACATATCCGGTCCACTGATCCGGGGTGTCGTCTTCGTAGAAGATCGCCTCCACCGGACATACCGGCTCACATGCACCACAGTCCACGCACTCGTCGGGATGGATGTACAGCATGCGACCGCCCTCGTAGATGCAGTCCACGGGGCATTCCTCGATGCACGCCTTGTCCTTCACGTCAACGCACGGTTCAGCGATGATGTACGGCACTGCCGCTCTCCTAGTCTGTCCTCGCCTGCGGGATGGTCCGCCGGCGAAACCCTATCCCGGCGCACCACGTTACTACCGGTCGGCCTGCCCTAACTTCAGATGGTCCACACAGCACTGACCGGGCGAATCCGACTCCGTCGACCGGCACGCTCTGTGTCGGCCACGTTGTGCGACGTTGTTCCGGGATCGGTCCTCGACGACCAACGGACCACGCCGGATCCGCACCCGAACCACCGCCCGGAAAAGCGGTGGTGATGTGCACTATCCCACGGTCAACGGCAATGCCGACATCTTATGCTTCGGCACACCGTAAACGGTGGTGCGTTCACGGGCCGGGCGCCCGATGCCCGAGGCGATGTCGACCAACTCGGCGACGGTTTTGGCGGAGCCGTGCTGCGACCCGGCCATCCGGGAGATCGTCTCCTCCATCAGAGTGCCGCCCAGGTCGTTGGCGCCGCTGGTGAGCATGACCCTGGTTCCGGTGGTGCCGAGCTTCACCCAGCTGGTCTGGATGTTGTGGATCCGGCCGTGCAACATGATCCGCGCCAGCGCATGCGCGGCCTGATTGTCCCGGTTCGTCGGCCCGGGACGCGCGGCGCCGGCCAGATACAGCGGGGCACTCTGGTGCACGAACGGCAGGAGCACGAACTCGGTGAAACCGCCTGTCTCGTCCTGGATTCCGCGCAGCACGCGCAGGTGTCCGACCCAATGCTTCGGGTTGTCCACATGGCCGTACATCATCGTCGAGCTGGACCGGATGCCCACCTGGTGCGCGGTGGTGATCACCTCGACCCAGGCCGAGGTGGGCAGTTTGCCCTTGGTGAGCACCCAGCGCACCTCGTCGTCCAGGATCTCCGCGGCTGTTCCGGGAATGGTGTCCAGGCCGGCCTCCCGCAGCGCGATAAGCCAGTCGCGGATGCTGGCACCGCCACGCGAGGCGCCGTTCACGATCTCCATCGGACTGAACGCGTGCACGTGCATCGACGGCACTCGCCGCTTGACCGCGCGCACCAGGTCCGCGTATCCGGTGACCGGCAGGTCGGGGTCGATGCCTCCCTGCATGCACACCTCGGTGGCGCCGTCGACGTGCGCCTCCCACGCCCGGTCGGCAACCTGGTCCATGCTCAGCGTGAACGCATCGGCGTCACCCTTGCGCTGGGCGAAAGCGCAGAACCGGCAGCCGGTGTAGCAGATATTGGTGAAGTTGATGTTCCGGTTCACCACGTAGGTGACGTCGTCACCGACAGTGTCGCGACGCAGTTGATCAGCCAGCGCCGCCACCGCGTCGAGTTCGGGACCCTCGGCCGTCGCCAATGCGAGGTATTCGGCGTCGGTCAGGCCCGCTGGGTCCCGTTCGGCCGCGCGTAGTGCGGCGAGGACGTCGGCGTCCAGGCGCTGCGGCGCTGCGACCGCGAGATCGCGGGCCTGCTCGCGAATCGTGTCCCAGTCGCCGAAAGCGCCGACGAGGTCGGTAGTCGAGGGACGAGTTCCGGTCTCGGCGCCGTCCCGCAGGCTGCCACCGCGCTGATCGTTTCCACCGCCGAGCGCGGAGTCGCTGCGGCTGTCGGTGTTGCGGCCCTCGGTGTCGATGGCGGTGTGGAGATCGACCCGGCCCGTCGATTCCCAGGACTCGTCCGGCTCCTGCCAGGGCAACCCGACCGGCGTCGCCTCCGGGTCCGCGAGTCCGGTGGCCGGATCGGTGAGCGCCGCGACGTGCGCGCCGATGCGCGGATCGACCCACGGATTGCCCGCACGCACGTACTTCGGATGCGCCGAGGTCCGCTCGACCAGCTGATACCCGGCTGCCTCGGTGATCTCGCGCAGCGCGTCCAGGTTCGGCCACGGTCGTTCCGGGTTCACGTGATCCACCGTGACCGGCGACACACCACCCCAGTCGTCGATGCCCGCGTCGATCAGCGCGCGACACTCGGAGTGCGAAACCAAGTTCGGCGGGGCCTGCACCGGCACGTCGGGACCCAGCAGGATACGGGTGACGGCGATGGTGGCTGAGAACTCCGCGATTCCCGCGTCCGGGACATCTCGCATCGCGGTGTCGTCCTTGGCGCGGAAGTTCTGGATGATGACTTCCTGGATATGCCCGAAAGCCTTGTGCTGCTTGCGGATCGCCATGATCGAATCGGCCCGCTCCGCCATCGTCTCGCCGATACCGACCAGGATTCCGGTGGTGTAGGGCACCGACAGGCGGCCCGCGTCGGTAATGGCGCGCAGCCGGACCGCGGGATCCTTGTCCGGGCTGCCGTAGTGGCAATTGCCTTTCTCGGTGAACAGTCGAGTGGCCGTGGTCTCCAGCATCATGCCCATCGACTGAGCCACCGGCTTGAGCCGGGAGATCTCCTCCCACGACATCACGCCGGGGTTCAGGTGCGGCAGTAGACCGGTCTCCTCCAGCACCATGATCGACACGGCGCGCAGGTAGTCCAGCGTGGAGTCGTATCCGCGCTCGTCCAGCCACTGCGCGGCCTCCGGCCAGCGGTCCTCCGGCCGGTCACCGAGCGTGAACAGCGCCTCCTTGCACCCGAGCGCGGCGCCGCGGCGTGCGATGTCGAGCACCTCGTCGGGCTCGAGGAACATGCCCTTGCCCTCGGCGCGCAGCTTGCCCGGCACGGTGACGAAGGTGCAGTAGTGACACTTGTCGCGGCACAGGCGAGTCAATGGGATGAAGACGTTGCGCGAATAGCTGATCGTCTTCGGACGACCCGCCGACGCCAGCCCGGCATCGCGCACCCGCGCGGCGCTGTGACACAAGTCGACCAGGTCGTCGCCGGTCGCGTGCAACAGCACCGCGGCCTCGTCGACGTTCAATGTGACACCGTCACGGGCTCGTCGCAGCGCACGACGCATGGCCGACGGGCTCGGTGGTGCGAACGGGACGCTCGGGTTCGGTAGGTCGGTCACGCCCTCGATCATGCGCTACACATCCGGAACTGTCTCCCTCCAGTGCTTGTGAGTGCGGCGAAGCGGACGAGCCACCAGGAATGTCGGCTTCGCTCACCACGGAGCCCGATCTGGACGTGAGGCACCGCTGAGCGTTCACAACTGTGCGGCGCCCGAGGCTATTCCGAGATGTCGCGGATTCCGTCGGCGTTGTGGTCGGCGCCGGGCGTGTAGGAGGCGACCGTGGCTGTGATGATCAGCGCCCCGACCGTTCCCGCTCGGCGCAACCGCGGCGCAGCACGCGATGTGGGGTGATCGGTTCCATGATCGACCCTGACGGCCGGGCCGAAGCTCAGCCGTCCGCGCTGGTAGTCGAAATCGGCGGCGTCCCGGAAGCGGCGGATGAACTCCTGACGCCTGCCCGGGCTCGAAGGTAAATCCGCTGCCGCACAACGGAAAGTCATCGTCGACAACGCGGCGCACCGTTCTCGCCGAGGCACCGTCGGCCCGGCCGTGCCGCTTCCCGAGCGGTGGACTGGTAAGGACGGCATCCGCCACGTGGACGTGCGACCATGACATCATGTCGCAGCCGCGCATGATCATGGCCGATCCGGCCTGGCGCCCCAGCCCGAAAGCCAGGCTCCTGTGGACCGTGCAGGCGGCGCTGGCCTGGACGATTCCGTTCGCGGCACAGATCGTCTGGGCAGTGGTGGATGCGACTGGGCGCGGGTGGCAACTCGGAGTGTTGCTGGTGACGCTGGCGGCCGCGGCGGTGACCATCGGCATCGTCCCATGGTGGCGGTACGCGGTGCACCGCTGGGAGGTCACCGACGAGGCGGTGTACACCCGGGTCGGGTGGCTCAGCCAGCAATACCGAGTCGCGCCGATCTCCCGGGTGCAGACCGTCGACACCGAACGCGGCCCGCTGGAGCGCCTGCTCGGACTGGCGACGGTCACTGTGACCACCGCCTCCTCGGCGGGCGCCGTCCGGATCAGCGCCCTCGATCTCGCGGTGGCCGAGGTCACCGTGACGCGGCTGACCAGGATCGCCGCTCAGCACCGCGGGGACGCGACGTGAGGCCGCCACCCACCCCACCGATAGACCAGCCGTGGCAGCGGCTGGCCAAGCGGATGCTGCTGGTCCATCCGATCACCGAGGTGGTGCGGTACATCCCCGTGCTGATCGGCTCGGTGATCCTGGGCACCAGCAGCGGCAACCCGGTGTGGAGCATCATCCCGCTGACGCTGATCGTCGGGTTCGCGCTCACCCGGTGGTTCACCACGACCTACCGGGTGGGACCCACCCACATCGAACTGCGCACCGGGTTGGTGCGGCGCAAGACGCTGTCGGTGCCGCGATCGCGGATCCGTTCGGTGGACATCGAGGCGGATCTGCTGCATCGGATCCTCGGGCTCGCGGTGCTGGCGATCGGGACCGGACAACAGGCGGATTCGGGTGAGCGGTTCAAGCTCGACGCCTTGGACACAGGCGTGGTACCGCCCTTGCGGACCGCCCTGCTCGCGCACACCGCGGGGGCAGCAGAACAGGAGGACAGACGAACTGTTCTGCCAGCAGAGACATCCGACGGTTTCGCGGCGGCACGAACCCAGGCCCACGAGATCGGGCACTGGAAGGCCGCGTGGGTCCGATACGCACCACTGTCGTTGACCGGGTTCGCGATCATCGCGCCGATCGTCGGCGTCGCGTTCCAGTACGGACTGGGCGAAGCGCTGTTTCGGTCGGACGCGGTGCACGACGTGGAGAACACCAGCGCACTCGTGTTGGCGCTCGCCACGGCTGCGCTGGTGCTGACGATCGTCGTCGTGGTCGGCGCCGCGTCCTGCGCGCACTATCTGACCACCTATTTCGGGCTGCGCGTCACCGACAACGGCAAAACCATGCGGCTGCGCCACGGCCTGTTCACCACCCGGCAGATCACCCTCGACCTGGCCAGGTTACGCGGCGCGACGGTCAAAGAGCCGCTGCTGCTGCGGCTGGCGGGCGCCGCCGAACTCGAGGCGATCATGACCGGCGAAAAACCGCGCCAGAAGATCCTGCCCCAGGCCCCGCGTGCCGCCATCGAGCACACCCTGAGCCATCTGCTCACACCGAACGAACTGCGGGACGATGACATTCCAACACCACCGGACAGATCCGTCGGTTGCACGGGACAACTCGACGCGCCTGAAACCAGAGATTTCCCGGTACAGCCGGGCGCCGCGAGGGGTTCCGGCCCGGCATCGAACGGGTCGACGCACCCGGCGCCCGGCAACACACCACTGATCTCGCACGGCCCCGCGGCTCGGCGCCGCAGATATGTCCGCGCCCTCCTCCCCGTCGTCCTCGCCGCGGCCGTCCTGGTTTCCTTTTTCCTCGCAGGACAACAGTATTCGCCGTGGTTGTGGCTGATTCCCACCGTGTCCCTTCCGGCCGCACTCGCACTGGCGGAGGACCGGTACCGCGGCCTGGGCCACGCCGTGCTGCCCGCGACCGCGACCACGCCCACCTGGCTGGTCACCCGCTCCGGATCGCTGGACCGGGACCGGGACTGCCTGAAGGCGCCCGGCGTGATCGGCTGGACCGTGCGACAGACCCTATTCCAGCGGCGCGCGGGCATCGCCACGGTGGTCGCGGCGACAGCCGCGGGCAAGAAGTACTACTCGGTGATCGACATCCCGATCGAGAAGGCCTGGCAGCTCATCGAGGCGGTGACGCCGGGACAGCTCGGCACGCGCTGACGCCGCCGACTCATCCTGGCCAGGGCGGTACGTTCCACCTGATCGAAGCCAACGGCTCGGCCAGCGAAATACCTGGACGCGGCTGGTGTCGCTCACCGATTGCCGAACCTGGTCGGCGTTCAATATGGGTCGTGGGTACCACGACGCAGCCACACTCGCTCGAGCCACGCATCGCCGATCGCCGGCTTCGGCGGATGCAGCGCGGCGACAAGTACCGGCTGACCGCTATCGGCGGGCTCGCGGCGCTGTCGTTGGACGCACTGTCGAGCGTGGCGTACGGCCCCGAAGCGATCGTGCTGGTGTTGGTCGCGGCGGGCGAGGCAGCGGTTTCGTGGACGCTACCGGTCTCCTGCGCGATCGCCACCCTGTTGCTGGTGCTTGTGGTCTCCTACCGGCAAGTGATCGCGGCGTACCCGGATGGCGGCGGTGCGTACGCGGTGGCGAAGAAGGAACTCGGTCGCGGGGCCGCGCTGCTCGCCGCCGCCAGCCTGGTGGTGGACTACGTGTTGACGGTCGCCGTGAGCCTCGCCGCAGGTGCGGCCAGTCTGGCCAGCGCGTTCCCCGCGTTGGCCGATCACCTGCTACTGCTGACGCTGATCGGGCTCGCGGTGCTGACGGTGATCAACTTGATCGGTGTCGCCGAATCGGCGAAAGCCCTGATGGGGCCGACGATCGTCTTCATCGTCCTGATCGTTGGAGTCATCGTCGTAGGGCTGCTGCGACCCGGCCCGGTCACCGTGATCGGTGCCGACCGGGGGCCGATCCAACCAGTCGAAGCGATCGGAATCGTCCTGCTTCTCAAAGCATTCGCCGCGGGCTGTTCGTCGCTGACCGGCGTCGAGGCGATCGCCAACGCGGTGCCTGCGTTCCGGACACCTGCCGCGCGCCGCGCCCAGCACACCGAGATGACACTCGGCGTCCTGCTGGGCGCGCTGCTGCTCGGCCTCGCAGTGCTGATTCGTGCGCACCATGTGGTGCCGCGGGGTGATGTGACCATCCTGGCGCAGCTGTCCGCGGCGGCGTACGGCTCCGGTTGGCTGTTCTATCTCACCAACCTCGCGGTGACGGCCGTGTTGCTGCTCGCGGCGAACACCAGCTTCGGCGGACTGCCTGTGCTGCTCGCGCTGCTGGCCAAAGACCACAGGGTTCCTTCGCTGTTCGCACTGCGTTCCGAACGTCCGGTTTTCCGCTATGGCGTCGCCACGCTGGCGATGCTCGCGGCAGTGGTGCTCATGCTGGTCGACGCCGAAACGCATCGTCTGCTGCCGGTTTTCGCGATCGGCGTCTTCATCGGCTTTACCGTCAGCCAAACAGGTCTGGTCCGGCATTGGCTGCGGGCACGTGGCGATGGTTGGGGTCCGCGCGCGCTGCTCAACGGGTTCGGCGCCACACTCACCGCTATCGCGGCCATAGTGCTGCTCACCGAGAAATTCACCGAGGGCGCCTGGCTGCTGCTGATTCTCATCCCGATGCTGATGATCAGCTTCGCACGAACCGAGAACTACTACCATGACGTGGCCCAGCAGCTGCGGCTCGGCCGGATCCCGCCGCGCCCGCACCCGATGCCGGACACCACCGAATTGGTCGTCGTCCCGGTAGTCACCCTGAGCGAAGTGACCTACCGCGCCCTCCAGACGGCCTTGCGCATGCGAGGGGAGATCGTCGCCGTCGCCGCGGAGATCGACGCCGCATCGATCAAGCGCCTGAGCGCCTTGTGGAAGGAGTGGGACCCCGGGGTTCCGTTGGTTGTCCTCCCCTGTCCGCACCGCAGCCTGGTCGCCACCCTGGTCGGCTACATCCGCAAGCAGACCGCGGGTGGGCGGGGGGTCATCGTCCTGCTCGCGCACGTCGAAGCCAACCGCTGGTGGCGGCGCCCGCTGCACAACCCACGCGGACCGGTGCTGACCGCGGCCCTGCGCGTCCGCACCGATGCCGTGGTCGCCACCCTCGCGGTCCGGCTCGATTGAGCGCCGGGCTCACATTCTGACGAATAGTCCCGAGTTCACCCGGAAGTAGATGTACAGCAGCGGCGGCACCAATCCGAAGAACAGCAGCAGCACGGTGCGCCAATCACTGGCGAGCAGGACGTCACCACCGGGTCCGGTGCTCGCGGACACCAGGAAGCCGAGCGTCCAGGCGACCAAGGGAAGGACCATTGCGGCGGTTCGCTGGGAGACCGAACGCGCGCCAAAGACCAGCAACAGGTTCACCACGCCGGCGAGCACACCGGAAAGCGGAAAGGCGGTGGCACCGAGATAGGTCGGTAGGTACAGCACTTCGAGAGACAGCGTGATCAGGGCGTTGACGGCCAGGAGAACCAAGGTCACCGGCGCCGCGAGAACCCCGACCGCCGACAGACGACCGGAACCGGATCCCACCGGGGGACGGTCGGCCGCGTGGCGATCGGTCTTCGTTGTCACGGCGCCGGCGGGTAGCCGAGCAGAGTCAGCAGCTGGCTCTGCAGGTCCGCGAAGGCGTACAGCACCGTCGTGTACAGGTCGTGTTGCGCCTGCCAGTGCGGCTTCATGCTGTCGACGAACGCCACGATCGCGTCCTGGAGCTCCCAGTTGTACATGCCGCCGAGTCTATTCCGGCATTACCACGCGCACGATCAGTTCTCTCCGTCGACCGGGATGTTCGCGACGACCGGGAACTCGCCGGTGTAGCCCGCGCGCTGCTGGGCGATGGCCAGCACTCGGCCACGAGCGCCGAACCAGCCGACGATCAAGGCCGGAATGATCAGCGCGAGGGTCGCGACCGTCCAGGTCCCCACCGGATAGTCCAATCCGGTGAGTACGACGACGAAGAACAAAAACACCAGGGTGAGCACGCCGGTATACGGCGCCCCGAACATCCGGAACGCGGGCCGCCGCAGGCGCCCCTGCTGGGACCAGCGCCACAACTGCAGCTGGCACAGCACGATGGTGGCCCAGGAGGCGACGATGCCCAGCGAGGCGATGTTCAGCACGATCTCGAAGGCCCGATCCGGGACGACGCCGTTGAGTGCGATGCCGACCAGCGAGATCAGACTGGTGAGCAGGATGCCACCGTAAGGAACACCGTTGCGTCCCATCACGCCGGTGAACTTCGGCGCGCTACCGTTCATCGACATCGAGCGCAGGATGCGTCCGGTCGAGTACAGACCGGCGTTGAGGCTGGAGAACGCCGCGGTCAAAACGACAAGGTTCATGACGCTGCCGATGCCGGGGACACCGAGCATGGTGAAGAAGGTGACGAACGGGCTCTCGTCGGCGGTGAAGTGGGTATACGGCAGCAGCAGTCCGAGCAGCACCAGCGAACCGACATAGAACACCGCGATCCGGGCGATCACCGAGTTGATGGCGCGCGGCATGATCTTGGCCGGGTCCTCGGTCTCCCCGGCCGCGGTGCCGACCAGTTCGACAGCGGCGTAGGCGAACACGACGCCGGAGACCACCACGACCAGCGGCATGATCCCGGTCGGGAACAGGCCGCCGTGTTCGGCGATCACGCTCGGGCCGGTCGGGCTGCCCTGCACCGTGAACCGGCCGAGCAGGAAGACCGTGCCGACGATCAAGAACGCCGAGAGCGCGAACACTTTCACCAACGCGGCCCAGAACTCCATCTCGCCGAACCACTTCACCGAGATCAGGTTGATGCCGAGCACGATGATCAGCGCGATCAGGGCGAGCACCCACTGCGGTATGGCGGTGAACCCGGACCAGTAGTGGAAATACTGTGCGATCGCGGTGGTGTCGGCGATGCCGGTCATCGACCAGTTCAGAAAATACATCCACCCGGCGACGAACGCGGCTTTCTCACCGAAGAACTCGCGGGCGTAGGAGACGAACGAACCGGACGAGGGTCGGTGCAGCACCAGTTCGCCCAGCGCGCGCAGAATCAGAAACGCGAAGAAACCACACACGCCGTAGACCAGGAAAAGCCCAGGGCCGGCGTTGGCCAACCGGCCACCCGCGCCGAGGAACAAGCCGGTGCCGATCGCACCGCCGATCGCGATCATCTGTAGCTGCCGCGGCTGGAGACTCTTGTGGTATCCGTGATCCTCGATGCTCAGGTGAGCCTTGCCGTCGACCTCTGTCATGAACCGCTGCATCCTTCACATCGAATGGCTCGAGTTCAGGAGAACGGTACCCGCCGTGTGGCTTCGGAGCGAACGCGACCCTCAGGGTGCGAATCTGGGTAGCACGACCCACAATTCACCGAATCCGGGCGAAGTGTTCGGAAAGTCGACTCGCGCACTTCGATCATTCGCCGTCACCGCGCAGGCCGAGGCCCGCGAACAGGTCGTGCTCGCGGCCGTCCGATTCGAGCGCCCCACGTCGACCTCGCACCAGAATGAAGTGCTCTTCCGGCAGCACCGGTTGCGCGACATTGTTGGACAGCGCGAACTCCCGCCCGGATGGCGCGACGACGACCTGGGTGGCGTGCGCGCGCAGCGCGGCACGCTTGGCCGCGAGCACGTCGGACACGTCGATCGTGGTGGTCACGGTGTGGCTCGGTACGCTCACGAGTTCGTCCTCAGCGGGCAGTTGCCAGCCCGGCGGCAGCCCGCCGGGGAGACCGTCGACCGTGCGCTTGGCCAGCGCGGCGGTGTGCAGACGCAGCATGTCGGCGTCGGTGACGGTCCAGTAGAACTTCGGGGTGTTCCACCCGGCGTCCGCCGCGGCGTCCACCGCGGCCGTGGTGATCTCGTGGGCCCGGATGTGGTCGGGGTGGCCGTAGCCGCCGTTCGGGTCGTAGCCAACGATCACGCGCGGCCGCAGTTCCAGCACCACTTCGGTGAGCGCACGCACCGCGTCGTCGCCCGACCGCGCGAACGCCCTCGGGTTCGCCGCGGCAGGGCTACCCGCCATTCCGGAATCGCGCCACCGCCCGGCGCCCCCGAGGAAGCGCGGTGGCGCCGCGTCCAGGGTCGCCAGCGCGCGGGTCAACTCCAGGATGCGATATCCGCCGAGTTGATCGGAGCGATCGGCGGTCAGCTGCGCCCACTCGTCGCCGATCACCTCACCCTCCTCACCGAGAGTGCACGTCAGCACGGTGACCGGAACGCCACTGCGGCGGTAGTGGGCGATCGTGCCACCGGTGGTGATGGATTCGTCGTCCGGGTGGGCGTGCACGAGCAACAGCCCGCCGGTGGCGGTGGCGGTGGCGGTCACGGAATCCTGCGCCACATGGACGCGTCGCCGAAGATACCGACCTGGATGGCGCCGCTGAGCGAGGCGCCGTCCACCCTCGGCCCGGACACCGCGACCTGGTTGTCCTGCACGATCGGCAGTACCGTCGCCATGGCCCACAGTTTTGGCTCGGCCTCGGCGAGCACCCGGCCCGCCTCGACCCCACGCAACGCATCCGCGATCGCGGGCTGCAACGTCGGATCACACACGCCGGACACGTTGCTCGGCGCGCGCTGCGCGGCTTCGGCGATGACCTGTGCGATGCCGGTGAGTTCCGGCACCGCGAGCGGTGCGCATCCGTACCGGGATGCCAGCATGGTCGCCGGATCCGAACCGGCCGCCTCCCAGCCGACGATCGCGTCGACCGTACCGTCGATCAACTCCTTGCCGTACAACTCGTCGGCAGGGACGCTACGCACCGTAGCGTCGATTCCGGCGCTGCGCAGTTGGTCGGCGGCGGTATTGGCGACGGCGAGCGCGGTGGCGTCTTTATCGGCCGCGCCGATCCGCACGGTGAGCGGCTTGCCGTCTTTACCGATCGGTCGGGGCTGTGGCGCGGGCGAGGTCGGCGAGGCCACCGGCGGCGGCTCCGGCGCCCGGCCGAAGCCCGCGGCGGCGAGCAGCGCGAAAGCCTCGTCCGGGGAGGGCCGCGGCGGAGCGGTGGGGACGTAACCCGGGTCGGACGGGGCGAGCACCTGGGCACGCGCCGGCTCCACCCAGTTACCTGTCTGCGCGCCGACCGCGGCCAGCAGCGCGGGGTCCAGCAACGCGAGAATGCCCGACCTGACCCGCGGGTCGCCGAGTTCTCCCTTGCGTCCGTTGAGCGCCAGTTGCAACACCCGCGATTGCGGCATGATGGCGGTCCGCACCGACGGGATCGCTCCAAGCTGCGCCTGGGTCGCGACACCACCGTGGACCAGCGCCATCTGTACATCGCCGGTGCGCAGCGAGCCCGCCAGTTGAGCGGTTGTGCCGCCACGGCGCAGCAGAATCTGACCGGGCATGGCGGGCGTTCCCCAGAAGCGGTCATTGCGTTCGAGCAGCATCTCGTCGCGCCCAGGGTCCGCCGATCGGATTCCGAACGGTCCACCGGACACTCGAACGCCGCTCACCTGGCCGTTCATCCCACGTTCGAACCCGCCGGGAGCATCCTTCAGCAGATGCGATGGCAGCAGATCGGTGAACAGCTCGCGCCAGCCGGGGTAGGGCTGGGTCATCACGACGGTCACGGTTTTGCCGCCGGCCGAAGAGTGCACATCCGAGATCAACCGATAGCCGGCCGGATCGACTACTCCCGGTTCGGAGATCATCTCCTGCCACAGGTAGCGGAAGTCCTCGGCCGCGATCGGCGCCCCATCCGACCAGGACGCCTCGTTACGCAGTCGATAAGTGATCGTGAACGGTTCCGGCGCGGTGACTTCGGCAGCGACCAGCAAGGACGAATCCGGCACCCACGCCGTCGCCCCCGGTGTGGTCGGGCTGGGGACCGGCCGGAACGGACTCGGCAGCACCAGCGAGGCGATCGCCGAGGTGGCGGCGGACTGGTCGGACCGCAGATGCGGGTTGAAGGCCGTGCCGATGGTGTCGAGGGCGACGACCACCGTCGTCTCCTCCGGTTTCACCGGCGTGGTCTTCGGACTGTCGGTGCTCTCGATGGGCGGCGGCGGGTTCGCCGCGCAACTGCTGATCAGCATCAGCACTGCCACGGTCGGCAACAACGTGCGCCACGCTGCGCGTTTTCCTGCGCCCACTTTCACGCTCGGGAACTCTACCGCACCGTCGAGTCCGCTCACCGAATCACGGTGTCGCCGCCGACAAGAGCGCGCCATCCTGACGGTTGCGATATCGATTCGACGAGAAAAGCATTCGGCCACGCCAGCCAGCGCACCGGTCAAATATTACCCTGTCACCCTTGGGTAAATATTCAGCTTATAGAACGCGGCAGTACACATTCATTCGAATGTCGACCACCACACGCGAATCGGGCAGCGAGCAAGAAGTGATATGGGATGTGCAATGCCAACCGACCAGAACCCGGGCACCGCGGCGACATTCATCCGAGTATGCCGCGGCATCCGGCCGCGGAACCGGACGCGCCCGGCCTCGTGTGCGCCGAACCGACATTCCGGCCCAACAGCCATGCACACGCGAGAGATGCCTGGTCGGAGTCCGCCCACACTGGCCGACGGACGCGATCGATACGCACTGCGTTGCGCCGAAGAGCGCATGGGTGGCCGGGGTCGAGAAAAGTACACCCTGATCGCGGTGTCGACGGCGACCGTGGCCCTCGAACTGAATTCTAAAATCATCCATGACCGTCGCAGTGACTCGAAAGGAAACGATCTCCGCCGCACGCCTGGCCGGCACAAATTCTCCTGCTGCGCACGCGGTCGAAACGATCGAAGCGCTACCGGATTGTGTCGACCGAACACCTCGCCCACTCCGGGTATGTTTCATTCGGGCCGAATCCACTCCCAGCGATGGGATTCCCCTTGGCCGGAAAATTATTTCTCTGCGCGCGAAGTCTCAATTAGTGGCCATATCACGATGAATTGCCGCCCGCACCCCACCCGCTCGATTCGAGGCCTACCGCGGCTTCCCACCCTCCGGTGAGCACTCCCATCCCGGCTCACTGAGCACGCGATCCGAGCAGGAAAAATCCGGCGCCGCCGGGGCGGCGCCGGATTCCGATACGCGACAAGTGGTTACAGCGCTGCGCGGTCGCGCGCCTTGCGCCGGGACAGCTCCCGCGCCCGCTCGTTCTGGCCCAGGGTGACCTTGCGCACCCGAACCACCTCCGGGGTGACCTCGACGCATTCGTCGGCGGCGCAGAACTCCATGGCGGCTTCCAAATCCAGCTGAAGCGGCTTGGCCAGGGTCTCCATCACATCGGCGGTGGAGCTGCGCATGTTGGTCAGCTTCTTCTCACGGGTGACATTGATGTCGAGATCCTCCGCGCGCGGATTGAGGCCGACGACCATGCCCTCGTAGGTATCCGCACCGGGTTCGACGAAGAACTGCCCACGGTCGGCCAACTGGATCATGGCGAACGGCGTCACCGAGCCGGCGCGGTCGGACACCAGCGAGCCGGTGTGCCTGGCCCGGATCTCACCCGCCCACGGCGCATACCCGTGCGAAACCGCATTGGCGATGCCGGTGCCTCGGGTCTCGGTGAGGAAGTCGGTGCGGAAGCCGATCAAACCGCGCGACGGGACGATGAACTCCATCCGCACCCACCCCGCGGCATGGTTGCTCATCTGCACCATCTTGCCCTTGCGTGCGGCGAGCAGCTGGGTGATGGCGCCCAGGTACTCGTCGGGGCAGTCGACGGTCAACTCTTCATACGGCTCGTGCACCTTGCCGTCGACCTGCTTGGTCACCACCTGCGGCTTGCCGACCGTCAGCTCGAAGCCCTCGCGGCGCATGGTCTCGACCAGGATGGCCAAGGCCAACTCGCCGCGGCCCTGCACCTCCCAGGCATCCGGTCGGCCGATGTCGAGCACGCGTAGCGACACATTGCCGACCAGTTCCTGATCCAGTCGGGCCTTCACCATGCGCGCGGTCAGCTTGTGTCCCTGCACCCTGCCGACCAGCGGCGAGGTGTTGGTGCCGATGGTGACCGAAATCGCAGGCTCGTCGACCGTGATCCGCGGCAGCGCCACGGGGTCGTCGATATCGGCGAGGGTGTCGCCGATCATGATCTCGGGGATGCCCGCGATGGCAACGATGTCGCCGGCCACGGCGAGTTCACCTGGCTGTCGCTCCACACCGATGGTTTGCAGCAGTTCGGTGATCTTCACCTGCTTGATGCCATCGGCGTGCATCCACGCGACGTTCTGCCCCTTGCGCAGTTCGCCGTTGTGGATGCGGACCAGTGCGAGGCGACCGAGGAACGCGGAGGCGTCCAGGTTGGTGACGTGCGCCTGTAGCGGCGCGGCCGGGTCGCCCTTGGACGCCGGGATGTTCTCCATGAGCACCTCGAACAGCGCGTCGAGGTTCTCCGCGGCGGGCGCGTTGCCGTTCTCCGGACGCTCCTTGGACGCCTTGCCCTCGCGGCCGGACGCGTACAGCACCGGCAGGTCGAGCGCTAGCTCGGCGGCCTCGGCGGCGGCGTCGTCCAGATCGGAAGCCAAGTCGAGCAGCAGGTCGTGGCTCTCCTCGACCACCTCTTCGATCCGAGCGTCGGGACGATCGGTCTTGTTCACGACCAGGATCACCGGCAACGACGCGGCAAGTGCCTTACGCAACACGAACCGAGTCTGTGGCAGCGGTCCCTCGGACGCGTCGACCAGCAGCACAACGCCGTCCACCATGGACAGGCCGCGCTCGACCTCGCCACCGAAGTCGGCGTGGCCGGGGGTGTCGATCACGTTGATCACGGTGACCGAACCGTCCGGGTGGTGGCGGTGCACCGCCGTGTTCTTGGCGAGAATGGTGATGCCCTTCTCGCGTTCCAGGTCGCCGGAGTCCATCACGCGATCGACGGGCTCGGCCCGCTCGGCGAAGGCGCCGGACTGGCGCAGCATGGCGTCGACCAGCGTCGTCTTGCCGTGGTCGACGTGGGCCACGATGGCGACGTTGCGAAAATCGCGTGCAGACGACACGCTGAATCCTCCTGCTGTTAGGTGTTGGTGCCGGCCGACCCCTGCAAACAGGTGGAGAATCGAAACTCACCGGGCATTGCGGCCGGTTACACCTTACCGCCCGTCCCGTCCGGGCCATGTTTCAGGCGTTGCACTTAGGGTATGCTAACCATCGTGGGCAAGGTCAAAGCTAAGAAGGTCTCGGGCCTGAAGCCGAAGAAGAAGTGCTGTCGCAAGAAGACGCGCTGCGTGAAATGCCCCGTCGTCATCATGCGGATGAAGAAGTGCGAAGCCGCCGGCATCTGCGGCAAGGATCTGAAAAAAGCACTCAAACAGGCCCGCGCCGCCTGACCGCCGCCAGCCTCCCTTCCCGCTGCCGCCGGAAGCGAGTAGTAAGGAGATATGGCGCAGCCCACCCTGCTCTCCGACACCGAAATCGCCGATGCCCTCACCGAGCTGACGCACTGGGCCCGGTCCGAGGACAATATCGTCCGCACCGTCAAGGCAGCCACCTTCCCCGCGGGCATCGAACTGGTGCGGCAGGTCGCCGAGGTCGCCGAGGCTGCCGACCACCACCCGGACATCGATATCCGTTGGCGCAAGGTCACCTTCACGTTGTCCACCCACTCGGCGGGCGGGCTCACCGCCAAGGACGTCGCACTGGCTCACGAAATCGATCGTCTCGCGGCGCAGCCAGCCTGAGCTGCACCTATCCGGCGTGCGTTGGACCCTCGGAAGTCACCACGACTCCCTCGGGCGCGCCGGACTGCACACGCCGACGCCCCGCCCTGATCACCCACCCGTAGAAAACCACGACGCCGAGCACATCGACGGCGCCGAGCCAGGCCAGCACGCCGGGGCGTGAGATGGTCCAGATCGAATCCTGAAAGAACGACAGCACCCACGGCACGCCGACGAGCATGGTCGCCAGCCAATATCCCGCCAAGATCCGCGCGCCCGCCGCTGGACTCAGTGGTCCGTAGACCAGCCACAGCACCGTGGGCAACAGCCACACCCAGTGGTGCGACCACGAGATCGGCGAGACCATCAGCCCGAACAACTGCACGATGATCAGCGTCCCGAGCAGGTCGTCGGGACCGAGCGCGCGCCAGGCCAGGAACGCGAGCACCGCGATCACGAGCACCGCCACGATCCACCAAGGGCCGGATTCCACGTCGTGGCCGAGGATTCGGCTCAGCGCGCCACGCAACGACTGATTCCACACCGAACCCACCGGCCCGATCCGGTCCGCGTCCCCCAGGAGCGTGCCGAAGTAGCGCCGCGCTTCCTCCGGCGCGATCAGGAAACTCAGCCCTACGGTCGCACCGAACACCAGCGCCGACCACACCACCGTCAGCCAGCGTCGCCGCGCGACGAAATACAGACCGGTGATCGCGGGCGTCAGCTTGATCCCCGCGACGACGCCGACCAGCCCGCCGGAGATCCACCAGCGCGAACTTCGTACCGCGAGCATTCCGCCGAGCACCAGGAACACATTGACCTGGCCGTAATCGATCGTGGTCCGGACCGGTTCCAGCCACAGTCCCACCGCGGTCCAGCCGACCGTCGCCACCCGCCACTGTGGTGCGCGCAGGGCCTGCGCGCCGAGCATGAGCTCGAAACTGATGTACACCACGACATACAGCGCCGCGGCGATGGCGAGTAACCAGACCACCGCGACCACGGTGAACGGCAGGTAGTGCAGCGGGAAGAACACCAACGCCGCGAACGGCGGATAGGTGAACGGCAGCGGGAAGTCCGGAGTCTTCTCCGCATAGGTGAAGTCGTAGAGGTGATCGGTCAGCAGCGCGGCCGATCCACCGACGTAGACGTGGAGGTCGACGAGGTTCATGCCGTTCGTCGACAGCAACATCCAGAGCAATCGGGCCAGCACAGAAAGACCGAGCACCGACACAGCCCATCGGAGGTGACGATTCAAATCGCTGGCTTTCGGCTCGGGTGCGGAAGGTCGGTTCGGCACGCCCGGAGTTCCGTAAATCCGACGACGGGGCGGACGGCAGGATTAGATTAACCGCAGCGCGGATCGTGCCTGTTCCACCCTCGAACCGCTGATAACGTTTGCATCACTGTTCACACCAGCAGCACCAGGCACGCGTTACCGTCTGATAACACTGATCGTCCACAGCGCCTTTCGGGCACCCGGCTGTACACATTGCCGTGATGTCCCTAGAGTGACCCCGAAACGATGGCTTTTGGCATCGGCCCCAGATGTACCCGAGGTAAGGACGGCCAGACCAGTGCTTCGCACCCGAGGATCGCGGATCGCATTGTCCGCGCTCGCCATCGCGGCGAGCGCCACGCTCGCCGTGCCGACGACGGCGGTCGCGGCCCCTGCGCCCGCGGCCACTACGGCGACCACACAGGGCGTTCCGATGGTCCCTGAGGGTGTTCCGGTGGATACGCTGGCGGCACTCGCCCCGGCCATCGTCGGATCCATCGCCGGTCCGGCCGATGTCGCGGGTCCGCAGTCGGCGATTCTGGACCAGGCGCGCAAGTTGCTGAATCTGCTCAACCTGCCGCCCCAGATCAAGTCGACGCTGGAATCGATCATCACCTTCCTCGACGGCAGCGGCGGCGGGGGCCCCGAGGTACCGAAGGACGGGCCCGCGATCGCGCAGTTCCTGTACCCGACCGTCGGCAAGGGCTGCATCGGCCCGACCGCCGACTCGATCGGTACCGCGCTGGCCGTGCCCGGCCCCGCCACGCTGCCGCCGCCGGGACCGAAGGCTGGACAGACCGGTTTCGTGTTCACCGCGCTCGGCACCAAGTCGCCGACCCCGGTGCAGAACCCGCCGATGACGGTGCAGTGGCTGAACTTGGATACCCGTCAGTCCGGTGTCCTGCCGTTGACCGACGAGGCCAAGATCAATCCGGGCGGCCCGGCCACGCTGTCCGCGATCGCCGATACCGGCTCGGGCCGCGTAGTCGCGGTCGTCGCCGGCTCACTGACCACCAAGGCGGACGACGCCGAGGCGCGGACCTGCTCATTCCTGCCGACGCTCGGATTCTTCACCGTCGCTTGATCTTTCGACTACGGGCGGCGTCTCCACCGGAGGCGCCGCCCGTCGTCGTATCGGAACGATCTTCCGGACAACACGGAAAGTCGGCGACCATCACGCATGAGCCGCCACGACTGTGGTAATCCCTGACCATGGCTCCCATCGATCGTTCGACCCGGCCGGTTCACGCGATTCGGAGCAGGCGCTCGCGCCGCTCGATTCTGTCGATCCGTTCGGAAGGTTCGATCCTGTCGATCGGCTCGGCCTACTCGATCCTGTCCATCGGCAGCGTCGGCTCGGTGTTGTCGATCGGGTCGGTCGGGTCATTCGGGTCGGCGATCTCCTCGTTCTCGTTCACCAGCCTCGGTTCGGCGTTCTCCGGCCTGTCCCAATGGTCGCTGTTCTCCTGGCTCGGCAACCACGAGGCGCCCGACAGCCGTCCGACGCTGCGGGTCGTCCCTGATGCCGAGCCCGACCTGCGTGTCACACCACTGAGCCACTCCCAGACCTAGGTGTACCGCCGCGCGGCCGGCCGATCCCCCTGCCACGCTCGCGCAGCCTCACCACTGCCCGTACTCGGGGGCCAGCACGTTGTTCAGGTCTATACCCACCCCGTCGATGGATCGCTTGTCGATCTCGAATTGGTGCAGGTGCGCGGCGGGGTGCACGAAACCCTTCGGCGTGCCCCAATCGTGCTGCCAATACCAGGAGCACAATCCCGCGATGGCGGCCGACTCGATGGTGGGCGCGTTCGCGTAGACGCCGGTGTTCTCCTTGCCGAGAACGGACTGCCAGCCGAGCAGGTACGGCGCGATCATGGTGGCGAAATCGATGGGGGACGGGTTGTCGTCGATGGACGCGTAGATCGGCACGTTGTCCGGGCCGGCCGCCGCGCGGTGCAGCTCGAGCCCGCGCTCGGCATGCCGCTTTCCCGCCTCCAGGCCGCCGCGCCAGTCGGCGGTCTGTCCTTTGCCGAACTGGTAGCAGGAGACGATCCGCAGGCCGGCCGCTCTCAACTGCTCGACTTCCGCGGCGCGCAGCGGCTTGCCTTCCATCCACTCCGCGCCTGGCCTGCGATCGGAGACGTACCGGATGACGCCGAGGTGGCCCGCGTCCCTGATCGCCGCGGCCGAGGGAATGCCGCCGGCGTAGTCGATCAGCGTGCCGAGTGCGGGCGTGGTGGCCATGGCGGGAGCCGCCGAGGCGGTCACGCCGACCGATGCCACCGCGGCCGCATAGGCGAACAGTTCGCGCCGGGATACCGAGCTGGAACGCATCGTGGACTCCTTCGCGCAACCCGACATGGATGGCACAGTGCCCGGCGCGCCTTCCCCTATCCAACGCGCGCCGGGAGCCTCGAACGTGAACTTATTTCACCACATTCACATTGGAACCGCTAGACCCACAGGGCACATACTTCACATTTGCCACACGAGCAAGCCATGCGACGATTTTCAGGCCGCACCATCAATGCGGGCGGCGACGTCGATGGTTCGACTGGAAGGGTCGGCCAGTTCACGGCCGACGACCCTGGCGACCTGGGCGACGATGTGCTTTTTGATGCCGGCGAATACACCGAGGGTAGCGGCGCGCATACCGTGCGCAATGAACTCCAGCTGAATGTCGTCGAGGTCGGGCGGCGGGACGTCGATCACCAGCAACAGCGGGTCGGCCGCCCGCGCGGTCAGCACCAGTGGTACCTCCACGTCGGCGCGGTAGCGGTTGGCCTGCAACACCTCGACGGTGATATCCAGACTCACCGGGAGCGTCAGGTCGAACGCAACCGGCTCAGCCGATCGGTCCACCAGCCGCGGCACTCGCACCGATCCGCGGACCGACACCGACGCGGCGTTGCGCGGACCAACCCGTAACGGCCCGACCTCGATCGGCCTGCCCGCCAACCGTTCCACGACGTCGAACACGCGGTCCCGCGTGACGACACGGGCGAAGAACCGGCGCCCGAACTCGTCGTAGTCGATCCAGTCGAACGTGGTCTTGTCCCGATGACCCGAACGGGTGCCGCCGACCATCGCCTCCATATCGAACACCAGGCCGCGACGGGTCTGCGGATCGGCCAGCATGGCGTTCACCCTGGCGGCGACCTCGCGCTGCACTACTCCCGCGATCGGGTCGAGCAGCCACTCCCACGCCGATTCCACCGCTTGGGCGCGCAGCACGAAGCTGATATCACGCTGGGTGATCGGCGGGATATCGATGACGATGAGCAGTGGATCCGCGGTGCGGGCATGCAGCGTCACATCGATCTCGACCCTGGCTTCCAGTCGCAACTTCCTGCCACCGAGTAGCACCTTCAGCATGAGCGAGACCGGAACGGTGACCTCGAACGTAATCCGCGGACCGCTGTGCAGAACGACGGGAGTACCAACCTTGCCCTCGGCGACGAAACCGGCGAGTCCGGCCGGGCCGATCGAGACCGGGCCGATAGTGATGCCCCGACCTGCCATGCCCGACACCGCTGCCTCGATCCGGGCCGCGGTCACGGCGTGCGTGACGAAACGCCGGCCGAACTCGGCATAGTCGATCCAGGCCGGCGCACCGCTGCGTTCGTCGGTCGGCTGCATCAGTATTCCGAAACCCTCACCTCTCGATGGACAACCGACACCGTACGCGAGAAATAGTGCGTCGAAACCGCACACGCCAAGAGCCGAGATCCCCGACCTGCTGATGAGGGGGAAGCAGGGCCGGGGATCGGCGACGGCGCTGCCGGGCGCCGCCGAGTTCATCGTAGGACCATCCAGCACCAGTTTCACGCCCGTATCGGAATGATCCGTGCCGGCACCGGCGACGCTTGTCACGGATCACCCGATTTCGACCGCACCCGACACGTCGGGCGAATCGGGGGATGCGGACCTCGCCGAGTTTGCTCACCGAACCCGCTCACCTCGTCCGTGCCCGCTCACAGCCGAAGTTGCGGGGTCATCGTGGTCACGGCCTCGCAGCGCCAGCCCGCCGGCCCGCATGAGTTCGACGATCGCACGGCCGCAACAGTTCCCCACCGAACCGTGGTTTCGATCCCCCGTTCACGGGGCAACCCCTACGAGCCGGGATAGCGTCCGGTCGCACGGAAACCGCTACGGTCTCCGCAAGAACCCAGCGGGGAGGTACGGCTCTGGACACGCTGTGGATGTTCGTCGTGCACCGGCGCCACCAACTGCTTGTCGACTCCGCGCTGCACGTCTCGGCAGTGGTGCAATCGATCGTGGTCGCCGCGGTGGTGTCGGTGCTGATCGGAATCCTGGTGTATCGCAGCCCGCTCGGTTCCTCGATCGCCACCGCGCTGGCCAGCGCGGTGCTCACCGTTCCTTCGTTCGCGCTGCTCGGACTGCTGATCCCGGTGCTCGGCCTCGGCGTCGCGTCGACCATCACCGCCCTGGTGGTCTACGCGCTGCTTCCGATCATGCGCAACACCATCATCGGACTGGCCTCGGTGAATCCCGCCGTGACCGACGCGGCTCGCGGGGTAGGGATGAATCGGCTGCGCGTGCTGACACACATCGAGCTTCCGCTCGCCTGGCCCTCGATCTTGGCCGGAATGCGGGTGAGCACGCAGATGATCATGGGCATCCTCGCTATCGCCGCGTATGCCAAAGGTCCCGGCCTCGGCAATCTGATTTTCTCCGGACTCGCACGGCTCGGCAGCCCGAACGCGATGCCGCAGGCCCTGATCGGCACGGTCCTCATCGTCGTGCTCGCACTTGTTCTCGACGGGATCTACGTCCTGCTCGGACAACTCACCACTTCGAGGGGACTGGCGTGAGTGACATCGAAACCCGGACCGGCACCACCGAATCGGGCGTGTCCGGCGTCGAGATCGTGCTCGACTCGGTCACCAAACGCTACCCCGGCCACCATGACCCCGCGGTGGACAGCGTCTCGCTGACCATTCCCGCCGGTGAGATCGTTGTCTTGGTCGGGCCGTCCGGCTGCGGCAAAACGACCACCATGCGGATGATAAACCGGCTGATCGAACCCACCTCGGGCGCCATTACGATCGACGGGCGGGACGCCGCCTCGATGAATCCCGATCGGCTACGACGCGGAATCGGCTATTCGATCCAACAGGCTGGACTGTTCCCTCATATGACGGTCGCGAAGAACATCGCGACCGTGCCCGGTCTGGTCGGTTGGCACCGCAAGCGCATCGACACGCGGGTCGACGAAATGCTCGAACTGGTCGGCCTCGACCCGGCCAGCTACCGCGACCGTTACCCGCGCCAACTCTCGGGTGGTCAGCAGCAGCGGGTCGGGGTGGCGCGGGCACTGGCAGCCGATCCGCCCGTGCTGCTGATGGACGAGCCGTTCGGCGCGGTCGACCCGATCACCCGTGGCCTGCTGCAAGATGAATTGCTGCGTCTGCAAGCCGACCTGGGCAAGACCATCGTGTTCGTGACCCACGATTTCACCGAGGCGGTCAAGCTCGGCGATCGCATCGCCGTGCTGGGCAACCAATCCCGGATCCTGCAATACGACACACCTGCCACGATCCTGGCCGATCCCGCCGACGAGACGGTCGCCGGCTTCGTCGGCGCGGATGCCTCACTCAAGCAACTGACGCTGACCAGGGTCGGTGATGTCGAACTCGGCCGCTGCCCCACCGCACTCGAGCAGGACCCGGTCGAGGATTTACGAAACGCGCTGACCGGGAAGGACTGGCCGTGGGCGCTGGTCCTCGACGGCCATCGGCGGCCGCTGCGCTGGGTGTCGGCACAGCAGCTGGCGCACGCTGACGCGTTGCGCGGCACCGGAACGCCGATCGGCGAGATACTGTCGCTGAAGTCGACCCTGCAAGACGCGCTCGAAGCACTGCTCACCCACCAGACGGCGACCGCCGTGGTCACCGGAACGCGTGGCGAGTATGTGGGGCTGATCACGATCGACACCCTCGTCCGGCACTTGTCGGCGATGCGCGCGGAGCACGGATCCGACAGTGCCGCACCAGCGGAACTACCATGACGGCCACCAGCGGCGCGACGTCGCCCGCTACCCAGCGCAGAGCCGACCGCATCCGCCTGTTCGCCCAGCCCGCGCTCGTTCTGGCACTCACTGCGGGCGTGCTGACGTGGGGGTTCGCCCGCGACCTCACAACCACACAGCGGGCCGGGCTGAACACGCGCACGATCGCGACCCTCACCTGGCAGCATGTACTGATCACCGCGACGGTGGTACTGATCGTCGTCGCGGTGGCCGTCCCGCTCGCCACCCTGGTCACCAGGCCCGGATTCGGCCGTTTGGCACCGATTTTCGTCGGCATCGCCAATATCGGCGCGGCCGCGCCCGCTATCGGTCTGATCGTGCTGTGCTACCTCGCGATCCGCACCACCGGCTTCTGGATCGGCGTCGCGCCGATCGCGTTCTATTCGCTGCTTCCGGTGCTGCGCAACACGATTCTCGGCTACCAGCAGGTGGATCGGAGCCTGATCGACGCTGGGCGCGGCCAAGGGATGTCCACGTTCATGGTCCTGCGTCGCATCGAATTCCCGCTCGCCGTGCCATACATCTTGGCCGGACTACGCACCTCCCTGGTGCTCGCGGTCGGCACAGCGACGCTGTCGTTCCTGGTGAGCGCGGGTGGCCTCGGCATTCTGATCGATACCGGATACAAGCTGCGTGACAACGTCACCCTGGTGGTCGGTGCGGTGCTCGCGGTATCGCTGGCACTGCTGGTCGACTGGCTCGGCGCGCTAGCCGAGGAATTCCTCGGGCCGAGGGGGTTGACATGAGCCTGGCCTGGCGCGCATGCGCGCTTGTGCTCGGTCTGACACTGGTCGCCGCGTGCGGGTTGCAATCCGGCGGTGTGGTGCCGTTGCGAGTCGGCCCAGCCGGCATTCAACGGGTCCCCGAACTCGAGGGTGTGCGGATCACCGTGGGTTCCAAGGATTTCACCGAGCAGAACATCCTCGGATACCTCATCGAGTTCGCCTTGTCGGCGGCGGGCGCCGATGTTCGCGACATGACGAATATCCAAGGGTCCAACAGTGTGCGCGACGCCCAGTTGCACGGGCAGATCGATGTCGCCTACGACTACACCGGAACCGGCTGGATCAACTACCTCGGCAACGAGACGGCGGCGCCGGACGAGATCGGCCAGTTCGAGGCGGTCCGCGACGCCGACCGCACCGAGCACGGCATGGCGTGGACGGCCATGGCGCCGATGAACAATACCTACGCGCTGGTCATGAGCGCCCGGACCGCGCGGGAGACCGGAGTACGCACGTTGTCGGACTTCGCCGCGCTGGTCGGCTCGGACCCGGCCGCGGCCGCCCTGTGCGTGGGCACCGAATTCAATGCCCGACCGGACGGATTCCCCGGCCTTGCCCGCAGATACGCGATCGACACTACCGCGGTGCGCAAACAGATCGTTCAAGACGCCGTGGTCTACCAGGCCACCGCCGACAGCAAGCAGTGCCGTTTCGGCTCCGTCGCCGCGACCGACGGCCGTCTCCCCGCCCTGAATCTCGTTCTGCTCCAGGACGACCGCGGCTTCTTTCCGAAATACAACGCCGCCCTGGTCATGCGCGCGGACTTCGCCGACGAACATCCACAGGTCGCCACCGTCATGTCGCCGATCTCCAGACGCCTCACCAACGACACCATCACCGAACTCAATCGGCAGGTCGACGTGGACGGACGCGAGCCCGCCGACGTGGCACGAGACTGGATGGTTGCCGAAGGTTTCGTGACCGCGCGCTGAATCGGCGCCCCGCACTCCCCTGCCCGATCGTGTCTTCCGGCAACACCGTTCGGCGACTCGCGCGCCGCGCCCTGTATACCCGGCTCGAGCGGTGAACCAGCATCGACTCGTTGGCGACCGGGCGGCCGCCGCTGGATGAACGCCGTCGGGCTGACCGAAATGCTGTGACGCTCGCAAGGAGGCTTCGCCGGACGCGGCGCCGCGTCCGGCCGCGGCGGTCAGGCTCCCGCGTTACGGCCCAGGTAGCGCAAGAGTTCGGCGACCGCGGTACCCACGGCCGAACCGTCCACAATCGGGGCGTAAGCGCCCCACTGACGCAGAGGCTCGATGATTTCGACTCGCGCGCCACTGCCAGGAGCCGGGTGTGTGGTGCGGGCGGCGGTCAGCAAATGGACAGCGAGGTCGTCGGTCAGCGGCGAGGACTGGCCGGTCGCGATGGCGATGTCCCAGGCATGTACCGCGGCGTCCAGCGCGCACATGACAGCGGCGACCGGCGTGGCGAGGGCGCCGTGCGGCAGCGGCGTCGGCACGGTCTCGGTGTCGTCCGCGACCGTGGCCCAGGCGACAGCGGCCCGTTCGATCGCTGCGCGGACCAACTGCACCGGGCACCCGTCGACCGTGCCGGACGGCGCGAACGGGTTGTAGGCGGGACCTTCACCGATGCCGAGTGACTCGGCGTACGCCAGCTGATCGCCGGCGGCGTGCTGAACCACCTGTGTCACATCCCATTCCGAACACGGTGTCGGCGCGTGCCACTGCTCGTCCGCGATGCCCGCGACGACGCTGTCCAAGGCGCGGTAGGCGGCGTCGAGAACGTCCCGCCAGACAGGGCGCAAGGAAACAACGGAGGTGGTGGCGACTGCGGCGTTCATGTCAGACCTTTCGGGTTGTCGGTGCTGCTGACATCCAGCCTATGCGGCCATTAGGCTAGTTATTTTCCTAATTTATCGAGGTGAATAGTGGCTCCTACCACCACGCGTGTCCTTCGGTTGCTGGCCCTGCTCCAGGGCCGCGAGCGCACCGGCCGCGAGCTGGCCGAGCGCTTGGGCGTGACCGACCGCACGCTGCGCAACGACATCCAGCGGCTGCGCGAGCTGGGCTACCCCGTCCACGCACAGCGCGGCGCGCTCGGCGGTTACCGGCTCGGCCGCGGCACGACCATGCCGCCGTTGTTGCTGGACGACGATGAAGCGGTGGCGGTCGCGGTGGCGATCGGCGTGGCCGAAGACGGCTCCACCGGCATCGCGGACATCGCCGACCACGCCAGCAGGGCGCTCGCCAAACTGGATCAGATTCTGCCGAAACGCCTGCAACGCAAGGTGTCCGCGCTACGTGCGGCGACCGCGATCGGCCCGGCGACCACCGGCTCCCGCGAGCCCGACACCCCGGTGCCCGCCGCGGTCCTGACCACTCTGGCCGGCGCCATCCGAGACGGCGCGACGGTCCGCATCGAGGAGAACGCCCGGCGCCATCCCGGATCGGAGGTCGAACCGTATCGCCTGATCAACTGGCAGCGCCGCTGGTACCTGGTCGCCTACAGCCTCGGGGACCATTCTTGGCATGCGATTCCCGTTGCCCGGATCCACCGAGCCGAGCCGGGCGACCATCGCTTCGCCGCACGCGCGCTTCCCGACGACGACCTCGTCGCGTTCGTCATGCGCCACATCGCCATCACCGGCTGGCGGGTGCATGCGCGGATCACCGTGCTCGCCCCGGCCGAGACCGTGATCGCACGCATCAACCCCGCTGTCGGCGTGGTGGAGACCGTGGACGCCGACACCTGTGTCCTGCACACCGGCGCGGACGCACTGGAAACGGTCGCGATCTACCTGTCCATGCTGATGATGGACTTTCGCGTCGACAGTCCGCCAGAACTGCTCACGCACATCCGTACCCTCGCCCGCCGGTACACCGAGGCAGTCGCCGACACACCGAACGCCTGACCTGCCGCGACGACGTGCGCGGCCGGAATCGGGTCCGCGGCGTCCGGGGGCCTCGCCGTGCCGCGAGCCGGCCAGGGCACACCCGGATCGGCCTTCGAGGTAGCCGATTTCAGGTTTCGCCCCCGACACGTCGGGCCAATCGGTGGATGCGGACCTCGCCGAGTTTGTCGCCACCGATCGTTCTCACTTGTCCGCAGTGACAATTTCGATTCCTTCCAGGGACAACCCGCCACCCCAGCCCCGCAGTCGGCGTGGGTCGCCCTATCCCCGAGGTTGTTCTGTGCCGACCGGGTCTGGCAACGAGCGCAACCGGAGTTCCAGATCGGCGGCTCGAGTGACGAGTTCGTCATCGTGGCTGATCAATATGACGACGGCTCCATCAGTCGCGAGGCCGCGTAGGACGTCGGTGATCGAGGCCAGATGGCGGGCGTCGACACCGGAACTGGGCTCGTCGAACACCACGATCCGGCGCCCGATCAGCCGGGTTCCCGCGACCACAAGACGCTGCTGTTGTCCGCCGGACAGGGCGAGAGGATGGCGGTCGTCGAGTCCCGCCAAACCGAGCGCTCGGAGCAGTGGATGACTCGTGGACTCGCTCGGCGCGCCGCTCGGATCCGTTCGGCCGGCCGCGGATTCGTCGGTCCAGAGACGCAGTTCCGCGGCGACGCTGTCGGCGAACAGTTGACGTTGGACGTCCTGCATGACGAGCGCGGCATCGGCGAGTCGACGACGCCGGCTCAGCCGGCGGCCGTCCAGGGTGATCACGCCGCTATGGCGCTGTAATCCAGTGAGCACATGGGCCAGCGTGGACTTGCCCGCCCCGTTCGGTCCGGTGACCGCGGTGACGGTTGCTGCCGGGAAGTGTGCGTCAGCGATATCGAGTACCGGGCGACCCTTGCGAGTGCACCGAATCTCGTGCAGCGTCAGGCCACGAGACGGCTCGGAGCCGCCCGCTGGATTCTTTTGTCGCGGCGACCGTCGCGCCGGTTCGACACTGGGTCCGTGGCCGAATACCCGTGGCAGTACGCGGGTCGCGGGCAGGTCGCGGCGCAATCCCTCCGCTGTCCATACTTTTTCGGGCAGGCGCGCGAAGTCCGCGCCGGACCACTCCGTCGTGACGCGGCCGTCCCGCAGCAATATTATGCGATCCGCCTGATCGGCGAGCCGATGAAGCCGATGCTCGGCGATCACCAGGGTGACGCCAGCGGCTCGGAGTTCGGCGATTCGGGCGATGAACTGTTCGACGGCCGCGGCGGACAGGTTCGCGGTGGGTTCGTCCAGGACCACAACCGCGGGCCGGTGAACAGTGGCGGCAGCGAAGGCGACCTGCTGCTGTTGGCCGCCGGAGAGTTCGAACAGTCGACGGCCGGTGAGATCGGTCAGTCGATGCTCGGTGCGAGCGGCGGCGACGCGTGCCCGGATCAACTGGGGCGGCGCACCGAAATTCTCCGAGGCGAAGGCCAATTCGGTGTCGACGCTATCGGTGAAGAACTGGCGACGTGGGTGTTGCAGGACGGTTCCGGTCTGTCGGCCGATGACGTCCAGGCGCTGCTCGGCGATCGGTTCGCCGTCGAGACGAACGATGCCCTCGAGGGTTCCGCGGTGGAAGTGCGGGATGAGTCCGTTCACGAGTCGGAGCGCGGTGCTCTTCCCCGACCCGCTCGCCCCGCACAGCACCACGGTTTCGCCCTGCTCGATCCGCAGGTTCAGGCCGGCCAGTGTCGGGGTGTCGGCACCAGCGTAACGCCAGGTCACGTCGGCGATCTCGATCATCGGTTCGGCTACCACAGCAGCGTGCCTCCGGCCAGGAGCGCGACGAACAGCCCGACCATGACGTCGCCGATCCCGAACCGCGGCGGGCGCATGCACGTCGGCGGGGTACGAGAGCCCAGACCGCGCAATAGCGCCGAAGCCGAAAGGTCCTCGGACGCACGCAGACTCGACGCGATGAGCGGCACGGTGAAGTACTCGAGACCTCGGACGGGGTTGCCGAGCATGCCGAGACCGCGCAGTCGCATAGCGTCGCGCACCGCGCGAGCCTCGGCGATCATGGTCGGAATGAAACGCAGCATCACCGCGCCCGATACCGTGATGCCCCGAGGTACCCGGGCCACGCGCAATGCGGCGGTGAACTCACTCGGTGTGGTGGTGCGCACCAGATACATGGCCACACCCGCGATCACGACGAGCCGCAGCAGATAGGCGGCGAGCACGCCGAGGACGCCGGTCAGCGGATGCACCACCGTCCGCGGCAGCAGGTAGGCGAAGGACGCGGCGACCGCGGCCGCCGCGAGCAGCCCGGCCGCCCGCGGCCAGGCCCGTTCGGCGAGGGTGAGCACCACCGCCAAGATCAGGGCGGCCGGTACGAATTTCGCGCCGCCCGGCGCCATGACCACCACCGACGTGACGAGGACGATGCCGATCTTCGTGCGTGGATCGAGAACCGCATTCCGAGGGTCCGTGTGGGCTTGCACGATCGCTTGCTCCGTCATGGCCGCCGCGGCGACCGCTGCCTCGTCGGTGATGTCGGATCCGGTCACGCCAGCCCGGCCTTCTCGAAATGCTTTCGCAGCATCCGTAATCCCAGCAGTCCCCCGAGCAGACCGAACAAGACGGTGGAAGCGCTGAACCCGGCCAGTACCGGCGGCGACAGGAGGTCCTTCATCTGTTCGATGTAGCCGCTGCCCATCTGCTGCATGGCCGGGTCGGCGAAATACTCGTCGCGGGCGTAGAAGATGGGCAGCAACGGGGTGCAATACCACAGCGAGTAGGCCGTGTAGGCGAGCACGCTCATCCGGGGGGAACGGTATTCGCCGATCCACAGCGCGCTCTCGGCGAACAGCGCGCACAGCAGGGTGAGCGGGAGACCGATCGGCGGATGGCCGGTGAGGGTCATCAGCCCGGAGGTGATCGCCGCGAAGAGGAGAACCATGCCCGGGTGCCGGACCCGCGTGAGAAACAGCATGAAGGGCACACCGCCGGCGACGATCCCAGCGGCCAGCGCGACCAGCATGATCGCGGGATTGAGGAAGCCGAGCATATTGATCGCGAACACGATCACGACATAGAGGGCGGCGAAGACCCCGATCGTGATGAGATCCTGGGCGCTCATCCGGATATCGATTCGGCGTCCGGCGAAGAAGGGTTCCCGCGGTGGGCGGTCGAGAGTCATGAGGCGCCTGCCGGTACGTCACCGCGCAGCTGCCAGCCGCGGGCCCGGCGGCGTTCGTGCCAGAACCGGGCGTAGGTTCCGCCGTGGGCGAGCAGTTCGCCGTGGGTTCCGCGTTCGGTGATCCGGCCGTCATCGAGCACCAGGATCTGGTCGGCCGCCGTCACCGTGGACATGCGGTGAGCCACCACCACGACGGTGCGGTCGCGCGCCAATTCGGCGATGGCATCGGCGACCGCGGCCTCGTTGACGGCGTCCAATGCCGCGGTGGCCTCGTCGAACAGGACGATCGGAGCGTCCTTCAGCAAGGCTCGGGCGATGGACACCCGTTGCTTCTCACCACCGGACAGGGTGGATCCGGCCTCGCCGACCCGGGTGTTCCAGCCGTCGGGGAGCCTTTCGATCACCTCCTCCAGGCGGGCGATGCGCGCCACGCGAGCCAGGTCCGCATCGGTGGCGTCGGGATCGGCCATCCGCAGGTTCTCGGCGATGGTGCCCTCGAACAGGTACACCTCCTGGAAGACCTGCGCGGTCATCCGGGCCACCGCGGCGCTGCCCAGATCACGGATATCGCAACCGCCGATCCGGACCGTGCCGTCGTCGGTGTCGAAGAAACGTCCGATCAGTTTCAGCAGGGTGCTCTTCCCGGCGCCGGACGGACCGACGATCGCGGCGAGCGTGCCCTGTGGCAGCCGGGCATCGATACCGTCGAGGACGATTCGGTCGTCGTAGCCGAATCGCACCCCGCGCAGGTCGATATCGTATCCGGACGGCTCGACCGGCTGCGCGGGTTCGGGCAGCCGCGGTTCGGCGAGCAGGGCACGTACCCGGCGAATGGCGTCGGCATTCACTTGGACGTGTCCGGCGAGATCACCCAACTGAGCCAGCGGATCGAGCATGCGCAGGGTGATGATCAGCAGACCGACCATGGACGCCACGGCAAGGCTGCCGTCCACCGCGAACGCCACGGTCAACGCGATAACGGCGGTCATCACCAGCTGCACGGCGCCGTAGAACAGCATCAGCCCCCAGGCGCCGCCGATGGTGAGCCGGGACTGTGATTCCCGCTGCCGATCCAAGGCGTCGCCCAGGGTGCCGAGATCCGGGCGGTCCAGGACACCGTAGGCGCGCAGGATCGGCTGCTGCCGTGCGAATTCCACGATGCCGGAGGCGGAGACGCCGATATCGTGCTCGTGCCCGTCGTCGTTGCGGGCGATCACGGCCATGAGCAGTCGCAGCGCGAGCGCGCACAGCAGCGCGCCCCCGGTGAAGGTCAGGCCGATCCGCCAATCGAGCAGATAACTACCGGCGATCATGACGGTCGGCGCGACGACGCCGACCACCACGTAGCGCAGCAGATGCGCGGGGAGGTCGGCGACATCGACCGTGTTCTTGCTGAGCAATCGCGCGACGGGACCGGTGCGGTCGGTACGGAACCAGCCGATTGGCAGAACTGCCAGGTGGTTACCGATGCGGCCGTGAAAACCGGTGAGCACATCGGTGCCGATGCGGTAGCCCAGCGACGTGCTCCACGCCAGCAGCACATGGTGTGCGACAACGGCGGCGGCGAGTGCGCCGATCCATAGCAGCGCCTGGTCCCGGTCCATCGGTGTCTGCGCGAGCGCCGCGATGAGCGGTGCCACGAACAGGAACCCGAGTCCCTGGAGGACACCCTGCCCGACCAGCAACACCAGCATGGTGCGCAGATGACGGCGGCCGGGCGGATCGAGCAGGTCGAGCAGGTATCGGATCATCGTGCTCATCAATCGGTTCCCCTCTGTATGGTGTCCCCGTCGCGTGCCCGCCGGTCGTACTCCCACAGGCGGGCGTAGAGCCCGTCGCGGGCGAGTAGTTCGTCGTGTGTGCCCTGGTCGGCGATCCGTCCCCCGTCCAGGACCACGATCCGGTCCGCCCCCCGGATCGTGCCCAGCCGGTGCGCGATCACCAGAACGGTGCGGTCGCGCGCCACCTCGCTCAGGGCGTCCTGGATCCAGGCCTCGTTCTCCGGGTCGGCGGCGGCGGTGGCCTCGTCCAGAACGAGAACCGGGCGGTCGGCCAGGATTGCGCGGGCGATGCAGATGCGCTGCTGCTGTCCCCCGGATGGCTGCACCTCGGCCCCCACGATGGCGTCGTATTCGCCGGGTTGTTCCTCGATCCAGTCGGCGATCCGCGCCTTACGGGCCGCCTCGCGCACCGCGGCGTCGTCGGCGTCGGGCCGACCGAGCCGGATATTGTCACGGATGCTGGTCCGCAGCAGGGTCGCGTCCTGGAAGACGAACGCGACGTGTTGGTAGAGCTGCGCGGGAGCCATCCGCCGGATGTCCACACCGTACAGTTCGACCGAACCCGCCACCGGATCGTCGAAGCGCGGCAGCAGTTTGGCGAGGGTGGATTTCCCGGATCCGGATGGGCCGACCAGCGCGGTCACGGTACCGGCGTGCAGTTCGAGGTCGATCCCGTCGAGTGCGGTCGTATCGCCGTAGGTGAAGCGCACACCGTCGAGTCGGACCACCGGTCCGTCGTGGTTCGGGTCCGGCATGATCGGATCGTCCGGGACGGTCAGTTCCGGGGCGGACAGCAGTCCGCGGATACCACGCGCGACGTCCAACGCGGTGACCAGCTGGTTCGCGGACATCATCACGATCATGACCCCGGCGGTGACGACCGTGGCGAACACCAGGACCGCGATGAGATCCGGCAGTGGCAACCTCCCGTCCAGGGTGAGCAGTCCTCCGCCGGCGGCGACTACCACCAGCATGCTCGGCGGCGACACCATGATCTCGGCAATCACCCCGGCGACACTCGTGGATTTGACCCAGTCATGGAAGAACTGCGCGAAATCGCGCGAGATCTCCCGAAATCGCAGGGTGGTGGTGCCCGGGGTGCCGAACGTCTTCACCACGCCGATCCCATTGACGAATTCCACTGCGGCGCCGTTCAACTGCTCCAGCCAGCGCAGATACTCCGGATATTTCGTGCCCGCGTCGGACATCGCCCACTGGTAGACGGCCAGGCCCACCACTACAGGCAGTAGCGTGAGCAGTGCCATGCGCCAGTCGACGGAGAACAGGTAGCCGACGGCGACCACCGGTGGCACCGCCGCGGCGGTGATCTCCACAATCGAATGGGCGATGAGCCGGTGTAGGGCGGCGACGTCGTCCTCGACCGTCTTCTTGACGACGCCGGAGTTGCGATCGGTGAACCAGGACAGCGGTACCCGGCTGAGTTTGCCGAGCAACTGCCGTCGGATACCGAACGACACCTCGATATCGGCGAGATGGGTGAGCACACCGGCTCCGAATATGCCCAGTTGCCGTATCGCGAGCGCGATGAGAGCGACGATGATGATCGGCCATACGTCGTTGTCGCCGCGCAACATACGGCGGGTGATCTCGACGACGGCGATGAGCGGCGCCATTCCGGCGACCGCGCAGACGACGGTGAGCACCGCACAGCCGATCAGGGTGAGACGGGCGCCGGCGAACACCGAGGGCGTCCGCCTCACCTCGGTCGGCGCAGCGGCCTCGGTGACAGGTGCAGACATGGAAACCCTTCGAGCGCAGGCTGATAGGTCGATATCCCGATCAGAAAGATAATGAAATCTATTTTCAATTGCATGGTAGCCGACCACGCCCCTGACGTCAGCACGCGGTTCGGAATCCAGACACGGGACCGTCATCCCACCCGTGCGCCGAGCACCTCGTTCAGGCACCGATATATCTCGGAGGGGTCGGTGGCCAGCGAGAAGTGTCCGCCACGCGCGAACCGGAACAGGCAACCGCCAGGGGTGTGCGCGATCCACTGGGCTATACCGTCCGGGGTGATTTCCGGGTCGCTGTCACCGGAGACGACCACAGTCGGGCAGGACACCGTCGCCCACGGATCGGCCCGATAGGTCTCCACCAGCCGGTAATCGGCGCGAATGGTTGGCAGGAACATCCGTGCCAATGCCGGTTCGGCCAGTACCGCCCGGATTTTCGGGTCCAGCTCGCCGATATGGTCGGCCAACTCGACATCCGAGGCCAGATGCCACCGCTCGATGGTTCTTCGAGACGGCGCGTCGGCACCGCTGACGACCAGTCCGGCGACCGGACAGCCGATGCCTTCCAACCGCCGCGCGGTTTCGAAGGCGACGTGGCCGCCCATGGAATGCCCGAACAGCAGCACCGGACGCGAGCGGGCGAGCGGCGCGAGTTCCGCCGCGCAGTCCGCGGCCAAGGCCGGGATATCGGCGGCCGAGGGAACGTCGATCAGGGCATCGCGGCCGGGATAGGTCACCCCAACCAGTTCGAAGGTCTCCGGCAGCGACGACGACCAGGGCGCGAAGAACCGAGGGCTACCGCCCGCGTGCGGGAACACCACAACCACCACGGCGGCGGAGCGTTCGGTGAGCGTGTCGATCTGAACGGTCATGGCGTGAGCAACTCCTCGGCGGTGATCGGCGGCGGTTCGATCGGTTCGATCAGGGTGGCCGGGCCGGCTGCTGCGGTGAACTCCGACCACAACCGGACGGCCCGGATGAAACGATGCGAGACGGGGTTGCGGCCGGCCGCGATCGTGCCGGCGAAATCGGCGACCGCGCGACGCACCCCGTCCGGCCAGATGCGCTCGCGGATGGTCGCGGTCGTGGGTTCGTCGGCGTCGCCAACGGTTTCCGCGATCGCCCGGTCGGCCACGGCGCCCGTCTGCCGGCGCCGCCAGTGAGTGCGGCCGTGGGTGTGGGTGAGCACCAGTTCGCCGGCGTCCGTGCCTACGGTCACCTCGTGCATGAGCCGCACGTAGTTGTCCGGGTCGCTCGGGCACAACTGGTTGTCGATCAGCAGATCCACCGGGATATCGCCGAGAGTTATCCGCCCGGTGTCGAACGCGCCCGGGGTGGGGGGCAATATCTCGACCCGCGCGGGTGTGAGAGCGGGGACCAGATCGGCGAGCATCGTGAACAACGGGTAGACGACCTGGACCGCGGATCGTGCCTGCACATAGCGCACCGGTGTGCGCGCGGCGAGCAACTGCGCGGCCCCGACGAACCGTCGCACGGGCGCCAGTGCGCTGTAGAAATCGTTGACGCCGTAGCGAACTCCATGCTGAGCGGCGACTCTGAGCAGTTCCACGATCTCATCGGCGTGCACCGGCTGTTCCTGGAGGACGTGGATACCGCGCTCGAGCAGTTCCGCGCTGATCCGGGCACCGGCGCCACCCACCACCCCGGACCGGACGACGACCAGGGCGATATCGACCGGTCCCAGCGCGTTCGGGTCGGTATATAGCGGCAGTCCTAGCCGATGCGCCAAATCCCGCGCGGGACCCGCGCCAGTTCCCAAGATCCCGACGAGTTCGACCGGCGAGTTCAGGGATGTCAACGCCTCGGCGTAGACGGCACCGAAAGTGCCGCCGACCAAGACCGCGGTCGGCTTGCGGCTACTGGGCGCGGTCACCAATCACGCTCCTGGACCGCGATATCCGGACACGACGCCGCGCCGATCGGCGAACGCGGCGGGCGGACAGCGGTGGTCACAGCACCCCCTCCTCGACGAGGTCTCGGTGGCCGGTCACCGCACCGTCGATAACACGCACCTCGGTTCCCGGCGCGAGCCCGGCAAGGTCGTCCGACAGGGCCCGCGGGTCCGGTATCGACCGGAGCGGATGGATACCGGCGGGCAACGTGGTGACCGCACGGGTCGCCCAGGCGGCGATGGCTCCGGTGACGGCATAGCTGTCGCGAGTACGCAACAGGAAGGTCGCCGCCTTCCCACTCGACCGCGCGGTGGCGAGCAGGGTGAAATAGGGTTCACGGCCGAACAGATCCAGTTCCGCCGCCGCGAGCACGGCGTCGACAGCGGTGTCGGACGGCGGGGCTGCGGACACCGACACCTGAAGGTCCTGGATGGCGCGAACGGTGCGTTCGCCGTCGGTGATGTTGACCCATTCCACGTCGTGGGCTCCCACGGCATCGGCGAGGACTTCGGTTTCGACGTCCAGATGGACGTGCGATTGCGCCGTATCCGGGAACCAGGGCGCGGGTGCGGGCGACATCTCGTCTGGCCGGACCCGAACACGCCCACCAGCTCGCCGTACCGTGGACACTCCGCCGCTCCCGACAGTGATGCTGTCGAGGTATTCGTGGACCGCGGCCCGGGTGAGTGGTTGCAGTCCACCACACCAGGCGATGAGGGCGTCGGCTCGTCCGCCGAGACGATCGGCGACGATGCGCAGCGCCAGCCCGGACAGCCCCGGCTGGACCCCGGCCTGAACCAACGCGACACCGTCCGGAGGGGCGATACGCCGCAACAGTTGCCGCTGCGACTCGTCCACACCGGGGTCCACGTAGGCGCTGTGGCCGCGCAGCGCGATTTCGGCGAGAGCGACACTGTAGCGGTGCGAGGGACCCGCGCAGTTGACGACCACGTCGGCGGTCCGGACGAGTTCGGTCAGGCCCGGGTCGTGGCCGGCGGCGAGGGCCGCGAGATCGATCTGTTGCGACGCGGGTCGTGCGGAGGTTCCGGCGCAGAACTCGGCCAGCCGCCGAGGATCACGTCCGGCCACGGTGATCGCCAACCGCGAGTCGGCGGCAAGCGCGGCAAAGCAGGCACGCCCGACCGCCCCCGTGGCTCCCAACAGCAATACCCGGGTCATCGGCCAGCCACCTCCCGCCAGGACGCGTCGAGCAGCCGCGCCACCGCGACGGCGTTCGCGCCGGTGAGGCAGTCGAAATGGTTGCCGTCGATATCGGTGATGATGAGTTCGCCAAGGCAGTGCCCGCGCCAGAAGTCGGTCATATCCTCTTTGAGGGTCGGCAGAAAGTGGATATCGCCGCGTTGCCGCAAGAAATGCACATCACCGAGGAACGGTTCGCGGGCTCCGCGCGCCACGGCGCGGATACTGTGCGCGAAGACCGAACGCAGTTCTGCGAGCGATTCCGCCGACCAGTCCCGGCCCAGGACACCGGATTCCGCCAGTAACCGCAAGCGCGGCACCCCGGGTTCCGGTGCGGTGGCCAGGTCGCGGGTCAGGGCTGGGCTGATCCGGCGCAATGTCCCCGCCGGGATGACCCGCGGATGGTCGGCACGGGCGCGAGTGAAGGCGTCGACGAAGTCGGCATCGGCGGATACCAACCCGAGTTCGGTGGCACGCACACCCATGATCTGGGCGAAGCAGTAGTCGAGCACATCCTCGTCGTCGATCTCGACGGGAACGCGGTAGGAGCTGATGGCGGTCACTCCGCCCACCGGGATGCCGGCTTCCTCGAGATATCTGGCGATCTCGGTGGCCAGCAGTGCGCCCATGCAGTAGCCGACGAGATGGACACGGGCGGGGGCGATCTCGGCGATCGCGCGCCCGTAGCCGACCGCGAGCGTGGTGAACAGGTCCTGCGGCGGTATCCGCGCGTAGTCGTCACCAGGAATACGCCGCACGCCATACAGGTCGGGTGTCGTGTGCTGCCGCGTCAGCGCGTCGATCAGTTCCGCGTACGGCGCCAGGCCGCCACTGCCGTCGTGCACCAACACGACAATGGGACGGTTCGCTCCGTCGGTCACCGCCCCGGCACCGATTCGCACCAGCGGCGATACCGAGGTCGCGGCTGTCTCGTTTTCTACGCCTACCCGCTGCCCGTCCGAACCACAGACGGCGCGTTCGGCACCGGCCAAGGTCGGGTCGGTGACCATGGCCCGGAGCAGTTCGTCCCAGGTGCGGTCGGCCGCGCTCTCGATCTCCTGCCGAATCCGGCCGATACACTGCGCGAGCAGCAGCGAATCGCCGCCGAGATCGAAGAAATCGGAGCGGGGCGACAGCGCGCCGATAGCGGTGAGTCCGAGTACCGAAGCCCAGATCTCGGCGATCCGGGTCTGCACCCCGGTGAGTTCGCCGCCATCGGCCGTCGTGGCGGCGTCGGCGCGGACGGCGGTGACGAAACGCTCCATATCCTCGCGAACGCGCGCCCGATCGATCTTGCCGTTGCCGGTCAGCGGCAGGGCGGGAACGACGCGCAGTTGCTGCGGCACCATCGCGGACGGCAGCAGTTCCCGCACGGCCGTGAGCAGCCCAGCCGGTCGAAGTGCCCGCGCCGGCGCCTGTTTCGCACACCAGAACACATGTTGTCCGAAGGGCTCGAGGCTGTGTCCGCGCGGTGGGAAGGCATGGATCGCGCCGAAGGGGGAGCGCTCGAGCACCTGCCCCCACTGATCGAAGGTGAGGAAGGGCGAGTCGCCGTCGGCGCGCAGGTCACGATGACCGCCCAGGCCGTCCTTGAATTCCATGGAGATCATCAGCGGATGGTTGACTCCGGTGGAGTCGAGGAAAACCAGTGCGCCGCCAGGCAGCAGTAACCGGTCGAGCCGAGCAAGGCATTCCTCGATGTGTTCGGCGTTGTGCAGAACATTCGCACAGACGATGAGGTCGAACGAGGAATCGAACAGACCCTGACGGGCGGGATCGGTGTTCAGGTCGAACAACCGGTAATCGACGAAATCGTGGTCCGCGAGCAGCTCGCGGCCGGCCTTCTGGAAGAACTGCGAGACATCGGTGAACGTGTACCGCACCGGGAGCCCACGCAACGCGGGCACCAGCTCCGCGCTGGTACCACCCACCCCGGCGCCCACTTCCAGGATGCGCAGGGGCTGATCGCCGACATGATGACGGGCGTATTCGACGATCTGCGCCACCATCATGCCGTTGGCGTATCGACTGAGCAGGTTGTCGCGGTACGCGGCGGTAGCGATATCGGTACTGCCCGCGGGGAACAGCAGGGTCAGCGGATCGGTAGCACCGGTGAGCAGGCGGGGCAGTTCCGCGATACACCGGCCGACGTAGGCGATGAGTTCGTCGCCGTAGCCGATACCCGCCGCCAGTTCCCGCACTCGCGCCCACTCGCCGACACACCGGTCCAGGTCGTGGTGTTCGAGCAGTTCGATACCGTCGCCGCGGCGGCGGGCCATTCCTTCGTCGACGAGTACCGCGATCCACCGGCGCAGCAGCCGGTGCAGATTGTCGGACACCTTCAGATCGCGGGCGAGTTCGTCGAAACTCGACCGCTGACCAGGTGGCAGGGCCGGTGCCAGGGCGGCCGTCATACTGTGCAGCGCGGCCGTTTTCGCGGCGGCGGCGAACGCGACGAGTCCCTCCGTGGGCAGGTCGGCGGTGAGCGACCGGTGGGCGACCGCGGCGGTTTCCGCCACCGCGTCCGCGATCACCCGCCGCCGCGCGAGTTCGGTGGCGTCGGCCGGCGCGGGGGTCACTACCGCGGTGAGGGTTGGGCGGTGCCGGTCGCCCACCACGCAGGCCACCGCCGCCGCGACACCGTCGAGCCGGTCGAGGGCGGATTCGATATCGGCGAGTTCGATTCGGTGGCCACGGATCTTGATCTGGTTGTCGCGGCGGCCCACGAGTTCGATGACGCCGGCCTCGTCGGTGCGCCCGTAGTCGCCGGTGCGATACAGCCGCTCCGCGCTCACCGGATGGGTGATGAACGCCTGGGCGGTGCGTTCGGAGTCGCCGAGATAGCCTGCGGCCAAGCCCGCTCCCCCGATCGTGATCTCACCGATCTGCCAGGGCGCGGCGAGCTCACCGCGATGCGTCAGCACCCGGACACTCTGATTCCGCATCGCCGTGCCGTACGGCACGCTCCGGAGATAGGTTCTCGCCTCGAGGGGGTGCAGGATCGACCAGATGGCCGCCTCGGTGGCGCCACCTAGGCTGTAGGCCCGCGCGTTCGGCGCTGCCGCCGCGATCTCCACCGGTTGTCCGACGGGAATCCAGTCACCGGACAGCATGATCAGGCGCAAACTCGACAATCCGCGCTCCCCGTCCAGATCGCGCATGTGGTCCAGTAGCAGCTGGAACTGCGCGGGCACCGAATTCCACACGGTGACGCCGTTAGTGGTCACGGCATCCAGCCAAGACTGCGGATCGGCGCGCTCATCCCCCTCCGGGACAACGATGCAGCCGCCCGCGGCGAGCAGGCCGAAGACGTTGTAGACGGACAGATCGAAGGTGTGCTGGGAAACCGCCAGGACCGCATCGGCGGCGGTGACGCCGAACCGCTGCTCGAGGTCGTCAATCGTATTGACCGCCGCCGCATGCGATATCACCACCCCCTTCGGCCTTCCGGTGGTGCCCGAGGTGAAGATCACGTAAGCCGTGTCCATCGGACCGACCTGTTTGCGACGCGCCTGCTCGGCGACGACTTCGGATGTGCGCGGGGCCCAGGTAGCGGGATCGGACAGCAAGGCGGCGATCGCGCCGTCGGGTTCGATTCGCACCGCCAAACCGCACTGCTGCACGATCTGCGCGACGCGGGCATCGGGCCAGCGAACGTCCAGCGGCACATAGCCCGCGCCGGCCAACAGTGTTCCGAACAGGGCGGCGATCTGCTCGGGGCCGGCCTCCAGCCGCACCCCGACCAGTTCGCGCGGACCGACACCACTTGTGCTCAGTTCCGCGGCGACCGCCGTGGCCGCTCCCAGCAGTTCCGCGTAGGTGATCGCGCGGTCGCCGCGGCGGATCGCGACCGCCTCCGGCCGCTCGGCGGCCTTCCGGAGGAAACCGCTGTGCAGCAGATCGGTCGAGAGGGGCCCGACCGATGTCGGCGGGGGCGGTACCGGTGGTAGCAGTTGCCGTTCCCAGGCGGCAGTGTCGGTCGACAGGACGCGCAAAATCATGTCGAAATCGGCGAAGGCGCGATCCAGCACCGCATCCGGGATCGCTCCCGCACGGGTATCCCAGTTCACGTCCACGCCGGCGACGGTTTCGGTGACCTGACAGTCGAACAGCACCTGCGGGGTCTGGCTGAGCCCACGTCCGGGGACCGGCACCAGCAGCGCCTCGCCGCCGTCGCGAGTAGCGGCGCCGAGGGTGGAGGTGAACACCACCGGTGATTGCTGGCCACGGTTGTCGTCCCGGCGGGCCAGTTCGCGCAGGACCTCCACACCGCTCACCCGGGCATGGTCCATATCGTCGAACAACCGCTCCCCCACGCGGGCGGCCAACGCGGCGAACGGCACCTCGCCGCGGACGTCGACCTCGAGCAGACTGGTACCGGTGAAATCGCCGACGAGTTCGTCCACGGCCGCGGTGATCCGGCGGCGGTTCATCGTCGTCATGGTCAGCAGGAAATGGTCGCGATCACCATAGCGGCCGAGTACTCGACCGAACGCCGTCAGCAGGGCTGCGGTCGGGGTCACGCCGTGCTCGGCAGTGGCGCGGGTGAATGCCGACCATTCGTCGGTCGACAGTCGCAAGGACCGGCGAGCGAACCGGGCAGGCGCCGAGTCCGCGTCCGGGAGCAGCGGCATACCGATCGCCGGCGGCAGGGTGTCCAGGCGGGAGAACCAGTACTGCCGATCCCGATCGCGGCGGGCGCGTTCGGCCGGACCGTGGGCGGCGCGGGTGAGGTTGAGCACATAGTCTCGGAAGCCGAATTCGACAGGGGGCAAGTCGATATCGGGCTCGCGCAGACAGCGTTCGAGATCGCGCACGATCACCGCGATGCCGACGAAATCGGCGATGAGCAGGTCGACGGAGAAGTGCACCACGGTGTCCTCGGGGCCAAGGGTCACCACCAGGTCGAACATCGGACCGACACCGGGCTCGTACACGTGGTGCGCCAGGGTCCGGCCGATATCTGTCCGCAGTTCGGCCACCTCGGCGGCGGTGGCACAGGTGTGCACCGTCAAGCCCGGGGGCATGGGATCGTCACCGAGGGGTGCGATGCGCTGATATCCGTCGGGATACACGACGCAGCGCAGCATCTCGTGCCGGGCGATCACCTTCCGCCATGCGTCCCGGAAACGCCGCGCTTCGGGGGACCGTGTCCCCCGCGGCGGGCGTACCGCGAATTCGGCGTAACCGTGGCATCCCACTCCGCCCCAGCGGAACGCGCGAGTGCGGCCCAGCAGATACGACGCCTGTACGTCGGTGAGCGGAAACGGCTCGTACCGGTGCTCCGGTTCGCGGATCAGCGTATCCTCGGCCGCGAGCAACGTCATGATCTCGGGTTTGGCCGCGGCCAGGGCGGTCTTCAGCTCCGGGGTAAGGGCGCCGCGCGGTGCCCGGAACCGTAGTCCGGGTCCGTCGATCCACACTTCGACGCCCGCGGCGCGCAGCTGACGGAGCAGTTCTTCGGGGCTCACAGTATGCCTTCCTCGACATCGTCTGCGGTGGTGAGAGCGGCGGCCGTCGCGCGAACGATCGCCGCGGCGAAGTCGGCGAGCACCGGATGGGCGAGCAGCATCCGCAACGTCGCCGCGGGCGCGACCTCGCGCTGGATCCGATCGACTACGGCGGTGGCGGTCACCGAATCGCCGCCCGCTCGAAAGAAGTTCGTTTCGGCGTCCACCCGCGGGCTGCCCAGCGCGGATGCGCAGATCTCGACGATCCGTACGCGCAGTTCCTCCTCCGATATCGCGACCGGCGGCGGTGTCACGTCGATGACCGATGTCCCGGTCTCGGAGCGCGACGACCGCGCGGCCGTATCCGGGTCCGGGGCCGACGCCGGTGCGGCGTCGACGACCGGAGTGCCGGTTTCGGGGTGTGGTGACCACGTGGCCGGGTCGTGCACCCCTGTCGCGACCGCGACGAGATCCGATACCAGTCCTGCCAGATGCTCATCGGCGAGTTCCGGAGCGATCGCCTGGGTGACGAAATCCCAGGACAGGTTCAGTCCGCCGCCGTCCTCCCATACCTGGAAGTCGAGCAAGGTCTGCGGGGTCTGCGAGGCCGCGTAGACCTGTTCGCCGAATGCGAGCCCGCCGCCGGTGTCGATCTCACGCAACCCCAGCCCGCTGGTGAAGACCACGGGGAACATGGCCGCCCCGGGTGTGCCGTGCCGGGCGAGCAGTTCCCGCTGCAACCACACCGCGTCGGCGGCGCGATGCGCCAGATCCGTCATCAGTCGCGCCTGAACGGCGCGCGCCTGTTCGCCGATACCGGCCCCCGGTTCGACCCGGCATTCGAGCAGGACCAGCGAGGTGAAGTCGCCGATGACATGTTCCACGCCGGCGATCGCCGGATCACGGTCGAACATGGTCACGTTCACGCAGAAATGCGTAGTGCGCGACCAGCGGGCCAGGGTGCGGGCATATCCGGCCAGCAGCAGCGCGGCGACCGTCACGCCGTCGGCGCGGCAGCGCGCGGTGATCCGCTGCCACACCTCACGTTCGATGGCGGCGGTGGCTCGGGCGAATACGGGTCGTTCGATCTCCGCGAGAACCATCGGGGAGACCAGCGGTGGCGCGGTGGGCAGGGTCGCCAGCCGGGATCGCCAATAGTCCCGGGCCGCGGCGAGTTCCGGCAGCGCCGTTTCGTCGGCGTCGCCGTCCAGGACGGGATGGGTTCGCACATAGTGGGCGAATGTCACCGGGATCGGTGGCAGCTCGGTCACAGGTCGGCCGCGGTAGAGGTGGTCGAGTTCCGCGAGCGCGGTCATCATACTGGCGCCGTCCAGCAGCAGGTTGTCCATGCCGATCCCGATCAGCGTGCGCTCGCCCGCCGCCGCGAGATGGACGCCGATATCGATTCCGGGACGCGTGGACAGGTCTATCACCTGGTCGCGCATGGCGGCACGCAGGTCGCCGAGCACGCGGACCACCGGTTCGAGGGGTTCGGGATGCACCGTCGCCGAGCCGTCGTGCACGGTGGTGCGCAGACCCGGATGGCGGCGCAGCAGCTCGGTCACCGCGGCACGGAACCGCGGCAGATCCAGCTCGGCCGTGGCGAATTCGAAATAGCAGTACGCGGCGACTCCGCTGAGCAGGTATCCGCGACGGCGGCCAGCGGCATAGGCGCGCTGGACCGGGGTGAGGGTGTACCGCGCTGGCGCGTCGATCGCCGCCGGCTTGTTGTTTTGTGCGGTATTCGGCTGTGGCGCGGTCGTATTCGGCGCGCCCAGCCTGCCTGCCAGATCGCCCAACACCGGATGGTTGAACAGGTCGACCATGGCGAGACGCTCATATCCGGCTTCCCGAAGCCGCGTGTAGATCCGGGTGGCGGCGAGGCTGTCCCCGCCGAGCAGGAAGAAATCGTCTTCGAGACCGGGCCGCACCCCCAGATATCGCTGCCAGAGTTCGGTCAGCACGGCAACGGCGTCATCGTCGATCGGCTCGTCCGGAACACGCCCTGACACCTCTGCCGCCTCCCGGCGTGTGAGCGAGGTCGGTTCGGACTCCGCTGCCGAGAGGGTTTCGGTCAGGTCGTCCTCGACGTTCTCCGGCCGGGCGAGGATAGTGACCCCGGGGCCAGTGGCGGTCATCCGTGTCGGGGTCCACCCGTGGTCGACGAGGAAGCGCCACCACCGATCAGCCGATACCGGTTCATCGGCAACCATTCCGAGATCGATGACGGCCGCGCTGATCAGCGACGCGGCAGTGAACTGCTGGTGTTCGGCCAGCCAGAGCCACCCGCGCGGGTGTGCCGGAATGTCGCGGACCAGCCGGCCCGCCTCGGGTGTCCGGTGCAGCGAACCGAAGCACAGCACGATATCGAACGGCTCCCCCGTCCACGCCTCGGCGGGGGTGCGATGCGCGATGGAGGTCGCCGCGGTGCGTTCGGTGGCCATGGCCCGCAAGACGGGGTTCGGTTCCACCGCCGTGTACGAGTCGATCACAGGGGCGAGTTCGGCGAACATCCGAACGGCGACAAGCCCAGTGCGTGAACCCAATTCGACCACCCGTACCCGCCTGCCCAGGGCTCGCGCGTGCGCGTAGACCCGGTCTACCAGTTCGGCGATCCCGGCCGATACCTCCGGCTGCCGCAGCAGCAACTCTTCGGGTGAGAGTTCCGGATCGCCGAGCACCGCGTGCGCTGACATCGCTCCGGTGACGATGGCCGCCAACCGGTGTCCCGCGCGCAGTGCCGCCCCATCGGGCTCCCCCGCCTTCGCTACGGTCTGCCAGCGATCGACCAGCGTCCGGTACTCCGCCAGAACGTCCCTGTTCCCTTCCGCACTCAGGTAACGCAACGCGGCGGTGATCACGGCCGACGGCCAGAGAGCACCGGGCCGGCCACCATCCGATCCGCCGGCGGCGGTTCCCGGGCTTCCGACGGCGGGGCCGGCCAAATTCCGCGAGTCACTGTCCGCCGCGCCCACTCGGGCGATGCCAGCATCGATGGTGAATGCGCCGCGACCATCCGGCGCCACGTGGCCGGGCTCGGTATCGCGCGCGCCGGGCGCGGTACCCGGCCGCGTGGAGACCGGGTTCGGCGCGATGGGCGCTGGTTCGAGAAATGCGCGGACATACCGCTCGAACGCGGCGAACGCCACAGCCGTCGGCGTCGGCGCCAGGGTGTTGTCGGGGATATCCCAGCCGACCCGGATCCCACCTTCGTGGTCTTCGACCTGGCAGTCCAGCAGCACCCCCGGCGTTCTGGTCAGACTCGCGACACCGCGCAGCGAATAGCTTCGCCGGGCCCCGAAACCCAATGTGCTGGTGAAAACCACCGGGTACCCGTCCCGATACCGCGAACGCGCCGCGGCGATATCCCCGGTGCCGTCCCCCTCAGCGCTCACGATCGCACGCAACCTGTCCTGGATGTGCGCCACCGCGGCGGCGGAACCGGGGCGATGCGTCGCAAAGTCGATATCGCACAGGAACAGACGTGTGAAATTGCCCAGGATCTCCCGGTCCCGCGGTGCGTAGGACGGCCGGTGAGTGCGTGGAATCGATACGGCGAACCGCTCACCCCCGCCGATCGAGTACAGCGCGTGCGCGAACGCCTCGAGGATCAGGGCGTTCGGCGTCACCAGGCCATCGGCGGCCCGCCGCCGAAGACGCTGATATTCCTCGGAATTCAGCGTGAAACCACGACGCACGAAGCGCGCGGGCCAGGCATTGTCCGATCCCTCGCCGCGGTCGCGCGCCAGGGGCACTTGCGGCGGAGCCACGGCCACCTTAGGCAGGGCGTCGGCGTCCACTCCGGTTTCCGCGTAGGTGCGGAAGACGTCGGCATCGCCGTCGACCGCGACGGGCCGGGCGACGGCGTCGTAGTCGGCGAGGATCGTCTCCACCACCATGGCGATACTGCGAGCGTCCAGGGCGAGGTAGTTGACGAGTAGCCCGATATGTTTCGGTGTCGCCGCCGCGAAACACTGCACCACGGGATCGGTGCGCAGGTCGAGATCGACGCCGCCGAGGTGGTACATCAACTCGTCCGGGTCGTCGCGCAGACCGTCGATGATATGCACCGGCGTCGGATCGGCCGCACCGCGGACGATCTGGGCGATATCCGAGTCGAGACGACAGCGCAGCACCGCGAATTCGGCCGTGCAGTCGCCGATCACGCGCGCCAGCCGATCGGTATCGATCGGCGCGGATCCGGCGAGCACGATCCCGTACGCCGTTGGCGCACGCACCACTCCGTTCAGTCCGCCGGCGCCGAGCACATAGCCCTGTTGGAGACGGGTGAGCGGAAAGGGCGTCGTCGGTGTCGAGTGTGTCGGGGCAGCCCGGTCGGTACCGACCCCTGGAACACACCCGGCGGCGAAATCGCGCAATGTCTGTCGCCCGAGCAGCGCCTGCACCTGCACTCCGCGCATACCCCGCTGTTCCAGACGCCGGCATACCTCGGTGGCGCGCAGGCTGTCGCCGCCGAAGGCGAAGAAATTGGCGGTCGGTGTCAGCCTCTGGACCGGTACATCCAATGCCTCGGCCCATGCCGCGGCGACCGCTTCTTCGACGATCGACAGCCGCCCCGCCGGCGCTGTATCGTCCGCCGGCCGCTGTAATTCGATGAGGCCGGCCGCTGCCCGCCGATCCACTTTGCCGTTCGCGCTGCGTGGAACGGCATCGGTCCGGACGAACGTTCTCGGCACCATATAGCCGGGCAACCGCTGAGCCAGATGGGTCCGCAGTTCGTCATCGGGAAGATCGGCGGCGCCAGCGAACACAACGACCCCGCCCAGGGCGGTGTTGCCGCCGATGGGCACCACCACCGCGTCCTCGACCACCGGGTGCGCGCGCAAAATATGCTCCACCTCCCCGCATTCCACCCGGTGTCCGCGGATCTTGACCTGGGCGTCGATCCGGCCGAGGAACTGCAGGATGCCGTCGGGCCGATAGCGGCCCAGATCCCCGGTGCGGTACCAGCGGATTCCGGTGTCGTCGACGAGGAACCGGGCGGCGCTGAGCTCGGGCGCGTTGTGATAGCCCAGCGCGACACCCGCACCGCCGATCCACAGTTCGCCCGGCACCTGATCGGGCCGATCACGCTCGTCCTCGCCGACCACCCGATACATCTGGTTGGTCAGCGGCGACCCGTAGGGCACCGACGGCCACTCGGGGTCGACCGAGTCCACCACGTATTCGTTGGACCAGATCGCCGCCTCGGTGGCGCCGCCCATGGCCACCAACCGCGACCCCGGCACAAGTTCGGCCAGCCGACCCGGCAGGTCCAACGGAATCCAATCGCCAGACAACAGCACCCGCCGCAGAGTCGACAGCGTCGCGGCGTCCGATCGGGCGGCGATGAGCAGCATCTCCATCAGTCCCGGCACCGAGTTCCACACCGTGATCCCGAAGGAGCGCACCAGATCGCGCCAGCGGAAAGCGTCGCGGCGGGCATCCTCGGAAATGGTGACGATCGCCGCCCCGCATTCGAGCAGGCCGAAGATGTCGTAGACACTGAGGTCGAAGTCGAGTGCGGAGACCGCGAGCACCGTATCGGTGTGGTCGATCTCATTGCGGCGGTTGACATCCAGCACGGTGTTCAGCGCGGCGGTGTGCGAAACCACCACACCCTTCGGTTCGCCGGTGGAGCCGGACGTGTAGACGATATAGGCAGGTTGCGCCGGGTCCACGGGTATCGGTTCGCCGGGTTCCTGGTCGAGCATCTCGGTGAGCGCGTACCGGGCCACGCCGTCGGTGCCGATAATCCCGGCGTCAGCTCGCGCTCGGATCAGCGCGCGCATCCCCGATCGCTGCCGGATTCGCGCCACCCTCTCGGCCGGTTGGTCCACCGAGATCGGCAGATAGGTGCAGCCGGCCATGAGGACGCCGAGGACCGCGACGATCTGGCCCGGCCCCTTCGGCAGCTGAACGGCCACCACCGAGCCCGGCACGTGTTCCGCGCTCACCGTCGCGGCGACGGCGCGGGCGTAACGATCCAGTTCGCCATAATCGAGTTCAGCGCACGGTCCGACCAGTGCCGCTACCACTTCGGCACCGTCGTATTCGTCCGGCTGCCAGCGCACCGCGACCCGGTCGGGGTCGGTGAGGGCCTGTCGCCGGAACCCGTCGTACAGCAGGCCGGTCGGAAGCGGCGCCTCGGTGGCGTTGCGCCGGGCACGTATACGGCGCGAATGTTCGGGGAGGTCGACAAGTGCCGGTTCGTCCCAGTCCCCGCTGGTCAGCCGTTCCAGCAGACCGGTGTAGGTGTCGAACATATCGTCGACCACCCCGGGCAGGAAACATCCGGACCGGTGATCCCAGGAGACCATCAGTTCCGATCCGATGGTGCAGATCTGGTTGTCGATCAACACCTGCGGTGTCATCGACGTCACTTCCCGGACCACACCGAGGGTCGCGGTGGTCGATTCGTCGAGCAGCGGAATATCCGCGGCGTAGGTGAACACAATCGGTGACAGCCCCGAATGCCCGCCCCCACGGGCGCTTTCCGCGCGCAAGACCGCGCTCGCGTCGGGAGTATCCAGTTCCGCCCGCAGCGCGCGCTGGGTATCGCGTATCAGGTCGGCCCACGATTTGCCCGGGGTGGCCGTACACCGGTGCAGCCGGGCCGCGGTGAAATCACCGACCGTTCGCGCGTTTTCCGGGGTCCGACCGGACATCGTCACCGTGACGAGGAACGTCGAACGGGTGGACCACCGTTGCAGGACCAGGTCATAGCAGGCCAGCAGCAGCGCGGCCCGAGTGACACCGGCCGCCCGGCAGGCTCGGTCCAGCGCCGCGACCAGGGCGGGCGACAATGTGTGACGGCGTCGCCGGAATTGGATCGCCTCTTCGGCGGCCTGCGGCAGCTGCGGCGGTTCCGGCAGGGCGGCATCCGCGCTTCCCACACCGCCCGCTGACTTCCCGGTATCGGTCGCGGCGTCGACGACTGCGGTAATCCCGGATGCGAACCCGTCCTCGATCTCGGGCAGCTCGGCCCCGCGGTACAGGGCGGCAAGATCACGCACCAGAATGCCGATGCCGGTGATATCGGCGATTATCAGATCGATCGCCAAATGCAGGACCGAGGTGTCCGGGGTGACCGTCAACTCCATGGCCCAGCAGTCGCCCGCGACCGGATCGAATCGGCGGTTACGCAACCGGGTGCGCACCTGCTCGAGATGTCGGCGCGTATCCGCGGTGGCGACAGTGTGGACGGGTATCGGCACCGGTGCTGCCGTGCGGGGTTCGATCAGGTAGTGCTCGGCGCTGGGAAATCGGCTGCGCAGCATCGGATGCCGATGTGTCAGCGTTGTCACGGCCTCCCGCAGCCGTTCGGGATCGAGGCGCGTCTCGGCGAATTCGAGATAGGTCTGGCATCCCACTCCGCCGAGCGGCTGACGCGGGTCCCGGCCGATCCAGTACGCCCGCTGCAGGGGTGTGGTGGGTATCGATCTCGCGGGGCTCGGCGGCTGGAAGGTCGTGTCCGGCACGGTCGTGCGCTCGAGCAGTTTCCGCCAGGCGGCCAGGGTCGGCGTCCGATAGAGCTCGACGAAGGCCGGTCTGCTCCCCCTGGCCGCGGCCCAGGTCATGACATCCGCGGTCAGCATCGAGGTCAAGCCGCATTCCACGAGATCGGCGTCGGCGTCCAGCCGGTCCGGATGCACACCGAGCAGGCCAGCCACATAGTCGGTCAGTTCGTCCCGACGCGCCCCGTCGGCCGCCGTACTGAACTCGTACACCACCGGCAGCGTTCCCGCCGCCAGCCGGTCGACGACCTCGTGGCGCCGGATCTTGCCCGATGTGGTCAGCGGTAGCGTCCGGGGCCGCACCCAGACGATGCGATCGGGGGTGGTCTCGTGTTCGGCGAGTATCCGGCGGCGGAGTATTCGTGTCAGATCGTCCAGATCGTCCGCGCTCCGGTCGGTTTCGGCGACGAGCGTCCACGACGGATCCCCGAAGTCCGGCTGCACAGCGCACGCGCCGGCGCGGCCGACACCGCATTCGGCGTTCTCGACGGTGGCCTCGAGATCGTTCGGGAAATGGTTTCTACCACCGATCACCAGCAGATCTCGGTAGCGTCCGCAGATATACAGTTCGCCGTCCCGACGCGTCCCCGCGTCGCCGGTCCGGAGAAACGGCCCGCTGCCATCGGCGGTCACCGCCCGGAATACCGCCTCGGTATCCTCCGGTCGTCGCCAATACCCCTGCGGTAGACCGGGGCCGCCGACCCAGATCTCCCCGACCCGACCGTCCGGCAGTACCTCTCCGCTGTCCGGATCTACGATGCGTAAATCCCAGCCCAGGGCGGAATCACCGCAGCCGACCAGCGTGCGGACGCGGGTGGCGGTCGCACCGCTGGCCACCACTGCCCGGCCCCGCTCCAACTCCGCGGCGTCGAAATCGGCCTGCCGCGGGCGGCGCGGGCGCAGGCTACCGCTCACCCCGAGGCCCGCCTCGGCGAGCCCGTATTGCGGTGCGACGACCTGCGCGCCGAGTCCGGCCGGCGCGAAATGCTCGATGAACTCGCGCACGCTGTCCGGGCGGATCGGTTCCGCGCCATTGGTCGCGATCCGCAGACAACTCAGATCGAGCGCGGCGACGGCCTCGGCGTCGAATGCCTGAACGCATCGGCGGTAGCCGAGATCCGGTCCGGCGATCCAGTTTCCACGAACGGCGGAGACGGTTTCCAACCAGATCCGCGGATCGCGCACGAAATCGTGCGGCGCGATGAGGGTCGCGCAGCCACCGGTGAGCAGCGGTACGAGAACCCCCCAGAACATACCCATATCGTGGTAGAGCGGCAGCCAACTCACCGTGTGGACGGGGTCCGGGCCGCGCCACATCGTGGTAGCGATCCCCACTTGGCGCAGGATCGAGGCATGGGTGTTGACCACGCCTTTCGGGCGCCCCGTCGACCCGGACGAATACTGTAGGAACGCCGGGTCCTCGGGCCGGCGCGAGACCGGCGGCGGCGCCGCGCCCCGATCGGCAGGGGTGCGCACCGGGATGTCCGCGGTGCCGGGCTCCTGCGCCACCGCCTCGGTCAGTTCGGGGAGGGTGTACATCGCGGCCGGTTCGCAATCCCGCAGAATGTGGCGGGCGCGGGCAAGGTACCGCTGCGGAGATCTCAGCGACGGCAGGTAGATGGGCACCGGTAGCCCGCCGGCCGATAGTACGGCCAGGAAACCGGCTACGAAGTCGACCCCACTCGGCAGTGCCAGCACGACCCGCGCCCCGGACTCCAAATCAGCGAAAGCGCTGCTGGTCACCGCGACCCGCTCGGTCAGTTCCGCATAGGTCCATTCCCGGGTTCGGCCCACCTCGACGGTACGGAGTGCGATCCGATCCGGAAAGCATTGCGCGCAATCGTCGAATACCTCGCTGACGGACCGTTGAACAGCGGCGGATTCGGCGGACAGCGGATGGGGGATGATGCTCAAATCTCTTGTCTCCATACTCAGCCGCGCACCGCACCTACAAGCGGTACACGGCGGCGGATCTCGCCACGTGCACGCGATAACCGACGACGACGGCGGTCGAACACTCGCGCAAAGTGGACTCAGCCTGCCATGCTAACGCAAATGATTTCCATTACCTATCGCCTATAGTGGGAGCACTACGGACCGAGCCACGGTCGACCGGCCACAAGGAGGAAGCGACATCGACACCGCAACAACGGAATCGGCGACACTCGCAGCCGGTGTTCGCCGACGGTGGACCACCGCCGTAGCGGCGCTCTCCTGCTTTCTGATGACCCTCGACGTCACTGTCGTCAATGTCGCGCTTCCGGAGATCCAGTCAGATCTCGACGCTTCGCTCGACAGCCTCCAGTGGACGGTCAACGCCTATGTTCTGGCGTTCGCCGCCCTGTTGCTGACGGTCGGCAGCCTGTCCGACAGGTACGGCCGCCGGTCGCTGTTCCTGGCCGGGCTGGCGGTCTTCTCCGTCGCCTCGGCGTTGTGCATGACGGCTCGATCGGACACGGCCCTGATCGCGGCCCGCGCCGTGCAGGGCGTCGGCGGCGCATTGGTGTTCGGGACCTGCCTGGCTCTGGTCGCAGACGCCCATATCGGTGCCGCCGAGGAGATGCGACGAAAAGCGGTAGGCGCCGCGATCGCCGCCGGCGCCGCCGCCGCGGCGCTGGGTCCACTCATCGGCGGCGGGCTGGTGCAGGCCGGGTCCTGGCAGTGGATCTTCGCGGTGAACATCCCCATCGGAGTCGTCCTGATCGTCGCCACGGTGCTGCGGGTTCCCACTGTCGAACGAACTCCGGCGATCGACGGTGCCGTAGATCGCGTGGGAGCCGTCCTGGTGGTCGTTCCGTTGTTCACCGCGAACTATGGGTTACTGACCGGGGCGGACAGCGGATGGGGGCAGCCGAAGGTCGTCGCCGCCCTCACCGTCGCGGTGGCCACCGGAGCGGGTTTCGTGTGGCTCGAACTGCGACGGAGCGGTACCGCGCTGCTCGACCTCGAACTGTTCCGCATCCCCACCTTCGCCGCGGCCATCGTGCTCGGTTTCGTGGTGCGGCTGCTGACATTCGGAATCTTCCCGTTCCTCATCCTGTGGCTGGCCGGCGCCCACGAGATGTCCGCGTTCCGAACCGGGCTCGTCCTCACCGCGCTCGCGGTGCCGCTGATGATCGCCGCAGGAGTGGGGACCCCGCTGGCCCGGGTCATCGGAGTCGCTCGAACCATGACGCTGGCGATGATCATCACCGCCGCCGGCCTGTTCCTCGGCACCCTGATCGCAGGGACCGGCCCCTGGCAGATGGCTCTGCCGTGCCTCGTGACGGTCGGCATCGGTTGCGGGCTCGCGATGCCGCACCTGATGAATCTCGCGGTGGATGTCGCTCCGCCCGACAAGGCCGGTATGGCCACCGGTGCGGCGAATACGGCCCTGCCGCTGGGCACCGCGGCCGGTGTGGCCCTGTTCGGCGTGGTGCTGTCGAGCCGGGTCCACGCCGAGATCGACACGGAGGCGGTCGGAGCCGGCGCGGAACGCTTCGCCGCCGCGGTGACCTCAGGCATCCTGCGCTATCCCAACGCCGCGCAGACCGAACTCGCCATCTCCGCGTTCACCCACGGCCTGCGACTGATCTTCGTTCTTGCCGGCTGCGGCGCACTGGCAGCCGCCATCATCTCGGCACTGCTCCTTCGCCACGTCGACCGCCGCGAAAGCACCCCCGCTACTGGGCAGACACCCACCGACACCATAGGGAACCCATGATCGCCGCTCGAGCACTCATCCCTACGCGCTGTCCGCGGATTTCTCCGATGTGATGGCCGCTGCACACCGGTACACCGAACGCGTCGTTCTCGCCACCACACCGGAGACGCGGACCCGATACCGATCCCACAGACAGTCGACGACCCGTCCACGCGACATTCATAAATGCACGATACACATCATATGTATGGTACACAGTTTGATCTCGGCATGACCTACACGACATAGTGTGGCCATGTCCGATTTCGGTCCCGCCGACAATCCAGCGCTGAGTCGCCTCGTCTTCGAGCTGTCCCTGTTGGCCAGGCACTTTCCCGCCGCGGTGCACCGTCGCCCCGGGTTCCAGCTCGACCGCTCGGCCTTTTTGATCCTGACCCGGCTCGACCTCGACTCCCCGCTCAGCCTGCGCGAGTTGTCCGAAGCGCTGCAACTCGACATCTCCACGATCAATCGCCAGGTCGGAGCAATGCTCAAGCAAGACCTGGTCGACCGGGTTCCCGACCCCGACGGCGGCATCGCCCGCAAGATCCGCGCCAGTGCCAAGGGGCTGGAACTCCTGGCATCCGATCGGACACAGAGCCGCCACGGCGTCGGAGTGGTGGTCGCAGACTGGGCGGAATCCGACGTCGATCAACTGAGCAAACTTGTCGCGCGATTCAACCAATCGGTCGAGCACCGGGAAAACAATCCCTGGCCACGCCCACCGGGTCTGCGCTGAGTCCGGTCAGTAGGGCCCACAGGCACCCTCGCACCGCTACGACGGCACCCTGACGTGGTCCAGCGTCACCGCGGTCGACATCGCCGCCGGTTCCGGACAACGACTGCGACCACGACAGCACCGTGAGCGGCAAGGCTCCCCGCACCACCAACGTACTGGCCGCGATCCGAACCAGTCGCTCTCGGGCCTTGTCCAGATTCCCAACGTTGTCAGTGCCTGCGCCTACGTTCGTGAGCACAAACCGAGAGGAGCGACTGATGACTGGCGTGCGGACCTATCCAGCCGGAGTGACGTCCTGGGTCGACGTGGAGCAGAACGACGTAGCGGCGGCGAAGGCTTTCTACGGCGGACTATTCGAATGGACGTTCGTGGAGGCGACCGCACCAGGTGCGCCGTTCCGATATGTCATTGCGCAACTGGACGGTAAGGACGTCGCCGGGATCGGCGGTCCCACCGACACCGCTCGGGCACAACCGGCGGCTTCGGCGTGGAACACCTACGTGGCGGTCGACGATGCGCACGCCACGGCCGAACTCGTCACGGATTCGGGTGGTCGCATTGTCACACCGCCCACCGCCGCGGGCGAGGGCGGGACATCGGTGGTGTGCGCCGACCCGGCCGGTGTGGAGTTCCGACTGTGGCAGGCGAAACGGCGGCCGGGCGCGCAGATCACCAACACGCCGGGGTCGTGGAACTTCAGCGATCTCCATGCGGTCGATACCGCTGAGTCGAGTTCGTTCTACGCCAAAGTATTCGGGTGGGTCATCGATGATCTCGACTTCGCGACGATGATTCGCCGTCCCGGTTATGGGGACCATCTCGCCGCCACGGTCGATCCAGGCATTTACGAGCGGCAATCCGGCGACATGGTGCCACCCGGATTCGCCGACGCCATCGGATGGCTGACGCCGGTCCAGGAAGCCAAAGCGTCGCACTGGCATGTCACGTTCACCGTGGCCGACCGCGACGAAACAGCCGCTGCCGCAGTACAGCTCGGCGCTACCGTGCTCTCGACCGCCGATACCGAATGGACGCGAGCCGTGCTGATCCGCGATCCGCAAGGCGCGGAATTCACCGCGAGTCAGTTCACCCCGCCGGGGTCCCTCTCATAGCCTCGGACGAGGCGATCGGGACCTGACAACGGTAAATACCCAGTCGACGGTGCCGAACCCGGGTACCCGTCACTCCGTGTGCGCCTTCCTCGTCGTACGGCCGACTCATGGTGTTCTGGAACTCGATCGCCGCGGCAATACCCACCGGGACACCGAGCACCACCGCGTTGACGATGGCCCCCGGGCCAGCGAGCACACCAGCACCGGCCAGGCATCCTGCGATGAGGGTGCGGCCGCCGGCGTCGAGGATGGGCGCACCGAAGACCGCGCCGCCGACCGAACCGACACCGCGGCCGACCGCCGCGCCCGAGTCGATGGTGCCGAAGGATTCGGCGAATTCGTAGGCCGCGGCGGGGGCATGCGCCGAGAGATCGGGCCGTTCACGGGAGGTCCGGGTTGGACGACAGTCATGCGGTATTCGCCGTAACGGGCAACCTCCGCGTCCATCGGCGGAATTCCGGCGTACCGCCACGTCGACCCCCTCTCCCGCACACGAGTGCGGGTGAATCAGCCTAGGCGAGGTCGCTTGCAGCCCAGACCGATTCGCCCGCGCAGGGTTCACAGGTGGCGTGCGACGGGCCCGCGCGCGACCCCTGTGCGGTTGGTGAGCCAGACCGGAGAAACCGCGGAGCGAGCGGCATGCTCGTCGCCCGTGCTCGGTGCCTGGTTTTTCTCGACGTGGGCCGAGTCGTGCGCCGCGAGCCACGCGCGATCTATTTCCTGCGCGGGCGGTTCGTGATCGACGATCGGATGCCCGGCCATCTGTGCGGGTTCCGGCTCGCCTGCCAGGTACGGTGCCGGCACGACGTACCGCCCAGCTCCGGCCTCGCGGACGCGAGCGGACATGTCCGGCGCGATCGGTGCGTTCTGTTCCGTGTACGGCGCAGAATCGGTTTCACGCGCGGTCGGTGCGGGGCCTTCGTTCGGTTGCGCGGACATCGGTCCCCAGTCACCGCGTGCGATCGGTTCGGGAAGCAGCTCGGCCGATCCTGAAGGGGCGACCCACTCGGCTTCCGCCGCAGCGGAAGCAGGGGTGTTCCGTTCGTGCTCAACAGCATCGGGGCGCGACGACCCCGGCGCCACGATCGGTGCCGGCATCGCCTGCGCGCTGATCTGCTTATGGGCCAGCGTCTGCCGCAACGCCGCGGCCAATCGAGCATCCAGGTCAGCCACGCTGGCATTGCCCTGGGCAGACGGTTCCCGGCCGCCCGGGGGCGGCTCGCCCGCGAGGGTCCGCATCGCGCCCGACCCCGGGTCGGTAGTCGCCCGCTCCGGCATCGTGGCAGCGGGATCAGCGGTGTACGCCGCGATCCCGAGTTCCGCGGTGGGATGCCCTGCGCCGGGGTGCGCTGCGTGATCGGCTGACATGCCCGGTTGGCGCTCCCCGACATCGGCGGGGTGCTCTCTGGCGCTGCGCGCGGTTGTGGGCTGCTCGGTGAGAATGTCCGGCAGGATCTGATTCCCGGCGCCGCCGACCTGAGTGAGCGCCGTGAGCCGGGCCTGGAGATCTTCGTGGTCCGGCACAGCGGCAGTGGCCTGCTCGATGGCCCGTCCGTAGCGTTCGGCGACAAGTCTGTGCGTCACGAGCGCGACGCCGATCATGATCGGCGCGATCGCGTGGATACCGATCCCGCTGACCGCGCCCGCCTTGACGTAGGGGAAGGTATTCAGCGCGATACTCGCGGTCAGGAGCACACCCTCCACGGTGTACACCTGCCACAGTCTATCGATCACACCCCACTCGGCGGTATCGCCGGTGGACAGCATCAGCGCGACGAGTACCGCGCTGATCAGAGCCTCCAGACCATAGGACAACCACCACATCGGATTCGTCATGCCGCCGGTCGGCGCGATGTTCTGCTGCACGGTGACCGCGGAGAACAGCATCGAGAACGCCACGACACCGGTGAGCAACCCCAGCACCCGTGGTTTGCGCTGGTGCAGGCGAGCCACTTTCGCGTGCGGACTACTGCTGTGGCGCTGCTCGCCGATCGCTTGTGCGGCACGCAGCAGGTCCGCGGCCTCGCGTTCGGCCAACTCGGCAGCGGTATGCCGCACCCGCGCCGCGGCGTCGGCGGCCGCCTGGATACGGGCCCGCTGCTCGTTGCGTTCGTGGTCACGCACAAGTTCCGCCAGCTCGCGGGCAGCGGCGAGTTCCCGCTGCGACAACGCCTCCAGCAGGGCTGGATCGTCCTGGTGCGCCAGCCGCTCGTGCGCAATCTGTACCCGGTCCGGCAGCGCGCCGGCCACCAAATCGTCCACCGGCGTCGCCGTAGCGGGCGCAAGGGTCGTGAAACGACGGATCATCAGCAAGAACCTTTCCGACGATGCAGTGTTCCAGACTCAGCGAGTCAGAACGACATCCGCCCGTCGGCGTCTATCCGCCGAACGCGACGACGGCCTCGTCCGAGACCAAAGAATAGATCCGAACCGCGTCATCGAAAACCGTTGGGCCCGATTGCCGTCGACGAGCGGCGGAATCCACCGTCCGGAGGTGGCGGGCTCGCCCCGGGCGGAGAGCACGGGCTGCGCAGATCGGCGGCCGGATCCAGCCACCCCGGCGGCAGGGCCGTCGACGCCGAGCCGCGTCGTCGCGCGCACGGCGACGGACATCTCCAGAACGCGATCACAGGTAGGAGCGCCGAGTAGTCCGGGCGTCATCCACCGAGATGCGCTTGAACGTGAATCCTGTTTGTGTGGGTTCACACTTCGCGATGTCGACTGCCCGCGACAGTACCGAAACGAGAAGGCCGCACCCGGCCGATGGAACGCCGTGTCGCTGGTGTCCGTCGCTGGTGTCCGTCGCTGGTGAACTCGGAGTCGGTTGCTCCCATCAATAGGGCCTCCCCGAACCTCTTCGGGTATTCCATGTGCACCGAGATCAACATTATCTCCGGAAACGACATCGCAAACAATACTCCGACCGCCGCGGCGGCCCATAGCGTTGAGAAACGGCGAGAGTTCTAAAATTGACTCGCGCGTCTCACAGAAACCGACATGACATCATCCCGCCGAGCCCGAAATTCGCCATAGGAGTCGATGGATAACCGACCAGAAGTAATATGCAAATATCGCTCACCGATTTCGGTCGACGCACCACCGGCCTATCACGCCCATTGCACTGCGACCGCGCGCTCGGAAGCGGTACGCTGATCGACGTGCGGTTTCCTACGGTGGTGAGGAAGGTGGCGCCGTGTCGACAACAGATCGCGACTGGAGCAAACCGGCGGCTATGGCCATACCGGCCGACGGCTATTTCGAGTTGGAGCGGGGCCGATACGGCCCGATCTATCCACGCACACCCGCCTCCTACGGTTTCTCGATCATCGCGAAGGTGAAACCTGGTCGAGAAGAAGCTATTCGCGAGTACGGCAAGCAGATCGAGGATGCGGTCGCGAATGATCCGGGCGTGCTGGCGCCACTGCGGCTGCACTACCTGCGATGGGTTCTGTTCGATATCGGATCCGGATTGCATTTCCAATATCAAGGCATCTTCGATACCGATTTCGATAAGTACACCGAGGATGCCGTAACGCTCTTCAGCCAGACGGGCATCACCACCGTATTCACCAACCTCGAAGGATTCCCCGAGGATTGGAAGGAGAACCCGGGCGCCTTCGCCCGATTCGTCCGCGAACACCACTTTCCGAGCTTCCTCGAATACGGCGAATACCCCTACGTCACCGCCGAGGAAATCAAAAAGGCGCTGCGCGCCAAGGCATCGTTCTCCGATATGCTCGACCAGATGCAGTGAGCGCCCCGTCGACGCTCGAGCTCGACGATATCCAGCACATCCTGCTGACCCGCACCCCCGCGATGACGGGCCGCTACGAGTTCCTGTCCTTCGACGACCCCACCGGAGGTCGGGCCTGGTTGGCCGCGCTGCTGGATCGAGTCCAGTCGGCAGCGGACGCGCACGCCACGATGGACAGTTCCCAGCGTTGGATCACCCTCGCCTTCACCTGGAAAGGGTTGCGGGCGCTCGGGGTATCGGAGCAATCGCTGGCCACTTTTCCCGACGAATTCCGGGAAGGTATGGCCGCCCGCGCCGACATCCTGGGCGACACGGGCGCCAATAGCCCGGACAACTGGGTGGGCGGACTGGCGGGTGACGACCTGCACGCCATCGCGATCTTGTTCGCCCGCACCGACACCGAATACCAGAGATGCACCGCCGAGCACCACAAGCTTGTGGCCCGTTGCTCTGGCGTGCGGGTGTTGTCATTTCTGGATTTGAACGCGACGCCACCCTTCGACCACGCCCATGACCATTTCGGATTCCGAGACCGGTTGTCCCAGCCAGTGATCGAAGGCTCGGGCCAGACCCCGACACCGGGCTCCGGGCCCGCACTGAAACCCGGCGAATTCATCCTGGGCTACCCGGACGAGGAAGGGCCGCCACACGGCCTACCGCAGCCGCACGTGCTGTCCCGCAACGGCAGTTATATGGCTTACCGGCGACTGCAAGAACACGTCGGCGTGTTTCGGACCCATTTACACGAGCACGCCGACACCCCGGAGGGGCAGGAACTACTGGCCGCGAAGTTCATGGGCCGCTGGCGCAGCGGCGCGCCCTTGACACTGGCCCCCGAGCACGACGATCCGCAACTGGGCGCGGATCCCCTGCGGAACAACGACTTCACCTACCGGGAGATGGACCCGCACGGCTACGCAGTTCCGCTCGGTTCGCACATCCGGCGACTCAATCCGCGCGATACCGCAGTCAACATGAACCGGCGCAGGATGATTCGCCGCGGAGCCACCTACGGGCCCGCGCTTCCCGAGGGCGAACCCGACGATGGGGCGGATCGAGGCATCGCCGCGTTCATCATCTGCGCCAGCCTGGTCCGCCAGTTCGAGTTCGCCCAGAACGTCTGGATCAATGACAAGACATTTCACGAACTCGGCAACGAACGCGATCCCATCTGCGGCACGCAGGACGGAACCCTGGAGTTCACCATCCCCAAGCGGCCCATCCGCACAGTGCTCGCTGGCCTGCCTGCCTTCACCACGCTCAGAGGTGGCGCGTACTTCTTCCTGCCGGGGATCAACGCCCTGCGATATCTCGCGACGCTCGACAGCCGAGAGGTGACATCATGAGCGCCCCTTTTCTCGCCCGCACCTACAACCAGAACCACGTCCCGCGCACCCACGATGGGCACCGCAGGATCAGCATCTATTGGGCGTGGAGTTACCCGTGGGAGGCTCAACGCGATCCCGCCGAAATATACAATCGCTTCTCCACGATGACCGAAGTCCGCAACGCAACGTGGCCGGGCTACGAGACCCCCGAGTACGACGCGACGCACTTCCTACAAGGTATTGCTGGCACACTCGAGCTGTTCCATCGCTCGACTCTGGCGTTTCAGCGGCTGGCCGGTGTGGCGACCGGTCATCCCGTCGCGGTGTTCCAGCGCATCGACCAGGCCGGTTACCGCCTGCCGATCGACGAGCGGATCCTGGCCGATACCGACACGCTGATGGTGTTCGGGCTCGATCACGTCCTCTCCGAGCAGGAAGCCGCAGTCGACGAGTGCGCCGCGATCCGGGACTGGTTGCAACGCGAAGGCACCTGCTTACTTCTGGCGCCACACCACGATGTGGGCTTCACCGACGATTACACCCAGCGGCAAACCGAATACGAGCATCACGGCGACCCGCTGGTCCCCCGCCAGCAGAGGTTCGGCCAGTACACGCGCTCACTGATGAATGCGCTCGACGTGCCGGTCCACAACAAGTGGGGACTACGCCCCGCGGTCGTCGACGGCAGCGGCGAGATCGTTCCCCTGACCGGATTCCGCGATCTGGACACACCCCATCTGTTGGACAACGTCACCACCTTCAATTTCCACCCCCATCTGCCGCACTACGCGCTCACCGCACCGGAAAGCGAGTCCCTCCGGGTCCTGGCACGTCAGCGCGTCGATCCCACCCGGCCCCATCCCTTCACCGAGGCCGGCGATACGGAATTCAACACGCTGATCTGGATGCCACCCACCGGCCAACGTGCCGGCGACATCGTGCTCATCGACTCCACCAACTTCACCACACTGTTCGGTGGCACCGACAGCCTCGAAAACCTGTGGCACAACCTCGCCACCATGAAATGACCGCAAGCCGAGTGGCGTTCACGCTGTGTCGGACGCTCCCGAGACGGGAGCGGCTATGCGCGGGTGGCGGCTGAGGTCCCCGACGAGATCGAAGAACAAGTGCCGTTCGACGAAGTGCCATTCGCCGTCGCGGCGCGCGAAGCGGTCGCGGTAACGGCCAGCGGCGATAATCTGCAACGGCAGTTCCGGCAGCGCCTGGAGCAGGGTGTAGTACGCCTGCGCAGCGGCCGTCCCGGCCTGCTCATCGACGTCGACGAGAATGTTCGTAATGACATGTTTGGTACGCGGTGTGCCGTCCGCGTAGGTGATCATCAGGTCGCGGAACTGCTCCTCGACGACCGCGACACTGCCCCGCACCGACGTGATGTCGGTCGCGAACGTGGCATCCGCGAAGAGGGATGCGAGCGCCGCGAGGTCGCCCGCATCGATCAGCGACGCGTACCTGATGATGAGATCCTCGATGGCGCGCCTACTAGCTGCCGGGTCTCGGACACCCTCGCGATGCGCTCGAAGTCGTGGTCCGCGGCAAGCACGGTCGCATCATGCACGATGGCATAGCCGGCGAGAGGGATGCCGTGCGAGCCGGCCGCCCGGATGAGCCCCGCGTTCCACACTGCCGCCTGGATATCGAGCACGAGCGATTCGTCGGGTGCGTGTCACCGACCCAAGCCACCGCGCTCTCACTCGCCGCGGGTCCTGTTCCACAGCTGATGCGTCAGACCGCTAGAAGTGCTGATGGACTCGACGCTGAATCGCTCTTCCAGGCCAGTGAGGTGATCCCAGATCCGAACACCGGCACCGAGCACGATCGGAATGATCGACACGTGCAGAAAATCAATGAGATCAGCCTGGAGGAACTCGCTCACGGTGGACGGCCCGCCGCCGATCCGGACGTCCAACCCGCCGGCTGCGTCTTGCGCCAAGCGAAGCGCCTCCTGCGGCGAGGCATCCACGAAGTGGAAACTGGTGCCGTTGTCGAACTCGAGTACTTCGTGCGGGTAATGGGTCAGAACGAAGACCGGGGTGCGGAAGGGCGGCGCATCTCCCCACCATCCCTCCCAGCCGTCTTCCGGCCATTCGCCCGCCTGCGGGCCGAACTTACGACGACCCATGATCTCCGCCCCGACACCCTGGCCCCACATACTGAACATGGCGCGGTCCACGGTCACCGGTTCGTCGATTCCGTGAATGCCGTCGATGACGCGTCCGTCGAACTTGCCGAACAGCGCCTCCGCTCCGCCGATCGGCGCTTCGAACGTCACATGATCGCCGGCGGCATACCCGTCCGAGGAAACGAAGAGGTTGTGGACTCGGGTACGGGACATCATGGCTCCAATACAAGTGGTTGCAGAATAAAATCATTCGCATCGTAGCGTAGAGTGATTTCTATCTGCAACCACTTTGGAGGCCCGGTGGCGAGAGAACAGGCCCGATCAGGGTGCGCAATCAATGCGGCGGTCGAAGTGCTGGGCGACGCCTGGAGCCTCATCGTGCTTCGCGACATCGTTTTCGGCGGTCGCCGACACTTCCGCGAACTCCTGACGCGCAGCGACGAAGGCATCGCGTCGAACATCCTCGCCAACCGCCTCCGAAATCTGGTCGATGAGGGCCTGCTTTCTCGTGACGATGCGACGCGCGGGCAGCGGGCGGCGTATTCGCTCACCGAGGCAGGGATTCAGACGGTTCCAGTGATGGTGGCCCTCGGAACCTGGGGCATGCGTCATCGACCCACGTCACACGCATTGAGCGTTCGCGCTCGCATCCTGGCCGAGTCCCCGGACCTCGTCGACGACCTCATTGACGAACTCCGCGAGATTCACCTCGGCATTCCGCGACGCGACCACGAACGCCCCCTCGCGTCCGAACGACTACAGCACGCGTTCGAGGCCGCCACAGCGAGAGCGGGAGCATAACCCGGTGGCAGCGACGCGCCCGAACCAGCACCCTCGAGCGCCGACTTCTGAACGTTCGGGCGGCCCGACGCCTTCGCGAGAAGCCCTGAGGTTGAACCGAAACCCGACTACACGTTGAAGCGGAACTCGACTACTTTCGGGACGAAGCAACGTCACAGTGAAGGCGCGATGTACTCGCACTGCAGGTCGGAAACCCTCGCAATGTGCTCGAAGTCGTGATCTGCGGCGAGCACGGTCACATCGTTCACAATGGCGTAGCCGGCGATCAGGATGTCGTGCGAGCCGGCCGCCCGGACGAGCCCCGCGTTCCACAGCGCCGCCTGAATATCGAGGACAAGCGATTCGTCCGGTGCGTGCTCGAGCGGAAATCCGAGGGAGATCTGCTCTCGATAGTTCGCGTGCTCATCGGGCGTCCGGGCGCTGTGGCAAAACTCGAGTACCTGCGGCGGGCACGTGACGAACAGGTCCGCCGGTGCTCGCTCGATTCGCCGCAGGCGCGCAGCGACAGCCGCGTCTCCTGTGGCCAGCCTTGCCCATACCGAGTTGTCGACCAGGTAGTCGGTCACGCGGACTGCGACTCGCCCGGAGAGACTACTGGCGCGCCGAACTCGTTCTCGAGGTCGGTCAGTCCCGCGATGCCGCGGATCATCGCGCCTTTCTGCTTCGAGGCGATGAGCCGACGCAACGCAAGGTCGAGCACGGCCCGGTTCGATCGCTCGCCCGTGAGTTCTCTGGCACGCTCGATGAGCTGCGGATCCAGGTCGACGCTGGTGACTGCCATGACAACCCCTCCTCTGCGCTATATAGCTGATTATATACCAGGCCGCGGGCACCGACTACCACCAAAGCAATCGATACGGCGAGCGCACGGTCACCACCGCGCTGCCGACACCGCGCCGGAGAAGACGAGCCATCCGAGCACCACCCCCACCAACCCCGCGTAAGCCGGGCCGCGAGCGCTGTGCTGAGTCGGTCGAAGAAGATATCGGACCGAGCGAGCCTCGTCCAAGACGTGCAGGTCCGAAAATTCCAGTCGCCGGGCGGTGGTCAGCGGAGGCACTTCAGGCCCGGTGGCGGATCGCGGTGCAGGTTCGATGGTCCAGCGACTTCGGGGACGGCTCGAGCACCGCGCCGTCGGCAGCGACGTACCACCGACTCTGGCAGGTACGATCATTCACCGGCCCGCCGTCCACCGGCACCACAATGATCAATCCGTGGTGAGGCAACCGCCGACAGCACTATGGCGCAGCAGCGGGGGATCAACCGGTAACGGTCGCCATCACGCGGCCGAATACCTTTGCAGCGCATTGGCCTTCGCCGCAAGGCTCCCGAGTTCGGCGAACCTCTGGATACCGGTCGGTGCTCTCCCGAACTGCGGCGAAAGCTGGGATTCAGCGCCTCGCCGTCGTGGCCGAGCCGGACCTGTCTATGGACCTGCGCCTCGCGGTAGCGCTCGATCACGGCATACGCCGTGGGCTCAGCCAGGGCGCGGCGCGCGTATGCCATGTCGACTTGGGCATAACGTGCGACCACACGCCTGAACAACTCATCTTGATTTCCGAAGGCGCCGACCACATAGCCATCCATGCTCGCAACGATCAGCCGCTGACGCGGTGGCGTGACCTGGCCGACGCACTGTCCCTTTAGGAGAATCAACATGCTCAACGGAAAGACGGCCCTGGTCACCGGGGCCACCTCAGGGATCGGGCTGGCAGCAGCCGAGAAGCTGGCCGGCGAGGGCGCATCGGTGTTCCTTACCGGCCGTCGCCAGGATGCGCTCGACGGAATCGTGGCCGGCCTCGGCCCCCACGCCACGGGGATTCGCGCCGACGTCACCGATCTGGGCGACCTGGAGCGGGTCGCCGCGGCCATCCAGGAGAAGGGCGCTGGACTCGACATCGTGTTCGCCAATGCCGGCAGCGGTGAGTTCGCCGCATTGGGCGACATTACCTGGCAGCACTACTCGGATACGTTCAACACCAATGTGGGAGGCACACTTTTTACCGTCCAAGCCATGCTGCCGCTTCTCAACCGAGGTGCATCGATCGTGTTGACCAGCTCCAACACAGACATCAAGGGAGTTGCGGCGTTCAGCGTCTACGCAGCCAGCAAAGCGGCTCTGCGCTCGTTCACCCGCAGCTGGGCCGCCGAACTCGCTGACCGCGGCATTCGGGTCAACAGCATCGCGCCCGGCCCCGTACAGACGCCCGGTCTGACTGGCTTGGTCGACGGCCCCGAGGCTGCCGAGCAACTGTTCGAGAACCTCGCCGCCGGCGTAGCGATGAATCGACTGGGCAAGCCGGAAGAGATCGCCGACGCGGTAGTTTTCCTTGCCTCGGACAGCAGCTCGTTCATGACTGGCGCCGAGATCTATGTGGACGGCGGGGCGAGTCAGATCTGAGACTGCCTCTCACGGGGGTGATTTCGTCCTTGCCAGCTTCTCGAACTGCCGGTCTCATCGAGCCCGGTCGTGCCGCCGGCGAGTGAGCAGCCGATGCCTCTCGCCGTCAGCCGGGGTGACAGCGTGAAACGCCGTCGCGCGCTGTCAGCCCGCTGCTCTACCTACTTCTTCGCAGACGCTAATCCGCTACGGAACTCGACCACGTCACCATCCGCCATGACGTAGTCCTTGCCCTCCATCCGGACCCTGCCCGCCGCTTTGGCTGCGGCCATCGAACCTGCCTCGATCAGGTCGTTGTAGGCCACAACCTCCGCCTTGATGAACCCGCGTTCGAAGTCGGTGTGGATGACGCCGGCGGCTTTCGGCGCGGTGTCGCCCTGGTGAATGGTCCAGGCACGGGATTCTTTCGGGCCTGCGGTGAGGTAGGTCTGTAGGCCGAGGGTGTGGAAACCGGCACGGGCGAGGGCGTGTAGGCCGGGCTCGGTCTGGCCGATGGATTCCAGCAGTTCGATCGCCGACTCTTCGTCCAGTTCGAGCAGCTCGGCTTCGACCTTCGCGTCGAGGAACACCGAATCTGCCGGGGCTACCGAGGCTTTCAGGGCCGCGACCTTCGCTTCGTCGGTGAGCACCGCTTCGTCGGCGTTGAAGACGTAGAGGAAGGGCTTGGTGGTGAGCAGCGAAAGTTCCTTCAGCAGTTCGGTGTCCACCTTGTCGCCCGCGGCGTACAGGGTGGTGCCACTGTCGAGGATCTCCTGCGCGGTCTTGGCGGCGTCGGCGACCGGTTTGCGGTCCTTCTTGACTTTGGCTTCCTTCTCCAACCGCACGACCGCTTTCTCCAGGGTCTGCAGATCGGCGAGGATGAGTTCGGTCTCGATCACCTCGATGTCCGCGGAGGGATCGACGCGGCCGTCGACATGCACCACGTCGTCGTCGGCGAACACCCGCACCACCTGGCAGATGGCGTCGGCTTCGCGAATGTTGGCGAGGAACTTGTTGCCCAGGCCCGCGCCCTCGGAGGCGCCCTTCACGATGCCAGCGATGTCGACGAAGGACACGGTGGCGGGCACGATGCGCTCGGAACCGAAGATCTCCGCCAACTGGTTCAGTCGAGGATCGGGCAGCGGAACAACCCCGACGTTGGGCTCGATGGTCGCGAACGGATAGTTCGCGGCGAGCACATCGTTCTTGGTCAACGCGTTGAACAGCGTCGACTTTCCGACGTTGGGCAGGCCGACGATTCCGAGGGTGAGACTCACGAGGAACAGAGTCTACGCGGCACACCGACCCCGCTGCCCCGCGCCTGCCGCAAGGCGGCAGCGCGCCGCTCTCGCGCGGCCGACCGGCCCGGCGCCCAGCTCGGGGAGATCAGGGGTGCCACGTACTCGTCGAGCGGCGATCGGTCGGGATCGGGTCGATGTTCACGGGATCAGCACTACTTTGCCGAGGTTGGCGCGGCGTTCGATGACGGCGTGCGCTTCGGCGGCGTCCTCGAGTGCGAACTCGGCGTGCACGGCGGGGCGTAGTCGACCCGACGCGAAGTACTGCCACAGCTCCTGACGCCAGTGCTCGTATCGATCGGGCTGCCCTTGCGCGATGCGGGCCAGCTGGAAGCCGACCACCGATTTTGCGCCAACGAGCAGGTCATACGCCTGGATGGTTCCGCCGCCGGAACTGTAGGCGACCAGCCGACCACCGGGCAGGAGGGCAGCGATCGCGGGTGTGAGCAGATCGCCGCCCACCGCGTCGAGTACGTAGTCGACGGGCGCGCCCCAGGACTTTTGGCCGTATCCCACCACCTCGTCGGCGCCGAGTTGCCGCACGAAATCCGCTTTGGCCGGATCCGACACGGCGCCGACCACACGCACCGCACCGCGCACCCGGGCCAGCTGGACCGCGAGGTGTCCGACACCGCTCGCGGCGGCGGTGATCAGTACCGACTCGCCCTCCCGCGCGGACGCGGCGTCGAGCGCGCCAAGTGCGACCAGGCCGCTGCGCACCAGCGCGACCGCGTCGACCGCTGAGGCGCCGTCGGGAATCGGCGTTGCCATGGCCGCCGACAGCAGCGCGTACTCGGCGTAGCCGTGGCCGAACACCAAGCCGGTGACGCGATAGCCGGGCACCCACCCTTCGACCCCCTCGCCGACCGCGACCACCTCACCGGCGACTTCGCCGCCCAATGCGATCGGCGCACGCTGCTCGCGCACCTTCCGCACCACAGGCAGGGTCACCCCGATCGCCTCGACACGGACCAGAAGTTCACCGGGGCCCGGCGTCGGCGCTTCGACCGATACGAGTTCGAGCACCTCGGGTCCACCGCTGCGCTCGTAGTGAACCCGCCGCATCGCACCTCCAGAAAACCGTTCGAAGCCGCAACGCTAACCAGACCGCGGTGCTACTACCCACCCCTACAACGGCGAAAGTGTGCGATCTCACCTTCGCCGGTTGTGCTGGAAGAGCCGCTCCGGACACCCCGGTTTCCGGGCGGACCGACCACACGACGTATCCCGCCGGTGTGCGTCCTGAACCCCGCACCATTCCGCCGCGAGGCCCGCCACCGTCATCCGCGTCCCGTGGCCGGCACCTCGGCGTACCGTAACCGACATGGAGCCGACCACGGAGGTGGTGGCGGCACGTCCGGCACCCGCGCTCGCGGCATTCGTCGACCGCTATATCGGCTATCGCATGTCCGGGTTCGCCGCGGCGGTGCATCGCGGGTTGCCTTCGCGGCACATGACTTTCATCGTCGCTGTCGGCCCCACCATCGATGTCATCGAGCAGACCGATCCGCGCCAGTCGCCACAGCGCTACCGCTGTGTGGTGAGTGGTCTGCAGGCGAGCACGGCGTTGATCGCGCACGCTGGACATCAGGAAGGCGTGGGCGTGCAGTTGACCCCGCTGGGCTGCCGCACGCTGTTCAGGATGCCCGCGGCGGCACTGTGGGACACCTCGGTCGAGCTCGCCGACCTGGTCGGCCCGGCAGGGATGGAATTATGGGAGCGCGTGCAGCACGCGCCGACCTGGCCGGAACGCTTCGCCGCGTGCGACCGGGTGCTCTCGGCACTCGCCGACCAGGACCGGGTGGTCGGCCCTGAGTTGACCTGCGCGTGGCGCGCCGTAGTCCGATCCGGCGGCGCGATCGCGGTCGGCCCGTTGGCCGAGGAGATCGGGTGGAGCAGGCAGCATCTCACCCGTCGGTTCACCCGGGAGTTCGGCCTCGGCCCGAAACTGGCAGCGCGGATCACCCGGTTCGAGCGGGCCCGGCGGATGCTCGCGTACGCACCGCGGTTCGCCACCATCGCGCAGGTGGCGGCCACCTGCGGCTACTACGACCAGGCCCATCTCGATCGCGATTTCGCCGTACTGGCTGGGGCCAGCCCGACGACCTGGCTGGCCGAGGAGGTTCCATCCGTCCAAGACTCCGACGAGTTCGCGGGATGATGATGAACGACATGACAAACCCGACAACTACCGAATCCGGCACCCGTACCGCGGTGTGGCCCACCCTGAGTTTCCGCGATGCCCGCGCGATGGCCGCCTTCCTCGTCGCGGCGTTCGACTTCCGCCAGAGCGCGCTCTATACCCGCGAGAACGATCCGTCCATCGTCGAACACGCGGAACTGCGCTGGCCGCTGGGCGGCGGCATCATGTTCGGGTCGGCCGGCAAAGACGACGGTCCGTTCGGCACGCGCCCGCCCGGCCACGACGCGGTCTATCTGGTCTGCGAAGACCCCGACGCCTTGTTCGCCCGCGCCACCGCCGCGGGCGCCGAAGTGGTGCAGGGCCTGCGCGACGAGGATTACGGCTCCCGCGGTTTCACGGTCCGCGATCCCGAGGGCAACCTCTGGAGTTTCGGTACCTATTCGGGTTCCTAGCGACCGCCGACCCCCGACAGCGCGATGCCGCGGATGAACGCGCGCTGGGCGATCGCGTAGATCACCAGCAGCGGAAGCAGAATGATCACCGCGGTAGCCATGAGGATGGGCCACTGAGTCTGGTACTGCCCCTGCAGCCGTACCAGACCCAGTGTCGCGGTGGCGATGTCGTTGCGCTGGATCATGACCAGTGGCCAGAGGAAGTCGTTCCACACCGTGATCCAGGTGAGCACGGCGAGCACCATCAAGGCGGGGCGGGTGTGCGGAAGCAGGACCCGCCAATAGACCTGCCAGGTGGAGCAGCCGTCGAGAATCGCCGCCTCCTCCAACTCGGCCGGCAGCGTCCGGAAGAACTGGCGCATCAGATAGGTGCCGAACGCGCTCCCGAACAGGCCGGGCACGATCATCGCCCACGGGGTGTCCACCCAGCCGAAAGCCCGCATCAGCAGGAACTGCGGAATCACTGTCACGGTCAACGGCACCATCAGCGTGCCGAGATAGGCGAGGAACAGCACTTCGCGTCCACGAAAACGCAAGCGCGCGAACGCGTAACCCGCCAGCGAGCAAAAGAAGACCTGTCCCGCTGTGACACACAGCGCGTAAACCGCCGTGTTCAGCAACATCCGGCCGAGCGGCAGCAGATCGAAGACTTCGCCGTAATTCGACCACCGCGGATGCTCGGGAAGCAACGCGGCGTCGGCGATCTCACCATCCTGCTTCAGTGACCCGGAGACCGCCCACAGAATCGGCGCGAGCGCACACCAGCCGACGACGACGAGCGCGACATAGACCGCGACGCCGCGCACCAACCGCCGCACGATCGCCCGCTCGACCCGACAGCGCGCGACGACAACCACGCTGTCGCGCCGGACCGGCAGCGCGCGACGCACCACCTCGTAGGCGTTCACTGTTCGACCTCCGCGCGCCGAGCCATCCGCAGCTGCAACAGCGTCAGCACGAACAGGATCGCGAAGATCACCCAGGCCAGCGCGGACGCGTAGCCGACCTCGTAGAAGCCGAACGCGTTCTGGAACAACATGATCCCGAGCAGGTAGGTGCCGGTCTCGGGTCCGCCGTTACCTCCGGTCAGCGCGTATGCCTGGTCGAAGGCCTGCACCGAGTTGATGATCGTGATGATGAAGACGAACGACAGCGGCCCGCGGATCAATGGCAGGGTGATCGAGGAGAACCTGCGCAACGCTCCGGCACCGTCGATCTTCGACGCCTCGTAGAGCGTCTCCGGCACACCTTGCATGGCCGCGAGCAGAATGACCGTCGCGAACGGCACGCTCTTCCACACCGTGACGATGCTGAGCGAGACCAGCGCCCAGTTCGGATCGGTCAGCCAGGGCACCGCGTCGATCCCGATCTTGCCGAGCGCGAGGTTCAGCAGCCCGTCTTCGGTGAAGATGAACCGCCACACCACCGCCATGGCGACCGTGGAGGCGACCAGGGGAAGGAACGCCAACGTGCGAAAGATCCCGATACCGGCGCACTGTCGATTCACTATCGCCGCGACTCCGAGACCGATCGCCACCGTGGGAAGCAATGTCAGCACGGTGAAAACGGCGGTATTGCGCAAGGCGATGAGAAACAGTGGATCCGAACCGAACAATCGCCGGTAGTTGGTCGATCCGATAAACCTCATGGGGCCGAACAGGTCCCACGAATGGAAACTCAGATAGAGCGAGAATAACAACGGGAACAACAAGAAGACGGCGACAGCCGCCACATTCGGCGCGACGAACGCCCATCCGGCTCGTTCCCGGCGCCGCGCCAAACCCGCCGCTGCGCCGCCTGGAGCATGGCGCAGGACTTTGCCGGCGGTGTGCGACCACTGCGATCTCGTCATGGCGTGTCCAGGAGGGCGTCGACGTCGGAGGTGAAACGGCCGTTCAGCGAGGCGGCGGTATCCGCACCGCGAAGCACCCGGTTGGCGCCGCGTTCCAAGAGCGCGGAGACCTTGCCCCACGCCGGCGTCACCGGGAGGGGACGGGAGTTGGCTGGGCCGTCGGTGAACACCTCGAGGTTGCGGACTTCCCGGTGCGCTGCGGCGAAACCCGGTGCGCCCATGGCGGATTTCAGCACCGGCACGAATAGTCCGGACGCGGCGATGATCGCCTGCCCTACCGGCCCGGTCGCGAATTTGACGAACTCCCACGCCTGTTCGATCCGCGGGCTGTCCGCGGCGATGGACAGGCCGGTACTGCCGACGTCGGTGCTGGCGCCGGGGCCGCCCCGCGGGCCGACCGGCAGCACCGTGACGTCGATGGCGAGATCGTCGTGCCCGGCGAACTCGGAGTAGAGCCAATGCCCGCCCAAAGCCATCGCCGCCCGGCCGCGCCGGAACAGGTCCGGTGCCGACACCGATTGGGTGTCGGACACTTTCGGCGCCACCCGGTGGCGGACCGCGAGGTCGGCGTAGAACTGAAACCCTTCGGCGAACTTCGGATCACCCAGATTCGTCCTGGTCGGACGCACCGACGGCGTGAACCACTCGGCGCCGTTGTTCATGCCGAAACAGGCCGCCGAAAAGTACGGCACCCAGGCGTCGGCGAATCCCCACCGGGTCCTTCCGGAGGATTCGTGCCTGGTCAGCGCGTGAGCGGCGGCGAGGAACTCGTCGAACGACCAGGCGTCGCGCCAGCGCGTGGGCGGTCTGAGCCCGGCGTCGGCGAACAGTTCCCGGTTGTAGTAGAGGAACACTCCCGACCATTGCTCGGGCAGGGCGTACTGACCGCCCCCGTAGGTGAAGGTGTCATAGAGCGCGGGGTAGCTGTCGGCACGCAACGCGGCGGCGTAGGCCGGATCGCGGTCGAGCAGGGTATTCAGATCCAGCAGCACACCACGCTCGGCCAACCCGGAATACAACAGTTCCCAGGCCATCATCACGTCTGGGCACTTGCCTCCGGCGCAATAAGTGAGCATCTGCTGCATCGGGTCCGGCCCTGCCATGATGGTACGAATTCTGATGTCCGGGTGCCGTTTTCGGAACTCGTCGATGATCTTCAGCCGGACCCGGGCCTCTTCCGGTCGGGCCTGGAAAAAGAAGGTCAGCGCGTCATCGGGAGATCCGCAGCCGGTGGCGGTGAGCAATGGCGCCGCCAGCGCTGACCCGAGCAACGTCCGGCGACGGACCCGTGGAACAGGGTTGGAACGCGACACAGCCCTCCTCTGGGGCACATGTGGAGCTTTCTCGAACTGCATGGCAGCATACGTTCGGCTACATCATGGTGACGGCCGACACATGAACAATATTTCACGGCGCTTGCCTTGCGGTCGGAATCGGCACGAGGGCGAGCACCGATCGGATACGTTGTCACGTGTTTCAGCAGGATCCTGCGCGTTTTACAGGAGAGTAGACGGATGGCGACAATCGAATATCTACGGACCGATCCCGATTTGCCGCCTGTCGGTGTAGTCGACAAGTCCCCGATCACCCCGGCCAAGAAAGCGATCTTCGCCGGTATCGCCGTACTCGGCGCCATTGCCTGGGCGGTGCTCGCGGTATCCCGTGGCGAATCGGTCAACGCGGTCTGGATCGTGATCGCCGCCGTCTGTACCTACATCTTCGCGTACCGGTTCTACGCCAGGTTCATCGAACGCACGATCACCAAACCACGCGATGACCTGGCCACCCCCGCCGAGATCCTGGAAAACGGCAGGGACTACATGCCGATGGACCGACGGGTGCTGTACGGGCACCACTTCGCCGCCATCGCCGGCGCCGGTCCGCTGGTCGGCCCGGTGCTCGCCGCACAGATGGGTTACCTGCCGGGAACGATCTGGATCGTGGTCGGTGTGGTGCTGGCCGGGGCGGTGCAGGACTACCTGGTGCTCTGGGTCTCGTTGAAACGGCGCGGCCGCAGCCTCGGACAGATGGCGCGCGACGAACTGGGGGTGATCGGCGGCTGGTCGGCCATCGTCGGTGTTCTCGTGATCATGATGATCCTGCTCGCGGTGCTCGCGCTGGTCGTGGTCAACGCGCTCGCGGCCAGCCCCTGGGGCGTTTTCTCGATCGGCATGACCATCCCGATCGCGCTGTTCATGGGCCTGTATCTGCGTTATCTGCGCCCCGGCAAGGTCGGCGAGGTGTCCGTCATCGGGTTCGCGCTGCTGATCTTGGCGATCCTCGGCGGCGGCTGGGTGTCGGAGACCGAGTGGGGCACCGATTTGTTCACGCTCTCGCCGGTGACCATCTCCTGGCTGCTGATCGCCTACGGCTTCGTCGCCTCGGTACTTCCGGTGTGGCTCCTGCTCGCCCCGCGGGACTATCTGTCCACCTTTATGAAGGTCGGCACCATTGTCCTGCTCGCGGTCGGCATTCTGGTCACGCTTCCGGTGCTGAAGGCCCCCGCCGTCTCGGACTTCGCGACCTCCGGGACCGGCCCCGCGTTCGCGGGCTCACTGTTCCCGTTCCTGTTCATCACCATCGCCTGCGGTGCGCTGAGCGGTTTCCACGCGTTGGTCTCCTCCGGCACCACACCAAAGCTGCTGGAGAAGGAATCGCACGCGAAGATGATCGGCTACGGCGGCATGCTGATGGAGTCGTTCGTCGCGGTCATGGCCATCATCACCGCCTCGATCATCGACCAGCACCTGTATTTCGCGATGAACGCGCCGCTCGGCCTCACCGGCGGTACCGCGGAGAAGGCCGCGGCCTACACCAACAGCCTCGGGCTGAGCGGCGCCCCCACGACGGCCGCCGGCTTGAGCCAGGCCGCGAGTGATGTCGGTGAGACCACCATCATCTCCCGCACGGGCGGTGCGCCCACGCTGGCGGTCGGCATCTCCGAGGTGTTCCACCAGTTCCTCGGCGGCGCGAGTATGAAATCGTTCTGGTATCACTTCGCGATCATGTTCGAGGCGCTGTTCATCCTCACCACGATCGATGCGGGCACCCGCGTCGCGCGCTTCATGCTGTCGGACGCGCTGGGCAACTTCGGTGGTGCGGCGAAGAAGTTTCGTGATCCGTCCTGGCGGGTCGGCGCCTGGCTGTGCTCGGCCGTCGTGGTCGCGGCCTGGGGTTCGATCCTGCTGATGGGCGTCACCGACCCGCTGGGCGGCATCAACACGCTCTTCCCGTTGTTCGGCATCGCCAACCAGTTGCTCGCGGCGATGGCGCTGACCGTCGTCCTGGTGATCGTGGTGCGTAAGGGCCTGGCCAAGTGGGCCTGGATTCCGGGCATTCCGCTGGTCTGGGACCTCGCGGTGACCATGACCGCGTCCTGGCAGAAGATCTTCTCCGCCGATCCGAAAGTCGGATACTGGAAGCAGCACAGCATCTGCCAGACGGCGCAGGAGGCCGGCAAGATGTGCCTGACGGCCAAGACCCAGGACGACATGACCGCGATCCTGCGCAATACCTTCATCCAGGGCACGCTGTCGATCATCTTCGCCGTGCTGGTGCTGATCGTCGCGATCGTCGGTGCCGTCGTAGCTTTCCGTGCCTGGCGGTCCGGACAGCCCACAACCACCGAGACGCCGGAAGAGCCGTCGAAGATCTTCGCACCCAGCGGGTTCGTCGCCACCGCGGCGGAGAAGGAAGTCCAGAAGCAGTGGGACGAGCTGATCGCGGCCGGAAAGGTGCGTGCTTCCGGCGCGGCGCACGCGCACGCGCACGCGCACGCGCGATGAGCGATGCCACGGCGCCGCGGGCCGGCTGGTCGAGTGGACCAGCCGGTGCCCGGCTGCGCGGCGCGGCGCGGATATGCGTCGAGGGCGTTCGCGCCGGCATCTGGTGGTTCAACTCGATCCTGGGCGGGCAGGACTACCAGCGGTACGTCGACCATCTGCGGCGCACCCATCCAGGGTGCGAGATTCCGACCGAGCGGGAGTACTGGCGGCACCGTCATGCCGAGGCGGACAACAATCCCACGAATCGCTGCTGCTGAGTCCGAACCCGGTGGCACCGACTTCGGTGCGCGCCGTCGCATGTCGAATTGGTAGTTCGAATAATTCCCGAGCGCCGGTTCGTTGTGCGATGTCACGGCGCCTGTGCGAAGGGCGCGCCAGCGCTGGCGACGATGACTGATTTCCGCTAGCACAGGTCGGTCGCAGCTGACATCGTGGTGGGCGTGACCATCACGGCATTGGATTTCGAGCGTTGCTATCGGGCGGTGTCGACCAGAGACTCCCGATTCGACGGGCAATTCTTCACCGCGGTGCGGACCACCGGAATCTATTGCCGCCCTTCCTGTCCGGCCATCACGCCGAAGCGCGTCAACGTCTCGTTCCTGCCGACCGCCGCCGCGGCACAGCAGGCAGGCTACCGGGCCTGCCGGCGCTGCCTGCCGGATGCCGCTCCCGGCTCGCCGCTGTGGAACACCAGGGCGGATCTGGCCGCGCGGGCGATGCGGCTGATCGGCGACGGTGTCATCGAACGCGGTGGGGTACCCGCGCTGGCCGCCACGCTCGGCTATTCACAGCGCCAACTCACCCGCGTGCTGACCACCGAGTTGGGCGCCGGACCATTGGCGCTGGCCCGGGCGCACCGGGCGCACACCGCGCGGCTGCTGATCCAGACCACGGCGATGCCGATGTCGGACATCGCGTTCGCGGCCGGGTTCGCCTCCATCCGCCAGTTCAACGACACGGTTCGCGAAGTATTCGCGGTCAGCCCGACCACGATGCGGACCGAGGTGCGGCGTTCCGGATCCGGCGCTCATCCGGCGCCCCCTGCCACCGGGTCGCTCGCCCTGCGACTGCCCTACCGCGAGCCGTTGGACCGCGCCTGGCTGGAGTGGTTCCTCTGCGCCCACGCCGTACCCGGCCTGGAACTGTGGGAGGACCGCGCGTACACCAGGAACCTGCGCACCCCGCATGGGCACGCCACGACACGCCTCAGCTTCCGACGCGACCATGTGCGCGCCGAATTGTCCCTGCGCGATATGCGCGATCTGGCGCCGACGGTGGCGCGGTTACGACATCTGCTCGATCTGGATGCCGATCCGATCGGCATCGACGAGGCCCTCGGGGCCGGGGCCGCGGCCTCCGACGAACGACTCTCGGACCCGCGCACCGAACAACTACTGGACGCGGGCGCGGGCTCACCACCGAACACCGAGGCGATGCCCGAGGCCGGCAGCTCCGCGCCGCGGCACGTCGCGTTCACGCCGGGCATCCGGGCGCCCGGCTGCCTCGACGGACCCGAACTGCTCCTGCGCACCATGATCGGACAGCAGATCTCGGTGTCCGCCGCCGCGACCCACACCGCCCGGCTCGTCGAGGCACTGGGCGAGCGGGTGGACGGACCGATCCCCCTGCTGTTCCCCACCCCGGCGATGATCGCCGAACGCGGCGCCGAGGTCTTGACCGGCCCGGCCCGACGAGTCCGCGCGATCGTCGCCGCTGCGGAGGCGCTCGCCTCCGGCGAGCTGGCGCTGCACCAGGGTCGCACCGCGGCCGAGTTACGCCACGAACTGCTCGCGGTGGACGGCGTCGGGCCATGGACGGCCGACTACGTCACCATGCGTCTGCTCGCCGACCCTGATGTCCTGCTCAGCACCGACCTGGTCGTCCGCCAGGGCGCGAGCCTGCTCGGCATCGATCTCACCGACACCGCGCGTTGGGCGCCGTGGCGGTCGTATCTGTCCATGCATTTGTGGAAGGCGGCGCTGACCGGCCGCGCCACACCATCGAGAACCGCCGCGCTGGCCGTGGCGAGAAAGGACGTCGAATCATGAACACCACCCGTGTCGACCACCGCACAGTACGCGAGACCACCGTCCCCACCACCGCGGATTTCGCCATCACCGATACCCCGGTCGGTCCCTTCACCACGCTCGTCGACGCGGACGGCGCCGTGCTCGCCGCCGGCTGGACCGCGGACGCGGTGAACCTGCAAGGCCTGATTCATCCCGTGCTGCGTCCCACCACACTGCGCCAGCGGCCTTCGCTCGGCTCGGTGACCAGCGCCGTCATCGCCTACCACGCGGGCGATCTCACGGCGATCGACAGCATTGACGTCCGGCAGCGCTCCGGCGATTTCCTGATGCACGCGTGGGACATGCTGCGTAAGGTCCCCGCGGGCAGCCCCCTCAGCTACACCGAATTCGCCGCCGTCTCCGGACGACCGAACGCCACCCGAGCCGCGGCCAACGCCTGCGCCCGCAACGCCGCCGCGCTCTTCGTGCCCTGCCACCGGATCTTCCGCATCGGCGGGGCACTCGGCGGCTTCCGCTGGGGCCTGCCGATCAAGCGCTGGTTGCTTGATCACGAGGGGTGGCGGGACAGCGAGTCCGTGGCCTCGGCCCTGCGCCGCGGCTGACAGCGCGGACACCACCGAGTGCTGCTACGGCGCGCACTCAGGCAACGGTTGCCTTGACCCGAGAGCCGGTGCGTCCGCGCAGGACATGCAGCCGGCTCGGAATGCGCTGGCGCATCTCGTCCACGTGACTGACCACGCCGACCACCCGGCCACCGGCGCGGAGTTCGTCCAGCACGCCCATCACCGCGTCGAGGGTGTCACCGTCGAGGCCCCCGAAGCCCTCATCGATGAAGAGGGTATCCAGCACGAGCCCGCCCGACTCTGCTGCCACGGTGTCGGCCAGGCCGAGTGCCAGCGACAACGAGGCCATAAAGGTTTCGCCGCCGGAGAGTGTTTTGGCCGGGCGGATGGCGCCGGTGTAGTCGTCACGGATGTCGAGTCCGAGTCCGCCCCGGCGCCCGCGCGGCCCTGCCTTGTCCGAATGGACGAATTCGTAACGGCCGCTGGACATCCTGCGTAACCGCAACGAACCCGCCTGCGCCACCTCTTCCAGCCGGGCGGCCAAGACGTAGGAATGCAGGGACATGCGGCGGTTGTTCGCACCGCGTCCGGCAACCACATCGGCCAGACCGTCCAGCTCCTCGAACGCCTGCCGCGCCGGGGCGATCCGATCGACCGCGGCCCAGAGCTGACTGCCGAGGTCTTCGAGCTGACTCACCCGCTTACTCACGTCGGCGTGGGCGGCGATCGCGGCGTTGAGGCTGGTCTGCGCGGTGGCGACCTGGTCGTCGAGTTCGGTCAGGTCGCCCGGCCGCAGCGCGGCGACCGCCTGGATCTCGGGTTCCGCCAGGACGGCTTCCGCGTGGGCTCTGGCTCGGTCGGCCGCCACGAGATCACCGTCGATCTCCGCCTGCCGCTCGAGGGAACGGGAAGCAACCGCGATGACCTTTGCGTATGCGGTCAGCACCCCGACGCCATCGGGTGGCTCCTCGGTCGCCGAATGATCCGCGGACTTTTCTTTCATGGTCGAGGCAGCGGCGCCGATAGCGGGACCGCGATCGACGCCCTCTTCGTCCTCCGGCACGAAACCCGCCGCACCGGCGAGCTTTTCGACCCGCTCGGCAATCACCGACACCTGTTCGCGCGCGGCTGCCGCGTCCGTGCGGGCATCGCGGTGTGCCGTCGCCGCGGCGACCAGGGCGGCGAGCCGGGCGCGACGCCGGTCGATGGTCTCGTCGGCTCCCGCCGCCTTGCGCAATCGGCCGGTGAGTTCGTCGAAGCGCGCCTGGGCGGAGGCGATGGTGGCGGCGACAGCGCTGTGGCCGGCCTCGGACTCACGCAGTTCGTCGTGCAGGCGGGTCTGCTCGTCACGCAGACGGGTGAGTTCGCTGGTCAGACCCTCAGCGTGCGTGGCGAGTTCGGCTGTGTCCGCGTAACGGTCGGTCGCGGCGCGCACCTCGGCGGCGAGCGCGACGCGGTCGGTATCGCCGCCGCGTGCCACGAGCGCTTCGATCTCGCGCTCGAGTCCGGAGATGCGGGCCAGCGTCCGGTCGCGGATGTCCTCTGCCGCGCGCTCGGCCGCCACGGCGGCCTCTTCCTCCGCCTCGGACACCGCGGTAGTGGTAGGCCGGGCGGGCGCGGGATGGTCGGTTGAACCACAGACCGCGCACGGACTTCCCTCGACCAGTCCGCTGGCCAGCTCGGCGGCCATCCCGGTCAGCCTGCGCTCGCGCAGGTCGAGCACGGCTTCCTTGGCGTCCAGGTGAACCGTGCGGGCGGTGTCGAACTCGACCCTGGCGTGGTCCAGCGCCGTTCGGCGCGCGGCCAGTTCGACGGCCGCCGTCGCCGCGGTGTGCAGACGTTCGGTTGCCGCGGACAGGCCGGGTAGCGCCGCGACCGCTTCGGTCGCCTCGCGCAGCCTTGTTTCCACCGCGGCGACCGCGGCGGGCAGCCGGTCACGCCGCTCGGCGAGTTCCGCGGCGCGGCTGACCAGCGTCGCGGCCTCGGCGCGCAACACGCTGAGTTCGGCACCGAGACGGGTGGCGACGGCGGCATCCGCGCGGACTTCGTCCAGCGCGCCGATCTGCGCGCTCCACAGCCGGATCGCCGCATCGCTGTCCGCACCGATCACGTCAGCACGAACCGTCGTCCCATCGGCGGATCGCATCAGTTCGGCGCCGCCGAGATCGCCGCTTGCCGGCTCCAGCAGCAAAGCAGCCAATCGCTGCGCCGCGCTCCGCTGTTCGCCGTCACGGCGCCGCTGCATCCGGACCGCCGAACGCGCCTCGTCGATCGCTTCCGCGATCGGCTCGGCGCGGCGCGCCAGTTCGAGTTCGGCTTGCCAGGCGGTGCGCCGCTCGGCGTCCGCGGCATAGGCGTCCAACTGTCGACGCGCCGTGACCATGCGGCGCTGCAACTCGTGTACCCGGCGTTGTTGTTCGGCCCGCGCACGGATCAGCGTCGACTCCCGCTGGCAGCGTTCGACTTCCGCGGCGGCGGTGGTGAGATCGGCGCGCGCGGCGCACAGCAGATCCTCCGACCAGCCGACGGCCTCCGCCGATCCGACCGAATCCGCGACTCCAGCCGCCATCCCGACCTGCGTGATCAGTCGCGTGATGCCCTCCGAACGTGCGTCGAGATCGGCATGTGCGGCGCGGCGTTTGTCGGCCAACCACTGCTCCGCGGTACCGAAACGCCGCGTGTCGAAGAGCTTTTCCAGCAGCTTCTCGCGATCTTCGTTCTCCGCCCGCAAGAATCGGGCGAAATCACCCTGTGGCAGCAGCACTACTTGGAAGAACTGATCGGCGCTCATCCCGAGCAAGCGGAGAATCTCCTCGCCGATATCAGGGATCCGGGACAGATTTTCGCCACGGCCGTCCATCCAGGTCAACGTCGCCTTGGCCCGCTCGGTGCGCAGGCCGGTGCCGTCTCGCTTCGGCCGCTCGAACTCCGGCGTGCGGGTCAGACGTAACCGTCGCCCGCTCAGGGTCGCCTCGAGCACAACCAGCGGGGGCGTCTGTTCCGCGGCGTGGTCGGAGTGCAACCGCTTGCTCTCCCCGCGTGCGCCGGGAACCTTGCCGTAGAGAGCGAAGGCGATCGCGTCCAGCACAGTGGTCTTGCCCGCGCCGGTCTGGCCGTGCAGCAGAAACAGTCCATCGGCACCGAGTGCGTCGAAGTCGACAACTGTGGTCTCGGCGAACGGGCCGAACGCGGTCATCTCGAGCTTGTGCAGCCTCATCCCGCCGCCACACCCGGATCCAGCCGGGCGATCACGCGGACAGTTCCTCGGCCGGAGCGGCCACCGCCACCGGATCCCGCTCCGCGACGGCGGCAGCGAGTGCGCGTTCCAGCCACGCCGCCTCGCCCGCACTCGGCTCGCCACGGACATCGGTGAGGAAGCTGTGTGCTACTTCGGTGTCGTGGCGGCCGTGCACCCGTTCACGGTAGCGCAACTCGGGGTTTCCCTCGGGCCGCACCCATTCCACGTGCACCGCGAAGGGGAACCGCTCCCGCAGCTTGCGCATGGCGTCGACCGGGCGGGCGCGGTCGGTGAGCACCGCCGAGACGTAATGCTGTTCGGCGGGGTTGTGCCCCGTGTCGGTCAGCAATTCGTCAAGGGTGCCGGTGAGTGTGCTCAATCCCCGGACCAGCGGCAGATCCCGGCGTCGGACCGAGTGCAATCCGGCCCCGTCCAACTCGACGATCCAGACCGCCTTACGGTGTGAACTCTCGGCGAACGAATACGGCAGCGGCGAGCCACAGTAGCGCACCGACTCCGACAGGGTCTGCGGCGAATGCAAGTGACCGAGCGCCACGTAGTCGATGCCCGCGAAGGCAGCCAGCGGAACGGTCTCCACGCCACCGACCGAGATAGACCGTTCCGACCCGGTGGCCTGCGCGCCGACCACAAATGCGTGCGCGAGCACCACTGTCCGCACGCTGTCGCGCCCCGCCAGGTCCACGCGGATCCGCCCCATCGCCGCTGCCAGGATCTCGGCATGCGAACGCGCCTGCGGTACACCGAGTTCGGCGCGGGTGATCTCCGGCTCCAAGTACGGGATGCCGTAGAACGCCACCACCCCGTGCTCGTCCGCGAGCAACACAGGTCGGTTGGCCTCGGCAATGGTGGTGCGCAGATGCAACCCGCCCGCCGCGGCGAAACTCGCGCCGGACCCGAGCCGCGTGGGCGAATCGTGGTTGCCCGACGTGGCGATGATCTGTGCCCCGGCCGCTCGGATGGCCTCGAAACCCCGGTTGCACACAGCGATCGCGTCAGCGCTGGGAATGGACCGGTCGTACACATCCCCCGGCAGCACGACGACGTCGATCGACTCCTCGGCGACCAGTTCCGCGATGGCGGCCAGTGAACGGGCCTGGTCGGCAAGCAGATCCACACCGTGGAACGTGCGCCCGATGTGCCAGTCCGAGGTGTGCAGCATTCGCATGCCGCGAAACCGTAGGCCAACCCACCGACAGACTCCAAGTGCCGCGCCTACTGTGCCGAATCCACGGGACCGCGGCACGGCGTGTCCCTTCGTCCGCGGCCGCGTGTCCGGGCCGGCGGGCTCGGCAGCTGGGTGGCTGGGTGGTGATGAATCGCCGCACACACCTTGGCTTCCCGGATGCCGGATTCCGACCGGTTCGGGATGCCGCACGATCGACAGATATCCCGAGCGCTCGGCAAGTCGCTGGCAGCGCGGGTCGCCGACGCGATGCCGATCAGTTGCTCGGTCCTCGTTCTTGTCGGTGCGGTGCGGCACTATCTGCGCTATGACCGCACCGATGCTCGTCGCACTGATGCTGGTATTCGCAGCGGGGGCCGGCCTCGGCTGGCTTGGCCATACTGCGCGCTCCGGGCATCGCGCCACGGCGGCGGAGGCGAGACTCGCGGCGGCCACCGGCAACGAGGTGCTGCTGCGACGGTCGCTGGACGCGGCCAACGAGGATGCCGCGCGCAGGCATTCACACGCCATCGGCGCCATGGTGGAACCGTTGCGCGAGGCCGTCGGCACGCTGAATCAGCACATCCAGCAGGTCGAGCAGCATCGCATCGCCGCGTATTCGAGTCTGCGGGAACAAGTCGCGGGCATGCAGCGCACCTCGCACCAGCTCACCAGCCAGACCGGTCAGTTGGTCGCGGCCCTGCGCGCGCCACAGGTGCGCGGGCGTTGGGGCGAGATCCAGCTGGAGCGGGTGGTCGAACTGGCCGGGATGACCAGGCACTGTGATTTCGACACGCAGGTGAGCAGGGCGGCCCGCAGCGAAGGTGACCGTGCGGTGCGCCCGGATCTCGTCGTCCATCTCGCGGGCGGTCGGCACATCGTGGTAGACGCCAAGGTTCCGTTCACCGCTTACCTGGACGCCAGCACGACGGACGATCCTGACGTTCGGGCCGGACTGTTCACCAGACATGCCAAACATCTGCGCACCCATGTCGACCAGCTGTCCGACAAAGGGTATTGGGCGGCGTTCGATCCGGCCCCGGAATTCGTGGTGCTGTTCGTGCCCGGCGATCCGTTCCTGGACGCCGCGCTGACCACCGACTCGACGCTGCTGGAGTACGCGTTCGGCCGGAACCTCATCCTCGCGACACCCACCACCCTGATCGCGCTGCTGCGCACGATCGCGTTCGGCTGGCGGCAGGAGGCGCTGTCCAGGGACATGGCGACGGTGCAGCACCTCGGGCGGGAGCTCTATCAACGGCTGGGCATGACGGGCAAGCACCTGGACCGACTCGGCAGGCAGCTCGGCAAAGCCGTGGATGCGTTCAACTACACCGTCGCCTCCGTCGAGTCGCGCGTGCTGGTCACCGCACGCAAACTGCACGACCTGGAAATAGCTGAACAGGAGGTGTCTGCCATCCAGCGGCTGGATGCCCGGCCGCGTGTCGTCGGCTTCGCCGACGTCGGCGAGTAGCGGGCAATGGCCGTGCCGTCACGCCGCCGAACGCGGCGACGGTTAGTGTGCATAATGTGGCTGCTTCCCAACGTGTGCGATCCCGGGTGCCCGCGCCGCAACGCTCGATCCTGCCGTCGGTGCCGGGAATCCCGGTTGGCGCGGCGGTGCTGATCGCGGTTGCCTGCACGTTTCTGGGATTTCTGATCGATGCAAGCGGCGGCGGCGCCGAGTTGACCGGCACGTTCGCCGCGCTGTACATCGTCGGGTGTGTGGCGGCCGTATCCGCCGTGCGCTACCGCGGATTGTTCAGCACGATGGTGTTGCCGCCGCTGCTGCTGTTCGTTGCCGTGCCCCTGGCCTACCAGCAGCTCACCGCGGGCGGCTCGACCTCGATCAAGGACATCCTGCTGAACCTGGCGATCCCGCTGGTGAACCGATTCCCGACCATGATGTTGGCCACCGTCGTCGTCCTGCTGATCGCCGGCGGTCGAATCATGATGCATCGCCGCGAGGAGGCCGAAGGCCGGCCACCGACATCGCGCCGCGGCGAAAGCTCGCGCAGGTCCGCCGCCAAACGCACCAGGCCCGGTCGCCCTTCCGGCCCGCCGACGGACTCAGCGCGCCGCCAGTCACGCCGCCCGCTGGATGAAGCCGACGAGCACGGGTCCAGCACGGACTCTCCTCGCCCGGCCCGCCGCCAAGGGGCACAGATCGCCGACGCTCCCCCCCGCGTCACGCCGTCGCGCCCGCGCGAAGGCCGCACTCCCGCCCGGGGCATCTCCCGTCCGACGGCGGCTATGCCTCGTACCGAGGGCGAACCGCCACGTACCGGCCCCCGCCCGACGGCGGCCGTACCTCGCGCCGAGGGCGAACCCTCACGCGGGGGCCCGCGCCGCCGCGATGTGCCCCCGCATCCCCAGCCCAACGTGCGCTACCGCGAACGGGATTCGAGTCGCACCGAACGACGCAGGCCGGAAACCCCGTAACTGTCGACGTATGACGATGCCGCACGCTCGCAAGCCGAGCGGCGCTATCGTATGTCGGCGCAAGTCAGGTGCCCGCTCGACCGCCGCGGGTTTCTGGTAGCGGCACCGCACGGTCCGCGGCTACCGGGTTCGCGCGCTGTCAGCGGTATCGAGCAATAGCGGCAGCAGGAGTTCGACCGGTCGTTCCGATGAGCTCAACCGTACGTCGACAGCCTCGACCGGTCGGGAAGGGGACCGGACCCCCCGCGTCGACGGAGCCGCACAAGTGCCCGCAGGCGCGGCGGATCCAGTCAGTTGCGCGTGGTGCGCAGTTCTCGGGGCAGCGCGAAGACGAGCGTCTCGTTCGCAGTGGTGACCGGCTGAACGTCGCCATAACCGTGCTCGGCCAACATGTCCAGGACGCCGCGGACCAGGATGTCGGGGACCGACGCACCCGAGGTGACGCCGATCGTGCGCGCACCGTCGAGCCAGGCCGGGTCGACCTCACGGGCGAAGTCCACCAGGTGCGCCGCCCGCGCTCCCGCGTTGAGCGCGACCTCGACCAGGCGCACCGAGTTGGAGGAATTGCGGGAGCCGACCACGATCACCAGATCGCACTCCGGCGCCATCGCCTTCACCGCGACCTGACGGTTCTGCGTGGCATAGCAGATATCGTCGCTCGGCGGATCTTGCAGACCTGGGAATCGCTCCCGCAGCCGTTTCACCGTCTCCATCGTCTCGTCCACGCTCAGCGTGGTTTGCGAGAGCCAGATCACCTTCGATTCGTCGCGCACGCTGACCTTGTCGACCGAGTCGGGGCCGTCGACCAATTGCACATGCTCGGGCGCCTCACCGGCGGTACCCTCGACCTCCTCATGGCCCTCGTGGCCGATCAGCAGAATGTCGTAGTCATCGCGGGCGAACCGCTTCGCTTCCTGGTGCACCTTCGTCACCAGCGGGCAGGTCGCATCGATGGTGTGCAGGTTGCGGGCGGCGGCGGATTCGTGCACCGCGGGCGAAACGCCATGCGCGGAGAACACGACCACCGCCCCCTCGGGCACCTCGTCGGTTTCGTCGACGAAGATGACACCGCGTTCGCGCAATGTCTCCACCACGTGTCGGTTGTGCACGATCTCTTTGCGCACATAGATCGGTGCGCCGTGCTTCTCCAGCGACTTCTCGACGGTCTCGACCGCACGGTCGACACCGGCGCAGTACCCGCGTGGCTCGGCGAGCAGCACTCGCTTACCGCCGTCAGCATCGGCGTTTCCGGTGCCCGCCGAGCGAGCGATTCCGACGTTCAAGGGAATAGCCGAAGACATGCCCACAGGATACGTGCGGCACTGGATCCCGCCACTTGTGGGAGTCTTCCGCCGCAACCCCCGGTCATGCGACCACCGATCATCTCGGCGCGGGGCCGTGAGCTGACGCGAGAAAACGTCGCGAGCAAGCGGTACGGTGCAGCGGGCGCACGCCCACGACACGCACCGTGGCCTGCGTTTACTGTCCGCCTATGCCTGCTTCACCGCGTAATGTCGGCCGCCTCACCACCAGCCTGACCGGACGAAAATCCGAACCACACCCACCTCTCCTTTGCATAACACACCATTTCGGGCAGGCTAGGACCATGCCTCGACCACCGTTCCTGGCCCGGGTCGCCGCCGGTGCCGCCGTATACGCCCTGGAGGAAACCCGCCGTCTCCCCACGGCGGCAATGAATTTCCCGATCACGGCGATCAGTCAGATGCTGCAGACCACGATGCACGTCCAGCAATTCGTGACCAGCCTGGCGCTGAAGGGCGACGCGGTTTTCGAACGCCTGTCCCACGGCCCGGAGGAGCAGCCGGAGTGGGCCACCTTCGACGAGGACTCGGCCGACGAGCCGAGCCCGGCAGCCACCCGCAGCAGCCGTTTCGATCTGTACACCGCTGACCAGCCCGAATCGACCCCGTTCGACACGCGCCAATCCTTCCCCGCGCACACCTCGGCGCGCGCCACCGAAACCAACGGCCATACCGCTTCGGAAGCGCCTGACGCCGAGCCGGAAACCCTTGCGCCGGCGACCGAACCGGAATCCGGACCAGAGCCCGCCGCCGCCGCACCCGAGATCGCGGAACCGGAAGTCGCAACCCGATACGGCTACCCCACCATGAGCCTGGCCCAACTGCGTGCCCGACTGCGCATGCTGACCGTCGAGGACCTCACCGCCCTGCTGGAATACGAGCAACAGACCCGCGCCAGGGCCGCGTTCGTCACGATGCTGACGAATCGGATCGCCACTATGCGGGCGCAGTGACATCGGCGGTTGACCCGGCTGGCTCCGGTCGACCCCCGCGCCATATACGTCAGCGCAGGACCTCCGGGTATACCTGACCACATGAAACAGGACGGCTCCCCTGCTGTGGGTGGAATGGCGCAGACCAATTCCGCGGAGCAGCCCTGGCCGGTGCGGTCGGTGGCCATCAAGGTCGCCCAGTGGATCGATCGACTCGGCCACATTTGGGTCGAGGGGCAGATCACCCAGATCAATCTGCGCCCTGGCACCCGCACCGCGTTCCTGGTGTTGCGTGATCCCTCGGCCGACATGTCGCTGTCGGTGACCTGCGACCCGGACCTCATCCGCAACGCGACCGTCCCACTGCGGGAGGGCAGCCGGGTGGTCGTCTATGGCAAACTCTCCTTCTTCACCGGCCGCGGCACGATCTCCTTGCGCGTCCTCGAGATTCGACCCGTCGGTATCGGCGAACTGCTGGCCCGCGTCGAGCGGCTGAAGGCACTGTTGGCCGCCGAGGGCCTGTTCGATCCCCGGCTCAAGCGCGCGATCCCGTTCCTGCCCGCGACCATCGGTCTGATCACCGGCCGGGCGAGCGCCGCCGAGCGCGATATCCTTACTATCGCTCGAAATCGTTGGCCCGCAGTGCGTTTCGAGATCCGCAATACCGCGGTACAGGGTCCGACCGCGGTGCCGCAGATGTTGACCGCACTGGCCGAACTCGATCGCGACCCCACTGTCGAGGTGATCCTGCTCGCGCGTGGCGGCGGCAGCGTCGAGGACCTACTGCCGTTCTCCGACGAGGCGTTGTGCCGCGCCATTGTGGCGGCGAACACGCCGATAGTGAGCGCGATCGGCCACGAACCCGACAATCCACTCACCGACTTCGTGGCCGATCTGCGCGCGGCCACCCCGACCGATGCCGCCAAACGCGTCGTCCCGGACGCCGCCGCCGAACTGACAGGGGTCCGTGACCTGCGCGCCCGCACCGCCGCCGCGCTGCGCGGCTGGGTGGACCGCGAAACCAGGACGCTGGCCCAGCTGCGATCACGTCCCGCACTGGCCGACCCGCTTCGCGAACTCGATCGCCGCCACGAGGACATCGAGCGGCTGCGCACCTCGGCGCGCCGCTGCGCCGAGCAATTCATCCACACCGAGTCCACGGCGGCCAGACATCTGCGCGAGAAACTCACCGCGGTCGGGCCGGCCGCGACGCTGGCCCGTGGCTACGCTGTCGTTCAGCGTGTCACCGGCCATGAGCGGCATGTGGTGCGCACGATCGAGGACGGGCCCGCGGGCAGCCAACTGCGCATCCGGGTCACCGACGGCGCCATCACGGCCGCCGCGCTGGGCGCCGAGGCCCTCGGCGGCGAGCACACCGACACAGGGAGGAACTGATCGTGGCCGAGCGCGGCAAGTCCACGGGTGCACACCAGACCGGAGCAGATCCGGCCACCGAACTGGCCGAAATCGCGGACTTCGGTTATGAACGCGCCCGCGACGAACTGGTCGGTGTCGTGAAGATCCTCGAACAAGGTGGCCTGGACCTGGACGAATCGCTCGCCCTGTGGGAGCGCGGCGAGGCGCTGGCGAGCCGCTGCGAAGAACATCTCGCCGGCGCGCGCCAGCGGGTGGAGGACGCCCTGCACCGCACCGACCTGGAAGAGCCGCAATGACCATTCGCCGCGCCACTCCGGACATCCGCACCACCGACCTGACCGCCAGCCGCGACTTCTACCGACTACTCGGCTTCCACGAGGCGATGGACCTGGGCTGGGTCGTGACCATGGCGTCGCCGTCCCACCCCACCGCCCAAGTCCTGCTGGTCGGCCCGGATGCCGAGTCGCTCCAACCCGACATGAGCGTGGAGGTCGACGACGTCGACGCCGTGCACGAAGCGATGACCAGCGCGGGCGTCGACATCGTCTACCCGCTGCGCGACGAGCCGTGGGGAGTACGTCGCTTCTTCGTTCGCGATCCCAGCGGAACCCTCGTCAATGTGGTGAGTCACCGCACCGGCGAATCCGTCGATTCCGACGGCGCGGGCACTACCGCGATCCCGGCCCCGCGCAATGACCAGCGCCACTGAGCGTGCCGACTTACGGCAAACGATGCGACGACATAGCACCGCTCGCTGGGCCGACCCGGGTCACGACCGGCTGATCAGCGCGAAAGTGGCTGCGCTGCGGTAACCGCCTGAGCGAGGGTGGTGAACGCCGCATGGTTGCCCGCACCGGTGATCAGCACTCGGGACAGACCGAGATTCGCGATCCACACGGTCTCCGAGCCCTGCTCCGCGTACACGGTCCAGGCCTGCTCGCCGACCCGTTCGGTGCCGCTGGCATACCGGTAGCCGAGCACGAACCTGGCCAGCGCCTCCTCGGTCGCATTGGTCTGCGAGAACCGCAAATACGTGCCCTGCGGAGTGAGGTAGCCGACGGTGCTCACCGGTCCGCCGCCGGTGCCGCCGATGGACTCGCGGCTGCCGGAGTTCGACGACCATCCAGCGGGCAAGTCCGGATTGCGGATCGGGAACGGCATCGAGCGCGCATCCATGGTGAGAGCCGCTTTCACATCGAAAAGCGGAATCTGCCCCGGGGTCGGACCGTTGGCTGCAAAACTGCACTGACTGGCCAGACCGGCGAAAACCACGGCGATCACCACCAACGGGATCAGCGACCAGAACAGATCCCGGTAGTCGTTCAGAATGCGTGGCTTTTGGTACGACACGCTCCCAGTATCCACTCGCGGGACAACACTCCCCCGCGCACCCCGATCGCCGGAACAGGGGTGTACGACCGTGCCAGATCGAATGAGACAATCGACCGGTACGTACCGACGCACAGGAGGCACCCCGCAATGACGGCATCTTCCCCGACATCTAGCCGCCGCGAGGCGCCCGACCGCAACCTCGCACTCGAGCTGGTCCGCGTGACCGAAGCCGGAGCGATGGCCGCGGGTCGCTGGGTCGGCCGCGGCGACAAAGAAGGGGGCGATGGTGCCGCCGTCGACGCGATGCGACAGCTGGTCAGCTCGGTATCCATGCGCGGCATCGTCGTCATCGGCGAAGGCGAAAAAGACGAGGCGCCGATGCTGTACAACGGCGAAGCCGTCGGCGACGGCACCGGCCCCGACGTGGACTTCGCGGTAGATCCGATCGACGGCACCACGCTGATGTCCAAGGGTGTACCCGGCGCGATCTCCGTGCTCGCGGTCGCCGAGCGCGGCGCGATGTTCGACCCGTCGGCGGTGTTCTATATGCGCAAAATCGCCGTCGGACCGGACGCGGCGGACGTGATCGATATCGCGGCACCGATCGGCGAGAACATCAGGCGGGTCGCCAAAGCCAAGAACTCCGCGAAATCCGACCTGACCGTCTGCATCCTGGACCGTCCCCGGCACGCCGAATTGATCCAGCAGGTCCGTGACGCTGGCGCCCGCATCCGCCTGATCTCCGACGGCGATGTCGCGGGCGCGATCGCCGCGGCCCGCCCGGACTCCGGCACCGACATCCTGGTCGGCATCGGCGGCACGCCCGAGGGCATCATCGCCGCCGCCGCGATGCGCTGCATGGGCGGCGAACTACAAGGCATGCTGGCACCCACGGATGACGACGAACGACAGAAAGCCATCGACGCCGGCCACGACCTCGACCGCGTGCTGACCACCGAAGACTTGGTCGCCGGTGAAAACGTCTTCTTCTGCGCCACCGGCGTCACCGACGGCGACCTGCTGCGCGGCGTGCGCTACTACGGCGGCGGCGCGTCCACCCATTCGATCGTCATGCGCTCGAAGTCCGGCACGGTCCGCATGATCGACGCGTACCACCGGCTGACCAAACTGCGCGAATACTCGTCCGTCGACTTCATCGGGGACGAGGACGCGGTACCGCCGCTGCCGTAATTTGGCTGTGTTTGGCAGCGCCTGCGGCGCTGCGGGTTCGCGGCCCCTGTGTGGTTCGCGTCCGAGCGACCACCGGTTGCGACTTCGTCGCGGGCGCGTCGGCCGCTCGGCCACGAGCCGGGCCGCGAACGGGCAATGCTCGGTCTCGCTTCGCCCGGAAGGGGGAGTTCGGCCGAGGTGTTGCGCCGGAGGGGATTCGTCCGGACGGGGATGACTGGTCTCGCTGACACGAAGATAGTGGTGACGACGTGCGGGGCCGATCCGTCGTTGTTGTGGTGGTGGGGGATGGGGTCGCGGGTAGTCAGGTGGTGCCGGCGAGAGATTGCAGGTCGATGTGGTCGCTGGTGGACCGGATGGTGCCCTCCGGCGGCATGCTTCGCTGCGGGCTCACCGGCGACACCGAGACCTCGCGGTCGACCGAAACGCACACCGCATCACCCGCCACAACCACCGACCACAACCCGCAGCCACGGTCGTACTGCGTAGTTCTGTTGGGAAGACTCTGGTTCAGCAGGTCGCCCTTTCGGGTGTTGGCGGAACGGGGCTTCGACCGAAGTACTGCCGCCGACTTGTCGTGGTAGCCGGCCAACCCCGTCGTCGCGCCGCCATCGCCCAGCTTCCGAAGCGGCCTCGGATCACCGCATTGGTCCGGTTCGAGAAATCCTCGGGCGAGCGTTTCGTGCCGCCCGGCATCGACCGGCTCGTTCGACGCCTCGCCCACGTCGCGCCTGAGTCACGCCGCCGAGTTTCAGCCCACACACACCGCCCCGACCAAGCGTCCGGCCTGACGCGATATCGCGCCGCTGTCCTGATAGGAGCGCTAGTTGCTCGGCGAACTTTCCTTGTTATTCCCGGTTGCGGGGTGGGGGCGGTGTGCGAATGTCCTCAGGGCTTGGTCTCCCCACGGCGGGCACCAGCGGCATAGGGTCGGAATATGACCGAGCAGACGCAGTACCGCATCGAGCACGACACCATGGGCGAGGTTCGGGTTCCGGTGGATGCTCTGTGGCGGGCGCAGACCCAGCGGGCGGTGCAGAACTTTCCGATCAGTGGACGTGGCTTGGAGCGCGCGCAGATCCGTGCGCTCGGCCTACTGAAGGCGGCGTGCGCGAAGGTCAATCGCGACTTGGACCTACTCGATCCGGCGAAGGCCGACGCCATCATTGCCGCGGCGAACGAGATCGCCGAAGGCAAGCACGACGACCAGTTTCCGATCGATGTCTTCCAAACCGGTTCGGGCACCAGTTCGAACATGAACGCCAACGAGGTGATCGCCTCACTCGCCAACGCGAACGGCGTCACCGTGCACCCGAATGACGATGTGAACATGTCACAGTCGTCGAACGACACCTTTCCCACCGCAACACATCTCGCGGCCACCGAAGCGGTCATCACCGATCTGGTCCCCGCGTTGGAGCACCTCCGGCTCGCATTGCTGGACAAGACGACCGAGTGGCGGACGGTCGTGAAGTCCGGCCGCACCCACCTGATGGACGCGGTGCCGGTGACGCTCGGCCAGGAGTTCGGCGGCTATACCCGACAAATCGCGGCAAGCATCGATCGCATCATGGCGACGCTACCGCGCCTCGGCGAACTGCCGATCGGCGGCACCGCGGTCGGTACCGGCCTGAACGCACCGGAGGGTTTCGGCGCGATGGTCGTCGCGGAACTGGTGCGCGCCACCGGCATAGACGCGCTGCGCGAGGCCGAGGACCACTTCGAGGCGCAGGCCGCTCGGGATGGCCTGGTCGAGGCCTCCGGCGCGCTGCGCACGATCGCGGTGAGCCTCACGAAGATCGCCAACGATATCCGCTGGATGGGCTCGGGTCCGCTGACGGGGCTGGCCGAACTCCGGCTGCCCGATCTACAACCGGGTAGTTCCATCATGCCGGGCAAGGTGAACCCTGTTCTCCCCGAGGCGGTTACCCAGGTCGCGGCGCAGGTGATCGGCAATGACGCGGCCGTCGCGTTCGGCGGCGCGAACGGCGCCTTCGAGTTGAACGTCTATATCCCGGTAATGGCCCGCAACCTGCTCGAGTCGATTCGCCTGCTGGCGAACGTCTCTCGGTTGTTCGCCGACAAATGCGTCCGCGGCCTGGTCGCCAATGTCGAGCACCTGCGTACTTTGGCCGAATCCTCCCCGTCTATCGTCACTCCGTTGAACTCGGCGATCGGCTACGAGGAGGCAGCCGCCGTCGCCAAGGAAGCACTCGCGCAGAAGAAGACCATCCGCCAGACGGTGATCGACCGCGGCCTACTGGACGAGAAGCTCACCGAGGAAGAGCTCGACCGCCGCCTCGACGTGCTCTCGATGGCCAACGTGAAAGACGGACGGTAAGCACTCCCGGCGCCGGCACGACCGCCACGTTGGAACCCCTCGTCTTTCCAACGTGGCGGTCGAACTTCTTCGTCCCGTCGCATGCTGGGGATGCCGGTTAATCGCGTGCGGCCGAAGGGCGTTACACCGCCACACCGGCCGGTGAACGCCGCACGGGGTGCCGAAACACCGAACGCCACCCGGAGCGATGCTCGATTGCCGGGTGGCGTTCGAATGTCGTGCAGTTCAGCGAAATCCGAGTCGAGCGACGACTCGCTGGGGATCACCTTCGGAACCGCGCCGCGACAACACTCGTGATCCCAAGACGGTCGCGTCAGCCGCGCAGGTGCGTGAGCTCGTCGCGTGCCTTCTCGCCTTCGGCGCCGAAGTCGCTGCGTGTGAAGATATTCCAGCGCTTCAGCAGCGGCGTGAAGACCAGTTCACCTTCCTTGGCACGGTCGTAGAGACCGGCCTCGGCGAGCACCTCGTCGCTACTGCGGCCGGCCGGCAGTGTCACCGTAGGGACGTGGAAATCGGCGACACGGTCGGCGATGGCGCGCATGGTCTGGTCCGGCGCCAGATCGAGGCCGGCGGCGACCATGTTCGCGAAGAACACCGACTGCAGTTCGTCGTCCACTGCAATGCGGTCGGCGATGGCGGTGACCATAGGGTTCTCCCCGAGTGCGGCGATGTTGCGGTGCCGGATCGCGCTGGCGGCCTCCTCGAATGCGCAGGTCGCCAGTACGTCGAGCAGGTGCATCGCCGGGCGGCGGAAGCCCTTGGTCATGTGATCCATCCGCAGCCGCTCCAGTTCGATCGGATCGACCGACCTGGTGACCATGAGGTAATTGCGAATCATGATCTCGTGCCGGTTCTCCTCGGCCGTCCAGCGGCCGACCCAGCGCCACCAGGCACCGGTGCGCAGGTACTTGCCGATCTCGCGGTGATACGAAGGCAGATTGTCGGCGATCAGCACGCAGACGGTCAACGCCAGCTTCGCGTCAGCGCTGAGTTCGGACTGTTCGGGCTCCCAATCGGTGCCGCCGAGGAACGCGAAGTTGCGCCCATCGTCCCACGGCACGAATTCGTGCGGCTGCCATTCCTCGGCGGCCTCGACGTGCTTACGCAGATTCAGTTCTACGTCCACCGCGAGTGATTCGAGCAGTTCGCGATCGGTCAAGAGTGTTTGCACCAAGACAACCTAGCGGCTGGGCCCGCGAAGCGGGAGCTGTGGACAGGACCTGGCAGGCGATCCGGGAGCGCAGGGCGGCCCGGACGCCTCAGACCGAACTACTTCGGCGTAACCGTAATATTACCGTTCACCCAGGTGATCGTTCCGCCGGTGAAATCGCTCTGCTTGCCACCCGGAATGTCCTTCTCGTCGCTGGTCGGATAGCCGAGTTTGCCGTTGGCGCCACCGTTGTCCTCCCACGCCTCGCGAATCGCGCCCCACACGATGTGTGGTTCGCCCTCCTTGGGCGCGTAGATCGTGCCACCGACGAAGTCCTGGTAGTTTCCGTCGGCAGGCCCGTCCTCCGCCTCTTCCAGCGGAGCACCGAGCAGGCCGGCCGGGCCACCGCTGGCCACATACTTCTTGTAGATGTCACCTGACACCGTGATCTCGCCATCCGCGGCGGCGATCTTGGTCTCCTCCGCGGCGCCCGACGAGTGCTCGTCGGTATGGGTCGCGCGGGCCGAGGTGGTCATGGCCGCGCCGGGCGAGGTGGTCATAGCCGAGGTGTTCATCGCCGCGGAGACCGAGCTGAGCGCTCCTGCGGTGGAGGCGCTGCCATCTTTCTTGTCATCGCCGCATCCGGCGAGGACAAGACCGGCCGCGGTGACCAATGCGGCGAAACCAGCTGTTCGTCGAGCGAAGTGGTGCATGTCCATCCTCTCGAAATCGGCTACCACTTCGCCACGGGCTCCGTGACATCGCGCGTAGCCTGGCCGATGCTCGGCAATGGCCCGGCGAATCGACGAGCGAAACACCGGGCCATACCGAACAGCTATCACGGCGGATACTACCCGCCGCTTGTGAGGTGAAACACACCGCAGGGCATCGCGGCCCTATCAGGCGTTGGGACCGTATTCCTCCAACATCTCGGTAACCAGCGCCGCGATCGGCGAGCGTTCACTACGGGTCAACGTGATGTGGGCGAACAGCGGATGCCCCTTGAGCTTCTCGATCACCGCCGCCACCCCGTCGTGCCTGCCGACACGCAGGTTGTCACGCTGCGCGACGTCATGGGTGAGCACCACCCGTGACCCGGTGCCGAGTCGACTGAGCACGGTGAGCAGGACGTTGCGCTCCAGCGACTGGGCCTCGTCCACGATGACGAACGAATCGTGCAGCGATCGGCCGCGAATGTGGGTGAGCGGCAGCACCTCGAGCATGTCGCGGCTGAGCACCTCCTCCATCACCTCGCGACTGGCCAGTCCATCCAGGGTGTCGAAGACCGCCTGCGCCCATGGGCCCATCTTCTCGCTCTCGGTGCCGGGCAGGTAGCCCAGCTCTTGGCCACCGACCGCGTATAGCGGACGGAAGACCACCACCTTGCGCTGCGTGCGTCGCTCCAACACCGCCTCCAGGCCCGCGGTCAGCGCGAGCGCGGACTTACCCGTGCCCGCCCGGCCGCCGAGCGAGACGATGCCGACGCTCTCGTCCAGCAGGAGGTCCAGCGCGATGCGCTGCTCGGCGGACCGACCGTGCAGCCCGAACGCCTCACGCTCCCGGACCAGTTGCACACGTTTGTCCGGCGTGACCCGGCCGAGTGCACTGGAACTGGTGCCGAGTAACCGAATACCGGTGTGGCAGGGCAGTTCTCGCGCGGCGTCGAGGTCGATCGCCGACTCGGCGTAGAGCTGATCGATCTGCGCCGAGCTGACGTCCAACTCCACCATGCCGGGCCAGCCGGAGGTGACGACGTCCTGCGCGTGATACTCGTCAGCATGCAAACCCACCGCACTGGCCTTGACCCGTAGCGGAATATCCTTGGACACCAGCACCACATCGCGGCCCTCGGCCGCGAGGTTGAGCGCACAGGCAAGGATGCGGGCGTCATTGGTGTCGGTGCGGAACCCGACCGGGAGGACCGCTGGATCGGTGTGGTTCAGTTCCACCTGCAGTGTTCCGCCCTCGGTGCCGATCGGCACCTGCTGATCCAGCCTGCCGTACTGCAGGCGCAGATCATCCAGGTTGCGCAGGGCCTCCCGTGCGAACCAGCCAAGTTCGTGGTGGTTGCGTTTGCCTTCGAGTTCGCTGATGACCACCAGCGGTAACACCACATCGTGTTCGCCGAACCTGGTGAACGACCAGGGATCCGACAGCAAGACCGAGGTGTCGATGACGAAGACTTTGCCGAGTAAATGCGAGGGGCGGGCCCCCTTCCCAGCGGCTCCGCCTTTCGCGGAGCGGGATTGCGCCGAGGGAGCGGAAACGGAGCGTGCAGCAGTCACGGTGGGCTCCTATGTGCTCGTGCCGCACTCGCACGAGCGATCTCTCTGGACCGGTCCGTCCTGATGGACCCGACGTTGCCGTCAGATGCCACGAGGGCCGGGTGCCGGCCCCCTCGTACTGAGTAACTCAGCCACGGTCAGGACCTCCCGTACGAGCCACACCGCCGCGGCCCGCACATTCGACGCTACCTGCGAACCCCGCCTTCGCGCTCAGAGACAGCGCGGCAGGTTCATGAATTTGTCGTAAACCAGCGCTGCGCGAACGCTCAGCGCAGGAGCCCGAGCAGCACCGGCACATGACTATTCTCTGGATCCTTTACGGCAGTAAGCAAGGTAACTGCATGTTCGTCGGCCAAAGTGCGCAGTTCCAACAAATCTTTCTGCACCTCCGGGGCTGCGAGTTCGGCTCGATAACGGCGGACGAATTCGGCGCGGTGCGCGTCCGGGTCGGCATGAAACCAGCGACGCAGTTCGGTCGACGGAGTGAGCGCCTTGGGCCATCGATCGATTCGCGCTTGCTGTTTGGTGAGCCCCCGCGGCCAGAGCCGGTCGATCAGCACGCGGGTGCCGTCGTCCGGATCGGGCGTTTCATAGACGCGTTTCACCTGGAAACCGGGCGGCAGTTCAAGGGTCATAACGGTCATCGCAACACGGCCTCGGCGCTGCGACGGGTAGCGCCACGCGGTCGCTGCCACCCGGTCAGACGGATAGAGTCGCTGGTATGGCGGGTAACGAGGATTTGCAGAAGCTGTCGTCGAAGGAATTGCACGACCGAGCGGTGAAGCTGGCCGTGCGCCGCGGGGACGTGAAGTTCCTGTGGCGGTTGCTCACCTCGATTCCGGCCGCGGAGGCCGCTGCGGGCAATATCGGCGAGAGCGAGGCGGACATCAAATATGTGCTGCCGATGATCGACGATTACTTCCACGCGGGCGACGGCGCGATCGCCGAGGTGCTGCGGCCGTTCTATCTGGAGTACCTGGCCGGGCGTTCCTGAGCCGGTTCAGCCCCGGGTTACGGCGCGCCAGAGACCGACGATAGTACCGCGCACGACGTTCTCCCAACTGAAGTGGTCGTGCCACAAGATGATTCGGCCCTCGCGCAGTTCGAAGGTACCGGCCACCCAGAACCCGATGCGCAGCGGACCGAAGCGTAGGTGGTCGGTGCGGTCGGTGAGCACGATCTCGCCGTCGGCGGCGATGTGGTGCAAGTCGACGCCGAACCCGATCCAGTCTCTGTTCAGGCCGCGTAGCACCCCACCGACCCGCCGGATGCCTCGCACATCAGGCAGCGAGGTGTTTTTCCAGACGATGTCCGGGTGCAGCAGGTCGACCGCCTCCGCGAGCGCGTCCATCTCCAGCGCGGCGACGAACTCCCGCACCGTGGTGATCGAGTCCTGTTTCAGGTCGAGTTCGTCGGTCATGGTCCGAGCGTAGGCCGAGGCGTTCTGGCACGGGAAGCGATGAGGACGGCCAACCCGTCGAGGATGCGCCCAATGCCGAATCTCAGCGCCCCCTCACCACCCACCACCGCGCCTTCCTCGGCGAACGCCGCCGCCGCTGCCGGATAGCGCTCCGCCGCGACGGTCACCATGGCGGCGAACTGTTCGGCGATCTGCTGCTCGAACGCCTCGGCACCCGCCCCCCGGACCTGCTGCACCAAACTGCGCGCGTGCCCGGTCAGCAGAACGATGGTGTCCAGGCGTTCGGCGGTGGTCAACCCGGTTTCGGCAAGCGCATCGAGCGCGCACTCCATCCAGGCCATCTCGGCCGGGCCGATCGGCCGTACCCCGACCGACACCTCCAACGACCAGGGATGGGCACGGAAACGCTCGTAGAGTGTCTCGCACCACAGGGCCAGTTGGCCGCGCCACCCCGCTTCGAGGGCAGCGCTGCCGGTCACGGTCCGCTCCGGCGGCATGCCCAACGCGGTGTCCAGCATCAGTGCGATCAGTTCGGCCTTGCCCGGCACGTAGCGGTAGAGCGACATCTTCGTGAAACCGAGCCGCTCGGCCAGCCGCTGCATGGACAGGTTGGACAGCCCGTCGGAATCGGCGAGCGCGATGGCTTCGGCGACGATCCCCTCCAGCGACAGTGCGGGTTTCGGCCCGCGCTTGGGTCGCGGCTGGATACCCCAGAGCAATTCGACGGTGGTCGGTGTCGGCATGACCGGATCCTTCCGGAAAATGGCTTGACGTAAAACTGTGTCTACCATACGCTTATCTGTGTCCATAGGACACAGAGTCCTGTAGACGCAGATTTTCGACCACAAGGAGCCGCCATGCGCACCACCGTCCTCATTTCCGGCGCCAGCATCGCCGGCCCCGCCCTGGCCTATTGGCTGCACCGCTACGGCTTCGCCGTCACCGTCGTCGAGCGCGCCCCGGCACTGCGCCCCGGCGGCCAAGCCGTCGACTTCAAGGGCGCCACCCATCGCACTGTCCTGGAGCGGATGGGAATCCTGGACGAGATCGAGCAGCGCAGGACCGGTACCACCGACACAGTCCTCGTCGACGCCGACGGCAAGCAGGTCGCCACCATCTCCGGCGATTTCACCGGCGGCGATGTGGAGATCCTGCGCGGCGACCTGTCCCAGATCATGTACAACCGGACCGCAGCGCACTGTGAATACTTGTTCGGCGACTCGATCAGCGCGCTCACCGAAACCGGCGACGGGGTGTACGTCGAGTTCGAACGCGGACCGGCGCGCACCTTCGACCTGGTCTTCGGCGCCGACGGCATCCACTCACGGGTACGCGGACTGGCGTTCGGTCCGGAAAGGGACTTCGTGACGCACCTCGGGTACTACTACTGCGTCGCGGGCGCGAGCCCATGGAGCGAAGGCGGTTCGCGTGCACGGGCGATCGCGTACGGCCACAACACTCCCGGCAAGATCGCGATCAGTGGCGGCCCGAAGGCGCAGCAACTGTACCTGTTCGCCTCCCCTGAACTCGACTACCGCCGCGACGACAACGCCGCCCAGCGGCGCGTCGTCGAGCAGGTCTACGCCGACGTCGCCTGGGAGGTTCCCCGAATGCTCGGCGAGATGGCCGACTTCGACGACTTCTACCTGGATTCGATCAGCAAAGTGCGGATGCAGGGCGGCTATGTCAAGGGTCGGATCGCGCTGGTCGGCGACTCCGCGTACGGAAACACGCTGGGCGGCTTCGGCACCGGACTCGCCGTGGTCGGCGCGTACGTCATCGCGGGCGAATTGGCCGTCGCCGACGGTGATCACACGGTCGCTTTCACCCGCTACAACGAGATCATGCAGCGCTACGCCAAGATCGCGGGAAGCAGCAACGCGGGCCGCTTCCTCGCGCCGAAGACCGCGCTCGGCATCAGGATGCGCGACTGGTTCCTCGACTCCTGGCTGTTCACGCTGATGCTGAACTACAGCGACAACGCCGCCAACGACATCGACCTGCGGGACTATCCGACGCTGGTGGGCGCGAAGGACGTCGGCTGAGCCCGGGGTGGCGAGGGTGAATTACCGAGCGCGCGTCAGCTCAGCAGGCGCCAGTCCTCCAGGCCGTTGTACAGCGGGACATCGCTGGCCAGCTTGCTCACCCGGGCACGCAGCGCCTCCACGTCGGAGGCGCCCGCCAGCGCGGTCGCGATGATGTCGGCGACCTCGGCGAACTCGGCGTCGCCGAAGCCACGCGTGGCCAACGCCGCGGTGCCGATCCGCAGACCGGAGGTGACCATCGGCGGGCGAGGGTCGAAGGGAACGGCGTTGCGGTTGACCGTGATCCCGATTTCGTGCAGCAGGTCTTCGCCCTGTTGACCATCGAGTTCGGAGTTGCGCAGATCGACGAGGACCAGGTGCACGTCGGTACCGCCGGTGAGCACGCTGATGCCCCTGTCCTTGACGTCGGCGGCGGTGAGGCGCTCGGCGAGAATCTTCGCGCCGGAGAGGGTGCGCTCTTGGCGGTCGCGGAACTCCTCGGTCGCGGCGATCTTGAAAGCGACGGCCTTGGCGGCGATCGCGTGCATGAGCGGCCCGCCCTGCTGGCCGGGGAACACCGCACTGTTGATCTTCTTGGCGTACTCCTGCTTCGCCAGGATCAGGCCGGAGCGCGGACCGCCGAGGGTCTTGTGCACGGTCGAAGACACCACGTCGGCATACGGGACCGGCGAGGGGTGCAGTCCGGCCGCGACCAAACCGGCGAAGTGCGCCATGTCCACCCACAGGTAGGCGCCGACCTCGTCGGCGATCGAGCGGAACGCCGCGAAGTCCTGATGACGCGGGTAGGCCGACCAGCCCGCCACGATCACCTTCGGGCGCGCGTCGCGGGCGATGGTGCGTACCTCGTCCATGTCGACACGGTGGTCTTCTTTGTTGACCCCGTAGGAGTGCACTTCGTAGAGCTTGCCGGAGAAGTTCAGGCGCATGCCGTGCGTGAGGTGGCCACCGTGCGCGAGGTCCAGACCGAGCAACTTGTCGCCCGGATCCATCAACGACATCAACACGGCGGCGTTCGCCTGCGCACCGGAATGCGGTTGCACGTTGGCGAAATCCGCGCCGAACAGCTCCTTGGCCCGGTCGCGCGCCAGGGTCTCGACCACGTCGACATGCTCGCAACCGCCGTAGTACCGCCGCCCCGGGTAGCCCTCCGCGTACTTGTTGGTCAGCACGCTGCCCTGCGCCTGCAACACGGCACGCGGCACGAAGTTCTCGGAAGCGATCATCTCGAGGGTGTCGCGTTCGCGGGCGAGTTCGCCGGCCATCGCGGCAGCGACTTCCGGGTCGAGCTCACCGAGAGACTGGGAATTGACAGAGGCGGTCGTCTGCGTCACGCGGTCAGTCTATGGGCCGAAGGACGACTCCTCGACCAGGGGGTTCATCCGCCGCTCGGAATCGGCTACTTCCGCGATCACAGTCAGCGGTCCGGTTCGCCGTCCGAATCCGTAGACAGGTAGTTCCGCAGCAACACACCGAGGTGCTCCTGCGCGTCCGCGAGCGGTCGGATGGATTTCATCGCCCGCGCCTGCACGATCGCGCCTTCCAACGCACTGACCACGAAGCTGCCGAAGGAGCGCGCCTGCGCCTCGGGCATGCCCGCCACCGTGAGCGCCGCGCCGAGGCGTTCGTGCCAGTCCTCGAAAACCGCGCCGGCAGCGGCCTGCACGCCGGGCTCGGACTCGGCGAGAGCCGCGCCGACGATCGGACACCCCGCGCGATAACCGGTCTTGTCCAAGGCGGCGACCCACCAGCCGATCAGCGAATCGAACCATAATTCCGGCGGCGCGGCGGTGATCTTGTCGATCACCTGGGTGATCCGGCTGCCCGCGTCCCGGGTCGCGGTCTCGACCAACTCGCCCTTGCCGGAGGGAAAGTGCTGGTAGAGCGAATTTCGCGAGGCCTTGCTCCGCTCCAGCACGGCGGAAAGGCTCGCCGCGTGCACGCCTTGCTCACGAACCAACTCGATGGCGCTGTCGATCAACCTGGTGCGCGGCCCGGCAGTCATCGACCCTCCTCGCTGGCAGTTGCGTGAACCGATCGGTCCATGCTCCAATCATGGCAGATGTGGACCGATCGGTTCACCGAAGGGACGGGATTGATGTCGGACACCACGATCGACTCCGCGCAGCTGTCCGGGCTGGAACTGCTACGGACCGCGATGACGATGCCGGACCGGCCGCCGTTCATCGGTGACCTGGTCGGCATGGAGATCGAGGAACTCGAACACGGGAGGGTGGTCTTCGCGCTGCGCACCCGGCCCGACTTCGCCAATCCCCTCGGCACCACGCACGGCGGAATCTGCGCCACCCTGCTCGATTCCGTGATGGGTTGCGCTGTCCACACCACCTTGGCGGCGGGCATCGGCTACACCACGCTCGAACTGAAGATCAACTACATCCGCGCCGTCCCCGTCGACGGACAGCGGCTCACCGCCACCGGCAGCACGATCCACGTCGGCCGCACCACCGCTACCGCCGAGGGGCGCGTGGTCGACGAACAGGGACGCCTCGTCGCGCACGCCACCACGACCTGCGTCATCTTCCGAGGAAGTCGCTGAGGGGCACCTCAGGGAAGCGCGCGCACAGCGCGGGGTGTCAGCGGTTCGTCCAGCAGCCTGCGGAACCGGTCAGCCCGGTCGTGCGGGTCGATCGCGCGATCGAGCCACGCGCCCAGCAACCGATACCCCTCCACGTAGGTGGAGATGTAGGCCCGCCACAACGGCGAAGACAGAAAACGTAGCGACTGCCGTGCCCGGTCCGGCGACACCAGGCTCCAGGTCTGCAAGAACTTCGCCACCTCGTCATGAGAGCGCCGCCGGTCGTGCAACAGCAGCGCGGCGTCTTGGCGCACGCCGAGCAGCTGAGCCGAAGCGTTCGCGAGTCGTTCCGCGCGGTCACCGTCGAAGCGCAGGCCCAGATCGGCGTAGATCTCCTGCGCCCAGATGCCCCAACCGGAGCCGACGAGCGAACGAAGCGCAAGATCGGCGAGGCCTTCGGCCATCAGACACTGGGGCGTATTGACCAGAAACAGCGTCTGTTCGGCCTGCCCGGCCGCCACCAGCCCGGCCTCTTTGCGGCAATGCTCGGTGTGGTGCCCAGGGTAGGACTCGTGCGCGATCAGGTGCGGCAGGTGCGCCATGTGCTGGGTGAGATCCGAGTTGATCGCGACCCGGGAGTGGTAATTCCCCAGGTAATAGTTGAACCCGGACCATGGTTTGTCCCCGACCACCTCGTAGGTCACGTGCTCGTGGTCGGGCAGCGGATACCTGGCCCGAACCAGTTCGCGCAGCGCCCCGGAAAAGGCCTCGACGCAGGCGGACAGTCGCTCCGGCGGAATCTCGTCGGCCTTGCGGTGCGCGGCCATCCGCTCGGCCAGCGACCCCTTTCCAGCGAGCACCTCGTCCATCTGTCGATGCGCGTCGCGGTAGACGTCGACGTCGCCCGGGGCGATGTCGACGTCGAAATACGCTCGAACCTCCTCGACGAATCCGATCTCGTCTCCGGCGAACTTGCGACCGGAACACTCCAGCGCGCGCAGGTGCGCCTCCAAGAATTCCGCGCGTTCCTGCGACAGCCCGGCCTCGGAAACTCCGGCACGCAACTCAGCGGCTCGGCGGGCCAGCTCGCGCGGCTGCGGGGCGGGCGCGTTCTGCACCGCACGGCGCAGCGCCGGATCACCGGTATAGGCGTCGACGAACCCTTCCTCCAGCCGGTCGAAGGCGAGGCCGAGCCGCAGGTATTCGGTCACGAGCGGATGCGCTTCCATGCCCGCCGACATTAGCCGCTCATCGCACGGTCATCGACCCGGTTACCAACGGGTACCGATACCCCACTTATCCCACGATGTTGACGCAGAGCAGAATTCGGCTATGCGGCGACAGCTTGACCGAATCTCACCGGAACCGCGCGATAACTGTGCGTGTTTGGCGAAGTGGAGCGTCGGGTAAATGGCACGAGTGAGCGAGCCGAGTCCCTACGTGGAATTCGACCGGAAACAGTGGCGAACTCTGCGTAAGTCCACTCCCCTCGTGCTCACCGAGGAAGAACTGATCGGCCTGCGCGGCCTCGGGGAACAGATCGACCTGGAGGAAGTCGCAGAGGTCTATCTTCCGCTCGCTCGTCTCATCCATCTGCAAGTGGCCGCGCGCCAGCGCCTGTTCGCGGCGACCGCGACATTTCTCGGTGAAACCCACCCCGACCAGCAGGTACCGTTCGTGATCGGCGTCGCGGGCAGCGTCGCGGTCGGCAAGTCGACCACCGCCCGCGTCCTGCAGGCGCTCCTGGCGCGCTGGGATCACCATCCGCGCGTCGATCTGATCACCACCGACGGATTTCTCTATCCGACCGCGGAACTCACCCGCCGCGGCATCATGCACCGCAAGGGTTTCCCGGAGAGCTACGACCGCCGTAAGCTGCTGCGATTCGTCACCGAGGTGAAATCCGGCGCGGCGGAGGTCTGCGCGCCGGTGTATTCGCATATTTCCTATGACATCGTGCCGGACCAGCGGCACTGCGTCCGTCAGCCCGACATTTTGATCGTGGAGGGCCTGAACGTGCTCCAGACCGGTCCACGACTGATGGTCTCGGATCTGTTCGACTTCTCGATCTACGTCGACGCGCGCATCGAGGACATCGAGAAGTGGTACGTGCAACGGTTTCTCACGCTACGCAACACCGCGTTCGCCGACCCGAACGCGCATTTTCACCACTACTCCGGATTCACCGACGAGCAGGCGATCGCCGCTGCGCAAGAGATCTGGAACAACACCAATCGCCCGAATCTGGTGGAGAACATTCTGCCCACCCGGCCGCGCGCCACCTTGGTCTTGCGTAAGGATGCCGACCACGGCATCAATCGGCTGCGCCTCCGTAAATTGTGATTTCTCTTACAATTTCCACGCGTCATCGAGACGGCGCGCGACATCGATATCGCAGGCCGCGGCAATGTGTGGTTTGCGGATCTCCGTGGCGATATACCGGGCGACGAATCGCCGGATCTCGTGGTCCACGCCGACGAAGACTCGCAGCAGCTGTCCGCGCCGGGTCGCGGCGGCGACGTTGACGCGCACATCGCCGGGACGGGGCTCGGCGATGTCGATCACCACCCGTAGTGGTGCCACGGTGCGCACCGTCAGATGCAGGTGGATATTCCCCTCGACGTGGAAGCGATGGCGATCGACGGCGAGATCGAGAAGCAGGTCGACATCCAGTGGGATGACCAACTCGAACGAGATGATCTCCTCGCCGTGGCGGCGCAGTCGCGGCTCGCCCAGCCGCACTTGCGCGGTCACTTTGGCCAGCCGCCCCGGACCTACCCCGATCGGACCGAAATCGAATGCGGTGCCGGTCAACTGGCCGAACGCACCGGCGATACGTTCTTCGGAGGCCGCGTACGCCAAAAACCGCCTGCCGAACTCCTCGTAGCTGATGGCGCTGCCCGCCGCCTGGTGCGCGACGCCGGGAGTCCCGGCAGACCAGGTGTCGTACGCGCTCATGAGACCGCACGGTACGCGGGAAGTGCGGCGGCGGAGCCGAATTCCCGGTACCGAAATCGAGTCAGACGCCGAAGCGACGATGGCGCGCGGCGTAGTCGCGCAACGCGCGCAAGAAATCCACCCGCCGGAACTCCGGCCAGTACGCCTCGGTGAACCATATCTCCGAGTATGCGCTCTGCCACAGCAGGAACCCCGACAGTCGCTGCTCGCCCGAGGTGCGGATGACCAGATCGGGGTCCGGCTGACCGGAGGTGTAAAGGTGCTGGTCGATGGCGTTCACGGTGATCGACTGGACCAGATCCTCGCCGGTCTCCCCGGCGGCGATCTCGTGGCGGACCAGTGAACGCACCGCGTCGGCGATCTCCTGCCTGCCGCCGTAGCCGACCGCGACATTGACGTGCACACCGTTGCGTCCCTCGGTGCGTTCCGCCGCGGTGCGCAGTCGTTTGGCGATCAGTTCGGGGAAGCCGTCGAGCGTGCCCACGATGCGCACGCTCCAGTTCGCTTCCGGCGCCGACAGTTCCTCGACCACATCGGTGATCACCTCGAACAACGTCTCCAGTTCGTCCGGATCGCGCTGCAGATTCTCGGTGGAAAGCAGGTAGACGGTGACCATCTCGATGCCCTCGTCCGCGCACCAGCCGACCAGTTCCGCGATCTTCAGCGCACCGACCCGATGACCGTGACTGACGTCGGTGAATCCGTTCTCCCGAGCCCACCGCCGATTGCCGTCACACATCACCGCGACGTGCCGGGGGTGTTGCTTGCCGGCCAGCTGCTTGGACAGCCGGGCCTCATAGATGCGATACGGCAGACCCCGCACCTGACTCGGAAGTTCCACGCGGGCAACCCTACGCCTCACCGACGCGATCTCGGCATCGGCCGCGTGACCCCGGTACAGTGGCAGACAGCGTCAACCTACGGTTCCGTAGGTTACTGACGAGTTGTTTGAGGAGGTCAGTCGTGTCCGAACCGGTCGGCACCGCCGACGCAGCATTGGTCGTGACCCCCGCTTCGGCGGGCGAAGCGCTGGCGGCGGCGCTCGTGAAACCGCGTATGCGCGGGTGGATCCACACCTGGGCGGTCGGCGTCGCGGCCATCGCGGCCATCGTGTTGGTCAGCATGGCGGCCACGAGATCGGCGACCGCGGGCTGGTCTACCTCGATCTACGGGCTCACCGTCTGCGGGCTGTTCGGCATCAGCGCGGTCTACCACCGAGTGACCTGGCCGAGCGTGCGCGCCCGCATCCGGATGAAGCGGGCGGACCACTCGATGATCTTTCTCTTCATCGCGGGGAGCTACACGCCGTTCGCTCTGCTCGGCCTACCCGGACGCACGGGCCAGACGCTGCTGATCGTGGTGTGGGCCGGGGCGTTGGGCGGAGTCGCGCTCAAACTGCTATGGCCCACCGCGCCGCGCTGGGTCGGCGTCCCGCTGTATCTGCTGCTCGGCTGGGCGATCGTGCCGGTGGCAGGGCAGCTGAACGCCCAGATCGGTATTCTGCCGTTGATCCTGTTGCTGATCGGCGGTCTGATCTACAGCGGTGGCGCGATCCTCTACGCGACCAAGTGGCCGAACCCGTGGCCCACCGTGTTCGGCCACCACGAGTTCTTCCACGCGGCCACCGTGCTCGCCGCGATCACGCACTACGCGGCCGTCTGGCTGGTTGTTCTGCGCTGACCACGCACACGGTGCGCGGACGGTGCATCCGGGCCGCCGCTGTCGAATCGACGATGCCCGACTCGATTCGAGTCGGCGAGTCGTCAGACCCGTTGCAGCGCTGAGCGGAGTTCCTCCGGGGTAGAGACCGGGCGATCACAGACCGAACCCCGACAGACGTACGCGGCGTCGGCGTCACGGACCAACGGGCGGTCGGTCAGGAGGGGGACCGTGTCCGGGGCGGCAGCGAGGACGACGGACCCGCCGGGCGCCGCCACGCGGGCGGTCGCGAGCAGTTCGGTGGGGCGGCTGCGCGGTTGGGTGGTGGCAATGGCGATCTGCAGAGGACCGCGCAGAGCGGCCTCGGCGACCGCCAGCCATTGGCCCGCCGACCGTGGCGCGCCGCTGAGGACGACCGCGCCACGGTCTAGTGTGCGGTCGGCGAGATCGCGGTAGCGGGTGGCGCGCTCCGGATCGCTGCTGGCCGCAACAGTGAGCAGGGCTTCGGCCAGGGCGGAGGCGCCGGCGGGGGTGGCGCCGTCGATCGGGTCGCGGGGGCGGGCGACCAGCGTCTCGGCATCATCGGCGGTGTCGAACCAGCTGCCCGGCGCTTCTAGGTCGGCGAAATGCTCGATCGCCTTATCCAGCAATCGCTGTGCGTCGTGCAGCCAGCCGAGCTCACCGGTGGCCTGATGCAGCGCGAGCAGGCCGGTGGCCAGCCACGCGTAATCCTCGAGGATGCCGGGTGCCGAGCCGACCACGCCGCCGAGCGAGGCGCGCCGCGGGCGCCCCGCCACGACGTGCTCGGCCAGCAGGTACCGCGCGCAGCGGACCGCGGCGGCCACCCAGTCCGGCTCACCCAGCGCAGACCCGGCCTCGGCGAGCGCGACGACGGCCATCCCGTTCCACGCGGTCACCACTTTGTCATCGCGCGCCGGTTGCGGTCGGCGGGCACGGGCCGTACGCAACTGCGCCCGGATGTGCGCGAGGCGAACGTTGTCCGCCTCGGTGACCGGTTCGGAGCGTCTGGTCGGCACCGACGTGCCCTGTTCGAAGTTTCCCGCGGTGGTGACGCCGAAGAACTCGGCGGCCCACGCCCCGTCGATCGCACCGAGTAGACCGGTCAGTTCAGCGGGCGTCCACACATACGTCGCCCCTTCGACTCCGGGGCCGCCCGGCTCCAGGTGGGTATCGGCATCCAACGCCGAGGCGAAGCCGCCCTGAGCGGTGCCCAAATCGTCGACGATGAATTGCACGGTTTCCCCGGCCACTCGCCGCGCCAACGATTCCGGCAGTACCGACGAACTGCGCCGCGCCAGATGCGCGTAGGCGCGCAGCAACTGGGCATTGTCGTAGAGCATCTTCTCGAAGTGCGGCACCACCCACCCGGCGTCGACCGAGTACCGCGCGAAACCACCGCGCACCTGGTCGTAGATGCCACCGCGCGCCATCGCCTCGGCCGTGCGGGAGACCGCGTCGAACACGGCCGGATCTCCAGTCCGCTCCCAATGCCGGAGCAATCCCTCCAGCAGCGCGGACGGCGGGAACTTCGGCGCACCGCCGAATCCGCCGTGCTCGGCGTCCTCGGTGCGCAATACCGCGGCGACGGCATCGTCGAGCAACTCGGCCGTGATTGTCGGTTCCGTGTCGGGCAGTCCCGCCATCTGTGTCCGGATCGCCGCTGCCACCTGGGTGGATGCTTGCTGTACCTCGTCGCGGCGGTGACGCCAGGTGTCGGTGATCGCGGTGAGCAACTGAGTGAACGACGGCATCCCGCCGCGCGGCAGCTTCGGGTAGTAGGTGCCGCAATAGAACGGCACGCCCTCGGGAGTGAGGAAGCAGGTCATCGGCCAGCCGCCCTGCCCGGTCATCGCTACGGTGGCGTTCATGTAGACCGCGTCGAGATCGGGCCGCTCCTCCCGATCGACCTTCACGCACACGAAATGCTCGTTCATCTGCTCGGCGGTGGCCGTGTCCTCGAACGACTCGTGCGCCATCACGTGGCACCAGTGGCAGGACGCGTACCCGATGGACAGCAGAATCGGCACGTCCCGCGCGACAGCCTCCGCCAGCGCATCGGGACCCCACTGCCACCAATCGACTGGGTTGTCAGCGTGCTGGAGCAGATAAGGCGAACTCGCACCGACCAATCGGTTCACACTGCCAGCCTGCCACACTCGGCGAGCACAGAACACGATCATAGAGAGGGCTGGCGGAAATTGTGGGTGTCAGCCCCGGTCGTGTCTCGCGGATCGAACGCGGTGCGGTCACCACCGTGGACGCCATCGCTGCCTATGTCGACGAGCTCGGCGGCAAACTCGAGTTGCTTGCCGATATCGGTGGTCATCTACTGAGGACGTCGGCCAGCCCGGGCGCCTGATGTTTCCAGCGGCCTCAGCATCCAGATGCCGCCAGAGTCGTCGAATTACCTGGACCGCGGGGACATCTGCATAGACTTATCTTGGTATTTCCTGTTGTTCAATCCAACTCGTGAGCCTGTGACCGCTGTGGATATCCGGTGCTGCGATGTTCGATGGGGAGGAGTCGACATGACGGCGTCATTCGAGGCCGATCCGGCGCT
>NZ_JBEZDA010000015.1:0-120791 GCF_040647855.1 Nocardia sp. NPDC049220
GGGGAGTCGATCTGGGCGGCGATTCCGGCTAGTCCCGCGCCGACGGCGAAGCCGATGTTGAGTACGGTTCTGATGTAGGCGCGGAACTCGTTGACTCGGGTTTCGGTGATTCGGTTGATGATGGTGGCGATGATGACTTGTGCTGTCGCTTGTAGTGCGGCCGCGACGGGCACGATCAGCAGGTAGCTACTGATGTCGCGCACTGCCAGGAAGCAGATTGTGGCGGCGGAGGTGGCGAAGAAGCTGGCGCTGAGGATAGTTCGTGGGCCTTTGCGGTCGGCGAGTTGTCCGCCGATGACGACGGCGACGACGGAGCAGGCGCCTGCGAGGCTGAGCCCCCAGCCGACCTGTATGGCTGGGATCCGCACGATCCTGGTGAAGTAGAGCACGCCGGAGGACAGATAGATCCCGGCGGCGATGGCGCTGGCGAGGGTGACGAACGCTAGGGTGCGTTGTGGGTGTGAGGCGGGTAGAACGGTGGAGGGGGGCGACATGGCTGCATTCCGTCGACGATATGAATGTGGACACCGAGACTTCATCCGACCGAGACGGTTTGGGAGGTTTGGTAGGGAACGCATTCCATTCGGAAGCCTGCGGTGGTCGCTTCGATCGCGGTGCGGACTTCGGTGCTGGAGTGTCCGCGGAAACGGAAACTCGCGCCGATGTCTTGGTATCCGGCTGTTTCCTGGATCTGGGAGCCTGTCGCGGGTATCTGTTGCCAGTACGGGCCGACGCCGTCGGGTAACTCGAGGTGTGTCGCGACGATGGTGCATGGTGGTGGGGTGGGTGGTCGGATGATCAGGTCGCCGATGACCAGACCGTCGGTGAGTTGCCCGGTGTGTAGTGGTCGGCCGAGTTGGATGTCGAGTGCGGCGCCGATCAGGTCGTAGTCGTGTACTTCGCGCCATAGGTTCGGTGTTTCCCCGCCGCTGATTCTCGCCGCGACTTCGAGGAATCGGATATGTGGGCTTCCGTCGTCCCGATGTCCTAGGAAGTATTCGAGGTGGAATACGGTCGGTGTCTTTCCTGCTAGTGTGGCACACACGGATTCGGTGAATTCGGCGAAGTGTGGCTCGAGTCGGGGATCGTCGATTTCGACGGTTCCCAGGGCGCCGCCGGTTGTGGCGAAGTCGAGGCAGTTGTTCAGGTAATAGGATGCACGCCATGGTCCGAGCTGGCTGCCATCCCAGACGCCGTCGATGAAACCTATGTCGTCGGGGCAGTATTGTTGCGTCATATAGGGTTCGGATGTCAGGTCTGGTAACGCGGCGATGTCGTCTTCGGAATCCACTTTCACGACGCCGACGCTGCCCGCGCCGAGCCTCGGCTTGACGATCACGGGGAAGCCGTGCAGTTGCGCGAACTGTCGGACGGATTCCTGGTCGGGTGCGGCGGCGAAAGCCGGAATCGGTATGCCTGCCGCCGCGATCGACTCGCCCATCGGCAGCTTGTCACGGAAGCGGTGTACATGGTCGGGTCGGTCGCCCGTGACGTCGAATTCTTCACGTAGTCGCGCGGCGGTGAGTAGATCGTATTCGCTGAGCCCGACGATACGTTCCGGCGTGCCGAATGTGTCGCGGAACTCGCGCGCTACCACCGGCGCCGCGCTGAAATCGTCGAGTACCACCACCATCGCGGCGGAGTCCGGAACATATTTCCGGGTGTGTTCGGTGCAGATGTAGGAGACCGAGTAGGCGCTGTGGTCGATATGCGAGGCGAAAGACACATCCACGCCGCGAACCCGGTGCAGGATCGTGATGTGTGGTTTCATTCTAGTTCTCCCTCCACGGCGTGGACCAGCGCCGGGATTTCTCCTGGTACACAGTGCAACTGGAAATCCGCCGCGGTGCGTTGGATTCCGCGTTCGACCTCGGCGCTGGACGCGCCCGCGAACCGGAATCGCGCTCCGCAGAGTTCATAACTCTGCACGGCAGGCAGAAACGAACCAGGGGCGGGAAGCACACTCGCATAGGGCCCGCCACCGATCTGGTCGAGCGGTCGGGAAGTGGCTGTGACAGTGCACGGCAACGGAATCGATGGTTTGACCAACAACCAACCGGCTACCGTGGCATTCGGAAGCGGATCCGACCGAGGTCGGCGGCCCAGTTGGATATCGGCGGCAGCGGCCATCAGATCGTAACCGTGCACCTCACGCCACAGAAAGGGAATCTCCGAACCGCCGGGGCGCGCACCGATCTCCAGGAACTGGATCCGTGGAACGCCATCCAGCTCACGCCCCAGGAAAACCTCGAGATGAAACACCAGGGGATCGGTGTCACTCATCTCGGCGCACACCGTGCGCGTGAACGCTTCGAGATGAGCCAACAGATCGCGATCATCGATCTCCACCGAACTGAGCACACCGGCACGGTCGAAATCAGCGCACTTGGTCAGGTATCGCGATGCTCGCCAAGGCCGTAACTCGCTACCGGTCCACAAACCATCGATATGCACTATGTCGTCCGAGCAAAACTGTTGCACCAAACGAGGTTCGGTCGCGAACTCAGCGAGCTGAGCCGCGTCGAACGACGAATTCAACTGGATCACACCCCGACTCGCCAGGCCCAGCCGCGGTTTCACGATCACCGGCCAACCATGCACCTCCGCGAAATCCAACACCGCGGCGGTATCAGGAGCATCAGCGAAAGCAGGCAAAGCAATACCCGCATCCGCCACCACACGACACATACCCAACTTGTCCCGGAACCTGACAACATCCCCAGGACGATGCCCAGGCAAATCGAGATCCACACGCAACCGCGCAGCCACCTCGAGGTCACGCTCATTCAGCGCGACCACACGAACAGGCCGCCCGAAACGCTCGGTCAACCCACCCAACGCGGCACGCATCACAACGATATCGTCAGCATCGACCACCGTCACCACCGCCGCCGCGTCCTCCGGCACCGACCCCCGAGCGACCTCGCTACACACATACGTCACCGCGTTCCGACGATGATCAATATAGCGACCATAATCCGCGTAACAGTCACGCCAACGATGAATAACAACAAAATGCGGCTTCATAACAGTCCTCGACACATTCGAACGACTACAACAACGTTTGGGACCGAAGAGCACAGGAAGCATTAGGTCGCACCGGATTGGTCGCGTTCGATATGGCGAATCTCGCGCGCGGTCGCGCTGTCGGGTCAGCTCGGCGGTCCATGTCGTTCGATGTCTTGTCGGTCCCGCGTCCCTCCTCGGAGAGAACACTTTCCATCGGAAAAGCTCCTGCTTGGTAGCTGCTGTTGGTCTGCACACCAGCGGGTGAGCGCGATGCCCGTGCGAGTGCGCACCGGGCATCTGGTGACAGAAGGATTGTGTTTCCGGGTCCGGGTCGTACTGTCTGCGGGATGCGATCGTCGCAAGTCGCGCGCTCGGCGGATATGGGGGAAATGCCTACGGTATGGCACACGGGCCGCAGTGTTCAGTGGGCATCGCGATCGTGGTTGACCAAGGTCGAGGCTGTCGGGCTGGTCGTTGATCACCGCGATGATCACGACAGTGCGGCGGCGGCAATGGAGGCGGTCTCCGATCCGGTGGTTGCCGCCGCCACCGGGCGCGAGGCGGAGTTCGCCGAGCACGGCTGGGATACCGCCGAGGTCGACCCGTGGACCTTTCTGCGTTCCAAGCTGAACTGGGGCGAACTGGATGAGCCTGCGCACGTGCGGTTGGTGTCTTGCTACCGAAAACTCTTGGCGCTTCGCCGCGAGCATGCGTCGCTCAGTGATCCCTGGTTGACGCATGTTTCCGTCGATTACGACGAGGCGGCGCGCTGGATTGTTGTGCACCGCGGCACGTTGGCGCTGGTGTGTAATCTCGGCGAGGATCACGCCGCCGTGCCGATTGCTGGCATCCCGCTGCTGTCCTGGGAGCCGCCGACGGTAGGCCGTTCCGCGACAACTGTTCCCGGTCACTCGTTCACGCTGCTGGCGACAGCGCCGCCCGCCGAGCGGTGAAGTCCGCGGAAGGCGAAGACGCGGGGCCGTTCCGGTGGTCGCCGGGCAACCGGCCGGCCTGTCCGAGACGGAAGGTTGCTGCGTGTTATCTGCGCGACTACCGCGTAGCGATGATCAACGTTGCTCCCGGAGACCTGGCGATACTGCCCTCGGGTATGGGCGACACGGCCACCGCCGAATTCGCGCCGTTGCGCGACGCTTTGGCGCGGGCCTTCGGCCACCGCCGCGGCGCGGGCGCGGCTGTCCTACCGCCGCGCCGCCCAGTTGTTCGAGATTTAACGCCCGCTACAGCGACGACCCATACCCGCTGCATCAGGTGCGGCATTCACCGCTGACCCACGCAGTCGAGGACGGTGCGTCGATGCCGCTGTCGAGGCATGCTTCGATGCGAAGTCTCGCGAAGTACGCGAGGGTGTCCGCCGAAGGACCGCGGCGTTATCAAGCAGACACTGACCCGGCCGCGAGTCGGCTGCGGGGCGGTGATCCAGGCATGAGATCCGTGTTCGAACTCAGGCTGTACGTTGACCGGGGTAGTCGGAGGTGAAGAATTTCTCCGTTGGTGAACTGTTGCGGCGATTGCGGGACGACTTGGACGAACTGCTCAGTCGTCGGCTTTCTGGTCACCTGTACGACAAGTACGACGGCGACGCTGGTGAACTCCGCCATGTGATGCGCGAGCACGAAGGCGCCGATGAGCACGGCGAGCAGCGGATCGCGGCGAGCGCACGTGATGTGGAACGGACATCACACCCCGTCGAGGCCGGTCACGATGGTCACGACCTGCCCGAGGGAATGCGAGGACTGCTGGCAAGTACCCGGGCCACCGGTGTGGACGGCGAGACCGCGGCGCAGGTCGAGCGGGCAGTGCTGGACAAATACCAGGAACAGCGTCGGGTGCGAGAGCGCAACCTACGGCGGGAGTTTCTCAACAACAAGTCCCGCGAGCTTCGCGAGCGAGGCGAGTCCGCGGACGTGGCCGAAGCCGCCGCGCGGCGCCAGGTGGATGAGTATCTGGGTGGGGAGCGGGCACAACAGCTGATCACTCGCGACGCTGCGGCCCGGACCACCGAATGGGCAGACAAGATCGAACTCACCCGAGTGTTGCGCGAGGTCGCGGCCTCGCCACGGGGTGGAGGACCACTAATCGTCGACGACATGCTCGCCCGTCTCGCGCGGGACGGTGCGCCTGGACTCGACCAGTTGCCGGAAGGGTTGCGGCAAGCACTGACTCGGATCGAGAACAGCGGCGCGGATCCACGCGTGATCGACGAGGCCACCAGGCTGCTGCATGACCGCTACCGCGAGTACCGGCAACTGCCGATGGGCAACACCTACCGCGAGATGCTGCTCGAGCGGCGGGCGGGGTTCGCCCGGGACGGATTCCCGCCTAACGTCGCCGACAGACTTGCCCAACGCGAAACCGAAGCTTTTACCCAGACACCGAAGGCGCAACGGATGATCGACAGCGTCGCGGCGAACAACACCAACCAGTGGTTCGAGAAAATGCGGGCAGGAGCCGATCATGACGGTGTCGACATCGTCGACCGGCTCGCTGAGATACACCGGCACGAGCAACAACCACTGTCCGAACCGGAACTCCGCGCGGCCGGCGACCGGCTCGATGCCATGCACGCTGATCTGGACACGATTCAACAGCGCCTCAACACGCTGTTGGACAGATCGCCGGAGCTGGCGGAGAAGGGAGCCGACCGCTGGCAGGCGGGAATCGACGCCTACCAGGACATTGTCACCCGATTCACGAACGCGGTGGAAACTCGGACCGCGGCAGGCGAACCGATCAACCGGCGCATGATCAACGACGCCGCTCTGCACGGACCCGAAGCGAATATTCGGGGATACGAGGGCGAGATCCGGATGGCGCACAAGCTCGACAACATCCATGATCTCGGCCCACTTGTCGATGTGGCCACACCGACCGGCGCCCGGATGGCCAGCGAGGTCGACATCGTCACCGACGAAGGACGTGTCTGGCACGAAGTAAAGACCAACGACCCCGACGCCCAACGCTCTTCGCAGAGAGACCTCGAAGCACAAGCCCGCAGACAACTTGCTATCTCCCACATGAATCATGAGTACTGGGTCGACGGCAAACCGCCACAACTGAAGATGCACTTCATGAACGGTGTACACCCGACAGTCAAATCCAGAATCGAAGCCATCCGGATCGAAGACGAGAACGGACGGATCCTCGATAACCACCGTATTGAAGTCATCGACGAGTCATGACCGGATGTGCCTAGGCCGGGGCGCCTCGGCTACCACGCGTTGCGGGCACCCGCGCCGAAGCACCGTGCTCGGTGGCTCGCTGGGCCGAATCGCGCCTCGGCTCAGGTCAGATAGCGATAGGCCGGCGAGCCCGGCTCCAGCTGCTCGCACTGGATCGGAGATTCGCGCATCCGCTCCAGCAGCGGGCCGAGTCCCTCCGGCACGCCGAGTTCGATACCGACCAGCGCCGCGCCGGTCTCACGGTTGTTGCGCTTGACGTACTCGAACATCGTGACGTCGTCGTCGGGGCCGAGCACCTCGTTGAGAAAGCGACGCAGCGCGCCGGGTTCCTGCGGGAAGTCGACCAGAAAATAGTGCTTGAGGCCGCGGTGCACCAGCGAGCGCTCGATGATCTCGCCGTACCGGGAGACGTCGTTGTTGCCACCGGACACCAAGCACACCACCGTGGAGCCAGGCTCCACGGAGATCTCGGCGAGCCCCGTCACCGCGAGCGCGCCCGCGGGCTCGGCGATGATGCCTTCGTTCTGGTACAGATCGAGCATCGTCGTGCAGATCGCGCCCTCATCGACGTGCATCATGCGGAAAGAGCCCGCGCCACTGGGGGATTCGGTGGTGGTGGTCAGTAAGGGCAGTGAGCCGTGCGAGACCACCCGCCCGCCGAAACCGGACACCGCGGCGAACGGTACCGCGCCGATTCGGCGCACCGCCGCGCCGTCCACGAACGGATCGATCTCCGGCAGCGTCACCGGACCTCCCGCCACCAGTGCGGCGGTCATCGAGGCCGCGCCGGCGGGCTCCACGCCGAGGATGGCGGTGCGCGGGGATCGCTCGCGCAGGTAGGTGCCGATACCGGCCAGGCAGCCGCCGCCGCCCACCGGGATGATCACCAGATCTGGCGCGGCGCCGAGTTGCTCCAGGATCTCCGGCGCGATAGTGCCCTGACCGGCGGCGGTGCGCGCGTCGTCGAACGGCGCCACCATGGTCGCGCCGGTGCGGGCCACCTCGTCGGCGGCAGCCGCTGCCGCGGCGTCGTAGGTCTCGCCGACGGCGATGAGTTCGACGAACTCGCCGCCGTGCGCCCGGATGCGGTCACGCTTCTGCTTCGGCGTGGTGGTCGGCACGTAGATCCGGCCCGTGATCCCCATTGCCTGGCACGCGAACGCGACACCCTGCGCGTGGTTGCCCGCGCTGGCCGCGACCACGCCTGCGGCGCGTTCGTCCGCGGTCAGCTGCATCACCAGGTTGTAGGCGCCGCGCAGCTTGTAGGAACGGACCGCGGTGAGATCCTCGCGCTTGAGGTAGACGTTCGCCCCGGTCAGCTCCGATAGCCGCTCACTGCGCTGTAGGGGGGTCGGGTCGATGATGTCGGAGATTCGCTTGGCGGCAGCATCGATCTCGTCCGCGGTGAGCGCGGGACGAGGACCGGACAGGTCGTCGAGGACATCAAGCGGATTGGACACCCGAAATATGCTGCCACCTGCCGCGGCGGCGTGCTGCGGCGGGTGGCAGTGACAGGGGATTACCGGGGGCTCAGGACGAATACGGGAATCTGCCGATCGGTTTTGGTCTGATAGTTCGCGTAGTCCGGCCACACCTCGACAGCCCGATCCCACCACAGTGCCTTCTCGTCGCCGAAAACTTCGCGCGCGGTGTAATCCTTGTTGACCGCGCCGTCGCGCAGCTCGACGTGCGGTTCGGCCTTGACGTTGTAGTACCAGACCGGGTGCTTGGGCGCGCCGCCCAGCGAGGCGACCACGGCGTACTCCCCGTCGTGTTCCACCCGCATCAGCGGGGTCTTGCGCAGTTTGCCGGTCTTCGCCCCCTTGGTGGTGAGCAGGATGACGGGTTTGCCCTGCAAGGTAGTGGCATCGTTGCCGTCGGAGTTCTCGTACTTCTCAGCCTGATCGCGGGCCCAGTCGGATGTACTCGGTTCGTATTCACCTTTGAGTGGCATGTCAGCGGTAACACGGCAGGAATCGTCTGTGTTCCCCGGCGACAAAAAGTTCGCTGGACCGAACTCAGATATCCGACTAGCCTGAAGTGATGGCAGTGGTTCACCCTCCGGTGCGCGCCGCAACGATCGAGATTGCCGGCAGTGCGTGGCCGGTGTACAAGCTCGAGGCGCTGGTCGTTGGGCTGATGACCTGCCTGGTTCTGGCGCTGATCACCGGATCGCCGCAGATCGCGGTGTTGGCTGCGGCCGCGGTCGGTGCCGCGCGCGGCACCGCCGGGCTGGTCGGCGCGCGTCGGCATGCTCGTCGAGCCGAGACCGTGTTCTAGGCATCCGGCGCGGTGTTCTGCACCGCCCTCAGCCCGCCGGGCACCCTTCGCCGCCGGGATGTCGTTCGAGAAAGTCGGCGTGGTGACCGCGCGGCTTCAGCGAACCAGCAGCGCGACCGGTAGTCGCCCGAACAGCTTCTCCAGCCGTGCTCGCCCCTGGAACGTGTGTCCGGTCAGCCGGTCGGTCCAGTTGCCGGTGGGCACCTCCAGAAATGTATCGCCCCAGCCGCTCTCGGCCAGGCCCACACTGTGCCGGGTGGCCGCGACGATCACCTCCGGTGCTTCGCCCGCCCGGCCACGCGCATAGGTCACCACTCGTCCTGCATGCTCTCCGACCGCGAACAGCGGCTGGTAGGTACCGCCGACGAAGCAGTCCGGACGCTCGCGGCGCAGCCACAGCGCATAGGCGACGATCCACATCTTCGCCGCACCGGTAGTGTCCAGTGTCGGTGTGCCGGTCAACGATTGGAGCATGCCCGCGCGGGCGGCGAAGTCCACCGGCCGGCGGTTGTCCGGGTCGACGAGGGAGTCCTCCCACAGTTCGCAGCCCTGGTAGATATCTGGGATTCCGGGGCCACACAACTGCAACAGCTTCTGTGACAGCGCGTCCGACCAGGCGTGCGGGGCCAGTTCGTGGACCAGGTCGCCGAGTTCGGAGCCGACCGGGCCGTCGATCACCGCGTCCAGCCACCCGTGCACCGCGGTCTCGAATTCGGCGTCCGACTCCTCCCAGGAGGTCTTGGTGTTCGCCTCACGGATCGCCTTCTCGGCGAACACGTGCAGACGCTCGCGCAGGCCGGGCACCGATGCGGCCGGCCGGCCGTCGGCGGGCCACACGCCGAACATGTTCTGCAGCAAGAACAGTGCGGTCGCCCCGTCCGGTGCCGGCGTGGTCGCCAACCAAGACTCGACGCTGCGCGCCCAGGTCTCCGCGGCCTGGGAGAGCACGCCGATCCTGGCCCGCACGTCCTCGCCGCGCTTGGTGTCATGCGTCGAGAGCGTCGTCATGGTCGCGGGCCAGCGCCGGGCGCGTTCACTGTTGGAGACATGGAACTCGTTGAGCGAGCGGCCGAACCTGGCCGGGTTACCGCCGACCTCCTGCAGCGAGACCAGCCGAACGGCCTGATAGAACATAGTGTCCTCGACGGCCTTGGCGGTGACCGCACCACATACCTGGCTGAACCGGACCGCGGCGGCGCCGTCGGCAGCCAAGGCCGCGACGAGCACCGCGAGCGGTGCGGTGAGTTCGCTGTTGCGCTTCTCCACCTCGGCGACCACCGCGCCGATCATCCCGGCCAACGGCGCGTAGTCGGCCCGGTACACCGGCATGAAAGCCAGTACCTCGATGGTGGCGTTGGTCAGTGCCAAGGTGTCGAAACTCTCGGCGTTCGCATCCTGCTTGATCGCCGTCACCAGCCGCCGGACCTCCGGCGCGAGGATGCTTTCGGCGACCGCCCGCTTGATCCGGTGCTCTGTCTCGCCGACCCACGCGCGGTCGCTGCCATGTGCGGCGAATCGGTGCGACAGTTCGGTGAGCGCCTGTTCGCCCTCCGGATCGATCAGCACACCCCCGACGTCGGCCAGCGCCTCGTAGCCGGTGGTGCCGTCGACCGGCAGCGTCGCGTCGAGCGGCTCACGGTTGGCCAGGATCTTTTCCACCAGAAGCAGCCGGTGCGGGCCGATCAGACGGCGCAGCCGGGTGAGATATTCGGCCGGGTAGGCGAGCCCGTCCGGATGGTCGACTCGCACGCCGTCGATCAGGTCGTGCTCGCACCAGGCGGCGAGTTCGCGGTGGGTGATCTCGAAGAGTTCGGGGTCTTCCTGGCGGATCGCGGCCAGGCTGCTGACCGCGAAGAACCGGCGGTAGCTGCACAGCCCGGCCTTCCAACTCACCAGACGGTAATGCTGTTTGTCGTGAATGCGCAGCGCATTGTCACCGTCGGTGCCCGGGGCGATCGGGAAGCGCAGATCATGCAGTGCCAACATGGGTTCGGCGCCCGAGCGGTCGACAGTCAGCGCGGCCGGGTCGTTCTCGCTCTGCAACACCGGCAGCGCCAGCCTGCCGCCGGTGCCGTTGCCCGGGCTCCAGTCGATGTCGAAGTAGTGCGCGAACCTGGATTCCTGGCCGTTCCGCAGCACATCCCACCACCAGGGGTTCTGCCGCGGGTCGGCGACGCCGACGTGGTTGGGGACCAGGTCGACGATCAGCCCCATACCGCGGCTGCGCACCTCGTCGGCGAGTGCCTTGAGCCCGGTCGGGCCGCCGAGCGCCGCCGACACGGTGGTCGGGTCGGTGACGTCGTAGCCGTGCGTGGAACCGCGTGCCGCGGTCAGCACCGGCGACAGGTAGAGATGTGAAATACCCAGCTGCTGTAGGTATTCCGCGATGGCGGCGGCCGCGGCGAAGGTCAGCACGTCGGGCCGCAGTTGTAGTCGGTAGCTGCTGCGGATCGCCGTCTCGCGTGTCGCTGCGCGGCGCCGGGAGACAGAGTCGGTCGGGTGCGTTTCGGTGGAAGCGGTCGCGGTCATCGGCATTTCGGTCATGCGGCGTGGCGGAGGACGAGGAGACAGCGGGATTCGACGGTGACGGTGGCGGCGGCCGGATAGTGGGCAATCGACTGCCCGGTCGGCGTCGAGCAATCCAGTGCCACCGACCATTCGGCGCCGTACGCGGCTCCCGGCAGCGTGAAGTCGATGGCCGCGTCGTGGGCGTTGAAGCAGAGTAGGAACGAATCGTCGGTGATCCGTTCGCCGCGCGGGCCGGGTTCGGGGATGCCCTCGCCGTTGAGGTAGACCGCCAGCGACTTGCCGAAGCCGCTGTGCCAATCCGCCGCGGTCATCTCCGCGCCGGAGGGGGTGAGCCAGGCGATATCGCGGGTGTGATCGGATGAGCGAGTAGGTCCGCCCGCAAGGAAACGGCGGCGCCGGAAGACCGGGTGCTCGGTGCGTAACGCGATCGCGGCGCGGGTGAACGCCAGCAAGTCCGCGTTCGTGTCCCGCAGCGACCAGTCCATCCAGGCCAGCGGCGAGTCCTGACAGTAGACATTGTTGTTGCCGTGCTGGGTGCGGCCCATCTCGTCGCCGTGCGCCAGCATCGGCACGCCCTGGCTGAGTACCAGCGTGGCCATCAGGTTGCGGCTCTGTCGGGCGCGCAGCGCGAGAATCTCTTCGTCATCGGTGGGACCTTCGACGCCGAAGTTCCAGGACCGGTTCCAGCTCTCGCCATCGCGGTTGTCTTCGCCATTGTCCTCGTTGTGCTTCTCGTTGTAGGACACCAAGTCTCGCAGAGTGAACCCGTCGTGCGCGGTGACGAAGTTGATGCTCGCGCTCGGCCGCCGCCCGGTGGCCTCGTACAGATCCGAGGAGCCGGTGAGCCGAGAAGCGAACTCGCCCAACGTCGCTGGTTCGCCACGCCAGTAGTCGCGCACGGTGTCGCGGTATTTGCCGTTCCACTCCGTCCATAGTCCGGGGAAGTTGCCGACCTGGTAGCCGCCTTCGCCGACGTCCCAGGGTTCTGCGATGAGCTTCACCTGACTCACCACCGGATCCTGTTGCACCAGATCGAAGAACGTGGACAACCGATCCACATCGTGCAGTTCGCGTGCCAGCGTAGCGGCCAGGTCGAAGCGGAACCCGTCGACGTGCATGTCCAGGATCCAGTAACGCAGTGAGTCCATGATCAACTGCAGGGTATGTGGATGGCGTACGTTGAGGCTGTTTCCGGTGCCCGTGTAATCCATATAGCGCGAAGGGTCGTCGTCGACCAAGCGGTAGTAGGCGGCGTTGTCGATGCCGCGGAACCCGATGGTCGGCCCCCGGTGGTCGCCCTCGGCGGTGTGGTTGTAGACCACGTCGAGGATCACCTCGATGCCCTCGGCGTGCAGCGCTCGCACCATCGCTTTGAACTCGGTGACGGCCGAGCCGGCGCGGTCCAGCGTCGCGTACTCGTTGTGTGGCGCGAAATATCCGAAGCTGTTGTAGCCCCAGTAGTTTCGCAACCCTTGATCCAGCAGGACCCGGTCGTGTAAGAACTGGTGTACCGGCATCAGCTCGATCGCGGTGACGCCCAAGTTTTTCAGATGATCTATGACCGCCGGGTGGGAGATGCCCGAGTAGGTACCGCGCGATTCCTCGGGTACTTCGGGATGGGTCATCGTCATGCCCTTGACGTGTGCCTCGTAGATCACCGTCTCGTGGTAGGGCCGATTCGGAGCGCGGTCGGTGCTCCAGTCGAAGTAGGGGTTGATCACCACGCTCGTCATTGTGTGGCCGAGCGAGTCGAGCCCGTGGGTGAACAGCGAGGGGTGATCGTCGAACTCGCCGTCGAACGCCTTGCCGTAGGGATCGAGTAGGAATTTGCTGGGGTCGCAGCGCAATCCGTGTTCGGGGTCGTAGTGCCCGTACACCCGGAAGCCGTAGCGCTGGCCGGGGCCGACCGTGGGGAGGTACGCGTGCCAGACGTAACCGTCGACCTCCTCGAGCCCGATTCGCGTCTCGGTGCCGTCCTTGGCGACCAGGCACAGTTCCACCGCGTCGGCGACCTCCGAGAACAGGGAGAAATTGGTACCTACGCCGTCATAGGTCGCACCCAGAGGATAGGCGGTGCCGGGCCAGACACCCAGTGATGTCGCGTCGCTGGACGCTTCGTGGGGCTGAGCCATGGCAACGACACTAGTGGCAGCGGCGGGTGTGCTTTCCGTGGTGGTTCCGGCCGGACCGGTCAGGGGAGGTCGGGGCCGTTTTCCAGCCAGCGGCGCTGATAACCGCAGCCGCGTGCGACACGCGCGAGGCTGCCGAGCACGCTCCGTTGCAACCACGCGGGGACGCCCGCGAGGTACCCGTCCTGGTAATCCCACAGCAAGGCGAGGGCAAGCGGATCGCGCGGTACCCGGGCCCGGGTGGTCTTGCCCGCGCGGTCGAGGTTGTGCCAGAGCCGGAACATCTCCCAGTGCCGCAGCGGTGGGCGAATCTCGTGGTCGATCACGGTGTCGGGGGCCTCGTTCCAGAACTCGTGCACGGACCCTGCCGGCGCGTCGACGGTGTCGCCGGCGCTCGCGACGATCTCGACGCCGTCTATTCGATATCGGACCCGGCCACGGCGGACCGTCCACCGCTCGCCGAGCACCGGATGCCAATGCGGTCCGGCCAGCCGTTCGGGCCGCAGCAAGATGTGCTCGAGCCGCAGGTAGGGCCCCTGTTCGTCGGTTCCGTTCGCGACGAAGGTGACGCGGTGACCGTTGCGGAAGGTGAGTGTCGGATCGTCGCGCATACCCAAAGATATAAAGGTAACCTTCGCAATATGTCAACGGGTGATCCCACGCTGCTGAAACTGCTCAGTCAGGCCACCACGGCCTGTGAACGCGCGCTGAATCAGGAATTGCGCGCCCGCCTCGATGATCAGTTGCGCCCCGCGCACTACGCGGTGTTCCGGTACCTGGACCCGGCGGGGTCACGGATCGCCGGGCTGGCGGACGCGGCCGGAATGACGCCGCAGTCGATGGGGGAACTGGTAACTAATCTGGAGCGGTGCGACCTGGTGACGCGCGAGGTCGATCCGACCGACCGGAGGGCGCGGGTGGTGACTGTGACGGAGGCGGGCCGTGCCGCGCTGAGTGTGGCGGCCGAACAAATTCGCGACATCGAGCGTGTGCTGGCACGGCGACTGGGGCAGCGCCGTTTCACCGAGCTGCGGACGGCGCTCGTGGAGGTGAATCAGGCCCTGGCCCAAAACATCGCGGATGCGGGGTGATCGGTCGGTCGTGCCGCGTAAATCGCCTGCGGCACACGATGTTCGGTCGGTCGGTCGATCGGAGCCGAGCGGGGCGTTACCGGGTTCAGGCTGGCCAGGTCACGGCCAGTTTCGGTGCGGGCTCCCTGGACGACCTCGACTTCAGCGCCGGTAGATCTGCCGAGTCGAGCATGCCGTCGGTCCACAGCGTGATCGCGCGGCCCCCGCCGAAAGGGTCATGCCACCGAATTCGTCCAGGTCGAGTTCGGAAGCGGGAGTCGTCCGGCGTAGGAATGGCCGAGCCCGTATCAGGTTCTGAGTGCGCTCATTCCTATCCGCCGGATCGACTGGTAACTTGAACGCTGTTCAAGTCGTCCCGGTGCGCCGGGGCGGTCGTTCGACGCCGAGGAATTCTGTGGCACTGACCCCTGACGAGATCACCGCGATCGATACCGAACATGTCTGGCATCCCTACGGCGGTTTCCCCGCGACGACCGAGCCGCTGGTGGTGACCGGCGCCGTGGGCACCAGGCTGACCTTGGCCGACGGACGCGAACTGGTCGACGGCATGAGCTCCTGGTGGGCCGCCATCCACGGCTATCGGCACCCGGTGCTGGACGCCGCGCTGGTCGCACAGTCGCAGCGGATGAGTCACGTGATGTTCGGTGGGCTCACCCATGAGCCCGCGGCTCGGTTGGCCGAGCTGCTGGTGGAGTCGACGCCCGCCGGCCTGGACAAGGTATTCCTGTGCGACTCCGGCTCGGTGTCGGTCGAGGTCGCGGTAAAGATGTGTCTGCAGTACTGGCGTTCGCTCGGTAAGCCCGAGAAGCGGCGGCTGCTGACCTGGCGTGGCGGCTACCACGGCGACACGTTCACCCCGATGAGCGTGTGCGACCCGGATGGCGGCATGCACTCGCTGTGGACCGACATCCTGGCGAATCAGCTCTTCGCGCCGGTGCCTCCGCGCGAGTACCGGAGTGAGTATGCCGCAGAACTGGAGCGGTTGATCGCCGCGCACGCCGGCGAACTCGCTGCGGTCATCGTGGAGCCCGTGGTGCAGGGCGCGGGCGGGATGCGCTGGCACCATCCCGGCTATCTCACCGATCTGCGCAGGCTGTGCGACGAGCACGGGGTGCTGCTGGTCTTCGACGAGATCGCGACCGGATTCGGCCGTACCGGAACGCTTTTCGCGGCCGATCAGGCCGGGGTGAGCCCGGATGTCATGTGTGTGGGCAAGGCGTTGACCGGCGGCTATCTCACGCTCGCCGCGGCACTGTGCACCGCGCGGATCGCCGAGGCGATCAGCGCGGTGCACGGCGGGCTGATGCACGGGCCGACCTTCATGGGCAACCCGCTTGCCTGCGCGGTCGCGGTCGCCTCGATCGAGTTGTTGCGGTCGCGTGAGTGGCCTGAGGAGGTGGCGCGGATCGAGGCCGAGCTGATGGCGGGACTCGCCCCGGCGCGCGGCCTGTCCGGTGTCGTCGAGGTGCGCGTGCTGGGCGCGATCGGTGTGATCGAACTGGACCGTCCGGTGGACCTGCGTGCCGCCACCGACGCCGCCGTCGCGGCGGGTGTCTGGCTGCGCCCGTTTCGCAATCTGGTGTACGCGATGCCGCCGTTCATCAGCACTTCCGACGACATCGCGACGATCACCGCGGGAATGCGGGCAGCGGTTGCCGCGCGGTCGACCTAGCCGTCGGCGTGGACGCTCATGCGATCCAGGGCGGCACCACCGTGCTGTCGCTGCCCGGCGTGCCCGCCCGCGCGCCCGCCTGCGCGGTGACGATGGCCGCGAACCCCTCGCCGGTGCGCACCTGGCGCAGTGCGTTGGCCGGGAGGATCACCGTATCGCCCTCGGCGGCGGTGATCTCCGATCCTTCGATGGCGATATCGATCCGACCGGACAGCACCGTCCAGATCTGTTCGACGTCGATGAAGTGCAGCGGCCCCGCGGTGTCCGCGGGTACCTCGACCCGCCACAGCGCGAGCGATGCGCCGCCTTGGGTGGGGGAAGCGAGTGTGGTCATGACTCCGCCGGGGGTCTCGGTGCGGCGGGTGTCGGTGTGGGGGATGACGATCATCGGGGGCACCTCTAAGATAGACAATGAAGTTGTCCATATAGTCAACGAGGTTGTCCAATATGTCAAGTGACGCCGGTGGCTACGAGCTGCCGCTGCGAATGCTGCTCGGCTTCCGTGCGGTGATCGATGAGGTGCACGTCGACTTGGCCGAGCATGGCCACGCAGAGCTGCGGCCCATGCATGGGTTCCTCTTCCAGGCGGTCGGTCGAGTGGGCGGACCGCACGGCTGCACGGCCGCCGATCTCGGCCGGGCGCTCGGTGTTTCGAAACAGGCCGCGGGGAAGCATGTCGAGGCGTTGGAGCGGCTCGGCTACCTGCGGCGGGGCCACGACCCCGCCGATGCCCGGCGCAAGGTCTACACGCTGACCGATCGCGCCCTGGACGTGTTGACCCGGTCGGCACACGCGTTCGACCGGATCCACGACCGCTGGGCGGTCCTGCTCGGCGCGGACCGGCTCGCCGCCTTGGAACGGGATCTGCGCACGCTGTCTCCTGGTGAGGTGTTCCGGTTCGATACGCCGAACTGGTTCAACGGTCCGTGACTTCATCGGGTCGGCTCGGCCGCTGCATACCTGAACGGTGTTCAAGTATGCTGCGTAGCCGTGACTACCGATCCGTTGAGCTGGTTGGATGAACATGCCGCGGCGCGAGTGGGCGCGGGACTGCGTCGGGAGTTGCGCCCCCGTTCCCCGCGGGCGCAGTCGATCGACCTCGCTTCCAACGACTACCTCGGGCTGGCCCGCCACCCCCGAGTGACCGACGGCGCGATTGCCGCGGTGCGCCGCTGGGGCGCCGGGGCCACCGGGTCCCGCCTGGTCACCGGCACCACCACCGAGCACGAGCTGCTGGAGGCCGAACTGGCCGAATTCGTCGGTGCCGAAGCGGGGCTCGTGTTCGCCTCCGGGTACGCCGCCAATCTGGGCGCGGTCACCGCGCTGTCGGGTCACGGGTCGCTTGTCGTCTCCGACGCCAGCAGCCACGCGTCTCTGGTCGACGCGTGCCGGCTGTCCCGGGCCCGGGTGGAGATCGCGCCGCACTGCGATGTGGCGGCGGTGGACCGGCTGCTGTCGGTGCGCAGGGAGGATCGTGCGCTCGTACTCACCGACTCGGTGTTCAGCGCGGACGGCGATCTCGCGCCACTGGCTGAACTGCACCGGGTGACCAGGGCGAACGGTGCGGTGCTGATCGTGGACGAGGCGCACGGACTCGGCGTGCGTGGCACGGGCGGGCGCGGGCTCGTCTCCGAACTCGGTCTGGCCGGGGAGCCGGATCTGGTGATCACCGCGACCCTGTCGAAATCCCTTGCCGCGCAGGGGGGTGTCGTGCTGGCCGACGCGCGGGTACGTGCTCACCTGATCGATTCCGCGCGCACATTCATCTTCGATACCGGCCTCGCACCCGCCGCCGTCGGTGCGGCACGGGCCGCGCTGCGCCTGCTGCGGGCCGAACCCGAACGCGCCGATCGGGTGCTGGAGCGCGCCGCGGACCTCGCCAGGATTGCCGGTGTCCCTGTCCCCGAGTCCGCGGTGGTTTCGGTGGTACTCGGCGCCGCCCAGGTCGCCGTCGGCGCCGCCGAGGCATGCCGGACCCGTGGGCTCGCCGTGGGTTGTTTCCGTCCGCCGTCGGTTCCGGAGGGCACCTCCCGGTTGCGCCTGACGGCGCGAGCCGATCTCACTGCGGCCGAACTCGACACCATCGCCGCGGTACTCGGCGAGGTTCTGGTCGAGGCGCGGGAAGCGGATGTGGTGCCCGCGTGAACGGCAACACGCACCCCCGCACACCCTCGCCGGGCACGTCGACTGTGGCGTCGGGTGTCGATGTTCGCCGGGAGCCGCCTGCATGAGCGTTCTGCTGATCACCGGTACCTCCACCGACGTCGGCAAAACCGTCGTCACCGCTGCGATTGCCGCCGCCGCGCGGGCGCGCGGGCGCTCGGTCGCGGTGTGTAAACCGGGCCAAACCGGTGTCGCCCCTGGTGCACCCGGCGATCTGGCCGAGATCCAGCGACTCAGCGGTGTGCCGCGGGTACTCGAGCTCGCTCGCTACCCCGACCCGCTGGCGCCCGACACCGCCGCCCGCAGGGCTGGTCTGCCGGAACTGACCCTCGCCGAGACCGTCGCCGCTGTCGATTCGCTCGCGGACGCCGACCTCGTCTTGGTTGAAGGCGCCGGGGGATTGCTGGTCCGCCTCGGCGATTTCACACTTCTCGATCTCGCGCGGAAACTCGGTTCACCTGTGCTGCTCGTTGCCGCGGCCGGCCTCGGCACTCTCAATCACTCCGAATTGACCACCCGTGCGCTGAATTCGGCGGGTGTGCGCTGCGCCGGTCTGGTGATCGGCGCGTGGCCCGCCGAGCCGGACTTGGCGGCCGAATGCAACCGAACCGATCTGCCTCGGGTGACCGGCGTCGAGCTGGTGGGCGCGGTTCCGGAGGGCGCGGGCCGCTGGGACCGCGAGCGGTTCTGCGCCGCGGCCCCGAGTTGGTTCGAGCCCGCCTGGTCACCCTTCGGCTGAACCGCCGTCACCAGCATCCCGAATCGGTCGATGCCTCGGCTAGGCCTTGGGACGACTGCCGGACGGGTGGCGACGAGGTTCGCACAGCCTGCCCGGCCGCACCTCGACGAATGCTTCCGGCAACCAAGATCACGCCGACCTCTACCACCGAGTCCGCGCTAGGACTCCTGCGACCGGTCCTCCGCCGAGCGCGAGGCGCCCGTGCGGGCAATCCGCACCACGCCGCTGTCGAGATCGAGATCGAGGCGGGGCTGGTGACCCTGTCCGTCGCTGTCTTCGCTGCCCTCGTCGGCCAGCTTCTGGCCGGGGAACAGTTCACCGATAACGCCCATGACTCGAAGGTACCCGCATGGTGTGCGCGGCACGGGTCGCGGTTACCCCGCGCCGGGCTCGTCGATGCGTGGTGGCCGAACAGCCAGAACCGGGAACTGGCCGGTGCTGCCGGTACGGCGCATGGCGATGCTCGCCACGTTCTTGCGTGCGAGGAACCAACCGCCGACCAGCGCCGGAATCATGATGACGACTGCCGCGATCACGGCGCCGCGCTGCACGGCATCGTCGCTGAATGCCATGAGGGAGACGACGGCGACGAGGAACAGCAGCGTCGCGACACTCGTGTACGGCGTCCCGATCAGCCGGAAAGCGGGGCGCTCGACAAGTCCCTGACGCGACCAGTGCCACAGCCGCAACTGACACACCACGATCGCCGTCCACGACGCGATGGTGCCGAGCGCAGACATATTCAATACGATCTCGTACGCCTTCTCCGGTACCACCGCGTTCAGCCCGACGCCGAGCAAGGCGATCGCGCCGGTGGCGAGAATCCCGACATAGGGCACGCCGCCCTTCGACATTCGGGACGCCGCCGAGGGCGCGCTGCCGTTCATCGACATCGAACGCAGGATCCGGCCGGTCGAATACAGGCCGGCGTTGAGACTGGAGAAGGCCGCGGTCAACACGACCACGTTCATGATCGAATCGGCACCACCGATCCCGAGTTTCGAGAAGAACGTGACGAACGGACTTTCACCCGCCTTGAACGCCGTATAGGGCAGCAGCAGGCCGAGTAATACCAGCGATCCCACGTAGAACAGCGCGATCCGCGCAATCACGGAGTTGATCGCACGCGGCATGATCTTCTCCGGGTTCTCCGCCTCACCGGCCGCCGTGCCAACCAATTCCACTGCAGAATAGGCGAATACGACACCCGTCGTCACGGTCACCAGGGGTAGTAGTCCGACGGGAAAGAGACCACCGTGCTCGGCGAGCACGCTCACGCCGGTCGGGCTGCCTTGCAGCCTCGACCGGCCGGCCAAGAAGACCGTGCCCACGATCAGGAAGGTGACCAGCGCGACGACCTTGATCAGCGCGGCCCAGAACTCCAACTCGCCGAACCATTTCACCGAAATGAGATTGACGCTCACGACGAGAGCCAGGGCCACCAAAGCAATCGTCCATTGCGGTATGACCTCGAAGGTCCCCCAGTAATGGACGTAGGTCGCGATGGCGGTGATATCGACGATCCCGCTCATACACCAGTGGAAGAAGTACATCCAGCCGACCGCGAACGCCAGTTTCTCGCCGTAGAACTCACGCGCGTAGGAGACGAACGACCCCGAGGAGGGGCGATGCAGCACCAGCTCGCCGAGGGCCCGCAGGATGAAGAACACGAACATGCCACAGATGGCGTACACGATGAACAGCCCGGGACCCGCGCTGGCCAGCCGCCCGCCCGCGCCGAGAAACAATCCGGTGCCGATGGCGCCACCGATCGCGATCATCTGCAACTGACGCGGGCGCAATGACTTGTGATATCCCGCGTCTTCGGCATGGAGCGCCGCCGTGGGCGCCACCGCGAGAGGTTGATCGAGTGCCATGGCCGATACCTCTCAGGTGGCTAGAATCAGATCGTTATACAATGTACCGCCCTTTAATGGCACGATCAATGATGGAAAGGTTGGGCTCCGCCGGGGCGAACGGCTGCCGGGCACGGCTGATCGGGATCTCGGCCGAGTTCGTGACCACTACTTGCTCGGTGCACTCGGCGCCGCGCGGTGGTGCCGGTCGCGCACGAGACCGGCTTCTGTGAGAAGGGAACGACGTCGATTTGGCGTGCAACGGTAGTACTCCTGGCAATTCGGTCGCGGCCGCGCCGAGGTGCTCGGGTACGTACGAGCGCCTGTCCAGTGCGCTCGGCTGCGCGTTACGCCTGCCGCCGCGCTTTTTCCATGATCGCTCCGGGCGCACCTCGCGCGCTGGCGTCCACCGCTCCGGGCGGTGGCGTTGTCGGGTCTCGCGGGCTGCTGTGCACCGAGTCGTATTCCGAGTAGGCGACCCGCGGACGGCAGCGGCGGGCTCGCCTGGCGCGTCTGCGGGACAACCGTTTTCGTCGGACGGCATGCCGGTGAACAACTGGACTCGAGCAGTGCCGCGAACCCCGGACGAACCGGATCCACCTCCCGTACACTGTCGCGATCGCAGACGCCGGCTGGCAATCGGATTGGGGATCGGTGTGGGACCTCGGGTACCGGCAAGCATCCGCAACGGGGGACTGTGGGTGCGACGCTTCGCCGAGACGACGCCCGGCGCGATCGGCGCGATCGCCGTCGTCTCCGCTGTGCTGTGCCTGATTGCCGGACTCACCTGCGCGAACCAATTGAACGGCAAGGTTGTTCGGCGCGACGCGGTGCTCGAGCGCACCGAGCCGGTGGCTTATGCGGCGCAGAGCTTGTATGTCGCGCTGTCGGCGGCCGACGCGCTGGCGGCTGCGGCATTCCTGTCCGGGGGCATCGAATCAACGGATGTGCGCACCCGATACCAGCAGGCATTGGCCGACGCCGCGGCCGCGCTGTCGGAGGCGACCACAGGCGCCTCCGATGACTTGACCCGTCAGATCGTCGCCCAGATTTCCGCCGAACTGCCGGCCTACACCGGGCTTGTGGAGGCGGCGCGGGCGAACAATCGCCAGGGCTTTCCGGTCGGTTCGGCGTACTTGCGCGAAGCGTCCAGCCTGATGCAGCGGTCGTTGCTGCCGAGTGCCGAGCGGCTCAGCACGCAGCGCCTGGCGGAAGTCCGCGCTGATCAGCGCGCGATCGGCGCCCTGCCGCTGTCTGGTATCGCGCTACTGCTGTTGGTTCTGATCGCGTGCGGCGCCGGGTCGTTCGTGCTACTACGGCTGACCAATCGTCGCCTGAACCTGGGGTTGGCCGCCGCCGGCGCCGCCGCGGCGCTCGCGCTGGTGTGGACGGCCGGGGCGACTTTGATCGCGGCGGCGGAGGTCGAGACCGGCCCATCCAGTGCGACGAGCCGGTTCGAGGCGCTGGCCCAGGCCAGGATTCTGGCTCAACAGGCCAGGACGGACGAGACACTGCAGTTGGTCACGCGCGGCGACATCTCGGCGGGCGAGCACGAATTCGTCGCGCACACAACAGCGCTGCGGGACCGTCTCGCGACCGCGACAGGCCCGGATTCCGCTGCTTCACTGGGATTCTCGAGGTGGGTCGCCGGGCATCGCAGGCAGCTCGAGGCATACGAGGCGGCGAACTATCCCGCGGCGGTGACACAGGCGATCGGTACGGGCGCGGACAGTTCGGCCACCAGATTCGCGGATCTCGATCGCGAGGTGCGCGACCAACTGGCCGTTACGCGCGCCGAACTACGTGAAGGAGTCGACTCCGCGGGAGATGCGCTGGCCTGGAGTCCCGCGGGAACGTTGGTGCTGCTGGTGGGCGCCGCGGGAGCGGTCGTCGTCGGATTGTGGCCCCGGCTGCAGGAGTTCTTGTGAGTGCGCGGAACACACAATGAGGCCACCCCCGATGCGAATCCGCGGCTGGAGACGAGACCGACCGAGAACCGAAGGTCCTCGGACGATCGCCGGTGCGGGGATTCCGGTTCGCAGACGACGATGGTCGCCCTTCGGAGCCGCGGTTCTGGTCGCGGTGTCGGCACTGGTGACCGCGTGCGGTACCAATGCCGCCAATCGTCCGCCGATGGTGCTGGGTCGGGTGAACCCGCTGCCGCCCGGTGCGGCGGAAATCACCAGCGCACCACATCAGCGCGGTGACAAAACCTGTGACGCGACAGCGAGTCTGCGGCCCGGCCCGCTGCCGGTACCCGGCGCTATGCCACCCGGTTCGGCAATGGCGAAGATCGTCGCGAATGGCAGGGTTCGGGTCGGTGTGGAGCAGAACACGTACCTGTTCGGGTTTCGCAATCCACAGACCGGCCAGGTGGAGGGTTTCGATATCGACCTCGCGCGGGAGATCGCCCGTGCGCTGTTCGGCGACCCGGAGCGGATCGAGTTACGCACGGTCCCCTCCGCCGAACGCATCGGCGCATTACGCGACAACGAGGTCGATTTCATCGTGAACACCTTCTCCGCCACCTGTGAACGGGAGAAGGATGTCGATTTCTCCAGCGTGTATTACGTGTCGGCACAACGCATTCTGGTGGCCAAGAATTCCGGTATCCGTTCACCTGATGACCTCGCGGGCACACGGGTCTGCGCCGCGCACGGCAGCACCTCGGTGGAACCGCTGTTCGCCCTTCCAGCGCGGCCGACGGTCATCGGCACGACCAGCTGGACGGATTGCCTGGCGGCGATGCAGCAGGGACACGCCGACGCGGTCAGCACCGACGAGACGATCCTGCACGGACTCGCGATGCAGGATGCCAATCTCGAAGTCGTCGGCGATCCGCTGGCGCGGGACAACTATGCGATCGGTCTGCCGAAGGGAAGTTCCGACCTCGTCCGCTTCGTCAACGGCGTTCTCGAACAGATCCGCACCGACGGCACCTGGGATCGGATGTACCGCGCCCGACTCAGCGTGCTCGGCCCGTCACCCGGTCCACCGGCCCCGCGGTACCTGGAATGAACGCGCCCACCAGGCAGATTCGCACGTTCGGCGCGGATCACGACGTTCTCGTCTCGAATCGGCGCGCGGCGGGCTGGCTTTCGTGGCGACCGGTCGCCCGCACGGCGGTGGACTGTCGGCGATTCATCGCGAAGGAAGCGGGAAAGAGCGCATGATCTGCGGCGAGCCCGGGTGCGGCGGAAATATCGAGGACCGTTACTGCGTGATGTGCGGTACGGCGCCGATCGAGGACAGCCTGACCTGGGCACCGCCGCCGACACCGACGGCGGGCGGTATCTGTCCTGAGCCGGGTTGTGCCGGAACAATTGTCGATGGCTACTGCGACGCCTGCGGCACCGCGCCCGCGGTGACGGCAATCGTGGATACCCGCTCGATCAGTCGATCGACGCGGACCAGTCGGTCCACGTCGACCAGCGTCACGGCGCGCGGCGGGCTCGGCGCCGGCATGGTCGATGTCCCGCGGGTACCGCGAGTTGACCCGTTACGTGCGGTGATGGCGGACCCGCGCGTTGCCGAGAGCAAGCGCTTCTGCGGGACATGCGAGCTGCCGGTGGGCCGTGCCCGCGACGGAAAGCCCGGCCGCACCGAGGGCTTCTGCGCCAACTGCGGCGCCAGATTCTCCTTGACCCCGAAGCTTGCCAAAGGTGACCTGATCGGCGGCCAGTACGAGGTGGCCGGATGCCTGGCACACGGTGGCCTCGGGTGGATCTACCTGGCGACCGACCATCGGGTCAGCGATCGCTGGGTGGTGCTGAAGGGGCTGTTGAACTCCGGAGATTCGGACGCAGTGCGGGCCGCTGTGGCCGAGCGCCGCTTTCTGGCGGAGGTCGACCATCCGAATATCGTCAAGATCCACAACTTCACCGAGCACACCGCGGCCGACGGCGCCCAGGTCGGTTACATCGTGATGGAGTATGTCGGCGGCACCTCGCTCAAGGAGATCCTGCGCGACCGGCGGGACGCGGATGGCTCGTATCTGCCGCCCGCACAGGCGATCGCCTACATCTTGGAGATGCTGCCCGCCCTCGGCTATCTGCACTCCCGGGGGCGCGCGTACTGCGATTTCAAACCGGACAACGTGATGCAGACCGATGAGCAGCTCAAGCTCATCGATCTGGGCGCGGTGATCGAGATGGACGACAAGGAAAGCCCCATCTACGGCACCATCGGCTATCAGGCACCCGAGATCGCCGATACCGGACCGACGGTCGCTACCGAGGTATATACCATCGGGCGCACACTCGCGGCGCTGATCATGGCACTTCCACAGCACGACGGGTACATCGGTGCGCTGCCCGGCCCGGCCACCGAGCCGTTGCTGGCCTCCTACGAGTCGCTACACCGGTTTCTGCTGCGCGCTACGAATCCCGATCCGCGGGCCCGGTTCTCCTCCACCGAGGAGATGTCCGATCAGCTCATCGGTGTGCTGCGCGAGGTGCTTTCGGCCGACGACGGCCTTCCTCGGCCGGGTATGTCGAACTACTTCGGCCCGCCGCGTGCGGTGTTTGGGCTCGGTGGTGCTCCGCTGGAGCCGCGGGAAGTGATCGCCGCCCTGCCGGTGCCACTGGTGGATGCCGCCGACAGCGGCGCCACTCTATTGGCAACGACGAACGGCACCGATCCCAGCGAACTGGAACTCGCCTTCGCCGCAGGGCTTCGGTCGGTTGTCACCGGCGGCGCCGAATCGGTGGAGATTCCGCTGCGCCTGGTGCGGGCCGGCCTGGAAGTGGGCGCGATCGACTACGCCCACCGGCGGTTGGACGAGCTCGATTCGAGTCTGCACGGCGATTGGCGGTTGGCCTGGTGGCGTGGTCAGGCCCGGCTTCTGGAAACAGACTTCGACAGGGCGGCACAGGAATTCGACGCTGTGTATGCGGCGCTGCCCGGCGAGCCCGCCCCGAAGCTGGCCCTTGCCGCGGTCACGGAACTGTCCGGACGCGATCCAGCCCGCGCGGCACGACACTACGCAACGGTCTGGCACACCGATCACACATACGTCAGCGCCGTTTTCGGGCTCGCGCGACTGCGAACGGCTGTCGGTCAGTACGCGGGCGCTGTGGCGGTGCTCGATCAGGTCGATCCGACCTCCGCGCTGTTCACCGAAGCCAGGATCGCCGCGGTGGAGGCCCTGATCGGTGATCGAGATACCGCACAGCTGACCGAATGGGTGCTGCGCGAGGCGGGTAGCCGGGTGGACCGGCTGGCCCTGGACTCGAAGCACCGCGTCGCACAGATACGAATGCGGGTGCTGACTGCCGCGCTCGGGTGGTTGCGCGCCGGCAATACGCCGTCGTATCACGCTCCGCTTTTGAGTGCCGAGCTGAATCAGGACGGCGTGCGGACCGGCCTCGAACAGTGCTATCGCGAACTGGCTCGCGGGACCGAGGACATCTGGGCGCGCATCGAGCTGGTCGACAAAGCGAACACCATCCGCCCGAGGACGACGCTGTGACAACGACGGTGTGCCCGGACTGTGCCGCGGACGTCGCCGCCGCCGACAAATACTGCGAGGCCTGTGGCCGCGCCCTCGGCTGTCGCCGAGTTGTTCTGCCGCACAATGACATTGCCGCGACTGTGTGCGTCGGTTGCGGTGGAATGCGATACAACTCGGACCGATACTGCGTCCAATGCGGCGAACGGTGCGCGGTGCGCGATCGCTTCGAGGCCGATCTCGGCGCGGTGTGTGTGCTGACCGATCGCGGCATCGTGCACGCGCGCAACGAAGACGCGGTCGCCGCCGCGGTCCTCGACGGCGATCCACCCGGACGTCCCGCGGCCGTGGTGATCGTCGTCTGTGACGGCGTCTCGACCTCGGAAGACCCACAGGTGGCGTCGAGTGCGGCGGCGCGCGTCGGTGTCGAGGCCACCTTGGCCGCGTTGGTCGACGAACAGTCCGCCGACGTGGCGGTGATGTCGGGGCTCGAAGCGGCCGCACAGGCTGTTCGCGCTACCGCGGTGCACGAAAGGCATTCCCCTTCCTGCACCTATGTCTCGGCGATCGTGCGCGACTGTGGCACCGCGGGGGTGGAGATCACGGTCGCGAATGTAGGGGACAGTCGGGCGTATTGGTTGCGTGCCGAGGCCGCGACGACCGCGCACAATGATGGCAACCCACCCTCACAACGTCTGTCGGTGGACGATTCCTGGGCGCAGGCTCTGGTCGATGCCGGAGCTATGGACGAGGAATCGGCAATGAATGATCCGCGGGCGCATACGCTGCTACGCTGGCTCGGCGCGGACGGCGGGTCGAGGCCCTGGTCGGACAGTTGCGTGCGGACCTTACGCACGACAGGGCCAGGGGTATTGCTGTTGTGCACCGACGGACTGTGGACATACCAGTCTGATGCCACATCACTTGCCCCCATGGCGACCGGCGCCGCCCCACCGTCCGCCGCGCGTGAACTGGCCGAGTTCGCCCTGCGTAGCGGAGGCAGCGACAACATCACCGTCGCGCTCGCCCCCGTTTACCCGTGACCACGGTCCGACCGAGCAGGAGACGTACGTTGGGTTCTACTGGTAGCAAAGGGATTTCGGTCGCCATCGACCAAAACGAGTATTTGGGCGCCGGGGTCGGCACGGTAGACGCCGTGGTTACTGTCGAAGCGAGCAGCGACCTGCTGTTGGCCGCCACACCACAAGAGCGCGTGGAGATCCTGATCATCGATTGCTCTGGTTCGATGGGCGCGGGCCAGAAGTTCGAGGGCGCGCGCGGCGCGATCGTGGCCGCGTTGGAGGAACTGGCCGATGGCACACATTTCGCCATCGTCGAGGGGACGCATACGGCGCGCTCGGTGTTTCCCGCCGACACGCCGTCGGTACGGGCTGATCGCCGCACCCGGGCCGCCGCCCGGCGCGCGCTGGACCAGCTGCGTCCGCACGGCGGCACCGCGATGGGCACCTGGCTGGGCCAGGCCAGAAAGCTTGCGATGCTGCACCCCGGTGCGATGGTGCACGCGATATTGCTGACCGACGGGAAGAACGAGCACGAGGAGCCGGAGACGCTGGCCGAGGAGATCAAGCTGTCGGAGGGGATGTTCACCTGCGACTGCCGCGGTGTCGGGATCGATTGGCGGGTGGACGAAGTGCGGTCCATCTCATCGGCCTTGCATGGGACCGTGGACATCGTCAAGGATCCGGCGAATCTCGCCGCCGACTTCGCGGCCATGATGCAGAACTCGATGGCGAAGGCGATTCGAGAGTTGACGCTGCGGGTGTGGACACCGGTGGGTGCGCGGGTGCAATTCGTCAAGCAGGTCGCGCCGAGTATCGAAGATTTGACCGGTCGCCGTGCCGAGTCCGGTCCGCAGGTGGGGGAGTACTCGCTGGGCGCATGGGGCGTGGAGGACCGCGATTACCACCTCCAGGTCCAACTGGTGCCCGCAGCGCCGGGGCGGGAGAAGTTGGCGGCCCGAATCAGTGTGCTGGCGGGCGAGCAGGTACTCGGTCAGGGGCTGATCCGGGCGCTGTGGACCACCGACACCGCATTGTCGACCCGGATCAGCAGACGCGTCGCGCACTACACCGGGCAGGCCGAGTTGGCGCAGGCGGTACGAGACGGGCTGGCCGCGCGCAAGAACGGTGACATCGCGATCGCGACCGCGAAGCTGCGCCGGGCGGTGCAGCTGGCCGCGGAGTCCGGCAACGAGGGCACGGCGAAGTTGTTGCGTGGCGTGGTCGAGGTCGACGAACACACCGGGACTGTGCGGCTGCGCTCGCACGTGGACGCGGCAGACGAGATGGCGTTGGATGCGCGGTCGACCAAGACGGCGCGGGTACGGGACGAGTTGCCCGCAGGGGCTCACTCGGCCAAAACCGCGAGGGTACGGAAGGAGATTTAGATGAGAGACCTGTGTGCAGTCTTGCCCGCCGGAACCGACCGGCTTATGGTGATTGACGGACGGCAGGAGGGGTGATGGATATCTGCCCAGTCGGTCACCTGTCCCTGGCGCCGTACTACTGCGATGTCTGCGGACTGCCGGTCGGCGCTCCGAAGTCCGGCCCGGACCAGAAGGATTCGAGCGCGAAGTGCGCGTCCTGTGGTGCGGTGCGCACCGGTCGATTCTGCGAGGGGTGCGGACGTGAATCGATACTCAGCCCATCGGCGCTGCGGCCCGTGCCAGCGGCGGCCACAGAGCAGGTGATACCCGAGCCGGCGGCCGCGGAGCAGGTGACACCCGAGCCGGCGGCCGCGGAGCAGGTGACACCCGAGCCGGCGGCCGCGGAGCAGGCGACACCCGAACCAGCGGCCGCGGAGTCGCAGCGACGGGTTGCCTGGATCGCGACGATTGTCGCCGACCGGGAGTTCTACGATCGGGTCATCGCCCGTAAGGGGCCCGATGCCGAGCAGGTCGGATTTCCCACCTACTATCCGGAACGTCGAATCGTTCTGCACGGCAGTGAGATTCTGATCGGGAAGCGCAGCGTTTCGCAAGGTATCGCGCCGGGCATCGATCTCGGCATCGCCCCCGCCGATATCGGTGTTTCGCGCGCCCACGCGATCATTCACATCGATGACCGCGGCCTCACCATTACCGACCTCGGCTCGACCAACGGCACCAGCGTGAACGGGAGCGAGGAGTTGTTACCACCCAAGGTCGCGGTTGCGCTACGGCACGGCGACCGCGTCCATCTCGGCGGTTGGACCACCATCACGCTGTCCGCCGAACCCGCCTGAACGGCGCACGGCGGTTCGAGACCCATGCGGAGTTGCCAACCAGCACATGACGTTGTGCTGTCCGGGCCGGTTGGAGTGGCGAGATGACCGCTACCAGCATTCGGTGGCATGTCGACGTTCCCGCCGCGACCCCCCTCATCGTCGCCGACCAGCCCGAACGCCCGCAATCCGTGCTGCGGATCTCCGGCGAACTCGACAAGCTTCCAGAGCGGCCGAAACCTCGATGAGTTCGCCGGCGTGCGTCACGGGTTGGTGCCGGCGACCGGGGTGGCGGCGGGTATTGCGCGCTCCACGATCGTCCGCACCAGTTCGGCGGCGCGCTGCTCGTCGAAAATGCCTGGGAGGGTGAGTCGTTCGAGGATGAGCCAGTTCAAAGCGAGGTAGAGCAGGACCGCGGCGTTCTCGTCGCCGGGCAGTTTCGACTCCCGATAGTTGCTGATATTGAAGGCCAGATCCGCGCTCACCCGCTCGGTGAGCAGTGCCTGTAGTTCGGGGCGCCGGGTGGCCTCGAGGCGCAGTTCGAGGATCGCGAGATAGCCGGTGCGGAAGTGGAAGACGCGGTCTACCACTTCGGTCATGAGTTCGGTCATGGTCTCGCGGGTTTGCGGTCCGCGCGATTTGGCCACGGCGTCGTCGCCGGGGGTCAGCCGCTCGTAATAGCGGTTCCCGACCTGGACGAACAGTGCGTCCCGGTTGGCAAAGTAATTGGAGGCGGTTCCGGCGGGTACCCCCGCCTCCTGATCGACCGCCCGGAAGGTCAACCCACGTGCCCCTTCGCGGGCCAGGACCTCGATCGAGGCATCCAGCAAAGCCTGTCGGCGTTCCGGATTCGTACGCGCCACTTGACACCACTCCATGTGTAGTACTACGGTTCAAATCACTTCGTGCAGAGTACTACATTTGAGGCGGTAAAGATGCGAAAGCTGGTCTATATATGGCGGTCTCCCTCGACGGCTATACGGTTCGCAGGGGGAATTCGACTCCTGTCCGATGTGTGAGGACAGGATGGCGTGGATCAACGCGCGGTATCCGGAGGCGGTGTCGACATCTATCAGCGAGTTCGTCGGCATGCCCTCCACACGCCGAACAAGACCTTGGACACCCTGGTCATGGGCCGCGGTACCTCCGAACCGCGCCTAGCGCTCCGCCACCAGCCCGTCCAACTACTCGAAGCAGTACGGCTTCTCCAGCATCGTGGCGCTGGTGGACAACCCACTGGTGCAGGTCCCGTCGAGGGCACCAGTGCGAAGGGGTCGGCAGGGCGTCGGTCACTTGGTTCGATCGCGCCTGATCGGGCCTGACCTCGCCGGAGCCCCGGCATTCCTGGCTACATGAACTTTTCGAAAGGTACCGATATGCGAAAGCAACGCAGCACCTTCCCGCCCCAGAGCAACCAGCAGCGCTTCGTGATTCCCCCCGTGCCTCCGCGCATGGCCAACGCCAAGGGTGGGTGGCTCCCGCGCGGCAGGTACGGGGCGCGGTAGCGCCCGATCGCCGACCAGGGGTGTCCGAACAATCTTTGCCGCGGCCGGAGCCGGCCGGAATGGGAGTAGTAATGAATACCGACGTGATTATTGTGGGCGCGGGACCGACCGGCCTGATGCTGGCCGCCGAGCTGCGTTCGGCCGGAGTGCGGCCACTGGTGCTGGAGCGGCAGTCGCAGCCGCGGGATACCCCGAAGGCCGGTGGTCTTGGCGGGCAGATCCTGGATCTGTTGCGCTACCGGGGCTTGCTGGATCGGTTCGAAGCGGCCTGCACCGATCCGATTCCGGCTCCGCGGTTCCCGTTCGGTGGTGTGCATGTGGACTTCACCCAGCTGGCCGAGTCCCCGATGCACGCGCTGCCGCTGCCGCAACAGCAACTCGAGCGACTACTCGGCGAACATGTCGCCGAACTCGGCCTCGATATCCGTCGCGGGCACCAGGTGCTGGATGTGCGGCAGGATGTCGACGCGGTCACGGCGGAGGTCGGCGGGCCGGATGGGCCGTACCGGGTGACCGCCCGCTATCTGGTGGGCTGCGACGGTGCGCGCAGCCGGGTTCGTGACCTGGCCGGGATTCCGTTCCCCGGCACCGTATACCCGGAGGTGAATCGGCTGGCCCAGATCACCGTGCCGGATTCGGTGACTCGGCTCGACAACGGCGACCTGGAGGTTCCCGGGTTCGGTACCATCCGTGCGGGTTTCACGCGGACGGACCGCGGTCTGTTCGGGATGGGTGTATCGCCAACGTCGGAGGTGCTGTCTGTCTACACGGTCGAGGACGAGACCGTCGAATACGACGATGACGTGCCGATGACCGTGGCGGAACTACAGGACAGTATCCGTGACGTGCTGGGCGTCGATTTGCCGGTCGCAGAAACGCTTCGGTTGTCCCGCTTCACCTTCAAGGCCCGCCACGCCGAACGCTATCGCGCTGGTCGGGTCCTGCTCGCCGGTGATGCTGCCCATCTGTTTCCCGCCACGGGCGTGGCACTCAACGCCGGAATGCTCGATGCGGTCAACCTGGCCTGGAAGCTGGCCGCCGACGTCCACGGGTGGGCGCCCGACGGCCTGCTGGACACCTATCATGAGGAGCGTCAGCTCGCTGGCGAGCGCACCATGCTGCACACCCGGGCGCAGGTCGCGCTGCGGCGCGGGCACGACCCGGCGGCCGAAGCACTGCGGTCGGTCTTCCAGGAACTTTTCATCGACGAGCAGCCTTTGCAGCGCCTGGCAGCGTTCATCGCCGGTGCCGATATCCGCTATCGGCTGCCCAACCCCAACAACCACACCTTGACCGGGGCCTTTGCACCCGACCTCATCCTGCACACCGACGACAGGACGACCCGCGTCGCCGAAATCATGCACGCCGCACGGCCCATCCTGCTCGACCTCGCCAATCGTGCGGACCTTCGCGATGCTGCCCGAGGCTGGCAGCACCGCGTCGACATCCGCACCGCCAAAGCGGAAAACTGCGGAGCCGACGCCCTCCTGATCCGCCCGGACGGCTACATCGCCTGGGCCGCAACCATCGATGAACCCGCTGACACCGCGGAGGATGGTTTGCGAGCAGCGCTGTCGTTGTGGTTCGGCACTCCCGCGGCAACGACGAGCCCGACCAGCGATTGACGTTCCTATCCGTCGCTTGCCGGGAATGCACCGCCCCGTCGAATTGCGAAGTCCTCGAGCCGACTGCGACCCTCGCGCGCGTTATCGGCCGGAGCCGCCGACCGGCGGACAGTGGTTATCGCTGCGAATGATCTTCGCAAGCGACGAGGATCCGGGCGCTTCCAGGGGCCGACGGAGGGCAGGCCGTCGATCGGCGAGTCCTGAGCGGATCATCGGTGAGTACATTCGGCTCCGGGCCGGCATGGTCGAGTCCGATAGATCAGATCAACGACCTTCGATGGTGGCGGAGGATTCCGGTCCGACGATGTGCCGAGAATCCGACGATCGACGTCGGCCACTTCAGCGGTCGCCGGCCGGCGACCGCTGCCGAAGCGCGGCCCCGCTTGTCGGTGGGGCCGAGACCTGGAACCTTCCGCTGCCCGGCGCAATGTCCAGCCGTCCTCGACGACACAACGAGCGAGCCGCAACCGGCCCAACTCCGACAACGGCGCGTTTCGGTGGAGCACGAAGACTTCCGGTGGATGAATGCGTTCCTGGACAGCTCGCACTTCACTCGGAGGTCTTCGTTTGTCAGCTCGCCACGCCGTCACCAACGTCCGTGGTCAGTACACCCAGGTGGAGAGGATTCAGGGGGTCGACGTCGTGGCAACGGAATTCGGGACGGCGATCCTGCCGTAGGCGTCTGGGGCATCGTGGCCGTGTGACTGCCCGACTGAACTCACTCGGTGCTGATCGTTCCGATCGGCGGACTCGGATCAGCGGACGCCGATGCGTAGCAGGTGGCGCACGCCCGCGATGAACAGCTGCAGGCCGAAATCGAAACGTGCAGTAGGGTCGGGGGTCTCAGCCATCGGCGACGCGTTCTCGGCGAGCGCGCCGGCCGAGTCCATCTGTATCCGGGACTGCTCGTCGACCGTCTGGCCGAGCACGTAGTGCAGCAGCGTGAACGCCGCGAGTTCGGCTTCCGGCCGTGGCATGCCCGCGCGAATCGCGGCACCGGCCAAGCGTTCCCGACCCTTGCTTGTGGTGAGCCTCGACGCGTATGTCGCCGAGACCAATTCCGCGCCGTCCCGATAGGCCAGCAAACAGTCGCGCAGCCGGTGTGCTAATTCGGCGATCTGTCCGGACCATTCCTCGGCCGCGATCGGGTCGTCCATCGGCGCGAGGATCCGGTCGGCGACCGCGCCCAGCAGCGCTTGTTTGTTGGGGAAGTGCCAGTACAGCGCGCCCGGTTGCACCTGGAGGGAACCGGCCAACCTGCGCATGGTGAGGTCGGCGAGACCGTACTGGTCCAGAATCGCGATGGCGCCGTCGATCACGTCCGCGCGGTGCAACTGCACTCGATTGGCCTTCCCGTCGTTTTTGACGCTCTGTTACCGCTACCCTAGCCTGAACACCGTTCAAGTTGCGCGGCCACCTCGGCCGAACGAAGGGATTCGTGCAGTGACCCAGGCCCCCGTAGAAACCACTGACACCACGGCCGCCACGGCGCCGGATCCGACCGACACCCGAACCTCGGACATCTTGGCAGTCGCCCGCCGGCAGGTGCTCGAGCGCGGCGAAGGGCTGACCCAGGAGCAGACCCTCGAGGTGCTCCGGCTCGGTGACGACCGGCTGGAAGAGCTACTGGCCCTCGCGCACGAGGTGCGGATGACATGGTGCGGCCCGGAGGTCGAGGTCGAGGGCATCATCAGTCTCAAGACTGGCGGATGCCCGGAGGACTGCCACTTCTGTTCCCAGTCGGGCCTGTTCCAGTCGCCGGTGCGCGCCGCCTGGCTGGACATCCCCAGCCTGGTCGAGGCGGCCAAGCAGACCGCGAAGACCGGAGCCACCGAGTTCTGCATTGTCGCCGCGGTCCGCGGCCCGGATGAGCGCCTGATGGCCCAGGTCGCCGCCGGAGTCGAGGCGATCCGCAACGAGGTCGACATCCAGGTCGCGTGCTCGCTGGGCATGCTCACCCAGCAGCAGGTCGACCAGCTCGCCGCCATGGGCGTGCACCGCTACAACCACAACCTGGAGACGTCCCGCTCGTACTTCCCGAATGTGGTCACCACGCACACCTGGGAAGAGCGTTGGGGCACGCTGAGCATGGTCCGAGCCGCGGGCATGGAGGTGTGCTGCGGCGGCATCCTCGGCATGGGGGAGACCCTGGAGCAGCGCGCGGAATTCGCCGCGAACCTGGCCGAGTTGGCGCCCGACGAAGTGCCGCTGAACTTTCTCAACCCGCGCCCCGGCACTCCGTTCGGCGACCTCGAGGTGCTGCCCGCCGCCGACGCGCTGCGCGCCGTCGCCGCGTTCCGGCTCGCGCTGCCGCGCACGATACTGCGCTTCGCGGGCGGCCGGGAGATCACCCTCGGCGACCTCGGCGCCAAGCAGGGCATCCTCGGCGGGATCAACGCGGTGATCGTCGGAAACTACTTGACCACCCTCGGCCGCCCCGCCGAACAGGACTTGGACCTGCTCGGCGAGCTGAAGATGCCGATCAAGGCACTCAACGAAACGCTGTGACCGGGCTCGGTTGCGATGAGAGATGCTCCGACCATGAGTACTGTCATGGGCATGGACGAGCGCTACAACCCGTTCACCGGCAAGCGGATCGTGCCGGGGCTCGATGATGTGATCCCGGCGGCCGCCGCGTTGGGCTTGGAGCCGCCGCGCTTCTGCGAACAGTGCGGCCGCCGCATGATCGTGCAGGTGAGTCCGGACGGTTGGTGGGCGAAATGCTCCCGGCACGGCGTGCTCGACTCGGCCGTTCTGGAACGCCGCTGATGATGACAGTGGCAGCGCAGACGCAGGGCGGAATACGGCGCGAGGCGCGTGCCGCCGTGGTGGTGGCCGTCGTGGTGGTGGTGGCGAGCGCGATCGGCGGCGTCGGCTGGGGTTGGTCGGCGCCCACCGAGCGGTTGCTGGTGGTCGAGCCGGGGCGTGGTTCCGTGCTGACCGGTGAGAGCATGCACCACTTCGACGCGTTGGCGACATTCGTGCTCGCCGGCGCGGTGCTCGGCGGGGTTTCGGCGATCGCGGCATGGCGGTGGCGGTCCGCGCGCGGTCCGTTGTTACAGATCGGCTTGCTGATCGGTTCCGGTGTGGGTGCGGTGGTGATGGCGCAAGTCGGCGAACAGGTCGCCGCGTGGCTGCATCCGCGTCCGCACAACCCACCGGTCGGGCAGATCGTCACCCTGCCGATCGAGGTGGGCAGTGTGCTGGTGCTGATCGTGCAGCCGTTGATCGCGTCGTTCGTCATGCTGTTCCTCGCCGCGCTGACCGTTTCGGAGGATCTCGGCACCGGAACCCGTTCCGGTCGGGTCGCCGGCGGGTCCTTCGATCCCGCGCGGACATTCACGCCTTACGGTGACGCCGCGCGCAGCGGCGAATTGCCCTACGGTGGTTACGGACCGGCCGCCGACGCGCTGCCCGAGTTCCGCCGCTGACACCTTTGTCCGAACCGTTGCCGCGGTGGCGCTGTTCGGATGTCGGAACCACCCTAAAGTGGGGACACACACTGTGGGCGGGAAGGAATGGGACGTGACCTTCGTCGGGAGCGGGCCGGTTGTCGAGGAACTCGATGCCAAATTCTGGCGGGTCACCGAGCCGCTCGTGTATAGCGGCGACACCGAGGAATTCGTGATCCCCGCCGGGTTTCGCACCGACTTCGCGTCGGTACCCCGCCCGTTCGTCTGGCTGATTCCGCGATACGGTCTGTACACCCGCGCCGCCATTCTGCACGATTATCTGCGCAGCTCAGATGCCGTGAGCGTGGCGGACGCCGACGGCCTGTTCCGGCGCTGCCTGCGTGAACTCGGGGTGTCGGTGCCACGGCGCTGGATGATGTGGGCGGCTGTGCGCGCGGGCAGTCGGTTGCGTGGCGCGAGCGTTCGGGACGTCGGCATGTTCGTCGTCACCGCCGTGCCCTCGGTATTCTTCCTCGCGGTCCCCGCGGTGGTGGTGACGGTGTTCCTCGTGTTGTTCTGGATGGTCGAATTGGCGTTCTGGGCGGGCGGCCGGTTGAGTCAGCGAACCGACGCTGCACCGCCCGAGCCGCAGATGAAAGCCGCCTGAACCGATCGGCACGGCGACCACGACGCGGCCGGGTTTCGACGCACCAGCTCTTTCTGCTAAATGTGTTGCGGAACAGTGTGTTTCGCGGTTTTCAATTCAGTCCGTGGTCCGCCCGACGAGCTGCGCCGCCGCGAGCCGGGTTCACGGTATGGTGCGCGAATGCCCCAGGACCAGGACCTGCTGCCCATGCTGGTCGTCGTCAGCGGCCCACCCGGCACCGGCAAGACGACGCTGGCCCATGCTCTGGCCCGGGCGATCGGCTGCCCGGCAGTCTGTCGGGACGAGATCAAGGAGGGCATGGTCCATGCCACACCGGATTTCGGCCCCAGCCCGGATGGCGCACTGGACTTGCGCGTCCTGCCGGTGTTCTTCGGGACGCTGGACCTGCTGCTGCGGGCCGGTGTCACGGTGGTGGCCGAAGCCGCCTTCCAAGACCGACTGTGGCGTCCCGGTTTGCTACCTCTGCTAGCGCACGCCCGGACACGCGTCGTCCACTGCACGGTCGACCCTGCCGTCGCCGCGGCGCGGATCCGGCAGCGCCGCATCGACGAGCCACGGCGCAGCACCCATGTCGATCCGCGACACCCCGCGGCCCCTCTGGCCGTGTTCGACAGAGTTGCCCTCGACGTGCCGTCGGTCGAAGTCGATACGACATCCGGCTACCAGCCCGGCCTTACTTCGATCGTCGACTTCGTGAACAGGGCAGATGATCAGGGTCCGCATCGAAGTGGCGGAAATGTCAAAGGCGAAACCTGTTCTGAAATGTAGTGCAACACTGTCGAATTGATCTCTGTGAGGGTATCTTCGTGATTTGCTGGGCAGGCTGTGCGCCACTCCGTGTCACGATCGACGAGATGTCGTGAAGGACCCTTCTCTCGGGTACCGCAGTTACCGGCCGTTGATCATGCGGCGCGAAGATCGTGGCAGGTTCGCTCGATGCCGCCGAGTCCGTTTCCGGCGGATACCACGACTACGCGCAGAAAAGCCCCGCCGACCTCGACGCGAGACAGGCGTCGGGAGGCGGGGCTTCCCTGATGCGACGGCTACGGACGGTTGAATTCGCCGTCGGTCACGCCCTCGGTGAAGGCATGCCACTCACCGGGTGTGAAGACCAGCGCGGGACCGGCGGGGTTCTTCGAGTCACGGACTCCGACTTTGCCTTCGTCGAGGAATGCCACCTCTACGCACTCCTTTCCAGCCTGGCTCCGGCTACTTTTGAACCAACTGGCTCCGGATAGATCAACGTTCACGCTGCTCATGCTCCCTTGCTACCTGCCGTAGCAGGTTCCTGCTGGCTGCTGCATCCCACGCGACCTGCCGGATGCCTTCATACGACTGATGGTAGCGGCTCACGTCATTTGGCTTTTCCAGGTATATGTCGCCGACGGCGCCTTCGAGATACACGACTGGCGGCTCAACGGCTTGAGCGTAGGCCGCGTTTCCGAACTCGAGGATCACGAACGGTGGCATCGAGATGCCATCGGGGAACCCTGCCTCGAACGGCAATACCTGGATTGTGACGTTCGGGCGTGTAGACATGTCGGCCAGATGACGAAGCTGTGCGGCCATCACTTTCCGACTCCCCGCCACTCGTCGCAAGGCAGCTTCACCAATCACCACCTCGAGGCTCACCGGCTGCGTCTTCCTGGTGACGATGTTCTGGCGGTGTGCCTTGATCTGTACTCGCTGCTCGCGCTCAGCATCCGTGGAATCCGCCCATGCCAGCTGAACGAGCGCACGATCATAGTCCGCAGTTTGGAGAAGGCCGGGCACAAGATCGGGTTGGTATGAAACAAGGCGAACCGCAGCAGCTTCCAATCCAACATAGACATCGAAGTCCTTGGGGATCACGTCGCCATACTGATGCCACCAACTTTTCACGTTGGACTGTCTAGCTAGTCCGATCAGTGCGGAAGTCAGATCGTCATGAACACCGTACAAGTCGCAAATCGCCTGGATGTCGCGCGATTTGATACGAGAGTTCTGGCCCTTTTCCAGCCGATTCAGGCTGGTGGCCCCCATCTCCAGGAGCTGCGCGGCCTTGGCTTGGCTCAAGCCGGCTCGCGTCCGCCACTCGGTCAGGTATCGGCCGAGCTGGCGGCGCGGCAAAGTCGATCCTGCATCAGGCATTTACGGTTCCCCTCCGTTTCAACGATGTGGACTCCTCCACATCGGAGAAATTGTTTCACCTTCGCCGGATGGTGTCCTGAGGATTCGGAGAACTTTTCTTGGAGACACCGATTCGGTGTTGCTGAGGCGAAGCGTCGCTGTCTCATAGAGATGCGCCTGGTAGGAGGGTTGTTCGAGTCACTCCGACGCTTCCGCACCTGGTTTCCCTTCGCAGACGATCCACTGGGGCCGGGCGCACCTACCGGATACGGATGTGAGCGAGGAGCGCAGATGGAGATACAACCGTTCGGGGACAATCCGATGTCCCGCTGTGCCTTCTATCGGTAGGAGTGTGACTTGCCCGCCGTGATCGATCCGCCCGAGTCGGGCCGGATCGTACTGCGTGCCGGGCGAGTGTGGGGCGTGACGATGCCGACCAGGCTCGGGCAGGCGGTCAAGGCGCACATGCAATGCCACAGCGCGAAGCTGTGGACCGATTGTCGGACATCCACGTTCGGTCCGGTGGACTTATCTGATTCAGCCGGATGTGCCGGACGACGACAGGCTGTTCGCGAGGTTGTTCCGGCTAGATGTGTCGGTTTCTCGGGCTGGGGCGACGATCGCGCTGCCGTCACCCACCGCGGCATCGGGTGCGATACGTCAGTGGATAGTTTCGCCGCGGAATGGGTTTCGACCATCAGGTTCGGTAGTAGTCGGGGCAGTACGGGTGTGGGCGGAGCAGACTGCCCCTCGGCGTCAGAGTTCGCGGGCGGTGTCGAATGGCGGATGACGGGGTCCTTCGACCTGCGACGGTGTTGCGGTTGTTGCCGGGGGTCGCCAGGACGGTCCGTCATCGTTGGAGCAGCGGTGGCGACGGCTGGCGCTCGCCGCCCTGCGACCATTCTTCCCCGACTCCGGCCACACCGACACGTCGGATCTGTCGACGGTATGGTCGGAGTTGGCGCACGACAATCCGGCATGGGCGGTATCCAGTCGGGAGAACGCGCTACGGGCGTGGAGAATTCATCGCGACTGCGATTCCACGCGGTGCTCCACGCTCGTCGCGGCAATTATCGTGACCCGCAACGATTTCGAGTACTTTCCAGACCGCGAGCCCGAGCGTGACCGCGGCCAGAGGCGATGACATCCGCAGGCCCCAGGAAACCCGGCCGTTTGAGGACTCGACTCCCGTCGGCCTCCCTCGCTTCAGCAATTGAGTGTCGCGGACGCGGATCCCATCAGCGTCGCGTCTTGGCGATCCGGGGTTGTCGCAACTTGCCGCACGGGTAGGTCAGGGCTTATGGAGTCCTGTGAAGGAAGGCCCGACTCGGACCGGGTGGATTTCGATACGCCGCCAGACGTCGCCGGTCATGTACGGCTCGATGGCGAGCCATTGATCGACTTCGTCGCGCGAATCGAACTCGACGACGATCATCGAGCCGACCATCGCACCCGAAACGTCGAGAATGGCCGTGCCGTAAAGCATCTTGCCTTCGGCGACCAACTTGTCACCGAGAGCGATATGTTCCGTACGGACAGCCATCCGTCGTGCCTGCGCGTCGGCGTCGGTGCCGTCGAAGCCCAGAAGCATGAACTGCATGATTGCCCTCCCCGACCGACCAGCGTCGCAGCACATCATTCATGGGAGCGATCCGTACCACAACGAACTGGGCGCCGAAAGGGTCCAGAGCCGAGTCCTGCGGTCGAACAAACCTCAGTCGGCGAGGTAGCGCAGCATCACCGCGGTGGCGAAGTGCTTCGTCTCGGCCAACCGGAGCTGGATGCGTTTGTCCAGTGCTGGGAACAGCGGTGTGCCGCCGCCGAGCACCACGGGCGAGAAGAATATCTGGTACTCGTCGATGAGCCCGTGTGGCATCAGCGCGGCCGCAAGACTCGCGCCGCCGACCTCCATGAGGCCATCGCCGCCGGCCTTGAGCCCGCGGACCTCCTCGACCGCGTTCGCACTGACCAGCGTGCTGTTCCAGTGGACTTCGGTGAGCGTCCGCGAGAAGACGACCTTGGGTTTGTCCGTCCAGAGCGCGCCGAACTCGCGCTCGATGCGCGACGCGTTCTCGGGTACGTGCGGCCAGTATTCGGCCATCAACTCGTACATCCGGCGGCCGTGCAGCGAGACCTCGAGATCGCGGTACCTGTCGTTGTGGAACTGGTGCAACTCCTCGTCCGGGACAGTCCAGTCGATGCTGCCGTCGCGGTCGTTGATGTAGCCGTCCAGGGACACGCCGAACGTGTAGATCAGTTTCCTCATGACCGGGTAGACCTCCTCCGCGCTCGAAATTCATCGGCGCGCGACGCCATCCTCGACAACACCCTGGCTGGATGCGGAGCTCCAGGTGGTGCAACTCTACGGAATCCGGCGCTGCGCCGAACAGCAGCGGTTCAGAAAACCTTCGCCGACAGCGATGAGATCTCGGACGATGCTCCGTCCTATCCGTTGAACGCGCCACCAACCCGGCGCGACCGACCAGAAGGACCAGAGATGACCACCGCCGACCCCACCACCAACTTCTCCGACGACGTCACCAACCGTCCCGGCAAGATCCGCAACCGTGCCCTGTGGACCCTGCAGATCCTGCTCGGCCTGTTCTTCATCATCGCCTCCGGCGGGCCGAAACTCGTGATGCCGAACGCCCTGACGGACAACGCCCCCGAGAATCTGACCATCCCCCTCGGGCTGCTCATCTTCATCGGAGTCGTGGAGGTCGCGGGCGGTATCGGCCTGATGGTGCCACGGCTCAGTGCCCTGGCTGCCGCGGGTCTGTCCGTTCTCACGGTGCTTGCCGCCGGGACACAGGCTTTTCTCGTCGGCAAGCCCCTGATGGGGATCTTCCCACTGGTGCTCGCCGCGATCTTCGCCTGGATCGCCTACGAGCGCCGCGCCACCATCACCGATCTGCGCAACTCGCTCGCGCGATGACACATCCATAAGTACGCCCGGCGATCGGTGGCCCACCCACCGATCGCCGGACGTGCGTTTCGGATCGATCGCCCGTCGGGTTGGCGACGATCGATCCAGCGGCCACCTGCCCGCAGCGCCCCGGCCCGGGGCGCGGCACCAGGTGGCCGTCGCCGCGCTCGATGTACGCAGGGCCTCTCGGCGCCGCAACCGGCCCACACGGCGGAGGACCTGCCCTTCCCCAGGTCAGGACCCACTGACGGATCGCGACCGACGGTGCCTGAACGAGCGGCAAACGAGCCGATCCGGCCTCGTCGTGCGGCCTCGCGATCCATGATGGTGACTGAGGCATACACGACAGGAGGAGCGGCATGATCATCCTGAACGTCTTCTTCGACGTGGCCCAAGAGCACGAGGCGAGATTTCTGAAACTCTTGAACCACATGGTGGTGGAGTCCAACAAGGAGGACGGGTGCAGTCTGTACCAGCTGTGGCGGAACGCCCATGATCCGTACAGCTACGTCCTGATCGAACACTGGGCGTCCCAAGAGGTCCTGGATGCTCATGGCAAGACGCCGCACTGGATCAACTTCAACGACACCGTCAACGGGTACTTGAAGTCGGACTACGACGAGCATCACTACAAGGAAATTCCCCGCTGAGCCTTTTCTTCGAGTTAACCACCCGGCTCGACCGAGCCGCAATCCACATGGGCCGATACGGATGCAGAATCGGAGGTCAGACCATGCCGTTCTCGAAGCCGACCGATGGTTTCCGCCTGCACTACCTGCGATCTGGAGAAGGCCGGCCGGTAGTCCTCGTCCACGGCAGTCCGGGCGACAACAAGGAGTACTCCAAGCTGCTGCCCCTGTTGACACCTTTCGCTGACGTGGTTGTCCCTGATCTGCGGGGCTTCGGTAAGTCGGACAAGCACCTAAAGGATGTGGGCAACGCCTATTCCTTGTCCGGTCAGGTGGACGGTGTCATCGCGCTGATCGACGAACTCGGTATCAGCAACGCGGTCTTGTGCGGATACGACATCGGCAGTTTCACTGTCCAGACGGTCGCGGTCGAGCGGCCCGACCTTGCTGAATCTCTGGTTATCGCGCCACCGACGATGGGGGTCGGCCGGCGGATTCTGGAGGAACGGGCGGTCAACGCTTTCCTGCACGCGATCCTCTACAAGACGACGCTGGTAGAGGATCTCATCGACGGAAAGCCGGATGCCGTTCGCGCCGTGCTGAAAGAGAGCCTGCGGAACTGGTCGGCTCCAGGCTCCGAAGTCGTGAACGAACTGCTGGACCATCTGACCGAAAACCACTCTGCTCCGGGTGCATTCGTGGCGGGTATCTCGTGGTTCCGGTTCCCGGAAGGGAACCCGATCACTTATTACACCAACGAAGAGAAGCCGAATCCCGCCGACAGGTTCGCCAAGCCCGTCACCGTTCTCTGGCCGGACCAGGATCCACTCTTTCCGCAGGAATGGAGTGACAACTTGTCCGATTTCTACCGTGACTACACACTCCGACTCGTCGAGGACGCCGGACACTTCAGCCCACTGGAGGCGCCTGATGTCTGGGCCGAGAATATTCTGGATCACGTGCGCGGGGGCTGGCAGAAGCGCAATTGATCGTGCTATCCGTGCGGCGGACCGTGTTCATCTGAGCGTCAATACCGGCCGGAAGGTGCGCAATGCAGGAATTGCACCACAATATGTTCGACGCCGCGGGTGTCCGAATCCACTACGTGACCGCGGGCACACCGCCGAGCAAGGGCGGGGATGGTCGAACAATCGTGTTGTTGCATGGTTGGCCCCAGACCTGGTGGGAATGGCGTCTCATCATAGAGCCGCTCCGTGCCGATGCCTGGTTCGTCGTGGCTCCCGATTATCGAGGGGCCGGCGGGTCGTCGAAGCCCGAGCGCGGCTATGACAAGCGAACGATGGCAAGCGACATCAGAGCGTTGCTCGATCATCTCGGCGTGCGGAACCCGATCACCCTGGTCGGTCACGACCTCGGAATGTTGGTTGCCTATGCGTTCGCTTCCCGCTATCCCGGCGATGTCGAGCGTCTTGTGCTCATGGAGGCTCCGATCCCGGGCACCGAAGTATATGAGAGAGCGCTGGCGACGACCAGGTTCAGTGCGGACACGCTGTGGCACTTCCACTTCCACGGCGCAGCAGGCAACGATGCCGAGACGCTCATCGCCGGCAGCGAGTTCTCCTACCTACGCCATTTCTATGTCAAGCTGAGTGCGAATCCCGATGCGATCTCGATATCGGACGCGGAACGATATGTCGCCGACTACACGGCTCCCGGAGCCATGCGAGCCGGCCTCGAGCTCTTTCGGGCTTTCGAACAGGACGCAGAAGACAATCGGCGCATCCTGTCGGAGAAGGGCAAACTCACAATGCCGGTGCTCGGACTTGGGGGGACCGCGAGCTTCTTTCTTTCGTCGGCAGAGGAGATGCTCCTGGAGGTCGCCGAAAGCGTCACTGTCCGACCTATCGAAAAGTCGGGCCATTGGATTGCCGAGGAACAGCCGGAGACCTTCCTGAAACGCTTGCGCGAATTCATCCAGGCGACCGCAGGGTAGTGATCACAATGGCGACCCGGTCGGCCGCGCCATCACAGAACTAGACTTTGGAACGAGCCGGTCCGGCCAGAGAAGTGGTGCCGCGATTCGCGGCGGCAACTCCGAGTAGACAGGATCACCTGGTCAGCCGCCCCAGCAGTGAAGAGGCACAGGCGATTCCAGCGATCCCGGCCAGGATCAGCACTGCCAGATCCAGCCACAGGTGGTATGCGCCGCCGATCAACAGACCACGCAGCGCATCCACCTCGTAACTGAGCGGATTCACGTGGCTGACGACGCGCAACCACCCAGGCATCAACTCCAGGGGGTACAGCGCGTTCGAGGCGAAGAACAGCGGCATCGTGATCGCTTGCCCGATTCCCATCAACCGGTCACGTTTCGCCACGACACCCGCGATGGTCATGGACAGGCAAGCGAAGAACGCGGCACCCAGAACCACGACGACCACCGCGCCGAACAGTTTGGCCGGGTTCATCGTCACGTGCACACCCATGACCAATGCCAGCGCCACGATGATCAGCACCTGCGCCACCGCACGCACGCCGGCCGCGAAGCACTTTCCCGTGATCAGAGCCGCTCGTGGTGTCGGGGTAACCATCAGTTTGTTGAGAATGCCCGCGTCACGGTCCCAGATCAGCAGGATTCCGTAGAAGATCGAGATGAACAACGCCGATTGAGCGATGATCCCCGGAGCCAGAAAGTCCAGGTACGGCAGGTCCCCGGTGGGGATGGTGCGCAGCCGGGCGAAAGTCGTGCCGAAGATCAGCATCCAGAGGACCGGTTGCACCCCGCGAGTTACCAGTTCGGTGCGATCGTGGCGCAACTTCTGCAACTCGACCAGCACGAAGGTGGTGATTCGCGAGCCCAGTGCGACAAGCCGCGCGGCGCCGCGCGGCGCCAGTCGCACGGGCGGGTAGTCAGCTCGCGCGTTGAGCGGTTCGACGTGTGTTTCGGACACTGCGCAGCCCTCCCTCCATCGTTGTGTCCTGGACGAGGCCGGCTTCGGCGTGGTGGCGGAACACGTCATCGAGGGTGGCGTCGGGTCGCAACGCGGCCTTCAGTTCGGCCGGCGTCCCGACTGCCTGTAATCGGCCCTTGTGCAGCAGTGCGATCCGATCGCACAAGTTGTCGGCCTCGGCCATGTAATGGGTGGTCAGCAGCACTGTTGTACCGAATCGGTGCCGCAGATCGCGCACTCGATCCCAGACGCTGTCGCGCGCGATCGGATCCAGACCGACTGTCGGCTCGTCGAGAATCAGTAGCGCGGGCCGATTGACCAGTGCCTGCGCCAACTCCAGGCGGCGAATCATCCCGCCGGAATACCCGCCGGCCATCCGGTCGGCCACTTCGAGCAGGTTCATCGCGGCCAACACCTCGTTCACCCGCTGAGCCCGCTCGCGACGCGGCACATCGAACAACCGCGCGAACCAGGCCACGTTCTGTCGCCCGGTCAGTGTCGCCTCGATCGACAGCTGTTGCGGCACGTAGCCGAGGTTGTAGCGGATGTCCGCGTCGCGGCGGCCGACCTCGAGACCGAGCACCCTGATCGTTCCGTCCTGCACCGGCATCAGCGTGTTCAGCAGCCGAATCGTCGTGGTCTTCCCGGCGCCGTTGGGGCCCAGTAGACCGAACACCTCGCCGCGCTCGATACGCAGATCTAGGTGATCGACCACGATGTGCTCGCCGTAACGGTGCGTCAGGCCCGCGCATTCGACGGCCGGGCAATGCAGTGGTGGATCAACGGATTTCGAGTTCATCTTCGCTTACCTTGTTCGTACTCGTGCAGGATGCCGGTCACCTTGTCGACGACCGTAAGCCCGCGAACCAACTGGTCACGTTCATCCGCGGTCAGCTCGTCGAGGGCCGCGGCGACCAGTCCGTGCCTGAGTCTGCGCGTCTCGTCGACCGTGCGCTGCACCTGAGCGGGCAGGCTCAGCCGCATCACTCGCCGATCCGCTGGATCCGCCTCGCGTACCAGCAGATCTGTCTGCACCAGTGCCGTGACAAAGGTCGAGACACTATTGGGAGCCAAGCCCAGCTCCGCGGCAGCCGCCTTCACGGAGATAGCCGGATTACGGGCGACCAGGCGCAGAAACTCCGCTTGCGAGGCGCTTACCCCGGGTTGATCGAACGATCGGCCGGCTATCCGCGAGACCTGCCGACGGAAGCGGCCGAACGCACTCATCAGTCGCCCGACCAACTCGGCGTGGGTGGTGACCTCGGATGTCCTCGCCATGTCGCCGAGGATACCTCTTACTCAGAGGTAAATCAGCGGTCGTCCTCGAACGACCAAGACAATCGAGGTAAACGTCGGCCGATCCACGGTGATCGATCGCCTCGGCCGACTCATGCCTGTGCACCACAACCCGGCATCGACGCAAACCTCAGATCCGCCGGGGCGGTTTCGAGAACATGACCGGGTGTCGGTGGTCTTCGGTGCGGTCGACGTCTACGGCCGCTGGGCATCCGGCCGACACTGCGCGATCCCTTGCTGCGGTCGCTGATTTCAGAGTGGAGGGATCATGCGGTGGGTTTTGATCATGTTGAGCCGCTCGACGGCACCGTCGATCGCGCTGCGATCCAACTGGAGGTCGCCGAGTGCGCTGCGCACTTGGGCCTGGTCGACTTCATCCACCGCACGCAGCACGTCCTTATCGAGGGCTTTCCCCGCATGGAGTATCACAAAATCTGATCGCAGGGTGTGCCGTCTGTCACCGCGCGTCGGGTCCGGCGTCTCGGGGAATGAATACCCGTGATCGAACGCGACGAGATTGTCGCCGACATCGGGGCGGTAGTTCGCCCGATGGCCGTCCCCGTTGCCGATTACATAATGCAGTACAGCTACTTGTTGTTGTTGAACATGATCGTACTCGTGCTCTCTTTTCCCTCTCTTGAATTCCATGAATTGCTGCACCATCCCGGGTCCGTGCGGTCCACTGGTCAGTGCGGTGGGTGGAACTCGACCGAACTTGAACAACTGGTCCATGCGGAAAGCGCCAACTTCTCGTTTTGCCAGCTCGCCGTGTCTGTGCGGCAGCCAATCGCGGCCTCCGAACCTTTCTCCCGAAGCGGGCTTGTAGATGCTCAGGCTGTCGAGGGTCGTGCGGCCGAATATTTTGGACCGCATAACGTATACGTAATTTGTGCTCGGATCGATCGAATCGGTCAATTCATCTTCTCTTGTCAAGCGCCGTTCTCGCATCTTCCGCTCGGCAGCACTCGGCACGTAGGCGGGGTATTCTTCGCTTCGCGAACGCGAAAATCTCGATTCGTTGTCCCGAAACTCGCTGAGGTTCAGGCGATCTTTGTCCCGCAGGGTCGTCACGGTTTCATCAAGTATTCGACCGGCGTCTCTGTGGGGCTTCGCAATTATCTGGCCCGCTCGCTGGATATTTTGGATCATGAGTTTCGCGGCGCGAATGATTACTTCATGGAGGGAACTGCTCACCGATATTATTGATCGTCTCGATATGTCGACCAGTGCGTCGGTGTGATCGTCGATTCTGTGGGAGTATCGCGTCCGCTCTCGTCCACGATTCGGCAGTAGCTCATACGGAACGGTTGCAATAATGCGTGCATGAAGGTGGGTCCTTCATCCGGCATAACGAGGCGTCCGTCATCGAGCATTTCGACCCCTTCGTGGTACCACTGTTCGGCCTGTGGGCAGCCCTCGGAGTCGGTCAGCGTCAGCGCGACCTGGTCCTGGGGCGACAGCCGAAATTCCGCGACCCGTTGAAAACCCTCGGCAACGAGCTCGTACACGGCAACCAAGGTTGGGGGTTCATTCATCATTGTTTTCCGCACATGCGTTCGGACTGTGGTCATAGATGGACATACCACGTATCGAGCCGGAAGTGAACACCTGTCTACGAAGTGATGTTGGCACTCGCCGTTGACCGGCAAGGGGTCGACCACTCCGGCCGGCGGTAGAAAGTCGCTGGATGCGGGGGAATTTCGCTGATACCGTCGTCCGGCCGGAGTGATGGAGTGGCTCGTCGAACGGAGGTCAGGTGATGAATCGCGAAGCGACAACCGTGCCCTCGGCGTCGACTGGCGAGCGGGCCGATTTGATCGCTTGGCGGCGGCGGGATGCGTTGCGGCGCGGCAATGCCGCACGCCCGGTACCGAGCAAACGCGAGTATCGGCGCAGGCGCAAGCATCGGAAGGCGGCGACCGAGTACTGAGCTGGATGTCGGCTGTAGTCGAAGTGCCCGCCGCGGGTCCGGTCGCTCAGGTCGGCGGGCGTAGCGCCGCGAATTCGTCTGTCACGCGTAGGCCCGAGTCGGTGAAGCGGTAGACCGCTGCCGGGCGTCCGCCCGCGCGGCCCGGGGCGGCGGTGGCACCGGTGGGGGTGATCACTTTGCGGCGGGTCAGAACTCGCTGAAGGTTGGTGGTGTCCACGTCGTATCCTAGTGCGGCGCAATAGATTTCGCGTAAAGTCGACATGGTGAATCGATCCGGCGCGAGCGCGAAGGCGATGTTGGTGTAAGAGAGTTTCGCGGCCAGGCGGGTGCGGGCGTGGTCGACGACGGTGCGGTGGTCGAAGGACATGGCCGGCAGTGCGGAGACCGGATGCCAGGCGGTGTCGGACGGCAACTTCGGGTCCGCGGTGAGCGGGACCAGGCCCAGGTAGGCCGAGGCGATGCGCCGGGGGCTCGGTACCCGGTCCGGGGCGCTGAACACCGAGAGCTGTTCGAGGTGGGTCAGCTCGCGCACGTCGACCTTCTCGGCGAGCTGGCGGCGCGCGGAGGCGTCGAGGTCCTCGTCGTCACGTAGCTGCCCGCCGGGCAGAGACCAGGTGCCTTTCTGTGGGTCGAGCGCGCGCTCCCACAGCAGCACGGCCAGTTCGGTCCGCTGGTCGGGCGGGCAACGGCGCAGCATGCCTTCTGCGCGGTCGGCAGGGTTCGTACCTGCGGCAATGGTTGCGGGGAAGCGGCGAACCTGGAACACCGCGGTGAGTGATTCATGGCTGGTGCTACTATGGGTCACGTTTTCGATTGTAAGTCGAAAACCTGGTTGGGTGCGAATCGGTGGTGAAGCCGATCGCACGAGGAAGGGAGCCATCCATGGCGACGATGGGTGCGAAACTGGCGCCCCCGCTGATGGGGCAGGTGTTCGACGGACCCGCGGGGTTCGCGGGTGTCGAAGCGACGCCGGAATGGGCGCAGGAGGTCAAGCGGCTCGCCGAGGAGCGCAACGCGACTATCCTCGCGCACAACTATCAGCTGCCGGAGATCCAGGACGTGGCCCACCATGTCGGCGATTCGCTGGCACTGTCCCGGATCGCGGCCGAGGCGCCGGAGGACACCATCGTGTTCTGCGGCGTGCACTTCATGGCCGAGACCGCCAAGATCTTGAGCCCGGCCAAGACGGTCCTCATTCCGGACCAGCGGGCCGGGTGCTCACTCGCGGACTCCATCACCGCCGACGAGCTGCGCGCCTGGAAGGCCGAACACCCGAACGCGATCGTGGTCTCCTACGTGAACACCACGGCCGAGGTGAAAGCGCTCACCGACATCTGCTGCACATCGTCCAACGCGGTGGACGTGGTCGCCTCCATCGACCCCGACCGCGAGGTGCTGTTCTTGCCGGACCAGTTCCTCGGCGCGCACGTCAAACGCGTCACCGGCCGGGCGAACGTGCACATTTGGGCCGGCGAATGCCACGTGCACGCGGGCATCAACGGCGACGAGCTGACCGAGCAGGCGCGCACCCACCCGGACGCGGAGCTGTTCGTACACCCCGAATGCGGGTGCGCGACGTCGGCGCTCTACCTCGCGGGCGAGGGCGCTTTCCCGGCCGAGCGGGTGCACATCCTGTCGACCGGCGGCATGATCGACGCGGCGAAGGCGGCGACGTCGAACCAGGTGCTGGTGGCCACCGAGATCGGCATGTTGCACCAGTTGCGCAAGGCCGCGCCGGGCATCGACTTCCAGGCCGTGAACGACCGGGCCTCGTGCAAGTACATGAAGATGATCACTCCGGCGGCATTGCTTCGCTGCCTGGTCGATGGTCGCGACGAAGTCCATGTCGATCCGGAAACCGCGGCGCTCGGCCGCAATTCGGTGCAGCGGATGATCGAGATCGGCAATCCGGGCGGTGGTGAGTGACGTCGACCTCTGCCCTGGTGGCAGTGGTCGGTCACGCGCGGAACACGGTGGCCGCCGCGCGAGTGCGGACCACCGCGAATCCGGGCGACACCGCCGCGGATTCGGGGGCTGGAACACGGGCAGGCGTGGGCCGATGACCACCCGGTTCTCGATCGATTGGGAGGCCGAGGCCGATCTCGTCGTGATCGGCGGTGGCGTCGCGGGCCTGACCGCGGCGCGGACCGCGTCGCTGCGCGGTCTTCGGGTGCTGACACTCAGCAAAGGCGGACCGACCGACACGTCGACGCAGTACGCGCAAGGCGGCATCGCCGTTGTCGCGCCGGACGGGGATTCGGTCGAATCCCACGTGCACGACACGGTGGAAGCCGGTGTCGGGCTGTGCGACGTGGACGCGGTGCGCTCGATCGTCGCGGGCGGCCAAGCCGCGCTCGACGCGTTGACCGATCTCGGCGCGGTTTTCGATCTGGGCCGAGACGGCCAGATCTCGCGGACCCGAGAGGGCGGGCACAGCACCCGCCGGATCATCCACGCGGGCGGAGACGCCACCGGCGCGGAGGTGCAGCGGGCGTTGAATGAGGCCGATCTGCCGGTGTTGTTCGGAACTGCGGTCGGCGAGATCAGCACCGGGCCGAACGGTGTGCAGGGTGTCGTCGCCGTGTCCGATCAAGGATTCGGTGTCGTGCACGCGCCCGCAGTGTTGCTGGCCACCGGCGGGCTCGGCCGACTGTACGCGCTGAGCACAAACCCCCCCGGCGCCACTGCCGACGGCATCGCACTCGGGCTATGGGCGGGCGCGGTCGTCGCCGATCTCGAATTCGTGCAGTTCCATCCGACCGTGCTGTACACCCCGGGTGGGATGGGGCGCAGGCCGCTGATCAGCGAGGCAGTACGCGGCGAGGGGGCGGTACTCGTCGACACCGAGGGCGATTCGGTGACCGCCGGACTGCATTCGCGCGGTGACCTCGCGCCGCGTGACGTGGTGTCTCGCGCCATCGCCGCACGGATGCGCGCGCTGGGTACCGACCACGTCTATCTCGACGCGCGCGCGATCGACGGCTTCCGGCAACGGTTTCCGACGATCACCGCCTCGTGTCTGGCCGCGGGCATCGATCCGGGCACGGACCTGATCCCGGTGGCGCCGGCCGCGCACTATCAGTGCGGCGGGCTCGTGACCGACACCCATGGCCGCACCGGAGTCGCCGGCCTGTACGCGGCGGGCGAGGTAGCGCGCACCGGTCTGCACGGCGCGAACCGGCTGGCCTCCAACAGTCTGCTCGAGGGACTGGTGGTCGGCGAGCGTGCCGGGGCCGCCGCGGTCGAACGGCTGGGTGTGCCTGCGACGGTGACCGCGGTCGGCGCCCGCGTCACCGAGTGCACCGATCGCGACGTGGTACAGCAGTTGATGACCACGCACGCGTCGGTCGTGCGCGACGGCGCCGGTCTCGACGAAGCGCTCAAGCGGCTCGACGACGTGGCCACTACGCGCGAAACATGTTCAGCGCCCACGACCGCGGTCGCGGGGATCGAGGACGCAGCGCTCACCCTCGCGGCGCGAACCCTGCTGCTCGCGGCGGTCGCGCGCACCGAAAGCCGTGGCTGCCACACCCGATCGGATCATCCGGTCCCGGTGGCGGCGTTGCGGCACAGCCTCCCGATCCGACTGAATCCCGAGGGTGCGCCGGAGCACACCCAGGCAATTCCCTGACCACAGCCGTCGAGTAAGGATCGCGGCGAGATGCCGCCGACTCGGCGAGAGAGAAAGGAGCGCTTCGATGGCTCTGGATTCCGCACTGGATCGTGACGAGGTGCAGCGGATCATCCGTCTGGCGCTGGACGAGGATCTGCGTTATGGCCCGGACGTCACCACGGTGGCCACCGTGCCTGCCGACGCGGTGGTGAAGGCATCGGTGGTATCGCGGCAGCCAGGGACCGTCGCCGGCCTCGACATCGGGCTACTGGTACTCGACGAGGTGATCGGCGCGGGTGACTACGAGATCACCGGCCGGGTCGCCGACCGGACGCGGGTGGTACCGGGGCAGTCCGTACTGACCGTGATCGCGCCGACCCGCGGGCTGCTCACAGCCGAGCGCACCATGCTCAACCTCGTCTGTCACCTCTCTGGGATAGCGACTACGACGGCTGCCTGGGTCGACGAGGTCGCAGGTACCGGGTGCGGTATCCGCGACAGCCGCAAGACCCTGCCGGGGCTGCGCGCGCTGCAGAAGTACGCGGTCCGGGTCGGCGGCGGTGTGAACCACCGCATGGGTCTCGGCGATGCCGCGCTGATCAAGGACAACCACGTCGTCGCGGCGGGGTCGGTGGTGGAGGCATTGCGCGCGGTCCGCGCGGTCGCTCCCGGCATCGCCTGTGAGGTCGAGGTGGACAGCCTGGAGCAGCTCGACGCCGTGCTCGCCGAGGACGTGGAACTCGTCCTGTTGGACAACTTCGCGCTCTGGCAGACGCAGGCAGCCGTGCAGCGGCGCAACGCCGCGGCGCCCGCGACGAAGCTGGAGTCCTCGGGCGGTCTGAGTCTCGCCGCCGCCGCCGACTACGCCCGTACCGGTGTCGACTACCTCGCCGTCGGCGCCCTCACCCACTCGGTGCGTGTCCTCGACCTCGGGCTGGATATGTAAGCGGGTGCGTTCGGCGCGGTCCCTGCTGGGGAACGTTGCTTCGTCTTCGTGGCCGGGTTCGATTCGCTGATCGGTCGCCTATGGTCCGACACTCCGGAGGTCGCGGACTGGACCTTTCGCAGGTGAGCCGGGTTAGCGTGATCGGGATCACCCACCGCGCGGACGAGGGGAGCAGCAGCATGGATTTGCATCTGTCGGGCAAGATCGCTGTCGTGACCGGCGCCAGCAGGGGGATCGGTCTTGCGGTCACCCGAGCGCTGGTGGCGGCCGACGCTCACGTCGTTGCTGGGTCACGCGGCCGTGGACCCGATCTCGGGGTGCTGGAAGAAGCCGGGAAGGTGACGTTCGTGTCCGCCGATTTGTCGCAGCCCGGTGGAGTCGGTGACCTGATCGCGGCGGCCAGGGAGCGCGGCGGAATCGATGTGCTGGTGAACAACGTCGGCGCGCTCAGAATGCGACCGAGCGGTTTCGCCGGCGTCACCGACGACCAGTGGCAGAGTTCCTGGGAGCTCAATGTGATGGGGACGGTGCGGCCGACCCGCGCGGCTCTGCCACAGATGTACCGACGCGGTGGCGGATCGATCGTCATCGTCGGATCCGTCAACGCGTACCTTCCCGACCCCAGGATCTACGACTACTGTGCCACCAAGGCCGCCGTCACCAACTTCGGCAAGGCGTTGTCAAAGGAATTGGGGCCAAAGAACATTCGTGTCAACTCCATAAGCCCAGGGCCGGTGACGACCGGAATGTGGCTGGACCGAGGCGGCGTGGCCGACACGCTCGCTGGCGTCAGCGGTCAGACCGCCGACGAGGTCATGTCCGCGGCAGTGGGCGCCACCCCGATGGGCCGGTTCACCACCCCGGAACAGGTTGCCGACCTGGTCGTGTTCCTGGCCAGCGACCGGGCCGCCAATATCACCGGATCCGACATGAGGATCGACGGCGGCTTGGTCGCCACCCTGTGAGATAGCCGACCGGTCGCACGCGTCGTTCCGTGCGTCGGAATCGTGGTAGTCGTGCGCTCGCGGCTGTGGACTGTCGAATTCATACTGTCGATCAGCAATCGAGGAATGTGACGTTCTCGCCGATCGGCTGGCGGCCGATGCGAAGATTGTTCGCGGGGAAGGTCGGATCGGGGTAACCGACCGCCAGACCGCACAGGACCGAAAGCTCTGGTGGGATAGCGAGTTGTGTGTGGACGGTCTCGGGGTATCCCGCGATCGAGACCTGAACGCACGTACCCAGGCCGCGTGCGGTGAGGGCCAAGAGCAAGGTCTGCAGAAACATCCCGACACCGATGGCATCGACACGACCGAGGTCGCGATGCATGCAGACGACGCCGGCCAACGGTGCGCCGAAGAATTCCCAGTTGCGCAGAACTGCTGTTCGCCTGGCCTCGATGTCATCGCGAGCGATTCCCATCGACCCATATACTTGGGCACCCAGTTCCTGGCGCAGGTGAGCGAACGCGTGCGGTAGCAGGGGGACACGCGGCGGCTTGCTGCGAGCCTCGCGGAGCAAGGCCGCCACCAGACGGTCCCGGGCAGCTCCGGAGGCGAACACGAGGTGCCATGGCTGGATGTTGGAGTTCGACGGGGCACGGATCGCCAGCGCCAGCGCCTCATCCACCAATTTCCTCGGTACCGGTCGATCAGGCAGGAACATCCGCGTCGAACGGCGCTCCCTGATCACTTCCTCGAGGTCGAACACGAACTCCTCCAACCCGGGCACGGACAGTGGTCGGTTCATCGTCGGACCTCGAGGCGGCGAGTAGGTAGCGACCGACCTGTTCGTCGCGGTGTGGGCGGCCCGAGTTCACGCCAGAGCTTCGAATCGTCAGACTACCCGTCGGAGATCCGAGACCGAGCACTCCGACGAGCCGCGACCTCGCCACCCGCCGGAGCCGGATTCGGCTCTCGGCGACCTTCGGTGGGTTCGGCAGCCGCTATCGTTGCGGAGCGAATTATTCGGTGAACGGAAAGTAGTGGGAACTCGGAATGGACACCTACCAAGGGGGTTGGTCGAGCCCGCCGCCTGTGCCGCGGGACAGCAACAGCGGCAAACTAAGCCTTATGGTGGCGGCGGGCTTGCTGCTGGCGCTGGTCGTGACGATCGGCACTGGAGTCGCGGTGCGGTCGGTGCGTTCGAATGTGGTCGGCGGTGTCGCGACGGCTGCGGGAAGCGACGGTCAGACCCCCGCGGGCGTCGCCGCGAACGGCGCGATCCGGATCGGTGAGCCAGCAGCCAAGGTGGTTGTCCGCGTGGTCGCGGATCTACAGTGCCCCGCATGCCGGTCGTTCGACAGAGCGAACGGCAAGGTGCTGGAAGACGCGGTGAAAAGTGGCACCGCCGTTGTGGAGTACAACGTCATCTCCTTTCTGGACCGGGCGTCCACCGACAAGTACTCGTCGCGAGCAGGTAATGCGTCGTACTGTGTGGCCCGGTTCGATCCGTCGAAGTACCAGGGATGGTTGGCGACGATGTTCGACAAGCAGCCCAAGGAAGGCGGCGCCGGTCTCTCTGACGGGAAACTGATCGAGATCGCCAAGCAGGCCGGTTACACCGATGCTGCTGTGGCCACATGCATTACCGATCGCAAGTACGACGCATACCTCAGGCAGAAGACCACCGAGGTGCTCGATAGCGGCGTCAACAGCACCCCGTCTGTCTTCGTCAACGGTGTGCAGGTCACCGATCCCGGACAACTCATGACCCGGGGCGGGCTCGGCCCGGTGATCGCCGCCGCACGATAGGCGCCGAGATCCGATGCGTCGGCGCCGGCGGGTGCGTCGGAAGATCGCGGTGGTGCTCGGCGATCAGGCGGTGAGTTCACGTTCCAGCGGCGTCCGGAATCGCGGAATGGCGCGAACGTCGCCGAACCACTCGGCGGTCCGCTGTGCCTCTGTCGCGATCAGCGCCTCCGCGTCGGCCCCCACGTCCTCCAGCAGGCGCCAGACGATCTCGCCGTCCTTGCGCTGTGCCCAGCCGCCGACGATCCGCCCATCCCACCAGACAGTGGGGCCGATATTGCCGTTGCGGTCGAACAGGTGCGGTCCGTGTGATCCGAGAAACCAGTCCCGCGACTGCCACCCCATCGGTGTCGGATCCAGGGCGGGCAACAGCGCCGCCCAGGGGCGCGGTGCCAGCACGGGCTCGAGGTCGTCGGCCAACAGCACACCGACGGTGCCGTCCAGATCGACCTCGACCAGGTCGAGAGCGTCGAGCGCCGAGCGCACGTCGCGAAGAGTCCAGCCGGTCCACCAGGTGATGTCGGCAACCGGCGCCGGGCCGAAGGTGCGCAGCCAGCGACGGATCAGCTCGACTCGGGCCTCGGCGGCGGGGACGGTCGCGATGCCTTCCGGCAACCACGATTCGATCGGTGCCCAGGTGTACTGGCTGCTCGCCCAGCTGCCGTTCGGCCTGCCGCGCACGATGCGACCTTCGCAGCCCAGCGTGACCAGCACCCAGGTGGTGATGTTCGTCGGTTTCGAATAGGCCTTGTCCGGTGCGGTATTCACCTTGGTACGCAGGCGCGCGACGTCCTTGCTCAGCTGTGTGCCGGTCGCCGCGCCCCTGGCCAGCAACGCCTGATGTGTCTCGGCTTCGACCTGGCCGAGCCAGCCCAGCGCGTCACCGTCGCCGATGCCGGCCTGGTGCAGGTACCTGCTGTAGGTACGCCGCTGCTTGTGCGCCAACGCATCCGCGCATGAAGCCTGCAGAACCGGAACGAGGTCGACCGGCACGACGAACATGGTTCGCCGCATGGCCAGCATGCGTAGCAACGTGCGGTCTTCGTAGAGGGCCTGTTCGACCTCGGCGGGCGTGAGATCGCCGCCGCGGGCGGCGACCGCGAGGAACACCGTGGCCGGATCGGTCGCGTGCAGGGCCACCAGCGAGCCAGCTATCTCGGCGACCCGACCGGACCGCTCCGTCGGGGACAGCCGGTGCCGCACTGCCAGCCGAGCGCGGCGCTGGGCGGCGTCGATCGAACGCATAGGCGAATCCTATGCCTTGCCCTCGATGATCCGGATCCCGGCCAGGTCCTGGGTCGGTGACCAACCGCTGAAACGCCATGCCGAACGGCGGCCGCTCCAGACCGCCGCCCATGACATCATGCGCGCATGAGAAGCGGATATCCGGTACTCGCTGCGTGCTGTGCTGTTGTGTTCCTCGTCTTATCGATAAGCGTTGTCGCGCCGATGGTTTCGGCGCGGCAGGAGTGCGCGGTCCGGGTGGTGGTGCGCCCGGTGACGGTGCGAGTCGACGGCGAGGACGCGACCGGCCGGGTCTATGAGCCCTACCGCTGCGCCGAGGGCGACCTGACTCCGCAGGCGCTGGTGGTCGCCGTGCACGGGCACGACGGCTCGTCCGCGGATTTCGCCGACTACCTCACATCGATCTCGCGGCGGACCGGAACTGCGATCCTGGCGATGGACTTGCGTTCGACGACCAGTGTCTGGCGTACCGGCGAGTGGAACCTGACCGCGGGCTCGCGCGACGTCGTCGCGGCGACGCGGTGGTACAAGGACACCCACCGCGGCATCGCTCGCACGGTGTTGTGGGGCTGGAGCCAGGGCGGGATCACCAGCGGCCTCGCCGCGGCGCACGGCCCACGTGGCCTGTTCGACTATTGGGTCGACACCTACGGTCCCGCGGACGATTTCACGATGTGGCTGGGTGCCTCGATGGTCGATCCTGTGTTGCCCGGCCAGATCGAGCGCGACGCGGGTGGCTGCCCGCCCGCTGTCTGTCCGCAGGCTTACGCGGAACGCTCCCCGGTGCTGGTGGCGAACCGGATCGACGTGCGTCGCACCGTCCTCGTGCACGGCACCGGCGACGACGTGGTGCCGTATGCGACCAGCGTGCAGATGCGCGCCGGACTGGCCGCCGCGGGCAAGCCCACCTCGATGTACACCATTGTCACCGGTCGCGACCTGGACGGGCGTGTGGTTCCGGGCGATCACGGCATCGGCCCGGTCTTCTTCGAAGGCGGCTGCGTTGTCGAGCGTCTACTGCTCGGTACGGAACCGGTCGAGGGTCCGGACCGCGACTATGTCGTGGATGTCGCACATGGCGTGCTCACTGCTCCGTCCGCGCCACCCGAAGCCAAGTGCGCGGCCTGAACGGGAACATGACCGCGTCGTGACGCGGTTGCTCGAAGAGGGACCGGCAACGAAGTGAGGGGACGATGAGCAAGCCGACAGATCCGGCGTACCACTGGAACGGCACGGATCTCGACCTGGACGACTACCTGGCTCGGATCGGATTCGACGGCGACCGGGTACCCACCGTGGTTACCCTGCGGGCGTTGGTGCGTGCGCACACCACCTCGATCCCGTTCGAGAATCTGGAGATCATTCTCGGCCGGTCGATCGACCTGGACTTGGCGACGTTGCAGGACAAAATGGTTCGGCGCCGCCGTGGCGGCTACTGCTATGAGCACGTCGGACTGTTCGCGGCGGCGCTGGAGCGGCTCGGTTTCGGCGTCACCGGTCTCAGCGGCCGGGTGAGCATGGGCGCGGGCGCCGGGCTGCGTCCCGCCACGCACGCTTTGCTCCGGGTGACGACCGCCGCCGACGACCGGGTCTGGCTGTGCGACGTGGGGTTCGGCGCCGGCCCGTTGGAGCCGTACGAACTGTCCGCGACGACCGGCGAGTTCGCGGCCGGTGCGTGGAAGTTCCGATTGGACAACACGCTTGGCGAACTGGACACCGACCTGTGGGTGCTGCACCAGTTCGGTAGCGCGGGCTGGATCGACCGCTACACCTTCACCCTGAACCCGCAGTACCGCATCGACTACGCCGTCGGCAACCACTTCGTGTCCACGTCGCCGCGCTCACCGTTCACGACACGTCCCTACGCGCAGCGTTTCCGCCCGGATGTCCACTATGTGCTGGATGGCACCACACTCACCTCCGAACACCCGGACGGCACCACCGATTCACGCGAACTGGACCTGGCCGACCTGCCCCAGATCCTCACCGATGTTTTCGACATCGAAATCGCCCCGCCGGACGCGGCAGCATTGGTGGCGACGCCCTGGCCGCGGACCTGACACCGTGGCGCGACCTAACCGGGTCGGTCGTCGCGGCCGGATAGGGTCGACGGTGTGCGTACCTACCGGAAGTACCTCGTCCTGTTCGCCGCACCAACGCTCGTCCTGGCCGCCTGCTCGTCCCGACCGGAGCAGCCGGACACCGTGGCCGGGGAGTTCGTCGACGCGTTGAACCGCGACGATATCGCCGCGGCCGCCCAGCTCACCGACAATCCGCCCATGGCTGCCGAGACGCTCGGCAAGCTCTACGACGGGCTCGGCAAGGCTGTGCGTTTCGAGGTGAGTTCGGTCGACGAGCACGGTTTCGCACTGGCCGCGACCTGGAAATTGGGTACCAACGGCTGGTCGGAGTGGGCCTACACCACCCACGGCGCCGCCAGCGACACCAGCGCGGGGTGGAAGGTGAAATGGGATCCCGCCACCGTCGCCCCCGGGCTGGCCACGGGGGCGTTGAGCTACAGCCCGAATTATCCGAAACCGGCCCGTGTTCTCGATTCCGGCGGTGGTGAGTTGATGACCGAGCAGGTCGTCACACTGGTGAACGTCGCACCCGATGCGGACCTTGTCGCGGTGGTGAAGTTGCTCGGCCCGCTCGCCCCGGACATCACCGCGCGATCGGTGCAAGCGGAGTTGGCTGCCGCGCAGGGGCAGCCGATCACCGCGATCACCCTGCGCGACACCGACATCGCGCCGATCCGGGACCGGCTCGCCGCGGTACCCGGCGTCACTCTCGCCGCGCAGACCCGGCTGCTGGTCACGGACAAGGCGCTCACCTCGCCGACCCTGTCCGGGCTGGCCGAACTATGGCAGAAGTCCGCCGAGGCGAACGCGGGCTGGGCGGTGCGGGCCCAGACGCCGGAAGGCACTCAGCGCGTCGCGGGTATCGATCCCACGCCGACAGCCGACATCGCGACCACCCTCGACGTCGGCCTGCAACGCGCGGCGGAGGCCGCGCTCGCGCCGATCGCCCAGCCCGCCGCGATCGTTGCCCTGCGGCCGTCCACCGGTGGCGTGGTCGCGGTGGCGCAGAACACTGCCGCCGACGCGCAGGGCCCAATCGCGCTGACCGGCCTGTACCCGCCGGGATCGACCTTCAAAACGGTCACCGTTTCGGCCGCACTACAGGCGGACACGGTCACCCCCGATACCGTGCTGCCTTGTCCGGGGACCGCGAATATCGAGGGCCGCCGTATTCCCAACGACAACAATTTCGATCTGGGCGAGGTGCCCCTGCATACCGCCTTCGCCCGCTCCTGCAACACCACGATGGGCGCGCTCGCGGTGCGACTGCCCGCCGACGCGCTGACGAAAGCGGCGGCGCAGCTCGGGCTCGGGATCGACTACGTCACACCGGGCCTGACCACCGTCACTGGGAAGGTTCCGCCCGCCGACACGTCCGCCCTGCGGGTGGAATCCGCGATCGGTCAAGGGCAGGTGACAGCATCTCCGTTCGGGATGGCGTTGGTCGCCGCGGCCATCGCCCATGGTGCGGTGCCAGCGCCCACCCTCGTCACCGGTCAGCCCGGTACCCCGGACCGGACTCCGGCCGTGCTCCCGCCCACCGTCGCCGATCGGCTGAAATCCATGATGCGCGAGACGATTACGGGCGGCACCGCCACACAGTTGAGCGATATTCCCGGTCTGCTCGGCAAAACCGGAACCGCGGAATACATCGATGACACCCACGCGCACGGCTGGTTCGTCGGCATCGACGGTGACCTGGCATTTGCCGTGTTCGTCAGCGATGCGAGCGGTTCGGGTCCCGCGGTGGACGCGGCGGGCCAGATGCTGCGGGCCGCGCGATAGGTCCGTTCTGGGCGGATTCGTGCGCGGAACAAGCCCGGCTGGCGCGTGCGGTATTCCAGAGCCCGCTACACTCATTCCCGGACCGCGTGAGTAATCAATATGCGGGATGTCACGATTTCGAGAAGGTTCGGAGTAGGCGCCATCGATACCGGTCAGTTGATCGCGGAGCATTACCGCCTGGTCGAGCGGATTGGTAGCGGCGGCACGGGCGTGGTTTGGCGTGCCGTCGACGAACGCCTCCAACGCTCCGTTGCCGTCAAGCAGATCCATATCCAGCCGAGCCTGCCGGAGGCCGAGCGGGACGTGGTGCGCCAGCGCGCGATCCGGGAGGCACGCAACGCCGCCCGCTTCCAGCATCCGAACGCGATCGTCGTGTTCGACATCACCGAGCACGAAGGCGACCCGTGCCTGGTGATGGAGTACTTGAAGTCCAAGAGCCTCGCGGCGGTGATCGCGGCGCAGGGCACCCTGTCGTTGACTCAGGTGGCGCGCATCGGCGAGCAGGTCGCCTCGGCGCTGATCGTCGCGCACCAGGCCGGCATCGTGCACCGCGACGTGAAGCCGGGCAACATTCTGCTCGACGACCACGGCACCGTGAAGATCACCGACTTCGGCATCTCCCGCGCGACCGGCGACGTCACGCTCACCGAGACCGGACTGATCTGCGGCACCGCCGCCTATCTCGCCCCGGAGATGGCCCGTGGTTCCGATCCCAGCCCCGCGTCCGATGTGTTCGCGCTGGGCGCCACGCTGTTCCACGCGCTCGAGGGCGAACCGCCCTACGGCGCAGGGTCCAATCCGCTCGCCGTGCTCTACGCCGCCGCCAACGGTCAGTTGAGCGAGCCGCGCAATGCCGGTCCCGCAACGGATTTCCTGCTCGACCTCCTGAGTCCCGAGCCGTCCGAGCGCCCGAGCATGCGGGTGGCGCGTGAGCAGCTCGCCGCGTTCGCCGATGCCGGCCCGGCACCGGTGGCCGCCGGGTTCGTACCGGCCAGCGAAGCCTTCGCCCGGCCGAGGGCGGGTGAACCCGAATCGGCGACGCGCGCCCTGCGACCATCGGCGATGGCCTCAGCGGCGTATAACCCGACCGAGCGACAGCAGCGTCCGCGTCCGCGTCCCGCACCGGCCAGACCCGTCGCCCAGTCCGACACCGAGACGCATCCGCGCACCATGGCACATCCGCGCCCGGTGCCCGAGCACCGGTCGAGCGGTATGCGGCGTGGGGTGCTGATCGGTGTGCTGGTCGGCGCGGTCGCGGTGGGTGGGGTCATCGTGGTGGACATGATGAGTTCCTCCGGCTCGAGCAGCAATGCATCCCAGGGTGGTTCCTCGTCGGTGACCGCATCGGCGCACCCTGGCGGCAACACGCCGTCATCGGTCCCCTCGGCGGGGGAGACAAAGAGCGTGGGCCAGGCCGACCAGCGCCAGTCCATTGATCAAGTGGTGGACTTCTACAACAACCTCACCTATCTGAGACTCGTCTCCGCATGGAAACAGCTGACCCCGGCGGCACAGCAGGTCTATGGCAGCCAGCAAGCCTTCCAGGACTACTGGACGCAGAATCAGGTCACGGGCTTCAACACCGTCGATGCCTCCAGTGGGCCCACGGGCAACGCGGACGGTTCGGTGGACATCAACGTGGCCAGCGTGACTTCGGCGAACCAGAACAAGTCGGTGACGCTTCGGTTGATCAACCCCGGCAGCGGGTCTCCGCTGATCGACAGCGACACCCGTTGACACGAGTTCCGAAGCGACACTGCGTGCGTGACCGGGCGCGTATCCGAACACGGTCACCGCGATGGCCGATAGCCCGCTGTGAGCCGTACCGCACACTCTGCGCGACGTCGGAGCATAAATTCGTCCGATAACGTCTGACGTCAGCCGGCTCACCTGCGCTCGGTCGGCGCCGGCGGTGAAAGGACCGGGTCCGGCAGCGTCCATTAGGCTGGTAGCGGCAACTTTCCTGTTGCGGATCTTCTGGAGACAAGGATCGAATCCACATGACAACCCGCATCGAGCTCGCCCGCGTCGATCTGCGCGGTCGCACTCCCTCTGTTGCCGAGCTGCGCGCCGCGCTGCCGCGCGGGGGAGTCGATGTCGACTCGGTGCTGCATCAGGTGCGGCCGGTGGTCGAGGCGATCCGCGATCGAGGCGTGTCCGCGGCATTGGAGTTCAGCGAACGCTTCGACGGCGTGATCCCCGCGACTGTGCGGGTGCCCGCCGCCGAGTTGGCGACAGCGCTGGACCAGCTGGACCCCGCGGTTCGCGCGGCACTGGAGGAGTCCATCGCCAGGGCACGCACGGTGCACGCTGATCAGCGGCGCCCCGACAAGACTACGCAGGTGGTGCCGGGCGGGATCGTCACCGAACGGTGGCTGCCCGTCGAGCGGGTCGGCCTGTATGTGCCCGGCGGCAATGCCGTCTACCCGTCCAGCGTCGTGATGAACGTGGTGCCCGCGCAAACCGCGGGCGTCGGCTCATTGGTGGTGGCCTCGCCGCCGCAGGCGCAGTTCGGCGGACTGCCGCACCCCACCGTTCTCGCCGCGGCGCAACTGCTCGGCGTCGAGGAGGTGTGGGCGGTGGGCGGCGCCCAAGCTGTCGCGCTGCTGTCCTATGGCGGCCTCGACACCGATGGCGCCACGTTGGAACCGGTCGACCTGATCACCGGACCCGGCAACATCTTCGTCACCGCGGCCAAGCGGCTGTGCCGCGGCCTGGTCGGTATCGACGCCGAGGCGGGCCCGACCGAAATCGCGATTCTCGCCGACGCCACCGCGGACCCGGCGCACGTCGCCGCCGATCTGATCAGCCAAGCCGAGCACGACGTGCTGGCCGCCAGCGTCCTGGTCACCGACAGCGCGCAGTTGGCCGACGCGGTGGACGCAGCGCTCAATGCCCAGCTCACCGTGGTCAAGCACGCGCACCGGGTGAGTGAGGCGCTGCATGGCAAGCAGTCCGGGACGGTCCTCGTCGACGACATCGACCAGGGTCTGCGCGTCGTGAACGCGTACGCCGCCGAGCACCTGGAGATCCAGACCTCCGACGCGTCCGCCGTCGCCGCCCGCGTCCGCAGTGCGGGGGCGGTGTTCGTCGGCGCGTACGCGCCGGTCAGCCTCGGCGACTACTGTGCGGGCTCCAATCACGTCCTGCCCACGGCAGGCTGCGCACGCCACTCGTCGGGCCTGAGCGTGCAAACCTTCCTGCGCGGCATTCACGTGGTGGAATACACCGAGGCGGCATTGAAGGATGTCGCCGGTCACGTGGTCACGCTGGCGAACGCCGAGGACCTGCCCGCGCATGGTCAGGCCGTACGGGCGCGTTTCGAGGCGTTGTCATGACCCGTGCGGTGAGCGCACCCGGCGCGAACGTGAGCCTGGACGATTTACCGCTGCGGGAGAGTCTGCGCGGCAAGAAGCCTTATGGCGCACCACAATTGACTGTCCCCGTGCAGCTCAACACGAATGAGAACCCGCACCCGCCGAGCGCGGCGCTGATCGACGACGTGGCCGAGTCGATCCGCGTCGCGGCCGCCGATCTGCACCGCTACCCGGACCGGGACGCGGTGGGTCTGCGTTCGGACCTGGCCGAGTATCTGACCGGACAGACCGGCGTCGCGGTGGCCGCCGACAACGTCTGGGCGGCAAACGGATCCAACGAGATCCTGCAGCAGCTACTCCAGGCGTTCGGGGGAACCGGCCGCAGTGCACTGGGTTTCGTGCCCTCGTACTCGATGCACCCGATCATCTCGACGAGCATCGACACCGAGTGGATCGAAGCCCTGCGCAACGACGACTTCTCCCTCGATATCGACTACGCGCTGGCCGTGATCGCCGAACGTTCCCCGGACGTGGTGTTCGTCACCAGCCCGAACAATCCCACCGGGCACAGCATTCCGCAGGGGGACTTGGCCCGCGTCCTCGCCGCCGCACCCGGCATCGTGGTGGTCGACGAGGCGTACGGCGAGTTCTCGGCGGAACCGAGTGCCATCGGGCTGATCGACCGGTTCCCGACCAAGCTCGTTGTGACCAGAACGATGAGCAAGGCGTTCGCCTTCGCGGGCGGGCGCCTCGGCTACCTGGTCGCCGCGCCCGCGGTTATCGACGCGATGCTGCTGGTGCGGCTGCCCTACCATCTGTCGGTCGTCACCCAGGCCGCCGCGCGCGCGGCCTTGCGACACGCCGAGGAGACCCTCGGCAGCGTCGCCGAACTGGCCGCGCAGCGCGACCGGGTCGCGGCGGCGTTGCGGAACATGGGGTTCGACGTGATTCCCAGCACCGCCAACTTCCTGCTGTTCGGCCGCTTCGCCGACGCGGGCCGCACCTGGCAGCGGTATCTGGACCACGGCGTGCTGATCCGTGACGTCGGTATCCCCGGCTACCTGCGGACCACCATCGGCCTGGCCGCCGAGAACGATGAACTGCTGAAGGTCAGCGGCGCGTTGGTCGGCACCGACCTCGCGCCCCGATGACCCGGCTCCAGTACGCCTTCGGCGACAACGTGATTGGGAGTGAGCATGACTAGGACCGCACGGGTGGAGCGGGTCACCAAGGAATCCGGCATCGTCGTCGAGCTGGATCTGGACGGCACCGGCCGGACCGAGATCTCCACCGGCGTCCCGTTCTACGACCACATGCTGACGGCGCTCGGCGTGCACGCCGGCTTCGACCTGACCGTGCGCGCCGAGGGCGACATCGAGATCGAGGCGCACCACACGGTGGAGGACACCGCGATCGTATTCGGCCAGGCGCTGGGGCAGGCACTCGGCGACAAGGCGGGCATCCGCCGGTTCGGTGACGCGTACATCCCGATGGATGAGACGCTGGCGCACGCCGCGGTCGATCTGTCCGGTCGCCCGTACTGCGTGCACATCGGCGAGCCGGAGCATCTGCTGCATGCCGTGATCCCGGGGTCCGGACCCGGCGCACCATATTCCACCGTGTTGAACCGGCATGTGTTCGAGTCGATCGCACTGAACGCGCGCATCGCCCTGCATGTGCGCGTGCTCTACGGCCGCGACCAGCACCATGTCACCGAGGCCGAATTCAAGGCGGTCGCACGGGCATTGCGCGCCGCGGTGGAACTCGACGCGCGGGTCAGCGGAGTTCCGTCGACGAAGGGAACGCTGTGAACGAGCGAACCATCGACGCGGCCACCGGTGCGGTCGGGTCTGCGCGCAGCGTCGGAGAGGTGCGGGGATGAGTCCGAAATCCGTCGCCTTGCTCGACTACGGCTCCGGCAATCTGCACTCGGCCGAGCGGGCGCTGGCCCGTGCGGGCGCACGGGTCGAGGTGACGGCCGACCCGGAGGTCGCGCTGGCTGCCGACGGTCTGGTCGTGCCCGGCGTCGGCGCCTTCGCCGCCTGCATGGCAGGGCTGCGGGCGGTACGGGGCGAGCGCATGATCGGCCGACGACTGGCCGGTGGTCGTCCCGTGCTCGGTATCTGCGTCGGCATGCAGATCCTCTTCGAGCGCGGCGTCGAGTTCGGTGTGGAAACCGACGGGTGTGCCGAATGGCCGGGCACCGTCGAGCGCCTGTCCGCCCCGGTGCTGCCGCATATGGGCTGGAATACCGTCGCGGCCCCGGCCGACAGCGTCCTGTTCGCGGGCCTGGATATCGACACCCGTTTCTACTTCGTGCACTCCTACGCGGCCCAGACGTGGGAACTACCGCGCAGTGAGCATTTCGCTGCGCCGAAGCTGACCTGGGCCGAGCACGGTGTGCCGTTCCTCGCGGCGGTGGAGAACGGAGCGCTGTCGGCGACTCAGTTCCACCCGGAGAAGTCCGGCGATGCCGGCGCCCACCTGCTGCGCAACTGGGTGCGATCGCTGTAGCCCGGTGATCCCGCGCGCGTCCGGCGCGCGGGATCCCGGCGACCTCAGTGCGACTGCACCTTGCTGACCAGCCAGCGTCCGTCCACGTTGTCCACGGTGACGGTCATCGATACGCGGCCCGTCTCGGGCAGACCTTCGGTTTCGTCGCTCGTCACCGTCCGCACCACGTCGACGGTCACTTCGGCCCGGTTGTCGTCGCCGGACACGATGCGGCAGTCCGCCGAGTTCGCCTCGGCATGCGCGTGTGCGGCCTCGGCGCTTGTTTGGATATTGGTCCGGAAGTTCTGGAACTCGGCCCGGAAGTCGCCGGTGCTCAGCTCGAGCATTCTACGTGCGTGGTCATCGAACCGCGCGTAGTCGTATGTCGCTGCTGCGGTGCCGAATTCGCATCCGGCCAGGCGCGCCTCCTCGGGCGGAGCCGCGACGGCAGTCGGTGCGGTGGCGAGCGCTGCGGCGCAGGTTGCTGCCGAAATCATCAGTGTGGCAAAGAAAGTCGACCGTGACATGCACATCCTCAATGCGAGGTGGAGATGGCGACCGGGGGTGATCGCCGAGCCGAGACATTACCGGCCGGGCCACCCGCTGCGGTCGTGCATCCGCGATGCGGCATCCATCGGCCGGCGACGAATAGGACTGTCAGGCCGAGCTGGGCAGGCGCACCCACATCGACCGCAGCGATATCGTCGCCGCGGTGAACGACCTCGCCCACCGTGGTTTCGTCGAGCGCAGCCCCGACCCGGTCGACCGCCGCCGCAACATCGTCGCGCTCACTGCCGCGGGCACCCGCCATCTCGACGATCTGGACGCGCATCTGGCTGATGCCCAGGACGAGTTGCTGGCCGGATTCTCCAGCGCGGATCGCCGCACGCTGGTCACATTGCTGACCCGCATCATCGACACCCACAGCAGCGCACTGCCACACCCGTGATCGAGGTCCCATCAGCGGAAGCCCGAGGCTCGAACGCGGGTGGCCAACCACTAGGCTGCTCTCGTGAGTCTTGTGCTGCTACCGGCTGTCGATGTTGCCAATGGAGAGGCCGTGCGCCTCGTGCAAGGGGAGGCCGGTAGCGAAACCAGCTACGGCTCGCCCCGCGAGGCGGCGCTGGCCTGGCAGGAAGCAGGCGCCGAATGGGTGCATCTGGTCGATCTGGACGCGGCCTTCGGGCGCGGCTCGAATCGGGAACTGCTCGCCGACGTCGTGGGCGAGCTCGACGTCAAAGTGGAACTCTCCGGCGGTATCCGCGACGACGCGAGCCTGGCGGCGGCACTGGCCACCGGCTGTGCCCGGGTGAACCTCGGCACCGCCGCGCTGGAGGACCCGGTCTGGTGCGCCACGGCGATCGCACGCCACGGTGAGCGCATCGCCGTCGGCCTGGATGTCCGTGTGGTCGACGGCGAACACCGCTTGCGCGGTCGTGGCTGGGTCAGTGACGGCGGCGACCTGTGGGAGGTGCTCGAACGGCTCGAGCGGGACGGCTGCTCGCGCTACGTCGTCACCGACGTGACCAAGGACGGCACGCTCACCGGTCCCAATTTGGACTTGCTGCGCGAGGTCTGCGCGGTCACCGACGCCCCCGTGATCGCCTCCGGCGGCGTCTCCACCATCGACGACTTGGTCGCGATCGCCGGGTTGGTGCCGGAGGGTGTCGAGGGCTCGATCGTCGGCAAGGCGCTCTACGCGGGCAGGTTCACACTGCCCGAGGCGCTGGCCGCGGTGAGATGAGCCGCGATCTGTCGACACTGCTCGCCGTGGCGAGCGAGATCTTGGAATCGGTGAGCCCGCGATTCGTCGAGGGGGTCGGCGCGCCGAGCGCGGTCGTCAAGGGGCGCAACGACTTCGCTACCGAGTTCGACCTGGAGCTGGAGCGGACCGTATCCGGTGAACTGGAGCGACGCACCGGGATCGAGGTGCACGGCGAGGAGTTCGGCGGTCCGCAACTCGGCTCGGGCACCGCCTGGGTGCTCGACCCGATCGACGGCACGTTCAACTACTCGTCGGGACATCCGCTCTCGGGCATGTTGCTCGCGCTGGTACGCGACGGCGAGCCGGTGCTCGGCCTGACCTGGCTGCCGCTGCTCGGGCGCCGCTACGCCGCCATCGCCGGTGGCCCGGTGCTGGTGAACGGCGTGGCACAGCCACCGCTGCCCCGCGGCAAGCTAGCCGAGGCGATGATCGGTTTCGGTGCCTTCAACGTGGATTCGCACGGTCGCATCCCCGGGCAGTTCCGCTTCGATCTGCTCGGTCCGCTGAGCAGGTTGTCCTCGCGAGTGCGCATGCACGGCTCCACCGGTATCGATCTGGCGTTCACCGCCTCCGGCGTGCTCGGCGGTGCGATCGTCTTCGGGCACCATCCGTGGGACAACGCGGCCGGTGTCGCGTTGGTGCGCGCCGCGGGCGGCGTGGTCACCGACCTGGCGGGCGCGCCGTGGACCATCACCTCCGGGTCGGTGCTCGCGGCGGCGCCCGGAGTGCACGAAGAACTGCTCGACATGATCTGCACGGTCGCCGACCCGACGACCACGGAGGAAGGGTGAGGCAATGACGTTGGCGGTACGTGTGATTCCGTGTCTGGACGTCGACGCGGGCCGGGTGGTCAAGGGCGTGCAGTTCGACAACCTGCGTGACGCGGGTGATCCCGTCGAGCTGGCAGCTCGCTACGACGCGCAGGGCGCCGACGAGCTGACCTTCCTCGACGTCACCGCCTCCACCGGCGACCGCGGCACCATGATCGACGTGGTGACCCGCACCGCGGAACAGATATTCATTCCGCTCACCGTCGGCGGCGGTGTGCGGACCGTCGACGACGTGGACCGGTTGCTGCGCGCAGGCGCCGACAAGGTGTCGGTGAACACCGCCGCGATCGCGCGACCCGAGGTATTGCGCGAAATGTCCGAGCGATTCGGCTCCCAGTGCATCGTGCTGTCGGTGGACGCGCGTACCGTGCCGACCGGTCAGCCGAAGACTCCCTCCGGCTGGGAGGTGACCACGCACGGCGGCAAGCGCGGCACCGGGATCGATGCGGTCGAATGGGCAGTGCGCGGCGCCGAACTCGGCGTCGGCGAGATCCTGCTCAACTCGATGGACGCGGATGGCACCAAAGCTGGTTTCGACCTGCTGATGATCAGTGCGGTACGGGCGGTGGTCACGGTGCCGGTGATCGCCAGCGGGGGAGCGGGCGCGGTCGAGGACTTCGCTCCGGCCGTGCACGCCGGCGCCGATGCGGTGCTCGCTGCCAGCGTGTTCCATTTCGGCGACCTGACCATCGGTCAGGTCAAGGAGTCGATGCGGGCGGAGCAGATTGTGGTGCGGTAGCGGCGAGTTTCAGCGGTCTGACACGATCTGAGCGAGACTCTGCGTGGGTGCTGCGTCGCGTGCCTGTTATAACGGTCTCATGAGTCTCGACCCCGCCATCGCGTCCCGCCTGAAACGCAACGATGCCGGGTTGGTGTCCGCCGTCGCGCAGGAACGCGCCACCGGTGACGTCCTGATGGTCGCGTGGATGGACGACGAAGCGCTGGCACGGACGCTGCGAACGCGCAAGGCGACCTACTATTCGCGCTCGCGCCGGCAGTACTGGGTCAAAGGCGAGACCTCCGGTCACACTCAGCATGTGCACGAAGTGCGGCTCGACTGTGATGGCGACACGATCCTGCTCGTCGTCGATCAGCAGGGCGCTGCCTGCCACACCGGCACGCACACGTGCTTCGACGCGGATGTGCTGCTCGCCGCCCAGCCCGGAACGGGCCTATGAGCCGGGTGTGTGGTCGTCGGCTGGCGTCGACGCGGCGAACTCGCCGGATTCGGATCGGCTCAATGCGTCGGTGAGGTGCTCTGCCAGCCGTTCGCCGAGCTCGGCCAACTGGGCCTTTTGTCCGTCGTCCACGCCGTCGAACACGAACTGTCGAACCGTGTTCAGGTATCCCGGCGCGGCCTCGACCACTTTCCGGTAGCCGCTGTCGGTGAGCACGGCCTGGACGCCGCGTCGACCGGCGGTCGCCGACCGTTGCGCCCAGCCCATGCGTTCCAGCTTGGACACCACATGGGACAGCCGCGATAGCGATGCGTTTGCCTTGTGTGCGAGATCACTCATCTGCAGCCGGTGTCCCGGTTCTTCGGACAGCAGGGTCAGCACCCAGTACTCGAAGTGCGTCACTCCGGAATCGCGCTGCAGCTGGGTGTCCAGAGCTCCGGGTAGGCGGGTGATCAGCGCGACGATTGCGCGCCAAGCTCGCTGTTCGACGGGGTCGAGCCACTTCGTCACTGTGTGCCTTCTTTCAAGCCAAGTGACGCGTCGGTAGTGGGAAGCCTAGTGATTATTGAAAAGTATGTTCACAGTCACTCGCATCATCGAGTTTGCCATGTCTTCGCTCGGGTCGTCATAAAGATGGCGAGGGACGTGAGTTCGTTCACAGGCCGTCGGGGTGGATCGAGGTGGGGCTTGTCGCGGGACCCGGCTGATCGGCTGACTTCTTCGGGTGCGTGCGCCGCCACCTGCGCAGCATCATCAGGGCGGCGACCGCGGCGAAGGCCAGTATCGCCGCGATCGCGCCGACCAGGCAGGCGCCCCGGAACGCGGGCGCGTCGACGTCCAGGATCCGCTCGCCGGCGTGGGCGGCATTGCCGTTGCCCAGCACGATGGTCAAGGTCATCAGGTTGGGGATCGCGACAAGGATCGCGATGACAGCGGCGGCGCCCGCCAAGAATCTGCCCGCTCTGCGGCGCCAGACCAGCACGGCGAACAGCAGGAGGAAAAGCGGTACGGCGGTACACAACACGCCGTAGGTCAGCCCCAAACCGATGCCCTTGGCGAAGCTGCCGCCCACCATCTGGGCGATCCGCTGCGCCCACCAGCGCGGGATGAAGGCGGACAGGATGAAATAGGCGATGACGAGGACCGCGAGAACTGCTAGTCCAGCGATGATCCGCGTGCGCCATACGGCCACCGTGGATTTCTGTCCGCCCGGCTGAACCTCGGTCGAAGTCATGAACTCAGCGTAAGCCGGGTGACCGGCGCGACCTTGACTTCGTGAACGCGGCGAGTCGTACGGCCTACCTGGCGCGCAGGAACTTCAGGGCTTCGTCGGCGTGTACGGCGGCGCGCAGCTCGCCGCTGATGATCGTGCGGATCGTGCGGTCGGTGTCGATGACGAACGTCTTCCGCTTCACCGGCGCCAGTGTGCCGAGCAGTCCGCGTTTGACGCCGAACTGCGCCGCGACCGCGCCGTCGGCATCGGCGAGCAGTGGGTAGCCGAGCCGCTGCTTGCCGGCGAACCCGGCCTGGGTGTCGACGCTGTCGGTGCTGATGCCAACGCACGTGGCGCCGACAGCGGCGAATTCGGCGGCCAGGTCGCGGAAGTGGCACGCTTCGGCCGTGCACACGGGGCTATTGGCCGCTGGATAGAAGAACAGAACCAGTACGCCGTCGGCGAGCAGTGCGTCGAGCGAGCGGGTGGTGCCGGATTGATCGGGAAGCTCGAAGTCGGGTGCGAGCTGTCCTGGCTGCATGAAGGGGACATTACCGGGCAGGTGCGCATCGCGGTATTCGCCTCGGCCGCGCCGGTCTGGACCGTATCGATTCCTATTGCTCGTGCCCGCCGACCTGTCGCGTGCGATGCGATCGCCCGCGTCGGTGGCAGGGCACGAGCCGAGGGGTGCGCAGCGCGAGCGCTGCGGCGGCTATGCGCCGATCAGTGCGGCCACCTCGGGGTTCTTGATCGCCATCACGTCGAGGATGCCGTGCGCGCGCAGGAACGGCTTCAGTTGCTTGATGCGGTCGCTATACGTGGCGTACTCGTCCGGAAAACGGTTCTTGTCCAGGGACTCGAGTGCTTTGACATAGGTGACGAAGGACGCGAGGGCGTTGATCGAACCGGTGCCGTGCTGATGGCCGGTCGGATTCGGACGTGCCATCTGCCGAGCGTGGGTCGGCGGAGCGCCGTGACCCGGGACGTGCCGAGTGCCCCCGGGCGCTGCCGGTTGCGAGGGGTACATCAGTAGTTTCCTCTCGGGGGTGGATACCGCGTGCGACGTGGAACGCAGCGAGTGTAGTGACGGTGGCCACAGATCATGCAGCCGCGTAGGAACCGGTCGGTCGACTCGCTGATTTGTCGTGCGTACCAACCGTTCTGTCGCGGTCGCCGACACCGCCGGCCGACGTGTCGACCCGGCCTGGGATGATGAGGACATGCCAGGCGCGTCCACCCCCACCACCACGACCCGCGAACAGTTCCATCAGCTGGCCGCGGAGCACCGGGTAGTCCCGGTGACCCGAAAGGTACTGGCGGACTCCGAAACCCCGCTGTCGACCTACCGCAAGCTGGCCGACGACCGGGCCGGAACCTTCCTGTTCGAGTCCGCGGAGAACGGACGGTCCTGGTCGCGCTGGTCGTTCATCGGGGCGGGCAGTCCGTCGGCGCTGACCGTCGTCGACGGCGAGGCGGCCTGGCTCGGCGCCATCCCGGTCGACGCGCCCTCCGGTGGCGATCCACTGCTCGCGTTGCGCGAGACGCTGGAGCTGCTGCGGACCGAGCGGCTACCCGGACTGCCTCCGCTGACCGGCGGGATGGTCGGATACCTCGGCTACGACGCGGTGCGCCGGATGGAACGTCTGCCCAACCTGGCGGTGGACGACCTGCACCTACCGGAGATGGTGCTGCTGCTGGCCACCGACTTGGCCGCATTCGACCACCACGAGGGTGCCATCACGCTGATCGCCAACGCGGTGAACTGGAACGGCACCGCCGAGCGGGTCGACGAGGCCTACGACGACGCGGTGGCCCGGCTGGACCGGATGACGGCGGCGCTGGGCGCGCCGGCCGATTCCACGGTGTCGGTGTTCGACCAGCCCGAGCCGCAGTACCGGCGCCGACGGACCACCGAGGAGTTCGGCGCCGGGGTGCGTCGCCTGGTCAAGGAGATCGAGGCGGGCGAGGCGTTCCAGGTGGTGCTGTCGCAGCGCTTCGAGATGGACTACGACGGCGCGCCGGTGGACCTGTACCGGATGTTGCGCGCGTCGAACCCGAGCCCGTATATGTACCTGCTGCACGTCCCGGATGGTGACGGCGGCACCGCGTTCTCCATCGTCGGCTCCAGCCCGGAATCGCTGGTGACGGTGAAAGACGGTGTCGCGACGACCCATCCGATCGCGGGCACCCGCTGGCGCGGCGTCACCGAGGAGGACGACCTGCTGCTGGAGAAGGGGTTGCTCGCGGACGAGAAAGAAAACGCCGAGCATCTCATGCTGGTCGATCTCGGCCGCAACGATCTGGGCCGGGTATGCCGGCCGGGCACCGTGCGGGTCACCGAGTATCGGCACATCGAGCGCTACAGTCACGTGATGCACCTGGTGTCGACCGTATCGGGCGAGCTGGCACCCGGCCGGATCGCGTTGGACGCGGTGCGGGCCTGCTTTCCGGCGGGCACGCTATCCGGCGCGCCCAAGGTGCGGGCGATGGAACTGATCGAGGAGCTGGAACCGACTCGGCGCGGTGTCTACGGTGGTGTCGTCGGCTACCTGGACTTCGCCGGCGACGCGGATACCGCGATCGCCATCCGTACCGCGCTGCTGAAGGAAGGCACGGCCTACGTCCAGGCGGGCGCGGGCATCGTCGCTGATTCGGACCCGAACTACGAAGACGTCGAATCGCGGAACAAGGCGATGGCGGTGTTGAAAGCGATCGCGGCGGCCGAGACGGTCCGGGCCTACGGCGCAGAACCCCGTGCGGCGAACGGCGGATCTCGATGACAGCTGAATCCACCGACGAGTCGGGTCCGGTTCGGGCGCGGGCGACCGAGGCGATCGGCGAGGCCGGGCGGGCATCCGTCCAGTCGTCGGCGGACGATTCCCGAGCAGCAACGGTCGACCCGGGCGCACGCTCGCACCGTAAATACCCGGTCGGTCTCGTCGTATTGCTCGCCCTCTCGGCTGCCGCCCTCTGGGGTTCGGCTCGGATGACCTGGGTGACGGTCACCTCCTCCGACGGCCTCACCCAACCGCGCACCGACCACGTGACCGGCGGCGTGTGGTTCGGCGCGTTGACTCCGTTGGCGCTGGTGCTGCTTGCCTCGATCGCGGCCGTGCTGGCCAGCAAGGGGTGGCTACGCCGAGCGGTCGGCGTACTCATCGCCTTGGTCGCCGCGGTGGCCGCGGTGCCGGCGTTCGCGCTGCTGACCCACTCCGGCGCGATCGCAACCCGGGCCGCGAAACTCGCCGAACTCCCGGCCAGGGCACAGGTCGGTGCGGCGACCACGTCGGCGTTCCCGGCTGTCCTCGCGTTGCTCGGCGCGGTTGCCGCCTTCGCGGCGGGCGTGATGTCGGCGCGCATGCCCGCCGAAGCGGCGCGGCTGTCCGGCAAGTACGACAACCCGGTGTTCCGGCGCGCCGCCGCTACCGCGCAGGTCAGGCAGCGCCGTGCGCCGAGTGTGGGCGACGAGTCGTCACCACAGCTGTCCGAGCGTGTGCTGTGGGACGCGCTGGACGCGGGTACCGATCCGACCGAGGAGTCGGCGCGTCCGGGCGATCCGGATCGTGGTGAGGTCGGCCGATATGGCGGCTGAACGGTCCTCGCACGGCGGCTGTGGCGGGTATTACCTTGTGCCGGGTCGGTCCGCGTGGTCCAAGACAAACCCCGGCGCAAACGCGGCCGGTACGTCCATTTATTCTTTGACAGCATCGGTGAGACAGCGCCTGGGGGGATTCTCAGGTAGCAAGTCCGTCTCCCCAGAAAGGATTCGAGCCAGATGACGGTACTCGACTCGATTCTCGACGGGGTCCGCGCGGATGTGGCCGCTCGGGAAACCCTTCTCGACTTCCAGGCGGTCAAGGCCGCCGCCGCGGCGGCGGTCGCGCCGCTGGACGCCCGCGCCGCGCTCCTCGAAGACGGCATCGGCGTGATCGCCGAAGTCAAGCGGGCCAGTCCGTCCAAGGGCGATCTCGCGGACATCCCGGACCCGGCGAGCCTGGCCAAGGCCTACGAGGACGGCGGAGCCCGGATCATCAGTGTGCTCACCGAAGGCCGCCGCTTCAATGGATCGCTCGATGATCTGGACGCGGTCCGCGCGACGGTGAACATTCCGATCCTGCGCAAGGATTTCGTCGTCGGCCCGTACCAGATCCACGAGGCGCGTGCGCACGGCGCGGATGTCATCCTGTTGATCGTCGCGGCACTGGAGCAGGATGTGTTGTCCTCGCTGATCGACCGCACCGAGTCGCTGGGCATGACCGCGCTGGTCGAGGTGCACACCGAGGAGGAGGCCGATCGCGCGCTCGAGGCGGGTGCCTCGGTGATCGGCGTGAACGCCCGCAACCTCAAGACGCTCGAGGTCGACCGGGACGTGTTCGCTCGCATCGCGCCCGGGCTGCCCACCGAAGTCATCCGGATCGCGGAATCCGGCATTCGCGGCACCGCCGACCTGCTCGCTTACGCGGGTGCGGGTGCGGACGCTGTCCTCGTCGGCGAGGGCTTGGTGACCAGCGGCGATCCACGCGCGGCGGTATCCGAGCTGGTGACCGCGGGCACCCATCCTTCGTGCCCGAAACCGGCGCGGCGGGGCCGGTGAAGGCTGTGGCCACCCTTCCCCGAGCGAGCGAGGGCGTTGCTCAGCGCAGCGGCCATGAGCCGGATGCGGGCGGGCACTTCGGCGTCTACGGCGGCAGGCACGTCCCCGAGGCGCTGATGGCGGTGATCGAGGAGGTCACCGCCGAGTACGAGAAGTCCCGCCTCGACGACTCCTTCCTCAACGAACTCGACCGGCTGCAGCGCGACTACACCGGCCGTCCCTCGCCGGTGTTCGAGTGCCGACGCCTTGCCGAATACGCGGGTGGCGCGCGCATCCTGCTCAAGCGCGAGGACTTGAACCACACCGGTTCGCACAAGATCAACAATGTGCTCGGGCAAGCCCTGCTCGCCAAACGAATGCGTAAGACTCGGGTGATCGCCGAGACCGGTGCGGGCCAGCACGGCGTGGCCACGGCGACCGCCTGCGCGTTGCTGGGCTTGGACTGTGTCGTCTACATGGGCGCCGTCGACACCGCACGCCAGGCGCTGAACGTCGCGCGCATGCGGCTGCTCGGTGCCGAGGTGATCTCGGTGACCACCGGCTCGCAGACCCTCAAGGACGCCATCAACGAGGCATTGCGTGACTGGGTGACCAACGCCGACAACACCTACTACTGTTTCGGCACCGCCGCGGGTCCGCACCCGTTCCCCATGCTGGTGCGTGATTTCCAGCGGATCGTCGGCATGGAGGCCAGGGCCCAGGTGCTCGCATCGACCGGGCGGCTACCCGACGCGGTCACCGCCTGTGTCGGCGGCGGTTCCAACGCCATCGGTATCTTCCACGCCTTCCTCGACGACCCTCAGGTCCGTCTGATCGGCTACGAGGCCGCCGGTGACGGCGTCGACACCGGTCGGCACGCCGCCACCTTCACCGGTGGCACGCCGGGCGCGTTCCAGGGCGCGTACTCCTACCTGCTGCAGGACGAGGACGGCCAGACCATCGAGTCGCACTCGATCTCGGCGGGCCTGGACTACCCGGGTGTGGGCCCCGAGCACGCTTACCTCAAGGACATCGGCCGCGCCGAGTACCGGCCGATCACCGACACCGAGGCGATGGACGCGCTGCTGTTGCTCAGCCGCAGCGAGGGCATCATCCCGGCGATCGAATCGGCGCACGCGGTGGCTGGCGCGTTGCGGCTCGGCAAGGAACTCGGCCCCGGCGCGATCATCCTAGTGAACCTGTCCGGCCGAGGCGACAAGGACATGGACACAGCAGCACGATGGTTCGGGCTGTTCGAAGAAACCGAGCCGGAGGAAGCATAGTGAGCAAGCGAACCACGCTGACGGCGCCGAGCGCGGGCAAGGCCGAATCGTGAGTCAGCAGTCGCGTCTGGCCGACACCTTCGCGTCCTGCCGCGCCGACGGACGCGCCGCGCTGATCGGCTATCTGCCCGCGGGCTTCCCTGACCTGGCCGGCTCGATCGAGGTCGTGCGTGCGATGGTCGAATCCGGTTGCGACATCGTCGAAGTCGGCGTCGCCTACTCCGACCCCGTGATGGATGGCCCGACCATCCAGGCCGCCGCCGAGCAGGCATTGCGCGGTGGCGTCCGGGTACGCGACGTATTTTCCGTGGTCGAGGCCATCAACGGCGCCGGAGGCAAGGCCGTGGTGATGAGCTACTGGAACCCGGTGCTCCAGTACGGCGTGGATCGCTTCGCCCGGGATCTGGCTGCCGCGGGCGGCGCGGGAGTCATCACCCCGAACCTGATCCCGGAGGAGGCCGACGACTGGTTCGTCGCCTCGGCCACCCACAATCTGGACCGCATCTTCCTGGTCGCGCCGTCGTCCACGGAGGAACGACTGGTGAAGACGCTCGAAGCCAGCAGCGGCTTCGTGTACGCGGCTTCGACGATGGGTGTGACCGGTGCCCGCGACGCGGTGTCCTCGGCCGCGCCCGCCCTGTGCGCGCGTATCCGAGCCCACTCCGACATCCCGATCGGTGTCGGGCTCGGCGTGCGATCGGGGGCGCAGGCCGCCGAGATCGCTTCGTACGCGGATGGGGTCATCGTCGGTTCGGCGCTGGTGAGCGCCGTGGGCGAGGGGATGGAGGCGGTCCGCGCGCTCACTGCGGAATTGGCCCAGGGCGTGCGCTCGGCAACCGTCGCACCGTAGTCGGCGCGGGAGGCGATGAACCATATCGCCACCGCCGTCGTATGACCGGTTGTGCCTCGAGCAGCAGCATGAGAAGCTCCCGCCGCGACCGTCGTCCTATTCTTCGCCGTGGCGTCAGTGGTAGCCCTCGACACCAGCGATCAGCCGGTCGCCCCGGCCCTGCTCTGCGCGCTCGGTGTCGTAGTGCTGAGCCTTGCCTCGACAACCGTGGTGCGGTGGTCGCAGCGCGTTTGCGGATCTCCGCTACGGTGGCCCCGTGACCTTACGAGTCCTGGCAGACAGTGTCCTGGCCGACGGTAGCGTAAGCGGCGCCGTACTGGCCTACATCCCCAGCCCCTCGCAGGGTGTCTGGCATCTCGGGCCGTTCCCGTTGCGGGCCTACGCCCTCTGCATCATCGTCGGCATCATCATCGCGATCTGGTGGGGCGAGCGGCGCTGGCGTGAACGCGGCGGGAACCCTGGCGCGATCCTGGACGTCGCGATGTTCGCGGTGCCGTTCGGCCTTGTCGGCGGCCGGCTTTACCACGTGGCCACGGACTGGCAGAAGTACTTCGGCGCGACCGGGCATCCGATCGACGCGCTGAAGATCTATCAGGGTGGACTCGGCATCTGGGGCGCGGTGCTGCTCGGTGGCGTCGGCGCGTGGATCGGCTGTCGAATGTACCGAATCCCGTTGCCCGCGTTGGGCGATGCGGTCGCGCCGCCGATCCTGCTCGCCCAGGCCATCGGCAGGCTCGGCAACTACTTCAACCAGGAGTTGTACGGCCGCGAAACCGACCTGCCGTGGGGGCTGCAGATCTTCCGCAGGGTCGATGCCGACGGCCGACTCGACCTGATGAACGGCGTCTCGACCGGCGTAGTCGACAAGATCGTGCACCCCACCTTCCTCTACGAACTGGTCTGGAATCTGCTCGTGGTCGCGGCACTGGTGTTCGTGGACAAGCGCTTCCAGATCGGGCACGGCCGTCTGTTCGCGCTGTACGTCGCCGGCTACTGCTTCGGGCGCTTCTTCGTCGAGTTGATGCGTGACGACGAGGCGACCAAGATCGTCGGTATCCGGATCAATTCGTTCACCTCCGCGTTGGTGTTCCTGGCCGCCATCGCCTATTTCGTTTTCGCGACAAAGGGTCGGGAGACCGCCGAGCAGTTGCAGCCGAGCGTGGGCCCGCGCCCGTGGCCATGGCAGATCGGTGCGCTGCGGGTCGCCGGCGCCGAGGTCCCGTCGGAGCAGCCACCTTCGGGCGCCGGCGGCGCGGACGAGGACGTGGATGCCGCCGCGGGCGAGGACGAGAGCGAATCCGAGGCCGGGACTGCCACGGCCGAGTCGGGTGAGCAGACCGATGGCGCGTCGACGGCGAGCAAGCCTGCCGAGGCCGGGGCGGTCCGGTCCGGAGACGTCACCGACTCCGGGAAGTCCGTCGAATCCGTTGCAGGCAAGGCGGAGTCCGGAGCGGCCGAGTCCGGCAAGAGCGAGTTCGACAAAGCCGAGTCCGACCGAGACAAGTCCGGAAATGCGGAGTCCGGCAACGCGAATACCGGCAACGGCTGATCTCGTGCGGTGCGAGCCGCACTTCGGTGGGAAACCAGCTGACGCGTGGACTCGGCACCGCCGATGCCGAGATCTCGCCTGTGGCAACGAACCTGCGATCTGTCGCGATTACCCTTCGTGGCGGGTCGGCCGGGTGCGACAAACCGGTCGACCCGGCAACAATGACTCGTGATCCGTCGCGAGCAGCAATTCGGCGGTTCATCAAGACCGGGGGCCGAGAACAGGGTGCCCGCACTATGAGGAGGACATGAGTGACCGACCCTTACCAGCAGAACCCAGGAGCAGGTGGGCCACAATACGGCACACCCGGTACGGGTCCGGATCTGAGCAAACCGCAGGATACGCCGAGCCAGCCGCAGTACACACCGCCGTCCGGCCCTGATGGCCCGCCGCAGTACAGCCCTGCGCCGGGTGCCTACGACCAACCGCAGCACACTCCGCCGCCAAGCCCCTATGGCCAGCCGCAGTACGGTCCGCCGACCGGCCCTTACGGCCAGCCGCAATACGGCCAGCCCGCTGGCCCATACGGTCAGCAGCCGGGTGGCTACCCGCCGGCGCCGTACTACGGTGGTCCGCAAGGCTACAACCCGAACGACCCGGAAGCGCCATGGGGCCGCGATCCCTACGGTGTGCCACTGTCGGACAAGCAGAAGTTGATCGCGGGTCTGCTGCAAATCTTCCTCGGTGGTTTCGGCGTCGGCCGCTTCTACCTCGGCTACAACGGTCTCGGGGTCGCCCAGCTGTTGGTCACCATCGTGACCTGTGGTCTAGGCAGCATCTGGGGCCTGATCGACGGCATCATGATCCTCGTGGGCAAGGTGCCCGACAGCAACGGGCTACCGCTGCGCGACTGATCACGATGGCGGCGAGATGAACCGGAGGGCGGGCGCGCGATGCGCCCGCCCTTCCTGGTGCCAGCCGTGGGATGATCCTGTGCGCACGATGAGAACCCTGTCCACTCCAAAGATGCGGGCGTAGCATGAGCCGGATTTGCTTTGTGTGGAGTTCCACGCACCGAAGATAGGAATCGCTATGCGCCGCAAGCTGTTCGTCGTCGCAATGCTCGCCGTGGTCGCCGCCGGCGGACTCACCGCTTGCGCGGGTAGCGACCCGAACGTGCTCAAGGTCGGCACCGAGGGTGTATATGCACCCTTCACCTTCCAGGGCGCCGACGGCAAGCTCAGCGGCTACGACGTCGACGTGGCCCAGGCGGTCGGGGACCGGCTCGGCAAGAAGGTCGAGTTCGTGCAGACGCCGTGGGAAGCCATCTTCGCCGGTCTGGAGTCCAAGCGTTTCGACCTGGTCGCCAACCAGGTGACGGTGAACGAGGAGCGCGCGGCCAAGTACGCGCTGTCCATGCCGTACACCACTTCGACGGGCGTGATCGTCACTCGCGCCGACAACACCGCCATCTCCACCCTCGCCGATCTCAAAGGCAAAACCTGCGCGCAGGTGGCCGTCAGCAACTGGACGACGGTCTCCGCCGAAGCGGGCGCGAGGATCGAGGCCGTGGAGGGCTTCGTGCAGGCCATCCAGCTGCTCAAGGCCGGCCGCGTCGACGCCACCGTCAACGACAGTCTCGTCGTCGCCGAATACATGAAGAAGACCGGCGACACCAGCGTGCAGGTCGCGGGTAGGCCCGGAGCCGTGACCAGGCAGGCGTTCGTGGCTCGGAAGGGCGATGCGGTGGTCACCGAGGTGGACATGGCTTTGGACAAGTTGCGTGCCGACGGCACCCTGGCGAAGATCTCCGAGAAGTATTTCGGTACCGACGTCAGCCAGTAGCGGATACTGAGATGCACCCCGCCACCAGAGACCTCATCTGGGACAACCTCTGGCCGATGCTGCAGGCCACCATCACCAAGACGATTCCGCTGACGGCGATCAGTTTCGCCATCGGCGTGGCGATCGCGCTGTTCGTCGCGCTGGCCAGAATGTCCCCGGTGTGGCCGTTGTCGGCGGCTGCCCGGTTCTATATCTCGATCATTCGCGGCACGCCGCTGCTGGTCCAGCTGTTCATCGTGTTCTATGCGTTGCCGCAATTCCACATTGTGATCGACCCGTTCCCCGCGGCGGTGATCGCGTTCAGCCTCAATGTCGGCGGCTACGCCGCCGAGGTGGTGCGGGCCGCCATTCTCAGCGTCGCGCGCGGGCAATGGGAAGCGGCCAAGGCGCTCGGCATGTCGTATCCGATGATGATGCGGTTGATCATCCTGCCGCAGGCATCGCGGATCGCGGTGCCGCCGCTGTCCAACACGCTGATCTCTTTGGTGAAAGAGACCTCATTGGCCTCGACCATCTTGGTGACCGAGTTGTTGCGGGTCGCGCAGTTGGCGGCGGCGCCGACGTTCGATTTCTTCGCGCTCTACGGGGTCGCGGCGCTGTACTACTGGGTGATCTGCCTGATCCTCGGATTCGGACAGACCCGGCTGGAAACGCGCCTGGCGCGCCACGTCGCGCGTTGAGTGCCGGTTGCTGGCGTCTGCGCAGCGCTCGGTACATAGATTTCATCGAGGTTTCACCCAGGCCAGGGCAGGACCCGGGCACCGGGCGGGACTAGGCTCTACCCGTGATGCGACGGACGAAGATTGTGTGCACGCTCGGCCCGGCTACTGCCACCGAGGACCGTATCCGCGAACTCGTCGAGAGCGGCATGGACGTGGCTCGGCTGAACTTCAGCCACGGCGAACACGCGGATCACGCTGAAAACTACAAAAAGGTGCGGCAGGCCTCCGATCACCTCGGCAGAGCGGTCGGCATTCTGGCCGACCTTCAGGGTCCGAAGATCCGCCTCGGCCGCTTCCTGGAGGGCAAGACCGTCTGGGCGACGGGTGAAGAGGTCCGCATCACCGTCGACGACGTCGACGGGACCCACGACCGGGTGTCCACCACGTACAAGGAACTGGCCGCCGACGCCAAGTCCGGTGACCGCCTACTGGTCGACGACGGCAAGGTCGGGCTGACCGTGATCCGTGTCGACGGCAACGACGTCGTCTGCCGGGTGACCGAAGGCGGTCCGGTCTCCAACAACAAGGGCGTCTCGCTGCCCGGCATGGATGTGTCGGTGCCCGCGCTGTCGGAGAAGGACATCGAGGATTTGGAATTCGCGCTGAACCTCGGCGTCGATTTCATCGCGCTGTCATTCGTGCGGTCCCCGTCCGACGTCGAGTTGGTCCACGACGTGATGGACCGGCTGGGCCGCCGAGTGCCGGTCATCGGCAAGTTGGAGAAGCCGGAGGCGATCGACAACCTGGAGGCCATCGTGCTGGCCTTCGACGCGGTCATGGTCGCCCGTGGCGACCTCGGCGTCGAGCTGCCGCTGGAGCAGGTGCCGATCGTGCAGAAGCGCGCCATCCAAATGGCTCGGGAGAATGCCAAGCCGGTCATCGTGGCGACCCAGATGCTGGAGTCGATGATCGAGAACTCCCGCCCGACCCGCGCCGAGGCGTCGGACGTGGCGAACGCGGTGCTCGACGGCGCGGACGCGGTGATGCTGTCGGGAGAGACGTCGGTAGGCAAGTACCCGATCGAGACGGTGCGCACGATGGCGCGCATCGTGCACGCGGTGGAGACCGAGTCGACCAGGGTCCCGCCGCTGACCCATGTGCCGCGGACCAAGCGCGGCGTGATCTCCTACGCCGCCCGCGACATCGGGGAGCGGCTGAACGCCAAGGCCCTGGTAGCGTTCACCCAGTCCGGTGACACGGTGCGCCGTTTGGCGCGGTTGCACACCCCGCTGCCGCTGCTGGCGTTCACGCCGCTGCCGGATGTGCGCAGTCAGCTCGCCTTGACCTGGGGCACGGAGACCTTCATCGTGCCCACCGTGGACAGCACCGATGCGATGATCCACCAGGTCGATGTAGCACTTCTGTCGATGGAGCGATACCAGAAGGGTGACCTCGTGGTCATCGTGGCCGGGTCGCCGCCGGGTACCGTCGGCTCCACCAACCTGATCCACGTGCACCGAATCGGTGAGGAGGACCATTAGTGAGTGCTTCCCTGAGCAGTCCCGTCGGCATCCAGGAGCCGCCCGCACAGCGCTCCGACCTGGACGTGCTGCTCGGCTTGCTGGATCTGGAGCAGATGGACGAGGACGTGTTCGTCGGTCAGCACCCGGAGAAGGTGTGGAGCCGGACGTTCGGCGGTCAGCTCGTCTCGCAGGCGATCATCGCGGCGGGCCGGACGGTCGGTGACCGTCCGGTGCATGCGGTGAACGCGCATTTCGTCCGCGGCGGCGATGTGAAGAAGCCGATCGAGTACCGGGTGGACCGGCATCGGGACGGCCGCGCGTTCGCCAACCGCACGGTGACCGCCAGCCAGGACGGCCAGGAGCTGTTCGTGATGCTCGCCGCGTTCCAGGACTGGGGTAAGGGACTGGAGCACGCGCACGCGCGGCCCGAGGTGCCCGATCCGGAGTCGCTGCTGCGGGTGGAGGAGAGCTTCGAAGGCTTGGAGGACAAGCTGGAGATGTTTATCAAGGCGCCGCATCCGATCGACATGCGCTACACCAACGACCCGGCCTGGATTTTGAAGGGCACGGGGGAGCGGCTCAACCACAACCGGGTGTGGATGCGCGCGGATGGCAGGCTGCCCGACGATCCGCTGATTCACGTGGCGACGCTTGGCTATTCCTCCGACACCACCGTGCTGGACTCGATCATCACCACACACGGGCTTTCGTGGGGGCTGGATCGGATCGTGGCGGCGACGGTCAATCACTCGATTTGGTTCCACCGTCCCTTCCGCTTCGACGAGTGGGTGCTGTATGCCACCGAGTCCCCGGTGGCGGCTGGTTCCCGCGGCTTGGCCACCGGACGGTTCTACTCCCGCTGTGGCGAACTGCTCGCTACCACGGTGCAGGAGGGGCTGATCCGCCACTTCCCTTCGCGTTAGCGGAGTTCGGGGAGCGGGAGTCGCTACAGCAGTTCGAGATTGATGTCGAGGTCGACGTCGGTGCGTTGCGAGGCACGGATCGAGACCGGGATTTCCTGGCCCGGTTCGGTCTGTGCGACGGCGTAGATCCCTTGCAGCAGTTGCCGTTCCAGTGTGGCCATGTCGTCGTCGGTCAGCTGATCCGGTGCGCCGACCAGGCTGAGCGCGATCTCGTAGGTGACCCAGTTCTGTGCTGCTCGGCCGAGATGTTCTGTGCGCCAGCGGGTTTCGAGGGTGATGTGTGCCGGGTCGTCGGGGTCGACCGGCAGGGTGAAGCGCCAGGCGAACACGTCGCGGTCGGCGAGGTGTTCGTCCACCACCTCGCGCACCGTCTCGACGACGCGTTCGAGGGAATCCGGTCGCACATAAACATGGAGCGAAACATCCGAAATTCGTTTCGGCATGTCTGATTCCTGTCGTGTGTCGAAGCATCAACGGTGGAAGTTGCTGTCCGCGGGAGTGTAAACCCTTCGGACTCGAATTAAACACAATCTCGTGGTGACGTGGATGGCACCCGATGAATTCGACAATGTCGAAGCGGGTCAGTGCGTGCGTTGCGCGGCAAGGAAGACTGCCAGCGGCGCGGGTCCCGCGCCGGGGCGGATCGCCAGCCCGGCCCGGTCATCGTCCTCGTGCGTTCGCGGTTGCTCATGGGCGGCGAGCGCCAAGAGTAGTGGGATGAGCGCCTCGGCGATGCGGTCTCCGACCTCGCAGAACGCTGGGGCCGACAATCCGACGGGATCAGCGATATTCTCCCGCCCGACCAGCGTCAGATTGTTGCGCGCCCGGTGTAGTTCGCCGACCGTCCTGGCGTCGGTGACGTGTGCGATCCGGTGCGCTTCCACCAGCGTGAACGTGCGCCGCCGCGCATCGAAGCCCAGGTCGATCGTGTGGTCGCGGATCTTCTCGGTCATCGTGAGGATCAGGTCGGCATCGTCGATCATCGCGGGCGTCAGGCGGCGGGCTCGGAAATCACCGGGGTCGGCGCCGAGCCCGATGATGGCCTGCGCGGCGAGCGGCTCGACCGGGAAGCCCACCAGCGCGCGGGTGCCCGCGCTCTCGGCGGTGAGGTGGGGCAGACCGTGTTCGACCGCGAGGGCGCGCGTGAGACGCTCGGCAATCACCGAACGGCAGACGTTGCCGTTGCAGACGAACAGGACGTGCATACCGGACACGATAAACGGCGCGGACCATATCAGAACCTCTTGAAGCACCTGATCCCAGTAGTGGGAATGCATATTCATCTGCTGGTTGCCCGCCGTACACTAGCCGTCCTACTTTCGGCCCGCGGCCTGCGACGTCGGTCACTGTGGGATGTCGGTGTTCGAATGCCCAGATGGCGAATTCGTATTATTCCGCCTGGGTGGGCTCCGACTCGGATTCGATGCCGTACAACGCGGATTCGGCTACCACGGGTGCGAGGGTGGCCGGTTTGTTCTCGACGCGTCCCCGGGTGGAGAACATCCGCCCGCGGGAGCCGATTACGGGCGCGAACCTCGCGAGCCCGGTCGAGGCGTCCATGTCGTCGTACATGGCGTCGATTCCGCCGCGCGCGAAGTATGCCTCATGCCAGAATCCGGTGCCGCCGGAGTCGTGCAGGAACCGTTGCCACCAGTCCCGGTGCGGTGCGGAGCGGGTCCACGCCTCGAGGCTGTCGAGGTCGCGCCAATACTGACGCGCCCCCCAGTGCGGTGGGAGCAAAGCCCAGATGATGTCTTCGTGCAGGAGCAGCCCATCCGGTCGATCCTGGTGCGAGCGATAGAGTTTGGGTCCGAGCCCCAGCAACCGCAGCACACCCCGGGGCCGTCTGACTCGCATTCCCAGGTAGATGACAACCAGGTCTGGATAGCCGGACAAATCGACGGTAGTCCGGTTCACTCGCATCGTAAACCTCCGCTGAACGTGCATCTACCGCCCACTCTACGCAGGACAACGATCCAGCGGCCGAATTGGTTCGGTAGGAATAACTTTCGCTCGAACCCGACCCCCAGACCGACGTGTCCCGCACGCAAGCGCCCGGCCGAGCCTCGCCGGCCCGAACATGGCAGTTCCGCACGTGTCGTTCGGCTCGGCCTGGCCCGCTCCGAACTCGATAGTCACGCGCATTCATATTCAGCCGGACGCGCCAAACAAACATTTTCGCCGATCGTTGCCAGTACCACGTCGCGAGACGCTGGATATTCAACAGCGGCGCTAAGCCAACCTGACTCACCCGTACGTGATGAGGGTATGCCGAGATGAGGCGACAAGTTATCGGAAGAATTCCGCACCACGGACTGTTGATTCATCGAGAGGTCGCCGATGGCGAAGCCGTGACAAAGATCGATCATCAGCTGCCAGCTGATCGCATCCGGCCCGCGCGTGCGCGGCCGACGGAAATTCAAGGAGGTGTAGGACCGATGATTTTTCCGGGACTCAATCATGTAGCGGTCACGGTTCGCGATATCGACGTCAGTGGCCCCTGGTACCGCACTGTGCTGGGCTCCGAGCCCGCGGTGGACGAGCATACGGATGCCGGTTTCCGGCATCTCGTCTGGATGCTGGACAGTGGCACGATATTCGGCATCCACCAGCATGACCATCCTGCCCCCGACGAGAAGTTCAGCGAGTTCCGCGTCGGCCTCGACCATGTCGGCTTCGGCTGTGCGAACCGCGCCGATCTGGACAAGTGGGCCACGCGGCTCGATGAGCTGGGCATCGAGCACGAGGGCATCGTGGACGCGCGCTACGGCTCGGCGCTGAGCTTCCGCGACCCGGACGGCATCGCACTCGAGTTCTTCGCGCCGCCGCAGTGACGTCGGACGCGCCGAGAATCGCTGCGATCCGCAGACCGCTCAGGTACGTGACGCGGGACTCTCGTCAGCCCAAGATCAGAACACCGGCACCGCGGGGCCATACCACTGCGTCGCCGATGATCAATGCGGGGGCGAAACATCGAGGTCGTTCAGCGGCTGCCCGGACACAAGACCTCGACGTCGGACCTTTGCGGACATGTGTTCAGAAGCTTGCGACACCGTGGCCGACGCTATGAATGCCGGAGTCGTCGCAGCTGTGGACCACGTGACCGGATGAGTGGAGTGGCGATCGCGGAAGCTGCGTTTCACCGTGGTGCCGAGTGTGGGACTCGAACCCACACGTCCTTTCGGACAACGGTTTTTGAGACCGTCGCGTCTGCCAGTTCCGCCAACTCGGCGCACCGGTTGGAAACTATAGCGGGTACTGCGGGTCGGAAGCGAATGGGCTGTTCTTCGCGGCGTGAGCGCGCGGTTTGCGCAGGGTATATGCGGTCCATGCCCGAGTGAAAGGTACTCTTTACATCACTCGACAGCCCCGGACGGTTGGCCGTGCTGGCATCGCCGCCGCCTTACGGTGGGTCGGGACAGGCATCGAACCAGAGGGGTCTATCTATGAGCACAGCAGCCGGGGGCGCCGGCACGAAGCGAGACGCCGGTACGAAGCGGGTCGTCGTCGCCGAGGATGAAGCGCTCATCCGTATGGATCTGGTCGAGATGCTGACCGAAGAGGGTTATCAGGTGGTCGGCGAGGCGGGCGATGGCCAGCAGGCGGTCGATCTCGCGGTGGAGCACCGGCCGGATCTGGTCATCATGGATGTGAAGATGCCGCGCCGGGACGGTATCGACGCGGCGGCGGAGATCGCGTCGAAACGTGTTGCGCCTGTAGTCATTTTGACCGCGTTCAGTCAGCGTGATCTGGTGGAGCGGGCGCGTGACGCGGGGGCGATGGCTTATTTGGTGAAACCGTTCACGAAGTCGGATCTGGTGCCCGCCATCGAATTGGCGGCGAGCCGATTCCATGAGATCACCGCGTTGGAAAGCGAGGTGGCGAATCTTGCCGAGCGGCTGGAGACGCGCAAGCTGGTGGAGCGCGCCAAAGGTGTGCTGATGCAGACGCAGGGTTTGACGGAGCCACAGGCTTTCAAGTGGATTCAGCGCACGGCAATGGATCGGCGGACCACGATGAAAGCGGTCGCGGAGGTCGTGCTGGAGAACTTGGCTCCGCAGTGACATTGGCTTCGGCCGACCCGGATTTAACATCCACGAAACATGAACTTAAAGAAGAATTCGCCGTGATGTCACATCCATGATCCGGATGTGATGCGGAAATAACGCACCAACGCTATGTTCTGACCGGGCTGACGTGGTCGGCCTCCTCGGTGATCCCGGGGGAGCACAGAACGTAGAGGTGAAACGTGCGTAGTTCGACATGCCGGAGTCGTACGATGCGAGGTTTTCTGGTCGTCGGCGCTGCCGCCGCACTGGTGCTGACAGGTTGTAGTGACAAATCAACGAGCAGCGGTTCGGAGTCGTTGGGGACCAGCGGCGCGGGTGGTCTGTCCATCCAGCCGGTTTTGCAGGTCGACCAGCAGGGCCAGGGGGTGCCGAAGGCCGATGCGGCCAAGGCGGCAGATCCCGCCGGCGACGGCAAGGCGGCCTGCGCCCCTGGCGCCGCCATCGCCATGGCGGGTGCACTGACCGGCCCGGACGCCGCACTGGGCATCAACATCGTGAACGGTGTCAAGCTCGCGCTGGACCAGCACAACAAGGCCAACCCTGGCTGCAAGATCGAGCTCAGGCAGTTCGACACCGAGGGCGACCCGCAGAAGGCCACCCAGGTGATTCCGCAGATCGTGAACGACAAGTCGATCATCGGCCTGGTCGGCCCCGCGTTCTCTGGGGAGACGAAGGCGACCGGCAAGATCCTCAGCGACGCGGGTCTGGTGGCGGTGACCTCGTCGGCAACCAATGCGACGCTGACCCAGAACGGCTGGAACACTTTCTTCCGCGGTCTGGCCAATGACGACGTGCAGGGCCCGTCGGTGGCGAAGTACCTGGTCAACACGGCAGGCTACAAGAAGGTCTGCGTCATCCAGGACAACACCGATTACGGCACCGGTCTGGCGAAGTCGATCACCGACGGACTGGGTTCTGCCGCCGACCCGGCGTGCGCCGCCAGCATCAAGAAGGGTGACAAGGACTTCTCCGCGACGGTGACCAAGGTGGCGGCCGCGAATCCGGACGCTATCTTCTATTCCGGGTACTACTCCGAGGCAGCTCCGCTGGCCCAGCAGTTGAAGTCCGGCGGTGTGAAGGCGGTCTTCGTCTCCGCCGACGGCACCAACGACCCTCAGTTCGTCGCTCAGGCCGGTAGCGCCGCCAAGGGCGCGAAGCTGTCGTGCCCGTGTGGTCCGGCGCCGGAGAAATTCGCCAAGGATTACCAGGCGCTCAATGGTCAGGCGCCGGGCGTCTACTCGGTCGAGGCATACGACCTGGCCACGGTACTGGCCAAGGGCATCGACGGTGGCAACGCGACCCGCCCCGAGCTGCTCGAATTCGTGCGGACGTACGACGGTGCCGGCCTCGCGCGTCAGTACAAGTGGGACCCCAACGGCGAACTGTCGAACGCGCTGATCTGGGTGTACGAGGTCAAGTAGCCCGGATTCCGGACCGCAGCACGTACCGAGTGAATTCCGGTACGTGCTGCGGTCCGGTGGGCGATCGGATGAGGGCTGAACAAAATGAAAACAATGGCATCGGCCGGCGTGATACAACTCGCCGGCGGCTCGATCGACTTCAACTACCACGGGTTGATCGATAGTTTCTGGCGACTGACCGTCGACGGAGCGACCTATGGCGCGATCTATGCCTTGGTCGCCGTGGGTTATACCTTGGTCTACGGCGTATTGCGGCTGATCAATTTCGCCCATTCGGAGATATTCATGCTCGGCTTGTTCGGGCAACTGATCGGCTTGATGATCTTCGGATTCGTCGCGAGCCCCGATGTCTACACCCAGGGCGTCGTGTTGACGGTCGTCTATCTCGGGCTGGCGATGGTCGTGGGCATGGTGGTATCGGGTGGCGCGGCCGTCGGATTGGAACGGGTGGCCTATCGCCCGTTGCGCAGGCGTGGCGCCAAACCGCTGAGCTTTTTGATCACCGCGATCGGCATGTCGTTCGTGTTGCAGGAGCTTCTGCACTTCGTCTTGCCGAAGGTCCGCCCCGATCTCGGTGGCACCAACGCGCAGCAAGCGATTCGTCTGGTCGAGCCCACCGTGCAATTCAGCTTCGGCGGGGCGGACGTCACCAACATCATGCTGCTCATCGTGATCGCCGCGGTGGTGCTGGCGATCGTCACCGAGATCCTGATCAACCGGACCAAGTTCGGCCGCGGCATCCGTGCGGTGGCCCAGGACCCCGACACCGCGACGCTGATGGGCGTGTCGCGGGAGCGGGTCATCATGCTGACCTTCCTGATCGGCGGCGTGCTCGCGGGCGCGGCGGCGATGCTCTACACGCTCAAGATCCCGAACGGGATCATCTACTCCGGCGGGTTCATCCTCGGCATCAAGGCGTTCAGCGCCGCGGTGCTCGGCGGAATCGGCAACCTGCGGGGCGCACTGCTCGGTGGCTTGATACTCGGCGTCGTCGAGCAGTACGGCCAGATCCTGTTCGGCACCGAGTGGCGTGACGTGGTCGCGTTCGCGGTGCTCGTCCTGGTGCTGATGGTTCGCCCGACCGGCATCCTCGGCGAAAGTCTCGGAAGGGCACGCGCATGACCGCAACGACTACGAAGGCCTCCGCGCCGGAAACCGCGCGCCGCGGCCTCGGTGACGCGCTGCGCACCTGGTGGGAAGGCCTGAGCAGGCCCGCGCAGTGGGGCGTCGGCGTCCCGTTCCTGCTCCTGCTCGCGCTATTGCCGGTGTTCCCCCCACCGCTGTTGAACACCCCGTCCTACAACTTCGGCCTGGTGATGGCGCAGGTGGCGATGTACGCGCTGCTGGCCATCGGTCTCAATGTGGTGGTCGGGCAGGCAGGTTTGCTCGACCTCGGCTATGTCGGTTTCTACGCGGTCGGCGCCTACACCGTCGGCTTGCTCACCAGCCCCAACAGTCCGTGGAACCAGACCGACGGCGGCTGGCTGGATTCGAAGTGGGCCTGGCTGGCGTGCCTGCCGATCGCGGTGGTGGTAACCGCCGTTTCCGGTCTGGTCCTCGGTTCGCCAACGCTACGGCTGCGTGGGGACTATCTGGCGATCGTGACGCTCGGCTTCGGTGAGATCGTCCGATTGCTCGCCGAAAATCTCACCGACCTCACCAACGGCAGCCTCGGCTTGTCCGGCGTTGCCTATCCGCACATCGGCGCGTCGGAGAGCAGGCCGGAAGGTGTGTTCTCCGGTGGCAACAGCGGAAACCCGGACAGCGCGAACATTCTGGAGCGCGCCAGCTACGGCACGTACTGGTTCTGGTTCGGCATGGTGCTGGTGATCATCGTGCTGGTACTGGTCGGCAACCTGGAACGCAGCCGGGTCGGCCGCGCGTGGGTCGCCATCCGCGAGGACGAGGACGCGGCCGAGATCATGGGGGTGCCGACGTTCAAGTTCAAACTGTGGGCCTTCACGATCGGCGCAGCGGTCGGTGGCATGTCCGGTGCGATCTACGCGGGACAGGTGCAGTTCATCAATCCGACCGGCTTCAACATCATCAACTCGATGTTGTTCCTGTGCGCGGTGGTCATCGGCGGCCAGGGCAACAAACTCGGGGTAATTTTCGGCGCGTTCGTCGTCGCCTATCTGCCAGCGCGGTTGCAGTCGGTGAACCTGGTGAGTAACGAGTCGACCGGATACGTCCTGCTGGCGCTCGACGTCGTGCTGTTCGTCGTGCTGATCGTCGGATGGAAACTGTGTGGTGACCGGCTCGGCGGGTGGCCGCGACGCGGGGTGATCACCGGCATGGTGGTCACCGGTGTACTGGGGCTGCTGCTGCTCGGCAGTGTGCTGCTGTTCCGCAAGGGCGGCGCGCAAACGCTGGGCGACCTCAAGTACCTGTATTTCGGTATCGCGTTGGTGGTGATGATGATTCTGCGTCCACAGGGTCTGTTCCCGGTGCGGCAGAAGCTGCTCACCTATGGCAGGCAGGTATATCAGGCGGTGCGCAGACCGGCCGCGAGCGAGCCGATCGGAGCGGGACGATGACCGGGCCAGGCGCGGGTGACGCGCTTTTCGACAACGAGGACATGGCGGCGGGTTACGCGCCCGAGCCCGAGGTCCAGAGCGCGGGCACGGTCGACGTGACCGCGGTAATTCCAGACCTCGCCGATGCCGAGACGGTCGCGGAAGTCGTCGCACCGCATCGTGAGATCGACACGGCCGTAGGCTCTCCGCTACTGCGGACCGAGGGCCTCACCGTGAAGTTCGGCGGCCTCACCGCGCTCGACGACGTGAGTTTCGAGATCCGCCGCGGCGAGATCCTCGGCTTGATCGGTCCCAACGGCGCGGGAAAGACCACCTGCTTCAACGCGATCACCGGCGTCTACCAGCCAGCGGCGGGGCTGGTGTATTTCGACGGGAAGCCGCTGACCAAGACCAAGCGCAACGCGATCACCCGGCTCGGGATCGCGCGCACGTTCCAGAATGTGCGGCTCTTCGGCGAGATGACGGCGCTGGAGAACGTTGTGGTCGGCACCGACGCCAGGCACAAGACGTCGGTGCCCGGCGCGGTGTTGCGCACCCCGCGTCATCGCCGCGAGGAACGCGACGCGATCGAGCGGGGCATGGCGTTGCTGGAGTTCGTCGGCATCGCGCCGCGGGCGGTGGAGAAGGCGCGCAATCTGTCTTACGGCGACCAGCGCAGGCTGGAGATCGCTCGCGCACTGGCCACCGAGCCGAAGCTGCTGTGCCTCGACGAGCCGGCGGCGGGGTTCAACCCGAGCGAGAAGTCCGCGCTCATGGACCTGATCCGCAAGATCCGGGACGACGGGTTCACCGTGCTGCTGATCGAGCACGACATGCGGTTGGTCATGGGCGTGACCGATCGGATCGTGGTGCTGGAGTTCGGCCGAAAGATCGCCGACGGGTTGCCCGCGGACATTCGCGACGACCCGGCCGTGATCGCGGCCTACCTCGGTGTGCCGGATAGCGAGGCGACCGGATCCACAGGTGATTCGACCGCGCGCGAGGCGGCCGAGGACGGCGCGGGATCCGGTTCTGCCGAGCACCGGTCGCGGCGGAGTGCCTCCGCTCGGCCGGGGTCGGCGCAACCACGCTCGCGGGCCGATCGGCTACGCACACCGGATCAGCGCGCTGCCGGTGCGGCCGACGCGCTGCTCGAGGTTGAGGACATGGTCGTCAACTACGGCAGAATCCAGGCGCTGCACGGAATCTCGCTGCGGGTGGCGGAGGGCGAACTGGTGACGCTGCTCGGCGCCAACGGTGCGGGCAAGACCACGACCATGCGCGCGATGTCCGGGCTGCTGCCGCTGACCCGCGGGCGAATCCTGTTCGAGGGCCGCGATATCACCCAGATGAAAGCGCACGAACGCGTGACCCACGGATTGATCCAGGCGCCGGAGGGTCGCGGGGTCTTCCCCGGCATGACGGTCCAGGAGAACCTCGATATGGGGTGCTACGGAAGGGGCTTCAAGCAGAAGGCGGAGTACGACCGGACGTTGGAGTGGGTGTTCGAGCTGTTCCCCCGGCTGCTGGAGCGACGTAAACAGGTCGGCGGCACGCTCTCCGGAGGTGAGCAGCAGATGCTGGCCATCGGCCGCGCGTTGATGGCCCAGCCGCGGCTGCTGCTGCTCGACGAGCCGTCGATGGGTTTGGCGCCCATGGTGATCCAGCAGATCTTCCGGATCATCAGCGAGATCAACCAGCAGGGCACCACCGTGCTGCTGGTCGAGCAGAACGCCCAGCAGGCGCTCGCCCGCAGCCATCGTGCCTACATTATGGAGACCGGTGCGGTCACCAAATCCGGCGGCGGCGGCGAACTGCTCACCGATCCCGCGGTGAAATCGGCCTATCTCGGCGTCGGATAGGGCCGATGGTCGCGGTGCCGCGCGGCCGGGCTCGAGGCATGATCGTGATCATGAATGGTCACGACGAGCTGATGAGCCTGGCCGAGCGGTATTGGGACAGCGTGCTTGCCGCGGCGCCGAGCGAGGCGACCCTGCTCGGCGACCGCCGATTCGACGACCGGATCGAGGATCTGTCCGTCGACGCGGAGCAGCAACTGCTGTCGACTTGGCGCGATCTGCTGCGCGCGGTCGACGCGCTCGGCTCCGACCGGCTGAACCCGACCGACCGCGTCACCCGCAGTCTGCTGCGCACCGAGTTGAGCGACGCCGTCGAGCACCTGGAATGGCGGCCGGTGGAAATGGCCTCCGACCAGATGAACGGTGTGCATTCCGCGGTGCTGATGGTGGCGCCGCAGATCAACGCGCCGCAGCCGGAGAACGCGCTGGCGCTGGTGCGACGCTATCGGCAATTCGGCGACATGCTCGGCCAGGCGGTCGAACGGTTCCGGTCGGGTCTGGCGGCGGGACGCTCGCCCGCGCGGATCACCATCGAACGCTCGCTCAACCAGCTCGACGGCTACCTGGCCTCCGACCACACCGCCGACCCGTTCGTCACCTTCGCCGGACCGGACGGCTGGGATGGTGAGGCGGCCTGGCGCGTCGAATTGGCCGAAGTGGCACGGGATGTCATTCGGCCGGCGTTCCAGGTCTATCGGGACGTGCTGCGCGACGAACTGCTGCCGGTGAGCCGGTCCGACGACAAGCCCGGCCTGTGTTGGCTCGGCGCCGACGGCGAGGACATCTACCGCCGGCTACTGCGCCATCACACAACGCTGCCCGATCTCGGCGCCGAGGAGATCCACGAACTCGGCCTCAGCGAGCTGGCGAAGCTGCGCGAGGAGTACGCCACCGTGGGTGCGCGGCTGTTCGGTACCGAGGACCTCGCCGAGGTGTTCGGCAGGCTGCGCGACGATCCCACACTGCGCTACGACGACGCCGAGCAGATCATGTTCGACGCGCGCCGGGCGCTGTCGCTGGCCGAGGCCGAGATGGGGAACTGGTTCGGGCGGCTGCCGAAGGAATCCTGCGACATCGTGCCGGTCCCGGAGTTCCTCGCCGCGGATGCGCCCGCGGCGTACTATTTCTCGCCCGCCGCCGACGGGTCGCGGCCGGGCGCCTATTTCGTCAACCAGCATCATCCCACCGGTCGCGGTCGCTTCGAGACCGCTTCGGTGGCCTACCACGAGGCGATTCCCGGCCACCACCTACAGCTCACCATCGCCAACGAGCTCGACCACCTCCCCCGATTCCAGCGGCAGTCCTTCGCCAACACCGCGTTCGTCGAAGGCTGGGCGCTCTACACCGAGCGGTTGGCCGACGAGATGGGTTTGTACGAGGACGATCTCGGCCGCCTGGGCATGCTGGCGGGCGACTCTTGGCGCTCCTGCCGTCTGGTCGTCGACACCGGGGTGCACGCGAAGGGCTGGAGCAGGCAGCAGGCGGTGGACTTCATGGTGGCCAACGCGCCGGTCGGGCTGGCCGCGATCACGGTGGAGGTGGACCGTTACATCGCGATGCCGGGTCAGGCGGTCGGCTATAAGGTCGGCCAGCTGGAGATCCGGCGTCAGCGGGTGGCGGCGACCGAGCGGCTCGGTGCGGACTTCGACATCAAGGCCTTCCACGATGTGGTGCTCGGTTCGGGTTCGGTCAGCCTGCCGGTCCTGCGCGAGCTGGTAGCGACGCTGTGAGCGCGGTGGCGTGCTGATCGCTCGCGGCGCGCGAGGACGCGGCAGCGTCCGCGCCGCGAGCGTGGGCGTGCCGGGTGTGGCGTATCGCCTTGTCGGTGGCGGTCCCTAGACTCTGGGGCGTGAGCTCACCCACGACCTCCCCGCGTCCCGCCACCGTGTCCGGCTCCAGCGATCCCGAGTCGGGAGATCGGCCGACGCTGCTGTTGCTGGATGGGCATTCGATCGCCTACCGCGCGTTCTTCGCGCTACCCGCGGAGAACTTCAAAACGGTCACTGGGCAGACCACGAACGCGGTATACGGCTTCACCGCGATGCTGATCAACCTGCTGCGCGATGAGAAGCCGACACACGTCGCCGCGGCGTTCGACGTGTCCCGCCAGACTTTCCGCACCGAGGCATACCCCGAGTACAAGGCCAACCGCAGCGCCACGCCGGATGAGTTCCGCGGGCAGGTCGAGCTCACCAAGGATGTGCTCGGCGCACTGGGTATTCCGGTGATGTCGATCGACGGCTTCGAAGCCGACGACATCATCGCCACGCTCACCACCCGGGCGGTGGCCGAGGGTTTTCGCGTGCTGATCGTCACCGGTGATCGGGACTCCATTCAGCTGGTGAACGACAGCGTCACCGTGCTGTACCCGCGCAAGGGCGTTTCCGACCTGACCAGGTTCACCCCGGCGGAGGTACTGGCCAAATACGGCCTCACCCCGAGCCAGTATCCGGACTATGCGGCGCTGCGCGGCGACCCGAGCGACAACCTGCCCGGCATTCCCGGTGTGGGCGAGAAGACCGCCGCCAAGTGGATCCGCGAGTACGGCGACTTGAACACCCTGGTCGACAAGGTCGACGAGGTCAAGGGCAAGGTCGGCGACGCGCTGCGGGCCAATCTGAGCAGCGTGGTACTCAACCGGCAGCTCACCGAGATGGTGCGTGATGTGACGTTGCCCTACACGCCCGACCAGTTGGCGCAGGCGCCATGGGATCGCGACAAGATCCATCAGCTGTTCGACGATCTCGAGTTTCGCGTGCTGCGTGATCGTCTGTTCGAGACGCTGGCTCCGCCGGAGCCCGAAGCCGAGGCGGGCTTCGAGATCAGCGGTGGTGCGCTGGAGATCGGCGCGGTCACGGACTGGCTCGCCGAGCACGCGAAAGGCGGTGTTCGCCAAGGCCTTTCGGTCGTCGGTACGGGGACCCCAGCGCACGGCGACGTGCGGGCGCTGGCGATCGCGGCGGGGGATGGCGAGAGCGGCTACATCGATGTCACCGTGCTCACCCCGCAGGACGAGGCCGCGCTGGGCGCTTGGCTGGCCGACCCGGCCGTACCGAAGGCACTGCACGAAGCCAAGGCCGCCGTGCACGCGCTGCGCGGGCGCGGCTGGACCCTCGGCGGGATGAGTACCGACACGGCGTTGGCCGCCTACCTGGTACGGCCCGGACAGCGCACCTTCAACCTCGACGACCTTTCGCTGCGCTATCTGCATCGGGAGCTGCGCGCCGAAACCGATGAGACTCCGCAGTTGTCGCTGCTCGACGACGAGGACACCGTTGATGCGGAGTTGGCGCGGTCGCAGATGCTGCGTGCCCGCGCGGTCGCCGATCTCGCCGACGCGCTCGACGCGGAACTGCGCGCGATCGAATCCACCCCGCTGCTCGCCGAGATGGAACTGCCGCTGCTCGGTGTGCTGTCCACGCTGGAGGACGCGGGCATCGCGGTGGACACCGACCAGCTTCAGGCGTTGCAGCGCCAGTTCGCCGATCGGGTCAATGCGGCGGCCGACGCGGCCTATGCGGTGATCGGCAAGCAGATCAACCTCGGCTCACCCAAGCAGTTGCAGGTGGTGTTGTTCGACGAGCTGGACATGCCGAAGACCAAGCGCACCAAGACCGGGTACACCACGGACGCGGACGCGCTGGAGTCGCTGTTCGAGAAAACCGAGCACCCCTTCCTGGAACACTTGCTCGCGCACCGCGACGCCACCCGGCTGAAGGTCACGGTCGACGGCCTACTCAAGTGTGTCGCCGACGACGGCCGTATCCACACCACGTTCAACCAGACGATCGCCGCCACCGGTCGGCTGTCGTCCACTGAGCCGAATTTGCAGAACATTCCGATCCGCACCGACACCGGCAGGCAGATCCGCGACACCTTCGTGGTCGGCTCCGGCTACCAGTCGCTGATGACCGCCGACTACAGCCAGATCGAGATGCGCATCATGGCGCACCTGTCGGGTGACGAAGGCCTGATCGAGGCGTTCAACTCGGGCGAGGACCTGCACAGTTTCGTCGCGTCGAAGGCGTTCGACATCCCGATCAGCGAGGTGACATCCGAGGTGCGTCGCCGGATCAAGGCGATGTCCTACGGCCTTGCCTACGGTCTGAGCTCCTATGGCCTCTCGGCACAGCTGAAGATCAGCACCACCGAGGCGAAAGAGCAGATGGAGGTCTATTTCGATCGTTTCGGACGGATCCGCGACTACCTGTACGAGGTGGTCGAGCAGGCACGCAAGGTCGGCTATACCGAGACGTTGTTCGGCCGTCGCCGTTATCTGCCGGACCTGGACTCCAGCAACCGGCAGCGCCGCGAGGCGGCCGAGCGGATGGCGCTCAACGCTCCGATCCAGGGCACCGCGGCCGACATCATCAAGGTCGCGATGATCAACGTGCACAACGCGATCCGGGCGACCGACCTGCGGTCCAGGATGCTGTTGCAGATCCACGACGAGTTGTTGTTCGAGGTCGCCGATGGGGAGCGAGACACCCTGGAGACGCTGGCGCGCGAGCAGATGTCTTCGGCGATCAGCTTGTCGGTGCCGCTCGAGGTCTCCGTCGGCGTCGGCCGCAGCTGGGACGCGGCGGCGCACTGAACGCGCCGAATGACGACAGGCAGGCCGGCTCAGTGTCGGTCGCCGGTCTGCCGGTCGTCGATCGAACACCCGCACAACACGCCACACCAGTAAACGAATCACGGTGAATGGAAGCCGTGTCCCGCTACGTTCGGCAACCTACTGTGAGGCACACGGCACAAGGGATGCACGCATATCGAGCGTAGGGGATCACCCATGACGACTTCACAGCGACCATCCACCAGGAGACCGGGATCAAGCCGGAATGGTCGGCTGAGGCGTTTTCGGATCTGGACACCGATGTGCGCCAGTCGATCGCGCGCATCGTCGCCAGCCCATTCGTGCCGCACAAGGACTCGATCCGCGGCTTCGTTTTCGATGTCGCCACGGGCACGTTGAACGAAGTGGTCACCAGCTGATCGACCGAACGTCACATTGCGACAGTGGGATCCGGGCGTCTGTCCCCGGATCTCACTGCTGTGTACGACATTTCGCCAGGACAGGTGCCGTGCCGTACCACGTGTGCAGGATCGGAGATTGAGCGGGATCCCCCTCGTCGCGGATGTCGGCGCACTGTAGGACTTTGCGGTGGTACGTGAGGACTTTGCGGTGGTACGTGGCGGTGTTTCGCTCTTCACCTGGTCGGCGCCTACTCGCTCTCATCGGGATAACTACGGTAATCGTGGAATTCCCACTTGCCGATACGGCTGATTTCCGTGGCCAATTCTTCCCAGGTAGGTCGTTCGAGATCCCGAAGGAAGTCATTGATGTATCGGCGAACCAAGGCAATATCGATATGGTCGACGACTAGTGTGTGTTCGTCCGGCGCGCGCGAGTCTTCGGCCTGCGCGCGCCCTTCGGGAGTGCAGACGATGACATCGAACGACTCTTCTCCCGGTGCGTTCTCCGGTCCGATCATCAACTGCACCAACAGGGTACCGGTCGAGAGTTCGGCACTGCTGTCGGTGAGATCGGCATCCGGGCTATAGATTCCTTTGAGTTCGGCCTTCATCGCCGCTCCTCGATCACCAAATGCGCATTGCTTTCCCAGTGTCTGTTCGAATCGGATCGCCACTCGTAGTTGGCTTCCACTCCTCGGCCGGACGGTTTCTGCTGGGGCGGACGATATTGCCACAATCCGTCGTTGCTGACCAACCGATAGGTATCCGCGTACGGCATTGTTTGTGCATCGATACCGACCCAGGCCAGGCCGGCAGCATCCGCTTCGGCTCGGTCGGCGTGGCCGATGCCGAAGTTTCCGGTACGCGCGCGAGCGCTGCGCACTATCTGCACGACCTTCTGTCGATCGGGAAAAATCGGGCGCTTCCCCTCTGGCAATTGTGGCGTCAACGCATCCGTGCCGGTATCCCGATTCGCCACGGCTGCGTTATCGCGGGCGGCGCTGTTCTCATCTCGCACGGCGTCGCGAATCTGCTCGCCGCCCGCCACGTCGCCCTCCGACAACTTCCGTGGCGTTACTCGTAACCCGGAATCGATCAGATGTCCGGCCTCGGCGCGGACTTCCTGAACGTACCTCTGGAGGTGCACGGACAAACGACCGGCTATTGCGACGAACTGGGCTGTAACATCCGACACCGGTGTCCTCTGAGTGTTCGTGCTGTGTGATAGGTCGCGCGGTTTTCGGCCGCGCCCATCATCTGCTTATCGAGGGGAATGGACAGCGAAATGCCGAGGTAGCAGACCATCGTGCCGAGCGGCGCGGCGGACCGACGGAACGCCACGGCAGGGCCGACGCCGACTCACCGCTCACAGGTTCGCTGACATCGCTCGCTGACGTATGGCCGTTGTCGTCGAGGTCGGCTCTCGGAGGTGTGATGCACGCCCGAAGTCGCTGTTTTCGTCGCCTTTGCTGTACGCACTGTGCGGGGGAGACAGGCTGGCCGGCCCGATGTAGACCCGGCGGTCCATAGTCGACTCCTTTGCGATCTCGGCGCCTCCGTAGGTGGATTCCACGATCGTTCACTGGTACCGGCTGCGTTTGACAGCCGAGTGTAGTAAACACCTGGTTATTGAGAAAATTCGGACAAGTGTGCAGTTACCCACATAAGAGATGAAGCTCTTATAATCACACATCAGAAGCATTTCCCAAAACGCTAGTGGCCCTCCGGTGCAAGCGGCATCTCACCGGTGCGGGGTATTGGCCGATGGTGGTGCAGTGTTGGCTTTTGTCCTGCCGCGCGTCGCTCGGCCGCAGGACCGTTTCATGCGGTTGTCGGCTGTGGCGCAGATATCGCCGAGGCGGTTGGCCAAGAGATCGACGAGTAAAGCGTAATTACGTCGGATCGGCGTATCCAGTTCGCTCGGGAGGAATTCGATCAGGCCGTAGGGTAGGTCGACGCCGTAATCAGCGCGCCGTCGCAGCGGCAGAAATCGAGATGTGGGTCGCAGTACTGACCTTCGATGGGTTCAACGAGCTGGACAGCTTCATTTCGCCGCGATCATCAATCGCTGCCGTCGCGATGGGCCGACGGCCTACATCACCACGCCGACGCCCGTTGTCACCTCGATGAACGGTGTCGAGGTGACTGGCCAGCGATCTTTCGACTTCCTGCGCGAGGCCGCCGTGCTGGTCGGTAGCGGGATCAGGACCAGGGACGTCGTTGCCGATGACCGTCTGGTTGTGTCGATCCCGTCCGACCCGACCTGCGACTGATCGGCGCGCGGTGTTCCTTCGCACTGGTTCCGGCGCGCCAGGGCTTGCTCATATCGATTCGGGCGATCCGTGGCCGCCGAGGGAGGTGTCATCGGCGGTGCATCCGCCCGTAGCGGCCTGAACTGGGCTGATGATACTCACCGGTAGACAAATCGGGCATGAAATATGTTTGCTATTGCAGCGCGATGTCCTTATCCTCGATCGCGTGCCGAAACCCGCCGACCGCCGCGCAGCGCTCCACGTCGCAGACCGCGACAGTGCTGGGTCGATGGCGTCGTTAATCGGGCCCACCGTGGTTACGCCGGCTACCGCCTGCGGACCTGAGGGTCGCGTCGGGTCGGTTCCGCTTACCGCGATGGTGGCGCAGCGGCGGCCGCTCGTAGTAGCCCGCCGTAGCGGGGTCTGATCCGGGCCGGCCCCCTCGCTGCGGGCTGTTCGACTTGTTAGTGCTGGTCCCCTCTGTCAACTGAGCCGCGACATTCTTCGGGAAGACCTACTTTCAATGACCATCCTCACGCTTGATACCGACATGTTCCATACCATCGCGCCCAAGGGCCTGCGCGCCGAAAGCGCGGACCTGACGGCGGCGGAGTTCCGTAGCCGCTACTGCGAGCACAGCGGCCCGATCCGACTGGACGACTGGTCGCCCGCGGGCAGTCGCACCGCCGAGTTCACCGCGACCGTGGAATTCGCCGACCACATCCGGACCGTCATCGCCGAAGGTAGTCCGGTCGCGGCGATGACGTCGGCCCTCTACGAAGAGGGCTACCCGGTGGAAATTCTGCAGTTCCACCAGCGGCGTACCCCCGATGGCACCGTCACCTTCGTGCAGTGCGAATGCGACGGCAGGCGCGGCTGGGGTGCGGGGCTTGCCGACGACGGCGCCGAATCGACAGTCCGTGCCATGATCGCGGGCGTCAACCTGCTCGGCGCTTTGTGACACCGGGCGCGATCGAGTGCGCACGCGCGCCCTCGATCGCGCCACGCGTCCGAGTGCGGACATGAGTCGGGCCCGGAAACGGAGTACGCCGGTAGTACGGCATCCGGTTCCGGGCCCGAGTCGGGTTCGGTTGCGGCGCGGGACGTTACCCGCCGCCGGGACGTTACTTCTCGGCCTCCTGCTCGGCCTGTTGCTCCGCGAGCTGCTTACGTACGTCGTCCATGTCCAGTGCCTTGACCTGGGTGACGAGGTCCTCGAGCGCCGCGGGCGGCAGCGCGCCGGGCTGTGCGAACACCAGCACACCCTCCCGGAACGCCATGATGGTCGGAATGGAGCGGATGTTGGCCGCGGCCGCGAGACCCTGCTCGGACTCGGTGTCGACCTTTCCGTGCACCACGTCGGGGTGCTTGTCGGCGGATGCCTCGAAGGTCGGGGCGAAGCTCTTGCACGGACCGCACCACTCGGCCCAGAAATCGACGAGTACCACGTCGTTTCCGGTGACGATGTCATCGAAGTTCTGCTGGGTCAGCGTCTGGGTGGCCATGACGTCCTCTCGTGTTCGGTATGCCAGCTGTAACGCGGGCTGGTTTCGTTATCTTCCATAACGGTCCCGGCCGACCCGCCACTCACGCCGCTGATCGCCGTCCCACCGACGGATACCCAGCACGGTCGCCGGAAAATCGCGGTCGCGTGCGACCGCGTGGATCGCCTCGCCGATCTGGTGCGCGGGAACCCGCCTGGCCAGCGTGATATGCGGGGTCCACGCGTCTGGATGGACGTTGGCCGGAATGCCGGGGCAGGGCGAGATCGCGTGGAAGATCCGACGGTGCAGCGCGAGCAGCGTTTCGGACGGCACCACCAGCCGCACCAGGATCGGGTGTCGCGCGCCGAACACCACCAGTGCGCCGAGCCGGACTGGGATCGGGGCAACGGACTGCTCGTCCAGCGCTCGCTCGATGCGCGGCCAGATCTGATTGGCCACGGCGGCGGTGATGTGCGGGCGGTTCGATTCCGCGGTCCGCGCGGCGAGACTCGGCACGCCGGCGTCCGCGAGCAACTGCCATTGCCGGCGGATCTCCGCGTCGGCGGCCTCGTCGAGGAGTAGTTCGACCGACTGCACCATGGTCTCCAGAAGGTAGCCGTATCCGGCGTGTCCGCGGGCCGATTCGGGCGCGATGGGCGCCGCGGCAGGAGGATATGGTGATGAGCGACGCGGACAGACGGCGAGCACCCCGCCCGCTGCGGCTCGGCCTGATCGACGGTGACGGCATCGGTCCCGAGGTGGTAGGGCCGCGCGGCGGGTGGTCGACGAGGCGATGTCCGCCGTGGGGGCGCAGCCGGTCGAATGGGTGCCACTGTCGATGGGGCACCAGGCCATCGCCGAGTTCGGCGACCCGCTGCCGGAGCAGACGCTCGACGCGCTCGCCGCGATGGATGCGTGGATTCTCGGCCCGCACGACAACGCCTCCTATCCGCCCGAAACCGTGCGGGGGTCCCGCCCGGCGGCGCCATCCGCAAGGGCGAGCTGAGTGGTTCACTCGGCGCGGCCGCCTCGCTGAACTGCTCGGCGACCAGGGCCATGGCGCAGGCCGTGCACGGCGCCGCACCGTCGTTGGCGGGCCGCAATCGCGCCAACCCGGTCGCATTGCAGCTGTCGGCGGCGATGCTGTTGCGATGGTTGGCAACCCGTGACGCGGAGCCGTTGTTGGTACGGGCGAGTGCGCGGATCGAGCAGGCCGTCGCGGGGACTTTCGAGGCGGGAATCGCCACGGCCGACCTCGGTGGACTGGCTTCTACCAGTGAATTCGCCGAGCAGGTTGGTGCGAGGGTGCGCCGCCGGTAGTTGGAGTGACGGCATGGATCGAATAAATCTGCGTAACCTGTCCAGCGCGAAATGTCTGGGTCGGCTAATCTCCAGCACTAAGTGTCTGGGTCGGCTAGATTGCCAACTGCCGGTAAAGCCCAGGTTGCGTCTGTCGGAAATGTGGAGGACTGCTGTGTCTGATCGATCGTTGCGTGGCAGGCACGCCCTACGTGTGCTGGGTGTGCTTGCCACGGGTGCACTCGTGTTGACGGGCTGTACGACCAACAGCGAGGAGTCGGGGCCCGCGGTCCCCAAGGTGCAGGTGGACAAGGTCGCCGAGATCGCGGCGCAGCTTCCCGACAAGATCAAGCAGTCCGGCAAACTCGTGGTCGGCGTGAACCTCCCCTACCAACCCAATGAGTACAAGGACGCCGGCGGACGGATCGTCGGATTCGACGTCGACGTGATGGACGCCGTTGCCGCCGTGCTCGGCGTCAAGGCCGAATATGTCGAGTCGGCGTTCGAGAAGATCATCCCGGCGATCCAGGCGGGCACCTACGACGTCGGAATGTCGTCGATCACCGATTCGAAGGAACGCGAACAGCAGGTCGACTTCACCACCTACTTCAACGCGGGTGTCCAGTGGGCTCAGCAGAAGGGCAAGCCGGTCGATCCGGACAATGCCTGCGGTAAGACGGTCGCCGTGCAGGCCACCACCGTGGAGCACACCGACGAGGTGCCCGCCAAGAGCGCCAAGTGTGTCGCGGACGGCAAGCCCGCCATCGACATCAAGCCGTTCGATGAACAGAGCGCCGCGACCAACGCGCTGGTGCTCGGCCAGGTCGACGCGATGTCGGCCGACTCGCCGGTGACCGCCTACGCGATCAAGCAGAGCGAAGGCAAGATCGAGGACGCGGGCCCGGTATTCGATTCCGCCCCCTATGGCTGGGCGGTTGCCAAGAGCGCGCCGTTGGCTCCGGTGCTACAGAAAGCGGTCCAGCATCTGATGGACAACGGCCGTTACCTCGAGATCACGAAGAACTGGGGTGTCCAGGAAGGCGCGATCACGCGGTCCGTTGTCAACGGTGCCGTGAGCTGATCGATGCCAACGAAAGACAATCGGCGGGCGTCCGGTGATCCCGGGCCCGTCGGGGCGGATCCGACGCGGGAGCCGGAGCCGATCACAGCGGTTCCGTTGCGCAGGCCGGGTCGCTGGATAGCGGCGGCGGTCGTCCTGGTCCTGGTCGGGCTATTCGGCTACGGCGCGGCGACGAACCCGGCCTACCGCTGGGATACCTACGGGAAATACCTGTTCGATAGCCGGATCACCGCCGGCGCGATCATCACGTTGGAACTGACGGTCCTCGCGATGGCCATCGCGGTCGCGCTCGGCACGGTGCTCGCCGTGATGCGCCTTTCGCCGAACCCGGTGCTGCGGTCCTCGGCCTGGGTCTACCTCTGGATCTTCCGCGGTACACCGGTTTTCGTGCAGTTGGTGTTCTGGGGATTGTTTCCCTCGCTGTATCGCCAAATCGACCTCGGTGTTCCGTTCGGGCCGCAGTTCTTCCACCTGGACGTGCAGGGATTGCAGGCCGCGTTCATCTTCGCCGTCATCGGACTCGGCCTCAACGAGGCCGCCTACATGGCCGAAATCGTCCGTGCCGGAATCAACTCCGTCGGTGAGGGACAGCGTGAAGCATCCATCGCGCTCGGCATGTCCTGGGGCCAAACCATGCGCAGGACCGTGTTGCCGCAGGCCATGCGCGTGATCATTCCGCCGACCGGCAACGAGCTCATCGGTATGCTGAAGACCACCTCGCTGGTCACCGCGATCCCGCTGTCCACCGACCTCTACGGCCGGGCGCGCGACATCTACGGCGTCAATTTCCAGCCCATTCCGTTGCTGCTGGTGACCGCCACCTGGTATCTGGCGATCACCAGCGTGCTGATGGTCGGGCAGTTCTACCTGGAGCGTTACTACTCGCGGGGGGTCTCGCGGCAGCTGACCGGCAAGCAGTTGAAGCGGCTCGCCGATGCCCAGCAGATTGTGAAGGCGAAATGAACGTCGAGGCGGAGAAAACCACCCGCCCAGCGATGATCGTCGCGGACCGGGTGTGCAAGAACTTCGGGGCGCTGCAGGTGCTCAAGGGCGTCTCACTCGAGGTGGGCCGCGGCGAAGTGCTGTGTGTGATCGGGCCTTCCGGTTCCGGCAAGTCCACTTTCCTGCGCTGTGTCAACCATCTGGAACAGGTGAACGCCGGCCGGTTGTATGTCGACGGCGAGATCGTCGGATACCGGGAGAAGAACGGCAAACTCTTCGAACTGCACCCGCGTGATGCCGCCAAGCAGCGCCGCGAGATCGGCATGGTGTTCCAGCACTTCAACCTGTTCCCACACCGGACCGCACTGGAAAACCTGATCGAGGCGCCGACCCAGGTCAAGAAGATCCGCAAAGCGGACGCGGTGGCCAGGGCGCGGGATTTGCTGGACCGAGTCGGCTTGGCGGAGAAGGCGAATGCCTATCCGGCGCAGCTGTCCGGCGGCCAGCAACAACGCGTGGCCATCGCCCGCGCGCTGGCCATGGACCCCAAGCTGATGCTCTTCGACGAACCCACCTCCGCGCTGGACCCCGAGTTGGTCGGCGAGGTGCTCACCGTCATGCGCGAACTCGCGCAATCAGGAATGACGATGGTCGTGGTCACCCACGAGATGGGATTCGCCCGCGAGGTCGCCGACCAGCTGGTGTTCATGGACGGCGGCGTGGTGGTCGAGTCGGGCCCACCGCGCGACCTGCTGAGCGACCCCCGGCACGCCCGCACCAAGGCGTTTCTGTCCCGCCTGTTGTGACCGTAGCCGAGTTCAGCGGGATGGTGGTGGCCGCAGCGTGAATGGCCGCCATTCGACTACCCGAGTGTCAAGCGTTGGCGTGCATGCGAATTCGGAACCGGCGCCGCGCAGACCCGCGCCGGCTGCTATCTTTGTGATATCACTTTGATATTCGGAGGATGTCATGCAGTTTCGATCCGCTTTCCACGTCAACGGCTTCGTGGTGCTGTTGGGGTGGTTCGTGCTCACCCTCTTGTTCGGCGGTGGCGCTGTGCTCGGCTTCCGCGCCGGTGCACGCAACGACAGCGTGCCCGCCGTGCTCGGTGCTGTCGTCGCGACGGTCGTCGTGGTCGTACTACTGCTGCTCGCGACCGGCCTCACCGTGGTGAACCCGAACGAGGCCAAGGTGGTTCAGTTCTTCGGCCGCTACATCGGTTCGGTGAGCGAGCCGGGCTTCTTCTCGGTGGTTCCGTTGACCGACCGCAAGAGCATCTCGCTGCGCGTGCGAAACTTCGAGACCCAGAAGTTGAAGGTCAACGATGCTGACGGCAACCCGGTCGAGATCGCGGCCGTGGTGGTCTACCGAGTGGTGGACAGCTTCAAGGCCGCGTTCGCCGTCGACGACTACGAGGAGTACGTCGAGACCCAGTCCGAGGCGGCCGTGCGTCACCTGGCCACCACGCATCCATACGACGCGCACGACAACGACCGCACCAGCCTGCGCGACGGCGCCGAGGTCGCCGAGGAACTCACCGTGGAGTTGCGCGAACGCACCGAGATGGCGGGCATCGAGGTACTGGAGGCCCGGATCACCCACCTCGCCTACGCGCCCGAGATCGCCCAGGCCATGCTGGTTCGCCAGCAGGCCGCTCAGGTGGTCGCCGCCCGGACCCAGATCGTCGAGGGCGCGGTCGGGATGGTCGGTCTCGCGCTGGAGCGGCTCGCCCAGCAGGGCATGGTGGAGTTGGACGAGGAGCGCAAGGCATCGATGGTGTCGAACCTGCTCGTCGTCCTGTGTGGCGATCGGCCGACGACACCGGTTGTCAACACCGGCTCGCTCTACTCCTGAGGTAGCAGCCCATGGCCGAGCGGAAGAAACTGCTGCTACGCCTGGACCCGGTCGTCCACGACGCTATCGCGAAGTGGGCGGCCGACGACCTGCGCAGCATCAACGCGCAAATCGAGTTCGCGCTGCGGCTGGCGCTGGAACAGACCGGGCGCAAGCCGCAGCAGAAGTAGGCCGCCGCCGACCGGCGCACAACCGGACCGTTCGGCTGCGGGAGTGCGATGGTGCTAACCGCTGGCGATGGTGGCGCGGAAGGGGCCACCGATGCTGTTGAACAGCAGATCGCCGTTGGGGAAGGCTTCGATGATGGCGTAGGCGCCGTTGCCGAGGTTCGAGTGGCCGAAGATGGTGCGGTGCACGGTTTCTCCGGTCTTCCAGTCCAGGCCGGTGACCTCCCACCCGTCGGCTTCGCTGTAGCCGTTCACGAGCACTATGCCCGACTTGCTGGATACCGCGGGAACCATCGAAGTCGAGACGATGTCGCCGCGGGCCCACGCCGAGGTCCAGCGGTGGCTGGTGGGGTCCCATTCGAAGCGCTGCATGCCATGTGGGGGCTCGGAGACCGGACCGTTGGCGAGGACATCGACGAGCCGGTCCGGGGTGCCTCCGGATCCGATGTTCTGGACGACGAACGCGCCGTACCCGTGCACGACGACCGACTGCTCGCTCTGCACGAATTCCGGCAGCGGATCAGGTAGCCCGGCGGTCACCGGGATCTGATCGGCGATCCGGTTGGACCTGGTGTTCGGCCGCTGCTGGAACCCGTCGGGAATCTTATTGCGCCAGAACGCGACCAGTTTCATGTGGTCGGCGCCGTCGGTGATCACCACCAACTCGTCGCTGCCTGCGCCGAATCCCATCAGGGTGGGGGTCGACCCGGTGCCGATGCCGATTTTCACCGCAGGCGGTTGGCGGCCGAAATCGTAGGCCGCGGACCAAGCGCCGTCGGCTTCGTCGGTGGAAAGCCTGCTGCCGTTCCACACGACTTTGCGCATCACCTTGTCGGAGGCGGCGTAGATGCCGCCGTGTTCGTCGATGGCCATGGAATTGGAGACTGTTTCGTCGGCACCGAAGCGGATTTGTTGCGGCGTCCCTTCGAGATCGCGGTCGATGACGGCCAGTGCCCGCGACGACAGCACTGCCAGGTGGCCGTCGTAGGTGAGGTTGACACCGACGATGCTCTCCGGGATGCCGAGCGAGGTGGTTGCGGCGCCGAGGAACGGTGTGAAGTCGAATTGCTCGATGATCTCGATGCCGTCTTCGGGTCTGTTGTCGTTTTTCAGCCCGAACTCGATGATCTGGGAGTTCTGCGTGACGTAGTAGACGTGGTTGTCCTTGTCGACCAGTCCGTAGGTGCCGTTGAAGAGTCGTTGCCAGGTCGCGCCGCCCCAGTCGTCGTGGATGGCCGCTTCGATCTGGCCGACATCGGTGAAGTTCTGATCCAGGACGGCATCGAGCGCCGGTGGCGAGATCACCGGCACCCCGGGTGTGTCCCTCGCCGCGAGCAAGCGGAAGCCGCCGTCGGCGACATCGACATAGCGGACCCCGGCCGAGGAAGAGATCCAGCGGTGGTTCTCCGAGGTGGCGGCCATAGTGATGATGTTGACCGGACCGCTCGGCACGCGCGGCATCTGCCCGGGATCGATGTGGAAGGTGCCACGGGGCACCGGGTCCGGGAAGCTGTCGGACTGCCCGGAGTCCAGATGGGTGACCGCGTACTTGTCGGCGGCGAGATACGGATTGGGCGGCGGCTCGTGCCCGGCCGATCCGGACGAGCGAGACGACGTTGTCGACTCCGGCGAGGAGTCGCTGGTGCACCCTGGCAGCGCGCTGACCGCGACCACGACCACGACCATTGTGACCACCGCGGTGCCGGCGAGGATTTGTCGGCGCGTCATCACAACAGTGCTCCGTTCTCGCGATCGGTATTGGGCTCGAACCCGACTTGGCTACGCACGAATACGAACCTGCTGACGAGACCGCGCCGACGGCGACCGCTGGAACAAAACTGAACCCGCACACTCAACTCGGCCAACATAACACCCGCCACCGAGCCGGATCAGTACTCGGCGTTTTCGGGGGCCCTACCTCGATCGCCGTCCGCTCGGCACGATGGCGGATTCGGCCTGATCGACATCGACCCGGCCGATCAACACCGAGCAGCGGTGCTCACGGTTTTGTGGTGACGAAAATGGCGGTGCCAGGAAACAGCTCGCCTCGCAATGGACTCCACTGCCCCCATTCGCGATCGAGCCACTCGGGCCAGTCCGGTTCGACGATGTCCTCGAGTGTCAGACCCGCCGCGACGATCTCGCGGACCCGATCGCCGATGGTCCGGTGGTGCTCGACATAGGTGGGCAGATCGTCGCTGTCGACCTCTACGTAGGGCGTCCGGTCGAAGTAGGGGATCTTCGCGGTCAGACCCGCGGGCCCGGGATCGTCCGGGAAGATCCAGCGCATCGGGTGATTCACCGAGAACACCCAGCGCCCGCCCGGCCGCAACACTCGGGCGACCTCCCGCATCACCAGCGCCGAGTCGGCGACGAACGGGATGGCGCCGAACGCCGAGCAGGCCAGGTCGAAGGACGCGTCTGCGAAGGGGAGGGCCTCGGCGCCCGCCTGCACCAGCGGCACCTGTGGCCCGCCTCGGGTCATCGCGGCCGACCCGCGTTCCAGCATCGCTCGGGAGAGGTCGAGTCCGACCGGCCGCGCACCTTGTCCGGCGAGCCAGCGTGCGCACGGCGCGGAACCGCAGCCGATCTCCAGGATCACCTTGCCCGCGATATCGCCGAGCAGACGCATATCGCCCTCGTGCAAGCCCTCCGGGCACCAGATGAACTCGCCCGCCGGGGAGTCGACGCCGAGGAAATCCGCGTGCGTCTGGTGGTATTGCTCGGCATCGGCATCCCACCAGCGTCGGCTGGCCAGCTGGCTGGCCTCCGACCCGATCCGGGTCCGGGCCGTCCCCGCCGTTCCGAGCAGTGCATTTGCTTGCGCATGACGATCTTCCGACACGCCGGTCAGACTATCGGCGTGGCGGCGGACCGGTTTGCTCGGCCGGACTACGGTCGCGTACGCTGAACGCGCGAGTGCCTTCTGTACATCCGTACCGAAGCGTAACCCGTGCTGCGTTTCACACGCGTCGCGTGCGGTATGTTCCTCAGTGTCCGTCTTCACACCTCGCGGTGAGTTCGCAGCGTACCGAAAGTTCCAATGTCCGCAACCGACCACAATCCGTCCGGAGCAAACCGACATATGCCCACCACCGTCACCTCGCCGCAGGTAGCCGTCAACGACATCGGCTCCGCCGAGGATTTCCTCGCCGCCATCGACGCCACGATCAAGTACTTCAACGACGGCGACATCGTCGAAGGAACCATCGTCAAGGTCGATCGCGACGAGGTCCTGCTCGACATCGGTTACAAGACCGAAGGCGTCATCCCCTCTCGTGAGCTCTCCATCAAACACGACGTCGACCCGAACGAGGTCGTTTCCGTGGGCGATGAGGTCGAGGCGCTTGTTCTCACCAAAGAGGACAAGGAAGGCCGCCTGATCCTGTCGAAGAAGCGGGCGCAATATGAGCGTGCGTGGGGCACCATCGAGGAGCTCAAGGAGAAGGACGAGGCCGTCAAGGGCACCGTCATCGAGGTCGTCAAGGGCGGCCTGATCCTCGACATCGGCCTGCGTGGCTTCCTGCCCGCTTCGCTCGTGGAGATGCGTCGGGTCCGCGACCTCCAGCCGTACGTCGGCAAGGAGATCGAAGCCAAGATCATCGAGCTGGACAAGAACCGGAACAACGTCGTGCTGTCGCGCCGCGCCTGGCTGGAGCAGACCCAGTCCGAGGTGCGCAGCGAGTTCCTGCACCAGCTGCAGAAGGGCCAGGTCCGCAAGGGTGTGGTCTCCTCGATCGTCAACTTCGGCGCCTTCGTGGACCTGGGTGGCGTCGACGGTCTGGTGCACGTCTCCGAGCTGTCCTGGAAGCACATCGACCACCCGTCCGAGGTTGTCGAGGTCGGCAACGAGGTCACCGTCGAGGTGCTCGACGTCGATCTGGACCGCGAGCGGGTTTCGCTGTCGCTCAAGGCGACCCAGGAAGACCCGTGGCGTCAGTTCGCCCGGACCCACGCGATCGGGCAGATCGTGCCGGGCAAGGTCACCAAGCTCGTTCCGTTCGGTGCGTTCGTGCGGGTCGAAGAGGGCATCGAGGGCCTGGTGCACATCTCCGAGCTGGCCGAGCGCCACGTCGAGGTCCCGGACCAGGTTGTCGCCGTCGGCGACGACGCGATGGTCAAGGTCATCGACATCGACCTGGAGCGTCGCCGGATCTCGCTGAGCCTCAAGCAGGCCAACGAGGACTACCACGCCGAGTTCGACCCGTCGAAGTACGGTATGGCCGACAGCTACGACGAGCAGGGCAACTACATCTTCCCCGAGGGCTTCGACCCCGACACCAACGAGTGGCTCGAGGGCTTCGACAAGCAGCGCGAGGAGTGGGAAGGCCGCTACGCCGAGGCGGAGCGTCGCCACAAGATGCACACCGCGCAGATGGAGAAGATGGCGGCCGACGCCGCGGCCGAGGCCGCGAACGGCGGCGGCGCGTCGAACTACTCCTCGGAGAGTGGTGCGCAGTCCTCCACCTCCAGCCAGGCCGAGCCCGCCGGCGGTTCGCTGGCCAGCGACGCCCAGCTGGCGGCCCTGCGGGAGAAGCTCTCCGGCAACGCCTGATCGGCATCAGCTGAACAAACGACTGTGCCCCAACCGGGATTCCGGTTGGGGCACAGTCGTTTCTGGCCTGCACGCGGGCGCTCCGGGCGGTAACCCGCCCTACCTGAGCAGCCCGCTCGACCGCCTCCGCGTAGAGCCACGCGGGGACCGGTCCGCGCGGCTCTACTGATCACCGCCGGTAGGGTCGACGCCTCGCGAGGGCCTCGTCGTACCTCGGGCGGTGTCGTCGGCGGTGTGGTCGCTTCCCGCGGCGCCGCCATCTGCGCCGTGGTCAGGGCAACGACCTGGATCTCTTCCACGCGCAGACCGAGTGCCGCGAGCCGGGCGATCACGCCGAGCCGATGCTCCGCCCCGCCGGGGTGGAGCAGGAGAGGATGCTGTCCGGTGCGCAGCAGAGACCGGTGTCGCTCGATCTCGACCGCCAGTGAGATGAGGCACTCGTGGTCGAGGATGCGCGAATCGGTCTGATCGGGCATCGAAGCATGGACATCGGGCATGGTGCCTCCCTCGTTCGAGTCGCGGATTACGTTGGGTGGCAACTCGATCGACGTCCGATCGGTTCTGATTATGCCGGATGGGTCCGACAGAAATCGGTGCCGCCTGCGCTCGGCCGCGGTCACCAGTTTCCGAATGTGACCGGCAATGCTCCGGTACGGGACGCTGTCGCTAAATGCGTGGGCTCGTGCTCACCGTGCTGATCGGATACTGGGGTCATCTCGTGGCGGGACTTGTGAGCATGGGGAATCGGGGGTGTGGCGATGGCGATATTCCACGGCCCGGGTGGCGCCTGTCGTCTGAATACCGCGTGGGGAATGCCGAACCCGCCGCGGCAGATCCACTCGACAAGGGGGTGCGTGATCATCGGGTCGAGATGCGGCGGCGAGCGGGTCCCGGCCGACGTCCGGTAGGGTCGGCGCGGGTCGCGAGACCCTCCGGCAGTCTCGGTAGAAAGGCCATCGGCGATATGGGTGCAGCGGGTCCGTTCCATGGGCTCAATCGCAGGCAGTTTCTGGCGAAGGCCGCGGCCGCTGGCGCGGTAGGAGCGCTGACATCCTGGGCGAACCCGGTCATCGAGCGGGCGTACGCGGCGGACCCGGCGGGCACCGGCGGTCTGGGCGACATCGAGCACTTCGTGCTGCTCATGCAGGAGAACAGGTCCTTCGACCACTACTTCGGCACGTTGTCTGGGGTGCGCGGTTTCGGCGAGGCCTCGGCCGCGTGGCAGCAGTACGGCTGGACGCCCGGCGTGGGTCCGAGCCTGGACGGCTACCTGAACCCGTTCCGTCTCGACACCACCCGCGGCGCTACTCTCGACGGCGCGTGCATCAACGACCCCGACCACACCTGGGGCGGCATGCACCACGCCTGGAACAGTGGCAGGAACGACCAGTGGATGCCGATGTCGATCGCCGGTGTCGGCCCCGCGAACGCGCCTGCCGCGATGGGGTACTACCTGCCGGAAGACATTCCGATCCACACCGCGCTCGCTGACGCGTTCACGCTCTGCGACAACTACCACTGCTCGGTGCTCGGGCCGACCGATCCGAATCGGCTGTATTGGATCAGCGCGACTATCGACCCGGACGGCGGAGCCGGCGGGCCGCTGGTGGAGACGCCCACACGGATCCCGCAGCACATGTACAGCTGGCGCACCTATCCCGAGAACCTGTCCGAGGCGGGCGTCAGCTGGAAGATCTACAACAATCGCGACGTGGGCCCGCTGTCGTCGGTGCTCCTCGACGGTATGCTCGGCTGTTTCACTCAGTCCGCCGACCCGAACTCCGAGCTGGCCCGCCGCGGCCGCGTCCCGACCTATCCCCATGATTTCCAGGCCGATGTGGCCAACGACACCTTGCCCGCGGTGTCCTGGGTAATTCCGTCGCTGGTCACCTGTGAGCACCCCGCGCTGCCCGCGGCGTTCGGGGCGTTCGGCATCATGCAACTGCTGGATATCCTCACCTCGAACCCCGCGGTATGGGAGAAGACGGCGCTGATCATCAGTTACGACGAGAACGGTGGCTTTTTCGACCACGTGGTCCCGCCCACCGCGCCGCCCGGCACGCCAGGGGAGTTTCTGACCGTGCCGCTGGACCGCGTGCCGTCGTCGAGTGGAATCGCGGGGCCGATCGGCCTGGGTTATCGCGTTCCCGGACTGGTGATCTCGCCCTACAGTCGTGGCGGGCTGGTCGCGTCGGAGACCTTCGACCACACCTCGCAGTTGCGGTTGCTGGAGACCCGATTCGGGGTCGAGGTGCCGAACCTCACCGCGTGGCGGCGCGGCGTCACCGGCGACATGACCTCCGCATTCGACTTCGGCACGGCTCCGGATGTGACCAAGCCGATGCTGCCCGATCCGAAACCGAAGGTGGACGCCGCGATCGCGCAATGCGGTCCGAACGTCGCGTTGGGTACCGCCGCGGCCGGAATCCCGTACCCGGTACCACCGAACGTCATGCCGCTCCAGCAGCCCGGTGCCCGGCGCAGGCCCAGCGGCCTGGTTCGCGCATGAAAATGGCCCAGCCTGGCTAGGGCTGGGCCACTTTCCCGCGCAGGTTCACCCCGCGGTGGCGGGTACCCATCGGACCGTGGCTGCGGTGGAGCGTTTCCGCAGGGCCGCGAAACTGTGCCGGGCGGGGTTGATGAACGCAGTGAACCATGAGCGGCGGTGCTCGGTTAGTGCTGCCGCGACGGCGGGAATCTGAATGCAGTGCACTCGACCCGCTCTGCCCAGACGGTGGCGACCCGCCTGGTTCATTCTGGTGCCCAATGGTCTTCCTTTGCTTGCTGGTGCCGGACTGAATCGCCTCGGCGAACATTAGCCGAAAGAAAGTGTTCGGCAGAGTATTTTGCGCGAGTAATTGCCTTGGCGTGTCGGAAAGATGTCATCGACAAACCGGAATCGGGTGCATATGTTGCGAATCGGTCTCGGCGCAGTCACGGATCGGGCAATTGGCCGTCGGAGCAGTGGAATCCGCTATGGCATCGGGTAATCCACGGATTGCACCACCATGGCCTGGTCGGCGGCCACCGCGACGCGGTTCGAGCGTCGCGTCGCTGGAAGTCCGGCCGCGATCCGGGGCGGCGACGATCGGCCGGTGACCGGATGTAAAACTGGTCGGATGTTAAGGATCGGCCTCACCGGAGGTATGGGAGCGGGCAAGTCGACGGTCGCGCGGGCACTGGCCGACCTCGGCGCGGTGATCATCGATTCCGATCTGATCGCCAGGGAGGTGGTGGCGCCGGGAACCGAGGGGCTCGCGGCGCTGGTCGACGCATTCGGCGCCGATATTCTCGCCGACGATGGCGGATTGGATCGCCCCGCCTTGGCGGCCAAGGCATTCCGTGATGATGCGGCGCGCACGAAACTGAATTCCATCACCCACCCATTGGTCGGACAGCGAACCGCGGAATTGATTTCCGCGGCGCCGCCGAATGCCATCGTCGTCCAGGATATTCCGCTGTTGGTGGAAAATGGTCTCGCACCATTGATGAATCTTGTCATCGTGGTTGATGTCGACGTCGAAACTCGTATTCGTCGTTTGGTCGAATTTCGCGACGTTGTCGAATCCGATGCCCGGGCGCGTATTTCGGCGCAGGCCACCGACGACCAGCGACGCGCAGTCGCCGACGTAGTGCTCGACAACAGCAGACCTCCCGCTGTGGTCGAGGCCGAGGTGCGCAGGCTGTGGGAGGAACGACTGGTGCCGTTCGAACGCAATGTGCGTACCGGAACGCCCGCGCGGCGCGACGGGACGCGGATCGTCCCGGCGAATCCGGACTGGCCCGCTCATGCGCAGCGGCTCATCGCGCGGCTGTGGGTGGCCTGCGGCGCCGCCGCGTCCCGGATCGACCACATCGGGTCGACTTCGGTGCCGGGCCTGCCCGCCGAGGATGTGATCGATCTGCAGATCACGGTTCCCGACCTGGCGGTGGCGGATGGGTTGGGGGACCTGCTCGGCGCCGCGGGTTTCCCGGGCCGGCGCGACATCTCGCACGACAATCCCCAACCGACGCCGCAAGACCCGTCGGGCGCCGATGCCTCGCTGTGGGTCAAGCGTTACTACCAGAGCGCCGACCCGGGAAGGGTGGCCAACGTGAACGTGCGGGTCGAAGGCACGCCCGGTCAGCAATTCGCCCTGCTGATGAGGGACTGGCTGCGCGCCGACGCCGCCGCCCGCGCGGAGTACCTGGAGCTGACGCGCGAGGCGGAGGTCGAGGTGGCCGGTCTGATCGGTGAGCAGAAGGAAAACGCCTACCTCCAGATCAAGGAGGCGTGGTTCGCCGCCGCTTATCAGCGCGCCATGGCCTGGCGGGACCGCTAAGGCCGCAGCACCCGGGCGAGGCGTTCCAGCGCCTGCCCCCAGCCTGCCGCGGCGCTGTCCTCTTGGTCGAGCGGGCCGGGTGCGAGCAAATGAAAGGACATACTGGTCTTGCCGTCGCTGGTGTCGGCGAGGGTCACCGTAACGACCGATTCGGACGCGATGGTGCCGTCGCCGGTGGGGTCGCCCCAGGTGAACACCAGGCGCTCGGGCGCGACGATCTCGCGGAACACGCCCGTGCTGGGGTAGGTGCTGCCGTCGGCGTCGGAGATCATCATCGAGTCGTATCGGCCGCCGACGTGCGGCTCGACGACGATCCGGTCACGCGGTGTCGAGAAGCCGTGCGGTCCCGCCCATTCGGTGAGTTGGTCCGGGTCGAGCCACGCCTGGAACACCAGTTCCCGCGGTGCGTCGAAGACGCGGACGATGGTGAATTCGCGGTCACTCATCGCTGGATCGCCTCGTCGTGCGTAGGATTCGGTGCCGGATCGGCGGGGCGTTTCATCCATCCGGGGGCAGAATCGGGGTAGCGGTTCCGGAAGTCCATCAGGGCGACCCAGTTCGGGCGCACCACGATGCGTTCCATCCGGGGGGCGAGCTCGGCCACGTAATCGAGATACTGCGCGACCTGCTCGGATCCGCCCTTTCGCATTGCCGCCGCGTATTCCGGTAGCAATCCGTCTGCTTCGCTGACTTCGGCACGGCCGCGCAGGAGCAGACATTCCGGCGGAGCGTCGTTCGTGTCGATGGTGATCGCGACGTCGGGACGGGCGCGCAACATCGTCGACCGCTTCGAGGGGGCGAAGCCGGCCATGACGAGTTCGGTGCCGTTCCACCAGAAGTTGACCGGTAGCACCCGGGGCGTGCCGTCGGCGGCGGTGAAGGCTAGGCGCGCGGGGAGGTTGGCGGCGAGCAGTCGCCTGGCGAGTTCGGTGTCGAGCAGGCCGAGGTCGCCTTGCGGCAGATCGAGCAGTTCGGTCATGTGGAGCTGTCCTTCTTCTGTATTCGGTGCAGGTGTGTGTCGAGGCGGTCGAAGCGGGCATCCCAGAACTTCCGGTAGCGGTCCAGCCAGTCGGTGGCCTCGCCGAGCGGTGTGGCCTCCAATCGGCAGGGGCGCCATTGGGCGTGTCGGCCGCGGTTGACGAGTCCGGCGCGTTCGAGGACCTTCAGGTGCTTGGAGATCGCCGGCAGGCTCATCGCGAATGGTTCCGCGAGTTCGGTGACGGTGGCCTCGCCGTCGGCCAATCGGGCGAGGATCGCCCGCCTAGTCGGGTCGGCAAGTGCCGCGAAGGTCCTGCTGAGCTCATCATCCGGCATGGGTATATTTAACCACCTGACTAATTAACTTACCGGTTAAATATTGCCTCTGGCTGGGAGCGATGTCAAGGGGAGCCGCTTCGGCAGGCGCTTACATCCAGGTGAGGGTGATGCCGAGGGAGGTCATCCAGCCCTCGAAGGTGTGCGCGTTGGCCGCGATGCCGTCGATGGCCGCGGCCGCGTGCTGCATAGCGGCCTCGGCCTCGGTGAGCGTGATCAGGCCGGCGGCGTGCGCGGCGAGCAGTTCGTCGACGTCGAGGAGCTCGGTCTCGCGCGAGGAGCGCACGACGATGTCCAGGTAGTGGTCGACCGCCTTCCACTTCTTCGGTCCGACCATGCTGAATTCGCCCAGGTCGAGGTAGTAGTCCTGGTCGCGCTGATGGGTGGGGTGGTAGTGGAACACGGTCGCTCGGATGGACAGTTCGGGCAACAGCCAGGACTCCATGTAGTGGAACTGTGGATGATCCGAGGTGCGCGCCATGTACAGGCCCCATGGTTCGACGCGGTACCGCTCGACCGGCCGCACATATCCTTTCGGGTCCGTGTTGGTCAGATCCGCGAGATTGAAGTACTCGACTTTGGGGCGGTGCACGTCGACGGAAGTTGCCTGCGTCATGCATCCAGAATCTACCGTGGCCGCTGATTGGTCGAGTCGGCGCCGGTATCCGTCGGGCTACAGCCAGGTGAGCGTGATACCGCGGGACAGCAGCCAGTCCTCGACGCAGTGGTCGTGCGCGGCCAAGCCGTCCAGCACTGCCGTGGCGTGCTCGACGGCTCGGTGTGCCAGCGCCGTGTCGATCAGTCCGGCCGCATGCGCGGCCAGCAGGTCATCGACCCCGAGCAACTCGGCGCTGCGGCCGCGGCGCACCACGATGTCGAGGTAGTGGTCCACCGCCTTCCAGCGTTTCGGGCCGACCTGGGTGAACTCGCCGATGTCGAGGCGGTAGTCCCGATTCCTGTGGTGTGCCGGATTGCGCCGCGCGACCGTAGCGCGCAAGGAAAGCTCTGGCAGCAACCAAGATTCGAGATGGTACGCGTTCGGGCCATCGACGGCGCGCGCCATGTACAGGCCCCATGGTTCGACGTGGAACCGCTCGACCTGCCGGACGAAGCCCTTGGCGTCGGTGTTGGTGAGTTCGGCGAGATTGAAGAACTCGACTTTGGGTCGGTGCGGAGGCCGGGTGGCATGGTCCGGTGGTGCGGCTGTGGTGGTATTCGCGGCGGAGGAAACCGTCGCACGGAGATCTCTGGCGACGTACCCGGCCAGGCCGGTCACGGCCGGCATGGCGACAAGCAATGGAATCAGACTCATGCTTTTGTCCTTCACCACGTCTGAACAACCAGCTCAGGCTACACCCGGAAATGGGCCGCCGTGCGGTTCTGGAAAAGCGTTGCCTATCCGAAATATGTTGTGGCAACGGACATTTCGGGCACAACTCGAGTTTGGCACGAGAGCTCGTGCGAGGCCATGGGATGCGCGCGCGGTGCCGGGTGCCGCACTGACGATCCCGCGATCGGGGTCAGCTGAAGATGGCGTCGCGACCCCCCGCTGCCGGCTGGGGCTGCAACTCGAAGCCGGCGACCTTCACTTCACTGCCGAGAACGGCTCCCGCACATTCGCGTTCAGCGGACTCATGGTCAAGCGGTTCACGGGGAAGGGCATCGCGCGTGCCGTGCATGACGAACTGCTCGTAGCCCGGCCCGGAGCAGCGCGCGACGCTGCTGGTCCACTTGGACAACCACCGGGCCTACGACAACTACCACCGATAGGGCTGGCATCGGGTCGGCATCCTACGGCCATGGGTTCGGCACCGCTCGAAGGGAAACTCGCACAGTAGTTCTCGCAGGCCGGTGGATGTCGGTGAGATCGCTTGCGCTCTCAAACAAGTGAGGTCCAGGTGGCGATGAGGCGCCGCAGTCCATCGTGGTACACGTCGTGGTTGGTGACCGCGGCGACGATCGTGTCCAGATGCTCTGTCAGTATCGG
>NZ_JBEZDA010000016.1:0-118347 GCF_040647855.1 Nocardia sp. NPDC049220
CGGCGGATCGGTCACCAACATCGACGGCGGTTCCGCCAGGTTGGGCAGTCCCGGATCCGTCTTGGTCATCACCCAGCGAATCGGCTTCGGCAGAGTTCGATGGTTCGGTGCGACCACGCTGAAGCGACGGTCTCGCAGAATGAGTCGGCACGCTTCGTGGTCGGTGGTCACATACACGCCCGACATCTTGGGCATTCGGCCCCGCTGCCGGATCTGCTCGATGTACGGCGACGAGCCGAGCAGGCCATCCTGACCGAAGGCGATCTGCCCGAGCGGATCGCCCAGGCGTGCCGACAATCGGAGATAGGACCGCGGCAGCCCATGCAGTAGCGCCCATCGAATCCATGTGCGAGTCAACATGGTCACCTCCCACCTCGGGGTCTCAACCAGGTTAAACGTCGCTGATGTCGGCACCGTTCAATTTTTTTCCGCTCGGACGGCTGAGTCAGGCCTGCGCCGAGCCGTCCGACGCCCCGAAATCAGGCAGCACCGCGGACCGAACCTGAGAGGTAAACGCAGATGGATGACTATTTCGGCATCAGGCACCAAATCGGCGACACGCGGGATACAAGGGCACACGGGCCTTCGCGTTCTGCACCCGAGCCCGGTGCGATCGTTACCTGTTCGAGAGCGCGGCTAGGCCACCAAATCGGCGTATTCGCGGTGTTCGGTGACGTACTTCTCGACGTACCAGCAGGTGGGGATGATCGAATAGCCCGCCTTGCGGGAGTCGGCGAGGGCGTATTCGACGACCTGGGCGGCCACGCCGCGGCCACGGAACTCGGGGAAGGTCATGGTGTGGTGGAAATCGCGAACCTTCGGGTCCTCGCGTTCGGCGTAGTCGGCATAGCCGGCGAGCGTGTCGTCGATGTAGATCTCGAAACGGGTGTCGGCCTCGTTGTGCTCGAGCCTGGTCGTCATGATCGAGTAGAACTCCTTGTCGGAAGGGAATGTTCCGTGTCGCCGGTCACAGGATCGCGCCGGGGTTGAGGATGCCGTTCGGGTCGAGTGCGTCCTTGATGCGTCGGGTCAAGGCCATGACGTCGGGGCCGAGTTGATCGGGCAGCCAGGCCTTCTTCAATCGCCCGACGCCGTGCTCGCCAGTGATGGTGCCACCGAGCGCGATGGTCAGGTCCATGATCTCGCCGAATGCACGATGCGCTCGCACGGTCATGTCCGCGTCGGACGGGTCGTGCACGATCAGCGGGTGGGTGTTGCCGTCGCCGGCGTGCGCGATCACCGACACCGTCACCGCGTGGCGTTCGGCGATCGCGGCGATGCCGGTCACCAGATCGCCGAGCCGGGGCAGCGGCACACCGACATCCTCGAGCAGTAGCGTGCCCAACTTCTCCACCGCGGGAATCGCGAAACGCCGCGCTGCGGTGAAGGCTTCGCCTTCCTCTGGGTCTTCGGTGTGGAATACCTCGGTCGCACCTGCCTTCTCACACGCCGCCACCATGATCTCGGCCTCGCGTCTGGCGAATTCGCCCGGCGCGTCCGAGCGTGCGACCAGTAATGCCGCGGCAGCCCGGTCCAATCCCATCCGCATCTCGTTCTCGACGGCATTGATCGACACCGTATCCATGAACTCGAGCATCGATGGCCGCAGTTCGCCGGTGATCGCCAAAATCGCCTCGGTGGCCGCGGTGAGCGTGCCGAAGGTGGCGACGACGGTGCTCTGCGTGGGCTGGGTGGGTAGCAGGCGCAAGGTCAACTCGGTGATGATGCCGAGGGTGCCTTCGCTGCCGACGAACAGCTTGGTCAGCGATAATCCCGCGGAATCCTTGAGGCGGGCCCCGCCCAGCCGCACAACGGTCCCGTCGGCGAGGACCACCTCCATACCGAGTACGTAATCGGTGGTCACGCCGTACTTCACGCAGCAAAGGCCGCCCGCGTTGGTCGCGGCGTTACCGCCGATGGAGCAGATCTCGAACGACGAGGGGTCCGGTGGATACCACAGTCCGTGGTCGGCAGCCGCTCGCTTGACCTCCGCGTTGAGCAGCCCTGGCTGTGCCACCGCGGTCCGGGTGACCGGATCCACCGTGATCGCGCGCATTCGCTCGGTGCTGAGCACGATTCCGCCGTCGACCGCGGTCGCGCCGCCGGACAGTCCGGACCCGGCGCCGCGCGGAACAACGGGTACTCGGTTCGCCGCGGCCCAGCGCACGGTGGCGGCGACGTCCGCGGTGCCGGTGGCGCGCACCACCGCGAACGGTGTGCCCGCGTCCGGGTCGCGTGCCCAATCCTGCCGGTAGCCCGCGAGCAGGTCGGGGTCGGTGAGCACCGCGCCGTCGGGCAGGCTGTCGATGAGGTCATGCAGGTCCACGACCTTCACGGTAGCCTTCCGCGCCCGATTTTCGACGAGGCTGTTCGCCTCCGCGTGTGGCGTGTGGCGCGTGGCCGGCCGGGCACACCTCATGGGATTCGCCGTCATTCGCCTCGATGGTGTGGCCGGCCGTCGAGTGTGTTCTTGGTGAACGCCGATGACGGGCGAGCCAGCGCGGTGGCGGATCGGGGTCACGCTGTGGGGTGCGCGCCGCCGGGCGTGGATCGGCTCAGCACCGTCCGGTCTCCGGCCGCTCATCTGACGGACACCTGGCACTGGCACGCTGGCCGCGTGGACGAGCCGCGAAGCATCGACCCGATCGCTGATCGGTTCGCTCGCTGGTGCGAGACAGTCGTGGCGCACCTGCCCTTCGGGCTGCGTCGTCTCGTTCCCCCGACCTTCCTGGGCTTCGCGCTGATCAACAGCGGCACCTTCGGCGTCGATCTGGCGCTGCTCACCCTCTTTCGTGGCGGGTGCGGGCTGCCGATCTGGCTCGCGGTGACCATGGCGTACGTGTGCGCGTTCACCGTGAGTTTCGTGCTGAACCGCATCCTCAACTTCCACTCGCACGCCCCGGTCGGCCGGCAGGCCGCGAAGTACCTGGTGGTCATCGCGATCAACTACTTCGCGTTCCTTCTAGGCGTCGGGGGCGGGCTGGCCGCGCTCGGCGTGGAGTACCACCTGTCCAGACTGCTGGCGGGAGCCTGCGAGGCCGTCTTCCTCTACAGCGCGCTGCGCTGGGTGGTCTTCCGTGGTCGCGTGGCCGAGCGGGAGCCGGAATTCACACCGGACGCGACGTGCGGTTCCAGCCCCGGAATCGCCGGTCCGGTGACGCACGATTGATCGCGGTGTCGCCCGCCGAGCGCTACCGCGATGACAGCGTCCGTGATCTGCTGGAGTTCACCGCGACACCGGACCGATCAACTCCTCGATGTGCGTGCCGTCGACGACGATCGCGTCGTCGTCGGTGAGTGCCCAGTGATCGATGCCCTCGGCCCGGTACCGTGCGGCCAGCCGATTGCCCACACCGGCCGGATCGGTCGCGGAGTCGATGTGCGGCACGATCCGCTGCTGGACCAGACCGATTCCGTCCCAACGTGGTTCGATGCCGCAGGTGGGCTCGACCTCGGCGGGATCGTCAACTGCGTCGAGGCCGCGCAGATCGGGTGTGAGGACGCACGCGCCAGCGCTGTATCCCGCATAGACCAGCGCATCATCGGCGAGCAGCCTCGCCAACGCCAGATCCGCTCCGCTGCGTGCGAATTGGGCGCGCAACACGAAGGTGTTCCCGCCGCGTACCCAGACGAGTGGGTATTCGGTCAGTCGGCGTTCCAGATCCGCAGTGCGGCCGACATAGTCGCGCAGGTCGAGTTCCTCGGGGGTGTAGCCGAGTGTGCGCAGCGGCACCAGATCGCTGGTGATGGCCGAAGCCCGCATCGCAGGCCAGGCGTCGCAGGCGTTGCCGATCACCGCGACACGGCTCGGCGCGCCCGCGAGCGCGACCAGCCGGTCGTAGTGCGCCCCGAAACGGTAGCTGGACAGAAACAGTCGCATCTGTGTTCAGATCGTGAAGGCCAGATGACGGGTCAGTCGCCGCCCGAGTTCGACGTCACCATCGATGGTGATCTTGTCGAGGTGCTCCTCGATGGTGGTCCGCCCGCAGCCGAGCCGGACGAAGAGTCCGGAGGTCATGCTGATTTCGACCGTGGCGGGTTCGTCGAACGAATCCACGTAGCTCGCCCGTCCCGTCACCTGGATGTGCAGTGCCCTGGCCAGCGGACCGGTCAGCGCGAATGTGATCCGCGCGCCGTCCGGCGCTTCGCCCTTCTTGACCACTACGCGCGGGATGCTGCTCGCGAATTCGGCGAAGGCCAAGTCGCCGCGCGGGCCGCCCTCCTCGACCTGGAGGTCGAGTGCGTCGGCGATGTCGAGTTCGTGCATCCAGCAGTCGAACAGTCGTACCCGCATGAACCGGCCGTAGCTCACCTGACCGATCGGGGACACGGTTTCCTTGTTCCATTCGGTGTCGTCCATCGCGGCGAGCGCGGTACGCCTGCGGTCGATGACGTCACGGTAGAGTTCGGCCAGCCGGGCGCCGGGCAGCGGGCGCAGCCGGTCCACCCAGATCTCGTTCAGCACCGCGGTGTCGTTGCGGACATGCGCGAGTGCGCGCACGTCGGCTTTGGCCCTGGTCGGGTCGTGGGCGGGCGGGCGTTCGCCGAGCAGCCACGATTCGGTGCCGATGATGTGGGCGACGATGTCGAACACGGTCCAGCCGGGCAGCGGCGACGGCGTGCGCCAGCGCTGCTCGTCGAGTCCGGCGATCAGCGTTTCGATCGCGTCCCACTGCTGTGTCAGCAGGTCGATTTGCTCGGTCCGGTCCAGCGCCTCGATCATTCGTCGGCTCCTTCGTGCGGGCCTGCGCCCGGGTTGTCCTCGTTGTCCAGTGCGGCGATTCCGCCTCGGATGGCGGCGGCGGTGGCGATGGGGTCGTGCGGGCGCCGCAGCAGGAATCCCAGGGCGACGCGCAGTGTGTCGCGGTGTCTGCGGGGGATCACGTGCAGGTGAACGTGCGGGACGGTTTGGAAGGCCGCGGTGCCGTCGTTGAGTACCAGATTGGCGCCGTCGGCCGCGAGGCTGCTGCGCTGGATGGCCAGGGCGAGTCGATGTCCGGCCCGGAAGACATGTGCGCCCAGTTCGGCGTCGAGATCCGCCAGCGCGGCGGCGTGCCGCTTGGGGATCACCAGCGTGTGCCCGCGGACGATGGGTCGGATGTCGAGGAACGCGCACAGCGCGTCGTCCTCGTAGACCTTCACCGCCGGGGCATCGCCTGCCGCGATCCGGCAGAAGACGCAGTCGTTCACATGCTGGACCCTACGGCCGCTGTGCAGAACGGAACACCCCGGGCGCGTGATCAGGCATGACGCCGGTCACTGGCAGATGCCGCGCCCGCTGGTCCGACCTGCGTGAACCTCCGACGCGGCGGCGGAACTTCTGCGTTCGGCCTTGTCGCGTTCAGCTGTGGCGACCATCATCGGAACCGTGTGGGACGAACAAACCACAGCTCAGGAGGCCGCGACACGGTCCGCGACAACTCGGGGCGCCCGCCGTATCCGGACAATTCGGCTGCCGGGCGTGACGGGCATCTCGGCTACGCTCACCGCGAGCCGGTACAGTGGCGAGGATTGGGAGAACTTACTCTGAAGTAATATCGCCTGGCCGGCTACCCGCTGCCTGAAGTTCAGCACGAGAAGGAAGTCTGACAAGTGGAGACAACGCAGAGCGTGGGCGATCCGTCGTCGCGTGGCCCGCGTGTCGGAGTCGTTCGCGAGTCCAACGCGGGCGAACGACGTGTCGCATTGGTGCCGAAGATCATTCCGAGCCTGGTGAAGCAGGGCGTCGAGGTGGTTGTGGAGTCCGGAGCCGGACAGGGTGCGCTGATCCCGGACAGCGCCTACGTCGAGGCGGGCGCGACGATCGGTGATCCGTGGTCGGCCGAAGTGGTGGTGAAGGTGGCCGCGCCGACTGACGGCGAGGTGGCGAAACTGTCGTCCGGGCAGACCTTGATCGGGTTCCTCGCGCCGCGCAACGCGGACAACCAGATCGGTGCGCTGAAATCCGCCGGGGTGCGGGCCTTCGCGGTGGAGGCGATCCCGCGTATCTCGCGTGCGCAGGTGATGGACGCGCTGTCCTCGCAGGCCAATGTGGCCGGGTACAAGGCCGTGTTGCTGGCCGCCTCCGAGTCGACGCGGTTCTTTCCGATGCTCACCACCGCGGCGGGCACGGTGAAGCCGGCCACCGTGCTGGTGCTCGGTGTGGGTGTCGCTGGTCTACAGGCGTTGGCCACGGCCAAGCGACTCGGCGGGCGGACCACCGGATACGACGTGCGTCCCGAGGTCGCTGATCAGGTGCGTTCGGTGGGTGCGCAGTGGCTGGATCTCGGCATCGATGCCGCGGGTGAGGGCGGGTATGCCCGCGAACTCACCGAGGAGGAGAAGGCCCAGCAGCAGCAGGCGCTAGAGGACGCGATCAAAGGCTTCGACGTGGTGATCACCACCGCGCTGGTGCCCGGTCGTCCCGCGCCGCGCCTGGTGACGGCCGCGGCGGTGGAGGGTATGCGGCCCGGCAGCGTGATCGTCGACCTGGCCGGGGAGACCGGCGGCAACTGTGAACTCACCGAGCCGGGCGAGACCGTAATTCGCCACGAGGTGACGATCGCGTCGCCACTGAATCTGCCCGCCACCATGCCCGAGCACGCCAGCGAGCTCTACTCGAAGAACATCGCCGCACTGCTGGAGCTGATGCTGGTCGACGGCAAACTCGCGCCCGACTTCAGCGATCAAGTGCTCGCCGACTCCTGCGTCACCCGTGAGCGAGGCTTGCCGAGTGAACCGGCGGACACCGCGCGAGGCTTGCCGAGTGAACCGGCGGACACCGCGCGAGGCTTGCCGAGTGAACCGGCGGACACCGCGCGAGGCTTGCCGAGTGAACCGGCCGACACCGAGGGAGAAGCCTGATGTACACCGAACTGCTGGCGAACATCGCGATCCTGGTGCTATCCGGATTCGTCGGGTTCGCTGTGATCTCGAAGGTGCCCAACACCTTGCACACCCCGCTGATGTCGGGCACCAATGCCATTCACGGCATCGTCGTGCTCGGCGCGCTGGTGACGTTCGGCAACGTGCAAAACCCGTCGATTCTGACGCAGATCATCCTGTTCGTCGCCGTCGTATTCGGGACCCTGAACGTCATCGGTGGTTTCGTGGTCACCGACCGCATGCTCGGCATGTTCAAAACCAAGAAGCACACTGCCGAGAAGGTCGAGAACTGATGCGTACCTTCGACAATGTGACCTATCTGGTCAACGGTCTCTACATTGTGGCCTTCGGCATGTTCATCTATGGACTGATGGGCCTGACCGGTCCGAAGACCGCCGTGCGCGGCAATCTGATCGCCGCCGCGGGCATGGTGGTCGCGGTGTTCGCGACGCTGATTTCGATCCGGCACACCGGCAACTGGATCCTGATCATCGCGGGCTTGGTCGTCGGTATCGCTTTGGGTATCCCGCCTGCGAAGTTCACCAAGATGACCGCGATGCCGCAGCTGGTGGCCGCATTCAACGGCGTCGGTGGTGGCACCGTCGCGTTGATCGCCTGGTCGGAATTTCTCAACAGTGCGGGCTTTTCGCACTTCGAGGAAGAGCCGACCGTGCACATCGTGATCGGTTCGCTCTTCGCCGCGATCATCGGCTCGGTGTCGTTCTGGGGTTCGCTGATCGCGTTCGGCAAGTTGCAGGAGATCCTGCCCGGTCGCCCGATCGGTCTCGGCAAACTACAGCAACCGTTGAACCTGCTACTGCTGCTGGGAGCCATCGCCGCGGCCGTGGTTATCGGGATCGGCGCGACCGGTGACGGCGTGTCCCAGCTGTGGATGATCGCGGTGCTCGCCTTGGCCGGTGTGCTGGGCCTGATGGTCGTGCTTCCGATCGGTGGCGCCGACATGCCCGTGGTGATCTCGCTACTCAACGCGCTGACCGGGTTGTCGGCCGCGGCTGCCGGTCTGGCGTTGAACAATACCGCCATGATCGTGGCGGGGATGATCGTCGGCGCGTCCGGCACCATCCTGACCAACCTGATGGCCAAGGCGATGAACCGGTCCATTCCCGCGATCGTGGCGGGTGGGTTCGGTGGTGGCGGCGCGGCTCCCGGTGTGAGCGGTGGTGAGCAGAAGCAGGCCAAGGCGACCACGGCGGCGGACGCCGCGATCCAGATGGCGTACGCCAATCAGGTCATCGTGGTACCCGGCTACGGCATGGCCGTCGCCCAGGCGCAGCACGCGGTCAAAGAAATGGCCACACTGCTCGAGGCCAAGGGCGTCGAGGTCAAATACGCCATCCATCCGGTCGCGGGCCGGATGCCGGGTCACATGAACGTGCTGCTGGCCGAGGCCGAGGTCTCCTACGACGCGCTCAAGGAAATGGACGACATCAACGGCGAATTCTCCCGTACCGATGTCGCCCTGGTGATCGGCGCCAACGACGTCACCAATCCGGCCGCCAGGGAAGACGCCAGCAGCCCTATCTACGGAATGCCGGTGCTCAACGTCGACCAGGCCAGGAGCGTCATCGTGCTCAAACGCTCGATGAACTCCGGCTTCGCCGGTATCGACAACCCGCTGTTCTACGCCGACCACACCTCGATGCTCTTCGGTGACGCCAAGAAGTCCGTCAGCGCGGTCACCGAGGAACTGAAAGCGTTGTAACGTCACCCGCTTCGCAGTGACGTCCCGCCCACCGATCGGTGGGCGGGACATCACTGCGTGCTTGCGGGTATTTCGAGCCGAGCCCGAGAATCGTGACCGACTCGGTGCATCCCGGTGCCCGGCTACCGAACCGGCCGGTGAGCGGACCGCGCCAGATGTCGATAGTGCCGGCATCCGCCGTCAGAAGTTGGTTGAGTTTCCCAGCGTCGACTTCGCGACGCGCGTGCGCACCCAGATGGCGAACAAGAAACCGTTCGACGCGAACACCCTCGACACCGCCGCCCGCGCGGCGCGTGTCGACCTATCCACCGTCGGGCTCAACGCCGAGCGACGGGATGGTGTGCTCGGCCCACCCACGGAACCGGTCCGGAGCCGGTCCAGGGCAACGTTGGCCTGGTGCAGCTACGTCGCGCTCGCCGTTGAGCGCCGTGTCCGCGGGTAGGGCTTACTTTTCCCATAACAACGCATCGACTGGTGCGGACATTCCAGATTTCGGCAGTAGCCGTCTCGGTCGCGCAGTCGGTGACATCTGTGGTTCCCGGCCGAGTGGCTCGAGGACACCGTCGGTGGTCTCGGCGCGACGTCACAGTGTGCAGCGGACCATGATCATCCGCCGTCGTCTACTGTTTGGCGCGTGGATGCGCTTGCCAGCCTGCTCGAAGGTCCCCGGGCCCGCGGCGCGTTCCTGATGTGTTCGCTGCTGAATCCGCCATGGTCGTTGCGTATCCAGGACGAGGCGCCGCTGACGGTGCTGTCGATGATTCGCGGCGGTGCGTGGATTCGCACCGGTACCGGCGCGCCTCGGCAGCTGAACGCGGGCGATGTCGCGATCTTTCGCGGGCCGGATCCGTACACCGTGGCCGACGACCCGACCACCGAACCGCAGATCGTCATCCATCCCGGCCAGGTGACGAAGACGCCGGACGGCGAAATACTGTGTGAAACACTCAGTCTCGGTGTTCGGCAGTGGGGAACCGATCCCCGTGGCGCGAGCATGATGATCACCGGGACCTACGAGTCCGCGGGCGCGGCCAGCCAGCGGCTGCTGCGCGCGCTACCGCCGGTCATCGTGTTGCGGCGCGGAGATTTCGACACCAGGGTGCTCGATATCCTGGTCGTCGAGGCGACCAGGGATGAACCCGCTCAGGGGGCGGTACTGGACAGGCTGCTCGATCTGGTGCTGATCGCGGCGCTGCGTACCTGGTTCGCCCGCAACGATGCGCCGGCCTGGTACCACGCCTACGGCGACCCGCTGGTCGGCAAGGCGCTACGACTGTTGCAGCACAATCCGGCGCACGGGTGGACGGTAGCGGGCTTGGCCGCCGCGGTCGGGGTGTCGCGGGCCGCATTGGCTCGCCGATTCACTGATCTGGTCGGTGAACCGCCGATGGCATTCCTCACCGAATGGCGCTTGGCGCTGGCCGCCGATCTGCTACACGAGTCCGACGCCACCATCGAGACCATCGCGCGCAAGGTCGGCTATGGCAGCGCCTTCGCGCTGAGCGCGGCGTTCAAACGCCACTTCGGCGTCTCCCCGCGCGACCACCGCCAGAGCGCCGGGGCCGCCGAGCTATCGTCAGCCAGGTGACGCAGCAGTATCCGGTGCTCTGGCCGATGCCGACCCGGTGGGCCGACAACGACCACTACGGCCACGTGAACAACGTGACGTACTACTCGTACTTCGACACCGCGGTCAACGCGTGGCTGATGCATGCCACCGGCACCGACATCCGTGCGCTGTCCGCGCTCGGCGTGGTCGCGCAGACCTCCTGCCAGTATCTCGGCTCGATCAGCTTCCCCGACCAGTTGCGGGTCGGCTTGCGCATCGCCCGACTCGGCCGCGCCAGCATCACCTACGATCTGGCGATCTTCCGCGAGGCCGATGGTGCGCTGGAACTGGTCGCCACCGGCACGTTCGTGCACGTCTACGTGGACGCCGAGACCCGCAAACCGGTTGAGATCCCGGAGGTCATCCGCGCCGCCGCGGTTGCACTGGTCACGGAGTGAACCCGCCACGGTGCGCGGTCCGTCGAAACCGGCGGGGCGTCGCGGCAGTCAGACCCGGCTGAGCAGGGTGAGCGGGTCTTCCAACAGCCCGGCGGTGGTGGCGAGGAAGCGGCCGGCCAGTTCACCGTCGATCGCCCGGTGGTCGAAGCTGACGCCGAGGGTGGTCACCCAGCGGACCGCGAGTTCGTCCCGGAAGACCCAGGGCCGTTTGCGGATCGAGCCGAGGCACAGGATCGCCGCCTCGCCGGGATTGACCAGCGGCATCCCGGCGTCCACGCCGAACACCCCGACGTTGGTGAGGGTGAATGTGCCCCCGCGCAGGTCGGTGGGCGCGGCGGTGCCTGCTCGGGCGATGTCGGCCAGCCAACTGATCTCGCGAGTGAGGTCACGCAGGCTCAGGGTCTGCGCCTCTTTGACGTTCGGTACGAGCAGTCCACGGTCGGTGGCCACCGCGATGCCCAGGTTCACGTAGTGCTTGGTGGCGATCTCCTGATTCGCTTCGTCCCAGAAGCTGTTCATGCCGGGGAACTCGGCGAGGGCGGCCAACACCGCCTTGGCTACCAACGGCAGCGGCGTGAGGGTCAGGCCCGAGAAGGATCTGGTGCTGCGCAGGTGGTCGAGCAGCTCCATCGACGCGGTGCAGTCGAGGGTGACGAAGGCGCCGGCCTGCGGGATGGTGCGGGCGCTCGCCGACATGGCGGCAGCGATGCGCTTGCGGATCCCGCCGATCGGGGTGCGGATCTCGCGCGCGGTCGCCCGGACGGCACCGGTGTCCGGGCCGGTGACGGCGGGTGGTGCGGGCTGCTCGAGCTGTCGCGGCTGGGAGACGGGCACGGCGCCGCGGACGTCGTCGACGGTGACCGCGCCACCCGGACCCGACCCCGCGACGAACCATAGGTCGATGCCGAGTTCGCGCGCCAGCTTCCGTGCGGCGGGGGTGGCCGCCGCCCGAGTCGTCTCGATTCTGGGGCGTTGCACTGTGTGGTCCAGCTCGTCCGAGGGGCCAAGGGCGGGTGCGGGGGTGTCGTCGCCGTGGGATTCGCCCGGGCGCGAAACATCCTGTGTGGCGACGGCCCGCCCGCGCCGCTGGGATGCCGCCTCCCCGCTGGGGCCGTAGCCCACCAAGACCGAGGTGCGCCCGGCCTCGTCGGTGGTGCTGGCGTCTGGCCCGGCCTGTTCCAACTCCACCCGGATCAGGGGCGCGCCGACCAGGACGGTATCGCCCGGCTGCGCCAGCAACTCGGCTACCCGGCCCGCGAACGGGCACGGCAGCGACACCACCGCTTTTGCCGTCTCCACCTCCGCGATGGTTTGGTTCAGTTCCACCGTGTCGCCGACGACCACGGCCCAGGACACCAACTCGGCGTCGGTGAGACCTTCCCCGAGATCCGGCAGCGTGAATTCCACTACGGTCCCCGGGGCGTCCTGGCGATCTTCCACGTGGGCACCTTTCCCAGCATCAGGCGGCGAGCGAACGGTCGACCGCGGCGAGAATGCGGTCGGGGTCGGGCAGGTGATGCTTCTCGAGCTTAGCTGGGGGATAAGGGATGTCGAAGCCGCCGACGCGCAGGACCGGCGCCTCCAAGTGGTAGAAACAGCGCTCGGTGATCCGCGCCGCGATCTCGGCGCCGAGTCCGGCGAACACCGGCGCCTCGTGCGTGACGATCAGCCGTCCGGTCTTGGCGACCGACTCCTCGATCGTGTCGAAATCCATCGGCGACAGGCTGCGCAGGTCGATCACCTCGAGCGAATGCCCCTCCTGCGCGGCGATTCTCGCTGCCGACAGCGCGGTGGCCACGGTGCCGCCATAGGCCGCGACGGTCACGTCGGTACCGATGGCGCATACTCTGGCGCGGTCCAGCGGCAGCGCTTCGCCGCGGTCGAGTGCGCCGAAGTCGACGTCGTCCTTGTCCCAGTACCGGCGCTTCGGCTCGAAGAAGATCACCGGATCGTCCAGCGCGATCGCCTGGCGAATCATCGAATACGCGTCCGCTGGGTTGCTCGGGGTCGCCACGCGCAGCCCCGCGGTGTGCGCGAAATAGGCCTCGGGTGACTCGGAGTGGTGCTCTACCGACCCGATGCCGCCGCCGAAGGGGATGCGAATCGTGATGGGAGCGTGCACTTTTCCCCGGGTGCGGTAGTGGATCTTGGCCACATGCGACACGATCTGGTCGAACGCCGGATAGACGAAACCGTCGAACTGGATCTCGCACACGGGTCGGTAGCCGCGCAGCGCCATGCCGAACGCCGTCCCGACAATGCCGGACTCGGCCAGCGGGGTGTCCACGACGCGGTTGTCACCGAAGTCCTTTTGCAGTGTGTCGGTGACGCGGAACACTCCGCCGAGGCGGCCGATGTCCTCGCCCATCAGCACGACCTTCGGGTCGTCCTCCAGCGCGCGGCGTAACCCGGTGTTCAGCGCGGCGGCGAAGGTGGTGATCATGACGGGACTCCTTCCGGTGGCGCGGAGATTTCGCCCGGATCGCCGGTCAGGTACTCCGTGTACTCCTTTCGCTCGTCGGCGATAAGCGGATGAGCGGTGGCGTAGACGTGGTCGAACAGCTCCGCGGGTGTGGGGTCGGGCAGGTCGATGGTCGCCGTGCGCACTTGGCCGGCGACCGCGTCGGCGTGCTCGGTGACCCGGCGCTCGAACGCGTCGTCCCAGTGGCCCTCGCGCTCCAGCAGCCTGCGGACCCGGTCGATCGGATCACGTCGCGCCCACTGTTCGGTTTCGGCGGCCGAGCGGTAGCGGGTGGGATCGTCCGCGGTGGTGTGCGGGCCCATCCGGTAGGTGATGGCCTCGATGAACGAGGGGCCGCCGCCGGAGCGCGCCCTGGTCACCGCTTGCCTGGTCACGGCGAGCACGGCGAGCAGATCGTTGCCATCGACCTGCACACCGGGCATGCCGTAGCCGTAGGCGCGCCGCGCGATCGGGGTCGCACTCTGCACGCGCACCGGGGCGCTGATCGCCCAATGGTTGTTTTGGCAGAAGAACACCACCGACGCGCTCCAGCTCGCGGCGAAGCCGAGCGCCTCGGCGATGTCGCCCTCACTGCTGGCGCCGTCGCCGAAATAGGCGATGGTCGCGAGCTCGGCGCCGTCCAGGTGCGCGGCGAAGGCGTAGCCCGTCGCGTGCAGGCCTTGGGAGCCGACGACGATGTTCGGGTTGGTCATGTTCACCGCGTCCGGATCCCAGCAGGAATGCGCGACGCCGCGCCACAGCCGGGTGAGATCGGTGGGACGCACGCCGCGGCAGTAGGCGACGGCGGCCTCGCGGTAGCTGCAGAACACGTAGTCGTCGGGATGCAGCGCACGCGCCGAACCGACCTGGGCGGCCTCCTGCCCGCGCAGCGGCGCCCACAGGCCGAGTTGGCCCTGCCGCTGGAGCGCGGTGGCCTCGGTGTCGATCCGCCGGGTGACCACCATGTCTTCGTACATCCCGCGCAGTTGTTCGGGGCCGACGTCGGCGACCAGCGCCGCGTGCTCGGGATCCAGCACGCGGCGACCGTCTGGTTGCACCAACTGCACCGGGTAGTCGGGCTTGCCTGGCATGGTTACCGCCTCCTCACCACTGATGCTGCAGGCGTCGGCGTGCTCTACCTCACAGCATCCCCCGGACTGCGAACTGCGCAAGCGGTCAATACTCGAATGAGCAGAATGCTCAATTCCGACCCGAGCAGCGATGTCATACTGCGTTGTATGACCAGAGAAAGCGTCGACGTGACGCTGGACGCCACCGACGCCAGGCTGTTGCTGGAACTGGTCGCCAATCCCAGGGCGACGGGTGTCGAACTCGCCGCGCGGCTGGGGTTGTCTCGCAATACGGTGCAGGCCAGGTTGTCGCGCTGGGAGGCCGGCGGGGTACTCGGGAATTTCGAGCGCCGGGTGCGGCCGCGCGCCCTTGGCTATCCGCTGTCGGCATTCGTGGCGGTCGTCGTCGACCAGCATCAATTGGATGCGGTGGTGAACGAACTCGCCGAGGTGCCCGAGGTGACCGAGGTGTGCGGGATGACCGGGCTCACCGATCTCACCGTGCGGGTGGTCGCGCGGGACGCCGACGACCTGTATCGGATCGCCGGGCAGATCCTGAAGATCCCCGGTGTGGAGCGGACCAACATGGCGCTGGTGATGCGCGAACTGGTCGGGCCGCGCACGGCTCCGTTGCTGCATCGGCTGGCGAATTCCAGCTGAACGTACCGGTGACCCAGGGCGATCGAGGTTCTAGAAGCCAGCCGTCCGGCAGTCGCCGGCGCACCCGGTGCTGGTCGATCGGGGCCCCGCCTGGACCACCCACTAGGACGACTGATCGGCGAGCTGCTTGCTGGTGAACGGGCGACCTCCCGTCGCGCCGACCGCTGCGATCGCGCACCCGTGGCAGTCCGATGTGGTCGGCCAGTTCACGGCGGTCCGACGATGACACCCCGCTAGGGTGCGGGAATGGAGATTTCGGGGAAAGTCGCGATCGTCACGGGGGCCGGTGCGGGGATCGGCGCGGCGCTGGCGCGTCGGCTAGTCGCCGGTGGGGCGCGCGTGGTGCTCGGCGATCTCGACGTCGGTGCGGTCACGGGTGTTGCCGAATCGCTCGGGCCGGCCGCGGTCGCGGTCGGTGGCGATGTGGCCGACGAGCGGGTGATCCGCGAACTGATCGAGCGTGCCGAGGCCGAATTCGGCCCGGTGGACCTCTATTTCGCGAACGCGGGCATCGGCGGCGGCGTCGGTCTGACCAGCACCGATCAGCAGTGGCTGGCCACGCTCGAGGTCAACGTCATGGCCCATGTCCGCGCGGCGCGGCTGTTGGTGCCCGGCTGGACGGAACGCGCGAGCGGCTACTTCGTCGCCACCGCCTCGGCAGCGGGTCTGCTCACCCAGATCGGCTCGGCGCCGTACGCGGTGTCCAAGCACGCGGCCGTCGGTTTCGCCGAATGGCTCTCGGTCACCTACGGCGATCAGGGAGTGCGCGTGAGTTGCGTCTGCCCCATGGGGGTGGATACGCAGCTGTTGCGCACCGGATTCGCTCCCCGCGAGGACGCGGCGGAAGCCGAACTCGCGGTGAAGGCAGTGACCACCGCGGGCTCGGTATTGTCCCCGCAGGAAGTCGCCGAGGTCGTGCTGGCCGGCATCGCCGACGAGCACTTCCTGATTCTCCCGCACCCCGAGGTGCTGAAGATGTACCGCCACAAAGGCTCGGACTACGACCGCTGGATCGACGGCATGCGCCGCTTCCAAGCCGCCTTGCCTGGCTAACCGCACCGCGCCCGGGGCGGTGTGCCCTGAGACGCCCCGGGACCAAGAGTTCAGACGGTCTGACGCAGTACCTTGCGCACCACCAGACCGGCGAGCAGAGCCCAGAAGGCGGCGCCGATTCCGGCGAAACCGACGCTGGACGCTGCGATCGCGAAGGTGACGACGCTCGCTTCCCGGTGCTCGGCGGAGCGCAGGGCACCGCTGAGCGCCGCGCCGAGGGTGGCCAGCAGAGCGAGGCCGGCGACGGTTTCCAGGGTGCCTGCCGGAGCGGTCGCGACCAGTGTGACGAGGGCGGCTGAGCCCAGTGCGAGCAGCAGATAGGTGACGCCGACCGTGAATGCCGCGATCCAGCGCCGCTTCGGGTCCGGATGCGCGGCGGGCGCGGCCGAGAGCGCGGCGCTGATCGCCGCGAGGTTGATGGTGTGCCCGCCCGCCGGTGCGCCCAGGAGGGTGCCGAGTCCGGTGACGGTCATCGCGGCGCGCCAGGGCACCTGGTAGTCGAACGACTTCAGCACGGCGGTGCCTGGGATGTTCTGCGACGCCATGGTGACGATGTACAGCGGGAACGCGACGCCGAGCATCGTCTGCCAATTCCAGTGCGGCAGTGTCAGTTCCACTGCGGGGACCATGGCGCCGACGTTCAGCGGCCGGTGCTGCACCACGATACTGATGCCCGCGCCGACCGCCGCGGTGACGAACGCCGCGATCACGGCCCAGCGTGCGGCATACCGCTGTAGCGCGAGCCAGACGAGGATCACCGGCACCACCACCGCCGGACTGGTCTGCACCGCCCGCACCGGCGCTAGGCACAGCGGCAGCAACACGCCGGCCAGCATGGCTTGCGCGATCTCCACCGGGATCGCCGCGACGAGGTCGCCGAGCCGCTGCCACAGCCCGGTGATCACGATCAACACGCCGGTGAGCAGGAAGGCGCCGATCGCCGCGGGCCACCCACCCGCCACGGCGCCGGTGCTCGCGAGCAGTGCCGCGCCCGGCGTGGACCAGGCCAGCGTGATCGGCATCCGATACCGGTAACTGAGCAGCATCATGCCGATCGCCTGGGTGGCGCACAGCGCGAGCAGTCCCGACGCGGCCTGCCTCGCGTCTGCCCCGACCGCGGTCAGCCCGGTCAACACCACCGCGAACGAGCTGGTGAATCCCACCAGAGCCGCGACCGCCCCGGCGCTGATCGGCTGGACCAACCCGACCCTCGGCGCGGCGGGTTGGGGTCCGCTCGCGGTGGTGGCGGGGGCTCGAGTCGCGGAAACGTTCGACATCCGCCGGATATTGCCCTGGTCACACGGTTGTGTCGCCAGCCAGTGCCGGGAAACTGGCCCTACTTACGTCGTCGCGATCCGGGTGTCGTGACGTGGTGCCCGATGGTACATCGAAGTACCGCGACATCGCCGTGTTCGGATGCGTAGGGTGAGGGCGTCGGTGCGCGAACACGCGATTCGGGATGAGGAGCTGAGTTGAACGCGGTACTGATCTCACCGGAGAAGCTTCGGGAAGTGTTGGCGGACAAGCGATTTCGTCTGCTGGATGTCCGCTGGGCGCTGGGCGATCCGGATGGCCCGCAACACTACCTCGCCGGCCACATTCCCGGCGCGGTGTTCGTCGATCTGGAAACCGAGCTTTCCGCGCCGCCGTCACCCGCGCGCGGCAGGCACCCGCTGCCGGACGTCACCCAACTGGAGAAATGCGCGCGCAGCTGGGGCGTGTGCGCCGATGATCCGGTGGTGGTCTACGACGCCACCGGCGGCATGGCCGCCGCCCGCGCCTGGTGGTTGCTGCGCTGGGCGGGTATCGCCGATGTGCGCATCCTCGACGGTGGGCTGCCCGGGTGGGTCGGTGCGGGCGGCACGATCGCGACCGGCGCCGAACCGGACCCTCGACCGGGCGATGTCGAATTGAGCCCCGGTCATCTGCCGGTGATCGACGCGGACGCCGCTGCTCGCTGGGACGGGGTGCTGCTCGACGCCAGGGCGGGCGAGCGCTTCCGCGGTGAGGTGGAGCCGATCGATCCGCGCGCCGGACATATCCCTGGTGCGCTCAGCGCTCCGACCGCCGAAAACCTCGACGACGCGGGACGGTTCCGCGGCGTGGCAGAGTTGCGTGACCGCTTTGCCGGATACGGGTCGGGGCCGGTCGCGGTGTATTGCGGGTCTGGAGTGACTGCCGCGCACCAGATCGCGGCGCTGGCCACAGTGGGCATCGAGGCCGCCCTGTATCCCGGTTCGTGGTCACAGTGGTCGAACGACCCGAAGCGGCCGGTCGCTTCCGGCAACTGATCCGGCCAGCGTTCGGCCGGCGGTCCTCGCGTTGTCGGTGACGAACATCAACTCGGTGCATCTCGCCGGCGGCCGACACGCGGAAGACCCGAGAACGGGAGCGGCCGATCTCACAACCAGGCGCGGGCCAAAAGGTCGTCGTCGGCGACCTCGCTCGTGCGAGGTGGGAACCGGGTGGCCGAGATCGAGCCGGTGTTCTGTCCGTCGTGCCCGATCACCCATGAGCCGCCGCGCTCCTCGCACTCGGCGATCTTGGCGAAGGTGGTGAGCAGGAACGTGATCGCTTCACGCGGATCGATGGTTCGAGCCAGACGCTGGGATTCACCGGGCCGCGAGAGGTCCAGCCACACACCGGACTGCCCGTCGAGGCGCATGCCGACGATCTTGTCGGCGTGTACGAAGGTGAATTTGCGCCGCTCCCACGGGGTCGTCGGCGTGAAGCTCTGCTCGAGTACCTGGAGCAGAATCGTCATGCTGCTTCCTCCCGCTTCCGTTGACACCAAGCTAGGACTGCCACCAAGCTAGGACTTCGTCTGCGATGACCAGCGGATATTCCAGTATGTTCCGCGAACGCCCAGAAATCCAGGAAGACGGCCCGGTCACCGTGTCGGACGCGTTTGATTGGATGGGCGCATGCTGCACGGTCTGTGGTCGCCGGGCTCCGGATTGCTGTTGTGGCCCGATTCACCGGTCACGGCGCTGCCCGACCCGCTGGGCGCCGTGCTGCGTGCATCGAAGTTCCGACACACGGCCGACGTACTGATCACCGGACCGCGGGGAACCGCGACCGAGCGGGTACGGGCACATGCTCTGGCGCCGGCCGCGGCCGCCGTGGCGCTACGGCAGCGGCTGCCGACCGAGGTGGTGTCGGGAGACCTGCGCTTCCTCGCGCACGTCGCGCGGGGTGTCGAACGCTGGGTGCGCGCCGGGCGCGTCGTACCGGAACTACGGAGAGAGGACGGGCAGTGGTGGGCGCGCTGGCGGTTGGTCGGCGGCGAAAGGCAGCGTGCCTGGCTGGCCGAACTGGCCGTGGCCATGCCGCAGGCGCTGCGTGTGGCCGGCCGCCCCGCCGCGCTGCTCGAAGACATGGTCACCGAACTCACCGACCCGATCGCGCGAGCGCTGATCGATCTGCCCGATTCGGCGCATCCGTTGCTGGCCGCCCTGTCCGCCGACGTTCCCGTGGAGGGCGGCAGCTACCAGTTGGCCGAGGTGCTGGAACGGTGGCGGGCCAGTCTGACCGGTGACGAACCGGACCTGGTACTACGACTGCTCGAACCGGACGGCGAACTCGGCGCCGTCGACGAGTCGGTGGCGCTCTGGCGACTGGAGGTGTGCCTGCGCATCGATGGTGCGGCACCCGAATCCGTTCTGCTGCACGGTGATCCGAACCTGGTCCGGATCGCGGTGGAGAAGCTCGGTGAGGCGCAGCGAGCCTATCCGCGGCTGCGTGATCTGCCAAGCGATCCGCGCAGCATGGATCTGCTGCTACCGACCGAGGTGGTCGCGGACTTGGTCGCGCACGGCGCGCACGCGCTGCACGCCGCGGGTGTCCGGCTGCTGCTCCCACGCGCGTGGAGCATCGCGGAACCGTCCATGCGGCTGCGGGTGGACAGCGCGGTGCCCGCTGCCGAGAGCACCGTCGGGATGCGTGGCCTCGTCTCCTACCGCTGGGAACTCGCACTCGGCGACACGGTGCTGACCACCGCCGAGATGGAACGACTCGTGCGGAGCAAATCCGATCTGGTCCAGTTGCGTGGCGAATGGGTGCAGGCCGACCACAAGGTGCTCGCCGCGGCGGCCCGCTATGTCGCCGCGCACACCGACGATTCCCCGGTCACCTTCGCCGACATGCTCGGCGAGATCGCGGGCGGGCGCGTGGAACAGGTGCCGATCGCGGAAGTCACCGCCTCGGGCTGGGCCGCGGACCTGCTCGACCATACCCGCGAGCCGGAGCCGGTCGCCCCGCCGATCGGATTGAAGGCCGATCTGCGGCCTTACCAGGCACGCGGCCTGGCCTGGCTGGCCACCATGAGCCGGATGGGTCTCGGCGCGATCCTGGCCGACGACATGGGTCTCGGCAAGACCGTTCAGGTGCTCGCCCTGTTGCTGCACGAACGGGAGGCGCGGTCGGATTCCGATGGCGTCGTGGCCGCGGAAGATGCGACGCGCGGTGGTCGATGCGCGCCAGGTGGTGCGGCGGGCGAGCAGGCGGGTCCGACGTTGCTGGTGTGTCCCATGTCGGTGGTCGGCAACTGGCAACGCGAGGCGGAGCGGTTCGCGCCTGATCTGCGGGTGTGGGTGCACCACGGTGCGGGACGGCGGATGGGCGTCGCACTCGATGAGACGGTCGCCGCCGCCGATCTGGTGATCACGACCTACGCGCTGCTCGCCCGCGACGTCGACGAGTTCGGCAGGCAACAGTGGGCGCGGATCGTCCTGGACGAGGCACAACACATCAAGAACGCGGGAACGCGCCAGGCGCGGGCGGCGCGGGCGGTGCCCGCGCGGCACCGGCTGGCGCTCACCGGGACTCCGGTGGAGAATCGGCTGGAAGAGCTGCGCTCGATCATGGATTTCGCGATGCCCAAGGTGCTCGGCAGCCCGCAGTCGTTTCGAGCGCGTTTCGCGGTGCCCATCGAGCGCGAGCGCGACCAGAACGCGATCAGTCGTCTGCGCTGGCTCACCCAGCCGTTCGTGCTGCGCCGGGTGAAGACCGATCCGGCGGTGATCAGCGATCTGCCGGAGAAGCTGGAGATGACGGTGCGGGCCAACCTCACCGTCGAGCAGGCCGCGCTCTATCAGGCGGTCGTCGACGACATGCTGACCAAACTCAGGGATGCGAAGGGAATGGCCCGCAAAGGCGCCGTCCTCGCCGCGCTCACCAGACTCAAACAGGTGTGCAACCATCCGGCGCATTTCCTCGGCGACGGTTCGGGAGTGCTGCACCGCGGCGCGCACCGCTCCGGCAAACTCGCTCTCGTCGAGGACGTACTGGACGCGGTACTCGCCGATGGTGAGAAAGCGTTGCTGTTCACTCAATTTCGTGAGTTCGGTGCGTTCATCGCGCCCTATCTGGCCGAGCGGTTCGGCACCGAGATCCCGTTCCTGCATGGCGGCGTGCCGAAGAAGAAGCGCGACGGCATGGTCACCCGGTTCCAGCAGGCGGATGGTCCGCCGCTGATGCTGCTGTCGCTGAAGGCCGGTGGTACCGGCCTCAACCTCACCGCCGCCAACCATGTCGTCCATCTGGACCGCTGGTGGAATCCCGCGGTGGAGAACCAGGCCACCGATCGCGCCTATCGGATCGGGCAACAGCGCAACGTCCAGGTGCGCAAGTTGGTCTGCGTCGACACCATCGAGGAGCGGATCGACGAAATGATCACTGGCAAGCGGCAACTCGCCGATCTGGCCGTGGGTGTGGGGGAGAATTGGATCACCGAGCTGAGCACCGCCGAACTGCGTGACCTGTTCGCCCTCGGCGCTGCGGCGGTGGGCGAATGAGTCCGTTCATCGATTACAGCGAGTACGGCAAGAAACTGCCGGTGCGCGGCGGGGTCGAAGCGCGCAGTCGTCGGGGCGCGTTCGGGCGCTCCTGGTGGGGCAAGGCTCTGATCGAATCGGTGGAGCAGATGGCAGAGCCGGGGCGGTTGGCGCGCGGCCGCAATTACGCGCGCTCCGGCCAAGTGGTCAGCTATCACATCGAGCCCGGTGCCGTGACCGCGGAAGTGCAAGGTAGCCAACCACGCCCGTTCACCGCGGTGTTCACCGTCCGTCCACTGCGCGAAGACGAGCTGGAGTTGATCATCGAGACCATCCGGTCGTCGCCGGGCATGCTCGCCGAGATCGCGTCGGGCGCGCTGCCGACCGGTCTCGGACCGTTGCTGTTGCCGACGACAGCGGCGGAACTGGACTTCAGCTGCACCTGCCCGGACCCGGGCTGGCCGTGTAAGCATGTCGCCGCAGTCTGCTATCTGCTTGCTGAGCGGCTGGACGAACGTCCGCGCGAGATCCTCACTCTGCGCGGCCTCGACCTGGACATGCTGATCGGTGGTATCGAGCGCGACGAGCAGTCCGCCGATTCCGCTGACCCGTACGGCGACCAGGCCGTTCTGCCTGACCTACCGAAAGTCGAATTCTGCCCGGCCCCAGAGGATTTGGATCCGATGCTATTGCGTAAAGCGTTGCGGATGACCGCTGCCGACGAGTCGACCGCCGCAGCGGGCCACCGCGCACTCACCGCGGCCTATCGCCTGTTCGACCGCTGAGCGGATTGGTTGGCACTCGGCATCGGGGCTGTCGGCTGCCACCGGACTTTCGGGGCGGGATCGAGTCCGGCAAAGCATTGGGGACCGGGACTTCCCGATGCCGAGTACCGTTCTCATTCTCACGCAGCGGAAACCGGCACGGAACTGCCCGAAGGTTGCCCAGCCGCTGCCCTTACGCCGAACTTCGGGCAGTGCCCAAGCAGACGGCGTGGCGGCCGCGGTGGGCGTGAATCTGGCGGAACGCTGTCTCAGCAGGTCCGTCGCATAACTCGAATATGGTGCTAGGTATTGTGTTTCAGCGAGCCGGGGGCCGGGGTCAGTTGCACCAGCACCGCGCCGGTGAGCAGTATCGCCGCCCCGGCCAGTTGCGTCGGCCCGATCGCCTGGCCGAGCAGCAGCCAGGCCAGCACAGCGGCGACCAGCGGTTCGACAAGGGCCAGCACGCTGGCTAGGACCGCGGGTAGATCCCGCAGCGCCCGCAGCCCCGTCAGATAAGGCAGCACGGTGCCGGCCACCGCCAGCACCAGCAGCACCAGCCACACAGGAGCCCGCAGACCGCCCAGTACCGCAGCGTTAGTGAGCAGGCCCGCAGGCAGCGTCCATGGCGGGACGACCGCCGCCACCATCACCGCGCCGATCGCCAGCCCCGCCGCGGTCAGCCCAAACGAGTCGTGCCTGCCCACACCGTGTTCGCCGAGCAGGAAGTACCCTGCCGAGCAGATCGCCGCACCGAGCCCGGCGGCAACGCCGAGTCGGTCCAGCCCGGCGCCCTGCCACATCTGCGTGACCAGAGCCGATCCGCCCAAGGCCATCCCGATACCCACCCATGCCGGTCCGGGCAGCCGGGTGCCCCGCACCACCCGCACCCATAACGCGACCAGCGCGGGCGCCACGTTGACCAGCACCATCGCCACCCCGACCGGAACCCGGGCTACGGCCACGAAGAACAACAGTTGCACCCCGGCGACGCCGAGCAGACCGTAAGCGAACAGCAGCCAAAGGTCGGCGCGGCCGAATCGCAGGGCCTGCGGCCGCAGCACCGCAACTACCGGCACCAGCAGTACTGCGGCCGACACGATCCGCACCGAGGTCACCGCAGCCGGAGACCAGCCCGCAGCCATCACTGCTGCGGCCAGCGGGCCGGAACTTGCGAACAGCACCCATGAGACCAAACTCAGCCCGGTCGCCCGGGCCTGACCCGGTGCCCGCGTAGCCTTCTCCGAAACAGCCACGCCCGGCAGTGTGCCTGAGCGATCACCGCCCTGACCACAGAATTTCTGACCACGCGGGTCTTGCTGCCCGAACCTATCTTGCGTGGTCGGCGGCGAAACCCCGCGATGACCCCGCAACCTCCGTGGACATTCGCACACCACAGCGCCGAGTGGCGGAGCGGGCGCGTTACCGGGCGTAGGTGTGGTTGATGGCGTCGATCCGGGTCTGCAGTTGTCGCATCAGTTCGTCGGCGGGGCCGGGGCTGAAGCTCGAGTCTTCCCGGTTGTGGTTGAACAGGAGATAGCGGCCGTCTCCGGCGTAGTCCATCCAGATGAAGGCACGGCCGTCGTCGGTGGGCCGGGCGTCGAAGGCGGCTCCCGGATAGACGGTGATCTCGCCGGTGCTGCTGCGGGGGCGCCGGACGAACCGCTGTATTTCCTCGATGGGTGACAGCTTGGTCGGGTGGCGCGCGTACACCGGCTGGTTCAGGTCGGACCGCCGCGTGGAGAACGGATAATGGCTTCCGCCTCGGCAGTGCGGGAGTTTCGCCGCGACCTCCGCGACCACCATGTCCGCGCTGCACTGGGTGATGATCACATCGCGGCCGTGCGCGCGGTCGGGGCCGGGCAGTTGCTGCGCCACCGTGGCGACCCGATCAGTCAGACCGGCGTGAATCCGCACCACCTGCGACAGCTCCGGCCCGTAGAAGCCGTGGACCTCGATCCGCAACCGTGGTTCCAGCAGCGTGGTCAGCGCCCGATGGAACCGTTCGTCGAATATCGGTTGCAGCCGCTGTGCCGTGCGCCCGCGCAGCCGTTCGTAGTCGTCGCGGTGCTCCGTGAACTCCGGGTGGTAGCTCAATGGGTACGGCAGGCGGTCGCGGCCCATCGCCGACATCGCGATGGTGAACGCGAAGCCGTCCAGCCGCCAACGGTTTTCGCTCATTCGCCGATGACCCCACCTGGTGGTAGCACGCGCGGCTGTACGCCGAGTAGCTCCGTGGTCCGGTCCTGGATCAGGTAGTCCGGTGTCTTGTGCTCCTCGTTGTCGTCTCCCTTCCCGCGGCCGGCGGGCGCACCCATGCCGGGCATGCTGGACATGCCGGGTCTACCGGCCTGCGGGTTGCCCGCTCTGGACCCTGGCGCACCGGGACCGGGCCGGCTGGGCGGCCTGCCACCGGGGATGCTCTTACCAGGACTCGGCGTGCCGAGGAAACCCGGAGCGCCGGGCGAGCCGGGGCCTGGCGTTCCGGGACGGCCGAGCGGGTCATCCAGGTAGTTCTTGGGCAGCTTCGGGTCGGGAGTCGCGTTCTGCGGCGTAGTGTTCGCCGGACTCGTGTTGAGCGGGTCGGTGTTCTGCGGGTTCGTGTTCTGGGGGCTGGTGTTCTGCGGATCAATGCTGTTCGGGCTGCCCGGTTGCTCGCCATTGGCGCTGTCCGGCTTGCCACTGGACGGGACACCACCGGGGTTCGGGCCGTTGCTGTTGGGGCCGGGTGCTGGCGCGGGTTGCTCGCCGGTCCGGTCGACCGGATTGAACGGTTCGGGCAACAGCGGTGTCCGCCCGTCGACCTTCAACACGCCAGGCCGATAGACCGTGGTCATCACTTCCTGCGCGTGCGCGGCGGCTTCATCGGCCCGGTGCTTGGACAGCTTCAGCACACCGTTGCCCGGTATGTGCCCCATGAACTCGCCGAAGCCGTCCACCTGCTCCGGCGGCGGCACGGACCGTTTGGCCTGATCGAGGTAGCCCTGCATGAGGTCGATGCCGTTCGCGACCATCTGGAAACTCACCGCCAGCTTCTGGAATTCATCCGAATAGCCGCGGGTGGCCTTCATCGCGGAATTGGCGGCGCGCCCGGCCCACAACGTCGCGATGTCCTGGTCGACGCCGGTGCGGAAGGCATTGATCGCGTTGGTGGCCTGCTCGGTCAGGCGCCGCCAGCCGTCGGCGCCGCTATTGATATCGGCCTGCTCGACCCCTTTGACGCCGTCGTGACCATTGAGTGCCTCCCAAATCTGTTGGTGCGTCCAGGTTTCGAACGCTTCAGGGGAGAGGATCTTGTTGGGTGCGGGCTGGTGGTGCCGCGGGTCCAGCACACCCCACTCGTTGTCGATGATCTGCCGGTCGCTCTTCCAGTAATCATCGGCGTCCTTGCGGAGATTGGAGTCCCGGTCGTTGTTCTGATTCGACTGGGTGCGCGCGTCGAAGATCGCTACAGGTACAGGACCCGCGACTGCCGTGACAACAGCTTTGGCAACGTCGAGTGGGTTGACCATCAGCGCACCTTCTCGGTGAGAGTGCTCATCCGGCTGCCTGCTGCTCCGTCGGTGGCCTGCAGTTTGCCGATCGCGGCGGCGTAGGTGTCGTGCATCAGCTGGACTACCTCGATGTGCTGTTGGAGGCGGGCGACGGCGGAGTCGTTGGGGTCGTGTGAATCGCCGCCGGCGGCCTTCTTCTCGAACTTCGCTTGCAGGGTCTGCGCTGATGGGAGGTCGCCGTAGCCCGAGAGACGATCGAGACGTTGCGCCTGGGTCTTCATAGACATGAGCTTCCCGAGGAACGTTTCGCAGCGCCTGCGCAATGCCTCGCCGATCCCTTCCTCCACGCGGAACTCGCCTGATTCGGCCTTCTGTTTGAGTTGTTGCCAGCGCCGCATCTCGCCCTGCATGTCATCCGCCATTGCGTCTCCCCTCACACGAATCTGAGATTGCTGTCGGTTGCGCCGCCTTACTTCGGCAGGTTGGGCTCGAGATCCTTGGCGTGTTTTACGGCCAACTCACACAGATCGGGCTTTTGGGCCCTGCTCTCCCAGCCAACGGCAATCTCGAACATGCCCTGCTCAGCAGGGAAACTCACATAGCAACTGTCGCCTTGGGTGTCGGATTTGTCCTGGCTGATTACTCCATTGCGGGAGCCGATCGTCACCTCCCGAAGGATGGTTACCTTGCTGTTCGCTCGGGTCTCGGCGAGGGTGTGACTGGTCGACATGACATCGACTTTGTACTTGTGCTCGGGCGGGTACCAACCGCATACGCGCCACGAAGCGGGCCCTTCGGGCGGATCTGTTGTGACGTATTTGGTGGCGGGGTCCAGCCCCATCCGGCGCAACACGTCGTCGCTGAGCTGTGTGCAGGGGTTGAAGACCTGGATATCGTCCGTGGACTTCGCCGTTGTGGTTGCTGTCCCATCCACACTCGACCCGCAGCCGGTGGCCAGTGCCAGCACAGCGAGGCCGCCGAGCGTGGTGCGTAGGACGTCAGCGGTGTGCATATCTCTCCTGGCGTCGGTAATCCCCGTCGCTACTATATGACGCGCCAGACCCGGCCCCGGTTCCATCGGGTTTCGTGAACGGCGGTGGTACGCGGGTTCGGTTCCGACCCGACGCCGAGCTGGCGCGAATCGTGTACTGGCGCACCGATCGGCATGAGGTGGCGCGCCCGAAGGCGTTCAAGATATCGGCAGCCCGGACTACACCGAGCACGAGTCTCCTTCACGGATCGAGAAACAAGCGCTCGCATGGTAGACGCGGCAATTCGGTTGTGTCGCTGTGGAGTACGTCGACGGCGTCGGCGTGGTGACGGGCCTGGTGGTCTTGGATAAAGAGCAGGGCGGCGGTCAGGCACGCGGCGAAATCGAATCGTGCGCCGTACAGGGAAATGCTGAGGTGCACGTCCGGTTCTTCGGGGCGCGGGGAAGCGGCGGCGCCTGTCACTGCTCGCTATCCCATCCGGCTGCCTCGGTGTCGATAATTCTGTTCGGTGCGGTGAGCGGGTCGACGCGGTCGTCGACCACGCGAACACCGATCCACGGGCAGCGTCCACCGATCGTTCGCTCGTGCTCGGTGAGCTTGCCGTCGACCAACCGAACCCATGTCGCGCAATGCCGTGACGGACAGGCGACCTCGGTTAATGCGTTGGTGCGCAGGTCGAACTTTCCGAATCCGCAGTGCGACCACTTGATCCACGGTCCGCAGTCGCAGTCACCCATGGGTCACCGCCCGGTGCTTTCCCGGGCCGAAGCATGCGCGGATCGCGTTGAGCACCACGGCGCCTGAAGGCCGGTACATGCACCGGGGCGGGTCGACCCAGCGCCGGAATTCCACGCGCTGGTCGGTGGGTGACGGTAATGCGATGGTGCCGCCCTCGCGGACGACCGAGACGTTGAGCCGGAACAGCTCGGCGAACAGGCTGTCCTCGTCGGGCAGGTCCGGCCGGATGAGATAGGTCCATCGGACCGAGCGGGGATGGGACAGGATCGGGCCGAGATCGGTTTCCTGGTTTTGCATTTCGATCTTCACCGCCTGCCCCAGATGCGCGGGCATCATCATGGCCCACACATGAGTAGCGGGCATGACGATGCGACCCAGATGCGGCGGGTCGATGACGGCAGGCAGGTCGCACACGCGCCGGTAGAAGTGGCATCGCGTCAACGGTGTACCGCCAAAAGGTATGTGGTCCATCAGGTTAGACCTCTGATCGCGTAGGTGGCTGAGGTGCGCCCGGCCCCTGGCGGTATCCGCGAGTGCTAGGGACAGGAGCCGAGGGGGGAATCGGGCGGGCTCCCTACCGGACGCGCAACCAGAGCATCAGGTCGAGCTAAACGACTGGCACAGTTTTGGATTATCCATGTAAGTTGTTGCAAAACAGCAGAATAGAAACCGTCGGCATGAGATGGTTCATGCAAAAACTGGTGCAGACAAAAACCAAAATTGGGGGCTATGACATGTCAGAAACGGGAAGCACGCTTCCACGACGGCAGTTGGGTCGGTATTTGCGCGATCTGAGGACGCAGACCGGGATGACGATCCCGGAGGCAGCGAGACGGATCGAACGAGGGGCGAGCACGTTGCAGCGGCTGGAGACCGGCCAGGCCGAGCGGATTCGGCTGCTTGACATCCGAGAGCTGTGCAGCATCTACGACGCCGACGAAACGAAGACGACCGCACTCATGGGGCTAGCACAGCAGGCGGCCATCAAGTCCTGGTACCACGAATACGGGAACCTGATACCCGCTAACTTCGACGTGTACATGGGATTGGAAGCCTCTGCGCACCAGCTGACTTCGTATGCGCCAGATGTGATCTTGGGATTGCTGCAAACTCCGGACTACAGGCTGACGTTGCTGCGCTCGGCTCTGCCCGATGAGACCAGTGACGAGATCAACCGGCGCGTACAACTCAAACTGAAGCGGCAGGCGTTGATCACCCGCAAGAGCCAGCCCGCCCATTTGGATGTTGTCCTGTTGGAGTGCGCATTGCAGCGGCTCGTCGGCGGGCGAAAGGTGATGACCGCACAGTTGCGGCATCTCGCCGACATGTCCACGTTGCCGAATGTGTCCATCCGGGTGCTTCCGTTTGCCGCTGGTATCCCACTCGGTGATCCGCTGGGACCATTCACCATCCTCGATTTCGGAACCGACAACAAGGGCAAGCCGATCGAACCGCCAGTGGTCTATCTGGAGAGCTTCACCGGAGACCTATACCTGGAGAAGCCGGAGGACGTAGCGCGTTACCATGAGGCACATGCAGTCATCCGGCGCGCCGCGCTGGATGAAACAGCAAGTAGGAACCTGATTCGACAGGTAGCAAGGGAGTACGCCGCGTGACCGATAAGTACGACGTTGACCTATCCGACGCGGTGTGGCGGAAGAGTACACGCAGTTCGGCTACCAAAGATTGTGTCGAGGTCGCGTTCCTTGGCGCGGGCATGGTCGGGGTCCGTGACAGCAAGAACCCGACCGGCCCGGCCCTTGTCTTCACCCCCGGTGAGTGGGAAGCCTTCACCGCTGGCGTAGTCGATGGCGAGTTCAATCGCAAGTAGCAAGGGATTGCGAGCGTGAACGTTGATCTGTCCGAGGCCCGTTGGTTCAAGATCGGCCGCAGCGGGGCCGGCAAGGAATGCGTGGAGGTCGCCTTCCTCGATAGCTTTTCGTAGGATTTTGTTGGGCCTCGGTGTCGTCAGTTGCGAAGGTGATGGTCAACCTGAATCCCCCCGCATTCGGTTCGTCACTCACCCATGCGCTGTCCTTGTGGCGCCACCATGTCGAGTCACGCGCGGGCGAAGGGCGACACGGACCGCGCCATGGGTCAACGACCGGTCAGTCGCCTTCCCCGCCCACAGGTACGCCTCGCCGGGCCGGAGGCTGGCAAGCTGTTCCGGTCGGAGAGTTTTGAGCGCGGCGTTGGCCTTCTGGATGTGCTTCAGCCAGGCGGGCGAGGTCATCTTGTGCATGATGACGACATCGGAGAGCTCGATGAGCGACGTGGGCACCGACGACGGATCCTGGCTGGCCACAAGGATGCTCATCCCTTTGTGGCGCATCTCGCGGACGGACTCGACAAGCACATCGACAAGTTCTGGGCTGCCGATGTACTTGTGGGCCTCGTCGAAGACGACCAGCTTATTGAAGTGCCCGCCGTCATCGGTGGCCTGGGCGAAAAGTTGCATGAGCACGACGAAGAGACCCAGGCTCTCGTCCTTCTCGATGAGCTCGTCGCGGAGGTCGACGATGATGAGTCGTCCAGGGCGTACGTAATCGGAGATATGCACGGAGTCATCGATGTAGGGCTCGGCAAGGTCGAGGCGCTGCCGGACAAGGTCTTTCATATTATCGGCCATGGCCGAGGAGGCGACCGCGTTTCGGATCGTGTCAAGGCTCAGATCGGAGCGGTGAGTCCGGAATATTTGAGTGAGCTGGCGGAGGTACATCGACTGGTTTCCGACAGCGCCGAGCAGGAACCTCCAGTGGTTGATCTGCAGTTCGCCCGACCCGAAAAGCAGCGGCTGGACATCGATGCCTGGAAACTCGCGTCGGCGCGCCTCGAGCTGATCGGTGGGGGTGAGCAGCAGGACATCCTCCAGCCCAGCCGGTTCGGCACCGTAACGCTCCCGCAGCCGACCAATCTGGCCGTCGTGATCGTTGGCGACGATCATCGAGGTGAATTCGGGGGCGTAGTCCTGAGTGCTGCTGTAGTGGAAGACGATTGTCGCGAGCGGGTGTGGCAGGTGGTTGATCCCCGGAGCGGGAAGGGTGGCTCCTTCGATAATGGAGCCGAGGGTATAGCTCTTCCCTCCTCCCTGGACGCCGAACAGGCTGAGTGTATGTGTCTCGTTGAGGTCGAGCGCAGTCTTGCGGCCCCCGGGCACGTCACCCAACAACGCCCATTGTGGCGTGTCGTCTGCGACACCGACAAGGATGTCAGGTGCTGGCGGTACTCGATCGACCGCAGCGGGCGTGTCGGCGTTGTCAACGTCTGACGGGTCCACCTCGCCCTCCTCGGCGCCCACGGGTTGAGGTTCCGGCGACGGCTCGGACCGATACTGCGGCTCGGCCTCCTTGGCCTGGAACACAGCCGGCTCCGCAGCGGAATAGCCGGTTTGCACGGACGGTTCCGCGGCGGGCGGGGCGATCGGCGAGGAGGTCGGCGGCTCGGGTTCGTCTTCTACCAGGGGTTCGAGGGTCGGTGCCCGGAAGGCCGCGTCGGTACGGCGAGTGCGGGTCAGCGCCGGGATCGTTATCGAGTGGGGTTCGGTCGCATCGCCCGGCCGGTTCGGCTCGGTCGGCACGGACCCGAGCAGTTCGTCGATCTCGTCGCGCCCGATGTGATGGAATTCGACCCCGCCGATCTCCTCCGGATCGCTGCTGCTACCGGACAAGTCGAAGACGAGCCCCGCGCGCTCGAACTTCAGGGTGAACCCGTCGTCGAGTGTTTCCATCAGTCGCCGGGCATGGCTCCCGACCGAGCGGTCGACCATTCGATAGCGCTCGGCCCGCTCCAGGTAGAAGCGTAGGAGGGCAACCAGTTCCAGGTTCTTCACCGTTCTGTCCACACGATCGGGATCGGTGAGACCAGGATCGAACTGTTCCCTGAGCACTTTCTCAGAGGTGGCGATCTGTTCGCTGATCTGCTCCTGCAACCGCTCGTACGCGGCGGGGTCGGGGATGGTCGAGTATGCCTTGACCTCGATCAGCCGGCAGGTGATCGTCCGGCTGTGCGCGTCGAAGCTGAACAAGGCAAGGTCCGTACGTCGCAACGACCGGGCCGCGGACGCCGCGCGACGGGTCTCGGCATACAGCTCGTGGTGGGAGTCGAGCGGCACGACGATCTGGTCGCCGAGCACGCGCTGCCCTTCCAGATAGATGCGCGCCAGCGCGAGCCCGAGCACTTCGGAACGCTGGTTGCGTGCAGCAGACGCCAGTTTGAACGCCAAGCTTCCCGACAACAACCGGAGCTGTTCGAAGAAGGTCTGCAGATGCCGGTCGTCGACCTTGATACCGTGGTCACCGACGACCGGGGCGAGCAGGCTTCGCAGTTCATCAACTTTCCGCGAGCTGACCAGCACCTGGCGACCGAGTCCTGTTCGGCCGGCGACGTAATCGATGACGTAGTCATTTGATCCGCGGTCGTCGGCGCGGTCGAAGTACTCGAGACCGAGAGTCCGGTCGATGATGATGACCCAGTCGCTGGTGTCGTGTGCCTGGTGCAGCAGCGAGCGCTGCACGGCATCGAGGGTAAGGGTCGTCGTGGGCACGCGGTCGAAGGCTTTGGTCGCGACGGCCGCGGCCGAGAGCGCCAGGTCACGGGGAAGCCCGACCAGGAGCTCTCCGGCATCCCCGGTCCCGCGGACGGCCGACGCGAACAGCGGCGTCTTGCGCCAGGTGACCCCGGCGCCCTCGTCATCGATGTGGAACAGAGTGGTCGCCTGCTGGACGAGTCCCTGCGCCGGCGCCTGTTCGACCTGGTGCATCCGGGTGGTGTCGTGCTCTTCTCCGGCGAAGGCATCAATAAGGATGGTCAGGTGTGCCTCGAACTCTTCCGGGTTGTCCGCGAACTCGCTCAGCGAGCGCACCGAGTAGGCCAGCTTCGGCACGCCGCGTGCTTGCCGTGCCCCGAACGCTTCGGCCTCGGCACTGTTGAACCGGCTGTCCAAGCGGGTGAGCTCGGCCAGCTCGTCGCCGATTCCCGGCATCTCGGTCTGGTCGGTGCACAGACGCAGGTCATAGTTGAGGTGCTTGGTGTCGGGCCGTCGTTGGAGCTCGAGCAGAACCTCGACGATCAGGGCGGCCTCGCCCGGGTTGACGATGTTGATGACGAGCGTTCGGACATAAGGGTGCTGGCGCACATAACGCTCGACCCGGTCGGCAACAATCCCACTGGTCGAGTCGGCGACAGTCCCCCGCGCGGGGGCCGGTATGCCGAGCGCGTCGGCGATCTTGCCGACGAGCCCGTGGGAGTCCTCGACGCCGCTGGGAGCGTACGCTGCCCAGAACGACGTCAGGTTGTCGGCGGTGGCCAGTAGCCGACCATCCTGACGCGGCACCGCGAAAGGGAAGCCGAGTGAGTCCAGCCGCTCGAAGAACGACGTCCGAGCATTCACCGCGGACTCCTTCGTCCGGCCGTTCAGATCGGCGCGCCACTGTGCGCCGAGTGCGGCCCACTCCGAAAGCCACAGCAGCCGCAGCGGATGCGTCGGCCCCACCAGGAGCAGCCGGTGCAGTGCTCCCAGGCCGTCGATGTAGGTGATCGCGACCGCATCGAGTTGCTGCAGCCCCGCCAGCGCGCGCAGTGCCGTTGCCTTCTGTGCTGAGTCAGCGTGTTGCACATACGTCGACTGAGCGTTCATCGTCTGCTGGAAAGCGGCGGCGTACTCGGTGATCTGGGTACGCATAGCGGCCAGATCGGCTGTCTCGACGACCTCACCCGGGTGGTCGTCGCCGACGACGCCGAGCACATCGGCGAAAAGCCGGCTGCGGGTCGAGAGCATTGCCCCGAATGCGCGCTCAGCCTCCGGCCCGAGTCCGGACACCCACTCGGTCTCGTCGCGCCGCGGCTCGGGCAGGGAGCCGTCCTGGTTGATGGGTAACTGCCACAGCCCGATTTCAGCCGGTGCCAGCAGAGTCTTGCGTTCGATGTCGGTCAACCGCTCCGAGAGACGGACTTCGATATTGCCGGCGCCTTCGATGCGCACACTGGCGGCGACATGGAGGCTGCCCTTGGCTGGTGTCGACCAGGCGGTCTCTCCCGGCTTCAGATCACGCGCCGACTTGCCATCGACACACCGGGCGAACGCGGCGTGTTCCACCGCGTGCAGCACGCTCTCGTATCGGGTCGCCTTGTTTTCCGGCGGCTCTTCGTCCTCGTCGGCACGGACCACGAAGAACGCCTCGCTCCGGCCGGTTCCCGACTTCACCACGACCGGGCGGTCGGCATCGGCGACCGGAGTGACCGACAGAACATGCCAGCCTTCGTCGAGGTCGGCCTTGTGCAAGTTCCGTACGGTCGCCTTGTAGTCGCTCTTCGGCTTCGCTCCGGCAGCGACCGACACCGCGCGCCCGGTGGGGCCGCCGTCCTCGGACACGATCTCGGCTCTGAGTTTGAGCAGTCCGTCGGTCGGGGTCAGTGGGGTGTCGACCTTGAACTTGGCGGCCAGGTTCTTCGTGCCGTTGGTACCGGTGATCAGATAGGGCTGGCCGGCCAGGGACTTGAGCGCGGGATACCGCTCAAGGTGTTCGGCGTGGTCGCCGACCCTGGGCAGGTCGAGGGTGTGTACATCGATGCCGACGGAGACTTCGCGACTGCGGGGCGCCGGCCACTTGTCGAAAGTGAGCTCCCGGTTCTCCCGATCGGTGATGACCCGTCGGGTCCACGCATTGCGATCCTCCAGCCCGATCCGCCCGGCGAAGCCGGCGAGCTTCGCAATGAAAGTGGAGTCGGACAGCCCAAGGCCGATCACACGTTGGCGCTCGTCGAGTTCGATGCGACCGAGCTCGTCGACGTGTGTTCGGTTGTGGCCGATACGACTTGCCACATCGGCGCCCGAGGCGAATAAGCCGAGGTCGGGCACCAGCCCGAATTGGTAGACGGCCGCACCGGCGGCATCGGGCTCGTAGTCATTGGCCGCGATGGTCAGCAGGTAGTGGGCCCAGGCACGGTCATTGCCACGGCCGTCGTTCTTCTGCGCGAGGGTCTCGCGCAGACGGTCGATGCCGTCGCGCAGGGCGGCCGGCACCTTGGCCAGCAGCTCCTCGCGCAGCATCCGATAGGCGTCGCCGAGGGCGACCTCTTCGAATGTGGCCACCCCGAAGGAATCCTCGGCGCTGGCTCGCAAGCCCGGTGGCACGAAGACCAGCAGGGGGCCGGTTGTCTCCTCGATCGGGCGGTTCCGCAGCTCGACCAACTTGGTGCTGCTCACCAAGGATCCGGTGGTGCCCTCGCGGACCTGCTCATCGGCTGCCAGCAGACACACCACGGTACCCGGCAGCGTAGCCGTCCGGAGCCGTTGGACCAGGCGAAACGCAAGGTCGGTTTCGAGTTCGGTGACCCGCATGCAGTGACCAGCTTGCCGGGCGGTGAGCAGACCCAGCAGGCGTGGTACCAGGACTTCCTCCAACGCACTGCGTACATCAGCGGGCGCGGGCTCGACCAGCCCGACCATCGTCGCGGTCATCGTGAGCTCCTCTCCGCCCCGTGGCTGTCGGCACGGATGGTGAAGCGCGGTGTAATGGTCTGGGTCAGGTACGCGTCGGACAAGTCGCGGTAGTAGCCGATCTCCCGGAGCCGGTCGATGAACGCCGCGGAGTTCGCTCGCAACGCCGCCTGGTCCGGCACGTCGGCGCCGGCGAAACCGTCCTCGCTCGGCAGTCGGTCGATGTGCAGCCCGTACCGGTCCCGGAGCAGGTCCAGGACCTCATCGACGCGCCGCGGCCGGGTCCGCATCCGCCCGGTCTCGTCCTGCTCCACGAGCGCTACCTGTAAGAGCACCTCCAGCAGCCGCGAGTCGAGCACGAACCGGCGTACGGCGGCTTTCGGCTGAGCAACCATCTGGCCAGGACGATTCTTCATCAGGAGCGAGTCCAGACATTCGACCAGATACTTCCGCTGGAACGCACCGCGGTAGTGCATGATCAGCTCCAGGTAGGTCTCGAAGCGGCTCAGGCCGAGATCCACGATTGTCTGCAATTCCGGCGCGAGCGGCTCCTCTTCATCGTCGAGGATACGGCGCACTCGCATGTCGAAGAACGCCTCGCGGTCCTTCTTGTGCTTGTCCGCCAACAGTGCAATCGCTTCAACCGCCGACAGGTCGTTCCGACCTCCTGCTTTGGGCAGCTTCCCATGTTTGGCCAGGTCTCCGGCGAAATCGACCAGTTTCTGGACGGCAAAGGTGCCACGGACGAACTGCGGCAGCCTGCCGTACCAGATCTCGGCGCTCTTGGCCGCGTACGGCGCGGGGGCACCGTTATCGACCCCGACCACATCGACGAACAGATTCACCGCATACGGGCAGCACTCCCCGGGCCGGTGGCCGCGAGTGCAGGACGAATCCACGGCATCGGTGCGCACGGCAGCCGGGACCAATTTGATCATTCGCAGGTGATAGAGCGCGAGATGGAAGGAGAGCAAGACCTTGAGGTGCTCGACCAGCACAGTGCGCGGCATGAAGTCGCGGTGCAGCAACAGCCGGAGCACATCATCGGCCATGGACTCGGCTGGCTGCTTGCACAATGGCACCAGCGGCTTGCGCGTGGAGCCGTCGGGCCGGTCCTGGGCCTTCTTCTCGGTCATCGACACCATGCTCAGCAGCGCCTGCGACTCCACGTCGATATCGGGTCCCGGGATCACTTTCCCGTCGGCCCCGATATCGGAGAAGAAGAAATCTTTGAGCCTCCGAACCGCTAGCGGCTTGACCGCCAGCATCTCGTAGAGCTGCTCGTCCGCGCCATAGGGGCGGGAGTGGCGGCTATTGCGCAACCGGTAGGCGAAGCCGTGCAGTGGCCGCGGCCCGGCGACCGCCTCGATGACCCGACCTCGACTGACCAAATCGAGCAAGTGCGTGCCAATCCACCGCCGACTGATGTCCTCGTTGTCGGCGAACCCCTCGAACGGCGCATCCGGATCCAGCAGGAGCGAGAGGTAGTCCTCGACGGTGAGGTCGACCGCCCGGCTCATCCGGCTCGGCACCCCGTCGTGCCACAACCGGGCGAGGAACGCGGTGAGGACCCGGTCCATCGTGAGGGTCTTGTAGTCGATCCGGCTGATCGAGTCGCACCGGAAAGCCCGATCCTTGCTATCTAGCGCCATTCCGACTCCTCGGTCTCCGGTATGGCCGCGGTCTGCGAGACCAGGTGCAGGACGCCGTCGCCGGTTCGGCGCACGGTGTGCATCAACGCACCATCTACCGTGAGCAGCACGTCTTGATACGGCACAGCCGCGAGCTGGTTCTTGAAAACGGTCAGGGCCAGCGCATACCCCTGGTTGTCGTCGACGCTTGCCTGATAGCCGCGCCGGAACCGCTCGAGCAGTTCGAACAGGTCCAGCCCGATGCGCAGTTCCGCCGGCGCGGCCCCAGCACGACTCCGGTCGGTGTAGGTCAGCCGCAGCGCGCTCGGCCTGGTCTCCAGGTACCGGTGCGCGTCGGTGCCGACCCGTCCCACAGCGAAGCCGTCTTTGGGAAAGCGGCGAAGACTGCGCACTGTGCCGCCGACGACGTCACGGACCCGGATCACCAGCCCGCCGTCGGCGATATCGGGCGAGATCACTCCCTCGTTGCGGTTCAACGCTCGCAAGACGTCCTCGACCTGGGGCTTAGTCCGGTCGAGATGCTCCAGGAAGCTCCGGGCCGAGGCGTACGGCAGCATCTTCGTCGCCACATCGGGATCGCGCATCTCGAAGTACATCAAGCGCCGAGCCGCAGCCACATAGTCGGTTGTTGCCGCTGTGTTCGCAGGATCCTCGTTGATCTCGGCGTAGACCTCATCGAGCAGGGCGCGATCGGGGTTGCGCCGGTCTCCCGGAGTGATCAGTTGGTGTTCCAACAACCCTTCGGCCGCCAATCGCCGGTCCAGTACTGGCTGCGGCACCGCGGCGACATCGACCTCACGCAACTGCACGAGCAGCCGGTCCCGCTCGACCTCGGCCGCGCCTCCGCGGTAAGCGTTGAAATAGTGCGCTTCCAGAATCTTGGCACGGTCCGACCCGTTGTAGAGCTCGTGGATTTCGCCGCAATCGCGTCCCGAGGTGATCGAGTAGGCGAGCGCGGAACGCAGATCCCGGAGAGTGATGTGCAGCCGTCCCCGCAACTGGGCGATCTCGTAGATACGGCGCAGGCGGTCACGAACCTGCGGGCCGATCACCGGGTTGGCAATGGTCGCCGCATTGCGCCGGGCATAGCAGGAGTCGATGAGGGCGCATCCTGTACAGGCTTCCCAGAAGTCCGGGGTGCTGGTCTGAATCAGCATCCGCTCCAGGATGGAGTCGCTGTCATCACCTCCGCCGAGACCGTCCGCGGGCCGCACGGTGACGTCCCGGAGGTTGAGGTTGATCACGGCGACCGCACCCGGACTCTGCTCGCCACGAAGCCCTTGCTCGACCGCTGCGGCGAGCGCCGCGAACCGCTGGCTGTGGTGGGACAGGAAGTCGACCAGGCGGCCCTCGTTGACTGCGATCAACCGCGTCTCGCCGTCCAAGGCGCCGATTTCGTCGGTGCCTTCGAAAGGCGTGAAGAACTCGGTGAGGACCTCGTCGCTGGCGATGCCCTCTTCGTCCTGGCTGCCGTCGAAGTTGGTGCGGAAACGACGACCGCCCAGTTCGAACTCGGCGCCATTGGGCCGCTCCGCGGTGAAGACCGCGCCCTCGGCCCGAGCGTTCGCCGTGAGCCGCTCCAGGAAGGCGGTCTTACCGTCCCCGGCGTTGCCCGTGACGATCACCAGTGCGTGTGCTCCGTTCAACACGGCCGGAGCGAGAGCCATGTCGAGAGCGGTCGGTACGTAGACCCGATAGTCGTGCGCGTCCATCCCGCGGGTCCCGCGATTGCTGCGCCGGCTCTGACTGTAGAAGGTCTGTAGGTGGGCAACGAACGGGTTTTCCCCCGAAGTCGCTGGCTCCGATCCCTTGCGCACAGTTACCGATGCCGCCACGCCGCTCCTCACCCGAACCGAAACGACAGCCGTGCCTGTCTTCGGCGGTTCGTCGGCCCCTTGGAGCGCTGCGAGAAACTCCTCGGCGCTGGTGAACCGTTCACCGCGCTCGGGGGCAATCGCCCTCAGGATGGTCTTGACCAGCTTCGCCGGTACCTCCTCCGGCAGCGTGAACCGGGTGCGCGGGTCTTCGGCCGGTATTCCCGGGGGTGGTGTGCTCGCGGGCCAGGGGTACGCGCCGGTCAGCGCCTCGTACAGGGTCACGCCGAGCGCATAGAGATCCCGGTCGACAAAACCGGCGCCCGTCGCGGGTACCTGGTCGATATCGGGCGGGGTGTACCTGGGCGTATTGGAGGTATGGCCCTGGGTGGACTCGGGGGTCTTGGCGATGCCGAAGTCGAGGATCCGGACACCGTCCTCGGTCCACAGCAGGTTGCCCGGCTTGATATCGCAGTGCCACACATCCAGCGAGTGAATGTGCGCCAGCCCCGCCGCCACATCACGACCGATGCCGAGCACGTCCGACACGGTCAGCGTGCCGCTGCGGATGACCTCGCCGAGGTCCTTGCCTTCGACGTACTCAAAAACCAGATAGGGGTGCGAATACGGCGGCGGCAGTTGGTCGACGTCGAGCATCTCGACCACGTTAGGGTGGCTGGAGCTGCGCAGCCGGTCCATGACCTTGCCCTCACGGCGAGCCTGCTCCTGCGGATTCGCGGGGTCGCTGAGTATCAGCTTCACCACCCGGTCGATATTCCGCATCGAGTCATAGACCCGGTAGGCGACGCCGGAAGCCCCTGGTTTGCCCAGCCGTGACTTCACCAGGTACTTCGTGCCCAGGAGGTAGTCGCGCTCCAGGTGCCGCCAGAATTCCGGGTCGCGCCGCCGATCCTCGTCGGCCTCACGGACAGCGTTCGACGGCAAGTCCTGAGAATTCCCGTCGTCACCGCTTCCGACGCGTCGTTTCGGGCGGCGTACCTCCCCGATCGCCAACTGCAGCCGGCGCAAAGCCTCCTTGGCATCGGGCCGATCTTCTGGATTCGTGGCGCAGAGCAGGGTCAGCCAATGTCGCAGCTGTGGCGGCACATCGGCCTGCACCAGATCCCGCTCGGGCAGCACTCCCCGCGCCCGAACCTGGTTGGTCATCGAGTTGAACGGCTGGCGCCCGGTGAAGAGTTCGAATCCGATCACGCCGACGGCGTAGATATCCGACTCCGCGCCCATCTTCGCCGGACTCTCGATCGCCTCGGGAGCCAGGTATGCGATGTCGGCCCTGGCGTGGGCCTCGTGCAGGACGGTATGCGCCCGCTGCTGGGCTGTCTTGGCGTAGTCGAAGCCGGTGATCATCGCTCGTCCGTCGTTGGTGAGCAAGATCGTGGCCGGGCTCAAGGCGCGGTGGACGAGCCGACGGGTCTGGATGAGCGCCATCCCGTCGAGCACCTGCTGCAAGATGCGCAACTTGCGATCGAAGGTCAGCGGCTCGGCCGAGTCCATCCCCAAATGCATCCGCAACGCGGAACCCGGTACATCGTCGTAAACCGTCACATAACCGCGGTCCTCGGCATCGGGGAAGAAGTCGCGCACGCCGACGATAGCGGAATGAGCGGGCAGCTTACCGAGAGCCTCGTACGCGACGCCGATCTGCTTCTGCTGCTTTTCCCGCTCCTTGGCCTCGGCGTACAGATCCGCTTGACGCACCACCAGGCGAACAGTGCCGGAGCCTTGAACGGTGTTGGCGTTCTTGGCACGGTATTCGGCGACGACGTCGACGCCGGGGGCGTGCTGAGTTTCGCTGAGGGTATCCAGCACCTGCCAGTTACCGAACAGGAGCGGCCCCGACGGCGCGGTGCCCACCCCTTCGATCGCTTCGACGATCTTGCTGTGGTGGCGGCTGATATCGGCATCGACGGCGTAAGCTCCGGTAGGCACTCGGGAGGCGTCGGAGAGCAGCGCGATCAGATGCTGAAGGTTGACTGTCGCCTCCGCATCCCGCTGCGGGGAGTTGTGATCGATCAGCCGCGCGTCCTTCATCGGAAGCACAACGACTGCGCCCACGAATACCCGAGTCAGCGCTGGATAGTGCTGCTCCAGCAGAGCCTTGACACGCTTGGCATTCTCCCGCAGCTTCGGCAACGGACTGTGAAACGGCGGGCGCCCGGCTGGCATCCACCTGCTGCCATGAACATCGATACGGCCGAAGGTGCCCTTGACGTCGATGACGTAGACCATGTGTCCGGTCACTACGGCAAGGTCGACCTCGAACAGATTGCCGCGGGCGTCGGACACCTCGAAGTTGTGCAGGACCGTCCACTCGTCGGGCCCATGATCGCGCAAGTAGGCGATGACTCGCCGCTCGGGATCGTTCGCAGGCTCACCGATCCGAACGATCCGTGCCATCAGACCTCCGCCCCCTCAACCGCTTTCGTCAACAAGTCCAGCGCTTCATCTTCTAGCACATCCGCGCGGTAACGGTCGCGAAATGCCCGACGAACTGTCTCCGCAATACGCTCACGATCGTCGGCCGGAGCAATCGGGATCGGAACTTGGCGACGCAATCCATCGTGGATGTCCTGCTGTTTGCCACCGGTACTGAGTGACCGGAAAATGCGGAAGGCCACCTCAGACCTGAGAAAAGCAAAGATATACGCACCCGGGACCTCCTCGTCACCGCTTTCAATCCGCAGAAAGTCCTCCGAGTAAGCGTTCTTCAGCCATGCTCCAGTCACCATGATCGAGCGGCAATAGACCTCATGTTCGCCAAGTGTGCCTCGGGCGGCCATCATGATGGCTTCGTCGTTCGCGAAAACCTCTGCGGGCAGGGCTCTCCGGCTTATGAGCCGCCCTTCCGGACGTGACCAGAATGCCTGGCGCTGGCCGATCAGCGGGACGCCGTGCTCCTCGTCGGCATCGATCCGCTTGAATCGAATGCCACGGCTGAGTACACCGTCCCCACAGATCTGTCCAAGACTGCGGTGCTCGACCGAATTCAGCTTTTGGATCAGAAGCTCAGCGCGCGGCGAGAAGTTCAGCGCGCGGAAGGTGTACGAAGGGACGCCGCTGACGACGAACCCCAAGTCTGGTCCCTGTTCGTGCCAGCGGTGGTCGATGAGGTCGGGCAAGCCGACACTGCGGAAGAAGTCCTCGGTGGCGGCGTTCAGACCGGCCTGGAAGGCGGCGCGGAGATGAGCAGCTTCCTCGACGAGGTCGTGGATGCGTTGCTCCGCACCGGCGTCGAAGCGGGGCACCGGGAGGTCGGCGAGATGGTGCGGCTCGATGTGCTGGATGATCGCGCCGTACGCCGAAGAGACAATCATCGGGATCCCGAATCGACTGCGCAGGAAGGTATACAGGTAGCCCGACAGGATCTTGTGTGGATCGGCCTGCACCTTGATGACATGCTGCGAGGACCAGAATCCGGCCATATCGGGCCGGACGTATGCCATGCGGCCGATGGTGCCCGAGCAGGAGATCAGCGACATCCCCGGCTGGACCTCGAGATAGGAGAGTTTCGTAGCAATGCCCTTGCTCAAGCGTGGCAGGTAGCTGAAGTCGGCCTCGAGCATATCGGTGCTGCCGAGGAACGGGACGCTGTGCTCGGGGTCGTTCAGGTAGATCCGGCTGAACTTCGGGCCGTTGAAGATCCCACCGTCGTGCCCGGCGGTCACGCTGTCGAGTCGTATCGTGTTCGGCAGCGCCTCGAGCCGCTTGCGGGCTTCCAGCGCACCGGAAAGGTACGGAGCCGGGTCCAGACGACACCCCTGCTCGAAGAACCAATCGACTTTGACCGGATTGTCGAGGCTTGTGACCTTCACTCTCCGACTCCCTTACCGGCGCGCGGGTCGAAGCCGGGGATCGGGTGGTGCGCGCGGAACTCCCGGTACTTCTTCGCGATTAGCGGCAGGTCGTTATCGATGACTGGGCGGCTGCGCTTCACCACGCGGGTGCGGGGGATGCTGGAGATGGTGATGTATTCGGTCTCTTCGAAGGTCTCCGTGATGACGTCCCCGTTGGGCGCGCGCTTGTGGAGATCGTTGCCGCGGCGATCGACGCCGACCTTCTCCGCGACTGCCATGAAGACCGGGTAGGAGATCACGTCGCCGAGTTCTTCGGCGGTCTTCTCTTCGTCGGTCTTGCGTTTGAGGAAGAGCAGCGTTGTGAGGATGTTGACGTTGGCATCGAAGATGAATGCCTCCACCGGCAGCTCGATGCTGGCCAGGACCCAGCACTCCCGCAGGATGTAGCGGCGGATGCCCTCGTCGGCCGGGCCCGGATTGGAGAGGATGCCGTTCGGCAGAACGATGCCGATCCGCCCGCCGGGCTTGACCCACTCGATTGCCCGCTGCACGAACAGCTGTTCCGGAGCCAGAGAGCCCGGAAGGTTCGCGCTCTCACGCAGTTCGCCGGTCTCCTTGTCGCGCGACCACGACTTCGCCACGCCTTCGCGGAAGTCACCGAGCACCGACTCGTCGCTGACCGGAATATCGGCACCGAACGGCGGGTTGGTCAGCAGCACGTCGACCACGCCCGGAGCGTTGCCCTTCGCCAGCGGGATCCGTTTACTTGCCTCCGCGACACCGGAGAGATGTCCCCGTGGGAAAGCGAGCGAATCCATGTGGAAGACGTTGCCGGGGGTGTCGGCCAGGGTCATGATGTTCATTGACGTAGCCCGGACCAAGAACGGGTCGAAGTCGGCGCCGAAGAGGTGCCGGTCGGCGTAGGCGCGCAGCCGGTCACGGTAGCGCTCGCTCTGTTCGGGCGAGTCTGGGAGCCCAAGGGTCCCGTCCTCGTCCTGCATCTTGTGGTGCAGGTGGGTCAGGGTGGCGTGAAGGAAACCGCCGGTGCCGCACGTGGGGTCGAGGACGGTCTCGTCTTCCTTTGGGTCGAGAATCTCGATCATCAGCTTCACTGCGCGGCGCGGGGTGAAGTACTGCCCGCGGTCGCCGCGCAGATTCGTACCGACCAACTCCTGGTAGGCCAGTCCCTTGGCATCGATATCGGTGCGGCCAAGGTCATAGGACGCCAGCTCGCTGACAATGAAGGCCAACGCCCGATCCGAGAGAGTGATCTCGTCGCGGTCGCGAAAGAGCCCAGAGGCGGCGTACTGCTGCTTGACATCCTCGAAGAGGTCGAGGATCCGAGCCCGGATCGCGGCCCGGCCGGGCTCGTCGTACGGCTCTGTCATCGTTGTGTAGAAGCGCCGGGGGCTGCCGTCGCGCGCGGCGCGCTCGTCGTACATCTTCGCGAAAAGCAGGTAGAGGAACTGCCAGAACGCGGCGTCCTTCGGCATGCCCTCGTTGCCATGAATGTAGTTGTGGCAGCGCTGGAACGTGACCTTGAGCATCTCCGGCTCGGCACGACGCAACTGCTGTGCGGAAGCGACCTGACCGGAGCCGACGGTGCCGTCGGCCAGCGGCCAGTCGGCGCGCTGATGGTAGGTGGCACCGAAACGGCCCGATTCTTTCTCGATGAAGAAGAAGTCGAGATTGTCGGTCCACATGCCGTGGCGCCGCTCGGGGAAGTCCTCGGCGCCCAACAGCGCCTCGAGCTCGGCCTGTTCGGACTTCATCTGGTCCAGATCACGCAGCTTGACGACGTTCTTGCCGCGCTTGGGCTCCTGCTTGCACACGACCACACGGCGCAGGTTGGCCTCAGTGTGTTCGGTGCCGGGAGCGAAGACGGCGATATCAATCTTCTTGTTTCTGGTCCTGCTGTCCAAACCGACCTTGACCGGAAAATCGCGCGCCATATTTTCCGGGGCGATCTGATACTCGTGGAAGAGCACCCGCAAGATCCGCTGCCGCACCCGCTCTCTACCGTTGTCCTTCACCGGCTCGTTGGTGAGGAAGTCGATGAGGTAGCCCTCGTCGAGGTGATGCACCAACGGGCCAGCGTCGGTCTCGGTCAGCATCTTCTGCTCATGGGTGGCAGCAGGGGTCATGGAGTCGATCAAGTCCACCTTCTCATCAAGTCAGCGCCCGGGACAGAAAAGCCGTACACATGCCGCACCGACGCGCATACGGGCCGTGCATCGTAACCTATCGGCCAGGTCCGACAAGTTCACGCCTATAGGGCTCCGTCGTGCCGTCGGCTGGGTTCCCTCGAAGCCAGTGGACGCCGATTAGCGGGATCACGTTCCTGCTGGAAGGATGTCCGACATGTCATCGTCTCGGAAGCGCCGGTCGTTCACGGCCGAGTACCGGGTCGAGGCGGCGCATCGGGTGATCGATTCCGGTCGCACGATCGCCGAGGTCACCCGCGAGTTGGGTTTGCACGAGGGCCTGCTCGCGAAATGGGTCAAGGATGAACGCCGCCGGATAGACGCGGCCGCGGTCCACGGTGAGCAGCCGTTGAGCCCGGCCGAGAGGGCGGAGTTGCTGCTGTTGCGGAAGCGAGTTATCGAGCAGGACAAGGACATTGCGTTCCTGAAAAAGGTGTGCCACGAACACGGGAGGCTGCGTGAGGTAGGTCAGGCAGAAGATCGTGGTGCTGTGCGAATAATGAAGGGGTTGTGGCCCTTCGGAGCCCCTTCGGTCAGGTGTGGTAACCACCAGCATCGAAGGAGGCCCGCCCTTCACGGCGGAGCCACACGGGACAAATGGGGAATTTCGGTGAGCGTCAGTGGGGAAGTTCAGTGAGCGCCATCAGATGTGCCGCCTGAAGGTGTTTCTTGTCGGGGTGGTGGCCGCTGCGGTCAAGGGGACCAGCAACTCCTCCTCCGACGCATCTGGATCAGCGCCACGGCACCGTTGCCCTACCGCAATGCCGTGTAAGGCCGGGCCACTCACGAAGCCCGAGGGCAGTCGAGGATCGGCCCGGACTCTTCCCGGCGGCCGTGCCGAACAGGACGGTCAGGCGTCAACCAAGGGCCCATCACAGCGGATTTCGATGGTGGACTCTCTCACGCGTCGAGTGGGACCGCCCTGGTGTCTAAGGCTTCATCCGAGTCTGTGCGTTTGACGAAGAACCTCGCAACATCAGCCGCGTCCGTACCCTCGACCCCGACCATCCAGTGATAACGACCCGGCTCAGCAGCATCGCGTTTGCGATGTTCACGACGGCAACAACTCGTGCCGAGTACTCGGGCTCGGCTTCTACCTTGACTTCTCGCGCCCGAGCTCTATCCATCTGCAGTGGCGCACGAAAACGAACAAGCTTCTCTTCGGGCCCAAGCTTCACCGGATTCTTCTCGTCATCGACCAGGAGAACCTTGAGGGAGTACTCTTCACGGATCTCTTCGTCGGTCCCGATATCGACAAACACCACCAACGCCATTGGAGGAGTCGGAGTGGTTGTCACACTCCAGCCAAGACCAAGTGCGTGCGCCTTGCCAGAGGGATCAGGTTGGGCGGAATCCGCCGTCCACAAGGTCAGCTTCACTCAGCACCAACCTCGATCACGGCAGTTGCAGTGGCCATCCCACGCGTAGCACCCGCCGCCACCTGAACGCTCTGGCCACTGCCCATGGTTACGTGATGGAGCCTTGCCGCACGTGAGACACCCCAATCGACTGCATCGACCGCATCTGACCACGCCACGGTTACGTCCAGGTTGGCTTCGTCGTCGGGCGGCTCCGATCGAAGGAAGGGATGCAGCTCAACCGGCTCCACTTGATGAGTGATCTTCGCGCCGACAGCTAGGGCATAGCGCCGCACAGTCGACAGATGAGGGTCGGATGTCAGCTTCTCAAAGTTGAATCGCCCCGCGTTTGGTGCAAATGCCATTAATTTACGGTGTTTGCGCCGGTCGAATGGTATGACGCGGTGGTGTCCGGTCCTGTCGCGAGAGTTGCTGTGCAGCAGCTGGTTTCCTGGCATGGTGCCGGTTCGTGGCGCAGGTGGTGGCAGGGCGGCTGACGGATCGGATCGGGTTGGGCGTGCTCACGCGGGTGGTGAGCCGGGATCTGGTCGACGAGGTGCTTGTCGCGACCGGCAGGGTGGAGAAGCGCCGGCGGCTGCTCCGGGCGCGGGTGGTTGTGTATTTCGTGTTGGCGATGACGTTGTTCTTCGATGACGCCTACGAGGAGGTGATGCGCAAACTTGTTGACGGGCTGCGGTTGCTGCGTTCGTGGGACGATGGCTGGCATGTGCCGACCTCGCCGGCGCTGTGCAAGGCACGCGCCCGCCTGGGAGAAGAACCGGTGCGGGAGTTGTATCGGCGGATCGCCATGCCGTTGGCAGGGCAGGGCAGGGCACGCCGGGAGCGTGGCTGGCCGGGCTGCGAGTGATGGCTGTGGACGGGGTGCAGTTCGACGTGCCCGACACTCCTGGCAACGACGCCGAGATCGGCGCGGTCACCAATGACGAACGCGACCTGGCCCGTCCGCTGCTGGCAACGCTGGAGCCGGGGATGCTTGTCACCGCCGACCGCGGGTTCTTCAGCCACGAGTTCTAGCGTGAAGCCGCCGCCACCGGCGCCGACCTGTCGTGGCGGGTGCAGTCAGGATTGAAACTGCATGTGGTGCAGCAGCTTCCGGATGGGTCGTATCTGAGCCGGTCGATGACCGATATCGAGCGTCAGCGCATCCGCCGTCACCGACTCCTGACCACGATCCTGGACCCGCAACAGGCCGACGCGACAGTCCTGGCGACGGCGTATTCGCAGCGCTGGGAAATTGAGAACACCTTCGACGAACTCAAATCCCACCAGCGCGGGCCACGCGCGGTGCTGCGCTCGAAATCTCCTGAGCTGGTTCAACAAGAAATCTGGGGCATCTGTGCTGCCACTACGCGATCCGCACCCGCTGCCACCCAATCCGGGCACGACTCGGACCGGCTATCCTTTCGTAGCAGCCCTGCGAATCAGCCGAAGATCACTGTCGCACAGCGCATTTCCCCCTCATGACCGTGACGCCGCCACCGTGCTATGGCAACGCGGCATCGGGAAACTCCTGCAACGCCTGAACCCCGCACGCAAACCCCGTGCCAACCCGCGAGTGGTCAAACGCACAGTCCTCAAATGGGCAGCCAAACGCTCTCACCACGCCTATGGCCACAACCCACCTACGAACCTCGGATCACCATTCAAAACCCTTAACTGAACGGTATTGGGGTCAAGCGTGGACGATCAGCCTAGCCCCAGCCGGGGGATCTCCCGTCCCGGGGAGCGGTTTATCACCATCAGCGGTCCAGCCTCACGAGTCCTGTCGTAGGCGGCCTCGTCTATGACGCCCAGCTGGAACCAGACCGCCTTTGCGCGCAGCGCCACAGCCTGGTCGGCGACGGCGGTGGAGTTGAAGCCGCTGCCCGGCTGGGAGCAAGACCCGTGGCTGCGGCGAGTACGGGCGCTCGGATGATTCCCGCGTGTGTGCGGGGACGACACTTGGGCAATTCTTGCTCGAGGCGCTGCGGTGGTTGGGTGACGAAGCGCAGCACGGCGCACTCCGGTAATCCCGATTCCGGGACGTTTGTCCAGGGTGGCTGGGCGGGTCGGACGACGCGGGGAACGGAGGAGGTCGAGAAGTGGAAGCCCGTCTATAGCGTCGCACGCTATAATTGGGCTATGTCTAGCCGGAGTGATGTGCTGCGCGAGGTGATGCGCAAAACGGGCACCACCCAGTCCCAGCTGTCGCGGGTGAGTGGCGTCCGCCAGTCCAGTATCAGCCAGGCCCTGTCCGGCAAGCTGAATCTCAGCGATGAGCAGCTCGATCGGTTGCTGTCCTGCATGGGTTACCGCCTCGAGGTCGTGCGGCGCCCCGTCGTCCCCGAGTTGACCCGCTCCGAGCGCCGCTCATGGCAGTTGCACAGCCGACTTTCGATGCACGTGACCCGATCGCGCCTCGAGTTGTGGCTGCCACGCATCGAGCGCAATCTGCAGCGGCTTCGTGATGGGGTGTCCGGCCAGCCGCATGTGCGCAATCTCGATCGCTGGCAGTCGCTGATCGAGCACCGTGACGTGCTAGGACTCCACCGTGTCCTCACCGGTCTCGACCGCGATTCGATCGAGATGCGCGAGGTTTCCCCGATGGGTGGGCTGCTCCCGCAAGACGAGCGCGCCGATGTACTGGGCCTCGCGGGCTGATGCGACGCGATCAAATGGAGCACGCTATCCGCACGGCGTGCCAGATCATCAACCGACCCGAGGTGATCGTGGTCGGTTCCCAATCGATCCTCGGCACCTTCGACGAAGCCCGGCTTCCCGCGGATGCCACGATGTCGCTGGAGGTCGATATCCTCCCGATCGCAGACGACAACGCCGAGACCGCGCGACTGGCGGACCTCATCGAAGGTGTGGCCGGCGAGTTCTCACCGTTCGAGGACCTGCATGGTTACAGCATCGACGGTGTCGACATGACGACCTCCGCACTGCCGGACGGGTGGCGAAGCCGACTTGTCAAGGTACAGAACGCCAATACGGCCGCACCGTCAGGCAAGCCCCAGTTCACCGGTTGGTGCCTGGACAAGGAAGATCTGTGCGTGGCGAAGCTGTGCGCCTTCCGCGAGAAGGACCAGAACTTCGTGGCCGCACTGCTCGATGCGGGGCTTGTCGCCCCGGCTGTGATCGCTGAACGCTTACCCGCCGTTCCGGACACCTACAAACCCGCGGCCGAACGCGCACTCGGGTGGATCAACTCCTGGCGGTAGACGCCGCGACGTTGCCGTGCCCTGGGACGGCACCGGCCAGAAGCACGCGGCCAGCACTCCCTGCACGGCACCCGGTGGGAGGCAAGCCATTAGCGAGCCACACCAAAACAAGACCGGGGGCAGCCGATTAGGGAGCCTCCCACCGAGCACCTGGAACTCGATCCTGGCCGGGATCAAGCCCTGACACCAGTCTTAAGTAGCCGAGTTGAGTGCGCGTTCGTTCGAAAGTAAGGGCCTGTCGAGTCAGATCGAATCACCAGGCTAGGCGAGTCTGCACCTGTTCGAGCGGATATTGCAGGCGGAGCGGGTGCCCGTATATGGTGGCGCAGTGATCTTCTCTTATGGAAAGGGCGCCGTGCGCCCCTGCCGGTGATCCCCGGCAAGTGGCTGGTTTCCGACAATACCGATGACCAGACCACTCTTCTTGTTCACGTACTCAGCCTCAGCGCCTTGCGCGGCCCAGGACCGTGGCCTCGGCACTACTCCGATGCGCTACCGGTGCTGGTTCGATTCGCCGAGTTGCTCGCGACCACGACTCCGACCATCACCCACATCCGTAGCGTGCAAACCATCGCGAGGTTGCTGAAAGATCCACCCCCGGAACTGGATTGGCCATCCGACGAGGTCGCCCGTCTGGCTAGGAATTACTCGGCGCTGCTCGCGCGCACCGAATGGTCCGATGAGGTCACCCGACGACGGCATCGCCATCGCCACCCTGGCCGACCTCGCGCAGCAACTGCTGCCACTGGATGAAATCGCTTGTGGACCAGGACCTAGCGGTCAACGCCGGGGACATGGGTTCGCCGCTGACCACATCCTCGAGATGGTGGTGTCGAAGATAGCCCGCGGCGCGCGGAACACCGCCTTGCCGTTGATGCGCGCCGCGCTGAGCGGCTACGCCTTACCACTGCGCCGCGCAGGCTTGACGGCAGTGGAAACACGGTTCGGCAACGACCTACCGGCCGACGTCCGCGGCTGGGTAACCGCTGCTGCCGCGATCGAACCCGACGACCAACTCCGCGCCGACCTGACCGCACTCATCGGACGCATGGACACCGCGCTCGAACTCGTGCTTCTCGCCGCATTCCCGGGAGCCCTCGCCGCCGACGTGCGTGTCGTCGCGCAGACCCTGCCACCAGACCGCTTGCCGCTGATTCGGAACGGCTGCTCCGTCTGGGTACAAGGCGAGCACCTCACCCTCCCGTACCGCCTGTGCAACCCCGAACCAGCCAGCGACATCTCAGCCCAGCTGTCTCCGACTCAGACCAAGATCCTGCACTGCCTCTACAGCCGCCATTGGAACGGCTACGTCCGCCAGCGCCACCTCAACCACATCATCGATGCCGCCGACCCGTGGATCGTCCCCTTCGTCGTCAAGCTTGTCGGCGAATACGTGATCGAGATCGTCATCGACATCCAGCAGGGACTCCCCAATGTGGTCACAGTCGACCCTGCCCAGCACGAGGCTTACGGACGGTTCGCCGCCACCAACCCCGAGTTCCTCCACCTGACCAGCCAACGTGTCGCCAGCTACTGGCACTGCTACTACTACCGAAACCGATACCCGCACGACTACTACCCCGCCCGCATCGTCATCGACGAGCTGCACGAAGCCGCAGCCACGCACCGATCCACCGGCGAGACCGGATTTCACTATGGCCATCAATAAGATTCAGTTCGACATACAAGTCCAGTTCCCCCGCCCACGCCGCTGGCTCCTCGCCGGAATCCTTCCGATCGTGCGACGTGACCGGGTCATCCCAGGTATCGACGGTGTGCCACTCACCGATCTGATCGACAGATTCGAGCTCGACGCAGGTATGCAGCCCGCGGGTGGGGCATACGGCGGCCTCATCCCGGCGCACTCTCGGTCCCTGCGGATGGACGACCACTTCCACGGAAGGTCCACCATGGCAACGGGATCGAAGACACCCGTGCTCGTGTGTGAATGCGGTGAGTGGGGCTGCTGGCCACTCCTGGCCGAGATCACTGTCACCGACGACCTTGTGATCTGGGATCGCTTCGAACAGCCCTATCGCCCAACACGCGACTATGGCGCATTCAGTCCATTCCGGTTCGACCGCAACCAATACGACGACGCACTACGGGACCTGAGTAGGCCAATCAGCTCAGACATCGCGTGAACACGATTCGCCGGGTGTCTTGCTCGCATCTCGCAATGCACTCACATGCGGGCCACGATGCACATCACAGGCCCGGAGTCCCAGTACACGGCACGGAGCGTGCCGGACGGTGAACCCAGCCGAGCATGTACCTGTTTCACTATGTCGAGCAGGACGGGCACTTGCACTGGCGTGTGATCGATGTCGGCTCCGCTCTCGATTGCGTGAACCGCAACGGCGTGCCGACGCAAGTAGCCCGTCAAATCGGCTGCGGTGGATAGACGCCGGGCCTGGCCTCCCGACCCTCCGGATCGGGTCGTCGCGGTCGCCAGGCGCTTGTACGACGTGACAGTTCGGCAGCATCAGCAATTCCACGAACCCTGGCTATGGTTACCGGCGACGATCAGCCTACGGGGAGTATGAACGTGGCCACCGAAACTGCGCGCCTACCGGCAATCGACGTCATGATCCCGGTAGCAGCCAAGGACCTACCCAGCCTCGACGCCTGTATCACCGGGCTGAGGGCACACTGCCGTAATCCGATCCGATCGGTGAATATCGTCGGGTCCGCGCGACTCCGCGCACAGGTGCGGACCGAGCACGTGGTGCAGTGGATCGATGAGGAAGCGGTCTCGCCGACACCGGCCGCCATCGAGGCGACCCTGTGCACAGCGGGCGGCGATCACCACAATTCGTCCTGGTATTTCCAGCAGCTGATCAAACTGAACTGCTTCCGCATCCTGCCGAGTACGGTCCAGCACCTCCTGGTGCTCGACGCGGACTACGCGCTCGTCGACGATGTCGTGTTCGTCGAAGACGATGGCAGATCGTATCTGGCACTCGGCTATCCGCTGCAATGGCGCCTCGACACCCGCCAGCACGCGATCCCCGCCCGCCACTCCGCGATCACCGCAGCGAGCCGGCTGCTTGCCGGGTGGCGGCCGGTCGACCCCTACAGCGGGATGCAGCATCACATGGTGTTCGACAGACAAGTCCTTGCGGACCTGATGCGTCGAGTCGAGGATCAGCACGAGCGACCGTTCTGGGAGGCATTCCTGGTGACGATAGAACATGCCAAATGGACCGGTGCTTCGGAGTATGTGCTCTACCGCCACTTCGCAGCGAAGTTCTTCCCTGAACGAATCCGGTCACGACATCTCGACGCTATCGACATCATCCAGCCCGCCGAAAACGCTTTGTGGACATTGACTGACGCTGTTACCAGCGTCCGCCGGGCAGGAGTCAAGGCCATCGGATGCCACAGTTTCCTCAACTACCGCAACCGGATTGCCACCATGGACTACATACCCGACCAGTTACGCAGCCAGCTGCAAACAACCCCCGGGGCGCTAATGCTCGACCTCAACCAAGGCGCCCTCCGCATCGCCCCCGCAACCCCACCCCTGGGTCGCGCCGAGCGTCTGGGTCGAACCTCAGGTCGTGGGTGAAGTGTCGTTCGCCGAGTGGACCAATGACGGCAACCGATCTGCCTCCGCCTGATTGATAGCTCCCAATGCGTGCTGAAGCGGTAGTGGTGATCGTGGCGATGGCGTCGTAGCCGACTCTGGCGTTGATTGGGCCAATCAGGGACGGGCTGCGAGCGCGCACGCGGATACCCCTTGCGCGCAGCTGTTCTCGACCGACGCGACTGGCCCACGACACCCCACCGGCGGCCCGAACTTCCCGGATGCAGATAACATTTTCGACAATTCGAAATTCCCCGGCCTCAGGAGCGGGAAACTTAGCTTTCATCACCATGAACGAAAGACTCTGGCAATGATTCTCGCGGCTTGGGCGTTCGGACTGCGGAAGATATCATTCCTGCGTTTACCGATCCTTATGGCCGCGGCTGTCCTGCTATTGCCGAACTCCAGCGTCGGGAGCGCCGCGAAACATGTTGGCAACGACGGTGATTGGCCGATGTGGCAGTTCGACCTTGCCGGTTCCCGGCATAATCCACACGAGACCGCCCTCACGCCGGCCACAGTGTCCTCGTTGCAGCTGAAGTGGGCGTTCGCGTTCCCCGACTCGATCGCCGCTTCCAGCCAGCCGGCGGTCGTGGACGGAACCGTTTACGTCGGTGGCCGCAACGGGACGTTTTATGCGCTGGACGCGTACACCGGTGCGACCCGGTGGTCGTTCCAAGCCGAGACACCCCTCGGCGGAAACCTCCCGACGTACGGGCTGCGCAACGGGCCTGCGGTCGTCGATGGAACGGTCTACTTCGGCGACAACTCGGCCAGAATGTGGGCCCTCGATGCACAGACCGGTGCCCAGCGCTGGGTCCGCCAACTGGACAACCATCGTTACGCGATCATCACCGGTTCGCCCCTCGTGTTCGACGGTCAGGTCTATGTCGGTGTGTCCAGTCAAGAGCTGGGTACCGCCACCAGCGACCTCTACCCGTGTTGCACCTTCCGGGGAAGTGTTGTGGCGCTCGACGCCGTGACCGGCAACGTGCAATGGCAGCACTACACGATCCCGCCACCAGAGCCGACCCCCACTGGGTCGCCGCCGTTTGCCCCCAGCGGTGCGCCGGTCTGGTCGTCACCCACGATCCACCCGGAGTCGCGCACGCTGTACTACACCGCGGGCAACCCCTACACCGGTTATCCCGAGGGTGCGGAAGCGATTGGCGCGCTGGACATCGACACCGGAACCGCCCGGTGGGTCCGCCGGATGACTCCCGGGGAAGCCCCCTGGAACGGCCGCTGCGCGTACCCGCCGCCGGGTGGCAACTGCCCCGATCCCGGCCACGATTTCGACTTCGGTTCGCAGCCGAACATTTTCGAGATAGGTGACCGCTTGGTCGTCGGCGCGGGGCAGAAGAGCGGTGTCTACCACCTGCTCGACGCCGCCACCGGCGAGATCGTCTGGCAGACCAGATTGAACACGCCGGTACCGGTGCTGCCCATCCCGGGCTCGGAGTCGCTGCAAGGTATCCAGTGGGGTGCCAGCTATGACGGCCACCGCCTGTACGTTGCCACTTATCAGGGCACGCCGGGCACACTTTTCGCGTTGCACCCGGCGACCGGCGAGGTCATCTGGAGCACGCCGAATCCCGCCCATGGTTGCCTGTTCGATCCACCGCCGATACCAATGCTTCCGCTGTGCCAGCTCGCCATGCCTAACGCCGTCTCGTCGACACCCGGCCTGGTCTACGAGGGCAGTCTGGACGGCAAGATGCGCGCCTTCTCCGCCGAGACCGGTGCCATCGTCTGGGAATACAACACGGCACGGCACTTCCACACCGTGAACGGGGTGCCAGGCGTCGGCGGCGGTATCAACGGCCATGGCGCCGTCGTCGCGAACGGGATGCTGTTCACCAATTCCGGTTACGGCCGACAGATCACCACCGGGATGCCGGGCAATGTCCTGCTGGCCTTCGGTCTTCCCTGACCTGCTCGGATTGCGAGAGCAACAACCAAGCTCACGACCTCTGCACTCACCTCAGCGATTATCCCGGTCTGCCTGCCTCCGATGTCTAGAAGCGAGGTTTCCCCGATGGGTGGGCTGCTCCCGCAAGACGAGCGCGCCGATGTACTGAACCTCGCGGGCTGATGCGACGCGATCAAATGGAGCACGCTATCCGCACGGGTGCCAGATCATCGGCCACTACTTCGACGACCCAACCGCATCCTGACTCGGCCCAGCCCGCCGGATCTTCAAGCGCCGTTGTGAATGACTCGAATCTGCTGCTGAGCATAGGGTCCGATGAGTTCTCGGCCCGGCAGACGTCGACAGTGACATGACGACACACATGCTCGAGACCGCCCAGGTCGACATCGCCTACGACGTCCACGGCCTGCTGCCCGCTGAGGGACGCCCACCGCTGTTCATGATCGCCCAGCCCATGGATGCCAGCGGCTTCGGCGCGTTGGCGTCGTATTTCCCCGATCGCACCGTGGTCACCTACGACCCGCGCGGCCTCGGCCGCAGCATCCGCAAAGACGGCCGGGTCGACCATTCGCCGACGGTCCAGGCCGACGATGTGCATGCCGTTATCGCGGCGCTCGGCGTTGGCCCGGTCGAGATGTTCGCCAGCAGCGGCGGCGCGGTCACCGCGCTCGCGCTCGTGGCGGCCTACCCGAACGACGTGACCACGCTGGTGGCACACGAGCCGCCGCTCATTCCGGTGCTCCCCGACGCCGCGGCTGCCGAGCGCGCCCGCGCCGGCGTTCGTGAAGCATACGAGGCCAAGGGGTCCGGTGCCGGCATGGCGGCCTTCATCGCGATGACCTCATGGCAAGGTGAGTTCACCGACGACTACTTTGCCCAGCCCGCGGCGGATCCCGCCCTGTTCGGGATGCCGGCCGAGGACGACGGTTCACGGGACGACCCGCTGCTCTCCGACCGGTCCTGGGCGGTCAGCAGCTATCGCCCGGACGTCGCCGCGCTGGCCGCGGCGCCGACCCGTGTTGTGATCGCCGTGGGCGAGGAGTCCCAGGGCACGTTCACCGGACGCACGTCGGTGGCCGCCGCTGCGCTGCTCGGTCAGCAGGTGACCGTGTTCCCGAGCCACCACGGCGGCTTCCTCGGCGGCGAGTTCGGGTACGCGGGCCAGCCCGAGGCCTTCGCCCGGACTCTGCGCGAGGTCCTCGACGGAAACAATTGACGCAGTGCGGCCGCGCGCTCGACGACGGTGAGCGCACGTCGGGTCAGTAGCTCCGCGCGGTAATGCCGCTGATCGGATGTTCGGCCGTAGGTCCGCATCTGCCGGCGAGTGAACGGAAGGCCGACGGTCTGTTTGCTCGGCCTGTCCCATTCGGGTGCTGTTCCAGTCGTACGGAGTCGGCTCGGTACCAGCCGCACCGATGAGTTTGTCGGTCTCGTGTCGTCCTTCCGATATGACTACGCCCACAATCGGCAGCCTGTTGTTGTCCAGCACCGACCCGACCCGCCTGCGTGACTGGTATGCCGCGGTATTCGCGCTGAAGGTCGACCGCACGCCCGGCGAGCCCGGCTACGATGTCTTGGACTTCGGTGGCTTCTCTGTGCTGATCGACAGCCGGGACGACGTCGGGGGCTCGAACCCGGAGCCGGGGCGAGTGGTCCTGAACGTCGATGTGGACGATGCCCGGGCGGTAGCGGGTCGCATCGATGACCTTGGCGGGCGGTGGCTGGCCGAGCTCGACGACCGCGACGGCAGTCTGTTCGCGACTGCGATCGACCCTGATGGAAACTATGTTCAACTCATTCAACTGAGCCCGCAGCACCGGGCTGCGATGACCGAGACGGGCAAGTGATGTTTGCTGACAGCAGGGCGTTCAGTGGGTTCTCGGTGGACGATATCGAGGCGGCCAGGGCGTTCTACGCGGAGACGTTGGGAATGCGGGTCTCCGAGGAGAACGGGATGCTTCACCTGCACCTCGGCGGCGGGGGCACGGTGCTGGTGTACCCGAAACCGGACCACAGCCCGGCGACATTCACGATATTGAACTTTCCGGTCCCAGACATCGAGGCGGCCGTCGACGAGCTCATCCGCCGCAATGTGCGCTTCGAACGTTACGAATTCGCCGAACAGGACGAGAAAGGCATTCACCGCGGAGGCGGTCCCTTGATCGCCTGGTTCACCGACCCCGCGGGCAACGCTCTGTCCGTCCTACAGCAGTAACGCTTCAGACCGAATGGGATGCACCGACGCCTGGCAGAGCGCGCAGAGTCTCGCTCTGCCGGCGCTCGGAGTGGGTGCCATGTTGCCCGCGGTGCCGCCGGATGACCTGCGTGAGCCGGCCGGGCGGGTGATGGCATGACCGATCGTGATCCGCCCGGGTGGAAGGGGACACCGTGCGACGACCTCGGCACACCCGTGGACATTCGCACACCCCCGCGCCGGGTGGTGTCTCTGGTTCCTTCGCTGACCGAGACCGTTGCGCTGACCTGCCCGGAAGTCCTTGTCGCGGCAACACAGTGGTGCACCCACCCAGCCGAACTGGACGTCGAACGCGTCCGCGGCACCAAGAACCCGAACGTACGACGCATCATCGAGCTGGCCCCCGACCTGGTGCTGTGCAACAAGGAGGAGAACCGCCGCATCGACGTCGAACGCCTCCGCGCGGCGGGCATCCCGGTGTGGGTCACCAGGATCGAAACTGTCGAGGAGGCCATGGTCTCGCTCGCTCGGCTCTGCACGGAGGCGCTCGGAGCCGGTGTCCCGCCTTGGCTCGTCGCGGCCGAATCCGCGTGGGCTCCAGCACCACCCGCGACGGAACGCACCGCCGTCATCCCGATCTGGCGCAACCCGTGGATGGTGGTCGGCCGGGACACCTTCACCGGCGATCTCGCCCGCCGCCTCGGCCTACGACTGGTGCATGCCGATCGCGCGGCCCGCTATCCCCGGCTTACCGAGGCGGAGCTGACGGAGGGGGTGGATATCGCGGTGCTGCCCGACGAGCCCTATCGCTTCACCGAGTCCGATGGCCCCGATGCTTTTCCGGACATTCCAGTCGCCTTGGTGGAGGGTCGCGCGCTCACCTGGTACGGGCCGTCGCTGGCTACGGCCCGTACCACCCTCACGGCACAATTGTCTCGGGCTCGTCGACCCGATCAACCCAGTTCGTAGTCGAACCAGGTGCGCTGAGTGCCGTAGGCATCACGCAAAAGAGAAATATCAGCCGGCGAGTTCGAGTCGGTGGTGGCGGCCTCACAGCACAGGCAGTCGAGGGGTTTCGGGAAAGACGACGGGCAAGGACGCCAGCGACCGGTGGAACGGTCCTGGTCGCCAGACCAGATCGGTCTTCGGAACCGCGAGTCGGATATCGGGAAGGGCGTCGAGGAGTTGGTCGGCCGTGTCCTGCGCGACCAGGTATGCCACGGACTTGGCGGGGCAGGCATGCGGTCCGCCGCCCCACGCCAGATGCGAGCGATTACCGATGCGCTCGCCGCCGGCGATGGCGGGGTCGTTGTTGCAGGCGGCGAGGCTGATGAGGACCGGTTGATGTGCGGGCAGCCAGTTGTTGTCGATCAGGATCGGCTGTCGCGGGAAGCTGATGCACAAGTTCGCCAGTGGGGGGTCGTTGAAAAGGACTTCATCGAGTGCGTCGCGGGTCGACAGACTCCCGCCGACGACGGAGCCACCGAACCGTTCGTCGGCGATCACCAGCAGCAGCGTGTTGGCGATCAGATTTTGCAGCGGTTCGATCCCCCCACCGTAGAAGTCGAGCAGTTGGAACAGCAGTTCCGTGTCGTCGAGATCGGCGGGGTGGCCCGCCATCCATGATGTGACGTCGGCGGCGGGCTCCCGGCGTCGCAGTTGGACCAGTTCCATCAGCGCTCCGCTGATCATCTGGACGCCTTCGGTGGCGTCGACCGTGTTGATGAGGGCGGCCATGCCAGCCGCGATTCGCCCGCCGATGTCCGCCGAGCAGCCGACCAGGTGATTGAGGACCTGGAAGACCACCGGGAAGGCGTACTGCGCGATCAAGTCCGCTGAACCGCTTTCGCAGAAGTCGTTGATCAGCGGGGTAGCGATCTTCTCGACAGTGGAACGCAGGGCGTGGAGATCGATTTCGGCGACGGCGTCGGTGTAGGCCTGGCGATAGCGATGGTGCGCTTCGCCGGTGTTGCGCCGTGCGTTGGGACGCCACTCCATGGCCGGCCGGACCGGCGAGTCGGCGGGGATGGTCTCCTGCCACATCCGCGGATCAGCCGGAAAGTGGTCGGGGTCATTCAAAATTCGGATAGCGGCGCGGTAGCTGATCACCAATGTCGCGGGCACATTCGGCGCCAACTCGATCGGGACCATCGCGCCGTACTTGCTGCGCATCTCGTCGTATACCCGCATCGGGTCGGACGCGTATTCCGCGGTGTTCAGCGAGATTCGGGCCTCGCTGGAATCGATGGGCGAGCCGTGGTGGACGGGGCAGGACGCCGAGGCGGCCGCTTGGTCGTTGGCGGGCTCAGAAACGTACGGCGTGGTCAACGATGACCTCCAGACGGTGAAACCTACAGTCGGAGAAAGCGATCGGCCGAGGCAGAGGCATGCTCTGATCGCGTCCGCTTCAGGATTCAAGCGCTGGCAGCGTAGCCCGGGACCGGTCGCGTCTCAAGTCGTGACTTTCATTGGGGAACCACCGCTTCGGAGGTCCTTATTTTTCGGACATCCCGGAAAGGACACCGTCCCGCCCGCTCGGCGTACTCGAGCGGGCGGGACGGGGGATCGGGCTGCTTACGCCGCGGCCCTGCGCCGGAAAGATGATCTGGCCCAGAGATATCCGAGCACGGCGAGGCCGACGCACCAGGCCACGGCGATGACGCCGTTATTGCCGATGTGGCTGCCCATCAGCAGTCCGCGCACGGTTTCGGTGATCGGTGTGAACGGCTGGTACTCGGCGAACTGACGGACGCCGGTCGGCATGGAGTCGGTCGGCACGAATCCGCTCCCGAGAAAGGGCAGCATGATGAGGGGAGTCGGCGCGTTGCTGGCGGACTCCGGGGTGCTCGCCGAGGCGCCGAATCCGACCGCCAGCCAGATCAACGCGAACGACAGCAGAGCCAGCAGGCCGAGAACGGCGAGCCACTCGACCGCGTCGGCGTTCGGTCGGAATCCGACGGCGAATGCGACACCGACCATGCACCCCACCCCCAGCATTGCCTGGATCAGTGAGCCGACCACGTGGCCGGTGAGTATCGAGGTCTGGGAGATCGCCAGGGTGCGCAACCGGTTGACGATGCCCTTGGTCAGGTCGGTCGCGACGCCGACCGCGGTGGAGGCCACCATCCATGCCGGGATCATGAGCAGCATTCCCGGGGCGAGGTAGTTGATGTACTCGCCGCCGTGTCCGTCGCCGACGCCCGCGTTCAACGCATGGCCGAAGAAGTAGTTGAAAATCAGCAGCAACAGGATCGGCATGATGATGATCGAGAAGACCATCGCTGGATAGCGCCGGGCGTGCAACAGATTTCGCCGCAGCATCGTGAGTGAATCATTCGAGGTGTATGCCAGGGTGGTCATCGCAGTGCCACTTCCGTTTCGGTGCCGGTGGTGTGACCGGTGAGCGCGAGAAAGACGTCATCGAGGTCGGGGGTGTGTACCGACAGGCCGTCGACCGGGATCCGGCTGTGGTCGAGCCGGTCGAGCACGGCGCGCAGCGAGCCGATGTCGCCGGCGCTGGGGACCTGGAGGGTCAGGTCGTGGTCGCCGCGCAGCGCGCCGTCCAGGGTGTTCGCGGCCGCGTCGAGCGAACTGGGGTCCGCGAACACCAGGCGGATGTAGCCGCCGGGCACCAGGCGCTTGAGTTGATCCGGGGTGCCCTCGGCGACGATGCGGCCGTGGTCGAGCACCGCGATCCGATCGGCGAGTTCGTCGGCCTCCTCCAGGTATTGGGTGGTGAGGAAGACCGTCATGCCCTCGGCGACCAGGCCGCGGATGATGTCCCACACGGCACGGCGGCTGCGCGGGTCCAGGCCGGTGGTGGGCTCGTCGAGGAAGATGATGCTCGGCTCGCCGAGCAGAGTCATCGCCAGGTCCAGGCGCCTGGTCATGCCGCCCGAGAAGGTTTGCGCCAGCTTGCCGCGCGCGCCGGCCAGGTCGAGTTTCTCCAGCAATTCGCCTGCGCGACGCTTGCTCTCGCGCCGGTCCAGGTGGTGCAGGTCGCCCATGAACAGGAGGTTCTCCTCGGCCGTCATGAGTTCGTCGACCGCGGCGAACTGGCCGGTGACGCCGATCGTGGCGCGTACGGCTTCCGGTTCGCGCAACACGTCGTGACCGGCCACGTGCAGTTCGCCGCCGTCGGCGGGGATGAGGGTCGACAGGATCTGCACGGTGGTGGTCTTGCCTGCGCCGTTCGGGCCGAGCAGTGAGAAGATGCTCCCCGCCGGGATGGTCAGATCGATGCTGTCGAGAACGGTCTTGTCGCCGTAGGACTTGCGCAGTCCGCGGACGTCGATCGCGCTGGTGGACACAGTTGTTGCCTTTCGTAGTTGTCGCGGCGGTCAGGCCGAGCGACGGACGATGATGTCGCCGGCGGAAGTGCGCGCCCGCACCTGCGCCTTCTCGTCGGAGGGTTCGGGGCGCTCGGCGGTGTCGAGTTCGTTGCGCACCGAGCCGAACTTGGTGTGCAGGTCGAGCAGGACCGCGGTGCCGCGACGGATGCCGACCTCCACCCGGCCGGCGGAGGTCTCCATCGAAAGCGATCCCCGGGCAACCTCGCCGATGCGAATGGAACCCGCGGCCGTCTTGGCGGTGACGTCGGATTGCGCGGCGCCAACGGTGATGTCGCCGTTGGCCGACTTGACCCGCAGCTCGCCGGTGATCGTGTCGATGCGAGTGTCGCCGTTGGAGTTGTTGATCTCGGCGGAACCGTCGACGCGCCGGATGCGTACCGCGCCGGAACCGGTGCCGATCTCGACTCGACCGTTGGCTTGCTCCACGGAGATCGTGCCCATGCCGGTGGTCGCGTCCACGGCGCCGGCCGTGTCGACCTGGATGTCGCCGAAGGAGCTCTTCAACCGGCAATCGCCGAGTCGGCCGGTGGTGTGGATCGCTCCCATTTCCGTGTCGGCCTGGACCCGTGAGCCACTCGGCACCTCGATCACCACCTCGATCGAGCCGTACTTGCGACCGAAGACGACAGCTTGCTTCCACAGTGGCGGGCGCGGCGCCTTCACCCGCAGTTCGCCCGCGGAATAGTCCACCACGGTCTGTTCGGCGGCCTCTACGTCGAGGCGCTGGTTTCGGCTGACGGCGCGCACGTCGACCACCGTGGTGACGCGGTCGCTGGCGACGATTCTGATGTCGCCCACGTAGGCGTCGACGACGACGGAAATGGCTTCGGGAGTTTTGAATTCAGGCATGGCGGTGCCCTCCTCTTGGTGATGTGGTGTGAAATCCCCGGTCGGGGCGTGGGGTGTGAAAGTCGTTTACTGCGGCGCTAGGTCATCGGGCCCAGCCCGTAAAGGTCTGCCCGCCCGCCGTGGTGCGGGACCCTCGGCTCGCGACGGGCGGAAGCGGCTGCGGCTCCAGTGCCGCCGCGGCCGCCCGGACCAGCCAGGCGTTGACGGAGAGCCCCTCGCGGCCCGCCGCCTCTTCGACCCGCTGCTTGAGCTGATCCGGCAGCCGGACGTTGATCCGAGAGGTGCCACCACTGTCATCCAGTGGTGCCACAAGTGGCACCACTGGCGTCGATATGGCACCTTCCGTCCGGTGTTCTTGTTCCGAGGGCGGTGGTGTGACGACGAAGGTCGGATCTACGCCCCGCAGCCGCACTTCGACCGAGCCGGGCGCGAGATCGCGGGTGATCTCGTCGGCGGCGTCGGACAATGCGTTGAGCAGGGCGAGTCGGGTCGCCGATCCGAGTGTCGAGGTGAGTCGTTCGGCCAGTTCGCGTGCCTCGTCGCCGCCCGCTTCGGCGGCGACTACCAGCTCGTAGCGAAGGCTTTCGAGATAGGGCCTGAGATCCATGTGAGCCAGTATGGCACCATTCTGGCTCCAGCGCAAACGCCTATGTGGCTCAGGAGGAAAATTACTGGCACCGCACGTGTTCACCTCGTCGGCGACATGCGGTGTTCCAGCGAGCTCCACAACGTGATACCGCGAATTCGGTCGGTGGTCGCGCTCCTGAGTTCGTCGGGATTACGGCGTCGGACCTGCACCTCGGTCCGAGGTCTCCGCGATCCGATACACGCGCTGGGCGGTTGTTCGGAAGATCTGCTCGAGTTCGCGCTTGCCGCCACCATGGTCGGTGACCGCTGCCGCTACCGCCTCGATACTGTTGGCGATGCTGGTGATCGGTTTGTCCACCGGGAAATTCGAGCCCCAGAGAAGGCGGTCGGCGCCGAAGACATCGAGGGCATGCCCGACCAGCGGGCCGATCCGGTCGAGCAGTTCCGGCACCGGCGTCGCGACGCCGCGCCGGGGGACCGGATGGCCGAGAATCGGCATCATCAGGCCGCTGACCTTCGCGACGACGTTCGGTCGCGTGGCCAATGCGGTGAGGTCGTCGCGCCATCGGACCAGCAGCTGCCTGCGGAGCCCGGGATTGGTTCCGGTGTGCTTGCCGACTGCCCCGAATATGCCGACCGGGGTGCCGAGGTGGTTCAGCACGATCGGCACTTCGGGAAATCGCTCGGCGAGCGCCGTGACATCGGGAATGGCGTGCGAGTACACCCACGCTTCGAACGACAAGCTCCGTTCGGCCAGCTGCGCGAACCCGTTCAGGAATTCCTTGCTGGTGAGCGCGGCGTCGTCGTCGGTGAACGATCGCACGCCACGATCAGGGTGGTGGGCCACCTCCGCGCGAATGCCGCGCACCAGCGAGGAAGCGGCCATGTGCGCGTCCAGCAACGCGGCGAACTCGGGTGCCGCCGGGTCGCCGCCCGCGAGGATCGCCCCGAGTCGGGGCGCGGACCGCAGCGGAAGGCCGGCCACCCAGGTGGTCTCACCGACCTTGCCGAACGGGCCCTGCTCCGACCATTCCACCTCGATGTGCGCGACCGTCTCGATCGGCGCGTTCCCGGCGTCCGCACGGTAGTCGAATGGCAGATACGGATGCAGGTATGCCACCGGATCTCCGACGAATTCCCGATCCCGTCGCGGAGCAAGCCGTTTCGCGACATCCACCGGTACCGGCAGCAGTCGGAGCAGTTTCGCCAACGCGCTGAAATTCCGAGGCGTCCGGAATGGATCCCACTGGTGCATATGCGCGTCGATGATCCGGATGCCCGAGAGATCCATGTTTGCCGTCCCCACTGCGCCGATGGTCTGCACGGCGATTGTTCCACGCTGCTGATGGGCTGGGTCCGGAATCAGCGGGAACCGTACGCGGACCGGCAGGCCTGCGTCGCCGCGCCGGATCGGCTGCCGTCGGGCTTCACACGTTGCGTCGGTACTGTCCGCCGACAGTGAAGAAGGCCTCGGTGACCTGCTGCAGCGTGCAGACGCGGGCCGCGTCCATCAGTACCTCGAAGATGTTGTCGTCGGTGCGGGCGACGGCATCGAGGCGGGCAAGCGCGGCGCCGGCGGCGTCGTGGTGCCGATGCTGGAACTGCCGGACCCGCGTCAGCTGTGATTGCTTCTCCGCTTCGGTGCCGCGCGCCAACTCCAGCTCCCGATGCGGCTCGCCGTGCGGGTTGCGGAAGGTGTTGACGCCGACGATCGGCAGGGAACCGTCGTGTTTGCGGTGTTCGTAGCGCAGCGACTCGTCCTGGATCTTGCCGCGCTGATAGCCGGTCTCCATCGCGCCGAGCACGCCGCCACGTTCGCTGATTCGGTCGAACTCGACGAGCACCGCCTCCTCGACCAGGTCGGTGAGCTCGTCGACGAGGAAACTGCCCTGCAGCGGATTCTCGTTCATCGCGATTCCCCACTCGCGGTTGATGATGAGCTGAATAGCCAGCGCGCGGCGCACCGATTCCTCGGTCGGGGTGGTCACCGCCTCGTCGTAGGCGTTGGTGTGCAAGCTGTTGCAGTTGTCGTAGATCGCGATCAGCGCCTGCAGCGTGGTCCGAATGTCGTTGAAATTCATCTCCTGTGCGTGCAGCGAGCGACCGGAGGTCTGGATGTGGTACTTCAGCTTCTGCGACCGCTCGGTCGCGCCGTAGCGGTCCCGCATGGCGACCGCCCAGATGCGCCGGGCCACCCGCCCGATGACCGAGTACTCCGGGTCCATGCCATTGGAGAAGAAGAACGACAGGTTGGGCGCGAAGTCATCGATATTCATCCCGCGCGCGAGATAGGCCTCCACATAGGTGAATCCGTTGGCAAGTGTGAAGGCCAGCTGGCTGATCGGGTTCGCGCCCGCCTCGGCGATGTGGTAGCCGGAGATCGACACCGAGTAGAAATTGCGAACGCCATTGCGCACGAACCACTCCTGGATGTCGGCCATCATGCGCAGGCTGAATTCGGTGGAGAAGATGCAGGTGTTCTGGCCCTGGTCCTCTTTGAGGATGTCGGCCTGCACCGTGCCACGCACCGTCGCGAGCGTCGTCGCCCGGATGTCCGCCGCCTCGGCGTCGGTCGGGGGCCGGCCCTCCGTGGCCGCGAAACGGTCCAGCGCCTGGTCGATCGCGGTGTTGAGGAAGTACGCCAGTATGGTCGGCGCGGGTCCGTTGATGGTCATCGACACCGAGGTGGTCGGCGCGGTCAGGTCGAAGCCGTCGTAGAGCGCCTTCATGTCGTCGAGCGAGGCGATCGACACCCCGGACGTGCCGATCTTGCCGTAGATGTCGGGACGCTCGGCGGGATCGTGACCGTACAGCGTGACCGAATCGAAGGCGGTGGACAGCCTTTTCGCGTCGGAATGCTCGCTGAGCACCTTGAACCGGCGGTTGGTGCGAAACGGGTCACCCTCGCCGGCGAACATTCGTGCGGGATCCTCGTTGTCCCGTTTGAACAAGAACACTCCCGCGGTGAACGGGAATCGGCCGGGCAGGTGCTCGGCGCGCAGAAAACGCAGCAGTTCACCGTCATCGGTGAAGCGGGGCAGCGCGACCCGCGGAATCGAATTTCCGGATAGTGTCTCCCGCCGCAGCTGGGTGTGGATCTCACGGTCGCGCACCCGCACCACCTGCTCGTCGCCGCGGTAGGACTCGGCAAGCGACGGCCATTCGGCGAGCAGCGCGGCATTCTGCGGGGTGAGATCGGCTCGGGCGCGTGCGGCCAGTTCGGCGACGGCGTGGTCGTCGGGCAACTCCGCCGCTACCTGCTCGAGCCGTTGCAGGCGTTGCGCGGCGACGATCTGCGTGGCTGTTTCGGCGTGATAGGCCCGGACGGTCTCGGCGATCTCGGCGAGGTAGCGCACCCGGGCGGGCGGGATGATCTGGGCGAACCGGGTGGAGGTCCGGGTATTCACCCTGGGCAGCACGCCGGGTGTCAGCCGTAGCCCGCGGTCGGCCAGTAGGCCGGTCAGATGCTGGTAGAGCGCCGTCACTCCATCATCGTTGAACGTTGCCGCGCTGGTGCCGAAGACGGGCATGTCTTCCGGGGTCGCGCCGAAGGCCTCCCGATTGCGGATCAATTGCCGGGCGACATCGCGCCGCGCGTCCGCCGCGCCTCGGCGCTCGAACTTGTTGATCACCACCACGTCCGCGTAGTCCAGCATGTCGATCTTCTCCAGCTGGGAGGCGGCGCCGAACTCGGGCGTCATGACATACATCGACACGTCGACATGGTCGGTCACCGCGGCGTCACCCTGGCCGATGCCGGGTGTCTCCAGGATCACCAGGTCGTATCCCGCTGCGGTACAGGCGGTCATGATCAGGTCGATGTTCTCCGGTAACTCCCGTCCACCGCGGGTGGCCAGCGAGCGGAAGAAGATGCGGTCACCGTCGAGTGCGTTCATGCGGATGCGGTCGCCCAGCAGCGCGCCGCCGCCGCGGCGCCGGGTCGGATCCACCGCGAGGATCGCGACCCGCAGTCCGTCGCGCTGGTCGGAACGCAGTCGGCGCACCACTTCGTCGGTGAGCGAGGACTTTCCGGAGCCGCCCGTCCCGGTGATGCCGAGCACCGGCACCGTGCGCCCCGCCGCGGCAGCGGCCAGTTTCTGTCGGTCGGCCTCCGGCAGCGTGCCCGCTTGCAGGCAGGTGATGGCGCGGGCCAAGGCCGCGCGCTCACCGGCGAGCACCGCGTCCAGTACCGGCGGCTCAGCTGCCAGGTCGACGTCGCAGTCGCGAATCAGCTGATTGATCATGCCGGGCAGGCCGAGGCGCTGTCCGTCCTCCGGGGAGAAGATGGTCACGCCGGACTCGGCCAGCCGGGCGATCTCCTCGGCGACGATCACGCCACCGCCGCCGCCGAAGATCCGGACGTGTTCGGCCCCCGCCTTCCGGAGCGCGTCGGCCAGATATTCGAAGTACTCGACGTGCCCGCCTTGGTAGGAGCTGACCGCGACGCCCTGCGCGTCCTCGGTGAGCACCGCGTCGACGACGTCGCTGACCGCCCGGTTGTGGCCGAGGTGAATCACCTCCGCACCCTGGTTCTGCAAGATGCGGCGCATGATGTTGATCGCCGCGTCGTGCCCGTCGAACAGGGCGGCGGAGGTGACGAAGCGGACGGGGGCGGTCGGCGTGTAGAGCACGCTGCTGTCGGCCACGGGTTCCTCCAGGAGCTCTATTGGCGTCCGATACTAGGACGTCAAACTAATCGTACGGTGATGGCGATCCCGTCGCCAGGTGTGTCGGTGATCCGGCTCGACCGGCGGGAATCGGCGTCTGCCTCCCTGGATCGGACCGCGCGATCTCGTTGAGATGTGGAGCCTGATTTGTGCCGTCCGAGTAGCCGACTCGGACATACTGGGCGCATGGTGAGCGACAATAGGGCGGGGAGCGCGCTGGCGCGTCTGGTCGCCGAGGGAGTGCTGTCCCGATCCCAGGCCGACGCGGTGCTCGCGGCATTGGTTGCCGAGCGGTCGGCGGCGCCCACGCGCGGGAAGGTGCTCGCCGAGATCGCCGCCTATCTCGGTGCCGGGTTGCTGTTCGGCGGGATCTTCCTGCTGATGGCCTCGTCGTGGCAGGACCTCGGAAGGGTGGTACGTGTCTGCGTGCTGACCGTCGTCGCGGCCGGTCTTTTGCTCGGTGGGGTCACGCTCGCTGGTGGATTGTCGCGGTCGCGCTCTGGGGCGAAGGGCTCGCACAGTGTGCGCACCCGGCTCGCGGCAGTGTTGTTCGCCCTGGCGTCGGTCGCGGTAGCCGGGGCCGTCGGAACGGCGTTGGAGAACGGAAGTGCCGATCTCGCACAGGTTTCCGCGTGCCTCGCGGGCTCGGTGCTGGCGGTGCTCGGCTATCTCGCGGTGCCGTCGGTGCTCGGCATGATCACGTGCGCCTGCTTCGTCCCCGCGGCCGTCGCCGGATTGCTCACCGACGTCTTCGATCTGGACGCCGTGTGGGGCAGTGTCTCCGTGCTGCTGCTCGGCGGACTGTGGTTCGCGTTGACCAGGGCAGGTGCGGTGGTGGAGACCTGGGCCGGCTACCTAATCGCTATCGTCACCTCCGTCGCGGCCGCGCAGAGTATCGACGGTGCCGGACGGACGTCGGCGTATGTGCTCACCGTGCTGGTGGCCGTTGTCTGTTTCGCACTGTATGCGACCGCCCGGTCGGTGGTGCTCGTCATCGGTGGCGGTCTCTCGATCGCCCTCGCCGCCGGCCAAGCGGTGTCCGCGTGGACCGATGACGCGCTCGGTGCCGCGGGTGTCGTGGTGGTGATCGGCGCGATCGTGCTCACCTTCGGCGCGGTCCAGCTCACGCGGTCGCAGAAAAAGCTCAGCTAGATGTTGCGGGTCAGGACGTTGTTGACGGCCGTGCGCAGATCTCACGCGCGGGGGCTCGGCTGATGTCGATCCGGGCGACTCGACTTTCCCTGACCGTTATGGCGATGACACCGAGAAGGTGACCGCCCGGTGCCATGACGTGGACTGATCGGTTGTCGACGAGCATCGGCGCACTGGCTCGGATTCGGTCCGCGAACAGCTTTGTCTCCTCGGCGACGGCGCGCGCGCCGGTGACGCTTATGGGCGTACCCACAGGGATGAGGGCAGGGTCGACGACGCGCACGCAGTCATCGGTCATCAGGGCTACCATGCGGTTGATATCGCCGCCGCTGGCTGCGGCGAGAAACGCTTCCACGACGGCGCTGTTGATGGGCGCCGCCGCCTGCGCTGGCTCGGTCCGTTCGATCCTTCGCCGTGCCCGACTTGCGTGCTGTTTCGCGTTGTCTGGACTGGTGCCGAGCGTCTCAGCCACCTTCCGAAACGGGACATCGAAGAGGTCGTGCAGGACGTAGGCGACGCGCTGATCCGGCGTCAGCCGGTCTAGAAGCACCATCAGCGCACGGGAGATGCTCTCCTGCTGCAGGTAGTCCTCGTCCGCTGAGACGACATCAGCGGAAAGCATGTCCGCGAGCAGTGGCTCTTCAACGCGATTCTTCCGCACGCGTAGCAAGTCGAGGCACACTCGGCTGACGACGGTCGTCAGCCAGGCGACGGGATTGCGAAGCTCCTGCGTGTCTGCGGTCGAGGCTTTGATCCACGTGCTCTGCACAGCGTCTTCCGCATCGTGGATCGAGCCGAGTATTCGGAACGCCACCGCGGTCAGTTGCGGCCGCGCCGCTTCGAACGCCGAAGTCGATACCACCAGTTGTCACCTTTCCTAGCCGAGGAACGTCGGGACTGATGAGACGACCAATCTCACGTCCGACAAGTCCACCGAAGAGGAGACACCCGCTGATGAGCGTACAGATGGTCCGATTCCGCACCAGTCCCGAACACTCTGCCGCCGTCGCAGACGAAATTGCGGCACTATTGGCTGCCGTCCATGAGGCGGCACCGGCCGCGTTGCAGTACGTCGCACTGCGGGAGACCGATGAACCAGTGTTCACCTTGATCCTCGAACTCCCCGATGGAGCGGAGAACCCGCTGCCCTCGATCCCAGCTGCCGCGTCTTTCCGCAGCTGGCTGCCTGGCCAGACCGACGATGACCCGACACCGCGGTCGTGCACAGTTCTTGGCAGGTACAGCGCATGATGCCCACTCTCTTCGTCGCCACGATTGTGTCCATCGTGGTGAACGCGTTCATCGCGGTTGCTGACTACGCGAAGGCAGGATTCGTGTTGAAGAACTCCGCAGAGGTGCTCGTTCCCGCCAGTGTCCTGCCCTACCTCGCGACGTTGAAACTGGTGGGCGCTGTCGGCCTTGTGGTTGGCGTGACCGCCGTGCCGTGGTTGGGCGTCGCCGCAGGTGTCGGCTTGGTCTTGTTCTTCATTGGTGCTGTCGCCGCGCACGTCCGAGCCAGGGTCTTCTACAACATCGCCTTTCCGGGCATATATATGCTGCTCGCGGTAGCGTCAACCGCGTACACGGTGCAACTGGCGGTCCAAGCGTGAGTCATGCGAACTCCCCGTTGTCAATCGAAGGTCGTCGCAGACTCATCTAGCGCTGCCGCACCAGGCAGATCGCTCACGTGGCAGCGGAGATGGGAATCTCGCGGGCGTGTTCCTCGAAGTGGTGAACCGATGGCGCAGGTACGGGGACATCGGTCTACTTGACCGATCGTCCACGCCGCACCGCCAACCGACCGCGACATCGCCGGCGGTCGTCAACATGATCGAAACCTGGCGCCGTGAGCGCAAATGGTCCGCATCCCGAATCACCTTCGAACTCGACGAGGACGGCGTTCAAATCGGCCGCCGCACCGTCACCCGCATCATCGGCCGAATGGGGCTCAACCGGCGACGATTCATCGACCCCAACGGCGACATCAACCGGCGATCCGGCCAAATCGTCGCGAGAAGGCCGGGCCACATGGTCCACGTCGACGTGAAAAGGTCGGCCGAATCCCCGACGGCGGCGGGTGGCGCATTCATGGCCGCGACTCCGAACAAGCCCGAGCCGCCGCGCGATCAAAGACCAAGACCGGCAAACGTGGGTACGTGTACCCACATTCCGCCATCGACGGACATACCCGCCTTGCCTACACCGAACCGCTCGCGGACGACAAGCATCGACTGCAATAGGATTCATACACCGCGCGCGAGCGTGGTTCGCCGCGCACGGATCACACGCATCGAGCAGATCGTCACCGACAACGGCCCGTGCTACCGCGCAGACGCGTTCACTCAATCGTTGCTCGGAGCAAGACACAAGCGGACCAGGCCCTACACACCCCGACACAACGGGAAAGTGGAGCGCTACACCGGATTCTGGCCGAGGAATTCCTCTACGCCCGACCCTGGATCTTCCGAGCAACAACGCCAGGAGGCCCTCGGCGTACGACTATCACCGGCCACAGACGCGTCGCGGCGGGCGTGGGATGAATCACATCCGGCTGGCGATCCTATTAATACTTGGACATCCAACTATAGGATGACCGCATACCAGGACGGCTACGAGACAGGATTGGCATGGTTCGCGACCTCACTCACTTCATCGGCGGCCGGCACGTATCCGGCACGTCCGGCAACTTCGGCGATGTCTTCGACCCCAACCTCGGCCAGGTGCAGGCGCGGGTACCGCTGGCGAATACGTCCGAGGTGGCGGCGGCCATCGCGAACGCGCAGGCGGCGCAACCGGCATGGGCCGCGGTCAACCCGCAGCGGCGGGCGCGCGTGCTGATGAAGTTCCTGAGCCTGGTGCAGGACGAGATGGATTCCCTCGCGGCCCTGCTGTCCTCGGAGCACGGCAAGACCATCGCCGACGCCAAGGGCGACATCCAGCGCGGGCTCGAGGTCATCGAGTTCGCGATCGGCATCCCACACCTGCTCAAAGGCGAGTACACCGAGAGCGCGGGCACCGGCATCGACGTCTACTCGATGCGTCAGCCGCTCGGCGTCGTCGCGGGCATCACTCCGTTCAATTTCCCGGCCATGATCCCGCTGTGGAAGGCAGGCCCCGCGCTGGCCACCGGCAACGCCTTCGTGCTCAAGCCGTCGGAGCGTGATCCTTCGGTGCCGTTGCGGCTGGCCGAGCTGTTTATCGAGGCCGGTCTGCCCGCCGGTGTGTTCAACGTGGTCAACGGCGACAAAGAAGCTGTCGACGCGTTGCTGCACGACCCGCGTATCAAGGCCGTCGGCTTCGTCGGCTCCACCCCGATCGCGCAGTACATCTACGAGACGGCGACCGCGAACGGCAAACGCGCCCAGTGCTTCGGCGGCGCGAAGAACCACGCGATCGTGATGCCGGACGCCGACCTCGACGACGTCGCAGACCAGTTGATCGGCGCCGGTTACGGTTCCGCCGGCGAGCGCTGTATGGCGATCTCGGTGGCCGTTCCGGTCGGTGAACAGACGGCCGACCGCCTGGTCGCCAAGCTGACCGAGCGGGTGCACAAACTGAACGTCGGACGCTCCGACGATCCCGGCGCGGATTTCGGCCCGCTGGTCGGGCAAGACGGCGTGCAGCGAGTGCACAACTATGTCCAGGTCGGTGTCGATGAGGGGGCCGAGCTGGTGGTCGACGGGCGCGGCCTGGTCGTGCAGGGTGCCGAGGACGGTTACTTCGTCGGCGCGACGCTGTTCGACCGGGTCACCCCGGACATGCGGATCTACCGTGAAGAGATTTTCGGTCCCGTGCTCACCGTGGTCCGCGCACGGGACTACGAAGAGGGACTACGCCTGGCCAATGAGCACGAGTACGGCAACGGCGTCGCGATCTTCACCCGCGACGGCGATACCGCCCGCGACTTCGCCGCCCGCGTGCAGGTCGGGATGGTCGGCATCAACGTTCCGATCCCGGTGCCGATCGCGTATTACACCTTCGGCGGCTGGAAGCGTTCCGGTTTCGGCGATTTGAACCAGCACGGTCCGGACTCGATCAGGTTCTACACGAAGACCAAGACCGTCACCCAGCGCTGGCCTTCCGGTCTGAAGGAAAGCAACGCCTTCGTCATGCCCACGATGGAGTGACCGATGTTCCGCCTCGATGCCGACGAGAAGGCGATCTGCGATACCGCGCGCGGTTTCGCCGACGAATTCCTCGCCCCGAACGCACTGGAATGGGACGAGCAGAAGTACTTCCCGGTCGACGTGCTGCGCAAGGCGGGCCCGCTCGGCCTCGGCGGTATTTACGTGCGTGAGGACATCGGCGGGTCGGGTCTGCGCAGGCTCGACGCCGTGCGCATCTTCGAGCAGTTGGCCACCGGCTGCCCGGCGATCGCCGCCTACATCTCCATCCACAACATGGCGACCTGGATGATCGACAGTCATGGCAGCGCTGAACTGCGCGATCGGTGGCTCCCGTCGCTGACCGCGATGGAACTGCTGGCCAGCTACGCGTTGACCGAGCCCGGAGTCGGTTCGGACGCGGCAGCGTTGAGTACCAAGGCCGTTCGCGACGGCGACGATTATGTCTTCAACGGCGTCAAACAGTTCATCTCCGGCGCAGGCGCCACCGACGTGTACGTCGTCATGGCCCGCACCGGGGATGCGGGCGCATCCGGGGTGTCGGCGTTCCTCGTGCCCGCCGACACCCCCGGAATCTCCTTCGGCGCCAACGAGCGAAAGATGGGCTGGAATGCCCAACCGACCCGTCAGGTGATCTTCACCGACGCCAGGATTCCGGCGACGAATCTGCTCGGCGCGGAGGGCGACGGCTTCCGCATCGCCATGAACGGGCTCAATGGCGGGCGACTGAATATCGCCGCCTGCTCGGTCGGCGGTGGGCAAGCGGCGCTGGACAAGACGGTGCCGTATCTGGCCGAGCGGCAGGCATTCGGGAAGCCGCTGCTGAAGAATCAGGCGCTGCAATTCGAGCTCGCCGATATGCGTACCGAACTGGAGGCCGCGCGGACGCTGCTGTGGCGTGCCGCGGCAGCATTGGATGCCGACGCTTCCGACAAGGTCGAACTGTGCGCCATGGCAAAGCGATTCGCCACCGACGCCGGATTCGAGGTGGCGAATAAAGCGCTTCAGCTGCACGGCGGCTACGGCTACCTGGCCGAATACGGCTTGGAGAAGATCGTCCGGGATCTGCGGGTGCACCAGATTCTCGAGGGCACCAACGAAGTCATGCGGGTGGTCGTCGCCCGCTCGGTGGTAGGAGCAGCATGAGCGGCGCGTGGCCATGGAGGGTTCCGCTCATGCAGAGGGGCAGAGCGTGACGGAACCAGAAGTGCTGATCGAGCGGCGCGACGGGCTCGGCGCCATCACCTTGAATCGGCCGAAGGCCATCAACGCGCTGAATCATCGGATGACCCTGGCTATCACGGATGCGCTGCGGGCATGGGCGGACGACGATGCGGTACGCACCGTGGTCGTCACCGGCGCCGGTGAGCGCGGACTGTGTGCCGGCGGCGACATCGTCGCGATCCACGCCGACGCGACGAGCGGTGCGACCACCGCTGATTCGGCGACCGGCAAGTTCTGGCGGGACGAGTACGTCCTCAACGCACTGATCGGCCGCTACCCGAAGCCGTATGTGGTGGTGATGGACGGGATCGTGATGGGCGGTGGCGTAGGCCTTTCCGGGCACGGCAGCCACCGCGTGGTCACCGAGCGGTCCAAGATCGGCATGCCGGAGGTGGGCATCGGGTTCGTCCCGGACGTCGGTGGCACCTATCTGCTCGCCCGCGCACCGGGCGAGATCGGTACGCACGTCGCGCTGACCACGGCGCGGATGACCGCGGGCGACGCTATCGCGGCGGGCTTCGCGGACTACTTCATCACCTCCGAGCATCTGCCGGCACTACTGGAGACGCTGCGTACCGAGAGCGCCGAGATCGCGATCGCCAAATTCGCCACGGACGCGCCGGAATCCGCGTTCGGCGCCGAACAGGCCTGGATCGACGCATGCTATCGCGTCGACACGGTCGCGGAGATTGTCGCGCGGCTGCAACGACACGAAGCGCCCGAAGCGCAGGCGGCGGCCGCCGAGATCTTGTCGAAATCGCCGGTGGCGCTCGAGGTCACCTTGCGGTCCTTGCGATCGGCGCGGTCGGCGCCGAGCTTGGAGGCGGTGTTGAACGAGGAATACCGCGTCTCCATCGCGGCGCTGTCCTCGCACGACCTGGTCGAGGGTATCCGCGCCCAGGTGATCGACAAGGATCGCAACCCGATCTGGTCGCCCGCGACGCTCGCCGAGGTGACGGACGTGCAGGTGGACGCGTATTTCATCGAACTGGGCGATCAGGAACTGGGTCTGCGGACCCCGGAGGTGGCGCAATGAGCACGACGATCGGCTTTCTCGGCCTCGGTCACATGGGCGCGCCGATGGCGGCCAATCTGGTGCGGGCAGGTTACGAGGTGCTCGCCTTCGATCCGGTGCCCGCGGCGCGGGAACAGGCGGAGCAGGATGGCGCGCGGGTGGTCGGCGCGGCTGCGGAGACCGCGGCGGCCGACCTCGTGATCACCATGCTGCCCAACGGCGAACTCGTCCTCGAGGTGTACGCCGAGCTGTTCACCGCCGCGAAGCCGGGCACGCTGTTCATCGACTGCTCGACCATCGATGTGGCCGACGCCAAATCCGCGGCCGAACTCGCCGTCGCCGCCGGTCATCGTGCGCTGGACGCGCCGGTTTCCGGCGGTGTCGCCGGTGCCGCGGCGGGCACACTCACCTTCATGGTCGGCGGTGACGCGGCGGACTTCGCCGCCGCGCTGCCGGTGCTCGAGGTGATGGGTGGCAAGGTGGTGCACTGCGGCGGCTCCGGTGTCGGCCAGGCGGCCAAGATCTGCAACAACTTGTTGCTCGGCATCTCGATGATCGCGCTGTCGGAATCGCTGGTGCTCGGCGAGAAGCTGGGACTGAGTCATCAGTCCTTCTTCGACGTCGTCTCCACCGCCTCCGGCCAGAGCTGGGCGTTGACCAGCTACTGCCCGGTCCCCGGACCGGTGCCGACCAGCCCGGCCAACAACGACTACCAGCCCGGTTTCGCCACCGCGCTGATGACCAAGGACCTCGGTCTGGCCGCGAACGCGTTGCGTGGGAACAACGTCGACGGTCAACTCGGGTTGCTCGCCGCCGAGATTTACACCCGATTCAACCGGACCGACGCGGGGCGGGACTTCTCGGCTATCGTCACCGATATCCGGGAAAGAAGCGATAGCCCCAGCTCAGAGGGGTGAGTGCTTGGCCGTACTGGCCAGAATCGTCACTTTGCCGTCAGTTTTGGCGGGGTAGAGGTCTTCCAGGGCGTCCGCATTGTCTACGGCTTTGCGGACATACCCGTTCCGGTCGATGTAGTGGCGAGTCGCCATGCTCGACCCTTCCGAGTGTCCCAGTTGAGCACTGGCGCGCTTCGGATCACCGGTCTTGCCCGTAACCTCCGTCGCCACCGTGTCACGCAGATTGCCCCAGCTGACCCACGCCAGGGGAGTGCTCTCGCGGACACGACTCAGGCAATATCCGGGGTTGTCCGGGTCGATCACCCTGCCCCTGTGCGTGAACATCAAGTCGGCCTCATCCGTTGGCGTGCATAGCCGTTTCCACGCCCTGAGTTCACCTGTGAGCCACTTTGGCAACGTCAGGAAGTAGGAGTCACCCCGCTTGCGATGATCCTGTCTGAACGGCTTCTGGTGATCGAGGCGAACAACGGTGCCGCACACGTGAAGCAGTGCGCATTCCACTGTCTCGTCGTCCAGACCAAGACAGTCCAACCAGCGGACCGCCAGACCCTCACTCGGCCGGACTCCAGTGCCCAGCAGCATCAGAGTGAACGAAAGTAAGTACGCAGAGTTCTTCGGCTTGCGGCGACTCGACGTAATCAGGTCGACGAGCAACACACGCTCATCTGCGGTGAGAGCCCGTTGCTTCCCGCCAACCTCATATGGGTTCGGAACCAGCCTCATCGGCGAATCGTCGAACGGACCATTCAACGTCAAGTCGGCGAACACAGACGTCAGAATCAGGTGGTGGCGAGCAGCCATACTCGGAGAGCGCCTGGCCACAGCTTTGAGATAGGCATTCAGGAACCGAGGCTTTCCGACTTCGCCAACCGACAGATTGCCGAGCTCTAGTTCGAGCTTGATGGCCTTATCACTGGCCCGGACGCTGTCAGTGGGGTAAATGGCAGTCTCGTAATGGTGCAGCGATTGCGCCTTGAGCTTGCCCGTTTCCACCCTCCGGCGCTGTTCGTCGATGAACCGCTTGAAGACTTCGCTCATCTTGTCGGTCAGCCCGAATTCGGGTTCGTCATCGAAGGCGTATGCAACAACGCTGCCCTTGCGACGATTCTTCTCGAACTTTGCTTCCCAATCGGCCAAGCAGTCCTTCTTGGTGGCTCCGATGCCGCTGGTTCGCACGTAGATGCCGCTGTACGAGCGGTGCCGCACCTCAGTGAGCCTCCAAAGTCCATCCGCCCCTTTGACCGGCTGGAGCTTGTGTTTCGGCGGGTATGCGCCGGGCTCTAGAGCTACTTGGGGCATCTACGCAGCCTCCGCACCTTGCGCCTCTTGCCACGCGATAACGTCAGCGAGGTTATAGCGGCACTGCCTACCCACCTTGGTAAATCGTGGTCCCTTTGGAGGGGTCTGCGATGCCCAGTTGGCGAGCGTTTTCACGGAGAAGCGCAACCTCTGGGCAACCTCTTCGCGCGTTTGCCAGGTTGGGCCGAATTGCAGACCGGCCGCCGCTGCTGTTCTGTTGGTCATCGTCATCCCCTATGCCGCTTGTGGAATTGCCGAAGTTTCTTGTGGCCCTGGTGGATCGGCTGCCAGTAGGGCGTTGGTGTATTCGGCGCGCCATTTCGTGCGTTGGGAGATGGCGGCCATGATGAGGTGTTCTCGGGGTGGTACCGCGTGGTCACCGGGTTCAACCGGGGTGATCTTCAGATGCGAGGTGTCAGCCTTGACCATTCCGACTCTGGCGAGGAGTTGCCGAACGAACTCGGCGCGTTCGGCGCGGTAGTCGGGCAGGGTCTTGCCGGACCACTGCTCCGAGGGCAGGACTCGGCGACCGGGCAACCCGAGGGTGTCTCGGCGGTGTGCTTTGCCGCGGCAGCGACCAGCAATGGTTTTCTCGCTGGCACCCTTCGGGGAGATCCCGTACCGCAACCACACCGCACACGTCTCCGAACACGGAGTGTGCTGCAGCTCGGTGTGGAGACGGTCGTAGTGGACGGCGGCACGGGCGGTTTGGGGCTCAAGGACTTCGGCGATGGACTTGGTGAGGTATTTGGTGACGTAGCCGACGGTGCGGGCAGCTTCCTCGGTGTTGCCGAGGACACCGCGGATGTCTTTCGGGTCGATCTGGGTCCCGAACTTCACGACATGCGCCGGTTCGAGGTCATCGACGGTCGAGAGGATGTCTTGTGCTTCATCGAACGTCGGAAGTGGTTGGCGAGTATCGGGATCGACGAACCGGCACGCCTGGTGATCCCACACCGGCATCCGGTCACCGCGGTAGATCTCGTGGTCGTGATGGGGCCACCACACTTGGAAGTAGGTTGCAGCAGCGACCTGCTTGACGACCTCACGCGGGATCGTTCCCCGGATCAGCATGTGGACATGCGGGGCACCGCGACGCTGGGGTTCGACGACTGCGTAGTACTGCACGTTCCAGCCCACCGCGCGACGGAGGTTCTGTTTGAACCGGTCGAACAGCGAGGTGAAGTGGATGATGTCACGGGCCGCGGAAGAGTAGTCGTAGCTGTCGGGTTTGCGGGGTGACCCGTCACCGCAGGGTTCGCCTTTGCTGTTGACCGCGCCATCGGAGTGCACCGTGCCGTAGGAGGGCAGGGTCAGGGTGATCATCATCGAGGGCCGGTACTTGCCTGCATACTCGCGTCCGACTGTCTTGCGGCCGACTTTGCGCCGCGGCAGGTCCGGGACGTCTTGGCGGCGTCTGGTGGAGCGGGTACGCCGCTTGGCGGGTTTGGGTTCCAGAGGCGGGAACTTGCCGCCCCGCAGACCGGAGTCCCGCAGTTCCCGGTCCAGGGATTCGACGACTTCCCGGATACCTGCCATCAACTCTTGGTCGCCGTCGGCTTTCGCGGCCTGGTAGTCGTCGAACATGACCGCGCGGGCGGTGAGCAGTTCGGTTTGCTGCTCGGTCGGGTCGTTCTTGGCCTGCACGGGTTCGGCTTCCAGGTGCCAGCCGTCGTAGCACTGGGTGATCCGCATCTGACGGGCCTTTTTGGCACACGAGGGGCAGGTCGAGGCGATCGTGGACTTACACGGTGCCGCAATGTAGGACTCGGTCACCGTTTTCGGGTCATACACCCGCATCGGTATCGGGCGCTTACAGATATCGAACTTCTCTGCTGTCGCTTCGGCGACCTCCAGAAACGACGGCATCGCCCGACGATCAGCCGCGGTCTGCCGGGGCGGGACCTCAGGGGCCGACGAGACGGTGGTGGGAGTGGTGTCCATCAGGCTGCCTTCGGTTTCGTCCAGTGATCCACCCGCGGAAGGGTGATTGTGTCAGCCAGTGCGTCCGAGTGCCGGAAGACCAGTTCGATGGTGCCGGGTGCGGTGATGGTGGCGCGGCATTCCTGGGCGCGGAAGGCGTGTGCCAGGTGCGAGACACGGTTTTCGAAGTCGGCGGGGCAATGCCCGTCGAGCATCCGCACCCGGACACGGTCGACCGCGGTACCGATCTGGACATCGAGCAGGCGAGGAATGAACGTCCGATCACCCTGGGTGATGGTCAGATGGCACGCGCCCATGAGCTTGGCCCACCGCCGCCGGTAGCGAGTCCAGGTCAGGTATCGGGTGCGGGCCCGCTGGGTGACCCATCGCTCGAACATCTCCGGCCGCATCCGCTGCCACAGCATGATCCCCGCGACGGACACCCCGGCAGCCGCGACACCGACCGGCCAACCCGACATCACCCACGCCGTGATGGTCACGGCAAGCGGAATCGAGAACATGGGGAACAGCAGGGCCAACGCACCGATTTCCCACACGGTGTTGAGCAACCCGAGGGCGATCAGGTCGAAGACATCCAGGCGTTTGCTGGAGGGAGATTTCGTCGTTGTCATTTGGTCACCCCTTGCGTCGGGTCGAACAAGGTCATCTGCCCACGACACGGGGCATGGAGATCACTGGTGCGGCGACGCTGACGCCGGACCTTCAGCCGGGCATCGGCAGCCACCCGCCAGGGCTCACCGGTCTCGCCGAACAATTCCCATTCACCACTCGCATTAACGCTGTAATCAGTTGCCAGACAGCAGGTTTCGTGGATGCGGATCGGGTTGCCGGGCACTGGTCGGTCATTGATCTCATAGAGGACATCACCGGAGCGGACCTGGTTGGGCTGGAGCAGGTAGAAGAACACCTGCCGGTCGGGGCTGTTCATGCCGCCCACCCCGAACCGTCGTCGTAGTCGCTGATGTCCCAACCGGGGGCCGATCCGGTTTCGACGAGGAGGTTGACCGCGACCGCGACCGGGTCCAGGCCACGGGCTTCGAGTTGGCAGCGGCGACGTGCCCGCAGATCGATCACGACATCCGCGTCGGTGCTGGTGGGGTGGGTGCGCTTGATGTTCATGGATGGATCTCCATTTCGCGGATGCCGCATACCTTGCAGGTGCGGGAACGGGTGGTGGTGCCCAGCGGCCAGACGGTGGTCTGCCAGGCATCGGGGAAATGGTGTCCGTGTGGGCACCAGATGGCAGCCACGCAGTGGACACACAGCACGCGGTCGCCGTCATAGCGCCAGCCCACGCGAGCGCTACGGGCGTTGATGTAGGAAACAGCCTGGTGGACCGAGTCGAAGCAAATCGACTCGCCGTCGTCGTCGCTGTAGATGTCGCCGCAGCCGTCGCAGTACACGACCACATGCCTTTCGGTCACGAACCCGTGCTTCATGCCGCCACCGGCCCGGATTCATCGCCGAGGTCATCAGGGTTGAAACCGCTGTAGTCCTCAGTCGGACCGGTGATCTCAGGTGCTGGTGAGTAGGTGTCGACAATGGTGTCGATGTCTTCGTCGGAGACGTAGAACGCCCGCACCCGCACGAACTCCGTGGTGCCGTCCTCACCGACATAGCCGACGCCTGGTGTGTGCTCGCTGATCTCGTCACAACGCGCACCACGATCCCTAGCGCCTTGGCCGTGCACCATGACGGTTTGGGTCGGCTCATCCAACCGGAGGCCGATGCGGACCGGGAACAGTTGCCGGTTGGGCATGGTCTCTTTCGACGGGTCCTGCAACGCCGCGATCACGCTCACCCCGACCGCGCGGCCTTGGGACAGCAGCAGCCCGGTCAACCGGTCGAACTCTTGGCGCTGTTCCCGGTCGGCGTAGGCGGACAAGGCGGCAGCCTCATCGATGACGATCAGGATCAAAGGTTCATCGATGGTGGGGACGAGCTTGCGGATACCGGCCTCACGCAACCGAGCCGCGCGTTCCTGCATCATCTCGACCGCTTCATTCAGCATGGCCAGGATGCCGTGCGCGTCCCACTGGAACCGCACCCACAACCGTTGCCCACGGCCGAACTCCATGCCGCCCTTCGGATCCGCCATCCACACATCCACCAGACCCGCTTTGATAGCCGGACCCAGAGCAGCGATGATCGACCACAACACCGAGCCCTTACCCGAACCCATCGCACCAGCCAGCAAGATGTGCGAATACAGCACCCGCAACCGCCAAGTGTCGAAGTCCTCGGTCACCCCGACCGGGACCGCTTCCAAATCGACCTCATGCGAGACCGGACCCGACAGGATTGCCGTGTCGGCAAGGGTGTCGTAGACCCGCAGGTCCAGGCGGAGGAAACCGGGATCAGTCGAGCAGACCGTTACCGCGGGAACACCCAGGTACTGAGCGAGCGCATCACGGGTGTTGTCGTTGTTCCAGTCCTTGAGCTTCTGACCGCCGAGCATCTGCACCTCGACCGACATACCGGACGCGGTGTACTCAGCCGAGACGATGTTCGGATAACCGATCTGCCATGAGCCGAGACCCAGAGCAGGCCACATCAGGGCCAGTTGCGCCGGATCGGTCACGATGAACACCGCCGAACGAAGCTCCAGCGGGGCAGCCGCGGCGTGATCCTCCGGAGTCGGAGTGGTGTCGGCACCGACACGACGCCACTGCCACATCAACCCCGAGGTCACCACCACACCAGCGCTGACCAGAGCAGCAGTTACCGACATCACCGATCACCACCCTCAACCACCGGACCAGCGCAGAACATCACGCAGCCATCCGACCGAACAGGCGAAACCGGAACTGTCACAGTCGATTCACGATCAACCGTGAGCAGCAGTGTCAAAGGCAGCACCACCAGCGCAGCGACCACGAACAACCCCACCACACCAGGACGAACCGTAACGAACGTGAACATCAGGCACCCCCAATCGCGAGCGGCAGCATCGGCTGAACCGGACGCGGACGAACAGGAACAGGAACAGGACGAGCAGGACGCAGCGGCCGGACCGGAGCCACCACCGCCACAGCCGGAGCAGCCGGAAGCGGAACCGTCACAGGCTCAGGCTCGGCAGCCTCGATCGCGGGCACTTCGTTCTCCGGCACCAAGTCCGGGACAGGTGCAGCGACGGCTTCCCGGACGGGTTCCTCGACGGGTTTGCGCTGAGCAGCGCGGAACAGCATCACCCCGCCATGGGTGTCCACCAACAACGCGATCGGAGCGATAGCCGCGATGACAGCCGCTTGCCACGCCGGAAGCGGACGACCATCGGTGAACGCGTGCAAACTGTTGCCCGCCACCGACACCACCGCGCCGACACCCAGGACCCAGGAGAACCAGAGACGCTCATCGGGCCGGTTGGACAGCACCATCACAGACACCGTGGCCTGGATGATGGTGCCGTCCACGATCACCGGGAACAGCCACGAAATCCGATCCTCGATACGCGCCAACTCCGCCAGATCCCGCAATGTCTCATAGCTGAGAATGAACGCGGCCACACCGACACCGACGATGATCAACACCGCCGCCGCCCGCGCCCACCGCATCCGCAGCGAAACATCCTCGACACTCATCACGCCGCCTTCGAACCGTTGGCGGCGTTGGCCTTCGGGGTATTGTTGTCGCCCTTGATCCCGGTCGCACGGAACTTGTAGGACACGAACGAGAAGTTCTTGTCCCCCGAGCCCTTCCGGACCACCATCGGCTCCGCGGTCAAACCCTCCAGCTCGATCATCCGCATCCCGGTACCCGGCACGATCTCCGGCGACGCGGGGACCGGCTGGTGCGAGGAGACGAACTCGATCTCGAATGACGCTTGCGTGGCCTTCTCCTGATCAGGATCGGTCACCATCGCCTTCCACACCGGCAACCCCGTGCCCTGACCCTCCTTGTCGATGTCGTACACCGGCTCCGGCAACGCCGTCCGATCCGGGTTGTACTTCGTCTTCTGCGAAATCTCGCCCATCAGAACAAGTCCCTGAGGGAACGCCACCCTCGACTCGATCGGGAACCCGAAACCGCGCTTGATAGCCATGTCAGCTCCTTCTGCTGTACTGATGTCCTATATAGGACCTACTCCTATATAGGAGCACAGAAGACGTGAGCGAGTCAACACCTACAGAGGACTTAAGATGATGAAGTCACCGATGCCGAGAAGGACACCCATGCCAGCTAAGTACGAGCTGATCTCTGACGACTTGCGTCGGCAAATAGCAACCGGAGAGCTACGCCCAGGCGACCGGATTCCGGGCGAGACTGCCCTGATCGAGCGCTATAGGGTCAGCCCGCCGACCCTCCGCCAAGCACTGGCCGTTCTCCGGACAGAAGGACTCCTGGAGGCTAAGCACGGGATCGGCACGTTTGTGCGCGCGCCCCGGCAGAAGGTCCGTCGGGATTCCGCCCGGTATCAGTGGGAGAAAGACCGAGTCCATCTGCCGGAGGTCGAGCGCGGAGCGACGGGATCCACAGAACGCGACACCGGTGTTACCGTCAATGATCTTCAGTTCTCGGCACGGTACGAAATCATTGAGTCGGATGAGCGCATCGCCGGTGTGCTTGAGATTCCGCCCGGAGTACGAGTCCTTCGCCGCAACTACAGAACAATGCTCGATCATGAGGGCGTCCCGCTGAATCTCAGCACCTCGTATCTGGCGTACGACCTGGTGGCGGGAAATCCCAACCTTCTCGACGATGCGAATGAACCGTGGCCTGGTGGTACCCAGCACCAGCTATACACGGTGGGCATCGAGATAGACCGAATCGACGAGACCATCAGCACCCGACCTCCGACCGCGGCGGAGACCGAGGAACTCGACCTCTCGACTGGTGTATCAGTATTCGTCGTGCAGAAGCGCACTATTGACACCACGGGCAGGGTGGTTGAGTTCTCTGACGTAATCCTCCCGGGCGACCGCACCGAGCTCATTTTCTCCACCACGCTCCGCCGCTGGGAGCTCTGATGGTCCACACAGTCTCTGTCATCACCGCGACGTATCGCCCTGTCGCCGAATATCTCGACGATGCTTACCGGTCGCTGCTTACGCAGGAACTCCCAGCCGGTTGGGACTGGGAATGGATCGTCCAGGAGGACGGGACCACAGGCGAAGCAGCGGCAATGCTGCCCGCCGCCGATTCACGGATCAAGCCCGGTATGGGACGGCACGGAGGCCCAGGTGTCTGCCGTTCGCTGGCTCTGGCCAGGTCTATCGGATCGTTCGTGAAGGTTCTCGACGCGGACGACCAACTAGCTCCTGGTGCACTCGCGCGCGACATTGAAGCCCTGCAACAACCAGGTGTTGGCTGGACGACCTCGCGGGTCCTCGATCTACTCCCAGACGGATCAACGATCGGGTTCGACCAGGACCCTCCGGATGGACGACTGGCGAGTGGAACCGTGCTTGATCATTGGCGGCGCAATGACTTCCGCGCGTCCGTTCACCCGGCATCGCTGTGCATCCGTCGAGACCTTCTCCTTGCAGTTGGCGGTTGGATGGCACTCCCCGCCTCTGAGGATGTCGGCCTGCTGCTCGCGGCAGACGCACTCACGGACGGCTGGTTCACCGCCGAGCCGGGAATGCTGTATCGCAAATGGGATGGGCAGATGACCGCACACCCCACTCATCTCGACCCGATCGAGCGAACGGCAAGAATGCGATTGATCGACGAACGAGCCGCGTCGATGCACATCACGACCCGGTTCGATCTCATTGCCGAGCAACGGACCGTCTAGGACCGGGGCTCAGTTGGCAGGTTGCCCGCACTACGCGGGTTGTTGCCGAATTTCGCCATACAGGATCAAGGAGCGCCTGCGGCGGCGCATACGCGCCGCCGCCGCGCTTCGACGCGCAGCGCGGCTGATGAGGCGTCGCCCGCGGCGCGTCGGCGCGTCGGCGACACGTTTGCGCCGTGGCAGAACGATCTGTGTTCCTGTCTGACCACTTTTCAACAACCGAGCAGTGCTGGGCACGACGAGAGCCGTACCCGACTGGCCTCCCGCAGCAATGATCGAAACCGGAAGCTCCAGCTCACTCAACCGGCTGTGGTCCCGATCGAACAGGATCAGCACACGACGGAACTCCCGATTCGAGATGACATCCGGGGTGGGGTGTCCCTGCCTCCTCATGGCCCGATTGTCTGACCTCCCTCGGCCGAGTCAAGGGAAAGAGCGCCCTTGACACGACCTCCCTCGGTTCAGGATGGCCAGTATGAGGAAGCAGGGGGAGAGAAGTCCCCAGACATGCCAAAGCGGCGGATAGGCAACCTATCCACCGGAGGACACAGCGGGAATCATCTTGGAGGATTGACCGTCATTTTCGGAGGGATGACGGGGGAGCGGCCGGGACCATCAGGGATTCCAGTAACATCGAATTGCCTTGCAGTGCAGGACATTTAAGGCATTCGAGGGAGATAGCAGGAAGTTCACTAAACCCTCCTGCTGTATCGTCACCGATATCCGTGACCGTTCCGACCAGGAGGATGCCTGAAGATGGACGCATCGCGAAGCGATTCCGTGGCGGGTGGCGACCGGCGAGGGCCCGATTTCGAGACGATTGTGCTGGAACGCAAGGGCCGGGTCGGCTGGATAACGCTGAATCGCCCGAAGGCGCTCAACGCGTTGAACGCCCAGGTGCTCGACGAAGTCATCGCGGCCCTCGACGACCTCGAGCGTGACGACGAGATCGGCGCCGTGGTGATCACCGGGTCGCAGCGGGCCTTCGCGGCGGGCGCCGACATCAAGGAGATGCAGCCCAAGTCGTACATGGACATGTTCCTCGATGATTACTTCGCCCGCTGGGACCGGCTGGCGCAGTTCCGCAAGCCCACCATCGCCGCGGTCGCCGGGTATGCGCTGGGCGGCGGCTGTGAGCTGGCGATGATCTGCGACATCCTGCTCGCGGCGGACACCGCGAAGTTCGGGCAGCCGGAGATCACTTTGGGGGTCATCCCCGGCATCGGTGGTTCGCAACGCCTGACCCGCGCGATCGGCAAGGCCAAGGCGATGGACCTGGTCCTCACCGGTCGCACGATGGACGCCGAGGAGGCCGAGCGCGCCGGGCTGGTCTCGCGCATCGTGCCCGCCGACGAATTGCTCGATACCGCGCTCCGGGTCGCCGAGACCATCGCGTCGATGTCACTGCCGGTCACGATGATCGCCAAAGAAGCGGTGAACCGCTCCTTCGAGACCACCCTGGCGGAGGGGTTGCGCTTCGAACGGCGAGTCTTCCACTCGCTCTTCGCGATCGAAGACCAGAAGGAAGGCATGAGCGCCTTTGTCGAGAAGCGTCCTGCGAAATTCACCAACCGCTGAGTCCGTCGGCGACCGAGCGATCAGCGCCGGCGATTCGTCCGGGGTCGGCTAGCGGCTATCCGAAGGGCCCGGCGGACGGGGCGACGATTTCGACCGGGGTGGGCGCGCGGCCGTCGGTGGGCTGTGTCGTGCTCTTCTGCATGGCGAGCAGTCCGGCGATGGTGGCGCCGAGAGCGACCGTCACCGCGACTGCCGCGATGAGCTTGCGGCGGTCGCCGGTCGCACGAACCACACTGGCGCCGGAGCGGGCCTGGGTCATCCGGACGTCGCCGCTGGGCCGTTCGGCGGCCAGTAGGACCGCACCGCGCGCCGAGACGTAGTCCGGGTCGGGGTCGTAGATGATCGGGAGTTCGACCATCGCGGCCAACTCCTCGCGGATGCTCGGGTTTCGAGTGCAGCCGCCGAGTAGCACTATCGCCTCGGGCTGCACCCCGGACTCCTCGATCATCTGGCGTACGAACGACGCCGAGTGGTGGATGCCCGCCGCGCACAGTTCGGCGAGATCGCTGCGGGTCACCACAGCGCGATCGCCGGAGCCGATGTCGATCGCCGTGACCACCCGTGCGCTGCTCAGTTCCTCGCGGTGTTGCCGACTGGTCGGCCTGTCGGTGAGCACGCCGTGGCGGGCGAGTCGCCAGCGCAGCAGCGTGTCGTAGCCGTCGCCGCCGAGCACAGTGCTGCGCTTGGTGGACAGGATGGTGTCGGTGCGGCAGTTGGCGTGCGTGATGGTCAGCCCGGAGCTGCCCAGGTCGTAGAGCAGCACCGAGCCGCTGTCCGGAAGTTGCCCGGTGAAGCGGAGATAGCGCAGCTGGGCCAGCGGCTCGTCGATGATGGTGACCCGATGCCCGCCCGCGCTGGCGCGGATCGCCTCGGCGTGCAGGGGGCACCGGCAGGTCACGGCCATCCCGGAGATCAGCTCGTCGCGTCGGTCGGCGGCTCCGTTCATCCGACGGATCGCCTCGAAGACCGGCTCGTCGACGGCGCCGCCCGCGCGTCGTGGCACCTGACAGTGGTCGATCGGGGGCAGGTGTGGCTGATCGGAATGCGTGAGCATCGCACGAGCGCCACCAGCGCCCGCCGATACCCCCAAGACCAGCACCATGGACTCTATGGTGGACCCTTTCGCCCCCGCTGCCAAGATGGCAGGCCCGGCAATTCGCTAGCCGGATGCCAGTCCGGCGCCGGACGGTCGGTCCGAGCGCGAATCCAACCGCTCGGTTCCGTTATTTCACTCGGTACCGATCGCCGCCCAGCGCGCCGTTCCCGCACCGGTGTCGAAGTCGCCCGCGGCGTGCCGGAATTCGGCGAGCAATTGCAGCAAAGTATGTAGTCGTTCCGGTGCGAGCCCCGGCAGAGCGAAGACCTTCGTATTCAAATCCTCGGTCGCCTTCGCTACCAATTCTCTTCCCGCGTCGGTGATCTCGATCAACGTCGCGCGCCGGTCGCTAGGATGCGGTACCCGCTCGACCAGCTTCGCCGCCTGCAGGCGGTCGACGGTGTTGGTCACGCTGGTGGGATGTACCTGTAACCGCGCGCTGGCCTTCGCCATCGGCAGCGCGCCGGTTTTGCTGAAGTTGAGCAGCATGAGCAATTCGTACCGCGAGAAGGTCAGCCCGGTTGGTCTCAATGCCTCGTCGACCCGCGCCATCACGATTTGCTGGGCCCGCACCAAGGAGGTCACCGCGGCCATGCCGTCGGCGACGTCCCCCCAGCCGTGGCCGACCCACTGACGGTGGGCCTCCTCGATCGGGTCGTGCGGAAGTGGGCGTGGCCGAGACATCCCCCGATCATTCCATGCGCGTGCGCGGGTCGCGGACCGGCGAGGCGACTTCGGATCAGGCTGAGCGCAAGGCTGGGTGGCGCCCGCCGCTACGGGCAGTATCAGTGTCGAGGCGGGCGTGGCTGAGTGGTTGAGGCAGCGGTCTGCAAAGCCGTTTACGCGGGTTCGATTCCCGCCGCTCGCTCGACAACGGCCCGGGGGTTCCGGACCGAATCTCAGCGGTGACACCGGGGGGTTTGAGCGTCGGGGCCCGCCGGGACGGGTCGGGTGCGGGTCACGATTACCGAAGTGCCGGTGATCGTGACTGTCTCGCGATCCGTTGCCGATATCGAATCACGTTGTGCCAGAGTACGTCTCGGTGCGAATCGAGCGGGGGCAGCGCGGGGGGGCGGTCGACAGCACCTCATGCGCAGGAGCGTGCGGTCAGTTCATGCCCGGCTGCGCGGAGCAGACCTTCCACGTGCCGTTTTCCTTCTTCAAGTGTTCAGTGGTGCTGGTATCGATATCGGGTTGTTCGCCGGGAACCACGACGGTGAGTTTGCCGGTGATCTCCGCGGTCGCGCGGTCGCCGATCACAACGATGTCCTCGATCTTATCGATGGTGACCGAAACGGTCGCGGTATCGAATTCCTGCTTCTGCGCCTCGGTCATCGCGCCGAACTCGGCGTGGTCGGCTGCGCACGCCCGTTCCGCCGCAGCACGGAAGCCCTCCGAACCGAGTATGTCGTAGAAGTCGCGGATCGCCACCTCGATCTTCTTCTCGTCCGAGGCCAGCGGGCCTTTGCCGCGGGAGGTCAGGACGGCGCCGGCGATCACCACCCCGGACAGGACGAGTGCCATGATCACCGCCGATCCGACGATTACGCCGGTCCTGCTCTTCTTCGGCGGCTGCGGTCGATAACCGCTGGGAGGTCCCTGCGGTGGATAACCGGGCGGCGGGAAACCCTGGGGTGGGTACCCATCGTGTGATGAGTAGCCGTGGCCCATGGGTGGTGGATAGTCGGGGGGCTGCTGTTGTGCCTCGAGTCGATCGTGTGGCGGTTGCCCGCCCGGCGGATATGTCATCGTTTCGCCTCCGGTCTACCCCCTGGTAGCTCTGAAACGTTACGGCACCGGCGTGCCCTCGCTGTCGCAAACGAAACACCGGCGACGGGGTGTCATCGCAGGTCGGCGGGAAATCGACAGCTGAAGCGGGCCGGCTTACGCACCGAGATCAGCACTCGCCCCGGTCTGGTGTCGATCCGAACGGATCACGCGCTGGCCGCGGATGTCGACTGTCACCCGACTGGGCGGGATGCGACGGGATGTGATTCGGATCCGTGCCCCGGACCCCGTGGCAAGTGAAACAGTGACGACTGTCCGGATCCGCCTGAACGTCGCCGTAGCGCGCGACGCGCCCGGGAATCTGAACGCTGGTCGAATTCGGCAGCCGAGTCGCCGCGCGGATGCGGCCGCGATATGAGCTATTACTGTGAATTTGCTTCGCCGTCAGGTTTTCATGGATGACCTGATAGCTGTGCAGTAGATGGATTTGCCGGGGTGGGTCGGCACTGCCGGAAGTATTGTCCGGTTGGTTGCCGGCCCGGTTGTCGTGGTGGTGGGCCGGTGATACGTTGCCGGGCATGGGATTTCAGTTGCCGCATCCCGAGGTGCTGTGGGCGCGCATGACCGTGTTCGACGTGATCACCTCCGCGACTCATGCCGACGAGGACTATCGCGTCGGGAGCGGAGAGGGGATCGGGCAGTCGGCCACAGTGGCGGGTGGTCGCCTGAGCTACGACGACCGCGAGGGTAATTGGTACACGCTGATCAGATATTCCGGTGATCGCGCGCTGCTGTTCGGTACCGACGAGGACAACAAGGTCGCGGGCACTGCCTACGATCCGCTGGCCACCGCGCCTGCTTGGGTACGCTCGGTGGAGCTGACGGCGTACCGTCCGCGTACCACGGACGGGCCGATCTCCTTCGTGCGTTGGTGGGAACACGGTCGATGGCATGACACGCCGACCGACCTCGATGACGGCCTCGAGATGAGTCTGAGCGCCGCGGCTGACCGCGCCGACTTCACCGGCAACATCATGAGCGCGGCGATCCACGCCAAGTGGGTGGAGATGGACTACGAGGCAGGCAAGTTGAGCGGTCTGACGGTCGATCCCAACGCCCTCAACGCCCTGTGTGAGGCCACCGAAACCGGAACCGTCAGCAAGGCTCACCTCTACTTCCTCGCCCCGGACCTGACTGCGGCCGCCTTCGCCTACCTGTCCAGCGCCGGCGTTCTGACAGGCACCGAAAAACCCACCGAACCCCTTTCATAACCCACAGTCCGACAAGTAAGGCCCCGACCTCCGGTCGGGGCCTTTTCGCGTTTGCCCGACACTCGCTCTGTGCGGAACCCATGACCGGGGGAGCCTCGCACTGTTGTCGCGCCTGCGGCCCGCTCACCAGGAGTTGCGATCGTGCTACCGCTCAGAATCAGTGCGCCGCACCGTCTGCATCCACATGAAGCTCACCGTTCAGACGTTCCTGACCCTCGACGGCGTGATGCAGGCCCCCGGCGGGCCTGAAGAAGATCCCAGCGACGCCTTCACCCACGGCGGCTGGCAGGCCCCGTTCGCGGACCAGGCCGTCGGCGAGTTCGTCACCGAGCTCAACAGCCACGCCAGCGCGTTCTTGTTCGGTCGCAGAACGTTCGATATCTTCCGCGGCCACTGGCCTGATCAGACCGACCCCGACAACCCCATTGCCATGGCGATCAACTCGCTGCCCAAGTATGTCGTGTCCCACTCGTTCAGCGCGGCCGATGCCACGTGGCGCGGCGAGCACCCCGACACCGTTCGCCTCCTGACGAGCGACGTCGTCGCGGCGGTGCAAGCGCTGAAAGAGGAACCTGGCGACGAGCTGCAGATCTGGGGAAGTGGCCAACTGCTCCGGACGCTGTTGCAGCACGAGCTCGTCGACCGTTTCCGCCTGATGACGTTTCCGGTGGTGCTCGGCTCCGGTCGCCGCTTGTTCAACGACGGCGTCCTCCCGGCGACGATGCGCCCTGTCGAACTCACCGTGACCGATCTCGGCATCGTCCTCAGCACCTACGAACCAGTCGGGCCGGTTCGCCACGGGCAGATATAGCCGGTTGGGAATGGCCGGATTGTCGGCGATTCGCGGGTATGCACGGTCACTCGGTCGTTTCGAGTCTCGGCACGAAAAAGGCCGCCTACCAAATGCTTTGGTGGGCGGCCTACGTGCCCTCGGCAGGATTCGAACCTGCGGCCTTCTGCTCCGGAGGCAGACGCTCTATCCCCTGAGCTACGAGGGCGGGATAGATCTCGGTCGGGGCCTGGGGGCGGTCCGATCGGGCTGGGTCAGCCTATCGCATCGGTCGCCGTCCGCCAAAAAGTGCGTTGAAACGAGCGGTTCCGGGTTCAGCCGGCCGGGATAGGGGTGGCGCCCCGCGCGGTCAGCATCCTTGTCATCAGGTCGGATTCGCCGCGTTGGGTCGTGGCCATGGTTTCGGCGAGGGCGGTTACCGCGGTGGTCTCGGCGTGCCGGGCGGCGTAGTCGATCATCGAGAGCCCACCATGGTGGTGGCGCAGCATCAGCTGTAGGAACAGGGTGTCGAGGGCGGGCCCGGTGGCCTGGCGCAGCGCCGCCAGGTCGGCGGGAGTGGCCATGCCGGGCATGGTGTTCATCGGTCCGGACATCCCGTGGTCGGGGGAGCTCGCGCCGGAATGGACGTGACCGCTGGAGGGCTCGGTCATCCAGCCCATGTACCCGTCCACGCTCTGTGCGGGTTTTGCCCATAGCTGCAGCCAGCCCTGCAGATGGCCGACCTGGCTCTGCTGTGTGGTGAGGATGTCGTAGGCGAGGCGCCGTACCTCGTTATCAGTGGATCGGATCAGGACCACGCCCGCCATCTCCACCGCCTGGGCGTGATGAGCCGACATGTCCTGGCTGAAGCCGATGTCGACGGGGCCGGGATCCGGCTCGGGCGAGTCGACCAGCGGAATACGCGCGAGCACGCCGACCGCGAAGCCGATCAGGATGGCGCCGATCGTGCCGAGGATCAACAGTGCGGTGCGCTGGCGGCGGAGCTGTTCGGCGAGACCGGGGACGGACTCGCCGGATTCCACGGCGCCGGTTTCGGTCGGCATCAGCGTTCCGCGCCCGGTGCGGGCGGGCGGGGCGCGGGTTGCGCGGGCACCGGTGCACCGGGCAGGCCGGGAAGACCAGGCACGCCGGGCACACCCGGCAGACCGCCGGGCATGCCGCCACCGAGTTCGGACGCGTCCGGCTGCAAGCCCTTGCCGTCCATCGGCACCGCGTCGGGTCCGGGTGGCGTCGGGTCGAACGGCGGCGGGTTGTCGGTGTCGAAGGCGATGGTCGAGCAGTCGGCGCCGACCTCGGGGTAGGAGTAGGAGTTCAGCCGCAGCGCGGTGATGAACTGGCCGACTCGCTTATCGTCGGGGCTGTCCACTTTCAGCTGGTGGCCCCACGCTTGCAGCGCCACCGCGGAATCCTGGCCGGGATAGGGCGACATCATCGTGTACGGCTTGCCGTCGACTTTCGCCTTCAACGTCGCGATCCCGTCGGCGTTCACCTTCTCGGGGTTGTAGGTGATCCAGACGGCGCCGTGTTCGAGCGAGTGCACCGCGTTCTCCACCCGGATCGGCTTGCCGTAGACCACGCCGGTGCAGGTCGCCCACGACTGGTCATGGGGGCCGCCGAACGGCGGTGCCTGGTCGTAGGCCACCCGCTGGTTCGGGCCGATATGCAGCCCCGCTGGGTACTCCTTCTTCACCACGCCCGCGATGTCGCTCGACGGGTCCTTCTTCTCCGCGCTCGGTGTGTACTTGTCGAGCTCGGCATGCTCCCGGTACCGGGGGACCAGGTTGTAAGCCAACCCGCCGATCAATGCGATGATGGCTAGGGCCGCGCCGATGGCCAGCCAGGGGATCTGGTGACTTTTCTTCGGGAGTTGCCCTTGTCTGCCCGCTTTACGGGGAGCCGACAACTTCGCTGCGGACTTGGCGGCCTTGGCCGATTTGGCGCTGGGACTGCTCGGCATCGCTCGTTGTGCTCTTTCGACGTGGTGGATCCGCTGGCTGCGCAGTGCCCACTCACGGTGCACACCCGCTCAGACCATAGGATAGAGACTCGTGACTCCAGCTGACCTTGCAGATCTCCTTCGCACGACTGCGGCGAAGGTGCTTGTCGAACGTGGACTGGACCCTGCGGTTCTGCCCGGCGAGGTCACCGTGGAGCGTCCCCGTAACCCGGAACATGGCGACTATGCCACGAATGTCGCGATGCAGGTGGCCAAGCGCGCCGGTGCGAATCCGCGCGAACTGGCGACCTGGCTCGCCGACGCGCTGTCCGACGCCGATGGCGTGTCGTCGGCCGAGGTCGCCGGGCCAGGCTTCCTGAACATCCGCCTTGCCGCCTCGGCGCAGGGCGCGATCCTCGAGCGGGTGCTCGGCGCGGGCGCCGCGTACGGCACCGCGGCGACGCTGCGGGACACCCGGATCAACCTCGAATTCGTCTCGGCCAACCCGACCGGGCCGGTGCATCTCGGCGGCACCCGTTGGGCTGCGGTAGGCGACGCGCTCGGCCGGATCCTGGTCGCGCAGGGCGCTGACGTGGTCCGCGAGTACTACTTCAACGATCACGGCGCACAGATCGATCGGTTCGCCGCCTCGCTGGTCGCCGCCGCGGCGGGAGCGCCGACCCCGGAGAAGGGGTACGCCGGCAGCTACATCGGTGAGATCGCCGAGCAGATCGTGGCCGCCCACCCCGACGTACTGAGCAAGTCGGAGGCCGAGCGCCTCGAACTGTTCCGGGCCGAGGGCGTCGAGCTCATGTTCGGGCACATCAAGAAGTCGCTGCACGAGTTCGGCGCCGACTTCGACATGTACTTCAACGAGAGTTCGCTCTTCGCTTCCGGCGCGGTCGAGCAGGCCGTGGCGAAGCTGAAGGACTCCGGTGACCTGTACGAAAAGGACGGCGCCTGGTGGATCGCCAGCTCGGAGTACGGCGACGACCAGGACCGGGTGGTCATCAAGAGCGACGGCAAGGCCGCCTACATCGCGGGTGACATCGCCTACTTTCAGAACAAGCGCGCACGCGGCTTCGATCTGTGCATCTACATGCTCGGCGCTGACCACCACGGTTACATCGGCAGGCTGAAGGCCGCCGCCGCGGCGTTCGGTGACAACCCGGACACCGTTGAGGTGCTGATCGGGCAGATGGTGAACCTTCTGAAGGACGGCGTCGCGGTCAGGATGAGCAAACGCGCCGGCACCGTGGTGACGCTCGACGACCTGGTCGAGGCGATTGGCGTCGACGCGGCCCGATACTCGCTGGTGCGCTCGTCGGTGAACTCGAGTATCGACATCGACCTGGACCTGTGGGCCAGTCAGAGCAATGAGAATCCGGTCTACTACGTGCAATACGCGCACGCGCGCACCGCATCCATCGCACGCAATGCCGCCGAGTTCGAATACCACGCGGTGACGCCGGATCTCGCGCTGTTGACGGCCGACGAGGAGGGCGAACTGATCCGCACCCTCGGCGAGTACCCGCGCGTCGTGGCCAGCGCCGCGAGCCTGCGTGAACCGCATCGGGTGGCCCGCTACCTGGAGGAGTTGGCCGGCGCCTACCACCGTTTCCAGACCAACAAGAACCTGCGTGTTCTTCCGCTGGGTGACGAGCCCGTCGCACCGATGAATGCCGCCCGGCTGGTGCTGGTCAACGCCACGCGCCAGGTCCTGGCCAATGGGCTCGGCCTGCTCGGCGTCAGTGCGCCGGAGCGGATGTGAACGAGCCGAAGTTGTTTCGGTCGACCAGTGTGAGGAAGGAAGCGCTAGTGCGCGAGCGAATCATGGACCGAGCTCTCGGCGCGGTCGTGGCGGAGCCGACGGTCAGCGAGGCGCGAGCATGAGTGCGCACCCCGCTGGCCCCCGACATGCCGAGATCCCGCACGCCCCGAATCTGCCGGAGCGTCCGAGCGACCCGAAGCAGATGATCGACCTACCCGCGAATGTGTGGCCGCGCAATGCCGCGCGCGCCGCCGATGGCGTGGTCACCCTCGCCGGGGTGCCGGTACCCGATCTGGCCGCCGAGTTCGGCACGCCGCTGTTCGTGGTCGATGAGGACGATTTTCGATCCCGCTGCCGCGACATGGTCCGTGCCTTCGGTCCCAACACGCGAGTCCATTACGCGTCCAAGGCCTTTTTGTGCGGTGAGATCGCCCGCTGGATCCGCGATGAGGGCCTGTCTCTCGACGTGTGCTCGGGCGGAGAACTCGCTGTCGCGTTGCACGCGGGCTTTCCCGCTGAGCGAATCGCCCTGCACGGCAACAATAAATCGGTAGCCGAACTGGAGTCCGCGGTGTCCGCCGGTGTCGGCCACGTCGTGGTCGACTCGTTGATCGAGATCGAGCGCCTGGAAGCCGTCGCCGGTCGATCAGGTGTGGTGCAGGACGTCCTGGTCCGGGTCACGGTCGGCGTGGAGGCGCATACGCACGAATATATTTCGACCGCGCACGAGGACCAGAAGTTCGGCTTCTCGATCGCGGGCGGCGACGCGATGGAGGCGATCGCGCGCGTATTCGACGCCGACAACCTGCGTCTGGTCGGTCTGCACAGCCACATCGGCTCGCAGATCTTCGAGATCGACGGCTTCGAGATCGCCGCGCGCCGGATGCTCGGCCTGCTGCGCGACGCCATCGACAAATTCGGCGTCGAGCGGACCGCGCGGATCGCCACGCTGGACCTCGGCGGCGGACTCGGGATTTCGTATCTGCCCACGGACAACCCGCCACCACTGGACGAGTTCGCCGCGAACCTGCGCAAGTTGGTCACGGCGGAGGCACAGCGCGCGGGTCTGCCGGAACCGATCGTCGCGGTGGAGCCTGGTCGCGCCATCGCGGGGCCGGGAACGGTGACGCTCTACGAGGTGGGTACTACCAAGGACGTGTCGCTGGACGGCGGTCTGCACCGGCGCTATGTGAGTGTCGACGGCGGCATGAGTGACAACATTCGTCCCGCGCTGTATCAGGCGGACTACGACTGCCGGCTGGTCTCGCGGTCATCGGAGGCCGCGCCGGTGGTCGCCCGTGTCGTGGGAAAGCACTGCGAGAGTGGCGATATCGTCATTCGCGATACCTGGATGCCCGCTGATGTCGGTCCCAGCGACCTGATCGCCGTCGCAGCCACCGGCGCGTACTGCTATTCGATGTCCAGCCGATACAACCAGCTGCCCCGTCCCGCTGTGGTCGCCGTGCGTGACGGTCGGCCGCGACTCATCCTGCGCCGGGAGACGGTCGCGGACTTACTCAGCTTGGAGGTGGAATCGTGACGGTGAACGCGAAGAACGGTGTCTGGGGGGCCGATCGCCCGATCGGCGTCGCGGTGCTCGGTATGGGCAATGTCGGCACCGAGGTCGTACGCATCCTGCGTGACCACGCCGCCGATCTGCGTTCCCGCGTCGGCGCCCCAGTGGTGCTGCGCGGTGTCGCGGTCCGCAACCTGGACACCGACCGCGGTATCCCCGCGGAACTGTTGACCACCGACGCGGATGGGCTCGTCGCCCGCGACGATGTCGACCTGGTTGTCGAGGTGATCGGCGGCATCGATCCGCCGCGCCGGCTGATCCTGGCCGCGCTGAACGCCGGCAAATCCGTGGTGACCGCCAATAAGGCGCTGCTCGCCGATTACACCGGCGAACTCGCCGCGGCCGCCGAGCGCAGCAGGGCCGACTTGTACTTCGAGGCCGCTGTCGCAGGCGCCATTCCCGTGGTGCGCCCGCTGATCCAGTCTCTAGCCGGTGACCGGGTGAACCGGGTCGTCGGCATCGTCAACGGCACCACCAACTTCATCCTCTCCGCGATGGACGAGACCGGCGCCGACTACTCGGCCACACTGGCCGAGGCCACCCGTCTCGGTTACGCCGAGGCCGATCCGACGGCCGACGTGGAGGGCTACGACGCCGCGGCCAAGGCGGCGATCCTGGCGTCGCTGGCGTTCCATACCCGGGTCACCGCAGCCGACGTGTTCCGTGAGGGCATCTCGCAGATCTCTGCGGAAGACTTGGAGACCGCCTCGGCGCTGGATTGCACGGTGAAGCTGTTGGCGATTTGCGAGCGTGTCGACGCGGGCCCCGGTGAGCCTGGTCCGGAGGAGGGCGGCAAGGAACGCATCTCGGTGCGCGTCTACCCGGCCCTCATCCCGCGTAGACACCCACTGGCCGCGGTGAACGGCGCCTTCAACGCGGTCGTCGTAGAGGCGGACAACGCCGGACGGCTGATGTTCTACGGGCAGGGCGCGGGTGGCGCGCCGACCGCTTCCGCGGTGCTGGGCGATCTAGTGATGGCAGCGCGCAACAAGTTCTACGGCGGCCGCGCGCCGGGCGAATCGGTTTATGCTGAGCTACCGATCGCGCCGATCGGCGATACGCCCACCCGTTATCACGTGAACCTGCAGGTCGAGGACCGTCCTGGGGTCCTGGCGAAGGTAGCGGGCGAATTCGCCAAACACGAGGTGAGTATCTCGACCGTCCGTCAAGAAGGGCACGGCACGGGAGCGCGCCTGGTCGTGGTGACCCACCACGCCGTGGAATCGGCGCTCGCGGACACCGTCGCCGCTCTGGCGGAGATGACATCCGTCACATCCGTGACCAGCGTTCTGAGATTGGAAGGCACCGAAGAATGAGCACAGTGTCGCGCAGCGACGCCATGAGGGGCGGTGGCCGGGAGACGGGTGCGCGTACGACTGGCGTCGCGCCGCAGGTAGGGGTGCACTCGCGCTGGCCGGGCCTGATCGCGGCCTATCGCGACCGGCTCGTTGGCGCAGCGGACTGGGAGCCGGTCACCCTGTACGAGGGCGGCACGCCGCTGGTGCCCGCGCCGCACCTGTCCGAGCTGACCGGGTGCGAGGTGTACCTGAAGGTCGAGGGCTTGAACCCGACCGGCTCGTTCAAGGACCGCGGTATGACCATGGCGATGACCGACGCCAAGTATCGCGGGCAGCGCGCAGTCCTGTGCGCGTCCACCGGCAACACCTCGGCATCGGCGGCCGCGTACGCCACCCGAGCGGGGATGAGCTGCGCCGTATTGATCCCGCAGGGCAAGATCGCGATGGGCAAGCTGGCCCAGGCCGTCATGCTCGGCGCGAAGATCATCCAGGTGCGGGGCAATTTCGATGACTGTCTCGAGCTCGCGCGCAAGGTCACCGCGGATTTCCCCAGCATCGGGCTGGTGAACTCGGTGAACCCGGCGCGCATCGAGGGGCAGAAGACCGCGTCCTTCGAGATCTGCGACGTGCTCGGCAAGGCGCCGGACGTGCACGCGCTTCCGGTCGGAAACGCGGGCAACATCACCGCGTACTGGCGCGGTTACCGCGAGTACTACGCCGATGGCGTCACCACCCAATTGCCGCGGATGCTCGGTGTGCAGGCCGCCGGCGCCGCGCCACTGGTGAACGGCGCTCCGGTGAAGGACCCGGAGACCATCGCGACGGCTATCCGGATCGGCGCGCCCGCGTCCTGGAACGGCGCGGTGGAGGCCAAGGAGCAGTCCGGCGGCGCGTTCCGCGCCGCCACCGACGAGGAGATCCTCGCGGCTTATCACTTGGTCGCGGCCACCGAGGGCGTGTTCGTCGAGCCCGCGTCGGCCGCCAGCGTGGCGGGCGTGCTCGCCGCACGCAAGGAGGGCTGGCTGGATTCCGGCCTCACCGTGGTGTGCACGGTGACCGGTAACGGACTCAAGGATCCGGATACCGCGTTGTCGGGAATGCCGCAGGTGCAAGCGATTTCGGTAGACCCGGTCGCGGTGGCCGCCGAACTAGAGCTGACCTGAGTTGAATTCGCGCGACAGTCAGTTGATGAGCGCGACGCTGCCCGCCGGTCTCACTGTGACCGCGCGGGTACCCGCGTCCAGCGCGAACCTTGGTCCCGGGTTCGATTCGCTCGGTGTGGCATTGGGGATTTACGACGAGATCGAGGTGCGCACAACCGATTCCGGGCTCGCTATTCGAGTCGAGGGCGAGAGCGCCGACGATGTGCCCTGGGGCCCTTCGCATCTCGTGGTCCGCGCGATAGAGCGCGGCCTGGAGGCCGCCGGGGTGTGGGCCAATGGTCTCGATGTGGTGTGCCGCAACGTGATTCCGCATTCTCGTGGGCTGGGTTCGTCGGCTTCCGCAGTGGTCGGCGGTGTGGCCGCGGGGTGTGCGCTCGCGGCGAAACTGGATCCGGAGTTGGCTATCTCGGCCGATCAATTGGTGCAACTCGCCTCGGAGTTCGAGGGTCACCCGGACAACGCGGCGGCCAGCGTCCTCGGTGGGATCGTGGTGTCCTGGACCGAGTCGGATCGCGCCGCGGACCGGGGGAGCGAGGGTGCTCCGGTGACCGACTACCAGGGCCGTGTCTACCGTGCCGTCCGCCTCGAGCCGCATCCCGCGTTGCGTCCGGTCGTGCTGATCCCGGAGGAGCGCTCGTCCACCGCACACACTCGTGGCCTGTTGCCCGAGGTCGTGCCACACGGCGACGCCGCGTTCAACGTCAGCCGCGCCGCGCTCGCGGTGGTGGCGCTGACCCAGCGCCCCGACCTGCTGATGCCCGCTACCGCCGACCGCCTGCATCAGGCCCAGCGTGCCCCGGCGCTACCCCTGACCACCACCTGGATCACCCGCCTACGGGCGGCGGGGATCGCCGCCACCGTTTCCGGCGCGGGTCCGACCGTGCTGGCCCTCGGCACCAGCGAATTCCCTGCGGAACTGCGCGAACTCGCGGCCGCGGAAGGGCTGCGCGTGGTCGAGCCCGGACTCGCCGAGGGCGTCCAGATCGACTGACGGCGCGTCCGCCTTGCCGATATTCGCCATGGGCAGCTATCCTGGGCGAGTCCGTACATCGTGCGCAATCAGACGCCGGTGCTTCATCAGGGCAATCGCTCCAGCAGGCTCCAGGCTCGAGCCTCCAGGCCATGGGGGTGCTGCGTAGCTGCGCAACTGGAATGATCTCTCCCCACCTTTTCACGATCGGTGGAGAAGCCGCCGGTCCGGCGGGGCAGGTGATACGGCACATAGCGCCCGGACGGACGCATCCGAGTCCGGCAGAATGCCCGGGCTGCGGGACGAACCCTCGAATCAGCACACGGCAATCGAGGGAAGGAAAGGATATCCGTGACAGATACGGACCTGCTCGCGACACCCGGGGTGGAATCCAACCCGACGGGCGACCGCGAAAGTGAATCCGGACAGATTTCGACAATGAGCGAAAAAACCGACGTCGCACGATCGGGGCTGACTGGAATGTTGTTGCCGCAGTTGCGCGCGCTGGCGGGGGAGCTCGGTATCCGAGGAACCTCCGGAATGCGCAAGGGCGATTTGATCGCCGCTATCAAGGAAAACCAAGCCGGAAAACCGGCGAAGGTGGAAAAGCCCGCCAAGGGCGAAGTCGTGTCCACGGTTACCGCTACCAACGATGCCCCCGCCCCGTCGGCGGCTCCCAAGTCGGCGTCGGCCAAGGCCGAGCAGGTGACCCTCGACGTGACGTCCTCGGCCGCGGGTGCCACGGCTTCCGGCCCGGCGAAGACGGCGCCCGCCGAGTCCGCGCCTGCGGCCACGAACGCGACCGACCAGGCGTCTGCCCCAACCGACACCGCCGAGGATTCCGGCCGCGAGGGCGGTCAGCGTGGTCGCGGTCGGCAGCGTCGTGGACGTGACCAGGCGCGATCCGGCGGCGAGACCGCGACGGCCGAGGCGCGTGGTGACGAGTCGAAGCAGGACGCCGACCAGGGCGGCGAGCGCCGTCGGGAACGCAATCAGGGTGACCGCGGACAGGGTGAGCGGAACCAGAACGGCAATCGTGGTGGCGACGGAAGCCGTGGCGGCGACAGCCGTGGCGGGGACAGCCGTGGCGGCGATGGTCGTGGCGGGGACAGCCGTGGCGGGGACAGCCGTGGCGGCGACGAGGAAGAGGGCGGTCGCGGTCGTCGCGGACGTCGTTTCCGTGAGCGTCGTCGTGGCCGTGATCGCGAGGGCGGTGGCGGTGGCGGTGAAGCCCGCGATCTGGAGATCCGTGACGATGACGTGCTGCAGCCGGTCGCGGGAATCCTCGACGTGCTGGACAACTACGCTTTCGTCCGCACCTCGGGTTACCTGGCCGGACCGAACGACGTCTACGTGTCGATGAACCTGGTGCGGAAGAACGGGCTGCGCCGCGGTGACGCGATCACCGGCGCGGTGCGTGCGCCGCGCGATGGTGAGCAGAGCAACCAGCGGCAGAAGTTCGATCCGTTGGTGCGGCTGGATACGGTCAACGGCGGCGATGTCGAGGCGGCCAAGCGTCGTCCCGATTTCAACAAGCTGACCCCGCTGTACCCGAACCAGCGGCTGCGTCTCGAGACCCAGCAGAACAAGCTGACCACCCGGGTGATCGACCTGATCATGCCGATCGGTAAGGGCCAGCGTGCGCTGATCGTTTCGCCGCCCAAGGCGGGTAAGACGACGATCATGCAGGACATCGCGAATGCGATCGCGACCAACGACCCCGACTGCTACCTCATGGTCGTTCTGGTCGACGAGCGTCCGGAAGAGGTCACCGACATGCAGCGTTCGGTGAAGGGTGAGGTCATCGCCTCGACCTTCGACCGTCCGCCGTCGGACCACACCTCGGTCGCCGAACTCGCGATCGAGCGTGCCAAGCGTTTGGTCGAGATGGGCAAAGATGTTGTGGTGCTGCTCGACTCGATCACCCGCCTGGGTCGCGCGTACAACAACTCCTCGCCCGCCTCGGGCCGAATCCTCTCCGGTGGTGTCGATTCCACTGCGTTGTACCCGCCCAAGCGGTTCCTCGGCGCGGCGCGCAACATCGAGAACGGTGGTTCGTTGACGATCATCGCTACCGCGATGGTGGAGACCGGTTCGACCGGTGACACGGTGATCTTCGAGGAGTTCAAGGGCACCGGCAACGCGGAACTCAAGTTGGACCGCAAGATCGCGGAGCGGCGTGTGTTCCCCGCAGTGGACGTCAACCCGTCCGGTACCCGTAAGGACGAGCTACTGCTCAGCCCCGACGAGGCTGCGGTGCTGCACAAACTGCGCCGAGTACTGTCGGGCCTGGACTCGCACCAGGCCATCGATCTGTTGATCGACCGGCTCAAGAAGTCCAAGAACAACCTCGAGTTCCTGATGCAAGTGAGCAAGACCGCGCCAGGCGCGCTCGACGAGTAGATTCGCGAGTTGCTTCGCCGAAAGGGCCCCGCGCAGGCGGGGCCCTTTCGGCGTCTGCGGACTGAAGCACATGCTGCCGATCACGGCAGCGCAGCTGATCAGGAACCCGATGATCACAGTGCAGCTCGATATCGCGGTGCCGGTGGCAGAGTGCGTATGTACCGCGTTCGGGGGCGTGGCGGCGCCGGCGGATTCCGGGTGCGCACTCCACCCCACCGCGACAGCGAGAATCAGTAGCACGTACGTCGCGGTCGCGATTCGAGTGATCACAGTGTTCTCCTTTGTGTCCAGGCACCCCGGTGCGCGGTCACACGCAAGCAGCGCGGTGCACGCGGCAGTTCACCTCCCCGAGCGGCGGACTGCCCGCTCTCAGGGTTCCTGAGCCGACGTCGATTGGCGTGCCCGAAATTCCGGGGGCGGTGCGGCGGGAGAGTGTCCGAAGCGGGAACAAATTACGCGCCGGGGGCGTTTTGGCAGCGTAACGGCAGTTCTGGCATACTGAACGGTCGTTGCGTCTGCTCAGCTGAGCAGACCTCCCGCCTAGTCGGTTCCGGTTCACGTTCTCGCGACATCGCGCGAGCGACCCGGCGACCACAATCGAGAGGACATCCATGAAGGCAGGAATTCACCCCACGTATGTCGACACCACGGTCGTCTGTGGTTGCGGCAACACCTTCCAGACTCGCAGCACCAAGGAGTCCGGACACATCACGGTCGAGGTCTGCTCGCAGTGCCACCCGTTCTACACCGGCAAGCAGAAGATCCTCGACACCGGTGGTCGCGTGGCTCGCTTCGAGGCGCGCTACGGCAAGCGTGCCGGCAAGAAAGCCGACGCCAAGTAGCTTCCTCGCCGACGCCCGGTCCTGCAGCGCAGGCCGGGCGTCGGTGTTTTGTACGGACAGGTACCAGGAGAAGGAAGCACCGTGACGCAACCGTCCGCAATCGACGACATTCTGGCCGAGTACGCCGGCCTGGAGACGCAGCTGGCCGATCCGTCGCTGCACAACGATGCGGGCGCCGCACGTCGGGTCGGCAAGCGCTTCGCCGAGCTGGCGCCGATCATGTCCACCTACAACAAGCTCGCCGCGGCACGTGACGATCTGTCGGCCGCGCGGGAACTCGCCGCCGACGATTCCGCTTTTGCCGCCGAGGTCCCCGATTTGGCGCGACAGGTCGACGAGTTGGAGCAGACGCTCGCCGACCTGCTCGCCCCGCGGGATCCGCACGACGGTGACGACGTCGTGCTCGAAGTGAAGTCCGGCGAAGGCGGCGAGGAATCCGCGCTGTTCGCCGCCGACCTGGCCCGAATGTACGTGCGCTATGCCGAGCGGCGCGGCTGGAAGGTCGAGATTCTCGATGTCGCCCTGTCCGACCTGGGGGGATACAAAGAGGCGACACTGTCGATCAAAAGTCGCGACGCCGCTCGCGACGGCGTGTGGTCGAGGTTCAAGTTCGAAGGCGGCGTGCACCGGGTGCAGCGCGTCCCGGTGACCGAATCGCAGGGCCGCATCCACACCTCAGCCGCGGGCATACTCATCTACCCAGAGCCCGACGAAGTCGCCGAGGTGCAGATCGACGAATCCGATCTGCGCATCGATGTCTACCGCTCCTCCGGCAAAGGCGGCCAGGGCGTCAACACCACGGACTCCGCGGTGCGCATCACCCATCTGCCCACCGGCATCGTGGTGACCTGCCAGAACGAACGCTCCCAGTTGCAGAACAAGGCCCGTGCCATGCAGGTGCTCGCGGCCAGGTTGCAGGCGCTCGCCGAGGAGCAGGCAGACCAGGAGGCCGCGGCGGGCCGGGCCAGCCAGATCCGCACCGTGGACCGCTCCGAGCGGATCCGCACCTACAACTTCCCGGAGAACCGGATCGCCGACCACCGGATCGGCTTCAAGGCACACAACCTGGACGCCGTGCTCGACGGCGACCTGGACGCGCTGCTGAACGCCCTGGGGAAAGCGGATCGCGAAGCACGCATGGCGGCGGAATAACCGAGTTTCGGGCAGAGTCGGTGCCATGTCTACGACCCGAGTCGCACTGCGCCCCGCCATCAATGCCGCTGTCGGGACATTGATGACGGCGGGGGTGCACAGCCCACGTGCCGATGCCGAGCATTTGGCGGCGCATGTTCTCGGCGTCGAGCGCACCAGACTCGCGCTGACCCCGCTCGTGACGTCCGACCAGTTGGCCGAGTATCACGATCTGGTCGCTCGCCGTGCGCAGCGTATCCCCTTGCAGCACTTGACCGGAACGGCCGCGATGGGCCGGATAGATCTCGCGGTCGGGCCCGGTGTTTTCGTGCCGCGGCCGGAAACCGAGTTGTTGTTCGCGTGGGCGCTTGCGCAGCTGGCGGCGTTGACGCACGACCACGTCCCGATTGTGGTCGATCTGTGCACCGGGTCGGGAGCACTGGCGCTGGCCATCGTGCACGCGCGTCCCGACGCCGACGTACACGCGATCGAACTCGATCCGGTCGCGTTGTCGTGGGCGCGGCGTAACGCCGACGACCGCATCGCGGCCGGCGACACCCCGGTCACGCTCTATGCCGACGATGCCACTGATCCCGAGCTGCTCACCGACCTGGACAGTCGGGTGGACGTCGTGGTCTCCAATCCGCCCTACATCCCGAAGGACGCTGTTCTCGACCCCGAAGTGGCCGAGCACGACCCGCACTTCGCCTTGTTCGGCGGTCGGGACGGACTCGACGTCATCCGCGCGATGATCCCGAACATCGCCCGTCTGCTGCGTCCCGGCGGCCGCGTCGCGATCGAGCACGACGACTCCAACGGCTCGGATCTGGCCGCCCTCTTGGCTGAACACGGCGCCTTCGCCGACATCGTCGAGCACCCGGATCTCGCGGGTAAACCCCGCTTCGTCGCCGCCACCCGCACCTGACCCCGCACCTCACGTCACCGCGCTATTACGGCCTGGATTCTCGGCAAGGCGGTAGACCATGCCAGGATGGGTGCCGTGAGTACCGTCTACGACTGCGCGGATTCCGACTCTCGCGCCGCCGGACTGTCCGCAGCCACCAGCGCCCTGAAATCCGGGCGTCTGGTCGTGTTGCCCACCGACACCCTGTACGGCCTGGCCGCCGACGCTTTCGACGCCACGGCGGTCGGGTCGTTACTCGCGGCCAAGCGCCGTGGCAGAGACATGCCGGTACCGGTACTGGTCGGTTCCTGGCACACCATCGACGGCTTGGTGTTCTCGGTGCGCCCACAGGCGCGTGAGCTGATCCGTGCGTTTTGGCCCGGTGGCTTGAGTCTTGTTGTGCAGCAAGCTCCTTCGCTGGCGTGGGATCTCGGGGACACGCGCGGGACGGTGATGCTGCGAATGCCGCTGCACCCGGTCGCGCTGGAACTGTTGCGCGCGGTCGGTCCGCTCGCGGTATCCAGCGCCAACGTCTCAGGACAGGCGCCGGCCGGTACCGCGTCCGAGGCCCGCGACCAGCTCGGTGAGCTGGTCGGCGTTTACCTCGACGGTGGTCCCGCCGAGCATGCCGTCGCCTCCACCATTGTCGATCTGACCGCCGACCAGCCGCGGATTCTGCGCGAGGGTGCGGTCGCGGTCGCCGACATCGCGGAGGTGCTCGGCATGTCGCCGGAGGCATTGACCGGTCCCGCGACCCAGCAGCGGCTCGGATGAAGGGGCGCAACCGCGGATGATGGGTTCGAGCGCTGTTGTTCCGCTGCGTGAGCTGTTGGTCGTGCTTCTCATCTCCTCGGTGGTGACGTTTCTGGCCACCGGCGGGGTTCGGGTACTGGCGATCGGTTTCGGCGCGGTCGCGGTGCCGCGCGATCGGGACGTGCACGTCAAACCGATTCCTCGAATGGGCGGCGTCGGGATGTACATCGGGGTGGCCGCGGCGGTGCTGTTCGCCCATCAGCTGCCTGCTCTACGCAGCGGGTTCGATTACAAGCCGAACATCCCGATCGCGGTGCTGGTCGCGAGCACACTGATCGTGCTCGTCGGCATTGTCGACGATCGCTGGGGACTCGACGCGCTGACGAAGTTCGCCGGACAGGTGACGGCGGCGGGTGTGATGGCCGTGATGGGATTGGGCTGGTACGTCGTCTACAACCCGTTCAGCAACACCACGGTGGTGTTGGACGGATTGCAAGGTGGACTGGTCACGGTCGCGGTGACGGTCACCTTGGTCAATGCCATGAATTTCGTCGACGGGTTGGACGGTCTCGCGGCGGGCCTCGGAGTGATCGCGGCGCTCGCGGTGTTCGCCTTCTGCCTCGGATTGATGAACGAGCAGGGTGGTTCGGTCGACACCTATCCTCCTGCGCTGCTCGCCGCGGCGCTCGCGGGTGCCTGCCTCGGATTTCTGCCGCACAATTTCCAGCCGGCGCGGATATTCATGGGCGACTCCGGCTCGATGTTGATCGGCCTGATGCTTGCCGCGGTGTCGACCGGCGCCTCCGGCAGAATTCCGTTGCAGGGCTATGGTCCGCGTGACATCGTCGGTCTGCTGTCGCCGCTGTTGCTGGTCGGTGCGGTGATGTTCATTCCGGTGCTCGATCTGCTACTCGCCATTGTGCGCCGGGTACGCGCTGGCGTGAGTTTCTCGACTCCGGACAAAATGCACTTGCATCATCGCTTGCTGCAGATCGGACATTCACACCGTCGTGTCGTGCTGCTGATCTATTTGTGGGTCGGGGTACTGGCGTTCGGTGCGGTGGGCACCTCGCTGATGGACCGCAGGCTGGTTGTCCTGCTGATGGCAGGCGGGTTGGTTTTCGCCTTGGTGATCACCGCGATTCCGGGGCTGCGGCGTGGGGAGCCGGCGGGCGGCCGGACGCCGTCCAGGTAAAGTCGGCGGCCGTGAGCCCTACTCCCACACCCGTCCCCGGTCCCGACGCGCCGCTGCGAGCGGCCCTGCGCTACGGCCTGTTCGGACTGGGCGTGCTGGTGGTCCTGGCTGTGGCGCTCGGCGCCGTGGTTTCGGGGATGCCCGGGGTGTGGGGCGCCCTACTCGGCGCTGCGATCGGCGGCGGGTTCATCCTCACCACCGCCGCCGTCGTCCTGTTCGGTGCGAAACTCCCGCCGAGCACCGCCGGTCTGGTCATGCTGGTCAGTTGGGTCGGCAAGATGCTGGTCGCGCTGGTGGTCGTCGCGATCCTGATGCGGTTCGAGTTCTACGATCGGGTCGTCCTGTTCCTCACGGTGGTCGGGGCTTTGGTGATCGTGCTCGGTGCGGAGACATACGGTGTCCTCCGTCAGAAGGTTCCGTACGTGACAACCACCGAGACCAGCGGTCCGGCGGATACCGGCGAGTAGCGACCCCACCCACCTACACGCTGTCGTAGATAGGTTGGTAAAGTCTTGGTAAGCAGGCAACCAAGTGAGGGGGATCGTCCAGATCCTTGTCCTGGGTCGCTATGCTTACTGCCGTGCCGGGCTCCGAAGGGTTCCGGTTCTGCATGTCGACGATGTCGCCGACACACGTACAGACGCCTGGTGGAACCCAACCGCCGCACAGCTGCTGACGAATTTCGAGCCGACCTGAGTCGACCCAAATTGATCGTCAATGTCCGATCGAACCGCGGGAATGACCGTTACCCGCGGCCCGAACACGGGAGAGAACGCTGAGCGTCACCACTCTGGCGGGCGAGTTCCACGCGCCGTCGCTTACCGACTTCTTCCCTCCAGCTGTGCTGTTCGAGGGAACGCCGTTCGAACTCGATCGCTTGATGCTGATCCGCATCCTCATGACGGCGGTCCTGGTCCTGGTCATGGTGCTGGCTTTCCGTTCGCCCAAGATCGTTCCGCGCGGTCTGCAGAATGTCGCCGAAACCGGCCTGGTCTTTGTCAAGGAGCAGATCTGCGAGGAGGTATTGGGCAAGGAATCGGGCCGTAAGTTCCTCCCGCTGATCGCATCGATCTTCTTCACGGTCCTTTTTCTGAACTTCTCCGGTGTCATCCCGGGGTTGAACATCTCGTCGAACGCCCGAATCGGCATGCCGCTGGTGCTCGCCGTCGTCGCATACCTGGCATTCAATTACGTCGGTATCCGCAAGTACGGATTTCTGAACTACATGCGCAGCAGCATCGTCGTTCCGAATGTTCCGCCCGCATTGCACGTGTTGCTGATTCCGATCGAGTTCGTCTCGACCTTCATCCTGCGCCCGTTCACGCTGACCGTCCGACTCATGGCGAACATGCTCGCCGGCCACATCATGCTGGTGCTGTTCTTCAGCGCGACCTGGTTCTTCCTCTTCGACGCCGCCGCATGGATGAAGGTGTTCTCGCCGTTCTCGCTGCTCGCGGGGTTCGGATTCACGCTGTTCGAACTGTTGGTCATCTTCCTGCAGGCCTATGTGTTTGCGTTGCTGACCGCCGTCTACATCGGGCTCGCGCAGCACGCGGACGATCACTGACTTTGACTGACACAACTACCGGAAAACTGCTACACCTCGCCGACCGGCGGGTGAGCAACAGAAAGGGAATGGAAGACTCATGAGCCTCGCTTACCTGGCCCAGGAAGCCGCGACGACCCCCGACAAGTTCAAGGGTTTCGGTGCCATCGGCTACGGTCTCGCCGCGATCGGCCCTGGTATCGGCGTCGGCATCGTCGTCGGAAAGGCGATCGAGGGCATCGCTCGTCAGCCTGAACTGCAGGGCACGATCCGGACCAACATGTTCCTCGGTATCGCGTTCACCGAGGCGCTCGCCCTGATCGGCCTCGTCGCCGGCTTCATCTTCTGATTCCGATGTACGAGTCGGTTTTGCTCGCGGTGGAGGGAGAGGAAGTGAATCCTCTCATCCCCGAAACGTATGACATCGTCTGGTCGGTCGTCTGCGTCGTCATCATCGGGATCCTGTTCTACAAGTACGTGATCCCTCGCCTGATGAAGACGCTCGATGAGCGTTCCGACAAGATCGAGGGCGGCATTGCTCGCGCCGAGGCCGCGCAGGAAGAAGCTCAGCTCACCCTGCAGCAGTACCAGCAGCAGCTGGCCGAGGCCCGGCTCGAGGCCGCGCGCATCCGAGAGGACGCACGCACCCAGGGCCAGGAAATCCTTGCGCAGATGCGCACCGACGCCCAGGCCGAGGCCGACCGCATCGTTGCGGCGGGCCACACCCAGCTGGAAGCCCAGCGCCAGCAGATCCTGACCGAGCTGCGCTCCGAGGTCGGCCGCACGGCCGTCGATCTGGCCGAAAAGATTATCGGACAGTCGGTTTCGGACGAAGCCAAGCAGGCGGCATCGATCGAGCGGTTCCTGACCGAGCTCGACGAGACCGATGCGGGCATCGGGGTCGGAAGGTAACGACGCGAAAGTGAGAAGCATGTACGCAGCGAGCCGCGAGGCCAGCTCCCGGTCGCAGGAGGCGCTTCGGGCCGCTCTGACCGGAAGCGACAGTGTTGCGGCCACGACGGGTTCGGAACTGTTCGCCGTTGTCGCCGTGCTGGACGACCAGCGTTCGCTGCGTGTGGCGCTCGCGGACGTGTCGGTGCCGGGTTCTGCACGCGCGGAGCTCAGCGAGCGGGTCTTCGGCGGCAAGGTCAGCGCTGCCACGCTGGCGGTGCTGACCACCGCGGTGGCCCAGGACTGGTCGCGCACCCCCGACCTGGTCGAGATCTTGGTGCTGCTGGGCCAGGAGGCATTGCTGGAATCGGCGGCCGTCAGCGGACGGCTCGACGCGGTCGAGGACGAGCTGTTCCGGCTCGGCCGGATCATCAGCGACAACCCCGAGTTGGAGCAGGCACTGTCGGATCGGGCCAAGGCGGCCTCGGCCAAGCGCGAACTCATCGCCCGGCTACTGACGGGCAAGACGGAGCCCATCACCCTGACCCTGGCGGAGCAGGTGGTGACCCGGCCGCAGTCGAGCATCGGTGCCGCCTTCGACGAGCTGGCCGACCTGGCAGCGGGTCGTCGCGATCAGATCGTCGCGCACGTGCGTGCCGCGATCGCGCTCACCCAGCAGCAGCGCAACCGGCTGGCCGCCTCGCTGCAGCGCATTTACGGCAGGGCGACCACGGTGCACATCCAGGTCGACCCGAGTTTGCTGAGCGGACTCGTCGTACGCGTCGGGGACGATGTGATCGACGGCAGCGCAATCGGCCGACTGGAAAAGCTGCGCCGGGCCCTGATCTAGCGCGCTAACACCACCCCGAACATTCCAGACCCAGACAGCGAGAGCAGGAAGAACATGGCGGAGCTGACGATCTCCTCCGACGAGATCCGTAGCGCGATCGAGAGCTACACCCAGAGCTACACCCCCGAGACCTCCATCGAAGAAGTCGGTGTGGTCACCGACACCAGCGACGGGATCGCGCATGTCAGCGGCCTGCCGTCGGCAATGGCCAACGAGCTGCTCGAGTTTCCGGGCGGCGTGCTCGGCGTCGCGCTGAACCTCGAGGACCGCGCGATCGGCGCGGTCATCCTCGGTGAGTTCGCCGAGATCGAGGAGGGCCAGCAGGTCCGCCGGACCGGCGACGTGCTCTCGGTTCCGGTCGGCGACAAGTTCCTCGGCCGTGTCGTGAACCCGCTCGGCCAGCCGATCGACGGCCTCGGCGAGATCGAGGCCGACGAGCAGCGCGTGCTGGAGCTGCAGGCCGCGACCGTGCTGGAGCGCCAGCCGGTCGAGGAGCCGATGGCCACCGGCATCACCGCCATCGACGCGCTGACCGCGATCGGCCGTGGCCAGCGTCAGTTGATCATCGGTGACCGCAAGACCGGCAAGACCGCGGTCTGCATCGACGCGATCCTGGCGCAGAAGGCGAACTGGGAGTCGGGCGACCCGACGAAGCAGATGCGTTGCATCTACGTCGCCATCGGCCAGAAGGGTTCGACCATCGCGGGCGTCAAGACCGCGCTGGAGGCGCACGGTGCGATGGAGTACACCACCATCGTCGCGGCCCCGGCCTCGGACTCCGCCGGCTTCAAGTGGCTTGCGCCGTATACGGGTTCGGCTCTCGGACAGCACTGGATGTACCAGGGCAAACACGTCCTCATCGTGTTCGACGACCTGACCAAGCAGGCCGAGGCATACCGCGCCATCTCGCTGCTGCTGCGTCGTCCGCCGGGCCGCGAGGCGTACCCGGGTGACGTCTTCTACCTGCACTCCCGTCTGCTCGAGCGTTGCGCGAAGCTGTCCGACGAGATGGGCGCCGGCTCGATGACCGGCCTGCCGATCATCGAGACCAAGGCCAACGACATCTCGGCGTTCATTCCGACCAACGTCATCTCCATCACCGATGGTCAGGTCTTCCTCGAGTCCGACCTGTTCAACAAGGGCGTCCGTCCGGCGATCAACGTCGGCACCTCGGTCTCCCGCGTCGGTGGTGCGGCCCAGACCAAGGGCATGAAGAAGGTAGCGGGTTCGCTGCGTCTGGAGATGGCGCAGTACCGCGAACTGGAGGCATTCTCCGCGTTCGCTTCCGACCTCGACGCGGCGTCGCTGGCGCAGCTCGAGCGCGGTGCCCGCTGGGTGGAACTGCTCAAGCAGGACCAGTACTCGCCGGTGCCGGTCGAGGACCAGATCGTCTCGATCTACCTGGTCGACGGCGGCTACTTCGATTCGGTTCCGGTCGCCGATATCCGCCGCTTCAACGCCGAGTTGCTGGAAGATCTGCACCGCACCGCCGCCGACGCCTTCAAGGCCATCGCGGGCGGCAAGGTGCTCGCCGGCGACGCGGCCGACGCGATCAAGGCAGGCACGGAGAAGTTCAAGCAGGGCTTCCTCGCCTCTGACGGCAGTCGTGTGGTGAACGAGGAAGAAGCCGGTGAGCTCGACCACGAAGAGGTCGAGTCGCTGTCGGTGACCCGCAAGCACGTCGAGAAGTAACGCGGGTCTGCGATGTGCTATTCGATCCCGCCTACTGCCGCGAATGAAGGGAGTGTGAACCGCTGATGGCAAGTTTGCGTGAATTGCGCTCCCGTATTCGTGGTGTGAATTCGATCAAGAAGATCACCAAGGCCCAAGAGCTGATCGCGACCTCGCGCATCTCGAAGGCTCAGGCCAGGGTTGCGGCGGCCAAGCCGTACGCGGAGGAGATCACCAAGGTCCTCAGTGAGCTGGCGGGTGCGTCGAAGAATCTTTCGCACCCGCTGCTGACCGAGCGCCCCAATCCTCGCCGCGCCGCCGTCCTGGTGATCACCAGTGACAGCGGCATGTGTGGTGGCTACAACTCGAACGTGTTCAAACGCGCGGAAGAGCTGATGACCACCTTGCGCGACGAGGGCAAGGAGCCGGTGCTCTACGTCATGGGCAACAAGGGCCTGACGTACTACACCTTCCGCAACCGCCCGTTCGTGTCCGCGTGGACCGGGTTCTCGCAGCAGCCGAAGTACACCGATGCTTCGGCAGCCTGCCACCATCTGGTCGACGCGTTCATGGCCGGTGCGGACGGGGCGGTGGCCGCTCCGGACGGGACGGGCGACATCGCCGGTGTCGACGAACTGCACGTCGTGTACACCCGGTTCGTGTCGATGCTGACCCAGGTTCCGGAGGTGCGCCGGCTCGCGCCGATCCAGGTGAGTTTCGTCGACGAGAAGTTCGATCTGGGCGAGGACAGCCTGTCGGATTCCACCACCGCGGATGTGCACGCACAGTACGAATTCGAGCCCGACGCCGATGTACTGCTGGCAGCGCTGCTGCCGAAGTACGTCAACACGCGTATCTACGCGTCGTTGCTCGAGGCAGCGGCATCCGAGTCCGCGGCTCGGCGCACCGCAATGAAGGCGGCCACCGACAACGCCAACGAACTGGCCAGTGTGCTCACCCGCCAGGCGAACTCGGTACGCCAGGCCCAGATCACGCAGGAAATCAGCGAAATCGTCGGCGGCGTGAACGCGCTGGCGTCGAGCTCGGACCGAGACTGAGCGGCTCCAGCATGAGAGACGTGCCCGGAGGCGCAAGCGTGCGTAGCCACGAAGGGCACCGCGAACGCCGTCAAGAACACGGCCTGAGGCACGGGGCCGGATGCGGAAGCGTGCGAAACCACGAAGGCCCCCCGAAGGCCGCACATCGACACGGAGAGAACCAACACCAATGACCGCAGCTGTCACTCAAGACAACACGAGCCGGACCGGCGCCGCCGCGGGCCGCGTCGTCCGGGTCATCGGCCCCGTTGTGGACGTCGAGTTCCCGCGCGGAGCAATCCCCGAGCTGTTCAACGCTCTGCACGCCGAGATCACGCTGACCTCGGTGGCCAAAACCCTGACCCTCGAGGTCGCCCAGCACCTCGGTGACAACATCGTGCGCACCATCTCGATGCAGCCGACCGACGGCCTGGTCCGTGGTGCCACCGTGACCGACACCGGGAAGCCCATCTCGGTGCCGGTCGGTGACGTCGTCAAGGGTCACGTCTTCAACGCGCTCGGCGACTGCCTTGACACCCCCGGCCTTGGTCGCGACGGCGAGCAGTGGGGGATCCACCGCAAGCCGCCGTCATTCGACCAGCTCGAGGGCAAGACCGAGATCCTGGAGACGGGTATCAAGGTCATCGACCTGCTCACCCCGTATGTGAAGGGTGGCAAGATCGGTCTGTTCGGTGGTGCCGGTGTCGGCAAGACCGTTCTGATCCAGGAGATGATCACCCGCATCGCGCGGGAGTTCTCCGGCACCTCCGTGTTCGCCGGTGTCGGCGAGCGCACGCGTGAGGGCACCGACCTTCGGCTGGAAATGGAAGAAATGGGCGTCCTGCCGGACACCGCCCTCGTCTTCGGCCAGATGGACGAGCCGCCGGGCACCCGTATGCGTGTCGCTCTCTCGGCCCTGACCATGGCCGAGTACTTCCGCGACGTGCAGCACCAGGACGTGCTGCTGTTCATCGACAACATCTTCCGGTTCACCCAGGCCGGCTCCGAGGTGTCGACCCTGCTCGGCCGGATGCCCTCGGCCGTCGGTTACCAGCCGACACTGGCCGATGAAATGGGTGAGTTGCAGGAGCGCATCACCTCGACCCGTGGTCGGTCGATCACCTCGCTGCAGGCCATCTACGTGCCCGCCGACGACTACACCGACCCGGCCCCGGCGACCACCTTCGCTCACCTCGATGCGACGACCGAGCTCTCCCGCCCGATTTCGCAGAAGGGTATCTACCCGGCTGTCGACCCGCTGACCTCGACCTCCCGCATCCTGGAGGCCTCGATCGTCGGGGAGCGTCACTTCCGCGTGGCCAACGAGGTGAAGCGGATCCTGCAGAAGTACAAGGAACTGCAGGACATCATCGCCATCCTCGGTATGGACGAGCTGTCGGAGGAGGACAAGGTCCTCGTCGGCCGTGCCCGTCGTCTGGAGAAGTTCCTCGGCCAGAACTTCATCGTGGCCGAGAAGTTCACCGGCCAGGTGGGTTCGGTGGTGCCGCTGGAGCAGACCATCGACGACTTCGACCGGGTCTGCAAGGGCGAGTTCGACCACTACCCGGAGCAGGCCTTCAACAGCTGCGGTGGCCTCGACGATGTCGAGGCGGCCGCGAAGAAGATCCTCGGAAAGTAGTCACCGATGGCGGAAATGTCAGTTGATCTCGTCGCGGTCGAGCGACTGCTCTGGTCTGGCCAGGCATCATTCGTCAGCGCGCAGACCACCGAGGGCCAGATCGGCATCATGCCGGGGCACGAGCCGTTGCTCGGCCAACTGGTCGAAGGGGGCACCGTCACCATTGTGGACACCGACGGTGAGCGGATCGTCGCCGCGGTGCACGGTGGCTTCTTCTCGGTGACCGCGAACTCGGTCCGGGTGCTGGCCGAGTCCGCGGAGTTCGCCGATGAGGTGGATGTCGAGGCGGCCCGCCGGGTGCTGGCCGACTCCGAGGCCAGCGAAGAGCAGCTGAAGGCCGCTCAGGCCCGGGTGCGCGCGGTCGAGCAGACCGCGAAGGCATAAGCAACAACCTGTCATTGAGCACGACGGCTGTCGGCGGTGGAGATCTCTTCACCGCCGACAGCCGCTTTGTAGCCGAGTTCGGCGAGTCCGCCGATCGCGATATTGCCGGGCACGCGGCCGTCGGACCCGGTCGAGGCGTTTGTAAACTCGGGGCCGTGGTTGAATGACCCCGGGGTGTCGACGACACAACGGTGGAACGAAGGGACGAACAGCATTGCAGACCGGGATGGTTCTCTTGATCATTCTGGTACTGACGCTCGTGTTCCTCGCGCTCGCCTCGACCTATCGTCTGATCATGTTGCGTCGCGGCGGAACAGCCGCGATTCTTCGGGTATTACCTGCCCGCGGTGGCCAGGGTTGGCGGCACGGATTGATCCGTTACGACGAGGACCGGCTCGTTTTCTTCAAGCTCACCAGCCTCAAACTCGGACCCGATTCGATGATTCGCCGCCAAGGCGTCGAGATCGGTGACCGCCGCGGACCGCGCGGCGACGAATACGACATCATGACCGACGACATCGCGGTGATCGCTGTGTCGGATCGCACGGGTGGGTTCGAGTTGGCCCTCGATCGCGACTCGTTGACCGCGTTTCTGTCCTGGGTGGAATCCCGCCCTTCTGACCGCACCCGCCGGATGCCAGGTCTCTGAACACATAAGGTTGTCCTGTGAGCGTGCATCTGACGCGGATCTATACGCGGACCGGCGATGACGGGACAACGGGGTTGAGCGACTTCTCCCGAGTCGCCAAAACCGATCAACGATTGGTCGCGTACGCGGACTGCGATGAGACGAATGCGGCCATCGGTGTCGCGATCGCGCTCGGGCAACCAGAGGAGACGATGCTCGCGGTGCTTCGTCGGGTCCAGAACGATCTATTCGACGCGGGCGCGGACCTGTCCACACCGGTAGTGGCCGCATCCAAATGTCCGCCGCTGCGCGTCACCCAGCCGTACATCGACCGCCTCGAGTCGTGGTGTGACGCGTTCAATGCCGAACTGCCTGCGCTGAATTCGTTCATCTTGCCCGGCGGGACGCCGCTGGCGGCCCTGCTGCACACTGCGCGTACCGTTGCCCGCCGCGCGGAACGCTCCGCATGGGCGGCTATCGAAGCACACCCGGAGGACACCAACGTGCTGCCTGCCAAATACCTCAATCGGCTATCCGACCTGCTGTTCATCCTGAGCCGAGTGGCCAATCCGGGCGGCGATATCCTCTGGAAGCCGGGCGGCGAACAGCCGAGTGCCTGATCGGGCAGCGCCGCACGCGCGTACAAGCGAAATCACCGGGTATGCCGGGGACATGACGGGATCGCACCGTCCGCCGCAATACGCCCACCTCGCGGCGCCCACCGATCGACAGAAATGCGGAGAGGTGAGGGGAGTCGTGAAGAGGCGGCACCAGAGTGCGCCGCCACAACTATCCTTGCACCAACAGTGCGCCGAATACGCGGAGAGGCGGCATGGAACGGTTTTTGGTTACCGGCGGGAATCGACTCGTCGGTGAGGTCACGGTGGGGGGCGCCAAGAACAGCGTCCTCAAGTTGATGGCCGCTGCATTGCTGGCCGAAGGCACCACCACGATCACGAACTGCCCGGACATCCTCGATGTGCCGCTGATGGCCGATGTGCTGCGCGGCCTCGGCTGTGACGTCGCGATCGACGGCGGCGTGGTCGCCATAACAACCCCCGCAGAACCGAAGTACCACGCGGACTTCCCCGCGGTCACCCAATTCCGCGCATCGGTTTGTGTGCTCGGTCCGCTTATGGCGCGGTGTAAGCGCGCGGTGGTCGCGCTGCCCGGCGGTGACGCGATCGGTTCGCGCCCGCTCGACATGCACCAGGCAGGGCTGCGACTGCTCGGAGCCACCAGCGAGATCGAGCACGGCTGTGTGGTCGCCCGGGCCGACGAACTGCAAGGCGCCAAGATCCGCCTGGACTTCCCTTCCGTGGGTGCGACCGAGAACATTCTCATGGCTGCGGTGCTCGCCGAGGGTGAGACGGTGATCGACAACGCCGCGCGCGAACCCGACATCGTCGACCTGTGCCACATGCTCGTCCGGATGGGGGCGCGGATCAGTGGCGCCGGCACCTCGGTACTCACCATCCAAGGCGTCGAGCGGCTCTCGCCCACGACCCACCGTGTCATCGGCGACCGCATTGTGGCGGCGACTTGGGGAATTGCCGCGGCAATGACGATGGGCGATGTCCGCGTGACCGGCGTCAACCCCAAGCACCTTTCGTTGGTGCTGGACAAATTGCGTTCCGCGGGTGCGCGGATCTCGTTCGAGCAGGATGGGTTTCGAGTGGTTCAGGCGGAGCGTCCGCGCGCGGTGAACTTCTCGACACTGCCGTTCCCGGGTTTCCCGACCGACCTCCAGCCGATGGCGATCGGCCTCGCGGCCATCGCCGACGGCACCTCGATGATCACCGAGAACATCTTCGAGGCGCGGTTCCGGTTCGTGGAGGAGATGATCCGGCTCGGCGCCGACGCGCGGACCGATGGGCACCACGCGGTGGTGCGCGGCATTCCGCGACTGTCCAGTGCGCCGGTGTGGTCGTCCGATATTCGGGCGGGGGCCGGTCTTGTTCTCGCCGGCCTGGTCGCGGATGGGACCACCGAGGTGCACGACGTCTTCCACATCGATCGCGGCTATCCGAAATTTGTCGAGCAGTTGCAGGCACTGGGCGGACAGGTGGTGCGGGTCGGCGCCCCGGGGTGATCACGAGTCGAGCACGGTTGCGTCGCGCGTAACTCCACGTGTCACGAAAAATGGTCTTGACCAGCCGATTTGACATCGTTCACACAGACACGTAACTTTATTCGAGTCAGAGCGACACGGACACCGACCCGGGGCCGAGCAGCTGAGCGGAAACGCTGAGCGAGAGGCTAGGGAAACGAGGTAGGACGAGGAGCGCCTGGCGTTCACACTAGTTCGATCGCGATTCAGATTTGCATCTGGGTTTGCGGCTGAGCTAAGCTGTAAAAGTTGCCTCACCGATCAATCAGATTCAATCTGCGCGATGGTGTGTGCGTGTGTTCTTTGAGAACTCAATAGTGTGTCGATGAATGTCAGTGCCAAATTTTTTTTGGTTCGGCCTTTCGCTCCCCGTGTGGAGGGTCGGATTTTTTGTCAGCTTTTTGCTGGCGATTGTTTTGCTGGGTTTTCGGACTCTGGTTTCAGATTTTTCTGATTCGCTCCTTTGTGGGGTGTTTCGTGAGTCTTCAACGGAGAGTTTG